>CAWEIG010000009.1:0-332007 GCA_963809135.1 uncultured Actinomycetes bacterium
GGACGCGCTACTTTTGGCACCCCTGACGCGGGTTCGGTCGTGCCGAAGGTAGTGCGTTTCGATGGCAGCCGAGACGCGACGCCTCTTCGGCTCCACCTTGGTCCGTTCGGTCGATACACCGGTGACCACTGAGGGCTGACACGGGACTAATGCCGGACCTCACGGGAGCCGAACTGAGTTTGAGAGGCCTCGGAGGAGGTGTAGACGACCCGGTGTGGAGGTTCAATGTCATCGCTGACGGACGATCTGTCGGCCGGATCGGAGTGGATGTCGCAGGCTCTCCGCTCATCGGGCTACCTCGCTGACTTCAGCCCGCCAAGCCTTTGGTCAGTGGATCGATTCTTCGACGATCACGCGCCCGCCGGTAAGCCACGCCGCGGCGGGCTGCTAACGACGGATCTCGGAACCCGGCTGTTCTCCCTCGGCGCCTACACAGGGGAGGTCCTGCGGCGCAACCTCGGCGGCCAATGGCAGACCAACGACGCGGATCCCGAAGGCGAACTGAACGTCGCCCTGACACTGACAATGGGCGACGTTGTCTTTCCTGTGCAACGCGTCATGAAGCGGTTCAAGAACGGAACCGAAGACAGCATCGCAGCCTACGGAGCCGCATTAGGCCTCGTGGTTGGCCCAGATCCAACACCCACGAAGCGCCGCCTGTTCGGACGATGAGGGCAACTGCGTCAAGAATGGGCCTAGCTTCCCATTTCGAGATCGGGCGACCGCTGCTCGGTTGGGCAGTTCCTCGGCATTCATCACGTGGGCGGATTCCCAACCCATCCAATACGAGCAGCCACATTGGACGACTTCGATGAGCGCTTGCCACAGCGCTTACATTCGATCAGTTTCATATCGAGCTCTTCGACGGTCGGGTCCTGGTAGACATGCCAAGCGTGCAGGCCGACCCAGCATCTCGGTGACTTCGTCATGGCGGCACTCTATGCCTCGAACGGCGTTGCCGACTCAAATGAGCACAAATCGTGCGACGGACCTTAGGGATAGACGTAGCTAGCTTCCGATGACAACCGGATCTGACCCGATCACACCTCGCCCGACCGCCTGCGGTTCAAACGAACAATCATCCCGCTCATGTCGCGTGGCGCGTTCACGTGAACGCTCTTCTACCGTTCTGCGCGTTCAGCTGAACGCGCACTCAGTAGCCGCAGACATGATGGCTCTCGGCGATCCGTGGTGCTGAGCGACGCTCACTCCGGCGGCGCCAGCATCGGCCCGATGCGTCAGGCAAGGAGCCGTGCTTAGGGCAGCGCGACGACCTGCCGCTCTTGCGCCGACCGGCGCGCGGCTTCGATGATCCGCAAGCCGGCGACCGAGTCGCGGGGGTCGACCGGCATCGCGCCGTCGCCGCGCAAGGCTGCGGCGACGCCCTCGTAGTAGCGCTGGTAGGCACCGGGTTCGGTCGCGACCTGCGTCGTCTCACCAGGGACGCCGAGGGTGCCCCAGCGGTCGGGCGTCTCGCTCCCCCAGGCGGGATCGCGATCTGGCCGGCCACCGAGTCGCAGCGCGTCCTCCTGAACGTCGAGCCCGTATTTGAGGTAGGCGGCGCGATTGCCGAGCACCCTCAGCCGCGGCCCGAGTTCGGACGCAACGGCGCTGCACCACAAGTGACTGCGCACACCGCTGGCATGGCTAAGCGCGATGAACACGTCGTCATCGGTCTCGACACCTTGGCGACGCCGCTCGACCTCGGCATACACATCGGTCACCGGCCCGAACAGTTGCAGTGCCTGGTCGATGAGGTGTGGGCCGAGATCGAACAGCAACCCCCCGGCGTCCGACTACTGAACCGCTTTCACGCCAGCCGCCCTTCGGAACAGGCCGCCACCGCTCGAACCTCGACTCGAAGCGGGTGACATCACCGAGCGCGCCTTCGCCGCAACAATCGTTGCAGGGTAAGGAAATCGCCGTCCCATCGTCGGTTTTGAAAAACACTGAGCGGGACGCCGCGGGCAGCCGCCGCCTCGATCACCGACTCTGCTTCGCCGACAGTGACAGCAAACGGTTTGTCGACCACGACCGCGACGCCGGCCGCGATCGCGGCGTGGGCAATCGGAGCGTGGTCGCGGTTCGGGGTCGCGACGACGATCAGATCGATGTCGTCGGCGACCCCCCACAGTGCGTCGACGTTGGGATAGATCGCGACGCCTTCGTAGGCCGCGCGGGCCTGCTCGACACGCTCGGGATTGCTCGTCACGACAGCCGAGATGGTGAGGCCCTCGGTCGCGGCAATCAGCGGCGCGTGGAAGACGGATCCGGCCAACCCGTAGCCGACGATGGCCACGCGGAATTCAGTCATGGGCCGTCATCGTGCCGGAACCGAACCGGTCAGCTGACGGCGACCCGCGATATGCCGATGCCGCCCTGAGTCGTCGCGCCGTAGCGCGCCTTCTCCTTCTCGAGGTCGAGATGACCGATGCGCCGGCGCGCCTCGAGTGCGTCGTCGTCGAGCAGGTCGGCCGGGATCAGCCACACGATCTCGAATTCGATGCCGTTCGGGTCGCGCCCGTACAGGCTCTTGGTGCTGCCGTGGTCGGAGCTACCGACGAGTGCGTCGGCCTTCGTCAGCGCCTCGGCAACCCGCTCGAGTTCGTCGAGCGTGTCGACCTCCCACGCGAGGTGGTAGAGACCGACGGTCGTGCGGCCGGCACCCGATGGACCCGCCGCCGCGCCGATCTCGAAGAGGCCGAGGTCGTGGTCGTTGGTCGACCCAGGCGCCTGCAGGAACGCGGCGCCGCGAAAGCCCTCCGGCGTCATGCCGATAGGCCGGAACCCGAGGACCTGCGTGTAGAACTGCACAGCTCTCGTCGAGATTGCGCACGTAGAGCACTGCGTGGTTGAGCCGGAAGATTCCCATGAGCAGACCATACCTCATTATGGTTGAGCGTTCAACTACCTTGCGTCGGTGAGGTGCCGCGAATCTCAGCACCCCGCGGCGGTCTTGATCAACTGGGCGTAGGGTCCGCGACCGGCCGGCTTGAGGTGCACGCCGTCCTTGCTGAGCCAGTCGGGGTGCGCGTTCGCCGCGTCGTCCCAGTTCACCAGCACCGCGTTGGGGTGCGCCTTCACCACAGCCGGGAACATCGCGTTGTTCGACGGCTCCCACGGTCGGGCCATGTGGTCGTTGACGACGATCACCTTCGCCCGGTCGGCGAGCGCGGTGAGTTCGGCGTCGAGTTCCTTCGGGCTGACGATGCCGTTGGTGCCGGTCTCGATGACGACGTCGGCTCCGAGGTGGCCGGCCGCGCGCAGCGTGTCGAGTTCGCCGAACACCGCCTTGGCCTGCCATCCGACGACGGCGTACACCTCGGTGCCGGGACACACCAGCTTCAAGGTCGAGGCAGCGTCGAGCATCACCGAGTCACCGACGGCAATGAGCGCGGGCGGCGCGCCGGTCGGGATCGGCGGTGGCACGGTCGGATAGCCCCTGGCGGTGGGCGCAGCAGTCGGGCGGCAACGGGATGGGTGGGCCGACCGGTCGGCTGCGTCGCGACCTGCGTCACGCCGGCGACTGTGTCGACGGCGACGGCATGACGGCGGCGACTGCGGGTACTGATGACGATCGCCCGGCGCGGCGACGAACCGGCCGCAGACGCGACCGGGCGAAGCGCACCCACGGGCACATCAGAGCCGACGTCGCCGCCGGAACCAACCGGGCCGACTGGCCCGAGGGTGCGCCATGACCGCGGCACGCCCGGCGTCGCTGCACCGCTGGTGCAGCGGCGACATGCCGTGCACCGGATCGGCCGGACTGGCTGATGCGCGTCGAGACGAACGTCGTCGCGCCGACGACACCGACGACACCGAGCACCGCCGCCGAGCACCGGTGCCACGACCCGCCACGATCGCGGAAAGGCGCTGGCTCGAGGACTCACTCCAAGCCCGGCGCCACCCGCATCGATGGCAACAGGTGCGACTGCATCGCGCGCACCGTCGACACGACGCCGCCCTCGCCGTAGCGGGACCTCGACGAACCGGTAGCTCAGCTCGGTCAGCACCGCAACAATCGCAAGCCGGACGCCGAGGGCAGCCGATCCGTGCAACTGCCAATCGAGTCCGGGCCTGGTGTAGACGAACACTGGCCAGTGCCACAGGTAGAGGCCGTACGACCGCTCACCTATCCAACGCATCGGCGCGACGTCGAGCGCACGACCCAGCCAGCCGCCCGGTGCCGACGCGATCGCGACGACGAGTGCGGCGATTGCTGCGAACGCAAGGAATCCCCCGCGATACAAGCCAGGCGTGTAGTAGCCGACGGCATACATCGACCAGCCCAACGCGAGCAAGCCCGGCGAGTGCCGCCGACGTCGATGAGATGCCGCGCGATGGCAGGCAGGCTCACCACTCGACGTCCGGCCAGAGCCCGGTCATCACTGCTGCAGCGGCCGCACCGAGCAACAACGCACTCGCGTGCGTATCGGTGCCGTAGTAGAGGCGCGACGAGTCGGTGTCGAACGGCACGTTGCCGCGGATCGCGAGGGTGCGCATCAAGAACGCGGATCCGAGTGCACCAGCGACGGCGACGACTGTGATCCATCGCAGCCGCGCGCGAGTCGCGACCAGCGCGACGACGACGACCGGCCACACGAGATAGAACTGCTCCTCGACGGCGAGCGACCACAGATGTTGCAATGGCGACGGCCGCCCGGCTGCGACGAAGTACGACCGGTGGTGCAGCACGTACCACCAGTTGGAGACGTAGCCCGCAGCTGCCGCGACGTCACCGCGTGCCTGTCCGAGGTCGCCGCGGAAGAAGATCGCCATGAAGACAACGACGACCAGCGAGCATGGCGGCGAGTGCGGGCAGCAGCCGACGCGCGCGGCGCAGGTAGAAGTGCCGAAGCGAGATGCGGCCGGTCAGGTCGGACTCGGCCAGCAGCAGCGAGGTGATCAAGAAGCCGGAGATCACGAAGAACAGGTCGACACCGAGAAATCCGCCGGGGATCCACCCGACACCTGCGTGGTAGAGCAGCACCCCGATGACCGCGATGGCGCGCAATCCGTCGAGCCCAGGCAGGTGCCGGCGGCCCAGAGGTGGTTGACGCCCGGTCGTCCGGGTGACCGCGATGCCCTCCGCAGTCTTCAAGCCAACCCCTGCCGCATTTCCGTAGATCTTCGATCTTGAGATCTTCGAGGTGTCGAAGACCGCAACCGTTCCCGAGTGTGACACTGCATCGGAGCTACGCCGGTCGTTCTTGACCGGCGCGTCGCAACCGATACCAGATCGACGCCGCAGCACCTGGAGACGCTCGTCGACCACCACGCCAAGACGACGCGCGTTAACCGCAGTCGGTTGCCTCGGAGTCTCCCCACTTTGCGTTTCACCGACTGTTCACAATCGGCGCTCCGAGCGAATTGAGCCGCTTGCGCACAGTCGATGAGGGACGGCGGGTCGCGTCAGGTCGTCAGGCTCGGGGCACGATCGAGGATCTCGGCGAGTGAGTTCGTCGCGTCGACCATCTCGTCGGTCTCGGCGATCACTAGCACGGGCAAAACGGCGAGCGGCCCGGCTCCGGCCAGCGCCGCAGCGACGTCGCTGTGCATCGCACGAAGCGGCACCCGCACGACGGTGACCCGGCCAAACCGCAACCGCGCCGCGATCGCGCCCAGCTCGGAGTCGAGGGCGTCGACGAGTTCACGCAGAGCAGAGGGGACGACGTCCAGTGCCGCCGTCGGCGCCAGGCGCAGCGTGTGCGTGGCGATGGCAAGGCGCCTAAAGGTCGCCAGGACGTCGAGAGTCAGCGTCGTGATCGATGCGGCGAGACGCGGGGTCGCCCAGTGATCGGTTGATCGCCGCCTCGGCGTTCGTGCGCGCGAGCCTGCACCTCCCTGCTGGCGGCGGCGGCTTTCGAGCGCATCGCTGACCCGGCTCCATGACGCCGTGCAAGACCAGATAGACGTAGCGGCGAGTCGCGTCGGCGAGATCAGCGAGCGCATCGGCGACCGGACGCCGACCCCAGCTCGGCCACAACGCGTACGCCCCCAACGCGAGCACCGACCCGAGCACCGTGGCGACGAGGCGATCGCGCGCGTCTGTCACGGGGTCCGTGTTGAGGCCCGCCAGCAAGAACACGACGGCACCCGTCACGAACACACTGAACACTGCGTAGCTCGCGTTGAACAACGCACCCGTGGCCCAGACGAAAACTGCCGACGAGCGCGACCAGCACCCACCCGTGCGGATGCGTCGTGACGGCGATGGTGCTGGCGATCCCGACGCCGATCAGGGTGCCGAGCGCCCGACCGACTCCCCTGGTGAATGTCACCGAGAACTCGGGACGCAACACCAAGACGGCCGTCAGCGTCAGCCAGTATCCGCGGCCGATACCGACCGCGTGAGCAACAACCGACGCCGCGCTCACCACGAGCGCGAGCCGAACGGCGTGTTGAAATCCGTCGGAGCGCCAGGTCAGATTCGCCATCATGCGTTCGACGATCGCTTCGGCGCGTCTGCGCCCCTTGGCGCGACACGCGCTCCGCCGATCGAACGGCCGACCACGGCGCTGGGTGCATCACGTCGACCGCATCCGGCAGCAGGGCGGCGACCGCACGCAACTGGCCGGCGAGGGCGGCGCCCGCGGTACTCGCCCGTGCCGCGATCAGTTGCGAGTGGGGCGCCGCAGCAGCCACCCGCCGCAGTTCCTCGATGACGTCGCCGGCCGCTGCGAGCGCATCGTCGAGGTCTTCAGGCACGTCAGCATGTGCAAGACCGTCGACCACGTGGGCGAGAAACCCTTCGACGGTCGATGCCAGCCGTTCGAAAGTTGCCAGCACCGCGGCGTCCGGCTGATCGGCTTCTCGTACTGCAGAGCGTGCGCTCGCGAGGCTGAGCAACTCAAGCCTGATGCGACGCGCCTCATCGACCAGACTCGTGCACGCCTGCGCCGCAGGGCCGGCCACCCCGACGCCGAACGAGAATTCCCTGTCGACGATGGCATTGTCGATTGCCGCAGCGATCGGCAACCCTGAACGTGCGATGTCGAGATCGCCTGCATACGACGCAAGTTCTGCGTAGGCGCGCGAGAGTCCGGCCAGCGCGCGGTCGACGTGCGAACGGCCGCGCAGCGCGACGGTCAGCAGAACTTGAAACAGGCCACCCGCGGCAACCAGCCCGGCGCTTTGCAGCGCAGTCTGCGGGGATCCTGGGAAGCGGCCGTAGACGACCAGGCCGACGATCGCATTGAGCCCGACGGACGTCGCAGCAGGCTGGACGGCGACGAGCAGCCCGCCGGCGAAGGTGAACACCGCGACCAAGAGAACGTGCGGCACCGCGTACGCACTGGTCGACGAACCGACGAAGGTGCCCAGCGCCATCGCGGCCGCGGTCGAGATGAGCAGCGCGACGCGCGGGCGTGGCGACGGAACGACCGACGAGATGCCCACCGAAAGCGCGCCGCCGGCGGCCGCTGCCCCTGCGGCCCATGATCCGTTCGCGTAGCCGATCGCAAGAGCGATCGTGGCGCCGACCGCGATCCGCAAGCCGCCCCCGACGCGGATGCCGCGCGGGTCGAAACGGATCACGTCGGCGATAACCCGCCGCCACGCACCCGGCGCACTCGACGAGGTCAGCAGCCGAGTCGATCATGCTCGGCGCCTCCTCTCGGGCCGGTGCCGGCTCGCTGCACTCGCAGACTCGAGGCAGACTACGGGCCCGCTTCGAAGGCACGGCGACGCGACACAACCACCCATCTCGGCACGTTCAACCACGTAGTCGCACTATCGTGGGGGTCAAGGTGGCGGAGCGGGCGCGTCACAGTCAGCCGAGCTGGGGGAGTTTCGTGCGCCACCTAACCTGGATTGCAACGCGCAGGCGTCGCCGCCGCCGGGATCGTTCTCAGCCTCGTTGCGTCCGTGAATGCAGCGGCGACCGCGCCTGCCGCCGCCCCGCCGGGCCCGGCAACCACCCCTGTCGGGGCCGCGCCGCTGATCCCCGCCGGTGCACAGGTCGACGGCGCTGCCCCGCTTACCGAGCCGGTGTCGTTTGAGGTGGTACTGCGGTCGCGCGACCAGGCCGGTCTCGATGCGTTCACCACGGCGGTGTCGACGCCCGGATCGGCGTCGTACCGGCACTTTCTGGCACCGGGTGAGTACGCGAGCCGCTTTGGCCCGACGGCCTCGACGATTGCGAACGTCACGTCTCGACTTGCGCGCACTCGGGCTGACCGTCGGCACTGCGAACGGATCGATCCTGCCCGTCTCAGGATCAATCTCGCGCGTCGGCGCTGCACTGCATACGTCGTTTCGGCAGTACCGGCTCGCATCAGGCCGGATCGCGCGCGCCAACGCTCACCGCGCCGCAAGCTGCCGACAGTAGTCGCGGGCGCTGTGCAGGCCGTTGTCGGCCTCGACAGCCTCGGCCAGTTCAGCCACCCGGTGCCGACGGTCCACGGCCACTCGACGACCGGCGGCGGAGCGATCGTGTCACCGGCTAGTCTCTGATGCGTTGACACCGAACCTCACCGGACCCACCGCGTGCCCGCCGATCGCGGCGACCGGCCGGCAATGGTTACTACACGGCACCGCAGCTCGCGTCGTACTACGGCCTTACCGCGTCGTACACCGCCGGCACCCGCGGCAGCGGCAGTCACGGTCGCGATCGTCGAACTCGAACCATTCCTCCCAAGCGACATCAGCGACCTACCAGTCGTGCTACGGCACCTCGACGGCGGTCAGCACGGTCGATGTCCATGGCGGACCGGCACCGGCGAGCGGCTCCGGTGAGGCTGCACTCGACGTCGAAGACGTCATCGGGCTGGCACCAGACGCCGCGATCCGCGTCTACCAAGGCCCGCTTGCTGCGATACTGCGTCCGACGCCGATGTGCTGGCCATCTACAACGCGATCGCGAACGACGACGTTGCGCAGGTCGTCACGACGAGTTGGGGCGCATGCGAAGCGCGAACGTCGTCGACGTTTGCTAATGGAGAGAACACGATCTTTCAGCAGATGGCTTCGCAAGGACAGACGATCTTCGCGGCGACCGGCGACGCCGGCTCGGCCGACTGCGACACTCCGCCCGGCGCGACGACCGGCCTCGCGGTCGATGACCCCGCGAGCCAACCGTTCGTGACAGGCGCCGGCGGCACCACTCTCACGACGTCGACCGGACCGGAAACAACGTGGAACAACGGCCTCGTCAGCGGCTCCCCCAGTGCTGGCGGCGGCGGGGTGTCCGCGAGGTGGCCGATGGCGTCGTGGCAGACGGCGCTCGGCACCATCAGCGGCAGCAGCGCGACCCCGTGCGGTGCGACTGGTGGCACCCTGTGTCGCGAGGTACCCGACGTCAGTGCGTCGGCAGACCCGAACGACGGTTACGCCATCTTCTACACGCCGCCGCCTGGACAATCCGCTGATTGGTACATCTTCGGCGGCACCAGTGCCGCCGCACCGACCTGGGCTGCGCTGACTGGCGCTCATCGACGCGTCGTGCGGAGGGCACCAGCTCGGGCTCATCAACCCGGCGCTCTACCAGTTGAGCGCCGACTTCCATGACGTCACGTCCGGCACCAACAACGCCCTCGGCGCGGGCGTCAACAGCAACAAGTACGCGGCCGTGTCCGGGTACGACATGGCGACGGGACTCGGCAGCCCGATCGGCAGTGCCTTGCGCGTCGGGGCTTCTGCCCGGTGCCGTCGGGCAATGGCGTCGGCACGATGACCGTCAGCCCGAATCTCGTGTCAGCGTCTTCCACAGCGACGCTGCACGTTCACCTACACCGCGCCCGCCGGCACTGCGCTCACAAACGGGAAACTCAGCGCTGGTCGTCCCAGCCGGCTGGTCGGCACCGTCGATCACCCCGGGCACCGCCGGTTTCACCACGGCATCGGCCGGTAGCGCTGTCACCGTGGCCGGCAACACGATCAACGTCACTGCGTGTCGCCACGACTGCCGACTCGACGTTCACGATCACCTACGGCGACACGACGGGCGGCCTCGCCGCAGCCACGCCGACGTCCGCGGCAATCTCGTCGTTCGCGGCCAAGGAGGCCTCGACTGCCGGCGGTACGTTGACGTCACTGTCGGCGTCGCCGCAGGTTTCGGTTGGGCTCGCGCCTGACGGCTCGGGCACCCTCGCGGTGTCACCGACGAGTGTCGCCGGTCGACGACGCCGACGACGCTTGACGTTCACGTACACCCCACCGGCAGGCAGCGCTTTGCAAAGCGGCGAAGTCAGCATCGCAGTGCCCTCGGGCTGGACCGCACCACAGATCACGAACCCGACTGCACCCGGCTTCGTCACGACGAGCATCGGCACGCTCTCCATCGTCGGGTCGACGATCAGGATCGACGCGCTGTCGCTCAGCGGGACGCACGCTGACGGTCACGTACGGCGACATCGGCGGCGGCGCCAATCCCACGCTGCGAGCCAGTCCGCCCGGCTCCCCGACAACCTCGACCTTCACGAGCCAGCAGAAGGGCACCTCCGGCGGCACGTTGACGCCGCTGGCGTCGCCACCGACGACCGTCGTCGTGACCGGTGCGGCGGTGGCGGCGGTGGCGGCGGTGGCGGCGGCGGTGGCGGCGGTGGCGGTGGCGGAGCTGCCACCCGCTTCGCTCGCGCTTGCTGCGCGTCGCCGGCGCTGACCGCGTCGCGACCAGCGTCGCCGCCTCGCAAACCGGTTTCCCCGCCGCGCACTCGGCGAGGAGCGTCGTGCTGGCGCGTTCCGACGCGTTCGCCGACGCGCTGTCTGGAACACCGTTGGCCGTCAGCAAGGGCGGGCCACTGCTTCTGACAAGCAGCACGGCACTGTCGACCGCGGCGAGCACGGAACTGCAGCGAGTGCTCCCCGTCGGCGGCACTGTGTACCTCCTTGGAGGCACCTCCGCTCTGTCGCCCGCAGTGGCAAGCAGCGTCGCGGCGCTCGGATTCACCATCGTGCGGATCGCGGGCCCTGACCGCTTCTCGACCGCGGCTCAAGTCGCGGGCGTCCTCGGAAATCCGGCCATCGTGTTCGAGGCCGACGGCACGAACTTCCCCGACGCACTGTCTGCCGGCACAGCGGCTGCGGCGGTGGGCGGAGCGATCCTGCTGACGGCCGGGTTCGTCGCAATCGCCGGCCACCGCGTCGTATCTCGCTGCACACCCGGGCGACAAGCGTTACGCGATCGGCGGCCCGGCGGCGTCCGCTGACCCGAGCTGCAAAGGCGTACGTCGGAGCTCGACCGGTTCGCCACCTCCGTCGCCGTCGCGCAGGCGTTCTTCCCGGCTCCCGGTTCGATCGGCTTGGCCAGCGGTTTCACCTTCCCCGATGCGCTCTCAGGTGGCAGCGTGGCGGCTATGAACCACGGACCGATCGTCTTGGTGCCGAGCACGGGAGCATTGCCGGCCACCGTCGCGAGCTATCTCGCGACGGCGAAGGCCAGCGCAACCGCGGCGTGGCTGTTCGGCGGCACCAATTCGGTGGACGCCGATGTGTTCAACCAAGCGGCGAGCTTGTTGACGGCGTCCTGAGATGGACGACGATCAGTCCGCGGGTGACGCCGACGTCCTGATCACCGGGGCCGGTGAGAGCCGGAGCCGGGTGCCGCGGCTCGCCTGGATCGCATTCTGCGTGGCTATCGTGGTGGCCGTTGTCGCAGGCATCGCCAACA
Organism: uncultured Actinomycetes bacterium; assembly: GCA_963809135.1. Lineage (GTDB taxonomy): Bacteria > Actinomycetota > Actinomycetes > Acidothermales > Acidothermaceae > PALSA-607. The sequence goes on from CAWEIG010000009.1 coordinate 11,609, forward strand.
ACGCCGACCGAGGTTCGCGGCATCGCGAATTCAACACGCTGCTCGGTGCAACGGTCGACGGGCAGGCAACCGCCGTGCACGCCGACGAGTTGGTCGAGTCGACGAGGTCATACACGATGCCGTTGCTCGGTTCTGCGCAGCCGAATGTTCGTGCCGGACTTCAACAGCTCATCGCGCAATCGGCGACCGAAGGTGCGACGGAAGTGCGAGCGAGCCGCGCGAAGGTTGCGTCGACGTCGGTGCTGCCATGGCACAGCTCGCTGCACCGCGCGAAAGCGGCCGAGCTGCGTTACCTCGACGCGTGGGCGGCCTACCTCGATAGCGTCGCGCAGGGCGGCGACACAGGGGCTATTCCGACCGCGGCGCTCGCTACGAAGCGCACCGACGCGTCGGCGGCCTTGCGCAATGCCGCACCCGACCGCACTGCTTCGCTCGCGATTCCCTCGTCGCTTTGATCCGCACCCGCCCGCTGCGGCCTCAGTCGTCTGGAACTGGCCTGGATGGCCTCGAGGCGGTGGTGCGCGCCACGGCGCTGCGAATCCTCGACCGGGCCTGGGACCCGTCGGGCGGATACTGCCGACCCAACCGCCGCAGCTACCCGCATCTGTGGATGTGGGACTCGTGTTTTCACGCCATCGCGTGGTTCGCGTTGGGCGACGAGCGCGGCACCCGCGAACTCGAGGCGATCTTCGCGGGCCAGTTGCCGAACGGGTTCCTGCCACACATGCGCTACGGCCGAAGGACGTATGCCCGGGGACCGCTGAAGGCAGTCTCGTCGTTCACGCAGCCACCGGTTTACGCCCGTGCATTGAAAGCAGGGGCGGACGCCGGCACCGCGCCGTCCGACCGTTTGCTCGACTGCGCGAAGCGTGCTCTCGAAGCACTGTGGCGCGACCGGGAACGCGACGGGTTGCTCGTCATCGTGCATCCGTGGGAAGCCGGCACCGACGACTCGCCACGCTTCGACAGTTGGGTCGGCTCGAGCAGTTGGAGCCGCCGGGTCTGGACCGCGTTCGATCGCTCGCTGCTCAAGCGCACGGTGTTCAGCCCCGACGGCCAGGCCATCGACAATCCAGGCTTCGTCGTCGCGCCGGCATCATTCAACGCCATCGCATGCGGACGCCGCGGTAACACTGGGCGAACTGCTCGGCGATGCGAGTTGGATCGCGCGCGGTCGGGCGCTCGCCGATGCCCTCGACGATGCAGCGTGGGACGCCGATCAGTCGCTGTGGTGCGATGTCGCGTTCACCGGAGGTGGTGACAGCGTGCGCATCCCGACGCTCGACGCGACCCTGCCCGCGATGTGCACGGCAGACTCTGCGAAGTCGTCGGCGGCATTGCAGCAATTGCGTGACGAGAGCCGATTCGCGGCACCGTACGGTCCGCGTTTCGTCGTCGCGAGCGAGCCGACGTACAACCCCGTGCAGTATTGGCGCGGGCCGGCGTGGCCGCAGCTGAACTATCTCGCCGCGCTCGCCGCCCGCCGTTGCGGCGACGACGCATTGGCCGACGAACTCGGCCGCACTCACGAAGCGTTCGTGCTTGCGCGCCGGGTTCGCGGAGTACTGGAACGCGGAGACGGGTCGGGGGCTCGGGGCGAAGCCTCAGTCATGGGCGGCGGTAGCTGCTGCAATGTAGCGGCGGCGGTAGCTGCTGCAATGTAGTGTCCGCTACGACGTCGGTTCGGGAGCGCCGCTGTCGCTGAGGCCGTACAGGGCCAATTCCTGATCGGTGCAGCCGGAGTCGACCGGGCAGCGCACGAGCGCTCACCTTGATGGGGCCGGGCACGAAGCTGAGCACAGTGGTCCAGCCGCCACCAGCGGGTGCGACGCACGCGAACGTCTTGGTGTCGACGTGCCAATACGCCGACCACCGCAGGCGCACGAACGTGATGCCGATCGACGATGCCATCAACGTGAAGCTGTTCGCGGACAATGCAGCTCATCGTCGCGGCGCCGCTCGCCAAGGGTGCGGCCCCGACAACCTCCCAGATGTGCCACTGATTGTCGGCGTACACGAGGCGCAGATAGCCCGGTGGATGCCGGAGCAGTGTCCTTTCGGCCTGGCCCCCCGGGTCGAGCGGTGCATCGGGCAACGCGACGAAGCGCACCGCGTTCTCGATCAACCAGGTGTGATAGGTGGCGGATGTCAGCGGCGCGTACAGCAGCGCATTACGCGACAGGTCGACCTGCCGATCCCAGCCGCGCGCCAACGGCACCTGCTCGGCGACGTATTTCGCTTCCCAATGGTCGCGGGTGAACGGGATTTCGACACGACCGAGTGGCTGCTTGTTGGCGTCGAGGTAGCTGCAACATGCCGTCGTAGTACGACTGCTTCGTCGAGGGATCGCCCGCGGCTGAAGAAACCGCAGCGACGATGGGCAACAGCTGGAAGATGAGCAGCGGCACCGTGACGAGCAGCAACGCGTGGAGCCGGCGCGCGCGCAGCAGGACCAGCGCTGCCGCGGGGCCGATCATGATGCCGGCGAGCCTCGCGATGTTGCCACCGACAGGGTTCGGGACGAAGAACAGCACCAGGCAACTGGCGCCGTAAATCCACAGCGTGCGGCGCACGATTCGCTCGTGACGCGGTGCGAAAATGAGGCCGATCGCCACGATCGCCAGCTGACCGATGAACGTGTCCGACGGGAACGGGAACACCCCGCCGTCGCCGGCAACGAAGGTAACGGCAAGTCCGACGAACACTCCGGCGAACGGTAGCGCCCGTCGCCAACCCAGGCTCGGCGCCCACGCAACGGCGATCAGCAGCAGGAAAGCCGCGCCGAGCGGGCTGAAGAGCGACGCGATGACGGCGGCTGCGGCCCCGAGCCAGCGGACGCTTCGCGCGAACCGCGAGCACGGCCGCGAGGGACGCGGTGACGGCACACGCAAAGGGCGCGCGACCGACGATCAGATCGCCGACGACGAAGACGGCGAACCAGAGCCTGTGCGACGACGGAAGGCCAGTTGTCAGCGCGGCCGACCAGGCGGCCGAACAACGCGGTCGACGCGATGCAGGCGAGCGCGGTCGCCGGGACGGTACCGAGGATCCACCCGACGGCCGGGAACAGCACGCTGTAGCCGAGCAGCGCATGGCCGCCGTACCAGTTCACGTCCCAGATCAGGAAGCCGTGCGTGCCGAACATGAAGGCGCGGTAGTCCTGCGCGGGATAGTCGCCGCCACGGAATCCGACCACCGCGACGACCGCACACAGCGTGGCGGTGAGCAGCGGCGCGTGACGAGCCAGCCACCACACGGCGCGATGCCACCGGCCGGCATCGGGCGCCGAGTCTGGATCGATACCGTGCCGCAGCCGGCGCAGCCGGCCCAGCCGGCCAGGTCGGCCCGCCGCGGCGCGGGCAGGTCCAGGCCCAGAACCTCGAGTTCGTCGTCGGTGCCCGCCGACGTCCCAACCCCTGGCATGTCCCCAAGCATGCCATCTAAAGGCGACAACAAACCCGGCCAAACCTCCCCGGGGCTCAGGTTGCGCACAGAACAAGCGCCGACACAGGCGCAACTCCGGCACAAAATTCTGCGCGCCGAGGGTCGCGCCCGGTCAGCGTCGCGGCCGTGAGCTTCCGGGTCAAGACGGTCGAGGCGGCCGCGCTCCGGCCGACCTCCACGCGTGGTACGACGCCATGTCGAGCGACACGTGCCCGATCTATGGGCGGTTCGGCTTCGGCGCCGGGTTCAGCGGTCTGCGGTGCGCCAGCTGAACTGCGGGTCGAACCCGAGCACGCGACGTGCTTTGTCGATCGACAAGAGGGTCTCGTGCTCACCGATCTCGCGCCGCAATTCGACGTCCGGGAAAGACCTGCCTGATGAGTTCGCTGTTCGGTCGTGACATCACCGTGTCGGGCGACGCGATGACGAAAACGTCGCAGCCCTTGACGTCGTATTGCAAGGCCTTGCGAATCGCCTGCGCGCCGTCACGTGAATCGATGTAGGCCCACAGATTCCACTTGCGCAGTGCCGGATCGGCGTCGTAGCTGGGAAATGCGACGTAGTCGGTTGGGTCGAGCACGTTGGAGAACCGCAGGCCGATCATCTTCAAATCCTTGTCCCACCGGCACAATTGGCGGGCCATCTGCTCTTCGAGATGCTTGACAAGCGAGTACGTCGACTCGGGCCGCGCAGGGTATTCCTCGTCGACCGGAAGGTAGGGCGGGGGCGTGTCGAAGGGCAGCCCGAGAACCGTTTCGCTCGACGCCCACACGATGTTCGTAATGCCGGCGTGACGTGCGGCGGCAAACACGTTGTAGGTCGTGGTCATGTTGTTCGCGAACGTGGCCGCATTCGTCGTGAGACCCGGCGCCGGGATAGCGCCGCGAGATGGACGACTGCGTCGACACTGCTTGTAGCGGTCGTCGACGACCGAGAGCGCCTCGACGGCCTGGCCGTAGTCGGTGAGATCGACCTTGATGAAAGGGCACAATGGTTCGGGTGACGGCGAGCGGTCGACGTTGACGACGTCCCATCCGTGCGCGACCAGGTCGGCAACGCAGGCCCGACCGAGCTTCCCGCTTCCGCCGGTGACAACGACGCGTGGCATGACCTCCTCGGCCCTCCTCGGACCCCCTTTCCGGACACCCTAAACCGGGCGTGTTGCGCTGCCGATCCGACACCGGCCTACCGCCGTCCGGTCGACCGCCGTACTGTCGAGGCAACCGAAGGGAGTCCGTTATGGGCAGCAAGGAAAAGGGCGGCCGCGAGATTCGCAAGCCGAAGAAGGACGCCAAGGTCAAGGGCGCCACGGCAAACAGCGGCGTCGTGTCTGCGCAGGTTCAAGCGAAGGACCGCCCCGCGAAGTAGCAACGCAACGGTAGGTCGGGCATGAACGTCATCGGCGGCGAGTTGGAGCCGTGCGGCACGGATCCGATCACCGGGTTCTACCGCGACGGCTGCTGCACGACCGGGCCAGAGGACCTCGGCAGCCACACGGTCTGCGCGGTCATGACGACGCAGTTCCTCGAGCACCAACGCGCTGTCGGCAACGACCTCAGCACGCCGATCCCCGCCTACCAGTTCCCCGGCCTCGAGCCCGGCGATCGCTGGTGCGTGGTCGCGGCGCGGTGGCTTCAGGCCTACGAGGCGGGCGTGGCGCCGCCCGTCGTGCTCGCGGCGACCGATGCGAGTGCGCTCGACATCATCCCGCTCGACGCCCTGCGTGAGCACGCGGTCGACGTCCCGAGTGATCCCGAGCTCCTTGGGCTGACGCCGTCCTTTGGGCTGACGCCATCTTGGGCTGAGGTCTCCGCGGGTAAGAATGGCGGGCATGGACCCCTCCTGCATTTTCTGCTCCATCGCCGCCGGCACCGCGCCGTCGTACATGGTCTACGAGGACGACGCGGCGGTGGCGTTCCTCGACCTCGCGCCCGTACGCCCCGGGCACACGCTGGTGATCCCACGTCGCCACGTTCGCCGACGTGATGGCCGACGACGGCGCGCAGGCGCTTGTCGACGTCGTGCAGGCCGTACACCACGTGAGCCGACGGCTTGATGGAAGTGTTCGAGGCCGACGGCATCACGGTCCTTCAGTCGAACCGGGCGGCGGCCGGACAGGTCGTGTTCCACCTGCACCTGCACCTGGTTCCGCGCTTTGAGGGAGACCGCCCGCCGGTTGGCTGGATCCGCGACGCCGAAGCCGCGTCGGCGATCGCGTCGACGCACGCCCTCATCGCCGGCGTCTAGGCGGCCTAGCCCGGCGACAGAGCCGTCTGATCGGTGAACTGATCGCGGTGATCAACGTATCGACCGTGGTCATCAGTTGTTGAAGCCGCAGGATCTCGGTGTCGTGGAAGGGCGTCTGTCGTTGCGGCCGATCAGCACAACCCCGAGCTCCGGGATCGGCGCCATCGCCAGGCTCGACCGCATCCCGTCGGGCAACGTGAACATGCCCGCGCCGACCCGACTCGACCGCATCGGCACCCGGCCACTCCATTGCACCTCCGGCGCCGCCGGCGTCCGCGCTTGCCGAATACGGCAGGCCCAGTCTCGAAGCCGATCGCCCAATCGGCGTCGAGCAATCGCGGCGCGGCGTGCGTGATGAGCGGGAGCGCTCGTGTCGACGTCTTTCGCGACAGCCTGGACGACGGCGAGCTCGGGCAAGTCGTCGCGCACGATGCCGGCACGACGAATGCCAAGGAGCGTGAAGATCCCGCCGTCTCGGAGCGCGTCGGCGAGAGCCTCTACGTGGTCGGAGTCGCCATCGAGCAGCAACTGATCGACCGCCTCGGTCATCTTGCCGCCGAGGACGTCGACCGCGCGGACGTCGATGGAGTGCGACGCGATCAGCGCCGTGAGCTGGGCGAGCGCGCCCGGACGATCCGGCAACGCCACCCGAAACGAAAACAGCACGAGGAATGCCTCCCAGGTCGGCTTGCCTCGACGGTGGCAAATGCGCCCGACGCGCCGAGGCCACAAGGGCGTTTGCCACACTGGACTTAGGGATCGGCAGCGCGCGTGTCCGAGCTGTTACGGGCGGATCAAGATCACGTCACATCTAGCGCTAACGCATGGGTGTGAGGTTGAACCTGGTCACGATGTCGGGAAGCCAGTCGGGTTGGCCGAACTCGAGGCCGTAGCGTCCGGCGATCTCGCCGATCTGGCTCGGCTCGGGCGGCCCTGACGCCACCAGTTCGGCAAGCTCGCGGAAGAAGTTCTCGAAGCCCGCCGGGCTGATGATCTCGATCATCCGCGCGGGCACGTTGCCTGCATTCCACATCGCGTGCATCTCACCGCGTGGCTTCGTGATGTATCCGCCGGCGCCCAACACCGCCTCACGATCGCCGGAGCGGAAGCCGATCTCGCCCTCGGTCACGATCGAGTACTCGTCCTCCCTGGTGTGCAAGTGCGGTGGCACCAATGCGCCGACCGGGAACGGATGCTCGACGACCGAGACGGCATCGCCGGTGTCAGAGCCCCAGAGCTTGAAGTCGACACCGATCGAGCCGAGGTTCCCGCTGCCTCCCTCGCCGGGTCTCACGATGGTCAACGCCGGGGGGTCAAGAACGGTCATGCGGCTCGCCTGCTTCCGGGATATCGGTGAACAGCCCTGTATTATGGAATGTCCACCGTCGGCGATCGGATGTCAACCTTTGACCGAGCGCAACCGTCCTCGTCCCCCGCCGCAGTTACGAGATGCGCGAGCGGGCCGACCACGTCGCGGCGACTCGACAGCGCATCGTCGAAGCTGCCGCCTACCTGCACGGCACGATCGGGCCGGCAGCGACGACGATCTCGGCTATCGCAGCTCGAAGCAAAGGTCACGCGGCTCACCGTCTACCGGCATTTCCCCGACGATGTAGCGATTTTCGCGGCGTGCAGCCAGCATTGGGCCTCGGGGCAGGTCATGCCGAATCCCGATGCGTGGCAGCAGATCGATGACCCAGAAGAGCGTCTGCGAGCCGGCCTGACCGATCTCTATCGGTTCTACCGCGACGCCGAAATCATGCTGAGCAACGTGCGACGCGACGCTGACGCGGTGCCGATCTCGCTGCGGGAGCGCAATGCCGCCGAAGACGTGCGCAGGCGCGAGACGCTGCTCAAGGCGTTCACTACGCCCCGCGGCGCCCAGCGCACGCGCCTTCGAGCCGTTATCGGCCACGCGACGTCGTTCACGACCTGGCAGTCACTGTGCGGCGGCCAAGGCCTCTCCGATCGGGAAGCCGTCGGCGTCATGACAGACCTCGTGCTCGCGGTCGCCTCGCCCACGAGCCCGTCTGTCTTTACCTGACCCGTACAAACCCCTGCGCCTGCGGTTGATGTGCGCACGCCGACATTTGAGGCAGCACACAAACGCGGCTCGCCGAGTTGCGGACAACTGACCAGGAGCTTCCCCATGAACTTCAGCCGCAAGACCCTCATCGTCGGCGTCACCTCCGCCACCTTGCTCATCGGCGGCGGCGGCGTCGCTCTAGCCTCGACAGCCTCGACCGGCGGCGGTTCTGGTGCCACACCAAGCACGGCGGGCCTGCTGACCAGCGTGTCGCCCGACGCCACGACCACGGGCGGCAGCATCACGGCGATCCAGCAGCGAGTCGATGCCCGCGTGGCGAAACTGACGACTCGCCTGACGACGATCCAGGGCAAGGTCGACGCGAGCACCAAGCTCAGCGCAGCCGACAAGGCCACCTTGGACGCCGACCTGAGCAAGACAGTGGCAGACCTTGCGACCGCCAAGCAGGACGTCGACGCCGCCACGACGCGCGCCGACCTGAAGGCCGCGCGGCCGGCGTTGCAGACGCTGCGAGCCGACGTGAAGCAGTTGGTCGCCGACGTGAAGACGATCCGCTCGAGCAACCACGCCAGCAACTCGACGTCCGCTCTAGGTACCTGATCGAACGACAAGCCAAAGCCGTCGGGCAGGACGGCGGAGGGTGGCGGTCAGCGGAACGACGTGCGGCGTGTGCGACGGCCCACTGTTCGAAGCTGCGGGCGGGTCGACCGAGAAGTTGCTCCACGGTCGGATAGGACGCGCGAGTCGTCGTAGGTGCCGTCAACGAAGAAGCTGAAGAACGCGTCGACGTACTCGGCCGGCATGTCGGCCGAAATCTGCTCGCGCGCTTCTTCGTTGCTGAGCGGCTCGAGCTTGAGCGGGCGGCCGAGCAGATCGGCGAGCACGCGCACCCGATGGGCCGGCAAAATCGCTTCCGGCCCGGTGAGCCGATAAATGGCGCTGTCATGACCGGACTCCGTGAGCGCTTTCGCCGCAACGGCCGCGATGTCGAGTGGATCGATAGCGGCGATGGGCACGTCGGCCGAACGGCTCGCGTACGACATCGCCGGCCCGAAGTTGCGGTATCCACTGCAAGGCGTTGGCCTGAAAGCCACTCGGTCGCAGGATCGTCCAACGAACGCCCGACTCGCGGACCGCCCCTTCAGACTCCACGTTGTACTTCACGACCGCGTTAGCAGGATCCCCACCTTCGACGGCGCCCGACGACAACAACACAACGTGTTGCACGCCCGCGTCGCGCACGGCAGACATCAACCCGGGCATGTCGGCATAGCCGCTCAGCAGGAACACGCCGGTCACCCCGACGAGTGCTGTCGCAAGGCTCTCAGGATGGTCAAGGTCGCCGCTGACCGCTTCGACGCCGGCTGGCAAAGCCGGCATCGTGCCGGTGCGAGTCAACGCACGTACCTGCTGATCGGCACCGGCCAACGCGCGGACGAGTTCGGCGCCGACGTTTCCGCTAGCGCCGCTTACAAGGAATGACGTCATGCAGCTTCAAATACCCGTATCGACCCTCGGTACGCCCGCGCGAACGGTAAGTGGGTCAGGCACCCCACCGGGATTGGGCCGCGCCTTGCTCGAGGGCCGTCGTTCCGATCGCCTCCCGCTCGCGAAGCAGTTCGGCGGTGAACGAATAGCGGGGCGCCTTTTCGGGGCGGGCCTGTGCCTGCCCGACGACCTCGTCGACCAACGATCCCGCCATGCCGAGTCGCGGGTACGCGGCGTGGATCGCGGCCGCCATCTCGTCGGTGACACAGTCGCAATCGCGGCCGAAGTCGAGGCCTACTCCGCGACGGGTGAGCTCGGTCACCGGGCCGCGACGTTCGGCGATGCCTGCGGAGGTGTGCAGAGCGATCGCCTCCCACACCGTTCCGCGATCATCAGCTGAGAAGCCTTGCTCTGCAAGAAAATCAGCCGCGACGTCAGCTCCGTCGACCTCGAACCGCTGCACACGGTTACCCAGCTCGCTGAGCCCGATGTCGTGCAGAACACACGAGAAGAACAACAGGGACGGGTCGAAGTCGGTGACGTCGCGATGCTCAGCGAGCAGTGTCGCGAACAGGAAACTCCGGATGCTGTGGTTGGCGATCGCAGCGCTCTCGTTGGCACGGATCAAATCGAGTGCAGCGTGTGCGGACGGCGAGTCGGGCAAGGTCGGCATGATCGGTGACGGCGTGGTCATGGCTCGATATTGGACCCAACGAATCCGCGCGACGAGTGGCAGGATCGCCACTATTCGCTAGATTACCGCCATGCGTCCCCATCGCGTGGCAATCCTCGTCGTCGATGGGGTGCTGCCGCTCGACTTCGCGATCCCGGCCCAGATCTTCCTCGAACGGCCGTGGCTCCCCTACCGGACAACCGTGTGCGCCGAACGCGCGCAGGTCGAGGTTGCGACGGGCTACTCCCTCGTCGTACCAGGCACTCTCGCCGACGTGCGCCGGGCCGACACCGTCATCGTTCCTGGCTTCGTCGACCATCGGCGCGTCTTCTCCAACGACGTGCTTGGCGCGCTGCGGTACGTGCATCAGCGGGGACGGCGCGTTGTGTCGATCTGCACCGGCGCTTTCGCTCTTGCGGCTGCCGGAGTGCTCGACGGCTTGTCGGCAACGACACATTGGCGCGACGCCGACGAGCTCGCCGAGCGATACCCGCAGGTCAGTGTCGACCCCAATGTTCTGTACGTCGACGACGGCCAAGTACTCACCTCAGCCGGCATAGCCAGTGGCATCGACCTATGCCTGCACATCGTGAGAAGCGACCTTGGAGCTGCCGTCGCAAACCGGCTGGCCCGGATGATCGTCGCCGCGCCGCACCGGGACGGCGGCCAGACGCAATTCATCGAGACGCCGGTGGGGAAGGTTGACGGCTCGTTGTCGGCGACCCGGTCATGGGCACTCGACCATCTTGAAGAACCCTTGTCCGTGAGGGATTTCGCGAGGAACGCAGGTGTCTCGGAGCGCACCATCGCGCGGCGTTTCGTCGATGAAACGGGAGCGTCACCGCTCCAGTGGTTGGTGGCAGTGAGGATCCAGCGTGCCCGCGAACTCATCGAGACTGCCGACCTCAGCGTCGACGAAGTCGCACGACAATGCGGCCTTGGCACGGCCGCCAACTTGCGCCTCCACTTTCGGCGCTTCGTCGGCACGACACCAACGGCCTACCGCAAGGCATTCAGCGCCTAAGCGCTGGCCATGCGTCAGTCGGACGGACTTAGCTCGGCGAGCCGGTCCTCGCAGGTATCGCCGCTCGCCGTCGGTCTGCGCAAGATCGAGCGCTCGCCGGTAGGCATGGCGGGCCTCGCTGTCACGGCCGGCGCGACGAAGCAGCTCGGCGCGGGCGGAGTGGAAGTAGCGGTAGTGGTCGAGTTCGAGGGCGTCGAGAACAGCCAGGCCCGCTTCGGGCCCGTCGAGTTCGGCCACCGCGATGGCCCGGTTCAGCTCAACAACCGGAGAGCCGGTCTGGACGGCGAGCCTGCCGTAGAGCGCGGCGATCTGCCCCCAGTCGCGCGGCTGCTGCAAGTGCAGATCGGCGATGGCGGCCTGCACGGCATACGGGCCCGGTGTCACCGCGCGCGAGCGCTCGCTGGAGAAGCTGCCGGCCCTCGTCTGATCTGTTGTTCGTCCCACAGCGCACGATCCTGCTCGTCGAGCAGCACGATCTCACCGTCGCGCAGCCGCGCGGCCCGGCGTGCGTCGTGCAGCAGCATGAGGGCCAGCAGCGCGAGCACCTCGCCCTCGTCGGGCATGAGGTCGGCGAGCGCTCGTCCGAGCTGGATCGCCCCTGCGGCGAGGTCGACGCGGCCGCCTCCCCAGCCCTCGTTGAACACGAGGTAGACAACCGCGAGCACCGCCGCCAACCGGTCAGGCAGCTGGTGGTCGGGCGGCACGGCGAACGGGATGCCTGCGTCGCGGATCTTGTGCTTCGCACGCGTCAGTCGCTTGCTCATCGTCTCGAACGGGACGAGAAAGGCGAGCGCGATCTCTTCGGTGGTCAAACCACCAAGGGTGCGCAGGGTCAGCGCCACCTGTGCCTCCAAGCGCGAGTGCGGGGTGGCAGCAGGTGAAGATCAGTTCGAGGCGCTCGTCCGGAAAGGTAGGTGTGCCGCGCATCGGTGCCTCCGATCCGATCTCGAGTTCGTAGGCCAGCAGCTTCGTTTTCTGGGCCAAGACACGTTGCCGGCGAATGTGGTCGATCGCACGGTTGCGTGCGGTCAAGATCAACCAGCCGACGGGGTTCTCAGGTTCGCCGTCGCGCGGCCACCGCTCGGCGGCGATCGCGAACGCCTCCTGAGCTGCATCCTCGGCGAGCTCGATGTCACCGAGAATCGCGAACGAGGGTCGCCACCACCCGGCCCCAGTGCTCGCGGAAGACGGCGTCAAGCGCCATGGAACGAAGCTTCGACGACAGGTCGCACCTCGATCGCGCCGACTGTTCGTGTCTGTTGCAGTTCCTCCGCGATGGCGAGCGCTTCGTCAAGGTTGGCGGCCTCGATCATGATCAAACCGCCGAGATACTCCTTGCTCTCGATGAACGGACCGTCCGTCAGCAGCGTCCGGCCGTCCGGGTTTCGCACCGTCGTTGCCGACTCGTCCGCGTGCAGGCGAACCCAGCCGGTGACGTACGGACGCGCGAGCACGTCGGCGATCGCGGGCGCAATCGGGCGCGTCGCCTCCTGACTCGCTTGAGCTGCCGTAGGCGAGCAATGCGTACTGCATCGGCCCTCCAGTCGCTGATCGGTACGCGGTTCGAGTATCTGACGAACGACATCGGTCGTCGACGGACGCGCCCGGAACGAGAAATACGAGAAATCTTCGCCCGCCGATGTCCGTCGGGATCGGGGCGTTCGTCATTGCTCCAGATCCGCCCGACGAGGCGGCAACCCGCTGGAGGAGCCGATGACGAACACCCGACCGTCGTCCACCGCAGCCGCGCACGCAGCTGCGCTGGGTGCTCGGCCTCACGTCGACCGCCTACTTCATGGTGGTGCTCGACGCGCTCGTCGTGACCACCGCGCTGCCGCGGATGCAGCGCGACCTGCACGCCAATCTCGCGTCCCTGCAGTGGACCGTCAACTCCTACGGCATCGCGTTTGCCGCCGGGATCATCACCGCCGCGGCGCTCGGTGACCGGTTCGGGCGACGGCGGGTCTTCAACCTCGGCCTGGCGCTGTTCACCGCTCGCCTCGGCCGCCTGCGCGCTCGCGCCGAACGCGACCGATCTGATCGTTGCGCGGACCGTTCAGGGCCTCGGCGGCCGCCGCCGTCCTGCCGCTGAGCCTGACGATCCTGACAACGGCGTTCCCACCGCAGCGGCGCGGACTGATCGTCGGCGTGTACGGCGGTCTCGCCGGGCTGGCTGTCGCGACCGGGCCGCTCGTCGGCGGCGTTGTCACCGAGGGACTTGAACTGGCACTGGATCTTCTGGATCAACGTCCCGATCGGGCTGCTCGCGATCGCACTCGGGATTCGACTGCTTCCAGAGACGCACGGTGCCGCAGAGCGAGTCGACCTTGTCGGCGTCGCGCTCGTCACCGCCGGCGTCGTCGGCTTGGTCTGGGCACTCGTGCGAGCGAACGACGTCGGATGGTCAAGCCCGGAGATCGTCGGCACGCTGGTCGCCGGCTGCGCGCTGCTCGTGGCGTTCGTCTGGTGGGAGCGCCGCGTGCCGGCGCCGATGGTGCCGATGCGGCTGTTCCGCAACCGGGCCTTTGCGGTCGGGAACGTGACGATGTTCCTGATGTCGGGGGCCACCTTCGCCGCCGCGTTCCTGATCATCCAGGAGTTCCAGTTCGCGCGCGGATACTCGCCGGTCTCGACCGGGTTGCGACTCCTCCCGTTCTTCGGGACGCCGATGATCGTCTCGCCGCTCGCCGGCGCGCTCTCGGACAGGATCGGGCGCCGTCCGATCATGGTGATTGGCCTTACGTTGCAGGCGCTCGGCTTCGCCTGGGTCGCGGCACGTGGGTCGCTGAGCACCAGCTGGGTCGAACTCGTCCTCGCACTGCTCGTCGCCGGCATCGGCATCTCGATGGCGCTGCCGACCGTGCCCACCGCGGTCCTCAACTCTGTCGCCGAGATCGAGATGGGCAAGGCGTCCGGGATCAGCTACATGTCGCAGCGCTTCGGCGCGGTGTTTGCCATCGCGATCGCCAGCGCCGTCTTCTCCGCGCACGGCAACCTCAGTAATCCGGCCGCCGTCACCGCCGGTTTCCGGCCCGCTCTGTGGTCGGCCGCCATCTTCGCTGCACTCGCGGCGCTGACGTCGGTCGCCATCGGTTCACGCACGTCACACGAAAGCGCCAACACCGACGCAGACGACGTCCTCGTCAGCGCCTAACCAGCAACGCCCTCACCAAGTGAAAGGACATCACAATGCCCGACATCCTGCACCGCATCAGCATCGACGCCCCGCAAAAGGAAGTTCACGATCTGATCGCCACCACGGACGGTGTCGCGCGGTGGTGGACCGGCCGCCCGCTGGACGGCGACAGCGCAGTAGGCGGACGCTTCAGCGTCTACTTCGGGGACGCCGAGAAGGCCGCTGCCGTCATGGAGGTCGTGACTGACACGCCGGACGAGGTCGCGTGGCTGGTCGTCGAAGGCCCCGACGAGTGGATCGACACCTTGATCACGTTCGCACTGCGCAGTGCCGGCGCTGGCCAAGACAACGCTGCTGTTCCGCCACTCCGACTGGCGAGCGGCGAGCGAGTTCATGAGCGGGTGCAGCACGAACTGGGGTGCGTACCTGACGAGCCTGAAGACCGGCGCAGAAGGGCATGCGTTCGGCGCCTACCCGGCCGGTGAGATCAGTCGCTGGGGCTGAGTAACGCGATGAGCTCGCCGAGCATCTCCGGAAGATGTTCAATCGCCGCAAGGTGTCCGTAACCCTGGCGCATCGTCAATCGCGCGTCCGGCAAATGATCCGCAAGCCAGTATCCGACCGATGGCGGGGCCATGAGGTCCTCGTCGCCATACCACAGCAGCACGGGGCAGCGGACAGCGTCGAGTGGGAAGTCCCACACTCCGATCCACGAAACGTTGTCCCAGCCTCCGCCCATCGAGCCGTGCCGCAGCGCCTCTCGGACGTCGCGGAACAAGGACGCGACAATGGGCGGGTTCGCCAGCACGCGTTGGTCGCGCTCGCTTAACGCCGGTGCGAACGTGACCAACAGTTCAGCTTCGTTGGTGACGGCGGCCAAGTCAGCGAATGTGCCGGCAAACGCGGCCGCGGCCGCATCGGGGTCCGACGTTGTAAGCGCTGCGCCTTCAGCGTCGCCGCCGCTCAAACGCTCGAGTTCGCCGGGAATCTCTTGAAACGGACCCGCTCCGGAGATGACACCGACAGCCGCCACTCGATCGGCTGCCGCTGCCGCGGTTGCGAGCGCGAACGACCCTCCGCCCGACCAGCCGAGCGTCGCGAACCGGCGCCATCCGAGATGGTCGACCAGGCCAATCCCGAGATGCGCCACCCGTGATAATGAAAATGGAATCTGCGTCGATTGCCCGTAGCCCGGTCGATCGAACGTCACCAGGTGCACGTCCGCCTGCGCAACGAGCTTCGTCAGCCCAAGCCATTTCCAGGCGCGACCCCGGCGTCCCGTGAAAAAACAACACCGGCGATCCGCCCGGAGTGCCCGACTCCCGCACGCCGAGGGTCACCCCATCGATGGTGACCGTGTAGTCGCTGACCACGAACGAACATTAGCCCGTCGCGACCTCGTTGCGGAGCTGCAGGCGGCTGGTACGCAGGTCCCAACCGCGTAGGACCTTCGACACTCGCCGACCGGCGATGCACGGCGTTGAGTCGAACATGCGGCTCCATGGACGCTTCGAGCGCCCATGGGCGTCGTCCACACGTACGAAATTCGGCGTCGCGGGATCTGTCGAGACAAGGGAGATCACCATGAAGTACGTCGCACCCGGCCAGCCGGGCAGCATCGTTGAGGTTGCACCTCGCTACGAGAACTTCATCGGCGGCAAATGGCTCGCGCCGACACAGGGCAAGTACCGGGCCGACCTGGCACCCGCCACCGCCCGCCCGATTACCGAGGTCGCGGACTCGACACCGGAGGACGTCGAACTGGCGCTAGACGCCGCACACGCCGCCAAAGACAGCTGGGGGGACAGGTCTGCGACCCAGCGTGCTGCCGTCCTTAACTCGATTGCCGACGCGATCGAGGAGCACAAGGAGATGCTCGCGGTCGCCGAAAGCTGGGAGAACGGCAAGCCGGTCCGCGAGACACTCGCAGCTGACATCCCGCTCGTGGTCGACCACTTCCGCTACTTCGCCGCCGCCGCCCGCGCCGAAGAAGGCCGTTCAACCGAGATCGAGAAGGACCTGGTCGCGTACCACTTCCGCGAGCCGCTCGGCGTGGTCGGGCAGATCATTCCGTTCAACTTCCCACTGTTGATGGCTGCCTGGAAGCTGGCGCCGGCATTGGCCGCAGGTAACTGCTCGGTGCTCAAGCCCGCTTCCCCAACCCCTTGGTCGATCCTGAAATTGCTCGAGGTCATCGAAGATGTGCTGCCCGACGGCGTGATCAATGTCGTCACCGGACCAGGCGCAGAGATCGGCAAGGCGCTTGCGACGAACCCGCGGATCGCCAAAGTGTCCTTCACTGGCGAAACGGTCACGGGCCGGTTGATCATGCAGTACGCGGCACAGAATCTCATCCCGTCCACCGTCGAGTTGGGCGGCAAGTCGCCGAACATCTTCTTCGACGATGTGATGGCACACGACGACGAGTTCCTCGACAAGGCCATCGAAGGACTCGTGCTTTACGCCTTCAACAAGGGCGAGGTCTGCACGTGCCCGTCGCGGGCTCTGATTCAAGCCGACATCTACGACGAGTTCATGGGCCGTTGCCTGGAGCGGATCGCCAAGATCAGGCAAGGCAACCCACTCGACACGCTTACACAGATCGGTCCGCAGGTTTCGAAGCAGCAGATCGAGAAGATCGCCTCCTACGTCGAGATCGGCCGAAACGAGGGCGCCGAGGTGCTGATCGGCGGAGAGCGTGCCACCGTCGACGGTGAGGAGTTCGCGGATGGCTACTACTTCCAGCCGACCGTGCTCAAGGGCACGAACAACATGCGCGTGTTCCAGGAGGAGATCTTCGGGCCAGTTCTCGCGGTGACCACGTTCACCGACGCAGCGGACGCTCTCGCGATCGCCAACGACACGCTCTATGGCCTCGGCGCGGGCGTCTGGACCCGCGACAGCAACCGCGCCTACACGATGGGCCGCGGCATCAAGGCCGGACGGGTGTGGACGAATTGTTACCACCAATACCCTGCAGGCGCAGCGTTTGGCGGCTACAAGATCTCCGGTATCGGACGTGAGAACCACGCGATGATGCTCGATCACTACAGCCAGGTGAAGAACCTGCTGGTCAGCTACAGCACCAAACCGCTAGGTCTGTTCTGAACGTGGGGTGCCGCGCGCTCGTGCGTGAGCGCGCGGCACCACACCCAGCCACCCGTCACCAGGCTGACTTCGCGTAGTCCTTGAGGAAGCAGTCGTAGAGGTCTTCGCCCTGCTCGCCACGCACGATCGGGTCGTAGACCCGGGCTGCGCCGTCGATGAGATCGAGCGGAGCATGGAAACCTTCGCCCGCAAGACGCGCCTTTGTTGGATGCGGCCGCTCGTCGGTGATCCAGCCGGTATCGACACTGGTCATCAAGATGCGTTCGGCGAACAGGTCACGCGCACTCGTACGCGTCAGCATGTTCACGGCAGCCTTCGCCATGTTGGTGTGCGGGTGCCCGGCGCCCTTGTAGATACGGCCGAACTGTCCCTCCATGGCCGACACATTGACGACGTACTTGCGCCGAGCCGTTGCGGCCGCCAGCGAAGGCCGCAGCCGGCTGATCAGAATGAACGGCGCGATCATGTTGCACAGCTGCACCTCGAGCAGCTCGACCGGATCGACCTCGTGCACACGTCGGGTCCAGCTGTTCACCGCGTCGAGATCGGGGACGAGCCCGCCGGCGTCGATGGCCGTCTGTTCGGCAACACGCTCGAGGGACGCCGATCCGCTGGTCAGTGCCAACGCTGTCAGCGCATGTGGTGTCAACGCGTGTGTAGGAACCGCGTTTCTAGGAGAGGGGCCGCCGATTGCCGCTGGCGCAGTTCCTACCGAGTAACCGAGATCGAGCAGTTCGGGCAGCGGTCCCTCAGGTTGTGGCGCACTTTCGGCCGCGATCAATTGCGCGTACGCACCGGGTGTGCGGCGCACCGTCTGGGCGGCGTTGTTGATCAGAATATCGAGTGGCCCCGCGGCCGCGACCGCATCGGCTAGTGCGACCACCTGCGAGGGGTCGCGCAAATCAATGCCGACAATGCTCAAACGGTGCAACCACTGCGAGGAGTCATGCATCGCGGCGAATCGACGCACCGCATCGTTGGGAAAGCGCGTGGTGATTGTCGTGTGCGCACCATCGCGCAACAACCGCAGCGCGATATACATACCGATTTTCGCGCGACCGCCGGTCAGCAATGCGCGCCGCCCGGTCAGATCTGCGCGCGCATCACGACGGCTTCGATTCAACGCCGCACAGGTCGGACACAGCTGGTGGTAGAACGCATCGACGTCGCGGTAACGCTCCTTGCAGATATAGCACGCGCGCGCCTTTCCGAGCACGCCAACGATGGGCGCGGTCGCGCTCGTCGTAAGTGCGAGCCCTCGCGTCTCGTCGTCGATGCGTCCCGGCGCTCCCGTTGCAGTCGCCGCAGTGATTGCCTCGTCGGCGGCAACGACCGACGAGCGCTTTTCCTTTCGGTTGCGCAGCTTCACCGTCTTGTAAAGGCGCGCAGTAGCGCGTCGTACTGCGATCGCCTGCGGATGGTCGACAGGTAGATCGTCGAGCTCCTCGAAGACGCCGAGCGCGATCGCCAACCGCACGGGATCGATGCCAGCAGACCGGGGGTCCTCAAGGTCGCTGTGAACCGGGTCTTTTTCGTCGATCGTCACGCTGGATTTGCCGTTCATGGGAGGGGACGAAGATTGCTACTGATAGGAAATCATGACAGGCGTCGGCTTTTGGGCCATCGTCTGCTCGGGTGTCATCGTCGGATGGTCCTCGACGTAGAAGTTCTTCCACCCGAACGGCACACCCTTGGGCGCCGCGTGTACGACCGCTGTCCAGGTTGCAATCTTACTGGGCGTCGTACCCTCGCCGTCCATGTGAATCAAGACGGCGAGGTCGTCGTAGTTAGTCTTCAACGCAGGCTCGTCACCGATCATCGAGAGCCTGAACTGGTGCAGCACCAGCAACTTCTGCGGGAGGTGTTTCGATGCGGTCAACGCCTCCAGCCACGCACCGACTGCATTGATCTGGGTGGCGTCGAGGCTGCCGATTTGCTGAAGCGGGTGCTCGCCGGGGGCCAGCGCCCACTCCGGATCGATTGCTAACCCGACATCCGGCATTGCTAACAGCTGTGTGTAGAGCTTCGCCTGCTCGAGGACATTCGCACTGCCCGGCTGGAGATCAAGCACCACGTACATCCCGGAAGCAGTGGCCTGCTGCACCCAGGGCAGCAGCGACGCAACGCTCGACTCCCCCGAGTAATTGCCGTCGGTGCCGGCCGCGGCTTGGGCAACCGTCGCGATGATTTCGAAGGTCGGCACTACCGGCACGCTGCTCAGCGGGGCGTACACAGCCGCAAGTTGTTTCGCCCTGGCGATGCTCGCGGGCAAGTCCTGCGCGCCCAAAACCCCAAGTGCGCCGCTACCGGGATGTCCGTAGAGGGCCACCAATCGGCGTCCAGGAAAGAAGATCTGGCCGCCACCAGGCAATTGCTTGCCGCGTGGTCGCGACCGCTACGCGCGACGTGACGGTCGCGGGCGTGCCGAACTGCGTGCCAACCGCGAGCACGTTGTGCGCCGGAGTCTCGGACAACTCCGCGGCGGCCCCGGGTCCCGACGCGGGTCGGTGCCGTGCACGGCGACGACGTTTGCACCTGCCACCGTTGCGCTCGCGGTCGCGTCCGCGGCGATCGCATCCGAAGCGGCGTTCACACCGGCGCTGACGAGAACGGTGAGGTCTGCCGACGAGACCGCGTACGTCTCTCCGGTGGGCGCTGGCACGACGTTCACCCCAGGCGCGGCAACAGCAACGTCCGCCGCACTCGCGCCGATCGCAACGACCGAGGTTGTTCCAAGCCGTTGCAGTTCTTGCGCGAAAAGTGCAGCGGTCGGCATAGCGCCGGTCGGCGTCTTGTCGTCGAGATCAAGAAGCAGCAGCGGGACGCCGATCTGCTCAGCTTCCTCCGCCCCGCTGGCGACATCCGCAGCAACGACCGGCGATGCAACGACGACCATCGGTGCAGAGGTGAACAGCGCCCGACTCAACGAGATCGACGTCCTCGCGGGTGTCGCGCCGCCGATCACGACGGTCCCGGTGATGCGCGTGACACCAGTGCCTGGCGGCGCAGGCGAGGCGAGTCCGCCACCATCAGGCGCCGCCGAACTCGACACCGGCGGGCTGCTGACAGCCGGCGAGACTGGGGCTGATCCCAGTGTCGATCCCGGAGCAGAGACCGAGGCACCAGGCGCACTCGAGTGAGCGGCCTTCGGCGGGTGGCTACTCGTACACGCGGCCGCGAGCGCAAGTAGTGCCGTCAACGCGGCTGCGGCGGTCACGTGCCGACGGACCCTGGCACCTCGCCGTCCCGCCCGATCGGTGTTGGCAGCACTGCGTTGGCGAGACATCCGCCCCAGTATGCGACACCCCCCGGAAGGTGGTCGGCCTCGCGCCCGGCTGGGCGCAAATACACTGACAGTGGTCGGTAGAAAGCCGCGGAGGTGGGATGAGCCATACCGCCATCACGATCGCGCTGCTGATCGTCGCGGTCTTGATCGTTGTGGTTCGCTTCGAGATGTTCTGCATCTCCGACCTCGCCAAAACGCAAGATCACGAACTCCAAGTCCTGTCGCGGCGCGGTTGGTCGCTTGCGATCCTCTTGTCGGTCCCGTTGGGCGGCATCGCGTATCTGATGATCGGCAAGGCGCGCTAAGCCGGTCGACGCCTGCGCAACCCCCTCGGATTCAAGTCACGTCAACGACTTCGCGAGCACCACGAAGTAGAGGTCGTCGGTTTGCGGCAGCCCGAATCTCTCGTCTCCGTAAGGAAATGGTCGAGTCTCACCGGTCGGTGAGTAGCCGCGCTTGACATACCAGGCGACAAGTTCCTCGCGTTGGCCGATCACCGTCATCTCGACCGCCGCGCACGCCCAATCGTCGCGCGCAGCCCGCTCGGCTTCGGCGAGAAGTTGCTTGCCGATGCCACCACCTTGCAATCCGGGTCGGACGGCGAAGGTGCCGAAGTACGCGACACCGCCGTCGCGCCGCTCGATGACACAGCACGCCGAGTAGGCCACCCATGCTCGTCGGTCGCCAACACCAGCCGGCTGTCGGAGGACGCGATCACCGTCGGCGATCAACTCGGGGTCGGTGCGCTGTCCCTTGAGGAGGTCAGCCTCCGTCGTCCACCCTGCTTTGCTTCGCTCGCCGCGGTAGGCCGACTCGACGAGGTCGACGACCGCCGCGACGTCGGCATTGACCGCGTCACGAAAAGTGATCCGTGCCGTCATGCGAGCCTCGCGAGCGCGAGGCTCGCACCGTCCAGCGCTATCACGCAGGTAGGTGTATCACCTCGGCGCTCACCGCGCTCGCCGGGAGCGCTCCTGCGATCACCCTCTCGCAAGCGATTCCAATCCGTAAGAAATCCGGCTGGCAAACTGTCACACCCCTGTGTAAGGCTGCCATTTGGTGGCAGTCGAGTTGCGCTAAGTGAAATGGGTAATACATAGTTTCCCGATAGGAGGGGTCCAGAATGGCGGACAGCTTCGTCGACGGCGTCGGCGGCCTCGGCTTCCACGGCCTCTTCCACGCGCACGGTCGACCGCGCGCTGGGTCTGCTCGCGGTCGTCTGTGACGAAGATCCGATCATGCTGTCGGAGTGCGCCCGGCGGGCCGGCCTGCCCGCGAGCACCGCGCTGCGCCTTCTCCGCACTCTCGAGGCGTCAGGCTTTGTGGCGCGCGGCGCCGACGGCTCGTTTCGGGCCGGGCCGCGCCTCGTGCAGCTCGGGGCGTCCGCCCTCGGCCGGCAGGCGCTGGTCGCCATGGCCGAGCCGGCGCTCAAGCGCATCGTCGCCGCCACGGGCGAGTCGGCCTACCTCAGCATCGCCGGGCCGGCCGACACCGCGATCTACATCGCGATGGTCGAGGGCACCCACGCGGTGCGGCACACGAGCTGGGTGGGCAAGGCGGTTCCCTCGGCCGGTCTCGCGGTCGGCGATGCGCTGCGCGGCGCGGTCGGCCCGAGCGGGTACGTCGCCCAGCGCGACCGCGTCGAACCCGATGTGACCGCGATCGTGGCACCGATCCGGCGTCCCGGCGGCGTCGCCGGAGCACTCAGCCTGCTCGGCCCGACCTACCGGATCGACGACGACACGATGCACGCGTACGGGCAGATCGTCGCCGCCGAGGCCGACGCGCTGGCAGCCCAGCTCGCGCCCGACCGGCCGCATGCCGCACATGACACACCGGGCCACAACGAGCACCCTCAAGCGGAAAGGGTGGCGTCGCGATGATTCGCTTCGATTCGGTGACCAAGACCTACCCCGACGGCACCGTCGCGGTCGACAACCTCAGCTTCACCGCGCCGTCCGGCAAGATCACTGTGCTCGTCGGGCCGTCAGGCTGCGGCAAGACGACCAGCCTGCGCATGATCAACCGGATGATCGAGCCGACGAGCGGGCGCATCTGGATCGACGACCGCGACCACTCGACCGGCTCGCCGACCGAACTGCGGCGCGGCATCGGCTACGTCATCCAGCACGCCGGGCTCTTCCCGCACCGCACCATCGTCGACAACGTCGCGACCGTGCCGTTGCTGCTCGGGCAGAACAAGCGGGAGGCGCGCGCCCAGCGCGCTGGAGTTGCTCGAGCGCGTCGGCCTGCCCGCGAGCTTCGCGAAGCGCTACCCGGCACAGCTCTCCGGCGGGCAGCAGCAGCGCGTCGGCGTCGCCCGCGCGCTCGCCGCCGACCCGCCGGTGATGTTGATGGACGAGCCGTTCAGCGCGGTCGACCCCGTCGTGCGCGAGCAGCTGCAGAACGAGTTCCTGCGACTGCAGAGCGAGCTCAGCAAAACGATCGTCTTCGTCACGCACGACATCGACGAGGCGATCAAGCTCGGCGACCAGGTCGCTGTGATGCGCGTCGGCGGCAAACTCGCGCAGCTCGCGACGCCGGCCGACCTGCTCTCCAATCCGGTCGACGATTTCGTGGCCGGCTTCGTCGGTCGCGACCGTGGATACCGGGCACTCGGGTTCGAGCCCGTTACCGGCCTGAAACTCGATCCCGAAACCACCGTGCGGCTCGGCTCCGACGTCAGTGCTGCGGCTGCGGTCGCGCGCGATGGCTGGGTTCTCGTCGTCGACGAGCACGAGTGGCCGCAGGGCTGGCTCGCGGTCGGCGACGACGCCACGCGCGCCTCGCCGCAGATCACCCCGCCGTTGCTGCACCGCGGCGGCACCGTCGCCGCGATGAACGGCACGTTCCGTGCGGTGCTCGACGCCGCGTTGTCGTCACCGACCGGTCGCGGGGTGATCGTCGACGAGGCGCGCCGGTTTGCCGGCACCATCACGGCCGCGAACGTAGTCCGGCTCCTCGAGCAACAGCAGATCGCGCATCAGCAGGCCGCAGCTCGCCGCTGCAGGCGCGGAGGTGACTCACCGTGCAGGGTCGCCGCGGGCGACGTCCCCGATGACCACCGCGTCGACGTCGGGTGCCGCCTCGTCGTCCCCTTGGCATTTCTGGGCTTACTTCAACGCGCATCGCCACCAAGACCTCAGCTGGCTCTGGGATCACGTGTGGCTCTCGGCGCTGCCCGTCGTGATCGGCCTGGCCATCGCGCTGCCGCTCGGCTGGCTGGCCAGCCGCTACAGGTGGATCTACCCACCGATGCTGTCGGTCATGGGTCTGCTCTACACGATCCCGTCGATCGCGCTGTTCGTGATCATCCCGCCGCTGCTCGGCCTGAAGGCTCTCGACCCGATTCAGGTACCGATCGCGCTGACGATCTACTCCGTCGCGCTGCTCGTGCGCGTGGTCGCCGACGGTCTCAGCTCGGTGCCCGACGATGTGCTGCAGGCGGCGACCGCGATGGGGTTCGGGCCGGTCCAGCGACTGTTCAAGGTCGAGCTACCCGATCGCCGTCCCGGTTATCGCTGCGGGGCTTCGGGTCGCGACCGTGTCGAACGTCAGCATCGTCGCGGTCGCCGGAACGATCGGCCTGGCCAACCTCGGCCAGCTGTTCACCACCGGCTTCCAGCTGTCAACACCGACTGCGTACTACCCGCCGATCGTGCTCGGCATCGTGTTGTGCGTCGCGCTCGCGCTCGCGTTCGACGGCGTGATCGTGACCGCGAACCGGCTGCTGACGCCGTGGCGCCGGGCGGTGCAGGGCCGATGATCGGCAACGTCTTTCGGCTGGCTGACGACCTCCGCGCACTGGCGCGGCGGCAATGGCATGACCGCCATCGGCACGCAGATACAGGCCCACATCACGTACTCGTTCGTCGCCGTGGCGATCGCACTCGCCATCGCGCTGCCGCTCGGGCTCTTCATCGGCCACACGGGCCGGCTGCCGTTCCTCGTCAGTGCCGCAAACACGTTGCGCGCGCTGCCGACCGTCGGTGTGCTGATTCTGTTGACGGTGATGATCGCGCCGAACTTCCACGGCCGTACCGATTTCGGCTACCTGATCCCGACCGAGATCGTGCTCGTGCTGATCGCGATTCCGCCGATCCTGTCGAACACGTATGCGGGCGTGCAGAACGTCGACGGCGTGGTGCGCGACGCGGCGTCCGCGATGGGCATGACCGGCTCGCAGGTGCTGTTGCAGGTCGAACTCCCGAACAGCCTGCCGCTCATCTTCTCCGGGTTGCGCAGCGCGTCGCTGCAGGTCATCGCCACGGCCACCATCGCGTCCTACCTGCCTCTCGGCGGCCTCGGCAGGTTCATCTACGACGGACTCGCCCAACAAGACTTTCCCCAGATGATCGGTGGCGGCGTTCTCGTTGCGCTGCTCGCACTTCTCACCGATTCGGTGCTCGCGTTCATCCAGCGACACGTTGTTTCCCGCGGTGTGTCAGGCCGCTTCACGAAGAAAGCCATGACGGCGGGCGGACCAGCCGCCGCCGACATCGTCCAAGCGGAGGTCGCGGCGATCTAACGAGCAGGTAGAGAACGAACTGTTGACAGATTCGACACGCCAACAAGGAGATTCCTCATGAATCGCAAGGTTCTACTCATCGGAGCGACCGGCATCACGCTCGCTCTTGGGCTCGCCGCGTGCAGTTCCAAGAAGTCGACGTCGAGCGCTCCGACCACCTCAGCTCCCGCAGCGAGCGCGTCGACGTCGTGCACCGGCGACATCAACGTCGGCCGCAGCGTCGACGGCTGCATCGTCGGCACCCGCGCCGAGCAGTGCCGCAAGCGGCCCGACCATCGCCAGCCAGCTCATACTCGGGGCGCCGCCGGAGTTCCAGACCCGAGCTGACGGCATCGCCGGCCTCGCGAAGAACTACGGCGTCACGTTCAAGAGCTTCAAGCCGCTCGACGAAGCCGGTCCGGTCACCATCGCCGCGCTGAAGAACGGACAGGTCGATGCAGCGGACATCTTCAGCACCGACCCGAGCATCGCGGCGAACAACTTCGTCGTGCTGGCCGACCCGAAGAGCAACTTCGCCGCACAGAACATCCTGCCCGCTCGTGAACAAGGCGAAGGCGACCGACGGCGTGAAGAGCACGCTGAACGCGATCTCGGCCAAGCTGACGACCGCTGGCGTCACGGCGCTGCTTGTGCAGGTCATCACCAACAAGCAAGACCCCGACGCGGTTGCGAAGTCGTGGCTCACCAGCCAGGGCCTCGACGCGAAGGGCACCGCCGCCAAGGGCTCGACGCTCGTCGTCGGCTCGGCGAACTTCCCCGAGAACGTGGTCCTGGCCGAGATCTACGCCGAGGCCCTGAAGGACCAAGGCGCGAGCATCTCCACCAAGCTCAACATCGGCAGCCGGGAGAAGTACCTGCCCGGCCTCGAGGACGGCTCGATCGACCTGATTCCGGAGTACAACGGTACGCTGCTCCAGTTCGTCGACAAGACGAGCGACGGCGGTCAGCCCGACCGACGTCTTTGCGGCGCTCCAGACCGCGCTGCCCGTCAAGTCTGACCGTGCTCACCCAGTCCGAAGCCCAAGACAGCGACGCGATCGTCGTCACGAAGGCGACGGCCGCGAAGTACAACCTCACGTCCATCGCCGACCTCGCGAAGCCCGCTTCGTAAGTCGTCGACGGCTCGAGCCAGCCACAGAGCGGACGTTTACTGCCCTCCCAGGGCAGTAAACGTCCGCTCTGTTTGGGCGCGACGTTGACTTCGTAGGGTGGTGGGCATGACGACGATCAAGGTGACCGAAACGACCACGGCAACCCCCGAACAGTTCCTCGCAGCGCTAACCGACTTCGGACCCGATCGATCGCAGATCTGGACCAACAGCCAGCCGGACTTTCTCGTGGTGCACGACCGCGGCGACACGTGGGCCGACGTGACCGAGGGCTTCAAAGGCGGCCGGCGCCGTGTGGGAGCGGCTGCGCTACGACTGGTCGAATCCGACCGACATCGTGCTGACGACGACCGACAGCAACACCTGGGGCCGCAAGAGCGGTCACCGCTACACACTGACCCGGACCGGCGGTGTGACCACCGTGAAAGCGGTCGTTGTTCGCGACGGCATCAGCTTCAAGGGACGCGTCATCGCGGCGTTACTGACCGTGCTGGGCGCGACCTTCATCCGCAAGGGTCTGCGCACCGCACTGCGCGCGATCGAGGCTCGCGCCGCGCAACCAGGCTAGACCCCGAGTTGTGGACGCGATCCCACGCCGGACGTCAGATCACGTCCGTCAGACTCAGGGCATGTCGAGGCGCAGGCAGACCACGCCGCTCATGTCGAGCCACGCCCTGTTCGGCGCCCGCACGAGGCGCAGCAACACGTCGGAGCACTACGGACACCGCGCCACCATGCCCGGCGCGTCGGCGTACACGACCACCTCGGCGACCACGCCGGTGTGGCCGCAACCGGCACACTCGACGACGCCGAGGCTGACGTCGACCGCGAAGATCTCGCCGAGCGCGCCGGCGATCACGTTGCCATCAAGGGGAACGCTCATCGTTGACTCCCACTAGGTCCGAATCGCTCGGTCTTCACGCGCTGCGGGTCGTGCCCCGCGGCCACCAGCAAGTTGGCGACCGTTTCGACGAATCCGGTCGGGCCGCACACGAACACCGCAGGCGCGAGCGCCGCCGCGAAGCCAAACGACGCAAGGAATGTCGCGTCGATACGGCCGGGTGGACGCGCCGAGCCGACGGGCGCGATCCGCGTGAACGCGTAGTGCACCTCAAGCAACGGATCAGCCCGCTGCAACGACTCCAGCTCCGGCGCCGTACAGCACGGACAGCCGGCGAGCGCACCGAGTACAGCAGCCGAAACGGGCAGCCGACTACCGGCGCGGGCTCGCGTGCGCACCATCGCCATCAGCGGCACCACGCCCGAGCCGCCACCGACGAGCAACGCCGGCGAATCGTCGTCGGGATCCCAGACGAACCAACCACCGATCGGCCCGCGCAGCTCGATCTGATCGCCGATCGACAGCACCTGCGACAGGTACGGCGACACCTCGCCGTCCGGCAATCGTTCGACGGTCAGTTCCACGATCTCGCCGTCGACGGCGGACGCGATCGAGTACGAGCGCTGCGTCGAGTAACCGTCAGGCGCAGTAAGCCGGACGTCGACGTGCTGGCCGGCGAGCGTGCCCTGGCCAGTCTGGGACTCTGGAAGACCAGCGTGCGGGCGGCCGCGGTCTCGTCGCGAAGACCGACCAGCGTGCCGACCCGCCAGGTCAGTCGTCCGAGTACCGCTGCTCGAGCCACGGGTCTCCGTAGTTGTGATAGCCGAACTGCTCCCAGAACCCGCGTTGTTCGGTCGTCCGCAGATCGATCCCGCGCACCCATTTCGCCGACTTCCACAGATACAGGTGCGGCACGAGCAGCCGCACCGGGCCACCGTGCTCGGGCGTCAGGTCGGAACCGTCGTAGCTGAACGCCAGCCATGCCTTGCCGTCGAGCAGATCGGCCAGCGGCAGGTTCGTGGTGTAGCCGCCGTACGACAGCACGAGCGCGTATTCGGCGTCGGTCTCGATGCCCTCGAGCAGCGTGTCGAGCGATACACCGCGCCACGAGGTACCGAGCTTCGACCACTTGGTGACGCAGTGCAGGTCGACGGTCATGTCGACGACGGGTAGCGCCTGAAATGCCGCCCAGTCCCACGTCCGTTTCTCGCCGGTCTCGGTCACGATCCGAAACTCCCACGTGTCGAGAGTCACGCGGGGCGTCGGACCGGCCGACAGCACCGGAAAGTCGCGCACCAGGTACTGCCCCGGCGGCAACGGCGCGGCACCCTCGCGGCGGCGCCCGAAGAATCCCGGCGACACGATCCCTGCCATCGGCGACCTCCTCAGCAGTGCTCGGGAATGCTAATACGGCGCACGGGGTGAGGCGGGGTGAGTCGCGGGGTAGGTCGGCGAGGATGATCGAGAGCTGAGGAGGCGGTAATGCTCGGTCTGCCCGACCACGTCACGGCGTGCCTGTTCGACCTCGACGGCGTGCTCACCGACACCGCCTCGGTGCACGACAAAGCGTGGACCGACACGTTCGACACCTTCCTCAAGGCGCGCGCCGAACGCACCGGCGAGCAAGTACGTGCCCTTCGATCCCGCCAAGCGACTACGCGCAGTACGTCGACGGACTCCCCCGAGCCGACGGCGTCCGCACGTTCTTGCGCAGTCGTGGCATCGAGCTGCCCGAAGGCAAGCCCGACGACAGCCCCGATGAACAAACGGTGAACGGCCTGGGCAACCGCAAGAACGTCGTTGCTGCTCAAGCACATCAAGGATGACGGCGTGAAGGTCTTCGAGGGTTCGCGGCAGTACTTGAAAGCCGCGCGGGACGCCGGGTTGCGGCGGATCGTCGTATCGTCGAGCGCGAACACGGCGGCCGTGCTCGAGGTCACCGGGCTCGGCGAGCTGGTCGAGGGGCACATCGACGGCGTGACGATCGAGACCGAGCACCTCAAGGGAAAGCCGGCGCCCGACACGTTCCTCGCCGGGGCGAAGTGCGCCGGCGTCGAGCCCGCGCAGGCCGCGGTCTTCGAAGACGCGCTGTCTGGCGTCGAGGCCGGCCGGGCCGGCGCGTTCGGGTGCGTCGTCGGAGTGAACCGGCTCGACCGCACGCACGGAGAACAGCTGCGGCAACACGGCGCCGACATCGTCGTGAACGACCTCGCCGAACTCCTCACTGCACGGGAAGACCGCGTGATCGCGCAGTCGGCTTTCCCGGTCGAGCCGTGGGCGGTTCGCGAGACCCACCTCGACCTCGACCTGATCGCGCAGTCGGAGTCGGTCTTCGCGCTGTCGAACGGCCACATCGGGCTGCGCGGGAACCTCGACGAAGGCGAGCCGCACGGGATACCCGGCACCTACCTGACCTCGTTCTACGAGCTTCGCCCACTCCCCTACGCCGAGAGCGCGTACGGGAATCCGGAGTCGAGTGAGTCGATCGTCAACGTCACCAACGGGAAGCTGATCCGGCTGCTGGTCGACGACGAGCCGTTCGACGTCCGGTACGGAACGCTGGTCTCGCACGAGCGCGTCCTCGACCTGCGAGCAGGTACCTTGTGCCGCCGAGTCGAATGGGTTTCACCTGCCGGCAAGCGGGTGAAGGTGACGTCGACCCGACTGGTCTCGTTCACCCAGCGCGCCGTCGCAGCGGTCGAGTATCAGGTCGAGGCGGTCGACGCTTCGGTGCGCATCGTCGTCCAGTCAGAACTTGTGGCGAACGAGGTCGTGCCCGCGCAGACGAACGACCCGCGCGAGGCCGCCGCGATGGAGAGCCCGCTCGAGGCGGTCGACCAGACGGCGAACGAGCACGGCGTGCGTGCTGGTGCATCGCACGCGCGCGAGCAAGCTGCAAATGGCGGCCGCGATGGCGCACGTCGTCGAGTACTCGGTCACGTCGACGTCGAGATCGACGTCGTGCCCGACTGGGCACGGCTCACGGCCGTGGTCCAACTCCGGCCGGGCGAAACGTTGAAGGTGGTGAAGTTTCTCGCGTACGGCTGGTCGAACGACGCGCAGCCAGCAAGCACTTCGCGACCAGGTCGCGGGCGCGGTGACGACGGCGAGGTTGTCAGGTTTCGCGGGCCTGCTCGCCGAGCAACGGGAGTACCTCGACGACTTCTGGGACGGCGCCGACGTCGAGGTCGAGGGCGACGACGAGGTGCAGCAGGCGGTGCGGTTCGGGCTGTTCCACGTGCTGCAAGCGGGCGCGCGGTCAGAGGGTCGCGGCATCGCGGCCAAGGGCCTGACCGGTCCGGGCTACGACGGGCACACGTTCTGGGATACCGAGATGTTCGTGCTGCCGGTGCTGTCGTACTCGCGACCCGAAGCCGCCGCGCACGCGTTGAGGTGGCGGTACCGCACCCTCGACCTGGCAAGACAGCGCGCCCAGACTCTCGGCGTCAGCGGAGCGGCGTTCCCGTGGCGCACGATCAGCGGTCAGGAGTGCTCGGGGTACTGGCCCGCAGGTACAGCCGCGATGCACATCACCGCCGATATCGCGATGGCCATCGGGCGCTACACCGCCATTTCCGGCGACGAGTCGGTCGAGATCGAAGGCGGCGTCGAGTTGCTCGCCGAGACGGCGAGACTGTGGATGTCGCTCGGCAGCTACGGGCGCGACAACCAGCTGGCATATCGCCGGAGTCACCGGGCCTGACGAATACACGGCACTGGTCGACGACAACACGTTCACCAACCTGGCCGCGGCGCACAATCTCCGGGTGGCGGCCGACGCGGCCGAGCGCCATCTCGATATCTCGGCGCAGCTCGGCGTCACGCCTGACGACATCGCGACGTGGCGAGCTGCTGCGGACGCCGTGTACCTGCCCTACACCGAAAGCCTCCGGGTGCACGAGCAGTGCGCCGGCTTCACGACACTTCCCGAGTGGGACTTCGAGGCGACGCAAGGACATCTACCCGCTGCTGCTGAGCGTTCCGTACTTCGAGCTGTACCGGCGCCAGGTCATCAAGCAGGCGGATCTCGAGTTCGCGATGTACACCTTCGGGAATCACTTCAGCGACGAAGACAAGGCACGCAACGTCGACTACTACGAAGCTCGAACCGTCCGCGACTCGTCGTTGTCGGCAAGTGTTCAAGCCGTGGTGTGCGCCGAGGTCGGGCATCTCGAACTCGCGCACGACTACGCGTACGAAGCCGCGCTGATCGACCTGCACGACATCCACAACAACACCCGCGACGGACTCCACATCGCGTCACTCGCCGGGGCGTGGATCGCTCTTGTCGCCGGGTTCGGTGGGTTGCGCGACACGGGAGGCAAGCTCAGCTTCGATCCGCACCTGCCCCACGACATTTCCCAGCTGTGCTTCAACCTGCGCTGGCGCGGGTCGCGACTGAAGGTCACGGTCGGCCGCGACGAGGCGACGTACGCGCTGCGCGACGGGGATGACGGCGCCGGCGCCATCACCTTCCGGCACGGCGGCGCCAGTCGCTGCCGACGGGGAAGACATCACCTTGCGCATCGGTGAATCGGTCACGCGCCCGATCACCGCACGACCCCCGTTGCTGCCTCGGCCGAAGCAGCCGCCTGGTCGCGAGCCGGCAGCTCGGCCGGGCTCTGCCCGTGAGATCGACGGTGACTCTGCACGTCAACACGACCGTCAAGCCCCCGTCGAGCGTCGGTGACTACGACGTGATCCGCAAGGGTCTCTCGACGTCGACGGGCGGTGACTACAAGATTGAGATCTTGAAGAACGGTGCAGCCAACTGCCTGTTCAGAGGTTCGACGGGCCAGGTCGAACTCAGCAAGGGTCCGAATATCGTCGACGGCACGTGGCATACGGTGTCGTGTTCGCGGTCGAGCAACACGGTGACATTGACGGTCGACGGGGTGGCTTACAAGAAGTCGGGCTCCATCGGCAACGTCGCCAACACCGCGGCGCTCAGCATCGGCGCCAAGGACACCCGCGGCAACGACCAGTACAACGGCCTGATCGACGAGGTCTCGATCAGTAACTGACGCGGGCGGCAGGCTGACGCCCGACCGGACGCTGCTCGTCAGGCCCCCCAGGCGACCTGACGGCACCGCTCTCACCGGTCGCTGAGCCCGCCGGCAGCCACTGCAGCCACCGCGGCAGGTACCAGTTGCGTTCGCCGAGCATCGCCATGACGGCCGGCAGCAGCACCGCGCGCACGATCGTCGCGTCGAGCAGGACCGGCAGCGGCGAGACCGACGCCGATCTGCTTCATCGACACCTGCGACAGCGTGCCGAACACCGAGAACACGGCGACCATGATGACGGCGGCGCTGGTCACGACGCCTGCGGTCGACGCGATGCCACGCTCGACGGCGTCCTTGGTGCTCAAACCACGCCGCCGGTTCTCGACGATGCGACTCAAGATGAAGACGTGATAGTCCATCGAGAGCCCGAACAAGATGGCGAACATGAACAGCGGGATCCAGGTCGCGATCGTGCCCGTCGACGTGTACCCGAGAACGCCGTCGAACCAGTGGTGCTGGAACACCAGCACCATGACGCCGTAGGCCGCCCCGATCGACAGCAGGTTCAGCGCGATCGCCGTGAGCGCGACCGTCAATGAACGGAATGCGCCGAGCAACAGCACGAACGCGAGCCCAAGCACGAAGACGAAGACGTACGGCGCGTGCGTTGTCAGCTGGTGACCGAAGTCCTTCGAGCCCGCGGTCTCGCCGGTCACATACGCCCGAACCCCTGGCACCGCGCCGATGGTCTCGGGAATCACCTTGCCACGAAGCGTTTTCAATGCATGATTGGACGCCGCATCACTGCCGTTGCCGTTCAACGGAATCGGGACCGACACCACGGTGCCTGCCGGGTTGACGCGAGCCGACAGTGCCGCCGACATCTCGCCCGGTGCCGCCGCCTGCGCAGACATCGCGCGCAGCCCCGCCTGCACGGCGGGTGCGTTCACGTCGTGCGCCGCGACCACCACGTAGGCCGGCTGCGGTCCACCCGGGAAACGCCGTCGACAACCGGTCGTAGGCCTGCACGAACGGCAACGTCTTCGGCAGGTCGGTGCTGCCGGGCAACGCCGTCTTCATGCCGACCAGCGGCAGCGCGAGCGCCACCAGAACGCCGGACGCGACGACTGCCGAGCGCCCTGGCCGGCGCAGGACGAACCGAAGCACCGCGCGCCATGCGCGGCTCTCGCCAGATCGCGGGCGCGAGCCTGATCGCGCGCCAACGGCGAGCCGGCCCTTCTCGATGCGGTCGCCGAGCAACGACATCGAGCGCCGGCAGCACGGTGACTGAACCGAGCACCGCGATCGCGACCACGAGCACCGTTGCCTCTGCGACACCCTTGAACGTCGCGTTGCCGGTCAGGAAGAGCCCGCCGACCGCCGCAACCACGGTCAGACCTGACACGAGGATCGAGCGGCCCGACGTCGCCGCCGCAATGCGCAACGCCTCGCCGGGCGAGCGGCCAAGCGCACGCTCTTCGCGCTCGCGCTTGAGGTAGAACAACGTGTAGTCGACGCCGACGGCGAGGCCGACCAGCAACATCACCGACGTCGCCGTGCCGTCGATGTGCACCGCGCGACTGGTCAACGCGAGCAGACCGCCCGCCGCGATGAACGCCGTGAGCGCCAGGCCGATCGGCACGACGGCGGCGACGAGCGCACCGAACACGGCGAGCAGGATTCCGAGCGTCAACGGGATCGAGAAGAGCTCGGCGCGCTTGAAGTCCTTGCCGATCGTCGCGTTGAACGCCTTCTCCGAGCTCGCGTCGCCGACTTCCTCGATGCGCAGCGTCGGGTTGGCCCGCGCAACGCCGGCAACGGCGTCGAGCAGCGGCTGCACGCGCGACACCGCCGTGTCGGCGGCGCCGGTCATGTCGAACGTCACGAGCATCGAGTGCCCGTCATGCGACACGTACTGCTGCCCGTCGGGGTCGAGCGGTGAATGCAGGTTGGCGACGAGATGGGTCTGCCCGACGGCCGCGACTACTTGACTGACGGCGGTCCGCAGCGCCGCGGCGTCCGGCTGACCGCTCTTGGTTTGAACGAGCACGTTCTCCGACGCGGCGTCAGGCAGACCCGACGCGAGCAACACCGCTCGGCCTTCGCCGACTGACCGTTCGAGCCCTCGGCGTTGGTGATCTGCTTGGTGCCTGCCGAGCCGATCACGGTCGCGGCGACCACTAACAGCAGCCATCCGATGATGGCCGTCTTGCGATGACGTGCACTCCAGCTGCCTACGCGACCGGCGATGTTCACGGTGTTCCTCTCGTCATGAACGGATGATGCTGTCGACTTCGAGAGTGGCCGGTGGACGGCACCCCGTTGTCGGTCGGGCTGGCGACCGTCTTTGGGGTGGGGACAACCCCCCGCTGAAGCCGGGAGGTGACGGGATAGGTCGCAGGCTGCGGCGCCGATACTTTGGACGACGTGAGTCACCAGGCGCGCAGCGCAACCCGCGTCGACGCGACGGCGGTGGACCGCGGGCGAAACCGCCCTGCGGGTCGCGCTGCACGTGGTCATGCCGCTGACCGACCTGCCGGTCGCGATCTTCAGCTTCACGCTGATGGTGACGTGCCTCAGTCGTGTCGGTCGGCCTGGTCGCGGCCTTCCTGGTCGGCATCCCGCTGCTGGTGGCTACTGGTTTCGTCGCCAGGGCACTAGCTACGTTCGAGCGGGCCCGCATGCAGCTGTTTCTCGGCATCGAGATACCGCGTAGTCCCAGCCGCCCCCACGGATTCAAGGCGCTGCTCACCGACGGGCCGACGTGGCGGGCGATCGCGTACCCGATCGTCCACTTCCCGCTGGCCATCGCGTCGTTCGTGTCGACCGTCACGACACTTGGCGGATCGTTCGCGCTGATGTCGATGCCGGTCTGGCTCAGCCGGGTGCCCTCGCGTCGCGCCGACCTCGGCCTGTTCACGGTGCACGACCAGCGCACCGCGTGGTTGGTCGCAGCAGGCGGCGTCGTCATCGGCGTCGTCGGCGTCGGCCTTGCGATCGCACTCACCACTGTCGAGGGCGCGCTGGCGAAGGGACTGCTCGGGATCAGCGCCGCCCAACTCGCGAAGCGCGTCGACGAACTCGAAGGCAGCCGGGCTCGCGTCGTCGATGCGGCCGAGGCCGAACGGAGCCGGATCGAACGCGACCTGCACGACGGCGCGCAACAGCGGCTCGTCTCGCTCGCGATGAACCTGGGCCGCGCGCGGGCCCAGTACGACGACGATCCCGAGGCCGCGCGGCAGTTGCTCGACGAGGCGCATGCCGACGCAAAGCAGGCACTGGTCGAGTTGCGCGATCTTGCCCGTGGCCTGCATCCGGCGGTGCTCACCGACCGCGGGCTCGACGCCGCTCTGTCGGGGCTTGCCGGACGTTCGCCGGTGCCGGTCACCCTTGACGTCGCCGTCGAGCCGCGCTGCAACCCGACGATCGAAGCCATCGCGTACTTCGTCGTGAGCGAGGCGCTCGCCAACATCGCGAAGCACTCCGGGGCCAGCCGCGCCGACATCGTCGCCCGTCGGGTCGATGACCGGTTGCGACTCTCGATCACCGACGACGGCATCGGCGGCGCGGTCGCACATCCGGGCAGCGGGCTCGCCGGCCTCGACCGATCGCGTCGGCGGCGTCGACGGATCGCTGCACGTCGACAGCCCGATCGGTGGCCCAACAGTGCTAAGGGTGGACCTGCCATGCGAGTCGTAATCGCCGAAGACTCTGTGCTGCTGCGCGAGGGACTGTCGCGGCTGCTCATCGAGTCGGGCCTCGACGTGGTCGCCGCTGTCGGCGACGGCGAATCGGCGCTGCGCGTCGTCGAAGAACACCGTCCCGATGTCGCGGTGCTCGACGTGCGGATGCCACCCACCCACACCGACGAGGGCCTTCGGGCTGCCCTAGTGATCCGAAGGCAATGGCCGGACGTCGCGGTGCTGGTGTTCTCGCAATACGTCGAGGAGCGCTACGCAACCGAACTGCTCGCCGGTGAAACTCGGGGCGTCGGCTACTTGCTGAAAGACCGGGTCGCCGACGTCGTCGAGTTCGTCGACGCGCTGCGCAGGGTGGCCGGTGGCGGCACCGTGCTCGACCCCGAAGTCGTCGCGCAACTGCTGGCGCGCAGCCGCAAGACCCATCCGCTCGACAAGCTCACCGCGCGCGAGCGAGAGGTACTCGGGTTGATGGCCGAGGGTCGCTCGAACGGTGCCATCGCGTCGGCGCTCGTCGTCGGCGAAGGCGCGGTCGAGAAGCACGTGAGCAGCATCTTCACCAAGCTCGGATTGCTGCCGGCCGAATCCGACCATCGCCGAGTGCTCGCCGTCCTGCGTTATCTCGAGAGTTGAGGCTGCCATGCAACTGACGAGTGGGCGACTGGCCGCGGTGGTGATCGGCATTCCGATCATGCTGGCAGGGGCTGTGTTCGGTGCGTTCAGTCTCGTCGGGACGTTCGCCCGCACCAGCGAGCAGCACTCTGGCAGTTATGCCTGGCACGGCGGCGAAATCTCGCTGAACACGAGCTCGGGCACGGTGCAGATCCAAACAGGCACCGGCACGCAGGTCGGCGTCACCTACACCGAGCACTTTGAGTTGAAGAAGCCGACGGTGACCGCGACAACACTGAACGGCGGAGTGCAGCTCAAGGCATCGTGTCCGGGAGGGATCTTCGGCAGCAACTGCGAAATCAACTACGTCGTCACGGTGCCAGCGGCTACGTCACTGGTCGTGCACACGGGCGACGGCAGCGTGCACCTCGGCGGAACGACTGGTTCGATCTCGGTCGACACGGGCGACGGTTCCGTCGATGGCACGCAGCTACGGTCGAAGACCGTGAACGCGTCGACCGGCAACGGCCACGTCGACCTTCAGTGGGACGTCGCGCCAACCGCGGTCGTAACGACGACGGGTGACGGCTCGATCAACCTGGTCGTGCCGCCGGGCAGCGGGCCGTACAACGTGTCGGCGCACACCGGCAACGGCAGCACCCACGTCACGGTGCCCCAGGACCAATCCGCACCAGCATCGATCACGGCGAGCACCGGCAACGGCGGGATCCACGTCTCCCCGGCGAGCTAAACCCGCTAGCCGTTCGTCTTCAGCCAGTCGAGCACCGCGTTCGCGACTTCCTTCCAGCCGTTGTCGACCGTCAACGAGTGACCGCGACCCGGTAGCTACCCTGGCGCTGTGCCCACACATTCCGAGGCGGATACCGAAGCGCTGCGCGTCGCCGTTTACCAACTGTTCACCATGCACGCGACCGCGCCGTCGACAGGCGATCTCGTAGCAATCACCGACCAGCCCGAGAGCGACGTGCGTTCGGGACTGCACACACTCGCCGCAGCGCGCCACATCGTGCTCGACGACGCGGATCAGATCGTCATGGCACACCCGTTCGCATCGATCCCGCTCGGCTTCTCGGTGATGGGCCGTCACAACCTGTGGTGGGGCGGCTGCGCGTGGGATTCGTTCGCGATGCCGCATCTGCTACCCGACGAACCCGACGTCTTGGTCGCCACTCGCTGCCCGAACTGCGATCGGCCGCATGCGTGGATCGTCGAACGCGATCACCCTCCGGCCGGCGATCAGGTCGCGCATTTCCTGGTGCCCACCGCGCATATCTGGGACGACGTGGTGCACACGTGCTCTCATCAGCGGCTGTTCTGCTCGGTGCAGTGCGTCGATGGTTGGCTCACGAAGACCGGCAACACGCGTGGCTACGTGATGGACCTAGCCACCCTGTGGCGTCTTGCCCAGCACTGGTACGACGGCCGCCTCGACTACGGGTACACCCGAAGGGATCCCGTGACCGCGGCAGCGTACTTCCGCGAAGTCGGACTCGAAGGCCCGTTCTGGGGGCTCTGTAGAGACCGGTCAGTCGAGCCGCGGCTCGTCGCGCGGCGTCACCGTCGACGTCCGCGTCGAATTCGTGCTGCCTCGGTCTCGTCGAGATCGAACAGATCGTCGAGCTCGGATTCGTCGCCCTGCTCCTCTTCGGTGTCGCGCAGGTCACCGTCGCGGTCGCGATCGAAGCGTGGCGCGTCGAGTGAAATGTCGTCGTTCTCGCTCATCTACTCAGCTTTCGTCGAGTCGGCTCGGCACGAGATCACTTCAGGTGTGGCTTCAGCAGCGTCAGCTCGGGCGCGCCGAGGCGGTCGCCCGACGTCTTCGCCTGATGCCAGTGCGGGTACAGCAGCGGCATCGCGCTCACGTCGTCGAGGCGCTTGCGCTCGTCGGTCGACAGCACGAGGTCGGCGGCTTTGAGGTTGTCGGCGAGTTGCTCGTCGTTGCGCGCGCCGACGATCACCGACGTGACCCCCGCGCGGCCGAGCAACCAGGCGAGCGCGACCTGCGCCGCAGACGCGCCGTGCGCGCCGCCGATCTCGACCAGCGCGTCGACGGTGTCGTAGAGCTTGTCCTGGTCGTAGACCGGCGGCTCGTCCCAGTCGCCGAGGTGCCGGCTACCCGCCGGTGCTTCGACGCCGCGGCGGTACTTGCCCGACAGCAGCCCGCCGGCGAGCGGGCTCCAGACCAGGATGCCGAGGCCCTGATCGACGGCGACGGGCACGAGCTCGTACTCGGCGTCACGCGCCTGCAGCGAGTAGTAGATCTGCTGGCTGACGAAGCGCGCGAGGTCGCGCCGGTCGGAGATGCCCAGCGCCTTCATCAGCTGCCAGCCGGCGTAGTTCGAGGCGCCGACGTAGCGCACCTTGCCCGGCCGAGACGAGGTCGTCGAGCGCCTGCAGGGTCTCGTCGAGTGGGGTGTGACCGTCCCACTCGTGCACCTGGTACAGGTCGATGTAGTCGGTGCCGAGCCGCCGCAGGCTCGCCTCGCAGCCCCTGATGATGTGGTGCCGCGACAGGCCCGCGTCGTTCGGGCCGTCGCCCATCGGCATCCGGACCTTGGTCGCGAGCAGCACCTCGTCGCGCGCGACCGGGAGCGCCTTCGCGACGATCTCCTCCGACAGCCCGTCGGAGTAGACGTCGGCGGTGTCGATGAGATTCACGCCGGCGTCGAGTGCCATCGTGATCTGGCGCCGCGCGCCGTCGACGTCGACGTCTCCGACCGCGGCGGCCCATCCCCTGCCGCCGAACGTCATCGTGCCGAGGGTGATGGCCGAGACGCGCAAACCTGAGCTACCGAGTTGTCTGTATTCCATGGCCCTATCTTGCCAACATCTCGCCGCACTAATCTCAGCGGAGCCACCTGAGGGGAGCACGATGCGCGATCCGCGCATGAACTGGGCCCGGAATATCACCTTTGCGGCGCCGGACCTGCACCGCCCGAGCTCGGTCGATGAGTTGCGCCGGCTGGTCGCGAGCGCGCCGAAGATCCGGGCGCTGGGTACCGGCCACTCGTTCAACACCATCGCCGACTCCCCCGGCGACCAGGTTTCGCTCGCCGACCTGCCGTCCGTGCTGCGCATCGATGCCGAGCGATCGACGGTGACGGTCGGGGCCGGCGTCCGGTATGGAGAACTTGCTCAATACCTTCAGGGCGCGGGCTACGCGCTGCACAACCTCGGATCGCTCCCGCACATCTGCATCGCCGGAGCGTGCGCGACCGGCACCCACGGCTCCGGTGTGACGAACGGCAACCTCGCGACCGCCGTGCGCGCGGTCGAGATGGTGACGGCGAGCGGTGACCTGATCACGCTCGATCGCGAAGACGGCGACTTCGCCGGTGCGGTCGTCGCGCTCGGCATGCTCGGCATCGTGACGAGCATGACGCTCGACGTCGAACCGACGTACGACGTCGCGCAATACGTGTACGACGACCTGCCGTTCAGCGAGCTACAAGACCATCTCGACGAGGTGTTGTCGGCCGCGTACAGCGTGAGCGTGTTCACCGATTGGCGTGGACCGGTGATGAACGCGGTGTGGCTGAAGCACCGCGTCGCGTCACCGCCGAGCCCACCCACCAGCACCCGCGACGCACCGACCACCACCGCACCACCACCGCCGACATGGTTCGGCGCCACCCTCGCCGACGGCCCGCGCCACCCGGTGCCCGGCATGCCCGTCGCGAACTGCACGCAGCAGCTCGGAGTGCCGGGCCCGTGGCACGAGCGACTGCCACACTTCCGGCTCGACTTCACTCCCAGCAACGGCGATGAATTGCAGTCGGAATACTTCGTCGCTCGCGACTCGGCACGCGGAGCTCTCGACGCACTGAACGGCATCAGGGACCGCATCGCGCCGGTGCTGCAGATCGCCGAGATCCGCACGATCGCGGCCGACGATTTGTGGCTCAGCGAGTGCTACGGCCGCGACAGCCTCGCGCTGCACTTCACCTGGGTCAAAGACCACGACGCGGTCGCGCCCGTACTCGCCGCAATCGAGGACAGTGTTGTCGCCCTTCGACGCCCGACCACATTGGGGCAAGGTCTTCAGCACCAGCCCCGATCGTCGTGCGCAGCTTCTACGACCGGCTGCCCGACTTCACCGCACTCGCCGCCCGCTACGACCCGACCGGCAAGTTCCGCAACGAGTTCGTCGACCGATTCATTTTCTAGCAGGCACCGCATCAACGTCGTCGCGCACGAGTCCACCGCGAGCTACAGTCGCTCGCACGAGCCGGCCCTTGGTGCTGGTCCGCAACTCCGGCGACACCGGCCGCCCGAACTCCTCACTCGCCTCCGCCATCGTCTGCACACTCGCCCGCCAGCCGCATTCCAACAGCCACTCGACTGGGTCGGCGGCATCGGCCGGATGCCACAGCGGATGCGCGAGATTGTCGGTGCGCGTACTCAGCGTCGCACCAAGAACACTGCCCTTACTGCCAACACTGCCAACACCGCCAGGGCCGGACGCCGCGGCGAGCCGTTTCAGCAACCGGGTGCGCTCTTCGTGGGTGAGGTAGACCAACAACCCCTCGACGATCCACAACGTGGCCGCGCTCTGGATCCCAGCCGGTGGCGGCGAGCAACGCCAGCCAGTCGTCGTCGACCAGGTCGGCGACCACCACGAGACGCCGGCAGGTACTGAACAATTCGATGTCGTCGAGGAGTCGCTGCTTCATCGAAAGCACGTCGCCGTGATCGACCTCGAACAGCGTGACATCACGTGGCAGGTCGAGCCGGTACGCCCGCGAGTCGAGTCCGGCACCGACGATGACGACCTGCAAAACGCCGTCCGCCACAGTCTCTTTCACGAGCTCGTCGAGAAATCGAGTACGGACGGCCACCCACGCGACGAGTCCACGCGAGAGCGTCGGCGGGAAGGCCCTCGATCGTGACGACGTGGCGCGCGAGCTCGTCATGGAACCAGGCGTCGATCCGCACGCTTTCGACGGCGCGGCACGCCGCGACCGAGACCGCGGTCGATCCCAGGACGGACAGCGGCGGGTCGGACTCCACGACGCGATGCTACGTGCGCCGGCCGGCCGTCAGTCGTGCGTGAGCACCAGCTGCGCGAACGCGGCGGGTCGCAACGGGCGGGCGAGCAGGTATCCCTGCGCAGTATCACAGCCAAGATCAGTCAGCTGCTGGAGTTGACCGGGCGTCTCGATGCCCTCGCCGACGACGGTCATCTTCAGCACGTGCGCCATCGCGGTCACCGCGGCGACGATCTCGCGGTCACGGTCGCTGGTCTCAAGCCGGTCGACGAAACTGCGGTCGATCTTCAGGACGTCGACCGGGAACTGTCGCAGATGCGCAAGCGAGGAGTACCCGGTGCCGAAGTCGTCGAGAGCGATGTGGACGCCGAGCGCCGCGATCTCCTCCAACGCTTCGCGAGCTTCCGCGGCCTCCTCGATCAAGGCCGTCTCGGTGATCTCCAGGCACAGCTGGCTCGGCGCGAGGCCGTGCGTGTGCAGCGCTGCCTTGACCGCCGCGACGAGGTCGGTCTCGCGCAGTTGGCGGCCCGACACGTTGACCGCGATGCCGAGCGGCTCGAGTGCCGGATCGCGCAGCGGCGCCCACTCGACGAGCTGACGGCAGGCTTCGTTCAGCACCCACGTGCCGATCGGCACGATGAGCCCGCGGCTCTCGGCGATACCGATGAACTCCGTCGGAGGAACGGTGCCGCGGTCGGGGTGGTCCCAGCGAATCAGCGCTTCGGCGCCGACGACGTAGCGGCGACCCGAGAGATTGAAGACCGGTTGGTACTCGAGTCTGAACTGCCCACGTTCCAACGCATGGGAGAGGTCGTTCTCGGTCGCGTTCTTCGCGGCCGCGAGATCGCGAATCCCTGCGTCGAAGAACTGGAAGTGATTGCGGCCGCGTTCCTTTGCCTGGTACATCGCGGCGTCCGCGTCACGCACGAGGCTCTCGCGACGTCGTGTACGGATCGGAGGTCATCACAACCCCGACGCTGGCCGTCACGTGCAACGCGACGCCGTCGCCGACATCGAACGGCTCGGCGATGCCGCGGACCACGCGATCAGCGACGACCCGCACGTCGTCGTCCGTGTTGAGTTTGTCGCACAGCAGCACGAACTCGTCACCGCCGAAGCGCGCGACGGTGTCGATGCGACGCGCAATCTCGGTGAGCCGCTCGCCGACCTCGACCAGAATGCGATCGCCGGCCTCGTGCCCGTGCGCGTCGTTGACGTCCTTGAAGTGGTCGAGGTCGACGAACAGCAGCGCGAGCCGGCCGGGTTGGCGTTCCATCCGTAGCAGGGCGCGGGTCAGCCGGTCGGTCAGCAGCACCCGGTTGGCGAGGCCGGTGAGCGGATCATGCACGGCCTGGTGAGCGAGCTTGCTCTGCGCACGTTTGAGTTCGGTGACCTCGCGGGTCGACGCGACCACGCCGATCGCGCGGCCCGTGCTCGGTCTCGCGTTGGGCCGAGAGTTGGGCCGCGAACCACCGCAACTCGCGGCCGCTGCCGAG
The DNA here is from genome assembly GCA_963809135.1 of uncultured Actinomycetes bacterium. Lineage (GTDB taxonomy): Bacteria > Actinomycetota > Actinomycetes > Acidothermales > Acidothermaceae > PALSA-607. The sequence continues at coordinate 54,361 of CAWEIG010000009.1, forward strand.
AGAGAAGTCGACGGCGCAGTCTTCGCCGGTCGCGAGCACGCTCTTCAGGCTCGCCTCCCACACCGCCAGGAAGGCCTCGTCGCGACCGAGCTCGCGGTCGGTGCGCCCCAGGAAGTCCCAGTACGGATCCTCCGCAGCGCGCCTCGCCGCCGCGTTCAGGTACTGGTAGCACAACTGGGTGTCGTAGAGCGCGATGCCGTCGGACGAGGTGTCGAGCACCGTCCGCAGCTGCGCCTCGACCCGGCTCAGCTCCGCATGCGTGAGGGCGAGCGCGTCGGCGGTCATGGCCGCGTCCTGCCTCGGCGTTCACCGTGCGGGTGATGTCGCGGGAAAGCCCGAACGTGCCGATGATGACGCCGTCGAGATCTCGCAGCGGGCGCTTGTTGCTGCTGACCCAGGTGTCGGCGCGATCTGGCCAGGTTTCCCGCTCTTCCTTGTTCAGCAGCGGGATGCCGGTCGCGATGACCTGCTGCTCATCGGCGTAGGCCTCGCTTGCATGCTCGGGAGTGAACAGGTCAAAGTCGGTGAGCCCGAGAAGCTCATCGGTCTCGCGGCCGTGCAGTTCGGCGAGCGTGCGGCTGACGGCGATGAACCTGCTCTGGAGATCCTTGAAGTAGATCGCCTCGGCGGCGTCGTTGAGCATGTTGCGAAGGACGACCTGCTCGAGCTCGTGGCCCAGCGGATACGGGACGCTCCGCAGCCTGCTCCTGAGCGGGAAGCTCGCGCACCGTGCGGCACCTCGCGTCGGTTGGGTCGGCCTTGGCTCATTTATCCGCTCCCCATCGGCCGCGCAGATCGCCAATCCAAGGCAAATTACCGTCGCGGCTCAGGCCTTCTGCGGCGGCAGGCGTCGACGGCGCGACCGTGTTCAGGACCTGGCGCGCCTCGTCGGCGTGCCCGCCCCTCGCGACGATGTCGTAGCGCGTCGCCGTCAGGGTCCGCTTCGACGCAAAGTCTCGGCGTCCACCCGTCGCCGCATGCCCGACGAAGCCGAACACCGCGCCCCAGACCGCACCGATCGCCAAGCCGCCGACGATGAGCCCGAGCCACACCGGACCGCTGGTGAACAGCCCGACGAGCAGGCCGATGAACAGGCCGAACCAGGCGCCACTCGCTGCACCCGCCGCGGCCGCGCCGCCCTTGGTGAGGCGCCCGGTGACCCGCTCGACCAACCGCAGGTCGGAGCCGATGATGTCGATGTTCTCGACCGGGAAGCCGGAGTCGGACAGCCGGTCGACGGCCTCTTGGGCTTCCTCGTACGTACCGAAACTCGCGACGGTGTTCCACGCGGCGTGGATCGGGTCAAGCCTGATCGGATCTCCGAACGTCACGGTGCCTCCTGGGTTCGGTCTGTACTCCCCGGACGTGTGTGTTGGCCACGTCGCCTCTAGTGTCCGCTCGTCCGACGCTCGCGAGTCGAACGGTCTGCGCAGCCCGTCGCACCGCGTCAACGGACGCCGCGACGTCGGCGTCATCGGTCGACCAGTTACTGACCGACACCCGCAGCACGTCCCTTCCGTGCCACCGCGAGCCCGACATCCACGCCGTCCCGTCTGCAAGCAGTTGGGCAGTGACGGCCCGGGTTTGTGCGTCGTCCTCGAAGGCGACGCAAACCTGGGTAAAGACGACATCGTTGAGGATCTGCGCGCCCTCGATCTGCGAGATCCCGGCGGCGATGGCCCGCGCGTTCTTGACCAGCCCGTCGACGAGCTCGGCGACACCGTCTGCGACCGAGCGACCGCAACGCAGCCCACACCGGAATCCCGCGAGCGCGCCGCGACAACTCCGGCACCTTCTCCAGCGGATCGGCCGGCCCGCCGGCCGCCGCTATCAAATAGCTTGCCTGGACGCCGAAGGCTGCCCGCACTGCCGCCGGTCGGGCCACGATCGCCAGACCGCAGTCGTACGGGACGTTGAGCGTCTTGTGCGCGTCGGTCGCCCACGAGTCGGCGTTCGGCCGAGACCAGGGACCAGTGGCCGCAAGCTCGGCGACGCGGCCGCCCACAGTCCGAACGCGCCGTCGACGTGCACCCACGTGTCACCGGCTCGCCGTGCGCGTGCGCCAGCTCGATCGCCGGCCCGATCGGGTCGAACGCGCCGGAGTGCACGTTGCCCGCCTGCAGGCAGACGATCGTCGGCCCAGTTGTCGGCGTCCAGCGCTCGGCGAGCGCGTCGAGCTTGATCCGACCCTGGTCGTCGGCGTCGACGACGGTCGGCTCGCCCAGGCCGAGGTAGCGCAGCGCGAGGTCGATCGTGTCGTGCCGTTCGGCGCCGACGAGCACCGTGACGCGCGGGCCGCCGTTCAGACCCAGCCGGTTCAGGTCCCAGCCGGCCTTCGCGAGCACGTGCTGGCGGGCGGCGGCGAGACCGGTGAAGTTCGCCATCGTCGCGCCGGTCACGAACCCGACGTCCGCCCCCTGCGGCAGCCCGAGCAGGTCGAGGATCCAACCGCCGGCCGCCTCCTCGGCCGCAGCCGCCGCCGGCGTCGCGAACCGCATACCGGCGTTCTGGTCCCACGCGCTCGTGAGCCAGTCGGCCGCGAGCGCGGCCGGCAACGTGCCGCCGATCACCCAGCCGAAGAACCGGCCGCCGGGCATCGCCATCAGGCCCGGCTCGGCCAGCTCGGCGAGCAGGTCGATGACCTCCGCCGGATCCGTCGGCCCATCCGGCAACGGCGCCGCGAACGACGGCGCGATCTCGTCGGCCGACATGCGCGGCGCGACGTCCCTCTCGGGCATCGAGTCGAGCCAAGCCTTCGCGTGCACAACCGCCCGATCGAGTGCTGCGTCAAAAGCGCTACGTGGCGCGGTCATCGCGCAATCCTCGTCAACATCCCCCCATCATCGTTGGCCCGGACATGCGCCGTCGACACCCTTTCCCGACTCTTCATGTCCTCGCCTGCAGACTGCCGCAATCCGGCTGCACGTGAGGCCCGGCGCGTCCCGGCAGCACTCGCAATCCGGCAGGACGCTAGCCGGTCAGCGCCAACGGTGGGCTGAAGTCGATCGACCCGTCGCCGTTCAGACTGACTTGCCAACCCTTTTCGTGAACGAAGCGGTGATGGCGTCGGCACAGCAGCACCAGGTTGTCGACCGCGGTAGCGCCGCCGTCGATCCAGTGCACGATGTGATGAGCTTCGAGCCTGCCCGGCGGGCAGAGACAACCGGGCGCGGCGCAGCCACGATCGCGGATCAACAGCGCCTTGCGCATCGGCGAAGTGGCGAGTCGTTCAGCACGTCCGACGTCGAGCGGTTGGCATGGACCGCGCAGTTGCGGCGGTAACGCATCGAGCAACAGCCGCGAGATGGGTGGGTCATCACCTTGCTTCACCGCCGATTTGCCTCGATGCGATCCAAACAACCCACGGTCAGTACGCAACGAGCCGTCGGATTCGCTTGTAACGACGCGAGTCAGGATCGGATCGCATGCGAGTCGCTGCGCTGTCGCAGTGCCGATAGAACCGGCCCAACCGAGCTCCGACGGCGGAGCGCCGGGGTCACCGCGCAAGCTCTCGATTGTCGTGACGACGATCACATGCGGACGCTCGCCACCGACGTCGGGCAGGTTCGCGTGGTCGAGGCCGGTGCGCACGAGTTCGACCAACGCATCGGCACGGCGCTCGAGCGCCGGTGCGATCGTCGTCGGGAGCGGGCGGCCCCATCAGCGCCTCGAGCGCCGTCAGCAGCACCGCGCCGGATTCCGCGTCGAGCATTCCGTTGATGGCAACAGTCCCCCGATACGTGGCGACCACATCGAGCCAACGTTGCTCGTGATGCCGCTCGTCGAGCCCTGCTGCTCCATCGGGATCGACGATGTGGCGCAGTCGCTGGGCGGTCTGCGCCAATCGGCGAGTGTCGAGAAGCTTCGCCGCCTCGACTAGCACCGGTTGCGCATCAATCGCGACCTCCGCCGGAAGCGTGGTCAACGTCGACGTCACCATCGCCGCGTGCGGGTAGGAGATCTCACCCTCAGCGAATGCACTCGCCACCATCGGCCACTCGCGCAGCAAAGCCGCGGTATCGACTCGCGAACGCGCTGCACCGGCAGTCAACTTGCAGCCGTGACGAAGGAATGCCGCTGTCGTGACGTATCCCGATGCGCTGGCTGAGCCACGTTCGTGCATCAAGCCAACTTGCAAGGTGAACACCGACTCGAGCCGATCGATCTGCCGACGCAGTGCCAGTCAATTGCTCGCAGAAGAGCCTCGTCAGGAAGGCCCGAACCGTCGAGCTGTTGCAACGCATCGACCGCGTGCGACAGTGCATCGAGTTCGCGCATCGGTTCCCCCCTGTTTGTTCGGTGACATCAAGCTATCCAATCGCCACCGACAAAACCGGGGCCGAAGACTTTCTTTGTGCAGAAGAACATTCCATCGGTGTCGCTGTGGAAAGCGTGCGCAACGTTGCGGGCTGCGCGCAATCGCTCTCTTCGTCAAGCGATCCCCGGCGGTTGCCGATAGCGGTTATGACACACACACCCAGTGCCGAGGTGAACACGTGCAAGAGGTCGTGAACCGATCACGCAGGTCGAAGCTCTTGTGGTCGGCCGTCATCGTCGTTGTTCTCGCCGCCACTACGGTGAAGCTCGTCCTGCATTTCTGGTTGATCCCCGCCTCCTACGCCGACACTCTGCTGAAACGAGACGCCAGGAAGGTCCCCGCGCCTGCGGGGTTGGTGTTCAAGGGATATAGCCACCAGTCATACGACACCTTCAGCTTGGGCCCAGACGAAGAGGCTGATCTGTCCTACGACAACCCTTCAATGTCGTGCGATCAGCTACTGACCGCGTGGCTTGCGATCTTGGCGAAATACCACCTCGGGGTCGATACGCAGGACAGCTCAGACCGCCAAATCTTCATCCGCGGCCTGGGTGCCAACGTACGCGTGGACCTCGGTCTCATAGGCGATTGCTCCCATCCATTCGTCGCAGCCGAAGACAATTAGCCGCGCATTCCGCCACCTTGCAACGGCGCCCGCGTAACGATCTCGGAACGGTTGCGGTCTAACGTGGCGCCCATCGGACCGGCGCGCGAAGGGAGCGGCCTGTGACCCTGCCCGCGGGCCAGCGCATGCGACGGCTCGCCTCGCCGTCGACCGCCACCGTGCTGGGCGTCGCCGCGGCGGCGTTCGCGGTAGCTGCTCTCGCCATCTCGGTGGCCGACCACAAGGCCGCCAATGCCGCGATCGTGTTGATCCCGACGACGATGTTCGCCGCGGTCGGCGTGGTCGTCGCGCGCCGCCAGCCGGCCAACCCGATCGGATGGCTGCTGATCTTCGTCGCGCTGTTTGAGAACATGTACGACTTCGCGACGGCCTACGTGGCGTTCAACCACTGGCTCGGCCACGGGCTCAACTGGCCCTCGTTCACCGCACTGTGGTTTGAGAACTCCTTCTGGGACCTCGGATTGATCGTCGGCTTGCCGGCGCTGCTGCTCTTTCCCGACGGTGTCGTGCCGTCTCGTCGCTGGCGGGCGACCCTGCGGCTGTACACGTGGTGCTGCCGTGCTCGTGGTGGCCTCGCAGTGCGCCGCCGCGACGATCCTGGTGCGCTTCCACAATCTGCAGGTTGACGACAACGGCAACGCGGTAGGCACTCTCTAAGACGTCTGGCTTCGTCACCTTCTTGTCGTCAGGCGTCGCGGTGCTGATACTGCTCCCGCTGATGGTGTCGTGGGTCATTCACCTGGCGGTTCGCTTTCGGCGATCATCGGGCGTCTTGCGGCAACAACTCAAATGGGCGACTCTCGGCGCGCTTGTTCTCGTGATCAGCATCGCGGTGTCGGTCCCACTGGGCAACGACAAGTCGGCCGCTCGCGCAGGTGCTCAGCAGCCTCTGCACCGATCTTGTTCGGCGCATTCCCGCTCGGCCTCGGACTCGGCATTCTCAAATACCGGCTCTACGACATCGATCGCCTGATCAGCCGCACGCTGTCGTACACCGTCGTGACCGGCCTGCTCGATCGGCGTCTACGTGGGCATCGTGGTGCTCGCGACCGACGTCCTGTCGTTCTCCTCACCGGTCGCCGTTGCCGCGTCAACCCTCGCCGCTGCAGCGCTGTTCAGCCCCATCCGCAAAGCGGCGCAGCGCGTCATCGATCGCCGCTTCAATCGCGCCAGCTACGACGCGGAACTGACGGTCGCGGCGTTCTCGGCGCGGCTGCGAGAAGCGGTTGACCTCGACACCGTGCGCACTGACTTGCTCACGGTCATCAGCCGCGCGGTCGAACCCGCCCACGCCGCGATCTGGATCAGCCCTGCTCGCGCAACGCGCGCAGGCTCTCCTTGATCGAGCCCATCGTCGCGAGGACGGCGGTCGGCTCGTATCCGCAGTGCGCCATGCAGTTGTTGCAGCGCGCGTCGCGCCCGCGGCCGTACTTCGACCAGTCGGTCGTCTCGATGAGTTCCTTGTACGTCTTCACGTATCCGTCGGCCATCAGGTAGCAGGGCCGCTGCCAGCCCGAGCAGCGAGTACGACGGGATGCCCCACGCGGTGCACTCGAAGTCGACCTTGCCCTCGAGGAAGTCGAGGAACAACGGCGAGTGGTTCAGGCGCCACCGCTTGCGGTTGCCGCCGGCGAACGCCTTCGTGAACAGCTCGCGCGTCTCGGTCACACCGAGGAAGTGGTCCTGGTCGGGCGCCTTCTCGTACGCGTACGCCGGCGAGATCATCATCTGGTCGACCTTGACCTCGTCGTTGAGGAAGTTCAGCACGTCGATGATCGTTCTGCGGAGTGTCGGTGTTGAAGAACGTCGAGTTCGTCGTGACCCGGAAGCCCTTCTCCTTCAAGAACTTGATCGCCTCGACCGCCTCGTCGAACACGCCCTCCTTCGCGACCGATTCGTCGTGGCGCTCCTGCAGACCGTCGATGTGAATCGCGAACGCGAAGTACGGCGACGGCTTGAAGTTGAACTTGTCCCAGCGCTTGCGCACCAGTTCGGCGTTCGTGCACAGGTAGACGTACTTCTTGCGCTTGACCAGCTCGTTGACCATCACGTCGATCTGCGGGTGCATCAACGGCTCACCGCCGGCGATCGACACCATCGGCGCGCCGGCATTCCTCGATCGCCGCGACCGCGCGCTCGACCGGCATCCGCTGGCGCCAGCAGGTCGTGCGGCTGCTGGATCTTGCCGCAGCCGTTGCATTTCAGGTTGCAGGCGAAGAGCGGCTCGAGCTCGACGATCAGCGGGAACTTCTCGACCCGCCGCACCTTGTTCGAGAACAGGTACCAGCCGATACGAGCACCTTGGCGCATGTGGAATAGCCATCAGCCGGCAACCCCCTTCGGGAGCGTAAACGTGACATCTTCGGCGGCAACAGCACGTTCAATCACGATCGACGCGGCCGAGCGCGCGCAAGCGTTTCGATGACCTCGTCGACCAGATGTGGCGGTGCCGACGCGCCGGCCGTGATGCCGATCGTCGACGCCCCGGCAAGCCACTCAGGCAGGATGTCGGTCGCGTCGTCGACAAGATGTGCCGGGACGCCGGAGCGCTGCGCGACCTCGACCAGGCGCACCGAGTTCGACGAGTTCGCCGAGCCGAGCACGATCATCGACGTCGGACTCGGCGGCGATCGCGCGCACCGCCTGCTGGCGGTTCGTGGTCGCGTAGCAGATGTCGTCGGTCGCCGACGACTCGATCGACGGGAAGCGCCGGCGCAAGACGTCGACGGCCGCTTCGGTCGCGTCGTCGACCGCCAGCGTCGTCTGCATCAAGAACGCCACGTGCTCGGGATCCGTCGGCGACGACCCTCTCGGCGTCCGCCACGTTTTGCACGAGCTTGATCTTGCCCGGCGCCTCGCCCATCGTGCCCTCGACCTCGTCGTGGCCCGTCGTGTCCGATGAGCACGCACGGTGTCGCCGCGCGCGACGAAGCGGCGTGCCTCGCTGTGCACCTTGGCCACCAGCGGGCAGGTGGCGTCGATGACGTTGAGCCCGCGCCGCGCGGCCTCTTCGCGCACCGCGGGCGCGACGCCGTGCGCCGAGAACACGACCGTCGTGCCGTCGGGCACCTGGTCGAGCTCGTCGACGAACACCGCGCCCTGCCGCTGAAGGTCGGCGACGACGTGCGCGTTGTGCACGATCTGGCGGCGCACGTAGACCGGGCGCGGGTAGCGCTGCAGCGCGAGCTCGACGATGTCGATCGCGCGCTCGACGCCGGCGCAGAACGATCGCGGCGCGGCGAGCAGCACCCGGCGCGGGCCGACGAGGTCGGCCCACTGCCGAAGCGCCGGCCCGATCTTGCGCAGCGTCATCAACGCACGCGCCCCCGACGGCAATCGTGGCCAGGCGATGCGACCGGGCGAGTACGCCGTGTCGACGATCACCCGAACAACCGCAGTCGGGACGCCGGCTGCTGCGCGCACGATCGCGGCTGACTCCATGTCGACGGCGATCGCGCCGGTCGCGGCGAGCCGCGCCATCGCGCTCGGGCCCGCGCACGATGTGGTCGCAGCTCACCATCGGGCCGGTGCGCACGCGCAGCCCCATGCGGCGCAGCTCGGCCACCAGCGGCGCCGCGGCGCGCTGCACGATCCGGCCGCGCTCGTCGCGCACCTCGGTGGCCACGACCACGTCGCCCGGGCGCAGCGTCGGATCGACGCCACCGGCCACGCCGGCGACGACGACGGCGTCGGGCGCAAGCTCGGCCAGTCGCGGGAGCCACGCGTCGACCCGCGCCGGCCCCATGCCGCACCGCGCCAACGTCGCGCCGGGCACCCGACCGGCGAGCGCGGCGTACTCGGCGCGCAGCGCGGTGACGACGACGCAGATCGTCGGCTCACGGCACGCCCGCCGATCGACCTTCTGCGCGCTCAGGTAGCGGCCGAGCGCGCTGAGCGGGAACACCACGCGGTACATCTCGTAGTTGATGTAGAAGTCGCCGGGAAATCCGGTGCCGGTGTACAGGTCTTCGTCCCAGCCGCCGTCGCTGCGCTGCGTGCGCACCAGCCAGTCGACACCGCGCGCGACAGCGTCAGTGTCGGGATCGACGGCAAGCAGCGCCGAGCAGCGCCCACGCCGTCTGCGACGGCGTCGACTCGCCGCGACCGCGCCACTCGTCGTCGACGTAGGAGCGCAGGTCCTCGCCCCACCCGCCGTCGGGGTTCTGATGCTTTTCGAGCCAGCGGACGGCGCGTCGCACCGGTATCGAGTCGGTGGCGACACCGGCGGCGACAAGCGCGGGAACGACGGCGCCGGTGCCGTAGACGTAGTTCGCGCCCCACCGACCGAACCACGAACCGTCGGCCTCCTGCGCGTCGAGCAGCCAGCGCACGCCGCGCCGGCACGCCTCGGTCTGCGCCATCCCGCTGTGCGCGAGCATCTCGACGACGTGCGCGGTGACGTCGGCCGACGGCGGATCGATGACCGCGCCGAAGTCGCAGAACGGCAGCTTCTCGACGAGCCGGCGGGTGTTGTCGGCGTCGAACGCGCCCCAGCCGCCGTCGCGCGACTGCATGCCGACCGCCCACTCGATGCCGCGCTCGACGGCCGCCGCGACGTCGGGCCGCGACTCGAGGCCGATGCGGCGCAGCGCGAGCACGACCTCGGCGGTGTCGTCGATGTCGGGGTAGGCGTCGTTGGCGAACTCGAACGCCCAGCCGGCGGCGGCGAGGTCGGGCCGGCGGACCGCCCAGTCGCCCTTGACCCGTGATCTCTTCGCCGAGCAGCCAGTCGACCGCCTTCCGCACGGCGGGATCGTCGGCGGGCATCGCCGGCATCGAGCAGCGCGATGAGGGCGAGGCAGGTGTCCCACACCGGCGACTGGCAGGCCTCGAGCCGGCGGACGACGCCTTCGGTCGGTCTCTTCGCGAATGAGGAAGCCGTCGAGGCCCTTGATCGCCGCGACCAGCGCCGGGTCGTCGAGCGGGCAGCCGGTCAGGTGCAGCGCGAGGATCGAATACACCCACGGCGGCTGGATGCCGCCCCACCCGCCGTCGGCTTCCTGCCGCTGCGAGCACCCACTCGCGTCGCGTGCTTGAACGCCAGTCGAGCGGCCCGGCTTGATCGGCGAGCGGTCGTAGAGCTTCAGGGCCCTGTCGAGAACGGTGAACGCGGTCGCGACGGCGCCGGTCTTGCCGGCGCGGGTCGCACGCCGCTGCGCAGCTCGGCCGAGCGAGAACGGCAGCGGACGCACCGGGCGCAGCGTGGCGACGACGGTGATCGGCGACGACCGTCTGCCGGGCCCAGCAGCCCCAGTCGTAGACGTTGAGCGGGAACCATTTCGGCAGCAGCACGAGCTCGGGCGGCATCGACGGGCAGGTCGTCCCACGACCACTCGCCGAACAGCGCCAGCCAGATGCGGGTGAACACGCGGCTCGCTTCGATGCCGCCGCCCGCAAGGACGAACTCGCGCGCGCCTGACCATGTGCGGCTCGTCGACGCCGTCGCCGGCCAGGCGCAGCGCGGCGTAGGCCTCGATCGTGGTCGACACGTCGCCGGGGCCGCCCTCGAAGTGGCCCACGTGCCGTCGGCGTCGCTGCTGCGAACGGATCCAGCGCGCGGCTTCCTGCGGTTTCGTCGACCTTCAGGATGCCGAGGAACTGCCGCAGCAGCAGGTCTTCGGCGTCCATCGTGACGTTGGTGCGAAGCTCGCCCTTCCACCAGCCGGCGGCGTCCTGCCGGCCGACCAGATGCGCCTGCGCGCGCTCAACCGCGGCACTGACCCCGTCGGATAGGTCGGTGTTCGTCTGCGCGGTCACGACGTGCCGTCCTGCCCGATCAGCGATCACGTTCGACGACGTAGCGTGCCAGCGCCGCGAGGTCGGAAGTTGTTCCGCCGGCGCGGCGCCGCGAGTGACCTGCTTCGAGATGCGCAAGCGCCAGCGCCAGCCTGCGGTCGGCCTCCTGAGCTGCCCAGTCGAGGCCACCCGCCTCGTCGATCAACTTCGTCGCGTAGGTGACGTCGTCGTCAGCTGCTCGGCGGCCCGTCTGCGAGCAGCCGTGCCAGCAGCTTCGACGCGGCGGTACCCGAGGTCAGCGCGGCGACGATCGGCGCGCTGCGCTTGCCGGCGCGGACGTCGGACGATGACGACTTGCCGGTGGCGGCGGCGTCACCGGTGATGCCGAGGATGTCGTCGACGAGCTGGAATGCCATGCCGAGTTCGTGGCCGTAGGCGGCCAGGCCGTCGACGACGGCGCGCCGTCGCGCCGGCGGCGATCGCACCGATCGAGGCCGAGCACGCGAGCAACGCGGCGGTCTTGCCGGCCTCCATCGCGAGCACCTCGTCGAGGTCGACCGTCGACTGCTGCGCAGACTGCCGAGCGCGAGATCGGCCGACTGCCCGCTGATCAGCGACTCGACCGCCGACAGCAGGCAGGCCAGGCTGCGCTGCCCGGCCGCGCCGTCGCGGACGAGCACGTCGATCGCCGCGGTCAGCATCGCGTTGCCGGCCAGGATCGCCTGCCCCTCGCCGAACACGACCCAGGCGGTCGGGCGGTGCCGGCGCTCGACGTCGCGATCCATGATGTCGTCGTGCAGCAGCGAGAAGTTGTGGACGAGCTCGACCGCGACCGCCGCCGCGACGCCGTCGCTCGCGCTACCGCCGCCCGCTTCGGCCGACAGCACGGCGAGCGTCGGCCTGATCGCCTTGCCGCCGACGCCGTCGCCCGCGATCGGCTGACCGTCGGCGTCGAGCCAGCCCAGGTGGTAGGCCGCGATCTTGCGCATGTGTTCGCCGTCGAGCCGGTCGACGGCGGCTCGAAGGGCGGGGACGACGAGGGCGCGGGCACGGGCCAGAACGGGAGGCGGCTCGATGGGGTCCTCGAACGCTCGAGGACAAGATCGGCGCCCGGCTCGTTGACACGCTCGGCGACACGGTCAAGGACGGCTCGCGCGCCTGCGGCGGTGCCTAGCTCGTCCATGTCGTCGCCCGCCATGTGGTCTAGAACGGGTAAGTACGTACTAAGTAAACAGTTATGTTCACTCGCTGTATATCAGATGGGACACCTCGGTGGCCGATTCGTTTTGGTCGGTGGGCGATCCACTAGCGTGCGCGACATGGCCCTGACGTGGCATTCTCGGGCACAGCGCGGTCGACCGGCTGCCGTGCGAGGAGGTGCCGTCACCGATGGGTGCCGATGATCACTTCGGCCAACCGTTCGACGTCCGCGATGTGCTGGCTCGTCGCGGCAACGAGCGCTACGAGCTGCACCGCCGCTACCTCAACCCGCAGCTCCCCCGCATGCTGCACGCGATCGGCTTCGACAAGGTCTACGCGCGCGGCCGAGGGTGCCTACCTCTACGACGCCGACGGCGTCGAGTACCTCGACATGCTCGCCGGCTTCGGCGTGTTCGCCCTCGGGCGCCACAACCCGGTCGTCCGGCAGGCGATCCACGACGTCATCGACGCCGGCCTCGCCGATCTGACCCAGTTCGACGCCCCGCCACTCGCCGGCCCGCTGGCCGAAGCGCTGCTCGCGAAGGTGCCCCATCTCGACCGGGTCTACTTCGGCAACAGCGGCACCGAAGCGGTCGAGGCGGCGCTGAAGTTCGCCCGCTACGCCACCGGCCGTCGCCGCATCATCTACTGCGACCACGCCTTTCACGGTCTGACCGCCGGCTCACTGTCGGTGAACGGGTCGAGCGCGTTCCGGAAGGGCTTCGGCCCGATGCTGCCCGACACCGCGATCCCGTTCGGCGACCTGCGGGCGCTCGAGACGCGAGTTGCGGCGCGGCGACGTCGCCGGCTTCCTCGTCGAGCCGATCCAGGGCAAGGGCGTCGCCGTCGCCCCGCCCGGATTCCTGCCCGCGGCCCAGGAGCTGCTGCGCGCCCACAAGGCGCTGCTGATCGCCGACGAGGTGCAGTGCGGCGTCGGTCGCACCGGCGACTTCTTCGCGTTCCAAAACGATGGCGTCGAGCCCGACCTCGTCGCGACGGCCAAGGCGCTTGTCGGGCGGCTACATCCCGATCGGCGCCACGATCGGCCGCGACTGGATCTTCAACAAGGTCTACTCCTCGATGGACCGCGTGCTCGTGCACGACTCGACGTTCGGCTCCAACGCGCAGGCGATGGCAGCCGGCCTGGCCACGCTGCACGTGATGGAGCAGGAGAACGTCGTCGACAACGCGCGCAAGATCGGCGACCTGCTGCAGTCGCGGCTCGCCGAGCTCGTCGACCGCTACGAACTGCTGCACGAGGTCCGCGGCCGCGGGCTCATGATCGGCATCGAGTTCGGCCGCCCGACGTCGTGGAAGCTGCGCGGCTCGTGGATGGCGTTGCAGGCCGCTCGCAAGGGCCTGTTCGCGCAGACCGTCGTGCACGCGCTGTTCCACCAGCACCGCATCCTGACGCAGGTGTCCGGTGATCACCTCGAGGTGATCAAGCTGATCCCGCCGCTGATCATCGGCGAGCGCGAGGTCGACCGGTTCGTCGACGCGTTCGTCGACGTGATGGACGAGGCGCACCGCGGGTCGGGCCTGGTGTGGGACTTCGGCAAGACGCTGGTCAAGCAGACCCGCGCGAAGTAGCCGCCGTTCTTCGAATGAACCAGGCGCAAGGCTCAGTGAAGCGCCGAGCATGATGAACCGCGCAACAAGTTGACGCACAACCGCGACAGGCGCAGCGCGACATTGAGGTTCTGCACGACCGGTGAGGTGGCGTCGGCGACCGCGCCGGCATCGACAATGCCGACCACGTTGCCGGAGCGGTCCACGACCGGCCCACCGGAGCTTCCGTTGCTGATCGGTGCGCTGTCGAGGAAGTACGTCGAGTAGACCTGAGACACATTGCCCGAGGTCACGTTGTCGCTGACTCCCAGCGGATTACCCACCGCCATCAGGAACTCTCCGACCACCGGAGCCGATGCAGGCTTGAGTTTCGGCAACGTTGCGGTGGTGTCGAGCACCGCGACGTCCTCGCCTGGATCGTAGGCACGTAGCTGCACTTGAAGCGTCTTGCTGCCCCGCGCCAGTGAGATGAACGCGCCGCTTGCGGGATTGGTGCAGGCGTCGATCACGTGCTCGGCGGTGATGACTGTCGTTGCGTAGCCCGATGCGGCCGGCAACGAGATCGCGAACCCGGTACCTGTGTCGCCGCCGGTGCCCGTCGTGCAGGTGATCAGAACCACTGACGGCGACACCTGCGTCGCGAGCGCCACGAGATCGGGAGGCAGCTGCCGGGTCGTCGTGTTCAGCTGCTGCTCGTCGGCACCGAGCCTGGTCTGCGCAGTCTGGAGTTGGGTCTGTGCCGTGCCCAGCTCACTCGCGGTGGTGGCCAGCTGCGCTTGGGCCGCCTTCAATTCGCCGCCTAACGTCGCGAGCGTCTTCGCTTGCGCGCTCACCGTCGTCGTCAACGCCCCGACCTGCGCTTGCTGCGCGGCTTGCGCCGCGAGCAGCGACTTCACCTGATGGCGGGTGCTGGTGAGGCCGTCCACCTGCGTCACGCCGAAGATCGAGCCCAAGACCACAGACAGAACGAGCAGTGACCCGAGAGCGAGGAGTCCGCGCCTGTTGCCGCGCGCAAACTGTCGCGATCGCGCGTACGACGGTGACTGCAGCGACGGTGATGGCGGCGTCGAGTGCGAGACGGCCAGCACGGACGAGGGGGACGGGGGGTGCGAGGTGGACGGCGGGGCGGCGAGCGGCGGCGACGACAGCGACGGTTCTGGTGGGTACGGCTCCACCACGTCCATCTTTGCCCCCGCGTTCGTCGGTCTACCAGGCGCCAAGCAGCCCGTGTCCGTTCTACCGCACCGAGCCCCAGCGCGGTGATTCGCCGAAGAGGAACATCTCCAACGCCCGGCACTAGGGGATCGCCGGCCACCCGTCGAAAACGGCGTGGTTAATGGCCGTGGGAAGTCCGCCGATGCCCGCCATCCGGATCGGCGGCCCGTTGGGTCCGACCACCCACCAGATGTAGACCGTGGGATCGGCGGGAGTCGGCGTCGGCTCCGGTTGCGACGTCCAGCACCACGCGACAGTGGAATCGCCCGGCAGGCCAGGGAACGCGGACGGCGCCGGTGTGTAAGGCCCTGGGCCAAGGCTGTACGCACGAACGTCGCCGACTTTGATCTGGCCTGCTTCGAAAACGCTCGCACCCAACGACTTCTTGCACGTCGCCGTAGCGTCGAACGCTGCCCCCGACCCCACGGGGCTAGGCGAACTCGAGGCAGCCTCCGACGCGACGGGAGACGTAGCGGCGACTTGTGATGCCACGGCAGAACCCGCCGGCGCGGAGCCAGTGCCAGCAGAACCCGCCGGCGCGCTTTCCTGAACGGCAGCGCCTCGCACCAGCCGGCCGGTCACCTTCCCATCGGCATCCAGCAACACCAATGTCGAACCGTCGAACGCCGCGCGAGCTGCGGAGCCGAACGAGCCGCCGACATCCGCACACGCTGCCGGATCCCCGCACCCGACCAACGTCTGGGCTCCGGCGACGACGACGAGTTCCCCGTCAGGCGCCGCTGACCAGCGCCCACCCTGGCCGTTGGCGCCGTCCGAACCGGTCCACGACCCGTCGGCTGCAAGTTGGGCGAAGCCGCGCGGCGTCGGTGTCGCATCCCAAACCCACCGACCGATGAGCTGATCAGGATGGGCCGCGACGACACCAGCCGGAAGCGGGAGCCCGCCGCGCAGCCGCGCGCGCAGGGAGTCGGTCACCGTCGGTGGCTTGGTGAGGTCAGCAGACATGTCAGGGCCAGCCGTCGGCTGCCCGCCCGCACGCAACGTCGCTACGACAGCACCGTTCGCGTCAACGAGTTGCTCCCCGGAGGCGTCCGCCTTGAAGCCGACAACCCGGCTTAGCCATGTCGGCGTCGGATTAGCCGCGGATGCACCGTCGATGCAGGTGCCGGTCCAGCCCGCGACATTGCCCACGAACAGACCCGCGGGATCGGCGTCCCAGTCGCCCATCAAGTACCCGCAGTCGCTCCAGATCGAGAGGTCGTCGCCGAGCCGCAGCACAGTCCCTTGTTGCACGCCAGGCGCGTCGAGCAACCACGAACCGACGAGCTTCAGCGGATCACCAGGGGTCGGTGTGAACGCCGCAACGGCGCTGCTGCCCGGATGACCGCTGCCCCGCGTCCGGGCGCTGCCAACGCTCGCGCAGCCTGCCAGCGTGGCTACCAGTGCGGCCAGCATCGAAGCGAGCGTGGCAGTACGCATCGAAGCCGACGATCCTCGCCTGACCATTGCGCCTCCCCGCGAGCATCATGCAGCAATGCCGCTTCGACGTGTCAGGATCAAGGAGCGTTCCGCGTCACTCCAGTTGTCAGGCAGTGGGCCGGTAGACCTGGAGCAAGACGCCGCCGTCGTAGCGCGCGAGTTCGGTCAGCTCGAAGGCCAGCTTGGCTCTGTCGTCGGGGAAGATCCGCAGGCCGCCGCCGATCATCACCGGGAACACCATGAGGTGCAGCTCGTCGACGAGGCGCTGCGCGAGCAGGAACCGAACGAGGGTCGCACTGCCGTGGACCAGGATCGGACCACCATCGCCCTGCTTCAGTTCGCGTACGCCGGCGGCGATGTCACCGCTGATTGCGGTCGCGTTCCACTCCAGTTCGGTCAACGTGTTCGTGACAACGTGCTTGGGCATCGAGTTCATCTTGTCCGCGAAAGCGTCGTCTTTCATCTTCGGCCAGGCCGCCGCGAACCCCTGATACGTCACCCTGCCGAGCAACATTGACTCGGCCTCCATCGTCTCTTTCAGCTTGAACGCAAACGACTCCGGGGTGCCGTAGTTCATCGTCCAGCCCGCCTGCGGATGTGTGTGCTCGCCGCCTGGAGCTTCGACGACGCCATCGAGGCTGATGAACTCGGTGACAATCAAGCTGCGCATGGGTGGCCCTCTCGCGTTGTGGATTCAGTTCGCACAGTGGCTTCAGCTCGCACTGTTGATTCAGTGATTGGACGCCGTGCGGCTCGCAAACTCATCGGCCTCACCGCTAGCGTGTTTCGGGTGTTCGCCTTGGTGGTCCGGTTCGACCTGCCCGACGCTGCAGCGGCCGAGGCCTTCGACGAGCTGACCGCGCACGCCGTGCCGCTGATCCGCGCGAACGAGCCCGGCACTTTGGTGTATGAGCCGCACGCTGTCGAAGGCGAGCCGCTGTCGCGGATCTTCTACGAGGTCTACCTCGACCGCGAAGCGCACGCCGAACACGAGCGCCAACCGCACACGATGACGTTCCTGGCCGGCATCGGAGCACTCGTCGCCGCGGCTCGCGTCGAGCTGCTCACCCCGCAACTCCCGCCGCTATAGCAGCTCGCCGTCAACGCTGCCGCTCACGCCGCGGGGGACGACGCCAGCTGTACGTCAGTGACCTTCGCGCCCGGTGGCAACGCGAAGAGCGACGCGTCGGGTGTGGCGCTGTAGCTCTTGATCTCGAAGCTGGTGGTGTCGCCAGCCACCTTCACGTAGCCGAGGATCCCCTGCGAGGTCGTGCAGATCGTGCTGGTGTCGGCATCGCCGGGTGCTTTGAAGTCGACGCACGACATGTCGAAGCCGTTGACGGTCATCGTCGACGACGTCACCTGGTCGCCCGCAAATCCAGCCGCGATAGAGAATCCCTTGAGGAAGTTGATCCAGTGCGCGGGGGTGTAGAAGTCGACGATCGCATTCTGGGTCGCGGCAGCATCGGATGACAGTTTCTGGCAAGCCCATACGCCGGTTCCGGCCGATCCCGACGTGTCGGGCGGGGTGCATGAGTAGTCACCCGACGAGTTCACGATGATGTCGATGTTGGGGGCACTCGCGCTCGTACCAGGGCTGCTGATCGAGGACGGTGTATTGGTGAACGACACATCCGTGGGTGGCTGGACTGCGTACACCACCGTCGTCGGTGTGTCGCCGGTCGTCACATAGGTGGCTTGGAACGGCTTGGCTTCCCCCGACTGGATCTTGGTCGTGAACGAGTCGATGGTGGCCTTGTTGCCTTTGATGTCGTGGGCGACCGTCTTGACCTTGCTGATAGCCGCGCACCCGCTCAGCCCCAACGCGACGGCGACTGCGGCGGCGGCCGCGAGGGCCCGGTAGGAGCGTGCGGTCATGTCGGCCTCCCGTAGCGGCGCCCCGAATGTGAAGTCTCACCGCGGAGGATAGCCGCAGGCGCGATCTGATACAGGCGACCGATGAATTCCGGTCGCCCCGATCGTCTGCCTCCAGATGGCCACCTCTGCCCCACCCCCACCTGCCGACATCCCGAGACGCACCGCCGCACAGTTACCGCGCGAAGTTGTCGAGTGCGACGTGCGGGGCGTAAACCCCGACGCCGTAGCGGTCGAGGCGCTTGCGCGTCTCCAACTCATCGCCCGTCGGCACGGCTGCACGCTTCGACTTCGCAACGCCTCGACCGAGCTGATGGACGTCATCGAGTTGATGGGACTTGGCAGCGTTCTCACCCGCGCCCACCCGGGCGTGCCCCAGCCGTGACTGGGTCCTGTCCTGTCTTGCCCTCACCGCCGAGGTGTCAGTCGTCGAGCCGCGGGGGCAGTCCGAATAACGGGAACAACATGTCGGTCGAGAGGAAGAACGTGAACTCGCCGATGACGCCGTCGCGCAGCTGCAGCACCTGAAGCGCCCATGGCTCGTAGCCACCCTCGGGGCTCGGCTTGTACTGGCCGAACGCCGGGCAGCCGTTGGCGTCAAGTGTCGGAATCACCCGCGACCCCTGACACCCGATCCCAGGACCGAACCACCACGTAAGGACGTCGTCTCGGCCCGCGAGCCACATGTCGAAGGGCGGCATCGACTGGATCGCGTCTTCATGGATCAACGCGGTCAGCGCGTCGATGTCGTAGGCCTCGAACGCGCGGACGTAGCGCGCGAGTAACTCACGGTCGGCGGGGGTGAGCGTCGTGGTTTTGTCGGAAGCCGAAGGCTTGCTGATCTCCAACGTTGCCCTCGCCCGCTGCAAGGCACTGTTGACCGACGCGACCGTGGTGTCGAGAAGCTCGGCAACTTCGGCCGCCTTCCACTGCAAGACCTCGCACAGGATCAGGGCCGCGCGCTGGCGCGGCGGCAAGTGCTGCAGAGCAGCGACCAGGGCGAGTCGCACACTGTCGCGCGCGACCGCCACCTCGGCCGGATCAGCCTCGGCAGCGACGATCAACTCATCGGGCGCCGGCTCGAGCCAGCTCGTCTCGGGAAGCTGGTGCAGGTTCGACTCGATGGGTTCTTGCGACGGACCCAGATCCATCGGCCGCGCTCGGCGCTCGACGCTCCTCATCATGTCGAGGCAGACGTTGGTCGCGATCTTGTACAGCCACGACCGCAGCGACGAGCGACCCTCGAAACGGTCGTAACCACGCCACGCACGGATGAACGTCTCTTGAACAGCGTCCTCGGCGTCGAACGGCGAGGCGAGCATGCGATAGCAATAGCCGCGTAGCTCGACGCGGTGCTGCTCGAATCGATCTTCCAGTTCCGCAGGCATAGCGGTGCTAGCAGTCATTGGCACATGCTAAGTACCAACGCCGACAACTCGATACGTGCGCGCAGATGAATTTGCTGCACCCGCGGCGTCCAACAAAGTAGGCCAAGTCTTTGCCCCGAAATGCCACAGCAAAGGAGTCGGATATGCCCACACGAGAGCCCGCCGTGACCGGGGCACCCAACTGGATCGACCTGCTGAGTTCCGATACGGCCCGCAGCAAGGCGTTCTACACAGAGCTTTTCGGCTGGACGACGGAAGAGGCGAGCGAGGAGTTCGGCGGCTACATCACGTTCAAGAAGGACGGCGTGCAGGTGGCCGGCGCGATGGCCCGCCAGCCCGACAACCCCGCGCCTGACGCGTGGTCGGTGTATCTCGCGACCGACGACGCGGCGAAGACCCTCGAAATCGCGACCGCGCACGGCGGGAAGGTGATGCTCGAGGCGATGCCCGTCGGCGACATGGGCGTCATGGGATTCGCCATCGACCCCGGCGGCGCCGCGATCGGCGTCTGGCAGGAGGGCACCCACAAGGGCATCGGGCTCGGCGACGAGCCCGGGACCCCCGCGTGGTTCGAGTTGCACACGCGCGACTACGACGCCGTGGTGCCGTTCTACCGCGACGTCTTCGGGTGGGACGCACAGAGCATGAGCGACACCCCCGAGTTCCGGTACACGGTCCAGCAGGACGGCGAGGCACAGCGCGCGGGGATCATGGACGCCACCGCTCACCTGCCCGAGGACGTGCCGGCCCACTGGAGCGTTTACTTCAGCGTGGTCGACACCGATGCGGCGCTGGCGAAGGCGGTCGAACTCGGTGGCTCGGTCGTAATGCCACCCGACGACACCCCCTACGGCCGGCTCGCTATCGCGACCGACCCGACAGGCGCGCATTTCAGGTTGATGGGCCCGAACAAGGCCGAGGCGGCCGCCAGCGCAGGGTGACGTCACGGAATCGTCATCTAAAAGGCGTATATGCATAAAACCGGTTAATAGGGTAAACCAGCCTTAGGAACTTCATCTAGGGCAGACCACGCCGGCACGCATCTTCGGCTGGGGCAGCTCCCGCACCCACCGGAGGTAACCGTGGACGTGCAACCGGAATTTCGGTCCGACGCCATCTGGATGACGATCGGCAGCGATGTCACGCTGCTGCCCGTCGAAGTCCAAAGCGGCCTGCTGGCGGGCGAGGTCACCCATTGGCTCGGAGGCTCGGCGGGTGTCATCGCCACCATTGGTGTGCGCACGACAGCCGACGTTGCCGCAGTTTGCGCCGGTCAGCGCCTGTGGCTGTCCGGCCACGCCGCGTTGACGGGTGAACTCATCGTGCTCGAGGTAATCGCCCGCGAGGCCTCGCGCCATGTCGACACCTCGCTGACGCTCACCGGCGTCCTTCCCCTCGCGCGCGAGCGCCGGCGCGATTCGGTGCGGGCTGCCACGCGGCATCCGGTGCGGTTGACCTTCGACGACGGGACGACGGCGCACGGCATCGCGGCGGACCTCTCACGTAGCGGCTGCCTCATCGCACTGAACGAGGCCGACCTGCTCCGGCCGGTCGGCACGGCGGCCCGGTTGGATATCGAACTTCCCGACAACGAGAGCTTCTCGCTCACCGGCGCCATCGTCCGGGTCGAAAGCGCGACCGGGGAGGTCGCCTTGCACTTTGCGCCCAGCGACATCGACCTCGCGCCGGTCGACCGCGTCGTGTACGCCACTGTGCGGCGCGCCAGCAACCGCTGGACCGGCTAGCCGCGCAACCGCTGGCTAGCCGCGCGACCGCTGTATCGGCTAGCCGCCGAGTGCGGCGATGAACTCCCCGGACTTCATCGGCTTGGAGAACATTGGGAAGTCGTACTTCAGCGCGTTCTCGTGCTCCTCGACAGAGGTGGCCGCAACGCAGTCGCTCAAGGTGATGACCTCGAACCCGTGCTCGTACCCGGTGCGCATCGTCGACTCGACGCAGCAGTTGGTTAAGAACCCGCCCAACGCGATCGTCGTGATGCCCTTACTCCGCAAGATGAAGTCGAGGTTCGTGCTGGCGAAGGTGTCGAGACCTCGCTTGCCCTCGATCACAATGTCGCCGTCCGCCGGAGAGAGTTCGTCGACCAGCGAGGCGCCCCACGAGCCCTTGATGAAGGCCTTGCCATCGACGACGCCCTTCAAGATTCCGTACGGGTGCGAGGAAATCTCGTTGTAGCCATCGGCGAACGTGATCGGCGCGTGCATGACGGTAGCGCCGACCGCCCGGGCAGCGTCGACGACCTTGCGGGTGTTGGCCAGCATCTGCGTGCGGTCCATGACCTCCGCCACGGCGCCGTGCAGAACCCCGCCGTCGGAGGTGAAATCGTTCTGGTACTCGATGAGGACGACTGCGGTCGACTTCGGATCCACCGACATAGCGCGCTCCTATTCACCAGACGTGAGTCGGACAGCTAGGCGAGAGCTAGACGCTAACCCCAGGTCTTTCCCCGAACAAGGGCGACGAGACGGGACGACGGGGTGGTGCCCGACGGGACGGCGAAAGCCGGTGCGGGGTGATCACGTAAGGGGGGTGTCCGGGCCCCTCAACAGGTGGGCGCACCCGTTGAAGTGACGGTTCGCCTAGTGCGACGAGACGGGACGACGGGGTGGTGCCCGTCGGGACGGCGGGACGGCGGGACGGCGGGACGGCGGGACGACGGGGTGGTGCCCGACGGGACGACGGTGGTGACCGTCGGGGACGGCGGGACGGCGGGTGGTGGCCGTCAGCCGGTCAGACGCGCACCCCGAGCGCCGCGTGGACCGACCGCACCGCGCTCGATCCCTCCCCCACCGCAGCAGCTACTCGCTTCATCGACCCCGACCGCACATCTCCCGCGGCGAAAACGGCGGGCACGCTTGTCTCGAACGGCAGTGGTCGGCGTCCAAGATCAGTCCAGATCTCGCCGCAGGTCCGCGTCGACCAACTGGAGATCGGTGCGGATGAAGCCGTCCTCGTCCAACGCGAGGCCGGTCAACCAATCGGTGGCAGGCACCGCGCCGATGAAGCAGAACAGTCCCGTGCAGGCCGCGTCGTGCGTCTCACCGGTCGCGCGGTTGGTCACCGTGATGTGGCGGAGCGACGTGTCGCCGTGCAGCGCGGTCACCTCTGCCTGGGTGTAGATCGTGACCTGCGGCGACGCGAGCAGGCGATCGGCGAGGTAGGACGACATGCCGGCGAAGAGATCGTCGCCGCGCACCACGAGTGATACCGAGCTTTCACGCGAGGCCAGGTAGAGCGCTGCTTGGCCCG
This sequence comes from uncultured Actinomycetes bacterium, assembly GCA_963809135.1. Taxonomy (GTDB): domain Bacteria; phylum Actinomycetota; class Actinomycetes; order Acidothermales; family Acidothermaceae; genus PALSA-607. The sequence continues at coordinate 76,994 of CAWEIG010000009.1, forward strand.
CGGAGTTCGCACCGCCGACGACCGCGACCGGTTGGTTGCCGCATACCCGCGCCTCGAGTTCGGTCGCCGCGTAGTAGATGCCGGCGCCTTCGAAGTCAGGCCAGCGCGGCAACGGCAGCGCCCGATAGCGAGCACCGGTCGCGATGATCACCGATCGCGTGACGATGTCGGTGCCGTCTTCGAGGACCACGCGCAGTTGGCCTCTACTGCAATCGAGCGACGCAGCTTTGCAAGGACTCGAAAGTTCTGCACCGAACTTCAATGCCTGGATCGACGCTCGGCCGGTGAGCTCGGTGCCGCTGAGGCCCGATGGGAAGCCGAGGTAGTTCTCGATGCGCGAGCTCGCGGCCGCCTGGCCGCCCGTCGCGATCGCGTCGATCAGCACCGTCGCCAGTCCCTCGGACGCGCCGTAGACGGCGGCGGCGAGACCAGCCGGACCGCCACCGACGACCGCCAGGTCGACTGCCCTGCCAGGCGGCGCGGTGATACGACAGGCCCAGGTACTCGGCGAGCTCGCCAGGAGTCGCGTTGCGCAGCGCCCGACCCGGGGTCAGCACCGCCGGCAGGTCGGCGAGCGTCAGCCCCGCTGCCGACATGAGCGCCGTGCCGTCGACGGCTTCGGAGTCGAACCACAGATGCGGCAGCCGTTGCCGCGCAGCGTACGTGCGCAACGCGAGCGCCTGTGCCGAGAGGCTGCTGCCGACGATCTCGATGTTGCGCGCCGCCGGACTGAAGCGCAGCAACTCCCGTCGCGCAAGGAAAGCCTTCAGCAGCAGGTCCGATAGCTCAGGATCTTCGGCCATCAACCGGCGGAAAGCGTCGGGCGACATCCGATACACCGTGCCCGCTTCTGACACGCGCGCCGTCAGGTACACGATCTGCCCGGTCAGCAGGTTGAGCTCACCGAGAAATGCACCGGCCTTGTGCTGGACGACGAGTTGCTCGGGCGTCCCGTCGGTGGGCGGACTCACGATGTCGACGACGCCTTGTTCGATCAGCACCAGGTCGTACGTGAGGTCGCCCGGGCGAAAGAGCGTGTCGCCGACGTTCACGACTTCAGCAGCGCCGTACGCACGCAGCCGCGCACGTTGGTCGTCGGTGAGAACCGGGAACGCTTGCGCGATCTGCTCCGGGGTCGGGGACGCGTCGCCCCCCGGCGCGATCTCGCTTGTCGTCAGGGTCACGTGGAGCTCCTCTGTCGCGAGCCCGTCGCAACCGGGCTGCTCTCGGGCAGTTCAGTGCACGATACGTGTTCGTCAGGCGTCGCGACGTCGCAGCTGGTAGGCGGCGACGGCGAGCAGCAACGCGGTCCACACGCAGAAGACGCCGAAGCCCTGCCACGGACTGAGCAGGTCGTCCTTCGCCTGGTGCGCATGCGCGATCAGCTGGCCGGCCAGCGACGGCATGTAGGCGCTGACGTGCTTGCCGACCGTTCCGGGCAGCAACTTCGTGAGCGGGAACAGCACGAGAACGAATCCGATCACGCCCGTAATCGCGCCAGCGGTGTGACGGACGATCGCGGCGACGGCGAGAGCGAACAGGCCGAGGACGGTGAGGTACAGACCGGCTCCGATCACCGCGCGCAGCACGCCGGGGTCACCGATCGATACCGGCGCGTGCTTGTGCAGGATCGCCGCCCCGATGAAGAACGAAGGGAACGCCACAATCTCCCCGAAGACGAACACCAGCGCCGCGAAGACGACTCCTTTGGCGGCGAGCATGGGCGTGCGCTTCGGCACCGCGAGCAGGCTGGCTCGGATCATGCCGGTCGAGTACTCACTCGCGATAACCATGACACCGAGCACGCAGATCGTGAGCTGTCCGAGTTGGAAACCCGTACCGAGAATCGTGCTCGTCGGGTCGGCGACGATCTGCGCCCGCGACGAGGCATCGGACTTGCTCCACTGCGTCGAAATCAGCAACGTCAGCAAGAAGGTCAGCCCAGGCACGATGACGACGAGCAGCACGAGCGACCACATCGTCGACCGGACAGTACGAAGTTTGGTCCACTCCGCGTTCAGCAACCGCCCAAAAACAAACGGCTTGTGAGGGGACGTCGAGGGGCTGGCCGCCGTTACGACAGTCGTCACGCCACACCCCCAGCCACGTCGCTCGTTGGCATGTTCGGTGCGGCGTATTCGGCACTCTCGTGGGTGAGTTCCATGAACGCTTCCTCGAGCGACGCGTGTTGGGTCGCCAGCTCGTACAGCACTAAACCGTCATGCGCGGCCAACTCCCCTATGCGTGGCGCAGGCAGGTCGCGCACGATGAACTCCCCATCAGCGTCGTTCGTCACCCGAGCGCCGGCGGCGATCACCACCTCACGCAGCTTGGCGAGGTCGGGCGATTTCACGAGCACGGTGTGCTCCGAGTGCCCTTCGATGAACTCCTGCGTCGTGCAATCGGCGACGAGCCGACCGCGACCGATGACGATGAGATGGTCGGCGGTTACCGCCATCTCGTTCATCAGATGGCTCGACACCAACACGGTGCGGCCCTGCGATGCCAGGTACTTGAGCAGGTTCCTGATCCACACGATCCCTTCGGGATCGAGGCCGTTGACCGGCTCGTCGAGCATGAGCACCTGCGGGTCGCCGAGGAGCGCAGCCGCCAGACCGAGTCGCTGGCCCATGCCGAGGGAGAACCCGCCCGCCCGCTTATCGGCGACGGGACCGAGACCGACGATGTCGATGACCTCGTCGACGCGCTTGCGAGCAATCCCTTGTGTCTGCGCCAGAAACAGCAGGTGATTCCGCGCGGTGCGACCGGGATGAACGGCCTTGGCTTCGAGCAACGCGCCGACAACCTTGAGCGGCTCGACGTGGTCGCGGTAGGGACGACCCGCGATCGTCGCGCTGCCGGTTTCTGGGCGATCAAGCCCCAACACCAGCCGCATGGTTGTCGACTTGCCCGCGCCGTTCGGACCGAGGAACCCGGTCACCCGGCCCGGCGCAACGGTGAATGAAAGATGATCGACGGCGAGCTTGTCGCCGTACCGCTTGGTCAGATCGCGCGCCTCGATCACTTCTTCGCACCTTTCGCGGTCGTGCGCTTCACTATCGAACCTCTCACCGTTGAATCCTTGTCACTCGCGGGCAGCATGACTGTCGACACAAGACGTCGGCGGCGTCCCTTGCCGGGCGCGTTCGCAAGGCGCGGCTGGACCAGAACACCGACGTCGCGCAGGAAGTCGGCGTACTCGATGTCGGTGAGCCACATCGCCGACATGCTGTAACTGACGCCGTCCCTGACAAGGTCGGGAGGACCCGACGCGAGGTAGCGGTCGAAGTCGGCGAGCAAGCCGCCGACGAACACCGTGAACGCACGTGCGTGCTGTTCTGGCGTCATCGCGGCGGCCTCTGCCGCACCGACGCGGGCCGCGAAGGTGCGCAAGGTGTAGGTGCGTTCGACGACAGCCCGCACTCGCCGCTCGGCCACGACCTGCACGACTCCGGCCTTGGTGAGCAGAGCGAGGTGGCGGTACAAGCTCCCAGCGGGGACGTCGCCGAGCTCAGCTGCAAGTTGGCTCGTCGTCAGTGCCCGGTCGCCGAGGAACGCCTGCACGATGCGCAGTCGCACCGGGTGCAGCAACACATCGGCGCTCGCCATACCTGCACCATAGCGTCGTTTCTCAGAAATGTGAATGTTCACGCATGTGGTAGCAGTCGCGGTCTAGCCGCCCGCTGCATCTGTAGGTAACTATTGTGCTAGTTACCTAGTTAATCAGGAGCCATCGTGATCGAGTTCCATCTGAACACCGCCTCGGGCGTCTCCCCGTACCTGCAGCTGGTCCAACAAGTCAGACGCGCCTTGCTGCTGGGATTGCTCGCCGAAGGTGACCAGCTTCCGACCGTCAAGGACGTCGTCGCGCACCTGGCCATCAACCCGAACACGGTGCTGAAGGCCTACCGCGAACTCGAGCACAGCGGGCTGGTCGCAGCGCGCGCGGGCGTCGGCACGTTCGTCACGTCGACACTTAGCGACGCGTCGTTGGCCGCGCACGGTCCACTACGGCAGGAGCTCGAGCGCTGGTTCGGAAAGGCACGTCGGGCCGGGCTCGACGATGAGAGCATCGAGGCCCTGTTTCAGGACACCTTTCGGAGCCTGACGAGCAGGGTGTCGCATGACCGCCGTCCTCGACGCCACCGGGCTCGGCAAGCGGTACCGCCAACGGTGGGCGTTGCGCGATTGCACGTTGCAGGTACCGGCCGGTCGCGTCGTCGGCCTCGTCGGACCAAACGGTGCAGGCAAGACGACGCTGCTGCACCTCGCGGTCGGCCTGCTGCAACCGAGTGCCGGGCAGATCGACGTTCTCGGGCGGCAAGCCCGCCGAGAGTCCGGCGCAACTCGGCCGGGTCGGTTTCGTCGCGCAGGACACGCCCGTCTACAGCGCTCTCTCGGTGGCCGAGCACCTGCAAGCTCGGCGGCTGGCTGAATCCGAAGCTGGGACGCCGCAGTCGCCGAACGCCGCATCGACCAGCTCGGCCTCGATCGCAAGCAGCGCGCGGGCAAGCTCTCCGGCGGCCAGCGCGCCCAGTTGGCGCTCACCCTCGCGATCGCGAAACGACCCGAGCTGCTCGGTACTCGACGAACCGGTAGCAAGCCTCGATCCGCTCGCTCGACACGAGTTCCTTCAGCACCTGATGGAGGCCGTCGCCGACGACGGCGTGAGCGTCGTGCTGTCGTCTCACCTGGTCGCCGACCTCGAACGCGTCTGCGACTACCTGATCGTCCTCACCGGATCGCGAGTGCAAGTGGCCGGCGATGTCGACGAGTTGCTCGCGTCGCATCACCGGCTCACCGGCGCCGCGCCGGGATCCAGCTCGCCTGCCCGTCCGACCAAGAAGTCATCGAGGCCAGCCACACCGATCGCCAAAGCACCCTGCTCGTGCGCAGCAGCGGCCCGATTCTCGACCCGGCCTGGACCGTCGAGCAGGTCGGTCTCGAAGACCTGGTGTTGGCGTACATGCGCCGCGCCGGCGAGGCCGACCGCGCCCGCACACGCACCTCGGGAGCGTCTCATGATCCGGCTCAGCTGGCGCCAGTTCCAAGCCCAGGCTGCGGTTGCATGCGGCCTCCTCATCGCGGTGCTGATTCTGTTCGCCACGACCCGAGGCAACATCGATCACCTTTACACCGTCTTCGCCAAGGCCAACGCCGCGTGCGTCAACAACCCCAGCTGTCCAGGGGTGGGCATCGAGCTCAGCAAGCTCGACCAACTGCTCGAGCTCATCGGCACCGCACTGGTCGTCGTCCCCGCCCTGATCGGAGCGTTCTGGGGCGCGCCGCTGATAGCGCGCGAGTTCGAGAACGGCACGCATCGTCTTGCGTGGACCCAAAGCGTCACCCGCACCCGATGGCTTGCGGCCAAGCTTGGCGTGTCGTCGGCCTCGCCAGCGTCGTGGTGACCGGGCTGCTGAGCCTGCTCGTCACCTGGTGGCGTCGCCGATCGACCGCGCACACATGAACCGATTCGGCTCGGGGCTGTTCGGAGATGCGCAACATCACGCCACTCGGGTACGCGGCGTTCGGTTTCGCGCTCGGCGTGGTTTTCGGCTTGCTGATTCGGCGAACACTGCCGGCAATGGCCGCCACGATCGTGGGCTTCCTGGCTGTGCGACTGACAGTCACCTACGTGGTGCGGCCGAACATCTTCTCGCCGCGTCCACAAGACGCTCGCGCTCGATCCGAACAACATGGGGTTCGGCACGACAAACGGCGGGCCGGCAACGTTGATGCCGAACCCACCGAACCTTCCCAATGCATGGGTCTACTCGACGCACATCGTCGACAATGCAGGTCACGGGCTTAGTCCCGCGACGGTCGCTGCCTCGTGCCCAGCCCTGCCCTTCCGGGGCAACGGTGGGGGTCCGCCACCAACATCAGGACCCGCACGTCCGAGTCGCGGCGGGGGGCGACGTCCAGAGTGCGCTCACATGATTGCGTGACGAAACTCAGCGCCACGTACCACGAGGTCGTCACCTACCAGCCCGCGAACCGTTACTGGACGCTCCAGTGGGGCGAGACCGCGGTCTACTTCGCCGCCGCCCTCGCACTCGCCGCGTTCTCGTTCTGGTGGATTCGCCGCCGCGCGAAGTGATGTCAGACCGCGGCGGCATACTCCTCGCCATGGCATACGACGAAGATCTGGCGAACCGAATCCGCGAGGTTGTCGGCCAGGAGAAGGGCCTGACCGAGAAGCGCATGTTCGGCGGCCTCGCCTTCCTGATCAACGGCAACATGGCGGTGAGCGCGAGCGGCAAAGGCGGCCTGATGCTGCGTGTCGACCCGGCAGAAACCGAAACGCTCCTGAAGGAACCCGCAGCACGCCCGTTCGAGATGCGCGGGCGCGAGATGGACGGCTGGCTCCGGGTCGACGACGACAAGCTCGACGACGATGCGTTCACGCGGTGGGTGCGCATCGGTGTCGCCTACGCAAAGTCGCTACCGCCCAAGTAGTCACGACCCGCAGACCACCAGCCGCGCGTCATAGCGAACGCTGGTAGCTGCCGAACGCACGGGTAGCAAGCCACGCCATCGTGGCGGCGAGTGCAGCCAGCAGGCCCAACCGCGGCCACACGGCACCCCATTGCGTTCCGGCCGAGAGTGCTTGCCGCGACGCAACTACCGCCCAGTCGACCGGGTTGTAGCGCGCCACGTGGCGAACCCAGGCCGGCGATAATCTGGTGTCCATGACCGCCGAAGATACGAACTGCAATGGCAACACGATGAACTGACTGATGCCGATCAGCGCCTCCTGCTGACGCAACAGCAAGGCAAGCGCGTTCGACAACGACGCGATGATGACGCAGATCAACACCGCCGCGGCCACGGTGATGCACGACCCCGACGGCGCCGCCGGAAAAGCGCGCGCCGCACGAAAAGGCGATGACGAAGACCACGAGTGTCTGGAGCACGGTGGTCAGCGCCCTGGTAGGCAAGAGTGCCGATCATCATCGCGCCGCGGCGAACGGGTGACGCGAGCAAGCGGTCCATCACACCGCGGTTCATATCTTCGATATAGACGGTGCCCGCCCATCCGCTGGAGAACAGTGCAGTCATCACGATCACGCCTGGCGTGATGAACTCCAGATAGGAGCCCGACTGCGTCGTGAATCCGGGGATGTGCACGACGGACTTGAAGAGCTGACCGAACAACAGCAGCCAGAAGAATGGGCTGGATCAGGGTCGCCGCGGCGTAGGCGGGCTGCCGCCAAAGAGTCCGCAACGACCGCGCCGTGAGGTAGGTCGAGTGCCGCACGAGCTGCACCGCGGTTGGGCGTGGTGATTGACGAAGGTGCCGGGTGAACAAGCGACGGCGGTCATCAGGCTGCCACCTCGAACGTGCGGCCCACGTGACGCAGGTAGACGTCGTCAAGCGACGGCCGTGACACGGTGACCGAAGCGACCTCGATACCAGCGTCCTCCAATGCCGCGAGAACCGCAGGTACGGCTCGAGCACCGCTGTGGGCGCGCGCTCGCAGGCTCGCGCCGTCGACGCCTATGTCGTTGAGCCCGGCGACTCGCGAGAGCAGCGAAGCTGCCCCGTCCGCCAGGTGCGGTGAGATCAATTCGACGTGCCACGGTGTCGCCCTGCAGTTCGCTTTTGAGCTGCGTCAGGTGAGCCGTTCACCACGACCCGCCCGTGATCGACGATCGCGAGCCGGTCGGCAAGTTGGTCGGCTTCGTCGAGGTAGTGCGTGGTCAGCAGCACGCTGACCTGCTCCTCGCCGGCAAGGCGTCCGATCTCCGCCCACATCTGCGCACGGGCTTCGGGATCGAGGCCGGTGGTTGGTTCGTCGAGGAACAGCACCGGCGGGCCGATGCACCAGACCGATCGCGACATCGAGCTTGCGAGCCATGCCGCCGGAGTACGTCTTCGCAAGGCGGTCCGCCGCGTCGTCCAAGCGCGAAGCGGGTCGACCAGTTCTTGCGCACGCGCTCGCGCCGAGTTGCGCGACATGCCTTGGATCTGCCCGGCCAGCACGAGGTTCTCGCGCGCGGTGGCCATCGGGTCACTCGACGCTTTCTGCGACACCAAGCCGATCCGTCGGCGCACCTTGTCGGGCTCGCGCACGACGTCAACGCCGGCAACGGTTGCGTGCCCTGAGTCAGGCCGCGAGAGCGTGGCGAAGATCTTGACGGCTGTCGACTTCCCGGCGCCGTTCGGACCCAGAAGCGCAAACACACTGCCCGCCGGGACGTCCAGGCACAGGCCATCCAGTGCGCGAACCGGTGGCTTGCGGCGACCGGTCGGGTAGGTCTTGACAAGGTCGAACGCCGACAGCGCTGTGCGACCGTCGGGCAATGAGGACATGGACATAGGACTCCTCAATCGATGAATGGGAGTCGAAACCACGGCGCCTATCGTGTGAGTGCGCCTCGGGACGAAGCCGCACGCGGTCTCGACTCGGGTGTCATGGCCCCTGGCCGGTGTTAGCGCACCGGTCAGGGGCTCTTCGATCTAACTCGACGGCGGCTGCAGCGCGATCGCCTCCTCCCCCAGGTAGCGAACCGGATCCGCGGCGATCTCTTCGAAGCGAGACGCCCTGGTCGCGCAGCTCGTGCATGCGACGCCATCCATTCGCGCCGCCCAGATCGTTCCGAGCGGATCCGTTGCGCGAGCGTCGTGACGAACTCGAGTTCCGCGCTCAACATCGCGTGGCGGTATAGCGCTTCGACGATGAACAGCTCGGGCAGCCCCATCGCCGCCACCTCCGCGTGCTCGGCGTCAAGCGCACGCAGATCGATGCGCAGTCGATCGGCCCGACCGTCAAGCAGCCGGGCAACCTCGTCAGGCGCAAGCAACGGCATGAGCGACAAGCCCGCCTCGAGCGAGGTGAAGTCGCGGACCGGCACAGAGAGCAGTTCGGCCAGCCAGTCCTCGCACTCGACCGAACCAGCCTCGGTGATCTCGTACACCGTGCGTTCGGGCCGCCGTCCCTCGCGGGTCGTCTCCGAGCTGCGGATCAGGCCGTGCTTTTGAAGGGATTCGACGACGGAGTACAGCGAGCCGTAGTTGAGCTTGATGCTCTGTTCCTTGCCGCGGCTGCGCAGCGTCGTCGAGATCTCGTACGGGTGCATCGGGCGCTCGGTCAGGCACGCCAGCACAGCCAACGCCAGCGGGTTCGACACCCGACGCCGAGCCATGAAGTGCCTCCTCGCCCTCGAATACTCGAAATGAAGTATTCGAGGGCGGCTACCGATTTGTCAAGGCTGGGCCGTGACGAGAACCAGGCTGCCTGACAGGGCCGGCGCGCTGCGGAGGTGGCCGTGGTGGCGATCCCAGCTGCCGTCGTCAAGGTCGCGCCGCAGGTGCTTCGTGAAGCGTTCTTGTGCCGGTTGCTCTACGAAGCTCCACGCCGAGCACGACAGTCGGGCGTCTGGCTCGAGCAGGCGTTCCGGCCGGCCGTAGTAGGCCTCGTTGAACCCGTCGGTGCAATCCAGCGGAATCGGCACGATCGTCGTCGAGAGCGTGCCTCCCAGACCATCGGCCAGCGCATCGATTGAGGGATAGCGCCGAGCCTCGGTGTCGAGAACCTCCGGGGCGTAGTCGTACAGCCAGAAATCTCGAACCAGGTCTGGGTCACAGGTCAAGATCACCACCGGCCCGCGGGTGACACGACGAATCTCGTGCAGCCCCGCGCCGAGGTCGTTCCATTGGTGCACGCTGAAGGTCGACATCGCGGCGTCGAAGCTGTCGTCGTCGAACGGCAGTTCTTCGGCGACGGCGTCAACAGCGGTCGGCAGGTGCTCGGCGCGCTGGGAACGCATCGACGCCGAGGGTTCGACGGCAGTGACGACACGGTCGGTCGGCTCGTACGACCCTGTCCCAGCACCGACGTTGACGACCGTGCGCGCATCACCAAGGGCTTCGGCAATCAGCCGCGCGATTCGGACGTCCGGTTGACGGTACGAGCTGTAGGTGAAGCCGACACATCCGTAGTTGACATCGCCGGCGCTGCCGTCGGTACTACGCACGCGCACGCCCTCCTGACATAATTTCCCTTACGCCCAGGGTACGTTGCGCCCGGTAGGGTTCCGCGGTGACAATCGACGCCAAGTGTCCAGAGTAGCCGTGATGGCGTCGACGCTCCACGAGTCAGGAGTCTGATGATGTGGGCACAGCTCATCAAGATGCGTTTGAAACCCGGCAGCGACGCCGACCTGCCAGCACTTTTCCAGCAGTTCCAGGCAGTCGAACAAACGGGTTCAGGCCTGATCCGAACGACACTCATGCACGCGCAGAACGATCCGAGTGAGTTCTACGTCATGGTTGTCTTCGAGACCGAAGAGCACGCCCGCGCACGCGAGAACGACCCGCGACGGCAAGAGGCCATGAAGTCCGCGCAGGCGATGATGGCGCAGATATTCGACGGGCCGCCCGAGTTCGTCGACCTTACGGTCGTCGCCGACACGGTGCAGTAACTCACGGAGTCCGGTGACTCCGACATGGTGACGATCGACGAGGTGGCAGCGATGGCGTCGGCGTTGCCCGACGTCACCGAAGGCGTGCGTTGGGGCAACCGCACCTGGTTGGTCGACGGCAAAGGCTTCGCCTGGGAACGACCGCTCAGCAAGGCCGACATCAAAAGACTCGGCGACACACCGCCTCCTGACGGTCCGATCGTTGCAGTGCGCGTCGCCGACCTGGGCGAGAGGGAAGCCGTACTGGCGACGAACCTCCCGGGATTCTTCACGATCGAGCATTTCAGCGGATACCCGGCGTTTCTCATCCAGTTGAAGAAGGCCACCAAGAAAGCAACGCGCGAAGCGATCCTCGACGCCTGGTTGGCATGCGCGCCGACGCAACGTCGCCGAGGCCTACCTCAAGCGCTGAGCGTCGGCCGCGACGGCTTCGTCGATACCAGTTCGCGGATGCGAACGCGACGACCGGTCCGAAGAATGGCTCTGCGATAGATGGACGTCGCGAGGCGCGCCACCGCGATCGTGCTGGCCAAACTGAGGGCAACCGAGATCGCGAACTGCCACCAGGTCGCGCTGCCGAGGCTGACCAGAGTCGGCATCGCAACCGGGGCCGTTGGTGGCAGGTAGGCAAGGACTTCGAGGAACGTGTTCGGCCGTGCCGAGCTCGCGGTGATCAGCGACACGACGTAGCCGACGATGAGCGGCAGGCTCAACGGGAACGCGAGGCTTTGTATCTGTTCCTGGCGTTCGACCATCGAACCGGCGGCGGCATACAGCCAGCAGTAAAACCCGTAGCCGAGGAAGAGCCAGACCAACGCGGCGAGCACGGTCACGGGACCGCTGCCGTGCAACAGGTTCGACCCGACCGCACCCGACGAGCCCAAGCGCGACCCCCACGATCAACGTCGCTTGCGTCAACGCGACGAGGCCGATACCGAGCACCTTGCCGGCAAGCAGCTGAGCCGGACGAAGCGCTCCTAGGAGAACCTCGACAACTCGGCTGGATTTCTCCTCGGCGACGCCGGTCAGGATCCAGGTGCTGTATTGCGTCAGCATCACGAACACCAGGATGAGGCTGATGATCGGAGCCGGGCGACGGCTTGCGCCGATGTGGTGGCTGCTTCGAGGCTGGTGACCGGCAACGGCTTTGCGTGACTGAGCGTGTCGGCTTGAGTGCTCGACAGCCCGGCCGCCTGAAACGCGGCGATCGTGCCGAGCGTCGTGGCGAAGACGCGCGCGAGCTGCGCCGCGGTCGAGACGTCGCCCGCCGATATCGCGTCTTTCACGACGAGCTGCTTGGCGTCGACGACCACGATGTCGACTCGGCCGGCGCGAAGGTCGGCGTCAGCCGCCGCCGACATTCGCTTCTGGCACGCACGGTCATCGTGTCGCCGATGCTCGCGTTGCTGGCGATCAGTGCCGTCTTCACCGGTGCCGGCAGCACACCGACGACCCCGACCTGGTCGGGCTTTGCCTTGCTCTTCGTCAGCACCGGGATCACGATCGCCGCGACCACGACGAGCAAGATGATCGCCGTGCCGACCTGGAAGACCCGCGATCTGATCCGTTCACGCACCTCGCGTTGCGCAACGAGACCCACGACGCCGAACAGCGAGGCCAACCACGAACGCCGCGGCACGTCGAGCTTCTTTGTCGGGGCGGGAGTCGCCGCTGCCCGCAGCTTGGTCTGGCGGCTCCGATAGCGAAGCGTCAACCGGACCACGATGAAGACCAGGACGGCCGCAAGGATGATGAAGGGCCTCATGCCAGCGCCTCCCTGAACACTTCCGACAAGCGCCGGCGCGCGAAGCTGAACTCGCTGACCCGCCCGGCCGCCATCGCTGCACTGAGCACGAGGTTGCTGTCGACCGATTCATCGAGCACGAGGCGAACCGCACCACCGTTGATTTCTGAGACGGCCACACCTGCGAGACCTCGCGCCCAGGCCGCGTCGCGGTCGCCGTCGACACGCACGACCAACCGGCGCGGGCCACTCGTCGCGAGGTCGTCGACACGACCGCTCGCCACCAGCTTGCCGTGGTCGATGATCGTCACCGACTCGCACAGATCCTCGACGAGATCGAGTTGATGGCTGGAGAACAACACACAACAGCCGGCGCTCGCGCGCTCGACGAGAACGTTGCCGATGTCGTCGATACCCGCTGGGTCAAGGCCCGACAACGGTTCGTCGAGCACGATCAACTCCGGCTCGATGCACGAGAGCCGCGGCCAGTTGCACGCGCTGCTGATTGCCGTGCGAGAGCACGTCGACCTTGCTGCTCTGATCGATCGGCGACACCGAGGCGCTCGAGCCACACGTTCGTGGCCTTCACGGCGTCGGCCGCACTCAACCCGTGCAGCCGACCCATGTACGCGACCTGCTCACCGACGAGCATCCCCGGGTACAGGCCACGCTCTTCGGGCATGTAACCGAACCGACGCCGCGCGGGCTGGTCGACCTTCGCGCCGTTCCACCTGACCTCACCGGAGTCGAGGTCGGTGAGTCCGAACACCGCCCGCATCGTGGTCGTCTTGCCGGCACCGTTCGGGCCGAGGAATCCGACGACCTGACCCGCCTGCACCGAGAACGACAGACCATCAAGGGCCGTGATCGCGCCGTAGCGACGAGTCAGCCCCTTCAGTTCGAGCAGTCCCCCGACCTCGACAACCACGCGTGCCTTTCGCTCAGGCTCGTTCGCGTCGCACAGCGACGCGCTACAACAACACGCTAGTGGACTGCCGACACGTCGCGGCAACGCGTGGCCGGAGTCTACGCAAACACTCAGACAACGATCGCGATCTTGCCGCGCACGCGCCCGCCCTCGAGATCGCGCATGGCCTGCGGCACCTGATCGAGTGGGTAGGTCGTGCCGACGCTCGGCGTGATCGTGCCCGCCCGATCAGCTCGGCAAGGTATTCGAGGTCGCTGAAACGTTCCTTGCAGAGCAGGCCCGTCAGCCGCTGGCGAGTGAACATGGAGACGACGCGCGCACGCAACTGCCGGTCGACTCCCCCGGTCAGGCTGCCACCTTCTTCTCCACCGACCATGACCGCCGTCCCCCTCGGAGTGAGTGCACGCCGAAGCCGTCGAGACCGTCGGGTTACCCGCGATGTCGAGGATCAGGTCGTAGCGCTGCGTTCCGTCGGCGAAGTCGTCTCGCGTGTAGTCGATGACGTGGTCGGCACCAAGCGAGCGCACCAGATCGAGCTTCGCGGTGCTGCACACGGCAGTGACCTCAGCTCCAAAAGCCTTTGCCAGCTGGACGGCGTAACTGCCAACGCCGCCCGAAGCGCCGACGATCAACACCTTCTGACCAGGCTGCACGCGACCGACATCGCGAAGCGCTTGCAGCGCCGTGAGCGCCGAGATCGCGGCGACCGCTGCCTGCTCGAAGGTGACGTTGGCAGGCTTGATCGCCAGCTTCTCCTCGCGAGCAACGGCGTACTCCGCGAAGGCTCCTCGTGCGATACCGAACACCTCGTCACCGACGGCGAACCGCGTGACCGCCGCACCGACGGCGACGACCGTGCCGGCGACCTCTTGGCCCGCGACCGGGTTCTTCGGCTTGGTGAATCCGAAGAACGAGCCGAAGCGGCGTACGGCTTGCCGGTCATCAGGTGCCACGCGCCGCGATCGAGACCCGCCGCGCGCACCCGCAGGAGCACCTGGTTCGCGGTCGGGCTGGGGATCGGCGATCTGAGCAAGTCGCAGGACGTCGGCGGTGCCGTACGTGTTTTGGACGACGGCGCGCATCGTGCGCGTCGGTGTCGCGGGACGCCGTCTCGACGTCGCTGCCGTCTGCCTGGGTGTCTTGCACGTTGACTGCCATGACCGCCTGCTCTCGGATCGATCGGTTCTGCGTGGCTTCTGTTTCGTACTTAGTAAGGGACTGTATAGTACTAAGTACTAAACCGCCAGCAGCCAGGAGCAGGGACCTTGAAATCAACGAGTGAGGCTGCGCTCCCGTCGACCGCGTGCCGCTGAGCCGCGATCGGGTGCTGCGCGGCGCCATGGCGGTCGCCGACGCGGGGGGCATCGGAGCGCTCACGATCCGCTCGCTGGCCCAGTCGTTGGGCGTCAAGCCGATGTCGGTGTACTACTACGTCGCGAACAAGGACGAGATCCTCGACGCCATCGTCGACCTCGTGTTCGCCGAGATCGAGCTGCCGGTGATCGGCGGCGCAGTGGCGCGTCGAGATGGCACGTCGTGCGAACTCGGCGCGTGAGGTGTTACGGCGCCACCCGTGGGCGACCGCACTCTTGCAGTCGCGGATCAACCCTGGCCCAGCGACCTTGCGCCATCACAACGCCGTGATCGGCAGCCTGCGCGCGGCGGGATTCTCGGTCGAGCAGACCGCGCACGCGTTCGCGCTGATCGACAGTTACGTCTACGGATTCGCGCTGTCGGAACATGCGCTGCCCATCAACGGCCCCGAGCACGATCGCCGAGGTCGCTCGTCGATGATGGCGCACTTCCCGGTCGACCAGTATCCGTACCTGTTCGAGTTCACGATGAAGCACGTGATGCAGCCCGACTACGACTTCGGCAAGGAGTTCGACTTCGGACTTCAACGTGATCCTCGACGCACTCGAACCGTCGGCGGTTGCTCCGAGCGAACGGCCGTCGTAAGAGCGCCGTCGCCGGCGATAAAGTCTGCCGCATGGAAGCCGACGAGTTGATGCCCTTGATTCGGGCCATCGCGGCGAGCGACGCGACCCTCGCGTCGGCGTTGCTCGCTGGTTCGCCGTCGCTGGCGATCACGCACCTCGCGGTAGGCGCGAGCCGGCAGGAGGCTCGCGAATTCTTCCTTGATGAGGTCGGCCAGCTATGCGTACGGGGGCGACACGGCGTTGCACATTGCGGCCGCCGGTTATCACACCGGATTCGCACGTGCGCTCGTGTCAGCCGGTGCCGACGTCAGCGCGAAGAATCGCCGCGGCGCCCAACCCCTTCACTACGCCGCCGACGGCAACCCCAGCTCAGCGCGCTGGAATCCCGACGCGCAGGCAGCGACGATCGCGTACCTGATCGAGGCAGGTGCCGACCCCAACGCGACCGACAACAGCGGCGTCGCGCCTTTGCATCGCGCTGTCCGCACCCGGTGCGCCGCTGCGGTCAACGCGCTGCTCGAGGGCGGCGCAGATCCGCACCGCGCGAACAAGAACGGTTCGACGCCGAGGTCGCTTGCGAGTCACAACACCGGCCGTGGCGGAAGCGGCTCCGAACCGGCAAAGGAACAGCAAAGGGAAATCGTGCGGCTGCTAGAACTGCGCGGCGCGACGCTGTAGAGCTCAGCCGGACCCGGCCGCGCGAATCTTCTCCATGTAGAGCCCGGCCGCTTCAGACGCCTCCTCGGGGGTGCTCCCCTGCTGGCGTGCCGCCATGTAGGGCGCGTACCAGTTCCACCAGTCGTGCGGCGGCGAGGACTTCTCGTACGGGTCATGGTGCTGGGCGGTTTCTTGCAGCAGGTCTGCCAGTTCCGCGACGTCCATCGTTAGGTCCTCCCTCGTCTCGTAATATCGGGGCAATCGCTTCGAAGAGGAGGCGTCGACCGTGGAGTACCTCGTCACTATGACTACCCACGTCCCCGATGGAACTTCTGCGCAGGCCGTCGACAGCATCCGCACCAAGGAAGCCGCCCACTCGCGCGAACTCGCGTCGCAGGGACACCTGCTTCGACTGTGGCGTCCTCCCTTGAAGCCGGGCGAATGGCGCACCCTCGGACTCTTCGCGGCCGACGACGACGAGCAGCTCGAGGAGCTGCTCGCTTCTATGCCGCTCCGGGTCTGGCGCACCGACGAGGTTACCCCGCTGTCGCCACACCCGAATGACCCTGCCCTGAGCACGCCTGGCTCATAACCACGCAGAGAGGAGTTGCCGTCAATGGACATGAAGCTTGAGGTTGTCGTGCTGCCTGTCGCCGAACGTCGACCGGGCGAAGAGCTTCTACACAGGGCTCGGGTGGCGGTTGGATGCCGACTTCTCAAGTGGCGACGACTTTCGCGTCGTTCAGCTGACACCGCCAGGTTCGCAGTGCTCGATCATCTTCGGCACCGGCCTCACGACGGCGGTGCCGGGGTCGACGCAGGGTCTTCAGCTCGATCGTGACCGACGTCGACGCCGCGCGGACAGAACTCGCCGACGCAGGCGTCGACGTGAGCGAGGTCTTCCACGACGTCGGTGGGGTGTTCCACCACGCCGGGACGCAGGGTCGCGTGCCCGGCGCGGATCCGAACCACCGCAGCTACGCGTCGTTCGCGTCGTTCAATGACCCCGACGGCAATACCTGGTTCTTGCAGGAGATCACGACGCGGCTGCCAGGCCGGTGAGCCTTGACCGACTGGCCGATCTAACGGTTAGCTTGCGATATAACCGTTAGATCGGATGACGCGTGCAGCAGGAAATCCTCCTTGCGATGCTGGCGAAGGAGCCGTCGCGGGCCTACCAGCTGCGGTCGCGTCTGGACTCTGCGCTCGGCCCACTTGCGGAAGGGCTCAATGCCGGTCACATCTACGTGACGCTCGGCCGCCTCGAGAAGGCGGGTCTGGTTGCCGTCACGGGCGCCGATGACGGATCCGAACGCGCTGACACCAAGGTCTACCGGCTGACGCCAGCTGGACACGAACGGGTGTCGGGGTGGCTGAGCGAGGTGACCTGGCCGAAGCCCGATCTCGCCGAGTTTCACCTGAAGCTCATCGCCGCCGCAGCTGCTGGGTTGGCCGACCCGATCAGCATCGTCGACCTGCAACGCCGCGAACTACTACGGCGGCTGCGCGACGTCGAGCGTGCGGCGATGGACGAGCCCGATCACTCGGACGCCGGGTTGGTTCTCGAGGGCATCGTGCTGCGGCTACAAGCCGACCTGCGGTGGCTCGCGTCGTGCGAACGCGCATGGACTGATCGAAGGAGCCGGCGATGAACGAACCGCTGCTCTGCGCGGCCGCGGACTGCGCAAGCAGTACGGCATCCGGCGAGGGTCTCGTGCGCGCCGTCGACGATGTCGACATCGACGTCGCCCGCGGCGAGATGCTCGCGGTGATGGGGCCGAGCGGTTGCGGGAAGTCGACGCTGCTGCACCTGCTCGGCGGCCTCGACCGGCCGACGTCCGGCGAACTGTCACTCGCCGGACGCCGTATCGATCGGCTCTCGGAGCGCGCGCTTGCGCAGCTTCGCCGCCACGAGGTCGGCTTCGTCTTCCAGGCGTACCACCTGATGGACGAGCTGACGGCGCAGGAGAACGTCGAGCTGCCCGCACTGCTCGCTGGCCGCGACACCGCGGCAGGCTCAGCGATCGCGCACGGCAATTGCTTGAGCAGGTCGGGCTTGCAGAGCGCGCCGATCATCTGCCGTCTGCGCTGTCGGGTGGTCAACGACAAAGAGTGGCGATCGCGCGGGCACTCGCCAACGACCCGCTCGTGGTTCTCGCCGACGAGCCCACCGGAAACCTCGACAGTGCCGCAACGCTTGACGTGTTGCGGCTCTTCGAGGCACTCCACAACGGTGGCCTGACGCTCGTCATCGTCACCCACGACGAGCGGATCGCTGCGACCGCGGATCGGCTCATTTCGATGCGCGACGGTGCCCTCATCGACGAGACGCGACTCACCGGTGGCACGCGCGGCAACCTCGCCGACCTCGCCGGTTTGGAGAGCTAGGTGACGGGGCGCGCGTTCCTCGTCTTCCGCCTCGCGATCAAAGACCTTCGGCACCGGCCGGCGCAGGCGCTGCTGTTGCTGCTCGCGATCGCTGCAGGGACGACGACACTGACCCTCGGCCTCGCACTGCACGGCACGACGAACAACCCGTACGCGCGAACCCGAGCCGCGACGAACGGTCCCGATGTGGTCGCGACGGTGATGCCGGGCGGCTCGAGTGCCCATCGGACCTGCCACCACGGCAAAGCCAGGCGAGGCCACCGCCCGCTCCACTGACCTCACGGCGGCCGCCGAGGCAGCTGCTCTCGTGCCCCTGCGAACACGCCGCGGGCGTGGTCGCGTCGAGCGGACCGTTCCCCGTGACGTGGACGTCGCTGCGCAAGGGTCACACCAGCGGAGGTGCCGAAGTCGAAGGCCGAAGCTCCGCGGTCTCGTCGGTCGATCAGCCGAAGCTGCTGCGCGGCAGCTGGGTTCGACCAGGCGGGGTCGTCGTCGAAGCGGGGTTCGCGAGCGCGCTCGGTCTTCACGTCGGTGATCGACTAACCCTTGGTGACACTGACTTTTCAATCGTCGGGACGGCGGCCACTGCGGCCATCCCGTCCTATCCGGACGTGTGTGCTGGAGCCGAGGGCTGCTTCATCGTGGGAAACGTCAGCTCGTCAAACCCCGGACTCGTCTGGGCAACCGAAGCTGATGCCTCGCAGCATTGCCGGGGCCGACCGGACCCATCGCCTACTTCCTGAATCTGAAGCTCGACGATCCAACCGCCGCGAGCGCGTTCGCCGATCGCTACAACGCCAACCTCTCGCCGTCCGCCCCGTATGTGCTTTCGTGGCAGCGCATCCGCGCTGGCGACGCCGTGGTGATCGCGAATGTGCAGCGGGTTCTCTCGTTAGGCAGCTCGCTGCTCGCGCTCTTGGCGATCGCCAGCGTGGCCGTGCTTGTGGGCGGTCGCATGGCGGAGCAAACGCGTCGTGTTGGTCTCTTGAAGGCGGTCGGCGGAACGCCGCGCCTCGTCGCCGTCGTGCTGCTTCTCGAGAATGTGCTGGTCGGCGTGTGCGCTGCGGCGGTCGGACTGGTTGCCGGCTGGTTCACAGCGCCATTGATCGACGGCCCGGGCGCCGGCCTCATCGGCGCACCGAATGCACCATCGCTCACGGGCTCGACGGTTGTGTTCGTTCTCGCGTTGGCCGTTGGCGTCGCAATCCTGGCGACTTTCGTGCCTGCGATTCGCGCCGCACGTCAGAGCACCGTTGCTGCGCTCAACGATTCTGCTCGGCCGCCACGGCGTCGGGCGTCGGTGATCAGGCTGTCGGCGCAGCTGCCGGCCCCGCTGTTGCTCGGCGTGCGGCTTGCAGCTCGCCGGCCGCGGCGACTTGTGCTGAGCGTCTTCAGCGTCGGCGTCACGACGAGCGGCCTCGTCACCGTGCTCATCCTTCACGCGCGGTCATCGACGTGGTCGCTCGGTCCGCAGGTGCTGCGCGTGACGACCATCATCTCGGTGATGCTCGTCGCTCTTGCCGCCGTCAACGCCACCTTCATCGCCTGGACGACCGCCCTCGATGTACGACACTCGGCCGCGCTCGCCCAAGCGCTCGGCGCAACCCCGCAACAAATCACCAACGGTCTGACGATCGCGCAACTACTCCCCGCGCTGGTCGGAGCGCTCCTGGGCATCCCAGGCGGGATCGCGATCTACAACATCCCGGGCAATCACGGGCCGACGATGCTGCCCTCCGCGTGGTGGCTCGTCGCGACGGTCGTCCTGACACTCGTCGTCATCGCCGTGCTCACCGCCGTGCCGACGCGCATCGGCACCCGTCGTTCCGTCGCCGACGTACTGCAAGCGGAAGCCGCGTAACACGGCGCGACGCAGACACCGTTTGTCAGGCGCGCTTCATTTGCACCCGCATCAGGGCTCTGTACATCTGGAGTCGGCTCGGCGGATCTGGCAACGGCTCGGCGTTCTCGATCTCACATGCCTGGAGGAGGTAGCCGACCAGTCGACGCCACGCATCGGGTGCTGCATCGCGCGTGCCTGTCACGACACCGGCGTTGGCCATCAAGATGATGGGCAGATCCTGATGCGCGAAGTCTCGGCGAAGTCGCCCGGCCTCCTTCGCGCGCTGGATCAGCTCGGCGAATCCGGCCGCCGATCGGTCGCGTTCCGCTTCGAACGCCTTCGCCGCAGGGAAAGTCAAAGTGAGGACGTCGGTGAAGCCGCGGTCGGCCGCCTGCATCTCACACACCCGTTCGATATAAGTGCAGAAGCCGCGCCACGGATCGGAGTCGGCGAGCGCATCGTCGATCGCGTTGGCATAGGCGGTCATCTTGTCGGCGAACGTTGCGGTGATGAGGTCGTCGCGCGTTGGGAACCGCCGAAACAGTGTCGCGACGCCGACCCCCGCGCGCCGCGCGATCTCGTTCATCGACGCATCGAGGCCATGCTCAGAGAACACTGCCCGGGCGGCGTCGACGATCCGACAACGGTTGCGCTCGGCGTCCGCCCTCAGTGCTGGCGGGACGGACACTGTCACGCGCCGTCGCGAGGTCGTGGGCATGCCGGGAGCCTACCGCCTAACTGGAGTACACGTTCCACTTATTGTGCTAGTGTCGTGGCCAATCGGATCAGCCGTTCCACTTCTGTGCTCCCGAGGAGACCCCACATGCGTGCCGTCGTGCTGAGCGAGTTCGGAGCCACCGCAGAGCCCACCGATGTGCCGATTCCCGAGCCAGATGCCGGCGAGGTACGAGTACGGGTGCACGCGTCGTCAGTGAACGGGTTCGACGTGGCGGTGGCGAACAGCTACCTCAACGGCATGATGGAGCACCGCTTTCCCGTCGTGATCGGCAAAGACTTCGCCGGCACCGTCGACGCCGTAGGCCCCGATGTGACCGGCTACGAGGTCGGCGACCGCGTCTTTGGCGTCGTCACCAAGCCCTACCTCGGCGACGGCGGCTTCGCCGAATACGTAACGGTCGCGACAGCGGTTGGCATTGCGAAGCTGCCAGCGAGCATCGAGTTCGCTGCCGGTGGCGTGCTCGGGCTGGCCGGTGTCGCTGCGATCAGTGCGGTCGATACAGCAAACATTCAACCGGGCCAGCTCGTGCTCATCGCCGGCGCGACTGGTGGCGTCGGGAACCAAGCAGTCCAGCTTGCAGCGCAGGCCGGCGGGACCGTCATTGCGACAGCCGCGAGTGCCGAAGAGAAGCGGTTGGTCACTGACCTCGGCGCAGCCGAGACCATCGATTACAACGAACCGATCGCACCCGCCGTCCGCGAGAATTACCCTGATGGCGTTGATGTTGTGCTGCATTTCGCGGGTGACGCCGGTGCCGCGTTGGCCGCCGCACGTAAGGGTGGCACGTTCGTGTCGAGTCTCATCATGTCGGCCGAACAACTGCCAAGTCAGGACGTCACTGTGCTGGGCGTCTATGCAAATCCCGACGGCGCCACGTTGGATCGTGTTGCACACAATCACGCCGAGGGCGTGACGCGCGTGCACATCGAGCGGACGTACGCACTCGAGGAGGTGCCTGATGCGCTCGCCGCTTTCGCTGCCGGCACGCTGGGTAAGCTCGCCATCGCGGTCGGCTAAGCCCCTGCCGATCTCGAAGGTCAGACGTCGCGACGCTTGAGCATGAGCAAGCCGGCGAGCAGGGCAACGACCGCGTAGAGGGCGGTGACGCCGATTCCGGCCCATGGCCCGAGCATCGTCGGGTCGGGATTCATGGTGCTGAGGATCTGCGTTCCGGCGTTCAGCGGTAGGTACTTCGCGACGTCGGCCGAATACGGTGCCGGTAGCGCGTTCGTCAGGATCGGCGCGACAAGGACTATGCCGAACAGGGTCGCTATCGCTCCCGCGGTGCTGCGGATAAGGAAGCCGAGCCCGACCGCGAGCAGGCCGATGAGGGTGAGGAAGAGCGCGCCACCGATGATCGCCCGCACGGCGCCTGGGGTGCTCAGCGTCGCCTGGTCGTGAGTGCTTGCTTGAGCTCGCTGACCGAGAAGGAAGCCGGCCAGCGTGCCGACCAGGGAGACGACGAAGACCAACGCCGCGAACACTGCAGCTTTGGCGATCAACACGGGCTGGCGATGCGGTACCGCAGCCATCGATGACCGGATCATGCCTGTGCTGTACTCGCCGGTGACGACGAGCACACCCAGCACGCCGATCGCCAGTTGTGCGAGAAAGACACCGCGCAGGCTGACTTGCGTCGCGTCGATTGCGACCCGTGAACCTGGACCGGCACCATTCTCCACTCGGTTGGCGTGCAGCGCGCTGAAAAGCGTCCCGAGACCATCGATCATGAGTAAGGCCGCGAGCAGGCTGTACCAGGTCGAGCGCAGCGACCGCACCTTGATCCACTCAGAGTGGATCACCGAGGCCTGGGTCACTCGACCTGGACCAACGCCAGTGGTACGCGCGGCCGTCAGGGTACTCATCGCGACCCATCCGCGGCCGCTGAATACGCGGGAACACTCGCGGTGCTGCCGTGAAACTCAACGGCGTCACGTGTTATCTCCATGAAGGCTTCTTCCAGAGTCGCTTGCTGAGGAGTGAGTTCGATAAGCGCGATCGCGTTGCGGGCAGCTACCAGCCCGATCGTGGTGCTGTCGGTTCCAGTGACGTGGAGCGTGTCGTGCGCGACTCGCTCGGTGGGGTATCCGTCGCCCGCTAGCAATGTCGCTAACCGATCGGCTTCGGTCGTGCGAACCAGCACGGCGCCCCCGGTCGCCGCACCGATCACCGTGGCTACGGTCCCCGAGGTGATGAGTCTGCCGCGACCGACAACGATGAGCTCAGTGGCAGTGACCGCCATCTCGCTCATGAGGTGCGAGGAGACGAACACCGTGCGACCCTCAGCCGCGAGAGCCTTCAACAGATTGCGGATCCACAAGATCCCCTCAGGGTCCAAGCCGTTCACTGGCTCGTCGAGAAGGAGCACCCCCGGGTCGCCCAACAGTGCCGACGCGATACCGAGGCGCTGGCCCATCCCAAGAGAGAAGCCGCCGACTCGCTTACCAGCAACGTCGTCGAGACCGACCATGCCGATCATCTCGTCAACTCGGGCGCGTGGGATGCGGTTGGTAGCGGCCATCGCAAGCAGGTGGTTGCGGGCAGAACGGCCAGTGTGGACGGCGCGAGCCTCAAGTAGTGCGCCCACCTCGCGCAACGGCGCCGGATGATCCGCGTAGGGCTTGCCGTTGATGAGCGAGCCACCGGCGCTCGGCCGATCCAGCCCGAGCAACAGACGCATCGTCGTCGACTTCCCTGCGCCGTTCGGACCGAGGAACCCGGTCACGACGCCAGGGCGCACAACGAAAGTCAGATCATCTACGGCGGTCTTCGACCCGTAGCGCTTCGTCAGCCCGTTCGCTTCGATCATCGGGACCACCGCACGCTCGAAAGCGGTTGTTTCGTCACGAGGGTGACCGTAGCTCCGAGTTGTTCAGACAGCGCAACTGTCCACAGCGCACTCACAGGTGCTCGGTAGGTAGGCATCGACATACCGCCATCATGGGCGCGCCCGCTCTGCATCACATCAGTGCAGACCCTGAGCTACCCCTGATCGCGACCCTGAGATTGAAGTGGGTCGCCGCGGCGGTCTAGACGACGTCACGCCGATCGAGGACCAAGGTTGCGAGCGCGTGCAGGACGATCACAGCGACGAGCAGCAGCAGGCCACCGGTCGCAATCGTGTGTGCTCGGCTGGCCCCGTTGCTCGCGTCTCCGCCGACTGCGATCCAGGACACGGAGTCGTTGACGAGCAGCCACCTGCCTACGTTGGGTGCTTGGCTTAGAAGCAGTTGCTCGATCATCACGACATAGGCGGCGGCGCCGATCACGGCCACGGTTGTGCTGCGTCCGATGGCAGCGCACGACACACCGATCGCGCAGGCGACCGCTACGAGTAGAGCTGATCGCATCGCGAGCGCGACGAGGGATCCGTAGGCGGCGCCGTCACCCGTCCCATGCGCTGCCGCCGCGGGCAGCAGCACTAGCACCAGCAGGATGAGCGCGGCCAGTGATGCGCAGAACGTGACCGCGGCAGAGGTGATCGCTCGGGAGAAGAGCAGCCGAGGGCGGCGTGGTTCCCACGTGAGCATGGTGGTGAAGGAACGACTGACGAAGTCGGCGCCAAGCATCGACGCACCGAAGACGAACCCCACGAGGACCAAGGGCGCTGTAGCGGTCGCGATCGCATTCGGCAGCCCAGTACGCATGTCGAACGGATGTTGCGCGGTGTGGTCGAAGACGATGACGCCAATGATGACGATCACGATCACAATGACAAGAGCGAGGATGAAAGCCATCGGCCGCCACAGGATGCGGCGAAGATCGGCTGCGAGCAAGTCGTTCATCGGCTCACCGGCCGGGACGTCAGACCGAAGAAGACCGCTTCTAACGTCGGCCTCTCGTGACGCATCTCGTTCACGTACAACCCTTTGGCAGCAAGGATTTCGGTCACGCGCGCAGCGTCGGTGGCATCGTGGCTGACGCGTAGTGCGCCGTCAGTGATGGCAGCCACGATCCCGGCCTCCGCGAGGGCGGAGCGGGCGGCGTCGAGGTCCGCGACGCCCACGATGAGGGTGCCGACGCCGGCGGTGGCAAGGACGTGTTCCATCGGACCGACGGCGACGCAGCGGCCGGCGTCGATAACGGCGACACGGTCGCAGGTCTTCTCGACCTCGTCGAGTAGGTGACTCGAGACGATGACCGTGCGTCCCTCGGCGGCCAGCCCGCGGAGCAGGCGACGGATGTCGGCGATGCCGGCAGGGTCGAGTCCGTTGGCCGGTTCGTCGAGCACGACTACCTCGGGGTCGCGCAGCAGCGCAGCGGCAATGCCCAAGCGCTGACGCATGCCGAGTGAGTACGTACTGACAAGATCGTCGGCCCGATCGGCCAAACCGGCCGTGCGCAGCGCTCGGTCAACCCCGGCCGGGCCGATCTTGTCGAGGCGCGCCAGCAACGCGAGGTTGCGTCGTCCGGAGATGGTCGGCGTCAGCCCGGGGGTTTCGATCAGAGCGCCGACGCGGCCGATGACCTGATGAAGGTCACGCCTACTGTCTGCTCCCAGGATCCGGCACACGCCGGAGGTCGGACGAACGAGGCCGAGAAGGCAGCGCAGCGCGGTCGTCTTGCCGGCGCCGTTCTGCCCGAGCAGACCGAAGACGCCACCGGCGGGCACCGCGAGATCGAGCCCGTCCAAGGCGAGACGCCGCCCGTAGGCCTTGCTAACTCCTACCAACTCGATGACAGCGTCGGCGACCGGAGGGCCAACGGCCAGGACACGGCGACGAACGACAGGCACCTGGACGGCGAGGGGTTTCTCACTGCGGCCAGGTTTCCGCCGCTGCTGGTGCCTGCCACTGACGAACCACCACACGATGCCGAACAGAACGCCCGCGCCAAGAATGATCACGCGGGGCACCGACGGCGGACGGCCACACTCAGGAAGCTATCGGCAACCGCCCCGCGCGCGCAGGTCATCGGCGCCTCTATCGGCTGTCGATCGCGATGAATGGCATGCTCACACGCATGTTGGCAGTCGGCGTCGACCTCTCGGCCGAAGAGCTGAAGACGTGGATGGCGTCGGTTGAGTTCCTGCCCCTCGGGGCAACCGTGGTCGCGTTAGACGCGCACGTCTCGAACGATCAGATCGTCGCGGCGGCCGGCCGTGCAGATGTGGTCGGGATCGACTGCCCGCTCGGATGGCCGGTCACATTCTTGGAGTTCGTCAACGAACACATGCAAGGGGACGTCGAGCCGCGCGACGGGTCGCCGATCGACTGGCGGCGGCGCCTGGCGTATCGCGAGACGGATCGTTTCGTCGTCGCAGAAACGGGTCTTAGACCGCTAAGCGTCGCAGCCGACCGGATCGCACACGCTGCTATGCGTTGCGCCGCGTTGCTGGCCGAACTTCAACGATCCGGCGTCGAGGTCGACCGCAGTGGTATCGGCGGCAAGGTTGTCGAGGTGTATCCGGCAGTCTCACTTGCGCGCTGGGGCTTGACGCATCGGGGATACAAGCGCACAGCAAACGCGGAGCATCTCGGCGAGCTTGTGTCTGCGTTGCATGTGAGTGCACCGTGGCTCGATCTCGGTGAGTACGAGTCGGCATGTCGCACGAACGACGACACGTTCGACGCCGTCATAGCTGCGCTTAGCGCCGCGGCGTTAGCGCGTGGCCTCACCACTCCCCCGACCGGCGATGCAATCGAGCTAGCCAAATGTGAGGGATGGATCGCGGTGCCTCACGCAGGCAGCCTGTCGGAGCTCCTCGGGCCTTCGAGGTGAAGGACTTTCCGGTGCCTGGTTCAGGCGCGAGTGCAGTCGTGGTCGCGGCGCCAGCTCGCGGGCCGGGCAACTGGGTCGGCGCGTCGAGCGCGGCGTTCGATGACGACGGCGGCGTGGTCATTGCGTATCGGGTGCGCACTGAAGCGCAGCGCGGATCTTCGGTGGTCGTCGCGTATGCCGCCGATGGCGAACACGTGACGACCGTGGCCGAGCTCGACAAGGCAACGTTCGCTGCCGAATCACTCGAGCGGTCCGCGTTGCTACGCACCGAAGCCGGCCGCTGGCGCCTCTACGTTTCGTGCGCGACACCTCGCTCAAAGCACTGGCGCATCGACGCGGTCGAAGCCGACACGCCCTCTGGGTTGTCACGCGCGGCTGCCATCAACGTGTGGCCGGGCGACACACTCACCGCGGTGAAAGACCCGGTGATCAGGCGCACCGCTGATGGGTGGCACGCCTGGGTGTGTTGCCATCCACTCGACCTGCCCGGTCAAGAAGACCGCATGTACACCAGGCACGCGACGAGCAACGACGGGCTGAGTTGGCAGTGGGGATCGGTGGTCCTCGCCCCCCGCGTTGGAGCATGGGACGCGCGAGGTGCTCGCGTCACCGCGGTGCTCGCTGACGGCCGCGCCGCGTATGACGGTCGGGCCAGCAAGGAGGAGAACTTCGCCGAGCGGACAGGTCTCGCCGATTCTGTCGGAGCCGACGTCCTCGCGGCGTCTGGTGACGCGCCGGTTAGTGCCGTGCGTTACCTGGACGTGCTCGAATCCAAGGCGGGTTACCGCATCTACTACGAAGCGCCTTTACCCGACGGCAGCCACGAGCTTCGAACCGAATTCGTAGCGGTCAGCGCAAGTTGAGCGCCGCTGCACTCGACGCCAGATAGTCGATGTGCGCATCGATCGAGTCGAGGCCTTGACCCATCGTGACGATCGACAGATGAGTGCCTCCCGCGTCGCGCCAGCGGTCGACGTCCGCCCTTAGATTTTCGACGCTCTTTGCAGGAGCCACGAACTCGGCGCCGAAGTCCTCAACGGATCGGCCGACCTCGCGGATTCGACTATGCAGCCAGGTCAGGTTCTCGATGGCGTGTTCGACGCCGCTGCCGCCGAAGAAGATGAAGCCGTCGCCTAACCGGGCGGCGCGGTCGAACGCCTTTTCGCCGTACCCGCCGAGCCAGATCGGGATAGAGCGCGTCGGTTTCGGCACGAGCGCGGCTCGGTCGACGCGATCGAATCGGCCAGCGAAATCGACGACGGGTTCGGTGAACAAGCGGCGCAGCAGTTGGATCTGCTCCTCCTCCCTGACACCGCGGGTGTGGAAGTCCTGGCCCAGCGCGTCGTACTCCACGGGGTTCCAGCCGACGCCCACGCCGAGCCGCAACCTCCCGCCGGACAGCAGATCGACATCGGTTGCCTGACGCGCCACCAACGCTGTCTGTCGTTGCGGAAGGATCAGCACTCCGGTGGCGAAACCGATTCGCTCGGTGATGGCGGCGAGGTAGCCGAACATGACCAACGGATCGTGGAACGGGTGGCGCTCGGTGTAAGGACCTGTCAGCGCGGGGGTTCGATCGGCGTGAACCGCGCCGAGCACGTGGTCATAGGCCAACAGGTACTCGAAGCCGAGTTCTTCGACCGCTTTGCCGATTCGCCGGACAGCATCGGGGTCGCCGCGAAGTTCGGTCTGGGGATAGACAGCGCCTATTTGCATACACACCAGCCTGCCACGAGAAGTGCGCCGCAGCTGCGGCGCGACTGTGTTAGGAGATGGCCTTGATCACCGCGTCGACGACCTGCTGAGTGAAACGGTCGTTGAGGGGAGCATGGAGATGGAGCAGCCGGTGATAGAGCGGCCCATAGAGGAGGTCGAGGCTGACGTCGAGGTCGGCGTCAGCGCGGATCTCGCCGCGGGTGATCGCGCGAAGAAGGACCGGGCGCGTTGCGTCGCGACGGGGTTGGACGAATTGCTCGCGATACAACGTGGCGAAGTCAGGGTCGGCTTGGGCTTGCGCGACGAGGCCCGCGATGACTCGGCCATAAGGCTTTTCGTTGAGTTGCCGTACCCACGGTCGCAGGTGTGCCAGCAGGTCACCGCGCAGGCTGCCGGTGTCGCGCTGCTTCGTTGACGAGGGGGTCGCCCACTCGGTCGCAAGCGCGTCGAGGGCTAACA
Organism: uncultured Actinomycetes bacterium; assembly: GCA_963809135.1. GTDB lineage: Bacteria > Actinomycetota > Actinomycetes > Acidothermales > Acidothermaceae > PALSA-607. Next base: position 105,557 of record CAWEIG010000009.1, read on the forward strand.
GCTCCTTGGAGGCCCACCACCGGTAGATGGTGGCCTTGCTGACGCCCGCTCGCTCGGCGACATCGTCCATGCTCGTCGCCTGAAGGCCTTGATCGAGCAAAAGCGCCATCGCGGCAGCCAGGATCGCAGTCTGCGCTACTTCGCTGCGCGGGCGGCCGCGCGGACGAGTCTCGTCGCTGAGGTCGCTCACGGTGCTGTTGTTCCCGGCTTTGGCGCTACGACCAACTCCGACAACACGCGGAACAACACCGCGATGTCGCGATGCTCGTATCCGAGCTCGCGGGTGGTACTCAACAGCTGGTCAGCGACGGTTGTCGACGGAAGCGGTACGCCGAGGTCACGCGCCGATTCAAGCGCGAGCCGCAGGTCCTTCTGCATCAAGCTCACGTCGAACCAAGCATCCTTCGGCAGGTCGAGGGCAAGGGGCGCGCGCGCCTTCAACATGGGTGACCCGATCGGGCTCTGCGTCATGATGCCGGCCGCGAGGGTCGGATCGATTCCGGCGCGCGCAGCCAAGAGCAGACCCTCGGCAAACGCGAGCATTTGGACGGCGAGGCTGATGTTGATCGCGAGCTTCAGCGCAAGTCCCTGTCCGTTGGCGCCTACGTAGGTCGATGAACCGAGCTCCCGCAGGATCGGCTCGACACGCCTGTAAGAGCTTTCGTCGCCGCCGACCATGATCGTGAGCGTTCCGGCCTGAACCTGGGGGACGCTGCCCGACACCGGTGCGTCGAGCATCGCGGCTCCCTTTTCGCGAACGCGCTCCGCGATAGCACGGCTCGCGGGCGGACTAACCGTGCTCATGTCTGTCCAGATCTTTCCCGGGGCCAGGCCGGCGATGATCCCGGCGGGTCCCGAGGCAACCGCGTCAAGCACCGCGTCATCGGGGACTGAGGTGAAAACGATGTCGGCGGCCTCGGCCACCTCGCGGGGCGTCGCGCGCCAACGGATCAGATCGTTCAGGAGAGACTGCGCGAGCTCGCGGTTTCGCTCCAAGCCGTAGACCTCGTACCCGGCGTCGAGCAAACGGATCGCCATGTTGCCGCCCATGTGCCCGAGGCCGACGAACCCGATCTTCGGCAGCGTCGTCGTTGTCATCTCAAACCCTGCCTTCGATCGTGTCGATGTCGTCCTGGCTGAGTGCGAGGTTGGCTGCGCCGAGGATCGGGGCAACCTGTTCGGGCCGACGCATCCCTACGATCGCGCCGGCAACGGCTGGATTGGCCAACGTCCACGCGACGGCGACGGCCCCCGGTGTCGTGTCGAGCCGCTCGGCAACCCCGGTGATGCGCTCCACTAGTGCAAGGTGCCGTGAGAGCTGAGGCTCCTGAAAACGCTCGCTGCGCTTGCGCCAGTCGTCATCAGGCAGGCTCGCAATCCTTGCCCGCGTCATCGCTCCGGTCAGCAGACCTGAGCCCATCGGCGAGTACACGATCACTCCGATCCCCTCGCGTTGGGCGAACGGCAGGAGGTCTTGTTCGACCTCGCGCGAAATCAGCGAATACGGCGGTTGGAGCGTCTCGACCGGGGCGATGTCCTGGATCCGTCTCAACTGTTCGACGTCGAAGTTCGAGACACCGATGTGACGCACCAGGCCCTGTTCCTTCAGTTCCGCGAAAGCCGACCAGCCCTCCTCGATGTCCTCGACTGGCTTGGGCCAATGGATCTGGTAGAGGTCGATCGCGTCGACACCGAGCCGGGCGAGACTGCCTTCCACCTCGCGGCGGATCGAGTCGCGCTTAAGGTTGCTGACGATGCCCCCGCCTGGCCCTGCCACGCGCGATGCTTTGGTGAACACATACGGGCGTTCGGCGCGGCCGGCGAGCGCCCGGCCGACGACATCCTCCGAACGACCCAATCCATAAACCGCCGCTGTGTCGATCCAGTTCACGCCGAGTTCGAGCGCTCGGTAAATCGTCTCGATCGACGCTTCGTCCTCTTGCTGCCCCCAGCCGAACTCCCATCCCCCGCCGCCGATCGCCCAGGCACCTAGGCCAACGCGGGTGATGTGCATACCGGTGTTCCCGAGCTCAGTCGTGCCGGGTTCTGTCTGCTGCATCATTCCTCCTGCGCCCTGTCGAAACTATACTACTAGTTTCGTATATCAACCTTCCTACGTCAAGTCGGACGACGGGAGGGCGAGGGTTGAGCAGAACAGCCGCCGTCCACTTGCATTTACGAAACCTTGAGTTCAGTATTGGAGCGGAGGGCGATCGTGATCTCGGGTATTGGGCTCGTCGTGCACGGCGGGAAGGCCGCCGCCATCTCCGCCGCTGACCAGGTACGGCAGTGGGCGCGTGCGAAGGTAATCCCCTGCACCGATATCGACGTGTGGAATGCGTCCGACAACGGCACCCGACGCCACGCAACACAAGAGGCCGAGCGTGCAGGTAACCCCGACCTCATCGTGACGGTTGGTGGCGACGGGACGTTCCTGCGAGGGGCCCGGATCGCCGCACCGATCGGTGCACTGGTTCTCGGCGTCGATGTAGGCCGGCTCGGATTCCTGACGGAGATCGAAGCTGAGGATCTCGTGCGGGCACTCGACGCAGTACATGCCGGCGCCGTGAGTATCGACGCCCGACTCGTCTTGACGATGCGCGCGTCGCGGCCCTTGGAGATTCCGAGCGACATGGAGGCGCTCCTGCGCTACGGCCGCGGCCCGGCGCTTCCTCCGCCACCGCTGAGAGCGGGCGACGCGGCCGACGTCGGCTGGGGTGTTCCCCTCGACATCATGGCTTTGAACGACGTTGTGTTCGAGAAGCTGTCCCGCGACCATCAAGCAAGTCTGGCCGTGTACGTCAGCGGCCGGCTGTTCGCTTCCTACTCCGCCGATGCATTGATCGTCGCAACACCGACGGGGTCGACCGCGTATAGCTTCGCCGCAGGAGGTCCGATCGTGTCTCCACATCTGGACGCCTTGATTTTCACTCCCGTAGCGCCCCACATGGCTTTCAACAGAAGTCTCGTGCTCGACGCGAAGACCCAGCGCATTGGCGTGCGCGTGCTGGAGCGCTCCGGGCAGGTTGTTGTCAGCGTCGACGGACAACTGCGCGGCGTGCTCGATCCTGGTGACTGGGTGAGTGTGTATGCCGGACCCAAACGCGCGAGGCTCGCGAGGCTCACAGAACTCGACTTCCTCGGCCGCGTGCGGGAGCGGTTCGCGCTCGCCGACGCCGCGGCCGCGCTAGCGGATGGAACAGCGCCGCCCATCTACGATCCGGGCGAACCACTGCCTAGCGACCTCGCGCATCCCGGACCACCCGACATTCGCTAGCTGCATCAAGACCGCTGAGACTCACCACGACAGAGTCAGGTTGTCGCGCCTGCCGATGGCCTCGAACCTGTTCGAGAACAAGTCCTGCATCCGTTGCAGTTCGTCGGCTTCGTCTGCCGCAACCGTGACGGTCAGCATGGAGTCCGCGGCGTCCAGCGTGCACGACGCGGCGGGGAACTCGATGCGGCCATGCTGGTCCGTCCACTCGACGCGCAACACCTGAAGGGGCGCATTCGGGTCCGCCGGTGCACCGTGTCTGGCATGGTCACTGATCTGGTTCAGGTGCTCGCAGATCTGGACGAGATATCGGCTCGCCCGATCTGTCGAAACCTCAGCTTGTGCGATTGGCATCGTCTCTACTCGCGATCAGTCGATGTCGCGTCGTTCAATCGCGACGAGTCCGGTCACGGTCGCGACCACGGCGTACCCGACGAGCAGCAAAGCGCCGACGACTGGGGTGAGCAACGTTGTCGATCCCGCGTTGGGCATGAGCCCGGCCAGAGCGCCGTCAGTGGCGCCGGGCGCGTACTTGGCAGCTGACGGCAGATTGCCGATCAGGATGTTCTCGATCAACAGCAGCCAGACGCACAGCCCGACGACCGCCCCGATCTGGTTGCGCAGCAGCGCACCAAGGCCGGTGCCGAGGATTGCCCACAAAGCGGCACCCACGCCGCCGCCGACGATCATCTGCGCGAAGTCGCCAGCGCCGAGCGTCACCGGGATCCCCCGCAGCGCCAGGCCGGCGCTGCCGATGCCGGCGACGAGCGCAGCGGCGAGGAGCCCGATGAAGAGTCCGGCGATGCCGGCCGCGCCCGCCTTGGCTGCGATCACCCGGCTGCGGTCAGGGTTGGTAAGCAGCGTCGGACGGATCGTGCCGGTACGGAACTCTGTGGTGATTCCGATCGCTCCGGCCAGGGCGGCGAAGAGCGCACCGATCGTGGTGCCCCAACCGAATACCTTCGGCTGGTTTGCCGCCTGGCTCAGGTCGGCAGCCTTCAGCGCAAAGACGTGCAGACACACAACCACCAACGCGACGCCGACCATCGACGCGAGCAGGATCGCGGCGGTGCGTGTGGTGCGTTGCTTGAGGAGCTCGCTGCGCAGTTGGCCGATCACGATTCGTCCTTGCCAGTGAGTTCGAGGTAAAGCTCCTCGAGCGAACCGCTGTCGGCAAGCTCGGCCATGGTCACGGTCGCCACCTGTCGACCTCGGTCGATGATCACTGCGTTGTCCACGCTCTGCGCAACCTCGGCGAGAAGGTGGCTGGACACGAGCACAGAACCACCTGTCGCTGCGAACTGGCGGAGAAATCCGCGCAGCCAATGCACGCCTGCGGCGTCGAGGCCGTTCGTGGGCTCGTCGAGCACCAATAGCTCCGGGTCGCCTAGCAATGCGGCGGCCAGTCCCAGGCGTTGCCGCATCCCGAGTGAGTAACCGCCGACGGCACGGTTCGCCGCGCCGTCCAGCTCGACGAGTTCGAGCATCTCGTCGACGCGACTGACGCTGATATCAGCGGCAAGGGCGAGTGCTCGGAGGTGGTTGCGGCCGCTGCGTCCCGGGTCGAAATCGCCGGATTCGAGCAGCGCTCCGACGCGCCTGGTTGGGTTCGGTAGGTCGCGGTAGCGATGGCCGAAGACGAGCGCCTCGCCGCTAGTGGGCTGTGCGAGCCCGAGCAACAGCCGCAGGGTCGTGGTCTTGCCTGCGCCGTTGGGACCGAGGAAGCCGGTGACTGTGCCCGCCTCGAGGGTGAACGTGAGCGCGTCGACGGCCAGCGCGTCGCCGAAGCGCTTCGTCAGGGCACGCACCGCCACAACGGGTGGGGCAGGCTCGGCGTCCTGCATTGCACGATTGTTGTGACGAGAGGTCGAGGTGTGTTCCATGTCGAGAACGATCGACCGGCTGCGCGCCCGGCGCATCGTCCCCGCGGGGTGTTCGCTTTACCCCCCTTGGGGTATGGCCCGGTCGCGTTACGGCGCTACGTTCGCTTATGCCATGCATGAACGCCACCTGCTGATCGTCGACGCCGCGGTTCCGGCTGTGGTCGGCGCGGTCATCGTCGTGGGCGAGACGCTGCACGGCGGCGCTACCAGCCGACCGATCTACCTCGCGTGGGGCGTGGCTGCGGCCGTTGTCCTGGCTGCACGGCGACGGTGGCCGGGCTGGACGCTCGCTACATCGGGCGCACTCGTCGTAGTCCTGTTTCACCTCGATCGCTCAGCGGCCTCGGTGGCGGTGCTTGCTCCCGCCGTAGCGCTGTATTCGTTCGCATTGCAACGCGGCCGCCTCCAGCAAGTGGCCGCCGGCATCGTCGCCATAGCGGCGGTCATAGTCGCCGATGTCGCGCACGCAGGACGACCGACGCTCGAGCAAACCCTCGGCCACGTTCTGTTGGTTGCGGTACCGCTGCTCGCTGCCGAAGTGATCCGCACGCACCGAGCGAACATGCGTTTGCATCACGAGCAGCTCGAGTTGAATGAACAAGCGCGCAAGCAGGACGCCGAGCAGCGGGCCGAGCGGGAACGCATGCGGATCGCGCGCGAACTGCATGACATCGTCGCCCACACGTTGACCGAGATCAACGTGACAGCGGCGGCCGCAGCCGAACAAGCCGGCGACGGCGATGAACGCCGCGCGCTCGAACAGATAGAGCGCACGAGCCACGACGCGATCGGAGAACTTCGAGCGATCCTCGGCGTATTGCGCGGACCCGAAAGCGCTACGGCTCCGATTGCCCCGACGCCGGGCATCGACGACATCCCCGACCTCGTGACGCGTGCGCGCAACGCGGGCCTCGACGTGCATCTCGCTGTCGAAGGCGCTGCACCAGAACGGATCTCCGATGCGACTTCACTCGCTGCGTACCGGATCGTCCAGGAGTCACTCACCAATGTCCGACGGCACGCGTCCGGTGCCGTGGCCAGTGTCGCCGTCCGATATAGCACGTCAGGTGTGACGCTCACTGTCGACAACGGACCCTGCGCTGGTGCAAGCAACGGCCATGCGAACGGAGAATCCGGCGTCGGGATCACCGGGATGCGTGAGCGCGTCATCGCTGTCGGTGGCTTCTTGTCTGCCGGCCCTCGGCGTTCCGGCTTTCGTGTGCGCGCCGACCTTCCGTACGAGCCGACCTGATGATCCGCGTGCTGGTCGCCGACGATCAGGCAGCCGTGCGCGACGGGTTTGCCGCCATCATCGATGCGCAACCCAACATGACCGCGGTCGGGCGTGCCGCGACCGGGCGCGAGGCGGTCGACCAAGCCCGCCGCACCTTCCCCGACGTGGTCTTGATGGATATCCGCATGCCCAAGATGGATGGGCTCGACGCGACCCGGATCATCTGCGCCGACTCAACGTTGCAACGCACGCGTGTGCTCGTGCTCACGACATTCGACCTCGACGAGTACGTGTACACGGCGTTGCGCGCCGGCGCGTCGGGCTTCCTGCTGAAAGACACTCCGCGGACTGAGCTACTCCACGCCATCGAGGTCATCGCGGCCGGTGAGGCATTGCTCGCGCCGAGCATCACCCGCCGGCTCATCGGCGAGTTCGCGGCGCGACGCGACCCCCAGCAAGCGTCGTCCGTCATCGCTCAACTCAGCGATCGAGAATGCAGCATCCTCGTGCTCGTCGCGCGCGGACTGAGCAACGCCGAAATCGCGGGGCAACTCGTGATCAGCCCACTGACCGCCAAGAGCCATGTGCGCAACATCTTGCGCAAGCTCGACTGCCACGACCGAGCCGCCCTGGTTGCACTGGCGTACGAGAACGGTCTCATCACTCCCGGCGAGCAAACCTGACGAAGACCCTGCGGGGCGCTGGCAACCTTTCGTCCGGCCGAGGACTCTTGTTGCTCGTGGGCGATAACGCCGGGCTTGAGCCTGGCCGTGATGAGCTGGTGGCGGTGCTGTACCGACGGCATCACCGCGAGCTCGTCCGGTTCGCCTTCGGTCTGCTCGGTGATCTAGGCGAGGCCGAGGAGGTTGTGCAGGACGCGTTCGCCGCGCTGTTGAGCCGCTGGTCTTCGGTGCGCGACATCCAGGCCGCGCCGGTCTACTTGCGGACGGCGGTCGTGAACGGCGTCCGTGGACGTTGGCGTCGGCGGCGCGTACGCGACCTTGCCGACCGCACGCGACGCCGTTACCCGACGTCCAAGGAAAAGGATGTGGTCGAGCAAGCCGTTGTGCTTGCGGCTCTTGCTCAACTGCCGATGCGCAAACGCGAGTGCGTGCTCTTGCGTTACTACGTAGACCTGTCGGAGACCGAAACCGCCGCAGTGCTCGGGATTTCTGTCGGCACCGTCAAGAGTCAAACCTCGAAAGCGCTGGCTCAGTTGGCGGCGCTTCTCGAGCCCGAGCGATCGGAGATGACCCGATGATCAGCCCACCGAACGACTTCGACACCCGGCTGCGCGGCCAGTTGCACACGTCGCTCGACGCCGTGCCCGTCGACGACCGTGCGTGGGTGGACGCACGGTCGGGTATCAACGCACGCGCCGGAAGCAAACGTCGGCGCGTCCGGCTACGCGTGACTGCGACGGCGCTCGTTACGGCCGCTACGGTGGCCGTCGCCGTCGTGGTAGCGCAAGCTGGCAACCGGCGCGCATCGCACCCGGCGACACCGACTCCGCCACAGACATTTCAGGTCCTTGCGACGGCCGCCGTCGGCGACGCAACCCCAGCGTTCCTTGCCGCAGGTGGCGGCTGGGTGTTCGCCGGGCTGTGGGATTCCGGGCAACTGCTGCGGCTCGATCCGATCACCCTGCGTACCACTGCAACGCTGCAGGTGGGAACTGCCCGCACCGGGCCGCTGTCGATCAGCTACGGGGACGGCGCAGTGTGGGTACTGAACTTTGCAGACGGTCAGCTATGGCGGGTCGATCCGGCGACGATGACCGCAACATTAAAGGTCCCCGTGCCCGCTCAGGGGTCTCAGGTCGCGTTCGGAGACGGGGCCGTGTGGGTGACCGGGTGCTGCACGTCGACCGAGACCTCAACCCGACAAAGGCTGTTGCGCATCGACCCGGCTACGGGAACGATCACCGGCTCGCGTCAGGTCGCCGGGGACGGTGAGACGGTCCCGCTCGCCGTGGGGCCAGACGTTGTAGTCACCAGCCAGAACGGGCCTGCCCTCGTCATCGACCCGCACACTATGAACGTGGTGAGCACGCTGTCCGACCTGTGCCCCGGATGCAACGAGACCGCTGGGCTGGCTGCTGGCAGCGAAGGAATCTATAGCGTCGGGTTGTCCGCTCCACCTCAACGGTTCGATCCGCACAGCGGGCACGTGCTCGCGACGGGACCAACCATCGCTGACGTCAGCACGCCCCTCGGCGTGCAACCCGATGGCGTGTGGTTTGCCACGACGGATCAATTACTGCGGCTCGACCCCACCACGCTCGCCATCACCGGACAAGCCCCGATCGCCGTCACCGGACAACTCGTCGAACTCGCGGGCTCCGTGTACGTCAGCTCAGGTGGGACGGTCGACAGACTCGGCCCGGCTAGCTGAGTGCCCGCTGCCAGAGCTCCGCGGTCTTGGCGTCGTACGCAACGAGGAGGCACCGTTCGACCTGGGTCTTCGTCGCTTTCAACGCGGCCACGCTGATGCGGCATGACTCCAGTAGCGGGTAGCCGTATGCACCTGTTGAGAGTGCGGGAAAGGCAACGCTCGTGGCAGCCACTTCGTCGCACCGAGCCAGACTCTGCGCATAGGCACCGGTAAGGAGCTCGGCGGCTGGCTCGTCTACTCCGTATCGGGGTCCAACAGCGTGGACGACGAATCGAACCGGTGGCGGGATTCGAAACGCGTGCGTGATCACGGCTCCCCCGATGCTGCACGGCGCGAGCGTACGTAGCGCGATGAGCAGCTCAGGGCCGGCCGCCCGATGTAGTGCGCCGTCCACACCCCCACCGCCGATGAGGGCGGCATTTGCGGCAGTGACGAGCACTTCGACCTGCGCCTGAACGATGTCGCCTGTCGTCACCTCAATTTGCATGCGCCTATTCTCAGCTACCTTGGCGGATAGCCGAATCCCGCCGGATGGGTTCGCCCGAGGAGGTGGTCTCGTGTCAGCGGCGTTGCTCGAGACAAAACTCTTCGTCCCAAGGCCTCGACGTGATCTGGTGCCACGGCCGCGCTTGAGCGAGCGGCTCAGCGATGTCACCGCTTCGAAGCTGATCCTCGTGTCGGCGCCGGCCGGCTTCGGTAAGACGACGCTATTGGCTGAGTGGGTGGCGGCGCGATCCGCGGCATCGACCGATGAGCGACCGGTGGCGTGGCTCTCGCTCGACCCGCGCGACAACGACCCCGCGGTGTTCTGGCCATACTTCGTCGCCGCGCTGCAGACGGCGGCTCCGGGCGTCGGCGTGAGCGCACTCGCGCTCCTCACACCAGCTCGACCCGCCGCGATCGAGGTGGTGCTCACGTCGCTGCTCAACGACCTCGATGCGTTGCCGAACGATCTCATTCTCGTGCTCGACGACTATCACGTGATCGACGGCCAAGAAGTGCAGGCCGCAATGGCGTTCCTGCTCGACCACCTGCCCTCGAACCTGCACTTAGTGATCGGCAGCCGGGCTGACCCTGCGCTACCGCTTGCCCGGCTGCGCGCTCGTCGGTGAACTCGTCGAGATCCGTGCTGCCGAACTGCGTTTCACGCTCGACGAAGCCGCGGCTTACCTCACGGAATCGATGGGATTGGTGCTCACACCGCTCGACGTCGCAAACTTGGAGGGGCGCACCGAAGGCTGGATCGCCGCGCTGCAATTGGCCGCGTTGTCGATGCAAGGCCGCGACGACGTCGCCGGGTTCATCGCCGGATTCGCGGGCGACGACCGCTACATCGTCGACTACTTGGTCGACGAGGTGCTCGATCGGCAGCCCGAAGGTGTGCGGGATTTCCTTGTTCAGACCTCGATTCTCGATCGGCTGAGCGGTCCGCTGTGCGACGCCGTCACCGGCCGCGACGACGGCACCGCCATGCTGAAGTCGCTCGACCGCGCCAACCTGTTCGTCGTCCCGCTCGACGACAGTCGCCGCTGGTACCGCTACCACCACCTCTTCGCCGACGTCCTGCAAACCCACCTCATGGCCGAGCGCGCCGAAGCCGCGCACGACCTGCACCGCCGCGCGAGCCAGTGGTACGGGCAGCACGCCGAACCATCGCCAGCCATTCGACATGCGCTGGCCGCCGGCGACGTCGACCGGGCGGCCGACCTCATCGAGTTGGCGATTCCCGAGCTGCGTCGCAACAGGCAAGACGCCACGATTTACGGCTGGCTCGACGTCATCCCCGACGACGTCGTTCGGGTCAGGCCGGTGCTCGCGATCGGTTTCATCGGGGCGTTGATGGCCGTGAACGAATTCGACCGCGTCGCGCCCCGCCTGGACGACGTCGAACGCTGGCTCGAGCCGATCGGCGACGAGGCTGCGACCTGGACGCGCCCGCCCGGAATGATCGTCGTCGACGAGCCGGAGTTTCTTCGTCTGCCGGCAGCGGTTGAGCTGTACCGAACCGCGCTTGCGTTGATTCGGCGGCGACGCTCGCCGGCACCATCAGCCACGCCCAGTTGGCGATGGAGCGAGCGACTGAGGGCGACGATGTCATCAGAGCCGGCGCAGCAGCGCTATCGGGGCTCGCGTTTTGGGGCCAGGGAGATCTCGAGGCGGCCCTACGCGGCTATTCGATCTGTCTCGACGGACTACGTCGGTCGGGGCACATCTCCGACGTCCTCGGCGCCTCGATCGCGGTGGCCGACATCCGCATCACCCAAGGACGCCTGCGTGACGCGGCGCGCACGTTCGAACAGGGCTTGCGCCTTGCCGCTGAGGTCGGGCCTGCACTTCGCGGGACGGCGGACATGCACGTCGGCCTCAGCCGCATCGCGCTCGAGCGTGACGATATGGACGCCGCCGCGCAGCATCTCGAGCGCGCGCGTGAGCTGGGCGAGCACACCTGGATGCCGCAGAACCCCTACCGGTGGCGGGTCGCGATGGCGGCGGTACGCGAGGCGGACGGCGATCTCGACGGTGCGTTGGAGTTGCTCGACGAGGCGCAACGCGTCTACCTGGGCGACTTCTCGCCGAACGTGCGGCCGGTGCCGGCGATGCGCGCTCGAGTGCTCGCGGCGCAGGGTCGGCTGACCGATGCCCTCGACTGGGCGCGGGAGCAGGGACGTGTCGGCCGATGACGAGCTGTCGTACCTGCGGGAGTTCGAGCACATCACCCTCGCGCGGGTGTTGTTGGCGCAGTCGCAAGTCCGGGCAGCCCAGCGCGACCCGCTGGCGACGTGACGCAACTCATCGACCGCTTGCTGCAGGCGGCCGAAGCGCGGCGAGCGCACCGGCAGCGTCATCGAGATCCTGGTGCTGCAAGCCCTCAACCGACAGGCGGACGGCGACACTGCTGGCGCGCTCGAGTCGTTGGAACGTGCGCTAATACTGGCCGAACCCGAGGGTTACGTTCGCGTCTTCGTCGGCGAGGGGCCGCCGATGGCATCGCTGCTGGCAAAGGTCGCGAAACAGCACGCCGGCAATGACTACGTCCGTCGCCTGCTCGCCGCATGTCGTCGTCCCGCGGGCCGCCCGGCCGTTGCTCCGACCGCGGCAACGGCCAGCGGCTCGTCGATCCGCTGAGTGATCGCGAGCTCGACGTGCTCCGGCTGCTGGGCTCAGATCTCGACGGCCCGGTCATCGCCCGCGAGCTGTCGATATCGCTGAACACGCTGCGAACGCACACCAAGAGCATCTACGCCAAGCTCGGCGTCACCAGCCGCCGGGCCGCCGTGGCAAGGGCGCCGAGCTCAACGCTGCTGTAAAAGATCACCAGGCCACTCACCACATGTGGTGATGCCCGCTCACCACATCGGCTGACCTACCGTCCGGCGCCATGGACAGTCCTTGCCGATACGAGATCCGTCTCAAGGGACACCTCGCCGCGCGCTGGGCGACCCGCTTCGACGGCATGACCCTCACCCGCCAGGACGACGGCACCACCCTGATCGAGGGACCCGTCGTCGACCAGGCGGCACTGCATGGCCTGCTGCACACGCTGCGCGACATCGGCGTCCCGCTGATCTCGGTGACGCAGCTCGACCCGATCGTCGCTCCGAGCTTCGACAACCCACCCGCAGAGCAATAACTCACCTAGGAGTTCCGATGGAACGACTCGCCCGGCTCGTCATGCGTCATCGTCGGATCGTCGGCGCGCTTTGGCTGGTGCTCTTCGTGGGCGGCCTTATGTCGGCCGGTCAGCTCAAGCACCGCTGGTCACTTGACTTCTCATTGCCCGGGCAGCCGGGTGACAACGCGCAGCAGCAGTTGATCCACACCTACGGCGTCAGTTCGATCGACACCTACCTCGCGGTCGTCACGGTGCCCGCGGGCCAGACCGTCGAGGCCGACCGGTCCGCCGTCGCGGCAATCATTGCCACCTGCCGTCGCGGACGTTCCGGACGTGAAGCTGCGCGTCGTCGACTCTCGCGAGCACCGGCGACAAGAGCTTCGTCACCGACAACGGCCGGACGACGTATGCGCTGATCCAGGCTCCGATCCCGACGGCTGTCGGGCCTTCCCTTCAGAGCCAGCTCGACCCCGCACTGCACAAGGCTGCTGCGGCGGCCGGCTTCGACAGCGGCCTGACGTCGTACGGCTTGCTCGCGGCCGGTAGCAGCAGTGGCGGCACCAGCGTCCTGCTCGAGACGCTGCTCGGTGCGGCTGGGCGCGCTCATCGTGCTGCTCTTCGTGTTCGCGTCGTTCCTCGCGGTGCTGCCGCTGGTCATCGCCGCGGTGTCGGTGCTGACGACGTTCATGTTGGTGCTCGTGCTGACGACGTTCACCGACGTCAACATCATCGTGCAGTTCCTCATCGCGCTCATCGGCCTCGGCGTCGCGATCGACTACTCGCTGCTGTTGGTCTCGCGCTGGCGCGAGGAACGGGCGCACGGCCGAAGCAACGAAGACGCCGTGGTCGTGGCGATGAAGACCGCCGGTCATGCGGTGTTCGCATCCGGGGTCACCGTCGCGATCAGCCTGCTCGCGTTGCTCATCGTTCCGGTGCCTGCCCTGCGCAGTATGGGAATCGCCGGCATGCTCATCCCGCTGGTGAGCGTGTCCGCCGTCCTGACCCTGCTGCCCGCACTGCTGTCGAGCATCGGCCCGCGCGTCGACTACCCCCGCATTCGCAAGGAGAGCGCGGCGTCACGCGGCTGGACTGCCTGGGCCGGCTCATCGTCAGGCACCGTTTCGTCGCAGCTGTCGGCCGCGGTGGTCGTCCTCGGCGTCCTCATCGTGCCGGTGTTCAGCCTCAAGCTCGGCGCCTCGGGTGTCAGCTCGTTGGCGCGAAGCGGGCCGAGCTACAGCGCGCTGCAGACTCTGACCGAGGGCGGCATCGGAACCGGTGCGTTGACGCCGATCGAGGTGCTGGTGCCGGCGAGCGAGGCAACGGCTGCTGCCAATGCAGCGCGCGGCGTCGACGGTGTCCAGACGGCCGTCGTCGGGACCGTCGTCGGCGACCGTGCGCTCGTCGACGTCCTGCCTACCGATGCGACCGTCAACAGTGCCGGCTCGGCTCTGGTCGGCGACGTCCGGAGCGCTGTCGAGAAGGCGGTCGGCGGCAAGGTCGGCGTGACCGGTGTCGGGGCGAGCGTCGAGGACTACCGCAGCGCGGTCTACGACAAGTTCCCGTACGTGCTGATCCTGATCTCGGTGATCACGTTCTTGCTGCTGGTCCGCACCTTCCGGTCGGTGCTGCTGCCGCTCAAGGCGGTGTTGCTCAACCTGGTCTCGCTGGGCGCCGTCTTCGGTTCGGTGGTCTTCTTCTGGCAGCAGGGTCACGGGTCGGGCGCATTGTTCGGCGTGTCTCCGACCGGTGCCATCAACTTCTGGCTCCCCGTGGTGATCTTCGCGTTCCTGTTCGGGCTGTCGATGGACTACGAGGTCTTCATCCTGTCCCGGATGCGCGAGGAGTACGACCGCACCGGCAGCACGTCGGCGGCTGTCGTCACCGGCATCGGTCGGACCGGCCGGCTGGTCACGTCGGCAGCGCTGATCCTGTTCTTCGCGTTCTCCGCGCTGGCTTCGTCGCCGGGCACCGACGGGAAGATCATCGGAACAGCGCTCGGGGTCGGCATCCTGATCGATGCCACCATCGTTCGCGCACTGCTGGTGCCTGCGCTCGTGAGCATCTTCGGTCGCTGGAACTGGTGGCTGCCGACCTGGCTGGCCCGTGCCCTGTTCGTGAAGGTGCCGGCGATTGCGGCTCCCGACGTGCAGCCGGACTCGGAGCTGGTGCCCGTCGCCGTGAGCTAGGAAGTCGCCCGGCTACGCACGTTCGCCCCGGAATTCCCGGGGCGAACGTGCGTTGTCGTGCCAGACTCTCTGCCACGCGCTGCCGGAGCTTCAAGCGCCCTGCGAAAGGGATTGGAGTACCGAACGGCTGCAGACACCGCGGTGGAGCACGAGTCGCCCGCGATAGAGCCGCGTCGGGTGGGGCTTCATTTCGCTCTACACGTTGGCCTACATGAGCACCTGCCTGGTGTTCCTCGCGCCCGTGCTGGTGACGCTGGCGTTGAAGGTCAACTCGCTCGTCGGCATCGACAAAGCTCCAGACAGCTTGGCGCTGGTCACCGGCGTGGGCGCCTTGTTGTCTGTAGTCGGCAATCCGTTCTTCGGTCGCATGAGCGATCGCACCTCGTCCTCGTTCGGCATGCGGCGACCATGGATGGTTATCGGAGTCGTCGGCGGTTCGGTCGGCATCCTCATCGTCGCGTTGGCACCGAACATCGCGGTGGTCCTGCTCGGCTGGTGCATTGCGCAGCTCATGTTCAACGCGCTGCTCGCAGCCTTGGTAGCTGTGCTGCCCGACCAGGTGCCAGTCGCTCAACGCGGAGTGGTGTCCGGCGTCCTTGGGATCTGTTTGCCGATCGCGTCAGTAAGCGGCACGTTCGTCGTCCAGCTGTTCGCCAGCAATCAGATCGAGATGTTCCTGGCGCCGTGCGCGATCGGCGGGTTCTTCATCCTGTTGTTCGCCGTCACGTTGCACGATCGCCAACTGGTGAAGGCGGAGAAGCCGGCCTGGTCGCTGCGCGAGCTCGCCCGCACCTTCTATATCGATCCGCGCAAGTGCCCCGACTTCGCCTGGGCGTTCGCCAGCCGTTTCATGTTCGTGATGGCGTACGCGTTTCTCGTGACGTACCAGGCGTACTACCTGATCGACAAGATCGGAGCGCCGAGACACGACGTGCCTCGACAGATCTTCCTCGGCACACTCGCGCAAGCGGGCGTGCTCGTCGCCGCCTCTCTCATCGGAGGGCATCTCTCTGATCGCACCGGACGCCGCAAGATCTTCATCTTCATCGCGGCCACCGTGTACGGGTTGGCATTGTTCGCGATCGCCGTCGCGAGCAACTTCAACGGGTTCCTCATCGGTATGGCCGTCAGCGGTCTCGGCTTCGGCATGTACAACGCGGTCGACCTCGCACTCGTTGCCGACGTACTGCCGGACAAGGTCAACGCCGCCAAGGATCTCGGCGTGTTCAACATGGCCGGCGCACTTCCGTTTTCGATCGCACCAGCGATCGCGCCGGTGATCCTCTCGATCGGCAACGGCAGCTACGGCGCGCTGTACGCCGTCGCCGGGGTATGCGCCATCATCGGCGCCGTGTCGATCCTGCCGGTGAAGCGCGTCAGATGAACGGGGGACATCCACCCCTGCGCTGTCGCGTCAGCTGTCAACGGCCATCCAACGTCCATCCAACGGTCATGGAATGTCCGAGCCCGCGGCAGACTGAACACTATGCAGCACTCGACCCAATCGGCTGCCTGACAGATGACATGAGGCTGTCTGGCAGATTCCTGAGAATCTCGTCGAAGCTGGGCCAACCACTTCGATATCTCCACTCGTGCACGGCAGACCTGACAATGGCGTTAGAGGCGCCTCGCAAGAACCGGTGACGGTCAAGCTCTTCTCTCGTCACCCGTTCGTAAGGTCGGACGGGAACAGTGGAAACATGTCGAGTGCTGCCGTGACGCGCCGCAATCGCCTGTCGAGCGCAGTCATCATTGGAGCGGCGTTCCTTGCGATCGTGATCTGGGTGATCGCAGACCACAAAAGATTGAGCAACGCCGTCGGCCAGCTCTCGACGTTGCCTGGTCCATCGTGGTCCGCGATTCTCATCGCCGTTGGCGCTGTGGTCGCAAGCTATGGCTGGTCCGCTGTGGCTTTGTCAGCCGCCGCGGGTCGACGATTGCCACTCGGTCGCACGCTTCTCGTGCAGTTCGCGGCGGCGGCCGCGAACCGGGTGACGCCAGGCGGTGTAGGCGGCATGGCCGTCAACGCGCGGTACTTGCGCACCCAGGAGTTGTCGTCGGGAACCGTAGGTGCCGCACTGTCGCTATCCGCGTTGGCCCATATCGGCATCGCGAGCATCGGCGCTCTCGCAATGGGACCGACCCTGACCCGGCTGCCGATAGCGCACTCACTCCTCACTAGTCGTATTCATGGCCTTCCGATGATCGTTCCGGTACTCGTCGTTGTGCCGCTATTCGGGTGGTGGATCGCGCGGGTCGCTCGAAGCCGACTGCGCGTCGACGGGCGCGTCGCGGCGACCATCCGTGACGCGCGAAGCGCCTTGAGGAGTGCAAGCGGCCAGCCCAAGCGGCTCGCGCTACTTCTTGCGGCGACCGCGGCCGTAAAGGCCACCAATCTGCTGGCGTTGCTTGCGGCCACGTGGGCATTTGATGGCGACCTCGCCAACTGGCGCGTGGCCATTGTCTACTTGGTAGGTGTTCCTATCGCCGAGGCCATTCCGACGCCAGGCGGAATCGGCGGCGTTGACGCCGTCCTGGTCGCCGGCCTCGCCCGCATTGGCACCTCTCCCGCCGGCGCAGTGATTGCTGCGGTGATCGTCTTCCGATTGTTGACGTTCTGGGCGCCGATCGTGCCTGGGATGATCTCTGCAGGCTTCCTGCGACGCCAACACGCCCTATGACTGCCGCCATGCCGGACCGATACTTTCGTCGCCGCACTCTCGTCGCCGCGGTGACAACTGCAGCTGCTGCTGCGGCAGTGGTCGGCGTGCTGTCGGGGACGTCCGCATCTTCGACGGCCGGTACGCCTCGCGCGTTGGTTGCCAACAGCGCCGTGCCGGCTGCGAGGTCCCCGACGTCACCTGCGAGGCCCACTCCGTCACAAAGTGCAAGCCTGCCTAGTGCCGTCGGCGGTGGTTTCGCCTGCGGTGGTTTCGCCTGGGGTGGGTGCGGCCTCGTCGCCCACGGCCACGCCGACGGCTACCGACCCTGCGTGGACGGCGGTCGCCCCTGCCGGCAGCGCAGGCTTCCTGCAGCCAGGGTCTGATCCAAGCGTGTTACCCGCCGATCTCCTGATCGCCGACAAGCGGAACAACCGGCTCATCGTCGTCGACCCGCAGGGGCGCCTCGTATGGCAGTTCCCGCGTCCGGGCGACCTTGGGGCTGGCCAGACTTTCCTCATCCCAGACGACGCGTTCTTCAGCGCGGACGGAAAGTACATCGTCGCCACGCGAGGAGGACGACTTTGCGATCCGCGTGATCGATGTCGCCACGCACCGGATTGTCGGCAGTTACGGTCACCCCGGCGTGCATGGTTCCGGGCCGGGGTATGTGTGGAATCCCGACGACGCGATGATGCTGGCGAACGGCGACCTGGTTACCGCGGACATCAAGAACTGCCGGGTGGTGGTCGTGTCGCCCACCGCACAGACAGTTACGCGGCAGTTCGGTATCACGGGGCACTGCACGCACCACCCGCCGTCCACCTTCGGTAGTCCTAACGGTGCGTTCCCGACGACCAGCTGGGCACTATCTCGTCACCGAGATCAATGGCGACTGGGTCGATGAGATCGACCTCACCGGTCACGTGTACTGGGCCACTCATCCTCCGAACGTGCGATACCCATCGGATACGAACGAGATCGGCCCCAACAGGTATCTGACAGTCGACTACTCCTCTCCCGGGTCAGGTGGTCGTCTTCAACCAGGCCGGGCAGACGCTCTGGCGTTATGCCCCGACCGGGTCGAACCGGCTGAATCATCCGTCGCTTGCGCTTCCTCTGCCGAACGGCGACATCGTCCTCAACGATGACCTCAACGATCGCGTCATCGTCGTGGATCCGCGGACGAACGCCGTCGTCTGGCAGTACGGACACACCGGCGTGCGCGGCGTCGCAGCTGGGTATCTCAACATCCCCGACGGGGTTGATCTCGTGCCCCCATATTCGTTCGCGGCTGGTCATACGGCGGCGCTCGGCGCGCTGGGCGGCCCTGGATGAAGCGGACGTTCGCGGCGATCGTTGCCACCGTGGCTGGGCTGGTGTTGCTGCTCGGATTCAAGACACATTCGGCTCGACAATCGTTGCAGCCTCCACTCGCCGCGACGGCGCCAAGCGCGCCTGCGCCGCAGACGTCGGCGCCCACAATCGCGCAGCCCACAACTGCGCCGTCCGTCAAGTGGGCCGCCCGCCAAGAAGCCCTCGGCAGCTGCACCCTCAGCCCAACACACAGACCCGCGCTGTTACTGGGTCTTCCATTCGCACGCGCTATGGCAATGTCCAGGTCCAGGTGAAGTTCACCGGGGCCCAGATCACCGACGTCGTTCCGGTCCGGCTCCCTGACAGCAACGATGTCGACTTGGAAATCGACCAGCAGGTGGTACCGATCCTGATTCAGGAGACGCTGGCCGCGCAGAATGCGAATATTCAGGCGGTGTCGGGTGCGACCTACACCAGCGACGGCTACATCCGGTCGTTGCAGTCCGCACTCGACAAGGCGAAATGAGTATCCGCCACCAATCCGCGTGGTGGATGTTCGTTGTGCTGACGCTAACCGGATGTACAGCCGATCGCGCCGTGGCTAGAGCTCAGGTGTCCGCTTCGCCGATCCCGACGTCGTCGTCGGTGCCGCCACCACCCCCGCGCATCGCTCCGATTGCGACTGGCACCCCTACCGCGGCAGCGTCGCATCCACCCTCGCCGACGCTGGTTGCAGAGTTGGTGCACCGAACGACAACGTTCGGGTATTCGGTGCACGGACGGCCATTGACGGTGACCGAAATCGGAAATCCCGCGAGCGCACACCGAGTGCTCATCGTCGGCAGTATTGACGGCAACGAGTTGGCCGGTGACCAGATCGCGATCGGACTGGAAGCCGCCGCTCCCGCGGGCAGATGCAGACCTGTGGATCGTGCAGGAGCTCAATCCTGACGGCGCGGTGGCAGGTACGCTACAAAACGCCGACGGCGTTGACCTCAACCGGAACTTCCCGTTCCAATGGCGGCCGCTAGGCCCGCGTGGCTCGCTCAACTACAGCGGAACGCGTGCCTTGTCCGAGCCCGAATCGGCAGCCGCGGCCAGTCTCATCACCCGCATCCATCCGACGCTGGCGATCTGGTTTCATCAGCATCTGACGGTCGTCGACGATTCCCAGGGACCGATCAACATCGAGCGGCGCTTCAGCGCGCTGGTCGGTCTTCCACTGGCGCGACTGACTGACTACCCCGGCAGCGTCACCGGATGGCAAGACTCGATGTTCGGTCCGACAGCGTTCGTTGTCGAACTGCCGGCAGGACAACTGGCCCCGGACGCTACGAAGCGTTACGTCGACGCGATCGAGACCGTCGAGACACTCAACTAGCGAGAGATGCTTGTGTCCGGAGCGAGTGCATCCTCTACATGATCGAGCGTGGACGTTGAACGGCCGTTCACATCAGCTGTCAACGGCCATCCAATGTCCATCCAACGGTCAAGAATGACGCTCGCGAGGTGATCCCGAGGAGTATCGGCTCACCAGCTCTTCGGAGCGTCGCGTTCTATGAATCTCGTCCACGGTGTGGAATCTGGCCCTTGGACGACGGCACCGCCAGTCCCGAGCCCGTTGAGCACTTTGATCGGTCGGAAACGGTTCTAGTCAGCATCGGGTTCGGACGCCGCGGTCCATCTGCCGGTGTTAGCCCAGCGGCACAGGAACGGGTCGGCGCCGGAGAGCCTTTGGTGTGTCGTCGAGCCATCGCGTGACGGTGTAGAGGATCGACGGCAAGAAGGTGATCTCGCCGCATACCCACAGGATGGCGCCGGCGATCTGCTGGTCGGTGGCCTGAGCTGCGGCGCCGCGACCGGCATACGCCGGGTACAGGTCGTGGGTGAACATCACCATCGTCATGGCGATGATGACCATCGTGACGTTGGAGGCGATGAGCGCGGCGATCCTTCCGACGGGCGCGAGCGCGGGGCGGAACGGGTAGGAGCCGAAGATCTGCAGCCACAGGCAGAGGCCGAGCCCGAAGAACGAGCCGTGCTCGAGCCAGATGTGAATGGTTTGGTTGTTCGCGGCGAGGTCGAACGGGCCTGGCAGGTGCCAAAAAAGCATGTCGACGTTGAACGCCACTACCGCTGTGGCGGGGTGGGCGGCGAACCTACGGATGGCTGCGATTGCGCCCCAGACCGGTCGCCCGGCGACGGGCCGTTTTCCTCGGCTAAGTCGCAGCAGTCGACCGTAGACGCGCGCAACGGGACGCGGCAGCCCGCGCAACAGCGGGACCCATGGCGCACCGAGCACGATCAGTGGCGGCGCAACGAAGGCCAGCAGAATGTGCTGAACGACGTGCGAGGTCAGGTAGGTATCGGACCAGTAGTCGATGGGCGAGACGACCGCCAGCAGCAGGACGACGAGGCCGCCCCAGAAGATCGATGCCTGCCCGATCCATGGCCGGGTTGGTCGGCCGGACTTGGCGATCGCGTGCAGGTGCTTGCGCAATCCGCGGCCGTGTACGGCCGCAATGACCGCTACCACCAGGATGAACGGGTCGTAGGACCAGTGCTGGAAAACGGCCACTCGCGCGCTCCTTCTGGACTGGTTGTGCGAAGGCTTGGTCGCAGGTCCGCGGCTTAGGTGGGGGTGTGGCTGCTGGTGGTTTCGGCTGCGCGTGGCTTCGGTATCGGTAGTCCTTGCGCGGCGATGAGGTCGCTGCGGGCTCTAGCGACGCGTGATCGAATGGTGCCGATCGGGCAGTCACATGTGCTCGCTGCTTCTTCGTAGGACATGCCAAACAGTTGGGTGAGGACGAACGCGGCACGCCGATCGAAATCAAGGGTCGCGACAGCTGCCCACAAGCTGACACTGTCACCGATGTCGGGGACGGCTTCGTCGATCGAAGCATGGTCTTGCGCCCGGATCTGGCGCCGGCGTTCCCGCCTCAGATCACGTATCTCGTCAGCACATGCGCGGCGCGCGATCGACAACACCCAGGTGCGAAGACTTGCCTCTCCGCGAAAGCCGGGCAAGCCTTTGTACACGCGCAGGAAGGTTTCCTGAGTAAGGTCATCTGCGCTTTGACGGTCCACCAATCGGCAGCAAAGCAGCCACACGTCGTCCTTCAGGTCGTGCACAACCGCAACGAATTCGGGGCGTCCGTCGAAGGACCCGCGTGTTCGCATCCGTGCATCGTAGCCAGCCAGCGGCGGTTCGGTAACCGTCGCGAACAGAGTCGGATCTGCGCTCATGCGGTGGCGCGTCCGTGCTCCTGCGCAGGGTCCGTCTGAGCGGGAAACTGCATCTCCGGTTGCAACTGGGTGGCCGGTTGTGGGAGCTGCAACTGTGGCGCGTTGACCGTCGCCGTCCCGTGTTCGATCGCGCGGTCGTCGTGAAAACCACTGATCAGCAAGAGCAACAGGTAGCCGGCCGCGACGAGCATGTGCGGGGCCTCATCACTGACCGTCGTGTGCCGACTGGCGATGTCGATCACCGCCGTTGCGACCAGGAGCGCCGCAACCACGCCGACGAGCGGCCGCATGCCGCGCGCGAACCGCGGACGCCACGCGACGATAAGAAACCCACACGCCAGAGCCGTGTTGAAGGACCCAAGCTCATGCGCAGGATGGGTCGTCACGTCGTGGTCGCGCGCGAATAACAAGACCGGCAGACTGAACCACAACTGCGCCGCCGCAACAGCGACCAGCAGCGCACGCCACGTCGCCTCGAGGTGGGTGTTCGGAACTTCGGAGGCTCGCGGAGCCGGACTTGCGGGCGCGCCGGAGGCTGCCAGGATCTGCTGGGTCAGGTCGGGTATGACCGGCACGAGGGTCAGCCGAGTTCGGCGTTGGATCTCGCTCGCGCTCTCAAACCACGCGCGACACGGCCTGCATCGGACCAGATGACCAGTCAGCCATGACTGCGCGACCGGGCTCGTCTCGCCATCGAGCTGTGCAGACATTGCTTCACGAGCCGCCTCGCATTCAGGCTCGACAAAGTGATCATTCATGGGCCAATAGTCGGCGCGGGGCCGCCGATGGTTCCCGGCACTTTCGTCACCAGCTTTGAGTCGTCTGCGGGCCGATCCGATGCCCGCACCTCTGCTCGGCTCAGAGTCTGGAGATAGTCGTTGTAGGCGGCCAGGTGGGCATCGGTGTCGGCGGTGGGCGCATCAAACGCGACGGATCCGGTTGCTCCTTGGAGCGTCCGGAGACGCACCCCCTCCAGCCAGTTGCCCGCCGTCGCCTGCGCCCCAGCGCGGGCCCAGACCAGAAAGCAGCCACCCATCACCAGCGCCATGATTGCGTCGCCGCCGACCCACATCACCGCACCGCCTCCATGCAGGTCGGCAAGCAGACTAGGTGCCCACGCTTGGTGCATCGCGGCCATCGCCGGCCACGGATAGTGGTTGGTCTGCGCGAGAACCAGGCCGGTGAAGGTGTCGACGGGCATCGCGAGGAACAACAGAAAGATTCGCTGGGGTCCGTCGATGCGGCGACCGATCGGCTCAGAACCCAGCAATGGCAGGAAGAAGAGCAGCCCAGCCGTTAGGTACAGCAAATCCTCGGCGCTTGCGAGCCACGGGTTCAGCATCATCGCGTTCATGAACCCGGTCAGGTGTGTCAGCATGATTGTCGCGCTGTACGCGACAAGACCGGTGAGCGGATAACTCAGCACGGCAAGCGGGCCGCGCGACAACGACCGATCCAGATTCAGTTCCGGGTACGCCGTCGTCAACAGCGTCAACGGCGAACCCAAGGCGAGAAAATGCGGCGCCACCATGATCAGCATGAGGTGACCCACCATGTGGATCCAAAACAACACCTGGCCATACACAGCGATCCCGCCTTGGGTCGCCAGCACCGCGACCACCAGACCGAACGCCCACGAGGCACTACGCCACCCCGACCACGCGACATGCTGGCGGCGCGCGCGAACGACCAGCCACGCGTAGCCGACGGCGAGTCCGACCAAAACCGCAAGGACACCCGCGTGGAGCTGCCACTTCATGAGCAGGTTCGACAGGGATAAGGCGTGCAGCACCGGTATCCCTCTCATGCCCGGCACAACTACCTGCCCTTCTGACTGGCGATCAAGCTCTCAACGCACGACAACGACGGTGGTCGCGGTGTATTCGTCGATGTCTGTTGTACGCACCACAGCCTTGATCGTCCATCGCCCGGCAAGTGGAACGGGGAACCGGGGGGCTTCGTAGTGGTTGTCAGCGAGCTTTTGGAGGGGAACCACTACGGCGCCGATTTGGCGGCTGGGAAGTGACATCGACAGGTCGATCTCAGGGACGCCGGCGGCGCTGCCGTCGAAGTGGGTGGTGAGCACGTGGATGTCGACGAGCCGCGATCCGTCGGGCACCACCCAAAGCTCGGTTTTGAGCGGTCCGGTCACGAGAGTCGTGTAGAAGGTTGGCCGGTAGGCGCCGCGCGCCGGCGGGGCTGCGACGAGCGCCGTGGTGACGACGAGCACCGCGACCCCGGCGAGTGCCTCGATGCCGACCGAGGTACGCAGGCGGTGCACGCTGACGTCGGCCGAACCGCGCACCCAGCTGCGCGAGTAGATGGCCACTGCCCACGCGAGCGCGACGAAGCTCACCTTGAGTAGCAACAGGCGGCCGTAGGCAGTGACCGGCAGGTCCGAGAGGATCCCGGCCTGGCGCCAGCCCGCGTACACCCCGGTCACCACAATCGCGAGCACCAGCCAACCCGCGAGGCGCGAGAATCTGGTGACGACAACACGGACGTCGTCGGTGTCTGCGCGCCGCAGCGTCACAGTGACCAGGGCGAGCAAGCCGCCGAGCCACGTCGACACAGACAGAAGGTGCACGACGTCACTCGCCAGAGCTAGCGGCCACTGCACCCCGACCCCGCCGTGGCCGGCTGCAGCAAACGACACCACGACACCGAGGATGGCAACGCCGGTGAGCGCGACCAGGGCACGCTGGCGTGTCCCGGTTTGGCGGATACCTACCCACGCGGTAATCCCGGCGATGAGCCAACCGATCAGACGCACTTGCAGCGCGTAACCGAACCGGGTGCCCAACACGGCATGAAGGACGGTCCAGTTGAAGCTGTTGTGCAGCGGGAGCGCCGCACCGTAGGGCCCTTGCAACAGCAGCGCGCCTAACCCGCCGACAAGGCCAATGGCCCAGCCGATCGCCAGCAACCTGACGAGCGCTCTTGTCCGCGGTGGCCGGCAGATGAGGGCAAACAGCCATCCGCCGACAAAGACGATCAACCCTGCGTAGCCGAGGAATCGCGCAACCGCGAAGAGCTTGGCGACGGTGGGGTCGCCCGACGACGACTTGACGGTTGCAACTGCGCCGGCGTGCCCGATCGAAAACGTGAACGTCCCGCCCACCGGGTGGGAGTCGGCAGAAATGACCCGCCAGGAAACCAGGTAGGTGCCGTCCTTTAAGCCCGTGCGCAAGGCGACGGCGACGTCTCGCCCAGCACCGCTCGGATGATGCGCAGCGCCGAGGTCGACGCGGCTCCCGTTGCCGTCGAAGACCTCAATCGCCCCGAGAGCGACTTCGACGCTTTCCCCGAACTGCAGCTCCACCTGGGTAGGCGCGGTGACAACCACAGACCCTTGCGTCGGGGTGGTGCTTTCCAACACCGCATGCGCGCTGGCGGCCGGGGCAGCGACGACCATCAGGATCCCGACGCCCGCAAGTGCTGCACACACGCGCGCGACGCGCCGACCGGCGGGTCGGCGTCGGTGAAGAACTTTCATGTCCTGCAGATGGTCGTTCTCTCCGCCTTGCTGGTTCCCGGCCGCGCGGAACTAATGCCCGGCTCGTAGCGACTACTTCGACGACCCGGAACCCGAAAGGACCCCCATGCTGCTTCGCCGGACCCTCATTTTGATGGCGGTCAGTTTCACGATCGTGATCGCCGCGGCCTTGCCTGCATCGGCTCACGTCACCGTTGACCCCGACAGCGCCCCGAAGGGCGGCGAGATTACCCTCGGGTTTCGGGTGCCGAACGAGGAACCGACCGCCGGAACTGTCAAGGTGCAGATCTTTTTTCCCAGCGATCATCCGATCCTTGGGATCGATCCAGAATCGGTGCCCGGGTGGACCGACACGACAGTGACGTCACCGCTGAACCCGCCGGTCACCACCGACGACGGAACGATCAGCAGCTATGTCAGCGAAGTGACGTGGAGCGGCGGTCCTATCGCCGTCGGGCACTTCCTGGAGTTCCACGTGCTCGCCCAGACGCTGCCTAGCGACACTGACCAGGTCGTGTTCAAGGCTCTCCAGACATACGCCGACGGGACGATCGTTCGCTGGATCGACCCGGTCACCGCCGGGGCACCCGCACCGGATCATCCGACGCCCATCCTGCAGCTGACCGGCGCTGGCGATACCGCTTCATCAGCGGCATCGCCGTCCGCGATCGCGGCGAGCGCGCAACCAAGTGCCGGGGCGAGCACGACCACCGCCTCCGGCAGCAAGAACAACAACACTCTCAGCGTCATCGCATTGGCGGTCGGAATCGTTGGGATCCTGATCGGAGCCACGGCCCTGATCATCGCTCGCCGCCGCACCCGCGCAGCTACCACGGTGAGCCAGTAAGCGCGGGCATGCTCGGTAGCGGGCGAGCGGGCCACGACCGAAACTTCGCACAAAGGAACCCGACGACGCTCAGTCGCCGTGGCCTGCAGATCAGCCTCGGCGCGCTCTGGCTATTGGACGGCTGCCTACAGCTCCAGCCGTACATGTTCACGCCAGGTTTCGCCACTGACGTGATCGGATCGGCTGGCGACGGACAAGCCGGTTTCGTGTCACGTACGGCAAGCTGGGCCGCGAGTCTCATCAGCGCTCACCCGCTGCTGTGGAACCTGCCGTTCGCGCTGATCCAACTCGCGATCGGATTCGGGTTGTTGTGGCAGCGGACCAGCAAGCGTGCACTCATAGCGTCGATCGCGTGGGCGCTAAGCGTGTGGTACCTCGGTGAAGGGCTCGGCGGCATCACAGGGCACACCGCGTGGCTCCTCACCGGCGCACCAGGGGCTGCCCTTCTATACGCGGTCATCGCTGCCGCCGCGTGGCCTGCCGACGAAAATCACACAGGCACAGGGGCGGATCTGGACCTCCCGCGCCGCTGGCTGCCGATCGCCTGGATGACCTATTGGGTCGGCGGAGCCATCCTTCAACTCGTCAACGGCCCAACACGTGGGGCCGACCTCGCGGCAGACCTTGCCGGATCCGCGAACAACGCCCCGGGCTGGCTAAGTCGCGTGGACTTCTCACTCGCCCGGACCGCGAACCACCTCAGCCACACCCAGATCCTTCTACTCATCGGCGCTCAGGCGCTCATCGGGCTGGCTGCACTAACACCGCCGCCCGCAAGAACCTGCGCCCTCGTGATCGGCGCCTGCATAGCGGTCGGGTACTGGCTCGTCGGCCAAGAGTTCGGCCAACTGGTCACCGGCCGAGCAACCGACCCCAACACCGGCCCGCTCGTCGTCCTACTAGCAATCGCGACAGGTTCAGTGACGACAGCTAGCCATCGGACCCCGACCACGAAATCCCGAGCGCGGCGCACCGAGCTCCCTCAGCCAACGACATCCGGACCCGACCGTGATCGCATCAGCTAAGACCGCGAACGCCGCTCCATGGCCCTGTCGTAGCTACCGGGTCTGGCCGGCGATCGCCCGACCAAATGTGGGGCCCGCCCTGTCGGGCGGGCCCCACATGGCGCTCACAATGTCCGCCTGACCGAACCTCGGACATTGCTGACCGGAGCTCAGGACATTACATGTCCCGATTGAGCGTGACATTGATTGACCGTTGACACTAGCTGCAGCCGCTGGTGCTTCCGCAGCCTTCGCAGACGTAGCAGCTTCCGGCCGGGCGCATCTTGGTGCCGCAGCTCATGCACAGCGGCGCATCGGCTGCTGTTCCCAATTGACGCTCGAGCAATTCCGTCGACGAGTGCACATCGGCGTCCACCGGCTTGGCTACTTGCGACCTCGGACACTTCGGACTTCGGCTGCTGCACGATCGGCGCCGACTGCGAGATCGAGTCGACGTACTCGAGCTCGTCGTCGATGACCGGCGCGCTGGTGTCGTCGCCGTACTTCGACGCGACGGTCTGCGCCCGCTCGTCGGCGGTGAAGATGCCGAGCTCGGCACGCGAGTCGTACGGCAGGTAGTCGAGGGCGAGACGGCGGAAGATGTAGTCCATGATCGACTGCGCCATCCGCACGTCGGGGTCGTCGGTCAGGCCGGCCGGGTCGAAGCGCATGTTGACGAACTTCGACACGAACGCCTCGAGCGGCACTCCGTACTGCAGCGCGATCGAGATGGCGATGGAGAACGCGTCCATCACGCCGGCCAGCGTCGAGCCCTGCTTGCCGAGCTTGAGGAACACCTCGCCGAGGCCGTCGTCGGGGTAGGAGCCGGCGGTCAGGTAACCCTCGGCGCCCGCGACTGCGAACGACACGGTCTGCGACGGACGACGCTTCGGCAGCCGCTTGCGAACCGGCTTGTATTCGCCCGTTGCCGCGACCGCGACGTCTGTCTTCTTCTCGCGCGCGTCGGACAGCGGCTGGCCGACCTTGCAGTTGTTGCGGTAGATCGCGAGCGCCTTCAGGCCGAGCTTCCAGCCCTGGTAGTAGACCTCTTCGACGTCCTCGACAGTTGCGGTCTCGGGCAGGTTCACGGTCTTGGAGATGGCACCACTGAGAGAACGGCTGCAGCCGCCGCCATCATCCGCACGTGACCCATCGCCGAGATCGACCGCTCACCCATCGCGCAGTCGAAGACCTCGTAGTGCTCTTGCCGAAGCCCTGGCGCATCGACGGGGTTGCCGTGCTCGGCGATGTGCTCGACGATCGCCTCGACCTGCTCTTCCTGGTAGCCGAGGTTGCGCAGAGCACGCGGCACCGTCTGGTTGACGATCTGCATCGAGCCGCCACCGACGAGCTTCTTGAACTTGACCAACGCAAGGTCAGGCTCGATACCAGTGGTGTCGCAATCCATCATCAAGCCGATGGTTCCGGTGGGCGCGAGTACTGAGGCTTGCGAGTTGCGCCAGCCATTCTTCTCACCGATCTTCAGACCGTCCTGCCACGCCTTGTTTGCCATCCGAATGACTTCGCGATCGATGATGCCGACGCTGCGGATCGAGTCAGCTCGCCGCTGCGTGCTTGCGCATGACCCGGGTGTGCGCTTCCGCGTTGCGTGCGTAGCCCTCGTACGGACCGACGATGCCGGCGAGCTCGGCTGACCGCTTGTACGCCGTGCCCGTCATCAGCGAGGTGATGCCAGCGGCGAGTGCGCGGCCGCTGTCGGAGTCGTACGCGTGACCCGGTCGCCATCAGCAGCGCACCGAGGTTCGCGTAGCCGATACCGAGCTGACGGAACTTGCCCGCGTGGTGTCACCGATCTTCTCGGTCGGGAAGTCGGCGAAGCAGATCGAGATGTCCATCGCGGTGATGACGAACTCGACGACCTTCGCGAAGGTAACGGCGTCGAAGCTGTCGTCGTCCTTTAAGAACTTCATCAGGTTCAATGACGCGAGGTTGCACGACGAGTTATCGAAGTGAACGTATTCGGAGCACGGGTTACTTGCGGTAATTCGTCCGGTTTCAGGGCAGTGTGTGCCAGTCGTTGATCGTGTCGTCGTACTGGATGCCGGGGTCGGCGCATTCCCATGCCGCTTGCGCGATCTTGCGCATGAGCCCCTTGGCGTCGACGGTCTCGATGACCGAGCCGTCGGTGCGTGCCTTGAGCCCGAACGTCGCTGCCCTTCTCGTAGGCGCGCATGAACTCTTCGTTCACCCGCACGGAGTTGTTGGCGTTCTGGTACTGCACGCTCGACATGTCGCGGCCGCCGAGGTCCATGTCGTAGCCGGCGTCACGCAGCACGCGGATCTTGTCTTCTTCGCGCGACTTGGTCTCGACGAACTCTTCGATGTCGGGGTGGTCGACGTCGAGGATCACCATCTTCGCCGCACGGCGAGTGGCGCCACCCGACTTGATCGTGCCGGCACTCGCGTCGGCGCCGCGCATGAACGAGACGGGACCGGACGCCGTCCCGCCGGATGACAGCAGTTCCTTCGACGAGCGGATGCGAGAGAGGTTCACGCCAGAGCCAGAACCGCCCTTGAAGATCATCCCCTCTTCCTTGTACCAGTCGAGGATCGATGTCCATCTTGTCGTCGACGGCGAGGATGAAACACGCGGAGACCTGCTGCGGAGCCGTCGTCCCGACGTTGAACCAGACGGGCGAGTTGAAGCTGAACACCTGGTGCAGCAGGGCGTAGGTCAGCTCGTGCTCGAAGATCGTGGCGTCGTCGACGGTCGCGAAGTAGCCGTTGACCTGGCCGGCCTTCACGTAGGTGAGCACGACCCGGTCGATGAGCTGCTTGAGCGACCACTCGCGCTGGTCGGTGCCGACCGCGCCGCGGAAGTACTTGGTGGTGACGATGTTGGCGGCGTTGACCGACCAGAAGTCGGGGAACTCGACCCCGCGCTGCTCGAAGTTGATCGTGCCGTCACGCCAGTTCGTCATGACGACGTCGCGACGCTCCCAGGTGACCTCGTCGTAGGGGTGCACGCCGGGCTTGCGTGTACACCCGCTCGATGGTCAGACCCCTCGTCGAAAGTCCGCGGCTCCGTCGAGTCGCTCTGGGTGCCACGTGTCGTCTCTGTCATCCCTGTTTCCTCCACTGTCAACAACACCACAATCGGCTGCCGGATTTCCCCCGGCCGGGATCGTTTTTGGTTGCCCGTTAGGGCTTTGCGGGCTGGACAGCGCCCCGCTGCAGGTCACGTTCGGCTCGCAGTAACGCGATCTCGGCCTCGAAGGCTTCGAGCGAGTCGAAGCCCCTGTAGACCGAGGAAAATCGGACGTAGGCGACGTCGTCGAGGTCGCGCAACGGGCGCGAGGACGGCGAGCCCGACGTCCTGGCTGGAGATCTCGCTGCAACCGGCCGCTCGCAGGTCGTCTTCGACCCGCTGGGCCAGGAGTGCGAGCGCGTCTTCGTCGACCGGGCGGCCCTGGCACGCCTTGCTCACGCCGGCGATCACCTTGGCCCGGGAGAACGGTTCGGTCACGCCTGAGCGCTTCACGACGGCCAGCGACGCGGTCTCGAGGGTGGTGAACCGGCGGCCGCACGATGGGCAGGATCGCCGACGACGGATAGCGGTTCCGTCGTCGGCGACCCGGCTATCGATGACTCGGCTGTCGGTGTGGTGACAGAAGGGACAGAACACTGGTCCGCCCTCCGCTCCCACTAACCACGCCGACAACCGAACCGTTTCCCCTGGATGTGCCCTTTGGCGCCTTCCCCGGCGCCGCCCACAGACCTGCCCAGCTCCGAATCCAGGGTCAGAAACTGTGGACGAACCTGTGTGCAAGCACCCCCCAGCTGTGCTCAAGTCCCCTCAACCTGGGCACAACCTGTGGAGAACTACATCCGTGTAAGTACTAGATGTAGGGGTCAGACGTTAGGGGGAAGCAGGGCGCCGCGCAAGGGCTTTCGCCAACTTCGCAGGCCGGACGGCGTGTCGCGGGCCGCCCGCCGATCCCGCAGCCACGCGGGCCGCGACGGCGCGACGCGGACGTGCTGGGCGTGTTCTAGCGACCCAGACTCCACGTTGTGGCGAGCCGCCGGAGCGGTCGACGTGCGCGCGAGCGGAGCTGATTCGCCGACCTGGAGGTTGGTGCCGGCGAGGTGGTTGAGGTCGATGATCCGCTGGACGGTCGCCCGCGGATCGGCGTGCGGCGCGACCTGCGTCGCGATCCCCCACAGCGTCTGGCCAGGCTGGACGACGATGGTCGGCGAGGCGGCCGACGGCGTCGTCGGGTAGCTCGGTGCCGACGAGCCGAACGACACCACGTTGCCGATCGAGAAGCCGAACAGCATGCACAGCACGGCGACGCAGAGCAACGCCAGCCGACCGCGCCGAGTGAGGCGAATGTGGCCTGGCGTAAGGGTTTCTGGCGGTCGTCGCGTCGATCGGCCCGTGGCGCAAGTGGCAGCTCGACAAGACGCAGCGGCGTCGCGCGCTCGAACGGCAGGCACCGGGCTGATCGACCAGCGGCGTCGCAACGCATCGCCGGCACTCGGACGCTGCCTCACCGGGAACGACCGTGAGCCGGCGCAGCCTCGGGTGCTCGAACGGCGCGAGGTCGCGGACGAAGTCGGCGAGCTCGGCCTGGGCTGGGATCGCGCCGACGTGGGCTGGTGAGGGTGGGCTGCGGGCTCATCGTGACCTCCGGGGAAGGGAGTACAGCTGCTCGGGATCGAACGGATGTTCGATTCGAACGCCTGTACGAAGTTGTACCGCATGCCGCCGACAAAATCACGACACGTTCGAACAGATGTTTGAATGCGTGTCGAGAAAGGACTACCGTCGGGCAACCGAAGACGGCAGACCGGGACGCTCGGCCCGGGACAGCCCGAGACAGCCCGAGACAGCCAGTGACAGGGAGCGTGCTCGTGGTGCCAACGGACAAAGATGCGGCCAGCCGCCCTGGCGGCGGTCAGCGACTTCCCCGACGGTCCGCCCGACGAGACCGGCCTGACGCCCCGCCAGCACCGGGTGCTCGACGTGATCCGCGACTCGGTCGAGCGGCGCGGCTACCCGCCGAGCATGCGCGAGATCGGCGAGCAGGTCGGGCTGACCTCCACGTCCAGCGTCGCCCACCAGCTGGCGACCCTTGAGAAGAAGGGCTACCTGCGCCGCGACCCGAACCGTCCTCGTGCAGTCGAGGTACGGATACCGGGCCAGATTGCCGGCACCTCGACGTCCGAGCCTCGTGGCAGCCAGAAGCGAGCCGTTCGACGAGACCGAGAGCGGCGACGCACGCCCGGCCCCCGCCTACATTCCGGTCGTCGGCCGCATCGCCGCCGGCGGGCCGATCCTTGCCGACCAGGTCGTCGAGGACGTGTTCCCGCTCCCCCGCCAGGTCGTCGGCGACGGCACGCTGTTCATGCTCAACGTCGTCGGCGACTCGATGGTCGACGCGGCGATCTGCGACGGCGACTGGGTGGTCGTGCACCAGCAGCCGGCCGCCGAGAACGGCGACATCGTGGCCGCGATGATCGACGGCGAAGCGACCGTGAAGACCTTCAAGCGGCGCGACGGTCACGTCTGGCTGATGCCGCACAACCCGAACTACGCCCCGATTCCCGGCGACGATGCGACGATCCTCGGCCGCGTCACGGCGGTCCTTCGCCGCGTCTGACCCTCGGCCGAACCCTCTTCACATCCCTTATGGTTGTTCGCGCGCCCGAATTGTCGGCTTCCAACGACCCTCCGGGATGTGCAGATGCCTGGGGTTAGGGATGCGGGTCACGGATGCGAAGCGGTCTGCCCGCCGAGCGTGGGTTAGCGTGGAGGTCATCTGGTCGTGCTTTCAACTATTGAGCGGGTCACTATGTCGGAACCGAACACCACGCCGTCCGCCGAAGTCTTGCTCGCAGCGTTGCGCAACTCACGCGCGCGGCTCGTCGAGACCGCCACCACGCTGACGCCGGAGCAGTTGCGCGAGCCAGTCGTACGACACCGAGTGGTCGATCGCGCAGGTGTTGTCGCACATGGGCACCGGGTCGATCTTCTTCAAGCTCATCCTCGAGGCCGGCCTCGCAGGCGAGCCGGTGCCGGGCAATGGACGTGATGCAGCCGATCTGGGACACGTGGAACGCGAAGAGTCCAGAAGATCAGGCGCATGACGGACTTGAGGCGGACGCCGCATTGCTCGCGCGCGTTCGAGGCGCTCGACGCGCAGCAGCGCGACCAGTGGGAGATGGACCTGTTCGGTACGCATCGCGATCTCGCCGGCCTGATGCAGGATGCGGGTCAGCGAACATGCGTTCCACACGTGGGACATCGTGGTGGCGCTCGATCCGAAGGCGCAGCTCGCTCCCGACGCGGTAGACCTGATCATCGACACGTTCGCATCGCTCGTGCCGCGAATCGGCAAGCCGCTCGATGAGCAACTCGTCATCGGGGTCGAGACCGAAGATCCGGCCCGCAACTTCGTGCTGACGGTCGGCGCTGACGGCGCAACGCTCGAGCCTCTCGACGCGCGATCCGACGCAGACCGCCTGCTGCTCCTGCCCGCGGAAGCGTTCATTCGTCTCGTGTTCGGTCGACTCGATGCCGATCACACGCCGCCGGGCGCCGACGATCCCGTCCTCGAGAAGCTGCGCCGGGTGTTCACCGGCATCTAGGTATTCAGCTCGTCGCTGTCGTGCACGACCGGATCGTCGAGGTTGGCCTCCCACACCTCGAGGCGCTCGTCGGCCAGCAGTTCGTCGATCAGCGCGCGAGATCCGCCGACGTAGGTGCAGTAGAGGTCGATCTCGGTCGCGACGCACCACGACCTGTCGTCGGGCCAGAAGATGTTCGGCGAGTGCGGCAGGAACCAGTCCGGCGTCGCCCAATGACCGATCTCGAGCGCAGCGTCGAGCGGTCCGCTGAACAACAGGTAGTTGCGGAAAGGCAGTTCGACGCGGGCATCGAAGTCGATGGCTGCGAAGCGCCGTCGGCCGCTCACGGCGGTCGAGCGCCTCGGGTCGCCGACCGGCATCCGCCACGTAGCCCTCCCACAGGCAGAACCAGCACTGCTCCTCGGCCGCGGTGTGTCGCGCGAGGACGTCGAGCGAGCGCCACCGAGCGACTCAGGCTCGAGGTCACCCTGCTCGGGAGTCAAGCCCGTCCAAGGCACCGGATCTCACTTGCGAGTCAAACGGCGAAACTCCGACGAGGGAGTGGAATTGCATGAGCGGATGGTCGACGCGTTCCAGTCGCCGCCGCGACCTCGCTCCAGCGCGCCTGCTTGCTGGCGTCTGATGTCGCCGGGTGCAGGATGCGCGCGTAGGCCTCGAAGCCGCTCGGAATAACGCCGTTCACACCCGACGCGAACGCGCCCAACCGCGGTGCGATCCACGCTGCCGGGGTGACGTCGTCCGTTTGCAACAACCGCGCCGACGTCACAGCGCCGCCTCATCGAGCGTCGGCTGTTCATGCACGGCCGGCTTTCGGCGTCCGCCTGCTGCTTCGTCGAGGGCACGCAACGACGAGCGGACGACGGCCGCATCGGTCGTGAACCAGAACGGCGGCAGCGACGCGCGCAGGAAACCCGCGTAGCGGGCGGTCGCCAACCGCGAGTCGAGCACCGCGACGACCCCGCGATCGGTGCGCGAGCGCAGCAACCGCCCCGTTCCCTGCGCGAGCAACAACGCAGCCTGCGCCGCCGCGACCGCCATGAATCCGTTGCCGCCAGCGTCGGCGACCGCCTTCTGCCGCGCCGACATCAACGGATCGTCAGGGCGCGGGAACGGGATCCGATCAACGACCACCAACTGCGACGACGCACCCGGCACATCGACGCCCTGCCACAACGACAACGTGCCGAAAAGACACGACGTCGGCTCGGCCGCGAATTGCCTCACCAGCTCGGCAGTCGAGTCTTCACCCTGACAAAGAATCTGGACGTCGAGCAGCGACGCGCATGGCCTCAGCAGCGTCGACCGCTGCGCGCATCGAAGAGAACAATCCGAGCGTGCGACCGCCCGCAGCCTCGATGAGTTCGGCGAGTTCGGTCAGCACCAGCGGGGAGATGCCGTCGCGGCCAGGAGGCGGAAGATGCTTTGCCACATAGAGAATTCCCTGCCTGCCGTGATCGAACGGCGACCCGACATCGATCCCGGTCCAACCGCTACCGCCAAGACCCAGGCCGGCGGCGACCGGCTCGAATCGACCGCCCAACGTCAACGTCGCCGACGTCATCACGGCCGTTCGCTTGTCGAACAACGCCTCGCGCAACAGGTCGGCAACTCCCAACGGCGCGACGCGCAACACCACGCCACGTCGTTCTTCGGACGCCGCCCAGATCACGTCATCGTCGGAGTCTTTGAGCAACCGCTCCGCTGTGTCGAAGACCGCCTCGACTGCCACCCTCGCTTGTCGCCGCACCACCTCGACGTCAGCGGCATCGGCGTCCTTGCCGCCGAGGTCGATCGTCGTCGTCGCCATCGCGCCGATCGTCGCGCGCGCCGCATCGCGTACGAGCGAGATCGCCTCGACCAAGTGAGTTCGGGAGTGGCGACAGGCGGCCGAACGGGATAGCTGTGAGCACGTCCGACAACGCCGTCGCGGCCTCTGCCAGCCGCGCCGACTCATCCGCCGCGAGCCGATGGCAACGCGTCGCCGCACGTTCGACGATGCCGGCCGTCAACTCCTCGGTCGCGACACCGGTGACTCGATCGACGAGTTCGTGCGCCTCGTCGATCACGACGACATCATGCTCGGGCAACACCGCGACATCGCTCAACGCATCGATCGCGAGCAACGCGTGATTGGTGACGACGACGTCGGCGCGCATCGCACGCATACGGGCGGCTTCGGCGAAACAGTCTGCGCCGTAAGGACAATTCGTCGCGCCGAGGCACTCACGCGACGACACCGCGACCTGTCCCCACGCTCGTTCCGATACACCTGGCAGCAGTTCGTCGCGGTCGCCGGTGTCGGTCTTGTTCGCCCACGCAGTGATCCGCACGATGTCACGACCCAGGGCGGACGTCGGCCCAGTGGCAACCGAACCGCCCGAAGCGCCCACGTCGTCGAACAGACCTTCCTGCTCGTCGTCCGGCCCTGCGTGCAACCGCTGAAGGCACAGATAGTTGCGACGCCCCTTGAGGATCGCGAACGTCGGCGGCTCCGGCAGCGCGGGCGCGAGCGACTCGATCAGTCTCGGCAGGTCACGTTCGATCAGCTGGCGTTGCAGGGCAATGGTCGCGGTGGCGACGATGACGGGCCCGCGAGGCGGTGGCAGCTCGTCGGCTCGATCTACCGCTCGCCCGGGCGTGTCAGGCCGCTCGGATGTGCCGCGCCCCTCGTCGTCCGCCTCAGTGATCTTGGGGGTTTCGAAGGCGAGCGCGTGCCGAAGCGCAGGGACGAGGTAGGCGAGGCTCTTGCCGGTGCCGGTGCCGGCCTGCACGAGCAGGTGCTCCCCCGATGCCATCGCGTGCTCGACCGCCCGCGCCATCGCGAGCTGGCCGTCGCGCGGCTCGCCACCGATGCCGTCAACCGCGAGCGCGAGCAGCTGCTCGACGTCGGGAATCTTCGGAGCGGCCACGGCTCGAAGGGTAGTCGGACCAAGGGCCCGACCGAGCCGCCGCCCACAGGCAAGCGAGGTCAGGCCTGGGTCACCGCGTACGCGGCCAGCTCGCCCGCGACCCGCCGCGGCACCTTCGCGGTGATGTGGGTGCCGTCGCCGGTGTGCTCTTCGGTTAGCACCTCGCCGAGCTCGTGAATGCGCGCAACCAGCCGACCGTCGGCGAACGGCACCAGCACGTCGATGCATACGTCGATGCGCGGGACCATCTCGTCGAGCGCCGCAATCAGGTCGTCTATGCCCGCGCCGGTGCGGGCCGAGATCGCGACAACGCGATTGCCGCGACGTTGCTCCGCGCGCGTCACCGCATCGACGGTCTCGGGATCGGCGACATCGACCTTGTTGATCACGACAAGCTCGGGAACCTCCTGCGCATCGATGTCTTTCAACACTTCGCGGACGGCGACCAGCTGGGCAAATGGATCAGTGTCGGAGCCGTCGACCACATGAACGATGAGGTCGGCCTGCGCGACTTCTTCCAGCGTCGACCGAAAAGCCTCGACCAGCTGATGCGGCAGGTGCCGCACGAAACCGACCGTGTCGGTCAGCGTGAACGCACGGCCATCGGAGGTCTGCGCCCGTCGAACAGTCGGGTCGAGGGTGGCGAACAGCTGGTTCTCGACCAGCACGCCCGCACCGGTGAGCCGGTTGAGCAGCGACGACTTGCCGGCGTTGGTGTAACCGGCGATCGCGACCGACGGAACCTCGCCGCGCTTGCGTTCCTGCCGCTTCACGTCGCG
Source organism: uncultured Actinomycetes bacterium (assembly GCA_963809135.1). Classification (GTDB taxonomy): domain Bacteria; phylum Actinomycetota; class Actinomycetes; order Acidothermales; family Acidothermaceae; genus PALSA-607. The sequence goes on from CAWEIG010000009.1 coordinate 143,011, forward strand.
CGCGGTCGACATGTCCGCGATCTCGCGCCGCAGCTTCGCCATGCGCGCGCGGATGCGGCGGCGATCGGTTTCGATCTTCGTCTCACCAGGACCGCGGCCACCGATGCCGACACCGCCGGCCGCCTGACCACCGGCCTGGCGCGACAGCGATTCACCCCAACCACGAAGTCGCGGCAGCAGGTAGGTCATCTGGGCGAGCTCGACCTGCGCCTTGCCCTCTTTGCTGCGGGCGTGCTGCGCGAAGATGTCGAGGATCAGCGCGGTGCGGTCGACGACCTTGACCTTGACGACTTCTTCAAGCTGGCGCAGCTGCCCGGGCGCGAGCTCGCCGTCGCAGATCACCGTGTCGGCGCCGGTCGAGAGCACGATGTCGCGCAGTTCCTTGGCCTTGCCCGAGCCGATGTACGTCGCGGGGTCGGGCTTGTCGCGACGCTGGATGATGCCGTCGAGCACCTCAGACCCGGCCGTCTCGGCGAGCAACTTCAGCTCGATGAGCGAGTTCTCGGCATCGCGCAGCGTGCCCTCGGTCCAGACGCCGACGAGCACGACGCGCTCGAGGCGCAGTTGCCGGTATTCGACCTCGGTGACGTCCTGGAGTTCGGTCGACAGGCCGGCGACGCGGCGCAGCGCCTGGCGATCTTCGCGGTCGAACTGATCACCGTCAAACGTCGCCGTCGAAGCCGTCGAAAAGTCGCGTCGTCATCTGCGGGCGCGTTGAAGCTGTCGGCGTCCGCGCTGCTGTTCATGCTTGGAATGTTCGTCATCGCCTATCGATCGTGACACGTTTCGTCTCGCCGTGCTCAGTGCATTTACCCAGGCACGCGGAAGTGGCCCTCGGCGACCAGGACTGCGGGGCCGCGCAGCAGCAGGTGGCCTGCGTCGTCGAACGAAACGATCAACCGGCCGCCCGGAACGTCGACGACGTACTCACCGGTGTTCGTGCCGTCGATGGCCGCGAGGGCTGCGACCACTGCGCAGGCGCCGCTGCCACACGATTGCGTCTCGCCGGATCCGCGTTCGTGCACGCGCATGACCGCGTGCCGTTCGCCGACGATGTTGACGAACTCGACGTTGACGCCTTCGGGAAACGCCAGCACATCGACGTCCGGCATGGTCGTGAGATCTAACGATGCGACGTCGACGTCGGTCACGCATACGAGATGCGGATTGCCCATCGAGACGGCGACGCCTTCGTAGATGTGATCGCCGACGACCGCGGTCGAACCGGCCGAGATCGAGGGCGCACCCATGTCGACGGTGATGTCACCGTCGAGGTCTGCCCAGACCGTGACCACGCCGGCCCGCGTCGCGATCGTCTGCCGCCCGGGCTCGACGAGGCCCGCGTCGAGCGAGGTAACGCACGAACACGCGCAGGCCGTTGCCGCACGTCTGCGAGAGGCTGCCGTCGGCGTTGCGATAGTCCATGAACCACGTCGCCGCGCCGACCATGTCGCTCGCGTCGGGATCCGCAGCGGTCTTCACCACGCGCAACACACCGTCGGCTCCGATGCCGCCGCGCCGGTCGCACAAGGCGATCGCGAGTTCGGCGGTCAGCTCGAGGGTTCCGTCGGCGTCGGGCAGCACGACGAAGTCGTTGCGGGTGCCATGACCCTTCACGAACGCGATGCTGTCCACACCTGCGATGGTACGGGCCTACTACCCGACGCGCAGCTTGTGCGGACCGACCGTGACGACGTCGCCTTTCACCAGTTGCCGGCCGCGGCGGGTCTCCGGTTCGCCGTTGACGCTGACCGCACCTTCGGCGAGCAGCATCTTGGCGTCGGATCCGGCGGCCACGACATCGGCGAGCTTGAGGAACTGCCCGAGCCTGATGATGTCGTCCCTGGTGGCAATGTCGCGCATGGTCCCATCATCGCGCACCCCTCGACGTCCGCCCGTTTAGACGCTCGAAACGGATGACGCGCTCGAACGGATCCAGATCGCGACGTGCGCCGGCTGCACCGAGCGGTAGACCGTGTCGACCAGATCGCGCTGCACGCTGTCGAGGTCGATCTCGTTCCGCAGGGCCGACGTGAACGCGGCGATCGTGGCGTCGGCGTCGTAGCGAGCCCGGTTGAAACGGCGATCGACCAGGCGCTGAGCTCGACGTCGCACCGGATTGAACAACGCAGCAACAGTCAGAGTCGACGCCGCGACGCCGATCGGTGACGACAGCGGCAACGCGTGCGTGGTCAGCGCGACCAGGCCGACGTACACGCCGACGAGCAGCCCGGTGACGATCAGGTACGACAACGTGCGGCTGATGAGCCGGTCGATGTCATAGAGCCGGTACTTCAGGATCGCGATCCCGATGCAGATCGGGAACGCGAGGATGAGGCTGAAGAGCGCCGATCCGGATCCCGCCAAGCAGAGCGCCAGCGAGAATTCCCACGACACAAAGGGCTCCGCCCACCATCAGCCACTTCAGCTGCTGGCGAAGGTCACCGGTCGAACTGCGGTACTCCACCAGCAACCGGAGCACCCACGACAAGACCAGCGCGATGTACGCGACCAACCACCACGTCTTGTATCACCGCAGCGACGCCGTGCGAGGTGCCATCGAGATGCATCGACTGCCCCATCGAGTCGATGCGCACCGGGTGCTGCGTGAATGCGACGATCCGAGGACGGCAAGGGTGCCCAGCCAGGCCGCGGCGACTCGCCACGAAGGCCCACAGCGTCCATCGCCATCGCCGCGACGCGATCCGGCCGTCCGGAAACAGCAGGATCGGCAGCGGCAGGACGACTTGCAGCAACGCCCAACCCGGCGCCAGCACCACGGCGAGCCGCGACAGTGGCAGGTCGTGGCCGTCGACGTGGTAAGCCAAGAGGGAGTACAGGCCCGCGTCGGTGCTCACGATGAAGACCGGGCCGAGCAAGCAGCATGATCCAGCCGATCGGGTTCCGCGGCTGCCGACGCGCGAGCACGAACCCGAGCACGGCGAACGGCGATCACCAGCACCAGGGGGGTTACCGGCCTTCGCGACCTTGGCCAACGGGACGCTCGCCGCGAACATCAGCACCGTCAGGATCCCGACGGCGAGCGCGGTTCGCGGCGTCGCCCACCGGAAGCGCCCCTCCGCGCCACCGGCGGCGTCCGTGACCGCGCCCACGACCGGGCGGACGGCACCGCCGTCGTCCGGTTGGGCAGGCGTCGACGAACCCCCCTGCGCTGGCCCGCGACCGCATGCCGACGACCTTAGGCGCGAAACGTTCCGAAAACGCTACGGGCATTTCGGCCGTCGGAACCGTCGTACGACTCGCGGCTAGAGTCGCAGGGGTGGGCGATCGACTCCCGCTGCCGACCTTGCTGTCGTTCGCGCTGGTCGCGTACACGATCGAGTTCGACAACGAGGCCGAGCACCAACTCCCGCACCGCACCACGCGTCACGGCCCGACGGCTGGGTCGGGTCCGAAGCCGTGGCTCGTGTCGCTCGTGATGTGGTCGAACTGCATGAAGTTCATCGGGCCGGACGGCGTGCAGCTGGGCGATCTCGAACGGCTCGCCCGCACTCGCACAAACCTCGACGGCATGCGGCGATGGGGCTACATCGCTATCACACCAGGACCGAACGACCGGGACCCGAAGCGGCCAGGTCGCGACGCCATCGTGCGAGTCACGGCGGCCGGCCGCAGAGCGCAAGAAATCTGGGCGCCGCTGTTCGGCGTCATCGACGATCGGTGGCGCGAGCGATTCGGCGACGACGCGATCGAAAGTTTGCGGGCAGCGCTATCGGCGATCGCCGATCGCATCGATCTCGACCTTCCCGATTGCCTGCCGATCCTCGGGTACGGGTTGTTCAGCAGCGGGCGGGAGACGTTTCACCCGCGGCAAGCCGACCAAGCGGACGCGAACCAGCCGCTGCCGGCGCTGCTGTCGCGGGTGCTCCTCGCGTTCGCGATCGACTTCGAAGGTGACTCGAAGGTGTCGCTCGCAGTGAGCGCGAACGTCTTGCGCGTCCTTACCGATGATGGGGTGCGGGTGCGCGATCTGCCGATGTTGACGGGCGTCTCGAAGGAAGCCGTCGCGATGTCGGCCAAGTATCTGGAGTCAGTCGGGTGCGTGACGATCGAGCCCGTCCCGGCTCCTGACCGAGGACAGCGCCTTCGCCTGACAGCGAGCGGGACGTGCCGCCCAGCAGTACGCCGGCAAACTCAGCAGCACGATCGAGACGGATTGGCAGACCCGATTCGGCACCGACGCCGTCCGCTCTGTTCGTTCGTCGCTTGAACCGCTCGTTGGTGATGGCACGGCTGACTCACCGCTGTTTGCCGGATTGGAGCCTTATCCCGACGGTTGGCGAGCGGCCGTACCGAAGCCCGCGACGTTGCCGCATTTCCCGATGGTGCTGCATCGCGGCGGATTCCCCGACGGCAGCTAGACCAGGAGCTCGTAGTTGCCGACGACAGTCGCGAAGACGCTGACCGGTGGTGCGACAACCCGATTCATGATGTTCGCCTGGAACTCGGCGAACGCCGGCACGTCGTTGAGCGGGTTCTCGTCGCCGTCCAACGTCACGATGTGCATGAAGCTGACGCCGTCTTCCAAACGCAACGCCGCGTAGTGCAACCCTTCGGGCTTTTTTCCTGCCAGGGCTGAGAAAACGTCGCCGATCAATCGGGCGTTCTCATCGGAGTGCTCAGGATGTGTCGTGTAGCGGATGACACGTGTCGTGCTCATGAGGTTGCTCGCATTCTGTTGTTGCGCGGGTCGTGCGTGAGTTCGGCGAGGCCGAGTGCTTCTAGCAGCGGTGGCATGTACATGCCGAAGCGGCCGCGATAGCCCTTGCGCAGGCCGTACCAGCCACCGACGGGATTGTCGTCGGCGCGGCCCCACGCCTCGACAGTGCCTTCTGCTGCGGGTTTTTGCTCATCGGCGGCGCCAAGTGGCACCCAGTCACCCTGCTTTCGCAGCCACGCGGCCAGGTCGTCGATCGCGCGCAGCTGGTACTTCAACGTGGTCGAGCCGACTTGGCACACCAGCGTCGGCGGATCGGCGTCCTCGTCCTTGTACATCGTGTATTCCGACGTTCCCGGCGGCGTCTTCAGCACCCACGGGTCGGCCTTGGTTCCTGCAGCCATTACTGAACTCCTTCCGCAGTCGCGGGCACCGCAGTCGCAGGTGCATAGTGCGCGAGAAATGCGTCCCAGCCGAGCCGATTGCGACCGCGCAGCACTTCGCCGCGAGCTCCGAGCCGGTCCCAGCCACGATGTTCGACGTCGATCCGCGTAGCCGCCGCACCTTGCAGCGACGAACCGGACCTCGACGTCGGTCGCGTCGTCCGGGGTCCTGCCCGAGGTGCCACCGATACGCCAACAGCGTCGGCGGCTCCCACGCCGTGACCTCGCCCCAGTCGTGCTCAGCGCCGTCCGGCGTCCGCTCAAAAATTCGACCGCCAACGCCGCCTTGCAGGACGACGACCAGGCCGGGGTCTGCGGTCACCGTGTGATCTCGCGGCCACCACGCGTCAATACCGGACGTCCACACCGCGAACGCGTGCTCGACCGAGCACGCGACGTCGAACGAAAATCGCAGCGGGTCGGTCACTGGTTCCGCGCTGGTTCGATCCCTGGGGTTGTCATCGCTTCGGCGTCCTGCCGGTGTTCTCGGCAACGAGTCGAAACCGGGTCGCGGCGTCGCCCCAAATGCCGTTCGAGATATGCCTGGACGGCGTGAACTCCCTCGGCCTGGAGGTGGTAGATGCGTCGGGTCCCTCGTGGGTGTTCAGCCACGAGGCCGGCGTCCTTCAGGAGGCGCAGGTGCCGCGACACCGCGGGCCGGCTGATCGGCAGCGCTGCGGCGATTTCTTGCACCGGCTTGTCACCGCTGCTCAGCAGCCGCAGGATCTCGCGCCGATTCGGGTCACCGAGCGCCTCGAACGGATCCCCTGTTGCAGGCGCCGCAACCACGTGCACCACCACCTCTATCGGTAACCGTTAGGTTACGGTAACTCACGCAGTTACCGAGCCGCAACCTGCCGCCAATCGCGATGGTTTCGTAACGCTGTCGGAACGGTCCTTGGCCTAGATTTCGGCGCGTGAGAGCAACCGGGTTCACGCGCGGGCTGACACCGCCGCGGGCTTCGCTCGCTCTGGGCGCCGTCACCGCGATTGCGGTGGCCGCGGGCTGCCTTCTCACGGTCACTCTCGCACGACCTACGCGCGTCGTTCGACGGAGTGCTGCTCCTGATCATCGCGATCGTCGCCGCGGTCGGGCTGGTGGTCGCCCGCCGGCAGCCGTCAAACCCAATCGGCTGGATGCTGCTCGTCGCCTCCGCGTTCTTTGCCGGATACGCCGTCGCGGTCCTCTACACCGTCCTCGACTACCACGAGCACGGCGGCCGGCTGCCGCTCGGTCGCGTCGCGCTCGCCGCCGAGCCGTCCTGGGTGCCCGGCTTCGTGCTGCTCGGGCTCGCGGTCGCGCTCTTTCCCGACGGTCGCCTCGCTTCCCGGCGCTGGCGGATCCCGCTGATTGTCTACGTCGCGGCCGGTGTCTGGTTCTGCTGTGTCTGGTCGCTGTCGCTGGCGACGCTCCACGTCGGCGCGGGGTTCGACGTCGACGAGGTCGGAAACTATCCCGGTAAGCCAGGACGCTTTTCCGGAGTTACGGCTGGGATCGCCTGGGCTGCGTCGCCGATCATCCTCCTGCTCCTGATCGCATTCGTCATACGGCAGGCGGCGACCTGGCGGCGCGCCACCGGGGAGCGGCGTAAGCAACTGACGTGGCTGATGAGCGGCGGGCGCCTTGTCCGTCGTCTCGATCTACCTCGTCTCGACCAACAACACGAGCAGCGCGGGGCGCGTCGTCACCGACATCGCCGCCGTCGGCCTGACCGCGATCCCGCTCGCGATCGGCATCGGGATCCTGAAGTACCGGCTGTACGAGATCGACCGGCTGATCAGCCGCACGCTGTCCTACCTCGCGATCACCGGCCTGCTGGTCGCCGTCTTCCTCGGCCTGATCGCGCTGACCACGAGCGTCCTGCCGTTTTCCTCCCCCGTCGGCGTCGCCGCCTCGACACTCGCCGCAGCGGCGCTCTTCACCCCGTTACGCCGCCGCGTGCAACGACTCGTCGACCGGCGTTTCAACCGCGCCCACTACGACGCCGACTCGATCATCGCCGCGTTCACGATCCAGCTCCGCGACGCCATCGACCTGGAAACGATCAGCCAAGAACTGCGCCGCGCCGTCGACCAGGCGGTCGCCCCAGCACACGCCTCGGTGTGGATCACGCCGACCCCGAGACGCACCTGATCGTCGGTCGCAAGGCCCATCATTGCGGGATGTGCGCGTTACCGAAACGCGGCGTAACCGCCGCAGGGAATGACCGCGAAACTGACGCTGCGCATTTTCCAGGCGGATCAAATCCGGATCGACATGGAGTTCGAACAATTGCAGTTCGTCGCCGCCCAGGCGTTCTTCCAGCGCATCGACGATCAGCGACATCGTGCTCTCGAGCCCGCCTCACAGCCCCGTTCACGTGAACGCGCACCTTTGCCGCGGACACGGTCGTTCGCGACTGGGTGCACACATTGATACGTCCGCGTCGTCACCTGCGGAGCTGCACAGACGCGGGCTCGACGTCGAACGCCAGACACGCGCACAGTTCTAATGCGCGAGACCGAGTGCATGCCGTTGCCTAGCGGTCACGGTTCGCACGACGGCGTGCGAGGTACGCGCCCAATCGCTGATCGGGGACCTTCCGCCAGATCTTGGGTCGCCTTCCCTGCGCGCGCTGTTCCGCTGCTTCGGCCGTATCCGGATCTGGCGCGCCCGTTGCCTCAGACAGAAGCTGGCGATCGGCGTGCCGGTTCGCCTTGTTGACCAGACGCTTCCGCAACGGGATGTTCTTCCGCGACGACTTGGCGTTCTCGCCGTAGGTGTTCCGGCCGTCCTGTGCGTAGCTGTACGCCTTCTTCTGCTGAGGCGTCAGTCGCCGATCCTCGTCCTTGGCATCAAAGGGGGCCACGTGTCCAGGATGCCGCAGATCGGTCGAAGCCGCAGCGTTCTTCGACGCCTGACGAACTCACGTCAAGGCGGCAGAAGCGTAAGGCGCGGAGGCGGCGTTCATTGGTCGATGGCAGTCTTGTTGTTTGAATCAAATGTCGATAGACAACGAGCGTGAAGCGCGGCGTGCCAGTCGACCGTGTGTGGAACCGAAGACGAGAGGAGCGGGTCACACCGACATGAAGCCGCACCCCGTGCGCAGGGTGGTCGCGCTCGCCTTGGTGATCGCCGCGTCAGGTTGTGCAAGCGCCAACCCGGGTGGAACTAACGCCGGGGAGCCTGTATCGCCGTCGGTCTTTATCTCGAGCTCGCCCGAGCCGGCGGCGTCGTCCACTGCGGGGGCCGCCGCGGTCGGCGACGTGGCGGCGATCTCCCAGTGCCAGGCAGCCGAGAACGCGCGGCCGGCATCCATTGCTCCCGCTGGCGGCATTATCCCCGCGCTGACGGTCGCGGCCGGTTTCACCACCACCGAAGGCGACGCCCACCGCTACGCCGACTCACTCGGGCTGCGTCCCGGTGACCCCTCACCACGCCCTCCGGCGGGCAGCCTCGGGTACTACACGAGCACCACCCCAGTCGTCGTCTGCATCCTCGACGGGTACATCGAGGCACCGAGCGTGCCCGGCAACCCGCCCTACTCGCGGGAGTTCGCGCTCATCGGCCCCGGCGGAATGCTTGACGTACTTGTGGCAGGTCGCATCGACACCATCAGCTTGCAGAACCCATCGTCTGCAATGCCATAAAGGCACACTGCGCGGTAGGACGACCACGGGCTCAAGCCCGAAAACAGATCCCTGAACGCACCCGCCGAAGTGTTGCGATGACCGCCTGAACCCGCAGGCAGCTGAGTGCGTTCGCTCCTGCAAGCTCGTGCTACAGAAACTCACCTGTCGCGGCAATTGATCCTGCCGCAGCTACCGGGGCGTCAATACGCAGAACTCGTGGCCGTCAGGATCGGCCATCACCGCCCAGCTGACCTCGCCCTGGCCGATATCGGATCGACTCGCGCCGAGCGAGGCGAGGCGGTCGACCTCCGCCTGCTGGTCGCCGCCGACAGATGGAGCGACGTCGAAGTGCAGCCGGCTCTTGCCGGTCTTCGGCTTCAGTGGTGGACCACCCCAGGTGATTTTCGGGCCCCCGTGCGGCGAACGGATTGCGGTCTCCTGGTCCTGATCCCAGACCAACGGCCAGCCAAGCGCTTCGCTCCAGAAGTACCCGACCTCTTGAGACCCGTCGCAGGCAATCGCTCCGATGAATCCGCAATCGGCGAGGAAGTTGTTACCCGGCTCGATCACGCAGAACTCGTTGCCTTCAGGGTCGGCGAGGACCACATGCGGCTCCTCGGGGCGTTGACCGACGTCGATGTGACGGGCGCCGAGGTCAATCGCTCGAGCCACCGTTTCCTGCTGACCTTCAAGAGACGTACTCGTCAGATCGAAATGGATGTCGTTCTGGATTGTCTTCTGCTCCTGGGTCAACACGAATCGGATCCGGAACCCGGTGTCATCAGCTGGCAGCAGCTCGACGCCGTCGCGCGGGTCGCCGTCCAGCTCCCAGCCCAGCACGCCGGCCCAGAAACGCGCGAGACGCATCGGGTCGTTCGCATCGAAACACAGCGCTACAAGCTGACACGTCACTGGCCGACCATCTCCGATCTGTATGGCGATCCGCTGACTCGCCATCCTCACCGACTGAAGGAATTTCGGGGTGTGCAAGCCCAGCGGGTGCCCGGAATTCCTTCACTCGGAGTAGAAGAACGCCGCAGACGTCGTCCCAACCGGCATCTTGACAAGAGCCGCTCGCGATATATCGTGATAGTCATACGTACGACCGCGTACGAACGCGTACGGCTCTGGGAGGACACGATGGAGATGACAGCTGACGGCGAGTCCGGCATGTTCGCTGGCTGGAGCAAGGCCGGCTGGACCAAAGAAGAGTGGAAGAACGCGGCCCGCCAACGGGCTGCCGAGTTCAAGGCCGCCGCACGCGACGCGGGCTGCGACCGCGCGGCCTTCCGCAAGATGATGCGCGACCGCATGCGCGACCACTGGGCCGCCGCGGGCGCCACGAGACACCGAAAGCCCCGAACAGTCGTGGGCGGAAGCAGATGCGCCGCGCGGCGAGCGCTGGGGTGGTCCCGGACACCAGCACCGCGGTCGCGGACCGTGGGGTTTCGGCGGGCCGCCGTTTCCCGGTCCGTGGTTCGCAGGCGGCGGGCGACCAAGGCCCCGGCGCGGCGACGTCCGCCTCGCAGTGTTGACGCTCTTGGCCGAGCAGCCGATGCACGGCTACCAGATCATCACCGAGCTCGGCTCACGCAGCGGCGGTGTTTGGCGCCCGAGCCCCGGCTCGGTGTACCCGACGCTTCAGCAGTTGCAGGACGAAGGTCTCGTCACGGTTTCCGAAGAAGACGGCAGGCGCACCTTTTCACTGACGGACGCCGGGCGGGCTGAGGTCGAGCGCGCGTCTGCGGGTCGTCGGGCCCCGTGGGAGGACATGGCCGAAGAGGCCGACGACGCGGCCGGGCGGCTCAAGGGCCTGGTCGGGCAACTGATCGCGGCGACTGTTCAGGTCGCAACTGCGGGCAGCCACGACCAGGTTGCGCAAGCCGAGAAAGTTCTGACCGATGCACGTCGGGCGATCTACCGGTTGCTCGCCGAGGACGAACCGAAGGATCCGAAGGCGCAGCCATGACAACTGCCATACGCATAGGGGACGCCGAGCGGGAGGCCGCAATTTCCTCGCTCACAAGCCATTTCGCTGAGGGAAGACTGACCCAAGTCGAGCACGACGAACGGACGACGCTCGCGTTGAACGCTAAGCACCGGTCGCGATCTCGACGTGCTGTTCGCCGATCTCCCCCGACGCGGCGACGGCGACGCCAGCCACTCGACGTCCCGCTCGAGGATTGCGCATCGAGCGGCTGCTGCGCCGGTGTTCGCGCGTTCTTCATCGGGGTGATGATCTTCGTGATCGCGAACCTGCTGCCGACCATCGCGCTGGTGATTCTTGTCGTCGTGGCATTCGGCTGTTCTTCGGATTTCGCCGTCGCCACTGGTACGGGTCGCAAGGGTGGTACGGCCCGCCGCGTCGCTGGTAGTGGGTCAGGCGCGCGTGAGCTTCAGCACCGGGATCGTGCGGATGCCGACGTTCTTCCGCTCGTACTCACCGAATCCTGGGTAACGCTTGGCCTGCTCGGCGTAGACGCGATCGCGTTCTGCGCCGGTCAGGTCAGTGACGATGACCGGGTAGGTCTCCGAGCCGACCTCGACGGTCGCTTTGCCAGCCGCAGTCATGTTGGCGTACCAGTCCGGATGCTCGGAGCACCACCCGCTGATGCGAACACGTAGATCGTGTCGGGGTCGTCCTCAGACGGGCAGGTACATCACGGGAGCGAGGTACTCGCGGCCACTCTTGCGGCCGACGTGGTGAAGGAGGGTGATGGGTGCGCCCTCGAAGTTCCCGCCGACTCGGCCCTCGTTCGCACGGAAGTCGGCGACGATCTTGGCGTTCCAATCGTTGGTGATTGTCATGGCGGCCTCTCACGTGGTCAGATTTGTTGCGCGTTCAATGACTGTTACTTCCACGACAACGGCTCTCGCTCAATGAGTGATTCCCGGCCGGCGTTCGTCCTACACGAGCACCAAAAACCACGCCACCACTTCGACCTGCGCCTCGAGGCCGACGGAGTGCTCCGTTCCTGGGCACTCCCCCGCGGTCTGCCGCCGGATTCGGCGCACGACCGCTTAGCCGTGCCGGTGGCAGACCACGAGCTGGAACACCTGACCTACACCGACGCGGACAAGTCGATTGCCGACATCGGGTGGTGGGAGCAGCACGACGCGAACGAGAAGCGGATCGTGTTCACCTTGCACGGTGCAACGTCCGACGTGCGATACGCCTGATCAACACCGGCGACGACTGGCTCCTGCACCGCGTAAAGCAGCAGGAACGCGGCTCAGCTGGCGGGGCGGGGACCTGAGCCGTCGCTTGCTGCTCCAGTCGATTGGGGCACCGTGGTGTCACACGTCAGCGGGGCGCCGATCGTAGCCAGGCTCCACGTGCGAACCGTCGGGAAGACGCCGATGCTCAGCTCCGCACCCGCAGGCATCGCGGACGGGGTGATGGTCAAGATCACCGACCCGTCGGCACGCCGCTGCGGCGAGACGACCTGGTCGAGTCCCGTCGGCTGCGGGTGCGAATCGCACGTTCGACCGACGTTGACGATTGCCGGAATACCAGCGTCGGCCAGCTTCTGGCGCAGCCCGTCGGCGTCGAGCGGCACACCCTTGACCAACGTCAAGGTCGCGGTGCCGTCGGCGTTGCTGACCAACGTGAACGACGCGAGTTCCACACCGCCGTTGCTAGCAGGGTGCTGGCCTCCCCCGGCAGTCACCAGGCCGAGCGCCAATCCGGCGGCCGCGACAACCCCGACCGCTGCCGTTCCCGACACCCGACGGCGACGTCGCACGTGACCTCTCGCCACGATCGCATCGACCGGTGTCTCCATGTGGAGCCCCGACACGGACGCGCTCACCCGGTCGAGGATGTCGTTGTCATTCATTGCGTAGCCTCATTCCCTTTCGTAGTAAGAACTCCGGTCGTGAGGCTCGCTTCCCGTTCGATGTGGCTCGGTGCAAGTTCGCGGCGGAGCGCCGTGGTCGCGCGAGACATGTGAGCCGTCACGGTTCCCGGGGCGATACCCAAGGAGCGTGCGGTGGTCTCGGTATCGAGATCGAGGAAGATCCGCAACGCGACAACCTCCCTCTGACGTGCCGGCAACCGCCGGAGCGCCGTCCATGACGTCGGAATCGACGACCTTCGAGTTCGGTCGAGGCCGGGGCGTCGTGCCCTTCGAGCGGGAACTCGCGACGCCGCTTGCGCCACCACGAGATCCCCGTGTTGAGCGCGGTGCGGACGACCCACGCCGCCGGTGCCGGATGCCGGCTCACTTTCGGCCACGACGCCCACGCACGCGCGAATGCCTCGGCGACGAGCTCCTCGGCAAGCTGCCGATCTCCAGTGCTGACCATCACCGCTCGCAGGCACCCGTCGCGGGTTGCCTGATAGAACTCGACGAAGGTCGCTGGCTGCTGGCTCACAACTGCTTCACGCATAAGGAGCCCGATTCACTTACAACCAGTTGATGCGCGGGTCGGGCCGGAACCACGATCGCTGCCGGCGCACGAATCTCTTCGTCGCCTGCACCGTCTGCGCGCGCGCCTGCTCGTCGGACAGCTCGCCGTCGAGCATCGCGAGCACCTGCTTGTATCCGAGCGCGCGCCGCGCGGTCACCCCGTCGCGCAATCCAACGCGTTCAAGCTGTCGGACCTCGTCGACGAGCCCGCGCTCCCACATCGTCGCGACGCGCTGCGTGAGCCGCTCGTCGAGCTCGGCGGTCGGCCGATCGACCCCGATCAGAAGTGCGTCGTAGACGGATTCGTACGGCGGCATCAAACCGGTGAACGAACCACCGCCGATGGCGGCCACTTCGAGTGCGCGCACGATCTTGCGCCCGTTGGTCGGCAAGAGTGTCGCTGCGGTCACTGCGTCGACGGCGGCCAGGCGGGCGTGCATTGCCGGCGCGCCAACAGCGGCGAGTTCGGCTTCGAGATTTGCCCGCACATCGGCGTCCGTGCCTGGAAAACGCATGTCGTCGATGACCGCACGGATGTACAGACCCGAGCCACCCACGAGGATCGGCGTTCGTCCGCGAGCAGCAATGTCGGCGATCGCAGCCCTCGCGTGCGTCTGGTAATCGGCGACGCTCGCGGTGCGGGTGACGGGCCAGATATCAAGCAGATGATGGACGACGCCCTGCCGCTCGTCGTGCGTGAGTTTGGCAGTGCCGACGTCCATGCCCTGGTAGAGCTGCATCGAGTCGGCGTTGATGATCTCGCCGTTCATGCGATGCGCGAGGTCGATGCCGAGCTCGGACTTGCCGGTCGCGGTCGGGCCGAGCACCACGATGACCTTCATGCCGGCAGCCACGTCGCGACCATGTACATCACGCCGTACGGCGCGTCGGCGTAGAGCGACCTCGCCGTAGCCAGTCGCCGGACCGATCGAGTTTCGCGGCCGCTACCCACGCCGGAGCACCAGCGACGAGTAACTCGGCAGCCAACGCGAGGTCGAGGGTGGCGAGCTGTTCGGGCGCGGCGTTGGCGAGCGCGTCGACGACAGCGTCATCGAACGGTTGCGCCCGCTCGTCGAGATAGCCGGGACCCTTGACGCTGCGGCGGGCACTGCCGTCGCCCATGACGAGCAGCGCGGTCGGCTCCGTCAGATCCGGCCACGGGGAGTTCGGCGTCCCGTCGGGTTGTATTGGCACGTAGTTCACGGGGACGGATGCGGTTCCTTGGCGGCGCGAGAGCAGCCAATCGCCGACCAGCAGCGACAGCGGCATCGTGCGCTGGTCGGGGTCGCCAAGACCTGGCGCGAACGACCTGATACTCACGGCAGGCCCGTCGGCACCGACGATGACGACGACGACGTCGGACCGGTCTCGAGCAACCGGCCAAGCGCGCGATCACACGCGGAACGCAACGACTGCGTCTCAATTTCGGTCCCAGCCGCAATCTCGGGTAACAGGAGCGGCGGATGGGGGCAGAATGCCACCGCGGAGATCGCCGGCAGGGTCACGAGATGCACCCTAGACGGCGATCACGCGCGCGGGTTCGGGCACGGGCTAGCACGGCCGACCGCGACGCGAGAAGCAAGGACCGGCAAGATAGGCACACCCGAGGTCAGCTCGATGGCTCGGAAGGTTCGATCAGGCTCGGATCAGCAGCAGGGAGCACGATGGGCACCAGCACGGCGTGGGGCCGGATTGCCGATGACGGCACGGTCTACGTGCGCACCCCCGACGAGGGTGAGCGCGTGGTCGGGTCGTGGCAGGCCGGCACGCCCGAAGAGGGGCTGGCGCATTTCGTTCGCCGCTACGACGATCTCGCGACCGAGGTCGGTCTGCTCGAGACCCGACTCGGATCCGGTGCGGCGTCCGCCTCTTCGACCGTCGTTGCCGTCACGAAGCTGCGCGCATCGCTGCCCACCGCCAATGCTGTCGGCGACCTCAGCTCACTCGACGAACGACTCTGCACGCTGCTGACGGCCGCCGAAGCCAAGCGCGGCGAAGAGCGCGCGGCCAAGGCGGAAGCGGCCACCAAGGCGCTCGACGCCAAGAAGGCACTCGCCGACGAAGCCGAGAAGCTTGCGCAGAGCACGCAGTGGAAGCCCGCGGGCGATCGGTTGCGCGCCATCGTCGATGAGTGGAAAGAGATCAAGGGCGTCGAACGCAAGCTCGACACGGAGTTGTGGAAGCGGGTATCAGCTGCGCGCGCAGAGTTCGGCCGCCGGCGCGGTGCGCACTTCGCGACTCTCGACGAGCAGCGGAAGGAGGCTGTCGCGCAGAAGGAGAAGTTGGCGACCGAGGCCGAGACGTTGGCTGCGTCAACCGACTGGACCCCGACTGCCAACCGCTACAAATCCCTGATGGTGCAATGGAAAGCGGCCCCTCGCGCATCGAAGGACGTCGACGAGGCGCTGTGGCAGCGATTCCGCGCCGCGCAAGACACGTTCTTCACGAGGCGCACCGCCGCGCTCGAAGAACGCGAAGCCGAGTTTCGCGGCAATCAAGAAGTCAGAGAAGCATTGCTCGCCGAGGCCGAGGCCATCGATCCGAGCGGGGATCTGCCTGCTGCACAAGCAAAACTGCGTGACATTCAAACAAGGTGGACGGCGACGGGCCGGGCTCCGCGCGAAGTGTCCGCCGACTTCGACCGCCGTCTCGACGCGGTCGCCGAGCGCCTCAGGACCGCGTCGGAGGACAAGTGGCGTGAGTCGTCAGTGTCGTCGTCCCCGCTCGTGATTCGGTTGCGCGAGTCGGTTGAGAAGCTCGAGAAGAAGATCGACCGCGCCAAGCAGTCGGGGAATGCCACCGATGTCACCGACCTCGAAACACAGCTCGCCACGCAACGTGAGTGGCTAGCGCAAAGCGAGCGCCCCGCCCGCTAGTTACCGCGGGGCGCGGCGGTCGAGGTGCCAGTGCCGCCGACGCTGGCGAGCCACACCTGCTGGCCGTCGATCTCGTGCGGCAGCAAGCGCGAAACGCGAAATCGCTCGCTGGCCGCCTTCCTGATCGCCGTACAGCAGCTCGATGCGTGAGGGCGTCGCTCGACTTCGCGGTCGTGCGCATCTCTTCGAAGAGTGGCTCGGTCGGGTCGCGCAGCGCCCCCTGCCAGAACCCGAGGTCGCCCGGCGGGATGTAGATGTCGCGCGTCAGCCGACGAAAACCCTCGACGGGTGCGTGGTCGGGCAGCGTGGTCGCCGTGACGCCGGAGGTCGCGACACCAACCGTGCAGCACCGCCATGCCGCGACCGATGTTGCGCAGCGCGATCGCCAGGTAGATCACGGTGTCGGTCACCTCGACGACGCCGTGCCCACCTTCGACCCGCACCCAGTGATCGTCGGCGAACCCGACCTTCTCCGGCGGGTCTTGGATCCGTGAAGCAACCACCAGCGGCCGGAGCCCTTCGAGAAGGGAGCGCTCCGCCGTCCGCGCTGCTCGATTTGCCGATCGCACGGAGGCGAAGGTCGCAACGCTCAGCACCAAGCGTGCCGCCCGCCGTGGCAAGCGACGAGATCGTCGTCCAGTCGGTCACGGCGCCGACTCTACGGCCCCGCCCGCACCCGTTTGAACCAACCCGCTGCGGCCGAATGAACCAACCCGCGCGGTCGCTGCGAAGACAGTTCGCCTCACCTCAGGCGGGCGGAACTGACTCGCCCTCGTCGCTTCAGAGTCGCTTTCAGAAGGAGCATCACCATGGCAGAGCACAGCAGAAGGGCCTTCATCCGCGGCGCGGGCGTCACCGCCGCAGCGGCAACGGTGGCCGTGATGGTTCCAGGAGTTGCCAGCGCCGCCTCGAAGTCCGAGACCGACGACGGCAGCCCGGCCCCCGACGGATCAGTGGTTGCGTTCGTCAAGGACGCGAAGGCAGGCAGCATCACCGTGATGCGCGGTGAGCGCGAAGTGCAGGTGACCGACAAGGCGTTGGCCCGCAAGTTGGCCAAGCTCACCCAGCTCTAAATCCCACTCACCCATTCCTCGCTAGCACAGAAGGTGTCGCATGTCTTCTCACCGTGAAGCGCCGGAGATCTCCAAAGACCCGGTCGCAGACAGCGCAGATCTCTACGCATTCGTCAGCCCGGACAAGCCCGGCTACGCCACGATCATCGCCAACTACGTCCCCCTGCAGGCCCCGAACGGCGGCCCGAACTTCTACGAGTTCGGCGACGACGTCCTCTACGAGATCCACATCTCCAACCAGGGCGACGCGCACGCCGACATCACGTACGGATTCCGGTTCCACACGGTCGTGTTCAACAAGAACACGTTCCTCTACAACACCGGTCAGATCACCTCGATCTTCGACTCGCACTTCAACCGTCGCCAGTACTACACGGTGACTCGCACGACGCGTAACGGCAGCACCAAGGTGCTCGGCTCGAACCTCGAAGTGCCGCCCTGCAACATCGGTCCGCGTTCCACCCCGAACTACGAGCACTTGGCCGCGCAGTCCGTGCACGGTCTCCCCGGCAATCGCACGGTCTTCGCCGGCCAGCGCGCCGACGCATTCCACGTCGACCTCGGCTCGGTGTTCGACCTGCTCGACCTGCGTCCGTTCCAGAACCTGCACCTCATCTCGACGGCGGCGACGACGGGCATCAACTCACTCGCCAGCAGTAACGTGCACAGCATCGCGCTGCGCGTTCCGTTCAGCGACCTGACCGTTGACGGCAAGACGCCGACCAACCCGGCAAGCCTGAAGTCGGTCGTCGGCATCTGGACGACGGCGAGCCGCCAGCGCACGCGCGTCTACGAGGGCCCGGGCGCCAACGCGCAGACCTTCGGCAACTGGGAGCAAGTCTCTCGTCTGGGCAACCCGCTCATCAACGAGGTCGTCATCCCGATGGGCAGCAAGGACGACTGGAACCACAGTCTTCCGTCGAACGACTCCGACTACGCCGCTTCGTTCTTGCACCCCGAGGTCGCGGGCCTACTTCCGGTCCTCTACCCCGGCGTCTTCAAGAACCTCGCCGCCTACAAGAAGCCTCGTGCAGACCTGGTCGCAATCCTGGGTACCGGCATCCCGTCGGGCATCATCCCCGGGTTCCAGAACTACACGGGCAAGACCGTGGCGGACATGCTGCGCCTCAACCTGGCGATCCCGGCAACACCGGCCGACAAGGTCAGTGCGGCAGGTCTCGCCGGCGGCGACGCAGCAGGGTTCCCGAACGGCCGGCGGGTGGGCGACGACGTGGTGACGATCGAACTGCGTGCGATCGCGGGTCTGCTGATCCCGCTCGTCGACAAGTCGTTCACTCCCGACGCTGCAACCAGCCTGATCGACGACGGATCGACGGGTGCACCGACGCAGAACGTGTTCCCGTACCTCAACTCGCCCCACGACGGATACGACGTCGGCGTCGCATGACCGGCCACGATCACTCGCACGGGGGTGAGCACGGGGGTGAGCACGGACATGAGCACGGGCATGACCACAGCCACCGCCATTCGGCCGGCGAAGGTCCGACAGTGCTCGACATCGGTGACGACGTCGGCGCGCTGGTGCTCTACACCTCGGTCGAGTTGGTCGGAGCCGAGATCGAGATCAGTCCGGACGGCGAACCAGACCGTCGGCGGCACGTGGCCGTGCACCCTCGCCAGTACCCGGGCGGGACGGCGTACGCAGCCGTGTACTACGGCCTCGAGGCAGGCAGCTACCAGCTGTGGGCCGCCGATGGTTCGGTCGCACTGACCGTGTCGATCGAGGGCAACACGATTACCGAAGCAATGTGGCCCGAGGAAGCTCTGGCAGTTCGCTAAGCCTTGTCGGCCAGTGGGGGGAAGGGCGGGGTCGGTCGCGGAAGCGGCCGACCCCGCTACCTTTGCGCGGGCCCGCTGCTTTCGCGCCGAGTGGTGGCAGCTGCACGCGACACGCCGGAGTGGACGTGCGTTTGCCCCCACTCGTGCAACCCCGCGAGACTCCGTTGCGTCGACGAGAAGTGAAAACAGGCAGCAATGCGCGGACGACGATCAGTGCCGCCGTCCTCGCAGTTCTCCTTCTTGGGGCGTGTGCCCAACAACCCACCGGACCGACCTCGGTCGGCGCCGTTGCCTCGTCTTCTCCAGGGGCCTCGGCGGTCCCGGAAAGCAGTGCCGCACCGGCCAGCAGCCGGCCCGCAATGAGTGCACCCGCCAGTCGCGGGCCTGCAGTGAGCGCACCCGCCAGCAGCGGGCCCGCAGTGAGCGCACCCGCGAGCAGTGAGCCACCCGATCCGTGCCTCGCGCCGATTGTCCCCGCTGCGAGCATGGCCGCGGTGTTCGAACCCGACTTGAGCAGTCTGCGGATATGCGACCCGGGAGGCTTCCCGAAGGCGCTCGGACGCAACAGACCTGTCGTCTTGAGCGGCGACGACGCCGTCAGCATCGCCAAGATTCTCTTCCTAGCGCCGGCCCCGGCTGGCACCGCCAACTGCGCTCAGACACCCGACGCCTTGCTGCGGTTTGGCCATAGCGACGGTACCGAGGCCGATGTCGAGGTCTACTCAATCGGATGCGAACAGCCCACGGTCTCCGTCGGTGCGCAGGTCTGGTTGATCGACTCCACACTGGCGAGCTTTCTATCGGGTGACGCCATTGCGCCGGGCTTGCCGGGAAATCCGGTACCCGACGTGACCGGTCTTTCGTTTGCGGAAGCTGCGAGCACCATTACCCACGCCGGACTGACGATTCGCTCCGGCGGTCGGGTCACCGATCCCTTGCTGAGCACTGACACGGTCGTGTTGCAGAATCCGCCTTCTGGCACAGGCGATATCGGCGGCGAGGTTGACGTCCTCTTGAGCCAGCAGCCAGCGCCCGAGTGCATTGCGTCTGAACTCGCTGTCGACGATCGCGGTGTCGGGCACGGCACGGGCGATGCTTTCGGCAACTTTGACATTCGCGACATTGGCGCGAACGCATGCACGCTCACCGGCCCGGTCTCGATCGTCGGACTCAACGACACCGGACACCCGGTAACCAACCGGCAGACGTTCGCGGTTTCTCGCGACCTCGTCCTGACAGCCATGACGGCACTCCTTGCTGCGGGCGACTACCCGCCGCCGGATGCGTCGATCGCTGCGTTAACGATCGAAGCAGACGTCCGAGACGGCCCCGACGCTGACGGCTCATGCTCGGGTCATCTCGTTACGCCGGCCACATGGGCAGTCACCCTTGCCGGCGGAACGAAGGTGGTGCGCAACGGCAGCGGAACCGACGAAACAACGATGAGTGCGTGCCAAGGGCAACTCTTCGGGCAGCAACCGTTGACGCCGATCACCGTCATCGAGTAATCGCGCCAGCCTCGGCTGCACCGGAACTAGGGCAACGCGGATGCTGTCGAGCTGATACTTGCGGCTGGCGCCGAGTCACGATGCACGTCCAAGTAGCCGACGGCGGCGTGGGTCAAGGTGCCCGGCACCGGATCACTCACAGTCGGTCCGCGCAGGGTCTGAGTGACCTCCTTCGGCGGGCCGCATGCGTCGATGGGCCGTTCGACATCGACCTCCAAAAGGCCGACCTGCGAGCTGGACGTGTTCGTGCCGTCGCCATAGGTGTCGCATGCCGTGACAGTGACCGCGATGGTCCCGAACATGCCACCCGGGTCACGTGAGATCAGCCGCCACGGCACTGAGACGCTCACCGTGAGGGGCGCAACTTCCGGCCCGAAGGACAGGCTCCCTACGCACGGCATATACGTACGCGCCTCGTAGACGATGCCGTCAGCTCCCGTGTCGGCGTCGAGAATCAGTAACTGGTACGGAACAAGCGGGGGCGACGGGGACGTCGAGGCGAAGCCGTCCATCCCGCACGACGACCTCACGGGCGGATCGATCACGCCGACCCAAGCGAGCCGCGAGTGGAACGACGCCAACGGCGGCGGCGACTGTGCACCGACATCGGCCGCACCCTGTTCCGGTGAGGCCAGCAACTGGTCGGCGATGGTGACCTTGCCCAAGACCAAACTGAAGCCGGTGTCGTCGTCCAGCACGTCAATCCCGTTGATCTCAAACGCAGCCAGCAACGTGCACAAGGCCCGCTGTCGATCAACTCGGGGCTGCGCAGTGCCCGCTGACGCAACCGTCGCTTGGCCGCCGTCAAGGGACCACGTCGATGTGAGCCTTCCGTCCCCGGCGACGTTTGGGATCGCCGGCGTCACTGGCTTCGGTGCCGCCGGGTTGGGGTCGACGCAATACTGCGCAGCCACCGACGACGTAGAAGCCACAACCGAACTCAACGACGAGACTGCCGTTCGGCTGGCGCAACCGGCGACGGCGAGCAACGCCGCACTCGCCACCGCGATGCCCGCGCGCATCGCCATCATTCACCCCGTTCGTCGCAGCTCCGACAGTCAGCGCTACAGCGTGGTTCCGTTTAGCGCGCGGGCATCGCAGGCATACCGAGCGGGACGCCGACGGGCTGGCGTTCCGCCGATCCTTGCCGCGCTTCCCACGCATCGCCAGCCCTCGTGCGGCGCACGCCGTGGACGATGTCGGCGACCAGGTGGTGCGGCGCCGCATAGGTGACCTCGACGCTCGCCATGTCACCCGGCCGCGCATCAGCTGGAGCGAGGTGCACCAGCCGGTTGTCGGCGGCCCGGCCACTCATGCGGTGGGTCTGATCGTCCTTGCGACCTTCGCCCTCAGCGATGAGCACGTCGACGACGCGGCCGACCTGGGTCTTCGCTTCGTCCCAGGCGACCTCGTCGGCGACGGCGACCAACCGCTCGTATCGCTCGCGCACAACCGCCGGTGGAACCTGATCGTCCATGTCGGCCGCCGGCGTGCCAGGTCTCTTCGAATACTGGAACGTGTAGCAGTTCGCGAACCGCGCCAGCCGCACGACGTCCAGTGTGTGCTCGAAATCTTCGTCTGTCTCACCGGGAAATCCGATGATGACGTCGGTGGTAATCGCGGCGTCTGGCATCGCAGCTGCGGACACGCTCGATGATGCCGAGGTATTTGTCGCGCCGATACGACCGACGCATGCGGCGCAACACGTCGTCGGAGCCTGACTGCAACGGCATGTGCAACTGGTGCATCACGTTTGGTGTCGTCGCCATCGCGTCGATCACGTCGTCGGTGAAGTCGCGCGGGTGCGGAGAGGTGAATCGCACCCGCTCGAGTCCGTCGATAGAACCGCAGGCCCGCAGCAGCTTCGAAAACGCCTGCCGGTCGCCGAATTCGACGCCGTAGGAGTTCACGTTCTGGCCGAGCAGTGTCACCTCGATGACACCCTCGGCGACAAGTGTCTCGATCTCGAGAAGGATGTCGCCAGGGCGCCTGTCCTTCTCGGTGCCTCGCAAACTCGGCACGATGCAGAACGTGCAGCTGTTGTTGCAACCGACGCTGATGGCGACCCAGGCGGCATAAACGGACTCGCGCCGAGACGGCAACGTCGACGGAAACACGTCGAGCGATTCGAGGATTTCGATCTGCGCTTCTTCGGCGATTCGAGCTCGCTCGAGCAGCACCGGCAGCGACCCGACGTTGTGCGTGCCGAACACGACGTCGACCCATGGCGCGCGCCGAACGATCTCGCCGCGGTCCTTCTGCGCGAGGCACCCACCGACGGCGATCTGCATGCCGGGCTTCAGCAGCTTCGCCGAATACAGCTGGCCGAGGTTGCCGTACAGCTTGTTGTCGGCGTTCTCCCGCACGGCGCAGGTGTTGAACACGACGACGTCGGCGATCTCGTCGGCGTCCGCCTTGACGTAGCCGGAAACCTCGAGCAGACCGGCCAGCCGCTCGGAGTCGTGCACGTTCATCTGGCAGCCGTAGGTGCGCACCTGATAGGTGCGCGGGGGCTGCTGCTGCGACGTGGACACCTGATCAGGGTACGCAGGCGTCCCTCGCGCGCACACGATGGCCGCTGCCACGATGGATGCCATGAGCCGTAAGCGCGAGAAGGTGCTGCCCTACGGCTCCTGGCCGTCACCGATCACGGCCGCGGACGTCGCGAAAGGCGCCATCCGGCTCGGCTTCCCGGCGCTCGTCGACGGCGCGAGCGCCGAGACCCCACCCGACGTCTGGTGGCTCGAGGGCCGCCCCGCCGAAGGTGGCCGCCAGGTCATCGTGTCGGCCGACACGCGGCGACCTGCTGCCCGCTCCGTGGAACGCGCGCACCCGGGTGCACGAGTACGGCGGCCTCTGAGCTGGCTTGCCGCTGCCCGACGGCTTGCTGTTCACCGAGTGGTGGACCAGCGGATCTACCGCATCGCCGGCAGCGATCGCACCCGCGCCCGTTGACACCCATTCCGGCGCAGCCCGGCCGCGCTGCGCTACGCCGACCCGGTGCTCTCCCCCGACGGCCGCGAAGTGTGGTGCGTCCGCGAGGAACACCACGAGCCGTCGGCGCCGTCCGACGGCATCACCCGCGCGATCGTCGGCGTCCCGCTCGATGGATCTGCGGCCGATGACCCCGAGAACGGTTCGTGTCATCGTGTCGGGCAGCCAGTTCTTGGCCTTCCGACGCCTTCACCGGACGGCGAGAAGCTGGCGTGGATCGCCTGGAACCACCCGAACATGCCGTGGGACACGACCGAACTGCGCGTCGGCGATCTGATGACGGGAGGCGTGCACGAGTGGCGCACGGTGCTCGGCGGTGACCACGAGTCGGTCCTCGAGCCCGCTGGGCCGATAGCGCACACCTGTTTGTGCGTCAGCGACCGGTCGGGCTGGTGGAATCTCTACGGCGTCGACGCCGCGGGCGAGGCCGCCCCGACGCCGTTGGCACCACGAGACGAAGAGTTCGCCGGCCCACTGTGGCAGCTCGGGTTCCGCCACTACGGCGTGCTCGACGACGGCCAGCTGGTGGTGCTGCACGGTGACGCCGACGCAGAAGCTCGGCATCCTCGATCCGGCGACCGGCAGTGATCGACGACGTCGAGTTGCCCTTCACCCACTGGCAACCGGCGATCAGCGTGCACGGGTCGCTACCTCGCGGGCGTCGCCGGCAGCGCGGTGCGTCCCGAACACCGTCGTCAGGGTCGACCTTCAAACCGGCGAGTACGTCGAGCTGCGGCGTGCAGCCGACGAGTTGCCGCCGAGGCGTACCTGCCGCGGCCGTACACCGCGACCTTCGAGGGCCCGAGCGGCCGCGACGTGCACGCGCACGTGTACGCGCCACGCAACCCGGTGCGCAGGCGCCGGCCGGCGAACGGCCGCCGTTCATCGTGTTCGTGCACGGCGGCCCGACGTCGTCTTCGCCGCCGCTGCTGAATCTCGAGTACGCCTACTTCACGAGTCGCGGCATCGGCGTGATCGACGTCGACTACGGCGGCTCGACCGGATACGGCCGGGAGTATCGCGAACGCCTGCGCGGTCAATGGGGCATCGTCGACGTCGAGGATTGCGTGGCCGCCGTCCAGGCTCTCGCAGAAAGCGGGCGAGGCGGACGCCGCGCGGCTGGCCATTCGCGGAGGCAGCGCCGGGGGTTGGACCACCCTGGCTGCGCTCACCCGCACCGACGCATTCGCAGCGGGCACGTCGTACTACGGGGTCGCGGAGTTGCTTCGCTTCGCGCACGACACGCACGACTTCGAGTCGCGCTATCTCGACGGCCTCGATCGGGCCGCTACCCGCTGCGCACGACCTCTACGTCGAGCGCGCGCCGCTGTCCCACGTCGACGAGGTCTCGTGCCCGGTGCTGTTGCTGCAAGGTCTCGACGATCAGGTCGTGCCGCCGTCGCAAGCGGAGATGTTTCGCGATGCGCTGGTAGCAAAGGGAATTCCGTCACGCGTATATCGCGTTCGAAGGCGAGCAGCACGGATTTCGCAAGGCCGAGAACGTCATTGCGAGCCTCGAGGCGGAACTGTCGTTCTACGGCCAGGTGTTCGGCTTCACCCCGCCGGGGATTCCGACTGCTCCAGTTGTCCTAGCAAGGAGTACCCATGAGTGAACCGGTTCTGCACGAGACGGCATTGCTGCGCCGAATCCGGGAGTCGGTGATCGGCGACGACCAGGTCATGCCCGGGCCGTACGGGCCGCGTCGGGTCACCTACGCCGACTACACGGCGTCCGGCCGGGCGCTTAGCTTCATCGAGGACTTCATCCGCGACGAGGTGCTGCCGCGCTACGCGAACACCCACACCGAGTCGAGCGGAACCGGCCTGCAGACGACCCGCCTGCGCGAGGACGCCCGCCGGATCATTCGCGACGCGGTGCACGGCGACGACGAGACGGTCGTGATCTTCGCCGGCTCGGGCTGCACGGGCGCGATCGACAAGCTCATCGGCATCCTCGGCCTGCGCATCCCCGCCGAGCTGGACGACCGCTACCACCTCAGCGATGCGATCCCTGCGGCACGAGCGGCCGGTCGTGTTCATCGGACCGTTCGAGCACCACTCCAACGAGCTGCCGTGGCGCGAGTCGATCGCCGACGTCGTGGTCATCCCGCAGGACGCCGACGGCCACATCGACGCGGCGGCGCTGGAAGCGGAACTCGTCCGCTACCACGATCGCGCGGTGAAGATCGGCTCGTTCTCCGCGGCGAGCAACGTCACCGGAATCGTCAGCGACACCTACGCGATCTCGACCCTGCTGCACCGGCACGGCGCGCTGTCGTTCTGGGACTTCGCCGCCGCCGCGCCCTACGTCGACATCAACATGTACGGCGGCGCCGATCCGCTCGCGTACAAGGACGCGATCTTCCTCAGCCCGCACAAGTTCATCGGCGGCCCGAGCACGCCGGGCGTGCTGGTCGTTCGGCGCGACCTGCTGCGCAACCGCGTTCCCGACGTCCCCGGCGGCGGCACGGTTGCGTACGTGAACCCGACCGAGCATCGCTACCTCACCGACCCGGCGCAACGCGAGGAGGGCGGCACTCCCGCGATCGTCGAATCGATCCGGGCCGGGCTCGTCTTCCAGCTCAAGCAGGCCGTCGGGATCGACGTGATCCGCGCTCACGAGGAGCACTACCTGCGCCGCGCGGTCGACGGCGTGGCGCGCCGAGCCCGCGATCGAGATTCTCGGCGACCTCGACGCCGAACGGCTGTCGATCGTCTCGTTCGTCGTGCGCGCGCCGAGCGGACGCTACCTGCACCACAACTTCGTCGTCGCGCTGCTCAACGACCTGTTCGGAATCCAGTCACGCGGCGGTTGCTCGTGCGCCGGCCCGTACGGCCACCGGCTGCTCGGCATCGACCTCGACCGATCGCACGAGTTCGAGCGCGAGATCGCCGGCGGCTGCGAAGGCATCAAACCCGGCTGGGTGCGGGTCAACTTCAACTACTTCATCTCCGAGCCGGTCTTCACCTACATCGTGGACGCCGTCGCGCTGGTCGCGCGGGACGGCTGGCGGCTGCTCACCGACTACTGTTTCGACCCGGCCACCGGGCTGTGGCGGCACCGGCGCGGACTGATCGAACCTCCGCTGCGTCTGAGCCAGGTCAGCTACGAGGCGGACGGCGAGATGCGCTACCCGCACCACGACGATCGCGCGGCCGAGTCGGACCTCGCCCGCTACCTCGCCGAAGCGATCGCGCTGTTCGCGGCGAGTCCAGGCGAGCGGGACGTCGGAAGCGGACCGGCCGTCGGGCGCGCTGTCCGAAGACTTCGAGCACCTCAGGTGGTTCGACCTGCCTGCGCAATGCCTGACGGTCGGTGACGCGAGCTACGCGTCGCGCAACTGCAACACGAAGGCGCCGAGAACCAGCGCGCCGGCAGCCCACAGCCCGAGGACACCGAGCCCGGCCCACGGGGTGAGCGGCAGGCTGTGCACGTCGATCGTCGTTTGAATCCCAAGTCCGGCGTTCATCGGCGCGATCTGTTCGAGGTGCCGGTGCCAGTGCGGGTTGCTCACCATGACGAGGGCGATGGGGAATGCGAACAGCAAGCCCAAGCACGACGCCGATGCCCGCCGCCGAATCGCGCACCGATCGTCGCAATCCCCAGGCTGAGCAGCGCAATGAGCACCAGATAGAGCACCGAACCGGAGACCGCACGCAGCATTCCGCCATCCGACAATGCAAGCGACGCGTAACCGTTGGCTGGTGTGAATCCCTTGCCGGGCAGCACGAGTTGGCCGAGCACTGCCGAGCCGACAACGCCGACCAAGCCAGCCGCAAGCGCCCAGCCGGCGGCAACGACGGCCTTCGCCGCCAGCACCGCAACGCGGTTCGGCATCGCCGTCAGCGTGGTGCGGATCATGCCGGTGCCGTACTCGGCGCTGATGATCGTCACCGCGGAGATGGCGACGAGTACCTGGCCGAGGTAGACGCCGGCGAGGCTGATCTTTGCGGGGTCCTGGTTGCAGGCCGCGGAGCCACAGACGAACTCCCGCATCGGCAACCGCGCCGAGCCCGATCGTCAGGCAGATCGCTGCCAGTAGCAACCAGAAGGTGCCCGCAGACGTTCGAAGCTTGGTCCACTCGGCGTGCAGCGTGAGGATCATGCATCTCGCTTGCGTAGCAAGACGACTGCGACGCCGAGCGCGAGCGCCGTCCAGCCGAGCAGGACCCCGAATCCCTCCCACGGCGACAGCGGGTAGTACCCCGCCGACGCGATGTAGACCCCGTTGACCTGCGGGTAGCGGTGCAAGGTTTGCTGGACGGCGAATCCGGCGGCCGGAGTCACGCGCAGCATCCATTGCAGCGCCCCGATCGACGACACGCCGAGGATGTACGGCAGGACGGTGAGGGCGATCACCGCTGCGACCGCCGTCGCACTGCGGCGCACGATCGTGCCGACTGCGAGAGCAAGTACCGCGGCGATGGCCAGCACGGCGGCGGTGCCGGCCAGCACTCGCAATCTCGGTGAGTCAAGCTGGCTGGCGGGATGTAGGTGCCGTTGTTGCGCCGTGCGCGGTCGACGAACCACATGGTGAACGCCGAGGCCGCCAAGCCGAGCACGAAGACGACGCACGCGAGCACGACCGCTTTCGCGGCGAGCACCCGACCGCGACGCGGGCTCGCGACCAGGGTCGTGCGGATCAGGCCACGACGGTATTCGGAGGTGATGAACAGCGCGCCGATCACGACCATCGCCATCAGTCCGACGAATGCGCCGATCAGACCGCCGCTGATCGTGTTGTCGTCACCGCCGTCTGATGCCATCGGTGCGATGTCGCCCGTGCCGCGTGACGGTGAACGTGCCGCCCGATTGCGTGAACGGCGGCAGATCGCCAAGACCGGTGTCACCGACTTGGCCGCCCTGCCAGCTACCGGACGGCTGGCCGCCTTGCACGGCTGACGTCGTCGAACGTCGCCGTCGCCTGTGCGAGGACCGCCTTGTGTCGACGTGCCCACGATCTGCGACGTGGTGACGTCGTTGTCGGGCGAGGCGACGAACAGTCCGACCGGCACCGACGACGGCAATCCGCTGAGCTTCGCGACGCCGACCTTGGTCCAGCTGCTGTCCGTCGGCCGACTCGTAGCCGGTCAGCGTGTCTCCTGATCGCGTCAGCCGAAGCCACTGCGGAGCCGTCTTCGGACGACCGTCGTGGCGCTGCCGGCGACGTCGTGGGTGAAGTTGTACTGCATGCGCACACCGTGCGTAGCGGTTGCCATGATGGCCGCGTACGGCGAGCCCTGGGTGGTGTTGGCCTTCACGATCAGGCCGGCTTTGGCCCATGGCACGACTCCCGGTTGCCACGGCGGTGGGCCGCCGCTACCGCCGCCACCGTTAGGCGGCATGACTTGCTCGGTCAGTGACGTGACGCGGACGGTGATGCTGCCGTCGCCGTCCAGTTGCTGATGCACGAAGTAGAAACCGTCGGACACCGGCTCGCCGTCCTGGCCCGAGCGTTGGGGTGCCGGAGCCGCACCCACCGCCGCCCCCCGGGCCGCTCGAAGCGCTGTCGCCGCGCCGTTCGAAGCGCCGCTCGAAGGGCTGCACGACCCGGCTGCTACCGGCGGCGGAGAGAACGCCGATTCCCACGATCAGCAGCGCGCCAACAACGAGTCCGACGACCCAGCCACGTACGGTGCGAAGCTTGGTGAACTCGGCGAGCGCGAGCTGTGCGAAGTTGTCGCGGGCGACCGGCACGCTCGACTGGTACGGCGTCATCGGTGGTGGTCATCGAGGGTCATCGGCCAGTCTCGGTCGGATCGGCGGCCCGGTATTCGACGGAGTCTCTGGTGAGGTCCATGTACGCCTCTTCGAGGCGTGGCTCGATGAGCAGACACCGCGAAGAACGGCACGTTGTTTTCGGTCAGCCGCCGGATGATCTCCTCGGTGCCGAGGCCCGAGATCGTCAGGGTGTCCGTGTCAATCGTGGCGACGACCGCACCGGCACTGGCCAGTACCGTCGTCGCTTCTGCTCGAGCCGTCGTGCGCAACGTGACAAGGCCCGCCGATGCCTGCGCGATCAACTCGGCGACGCTGGTGTCGGCAACGAGCCGGCCGCGACCGATCACCACGAGATGCGTGGCGGCACCTTCGAGTTCGCTCATCAAGTGGCTGGAGACCAGCACCGCCCGACCCTCCGCGGCGAGCGAGCGCAAGAAGCCGCGGACCCACACGATCCCTTCGGGATCGAGGCCGTTGAACGGCTCGTCGAGCATCAGCACGGGTGGATCGCCGAGCATCGCCGCCGCGATGCCGAGACGCTGCCGCATGCCGAGCGAATAGCCACCGGCCTTGCGCCGGGCGGCCTTGTCGAAGCCGGCCTGGTCGATGACCTGGTCGACTCGCCGACTCGACAAGCCCTGCGAATGCGCCAACCACAACAGATGGTTGCGTCCGGTTCGGCTCGGCTGGAGCGCTGCGGCGTCGAGCAGGCAACCGACCTGGGTCAGCGGGTGAGGCCAGCTTCGGTATGGCCGTCCCCCGACGGTGGCGGTGCCTTCGTCGACGGCGTCGAGGCCGAGGATCGCGCGCATCGTGGTCGACTTGCCGGCGCCGTTGGGACCGACGAAGCCCGGTGACCTGACCCGGGCTCACGGTGAACGAGACGCCGTCGAGCGCGAGGACCGGCCCGAATCGCTTGCGCAGGCCGTTGACCGCAATAGTGGCTTCCATGGCACGAAGGCTAGGCACCGACGACGGTCGCGGTCGTCACCCTGGCGAGCCATCTTCGCCGTCCCTCGAAGGGGTGACGCCGCTGTCACCCACGAGAGGGACGCGTGAGTGGCGGCAGACCGCGAGACTCGTCGGTGTGAAAGCGAGCGGCGTCGCGCTGGCAGTTCTTGCGGCGACCGAGTCGATCACCCGAGCCGCCGCCGACAACGCATCGGTCGAACTCGGCCTCGTGCTGTGCCTGCTCGCGCTCGCAACCACCGCGCCGTTGATCTTCCTGCGTCCGCCCGGCGCGCTGGTCGCCATCTCAGTCGCGAGCGTTGTCTCGGTGGCGCCCTTCCACACCCTGACGATCGCCGGCGCAGTCGCTGAACTGATCGCCACCTACCGGCTCAGCCGCGGCGACGCACGGCTCCTCGCCGCGCTCGTCTTCGTGCCGTTCGTCGTGCTTGGGCTTCGCCGATCCCGGGCACGGCGAGGGCCGCATCCTCACGATCATGCTGGCGTCACTGATACCGGCGGCGGCGTGGGCCGGAGCCGCGACCCAGTCGCGAAACGCAGCGCAGGCGCACACCGCTGCGCAAGCCTTCATCGCCGGGACGTCATTCGAGCATGCGGCCCGCGGTGAACGCGCACGCATCGCTCGCGAGCTGCACGACGTCGTCGCTCATCACATCTCGATGGTCGCGGTGCAAGCTGAGACCGCTCGCCTGACAACGCCGGGCATGCCTGCTGCGGGAGCACAACGACTATCTGCCATTGGCGACACCGCGCGCATGGCGCTGACCGAGATGCGGCGACTGCTCGGCGTCCTGCGCGAAGACGCCGACACCGACCTCGCCGATATCCGGCGACCGCAGCCGGGCCTGCGGCAGCTGAACGAGCTGCTCGACGCATCACGCGACGCGTCTGGGTCGGCCACCCGGCTCATCGTGCACGGCTCGCCGGTCGCGCTCGATCCAGGCGTCGAACTTGCCGCCTACCGCATCGCGCAGGAGGCGCTGACGAATTCGCGACGGCACGCACCCGGCGCCGCCGTCGACGTCGAACTGCGCTACGCCGACGAGGTCTTGTGCTTGCGCGTTCGCGACAACGGGCCAGGACCGCCGCTTGCGACACCGGACGGCGCGCACGGGTTGCTCGGCATGGGCGAACGCGCTGCTGCCGTCGGCGGCGAACTGCGTTTCGGTGCTGCAGTCGGTGGAGGCTTTCTCGTAGAAGCGACGCTGCCCGCGACGGCGGCGAGCCCATGACGTCGGCAGCGAACTGGTGCGCATCGTGGTTGCTGACGACCATGAGGTCGTGCGCGCCGGGTTCGCCGAGTTGCTCGACACCAGACCTGATTTCACCGTGGTCGGCACCGCTGCCGACGGCGCAGAAGCCGTACGCCTGTGCGACGAGTTGCATCCCGACGTCGTCTTGATGGACGTGCGCATGCCCGGCATGGACGGCATCGAAGCGACCCGGCAGCTTGCGAACTCAGGTCAGTACCGGGCCTCGGGTCATCATCTTGACCACGTTCGATCTCGACGAATACGTCTACGAAGCGTTGCGTGCCGGTGCGAGTGGCTTCCTGCTCAAAGACGTCACCGCTGAGCGGCTTTTCGATGCAGTGAGGGTGGTGGCAGACGGCGAAGCGCTGCTCGCGCCCGGCGTCACCCGCCGTCTCATCGCCGAGTTCGCGGCGCTGCGTCGCAGGCCGAGCATCGACGCCGGTGACGAGCTCGCGCCGGCAAGTCTTGACGCGCTGACGACACGCGAGACCCAGGTGCTGCGACTGGTCGCCGAGGGCCTTTCGAACGCCGAGATCGCGGTCAGGCTTGTCGTCAACGAGGAGACCGTGAAGACGCACGTGAGTCGCGTGCTGCGCAAACTCGGGCTGCGCGACCGCACCCAGGCGGTCGTCATGGCGTACGAATCGGGACTCGTCGTCCCGCACACGCAACGGTAGCGGCGGCTGACCGCGCGTCGTGTCGCACGTTGCTGCCGCGCTTAGCCGGTGCACTACATCAGGCATGCGCGCTGGCCACATCGCTCGCCGAGACCACGTCTGGGCCACCTATTGCCACGATGACTTTCGACGGATGGGCCGCGAGCCACGCTTGCGACGCCGGTGATGCGGCGAGCGTCACCGGTGCCACGAGAAGCAGCACGCCCTTGCTCATCGCTGCGGCAGGTCCGGCACTAACGGCATCTGGCCAGTTCGACCCGGAAGCGAGCCACGGCGGCCCTGTCATTCCAGCCGCCAGAGCGGCTGGTCGCCACAGCGGCCGAGGTCGCCCACCGGTCGGCGCCGAGAGCCTGGTCGTTTTCACGCCGAGCAAGTTGAGGGCACGCTCGGCCAGGGTCGAGACCGCACTGGTGCCGCCGACGATGGTGGCGGACGTCAAGCGCATCCGGGTGGCCGCCTCCGCAACCTGCGATTGCCAATGTTCCAGAAGAGTGTCAGGAGTACGGGCCGGTGCTGGAATGCGGCCAGCGCCGACACCGCGGCGGCGTCGGTCCAGTCATCACCGCGGACGACATACGCCGACGTGCCACCGATCCACTCGGCAATCATTCTCGGCAGTGTCGTATCTCGTGGCGCCGCCGATGCGCAGCACCGCCGTGACTCCGGCGCTCGCGACGTCCATTTCGACTTGGTCTGAGAGTGCTGTCGTATCGCCGATCAGATAGGCGGTTGTCGCGCCGAGGCGTCGTACCTCCGCCTTCAGGGCCGGTGTCGCGCCACCCGGTGGCGATAGCAGCACCGGCCCACCGACTTTGCCCGCGAGTGGCGCCGCCGCCAACGCGTCTGGGTAGAGGTCGGCGCGAGCGATCACCACTGTCGACGCGTGCGCGAAGTTCGCTCTGGACGCCGAAATAGCGGTTGCCACTCGATCGCTGCCCGCGTAGCGCGGCGATGCAGTTGAGACAGCACCGTCACATCCTTGACCGGACGTCGTGAGGTGCCGCAGTCCCGGAATCTCCAGCGCCTGTAGCGAACAGATTCGCCACATGCACGCCCTGTGCACCGTCATCGAGACTCTGCTCGCAGAACTCGATCTGCGTTTCCGGATGGCAACCAACACGTGTCAGTCGCCGAAGTACGGGGTTACCGAGTGTCCGGCGCGAGGGCGGGCGACGTGTGAAACGTCGTCGACGACGCCGCTCAACGACGACCGCAACAATCCGGGTAGGGCGCGCTGTTCCAAAGTGACGAGAACACGGCTGCCGTCGGGGAGAAGCCACCGATATCGCCGTCGCCGTAGGACGTACTGCTGCCGGCGTCGATCGTACGAAGCCCGGTTCCGTCGGGATGCACGATCTGAAGGGCGCCGCGCGAGTTGTCCCCGGTCGCGAGGTAGCCGTCGAACGCCAGCCACGTGCCGTCGGGAGACCATGCGATTTCGCGCGGCGGCGTTCAACGCGCCATCCATCGGTGCGCGCAGTTGTATGCGCCCGGTGCCGTCGGCGTTGATCGACGTTGACGAGTCGCGGTGCCGCCGCTTCCCTCGTCGTAACACGGCCGTGATGAACGCGAGCTTCGAACCGTCCGGAGCCCACACCGGCGGACCAAGTACCGTGCCCGTGGAGAAGCTGTTGCTGGTGATGATGCGCGTCGTGCCGGTGGCGAGGTCGGCGATCGCGATGTTGACCAACGGATCAGCGCTGGTCGCGATGGTGACAACGGCGAGTTTGGTTCCATCAGGTGACCAGATCGGCGATTGGTAGCCCTCCGGCGTCACTGCGTGCGCGCCGGTTCCGTCGGCGCCGATCAGTCCAGATCTGGTTACCGCCGCCCGGAAGTGCTGCCACGTAGGCGATTTCTGTGCCAGCAGCGGTTCCAGCTCGACTTCGCCCGCGACCGGCGTCGGCGTGGCGATCAGCGTGATCACCGGAACCGTCGGAGCCGACTAGCCGCAAGGTGCCAGTTGTTCCGAGCGTGAAGGTCGCGTTCTGCCGTGTGTAGGCCGGGTACGCGATCTGAATCGCCGCCGGGATCGTGCCGCTGACGCAACATCAATGTGCGTGGTGGCCACGGTCGACGGGCCACCTGCAAGGGTCAACGGCGACAACGACGGACGCAGTCGCGACGGTCCAACCACTCACGATCTTCACTGCTGCTTCCTTCACGTGCGCCGAACGGCAACCGGACTGACGATGCCGACGCTATGAGCGGGCGCGTACCCGAAGCCCTAGCGACCGAGCAAGGGTTTCCTACGTGACCTTCGTAGCGCAGGAAACCCTTGCCTTGTCGCTAGGGCGTTCGGCAGCCGTCCATTCGTAGCGTTCTCATCAGCAGGTCGCGAGGCGCTGACCTGCCAGAGGAGGTCCTGCGACGTGTCAGCGGTGACGACTGCCCCGCTGGCCGACATCGCGCCGGCACCCGCCGGGGTCAGCTACGACGCCGCGCGCACGAGGGAGGCGCACGGCAGGTGGGCTGGTCTTGACGTCGCGAGAGGTGTCGCAGTCGCGGGGATGCTCGTCCGTGGAGCAACTACCCGTCGGCCCACGACGCCATCCGTGGCTGATTCACGCGGTGTGGAACGGCTGGACCGGCGCCGATCTCGTCTTTCCTGCGTTCCTGTTTCTGGCCGGCATCGGTATCGACGAACTCGTGCGTCGCAAGGGTCGCGCGTCATTGTTGCGCTTGACTCGGCGGGCCATCGCGCTGCTGGTTCTCGGCGTGCTCTTCAACGCGTGGGATGGCGCCGGCGCCGATTTCACCGATGCACGCTGGCCCGGAGTCTTGCAGCGCATCGGCGTCGTCAGTTTGGCCTGCGGGGTCGTCGTCGTTCTTTGCCGGCGCGGGATTTGGCCGGTCGTGTTAGTCGCCGGCGGGCTGCTGGTGTTGTACGCCCAACTGCTGGTGCGGGTGCCGCTGGCGTGCGGCACCGGTGTGATCACCCCTGCATGCAACGTGCCGGGGCACCTCGACCTGGCGATCTTCGGTGCGGCGCACATCTACGACCACGGTGTGTTCGGTTACGACCCTGAAGGGCTGCTGTCGACGATGGGCGCGCTGGCTACGGCGCTGATCGGCGTTGCTGTTGGTCGAGCACTGCGCGCTCGGCCGGGCTGGCTCACGATGATTGGCGCTGTGCGGCGCCGCCTTCGCCTGTTGGGCCGCGACGCGTCTCGGGTTGGCGGGCCCGGCGGTGAACAAGCGGATGTGGACACCCGGTTTCGTGCTCCTGACGGCTGCGACGAGCATCCTCTTGCTGGTCGTGTGCCACGTGGTCGCTGATGTCGGTGGGCGGCAACTCAATCCAGTTATGCGCAGTCGGATCTCAGGTGGTTGCGTGGCCTTGGAGAGCTCTCGGGCGTAATGCATTGGTCGTCTACGTCGGTCAGCACGTGCTCGGCGCGGTGCTGGCGCAGACACCGGCGCACGTCGGCACGCGGCTGACCACGGCCGCCGGGTACCTGCAGGAGCACTTCTTCGGTCGCGGCTGGCTCGGCCTCGACTCGCAGTGGACCTACGTCGCAGCGATGCTCGCGTTCTGGACGGCGGTCGCTGCTGCCATGCATCGCGCCCGCTGGTATGTCACCCTCTAACGCAATGGACACTGTCTTCGCAGGTTGGCGACCTGTGAGCGCATACCTGGAAATATGGGGACGCCGCGGGCCGCAACTCGCGCCACTCGACACCGACCACGTCACGGTCGGGCGCGGTGCGGAAAACACGGTGTCGCTTTCCTGGGATCGCACGGTGTCGTCGTTGCACGCTGTCATCGAGCGCTACGCGTCCGGCTGGTCGGTCCGCGATCTCGGTTCAACCAACGGAACATTCGTGAACAACAGTCGGCTGTCGGCAGAGCACCGGCTGCGTAACGGTGATGAGATCCGTTTCGGTTCAAGCCGCTTGGTGTTCCGCCTGCGCAACGCGCCCGCCTCGACGGCAACGGCGGCCGCCGAACCGCCGCCACACGTCACGAGACGCGAACACGAAGTTCTCGTCGCGTTGTGCCGCCCGCTCCTCAGCGGGGACATCTTCACCGAGGCCGCGACCGTCGCCACCATCGCGGCGGATCTGGTTGTGACCGAGGCCGCAGTCAAGTTCCACCTTGGCAACCTCTACGACAAGTTCGAGGTCCGCGACGGAGGTGACGGCGTCCGCCGCTCACGGCTAGCAAACGAGGCGATCCGCCGCCGTGCACTCACGCTGTCGGACTTGCGGCCTCCCACATGAGCGAGATGTGGCGCGGGCGGTACGGATCTGTCGAAACGATTGCACAAGGTGGTCAGGGCAGGCTGCTTCGCGGGGTTGACCGCCAACACGATCGGCCGGTTGCGCTCAAGGTGCGCAACGTCGCCTCAGTCGACGAACGCAACCATGTGCTCGCCGAGGCCAGAGTGCTGCTCAGCTTGCAGCCGCACCCCGGCCTGCCGACCGTGCGGGAGGACTTCTTCGAAGGCGACAGCTACGTGCTGGTCATGGACTGGGTGGACGGCACGTCACTGGATCAGGTGGTCGCCGCTCGGGGCGCACCAGGAATGCCACTGCCGAGCGTGCTGCGCTGGGCAACACAACTCGCGGCAGCGATCGACCACCTGCACGCGCATCGCCCGGTCATCGTGCACGGTGACGTCAAACCTGCCAACGCGGTACTGACTCCCGACGATCGGGTCGTGCTCGTCGACTTCGGCATCGCAACGAACGGAGTCGCGACGAGGTCGGGAACCATCGGCTACGCAGCCCCGGAAGTCCTCGACGGGCAAGCGCCAACCGCGGCCGCCGATATCTACGGTCTCTCGGCAACGCTGCTGGCGCTGCTGACCGGACGGCCGCCCGGCGACGTCCGACCGCCGTGGGAGGGCCTCGACCAGACCACCGTCGAGGTCATCGAACGTGGCCTGCGACCCGGACTCGCGCTTGAGCCTGATCGCCGTCCGGCGAGTGCGCGCGAACTCGTTGAGCGGATGCGGGCGTGGGCCGGCCCTGACGCCGAGGTCGTGGAACCGTCGTCCGTGCGTTACGGCAGCGGTACACCTGACACGCACGTTCGCAAGCAGGCCGCTGCGCTCGCGCGTTGGTGGCGGCGTCCCTCATTCTTTCCCGCGTGGTTGCGGGTGTCCTTCGTCGCGGTCGTCGTCGTCGCGATCGTGCTCGGATTCGCGTTCGGCAGTAAACCGCGCTCGCCCGTACGTCGGGTTCAAGGACCGGATCGGTACACGACTGCTGCGCAGGTGGCGTTGAACACATTCACGCACGCGAACACCGCGGTACTTGCGCGCGGAGATGATCTCGCCGATGCCATCGCGGGTAGCTACCTCGCGGGCGCGCAAGGCGGAGGTCCAATCCTGCTGACGCCGCAGCAGAGTCTGCCTGACGAGGTCTTGAACGCGTTGGACCGGCTGAAGGTGAAGCAGGTCTTCATCGTGGGCGACGCCACGGCGGTGAGCAGCACCGTCGACGCCACGCTGCAGCAACACGGGATGCGCACGACGCGGCTGGCCGGGGTTACGCGCTACGCCACAGCCGGTGTCATTGAGCAGGCCGGTGGGCAGGCAGCCACGCTCGCCGGCTATGGGCCGACCGCGTTGTTGGTCAGCTCCGCAGACCTGCCGGACGCAGTAGCTGCCGGTCCCGTGTCGTTCCACAACCGATTTCCACTGCTCTACACGGACGGCGACTGAGATTCCCCCGGAGACGCTCGCTGCGTTGCGCGAAGGTGGGATCACCCACGTCGTCTTGGTCGGACCAGTCAGCCAGATCGGCGACGCGATCGCGTCCCAACTTGCTGCGATCAACATCAGCACACAACGCGTAGGCGGCGCCGGCGACCCGACGTCCGAGTCGATCGCGCTCGCAACGCTTCGAGCTTCAAACCCTGCACTGGCCGCTCCCACAGATCGACCTCGTACGAGGCGACCAAGGCGCGATCGACGGCGTCGCCACCATCGCAAACGCAGGGATCAACACGAGTGCGCTCATGCTGACCAACAGCCCCGAGCATGCTCGGCACCGCGTTGAGCGGGTTTCTCGCGCAGCAGGTCGGCAGGGTGCAACAACTCATCGTTGTCGGCGATCTCACGACCATCACCGACGAGCACCCAGCAAGCCGCGGCGACGGCCCTGCACCTGCGGGAGTAGCCGTCTCGCGAGCGATCAGCGCGCTGTGGCGACCAGCTTGTCGAGCAGCGCGTCGAGGTCGGCGTCAACCGTTCGCCGCGAGGCATCAGCGTCGTACCACTCGACGATCTCGCGCGCGCCCGTGACGAAAGGAATCGCCGCCACGTAGTCGGGCACCAGCGATTTCACCTTGGTGTTGTCGAAGATCACTGAGTGGGTGCGATCTCCGAGCAGCGACGCACCGAGTTCGGCGTCGTGGGCGGCGATTGTGTCTGACGCGACGTGCACCAGCGTCGCTTGCACGCCCGCGGCGTCCGCCATGATGTTGTAGATCTGATTCCACGTCAGCACCTCATCGGAGGTGATCTGGAAGCTGTCGCCGATCGCCTGCGGATGCCCGAGCAGACCGACGAATGCTTTCGCGAAATCGTCGTGATGGGTCAGGGTCCACAGCGACGTGCCATCACCGTGGACGACGACTGGCTGGCCGCGGCGCATGCGCTCGATGTCGGTCCAACCACCCATCAGCGGCACCAGCGTGCGGTCGTAGGTGTGCGAAGGTCGCACGATCGTGGCCGGGAATCCGTCGGACCGGTAGGCAGCAACGAGCAGGTCCTCGCACGCGATCTTGTCGCGCGAGTACTGCCAGTAGGGATTGCGCAGCGGTGTCGACTCGACGATCGGCAACCGGGCCGGTGGGGTCTGGTAGGCCGACGCAGAGCTGATGAAGACGTACTGGCCGACCCTGTCGCGAAAGAGATCGAGATCGGTCTGCACATGCTCGGGCGTGAAGGCGATGAAGTCGGCGACGACGTCGAAACTGCGGTTGCCCAACGCAGCGCGGACGGACGCGGGGTCACGGATGTCGGCGACGACCATCTCGGCGCCATCTGGCACGCTCGCGCTTGGTCGTCGTCCCGCGATTGAGGATCGTGAGCTCGCCACCCGTCGCGACCACCCGGCGCGAACACGCCGAGCTGATGATGCCGGTGCCCCCGATGAACAAGACCTTCACGCGAACGCCTTCCTTCGGATTGGCTCAGTGCGCAAGTTCGGTGGCGCGCGACTCGCGAACCACCGTCACCCGGATCTGACCGGGATAGACAAGCTCTTCTTCGATCTGCTTGGCGATGTCGCGCGCGATCACCTGGGCCTGAATGTCGTCGATCTGATCGGGCAGCACCATCACGCGCACTTCGCGGCCGGCCTGCATGGCGAACACCTTCTCGACCCCGTCGTACGAGCTCGCGATCTGCTCGAGCCGCTCGAGCCGCTGCACGTAGGACTCGAGCGATTCGCGCCGCGCACCCGGACGACTTCCGCTGATCGCATCGGCTGCCTGGGTGAGCACAGCCTCGATCGTGCGGACCTCGACCTCGTTGTGGTGAGCCTCGATCGCGTGCACGACATCGTCGTTCTCGCCGTACTTGCGGGCGATCTCGGCGCCGATCATCGCGTGGCTGCCCTGCGCTTCGTGGGTCAGCGCCTTGCCGATGTCGTGCAGCAGTGCGCACCGCTTCAGCAGCGCCGCGTCGAGCCGCAGTTCGCTGGCCATGATGCCCGCGAGGTGGGCGGATTCGATGAGGTGCTTGAGCACGTTCTGGCCGTACGACGTGCGGTAGCGAAGCTGACCGAGCAGCGCCACCAGCTCGGGATGGATCGACGTGATGCCGACCTCGACGAGCGCGTCCTCGCCGGCCCGCGCGCACAGTTGCTCGACCTCGGCGACGCTGCGCTCGTAGATCTCCTCGATGCGGTGCGGGTGGATCCGGCCGTCGAGCACGAGCTTCTCCAGCGTGATCCGGCCGACCTCGCGGCGTACCGGATCGAAGCACGAGAGCAGCACGGCCTCGGGAGTGTCGTCGATGATCAGGTTGACGCCGGTGACCGTCTCGAAGGCGCGGATGTTGCGACCTTCGCGGCCGATGATGCGGCCCTTCATGTCGTCGCTCGGCAGGTGCAGCACCGACACCACGGACTCCGCGGTCTGCTCGCTCGCGACCCGCTGGATGGCGAGCGTCACGATGTTGCGCGCCCGGCGGTCGCCGTCTTCGGTGGCGGCGCGTTCGATCTCGCGGACGACGATCGCGGCCTCGCGCTTGGCCTGGTTTTCCATGGCGGTGACGAGCTCGGCCTTGGCGGCTTCGGCGGTCAGTCCGGCAGTGCGCTCGAGGATCAGGCGCCGCTCTTCGGCGACGTCTTCGAGTTCGTCGCGCCGCTTGGTGACCTCGGCGTCGAGTTTGGCGAGGTCTCGCTCACGCACCTCGACCTCGCGCTGCTGGGCGTCGATGCGAAGCTCCCGCTCGGCGAGGCGGCGTTCGCGACGCTCGAGGTCCGACCGCAGCTCGCGCAGCTCGGCCTTGAGAACCTGGACTTCGGCTTCGTGCGCCCGGCGCGATTCATCGACGAGGTCGGCCTGCTCCTGCGCTCGGCGACGGGTCTCGGCGGCGTCGGACGACGCTTGGGCGCGGAGTTCGGCGAGCTCGGCATAGGTGGCGTCGAGGGTGCTCGCCCCTGCGGCGCGCGCGTCGGAGGCGGCAGACCTGCGCAGCACCAGGATGACGGCGACGCTCGCGGCGACCGCGACCACCGAGATCGCAACGACGAGCCCGACCCAGACCGCCGTCGACATTCGCGCGCTCCTTCCATGTCAGTCGCAGCGCAGGAGCTGCCTTGCGACACGGAACCGAGCAACGACGCGAACCGCCGACGAGAAACACGACACGATGCGCGGACGCCGAGGTGCTGGCATCAAGCATCTATGCCAGCGCCGAACCTGGCGCCCGCAAGGCGTTGACCGGCAGGTTCACCGGGTTACGCCTCACGTTCCTACAGAAACCGCCCCGGCGAGCCGGGTGAGTTGAGTGTGTATCGGATCACTGCGTCGAGCCGTGTCATATGTCGTTAGGCAGCTGTAAGTCGTCACTGTGGTGCGTCGCGAGCCCGCCACCGGCGGGGAACTCCTCACTGCCAACGAGGCTATGTGGGCCCCATCAGCGGGTCAAGCGACCGGGCGGGCAGCCAGGACGATCCGTGTCGATGGTCCCCTAATGCCCGCGGTCGAACAGCCCAACGACCACGTCATTCGGGGCGTGGAGGGCACTTCCGGGGCCGCTGTCGGTCTCGCTCGTCGGGATCGCTGTCGCGGTCGCTCGTCGGCGTCGCTGTCGTCGACCGCGAGGACCTCGCGGACCACCCGAACCGCCAGCTCCCCCGAGTAGCCCTTCCGGTTCAGCATGGCGACCAGCCGGCGCATCCGGACTTGGGTCGGCAGGCCGACGGAGCTCCTGGCGCGGCGGGTCACCAGGTCGCGGGCAGCCGACTCGACGTCGTCGCTGTCGACTCGCCCGAGCGCGTCAGCGATGAGCTCTTGGGAGACTCCGCGCTCGCGTAGCTCGTTCGCGAGCGCCCGCGGCGCGAGCCCGCGGCCGGCTTGCCGCGACGTCACCCACGCCTCGGCGAAGGCGGCGTCGTCGATCAGGCCGACCTCGCCGAACCGGTCGAGCACCTCGGTCGCCGCGTCGTCGGGCACACCCCGCCTGCGCATGGCGTCGGCGAGCTGAGCCCGGGTCTTCGGT
The DNA here is from genome assembly GCA_963809135.1 of uncultured Actinomycetes bacterium. Taxonomy (GTDB): domain Bacteria; phylum Actinomycetota; class Actinomycetes; order Acidothermales; family Acidothermaceae; genus PALSA-607. The sequence goes on from CAWEIG010000009.1 coordinate 184,714, forward strand.
GCGCGTCGAGCAGGTCAAGTCCGATGGATCGAGCCACCGATGTCGGATCGGCCATCGGCTCCGTCGGGTCGCCGGACCGCTCGGAGCTGTCCTCGTGGCCACCGGGCCGTGCTCGCTTTGCCGAGCCGGCTCCCCGACGGTTGCCGAAGCTCCCGCTCACAGGTCGATAGGTACGGGCACCGTGAGATCGATCGGGACGTCGACATCGAGACGGGGACCGATGCCGAGCTTCTCCTTGATCTTCTTCTCGATCTCGTCAGCAAGGTCAGGGTTGTCCTTGAGGAAGGAGCGCGAGTTCTCCTTGCCCTGACCGAGCTGGTCACCTTCGTAGGTGTACCAAGCACCGGACTTGCGGACGATGCCGTTGTCGACGCCCATGTCGATAAGGCTGCCTTCGCGGCTGATGCCCTGGTTGTAAATGATGTCGAACTCTGCTTGGCGGAATGGAGGAGCGCAGTTGTGCACGACGACGTCGTTCGCCACCAACGTGTGGAACTCGTCGACCTCGACATCGAACGTACGCATCGCCTCGAGAGGCAAGACTTCTCGGACCACCGAGTAGCGCACCTCTTCGGCCAACACTTCGTGCAAGAACGGATCGTCGAGCGCGTCGGCGAGTGCCTGCACGCGATCGCGGCGCAGCCGACCCATCCCGAGTACCTGACGCATACCGCCGCGCGGATCGCCCGCCGACGGCCCAATCAGAGTCGCCGCTTCGCGAGCGGTCACCCGGCGCAGCAAGTGAGCCAGTACTGGCTTGGTGACAGCACGTGCGAGGTAGTTGCCCTGCGAGCCACGGTGGCGAGCGATGCCTTCTTCGGTGAGCGCGGCCACCAGTACCTGACCGCGTGGTCCCCACATGGGGATGGCCTCAGAGAACGCCGCAACGTTATCGATCCCAGCGACACGAACCTCATAGACCGGGCGCTGCACTGCTGACCCTGCGTCCCTTGATCAAGCTTGGTCGTCTCTGGTCGTCGGGTCGTAGTGACGCACCGAGGTACCAATGCCAAAGCGCAGAAGCAACCAATGGATTTGTTGTGCGAGTTGCTCTGAGGTTGTGGTGAAACCAACCCGGATCGAGCCGGTCTGCTCTTTACTGACGTGTCCATCGGTCTCGAGCAGGCCAAAGATCAGATTCGCTACGACATCAGCCGACGTGTCGGGCTGGAAGAAGTAAGCAGGTACGGTCTTCTCCCACGCGAGCTTTCCGTAGATGCCAGCTTCGCGGCACAAGGCAAGCAAGCCGTTCTTTTCGCCCTGGCGATGGGAGAACGACGCAGCGAGTTGGTCGGTCAGTGGATGAATCTCGCAGCCGAGCCCACGGGCGATAGCGGCGGCGTCGGCGTGCAGTGTCGGCTCGGTGTTGATGAAGTGGATCGGCGTCTTGCCACCGACGTATCCGTCGCCAATGAGGTAGCCGAGCATGCGGGCGTGGTCGGGTGTCACGGGTTCGGCGGTGCCGAAGCCGAGGAACCGGCGCGGACGAGCCAGCCGGTCGCCCACCTTGACGTCACCCGCGAGCACCCAGCCCTGATCTGTGAGCACCTTGTGGTCGGGAGTGACCCGCAATGTGTTGCCGCCCTCAGTGCGAAGGCCAAGCACCTGCTGCACGCCCTGGTCGAACCACGAGACGACGGGCCGAATGTGCAGCGAGTTGTCTTTCGCGGCTGACACCACGGAGACAGCGAGACGCCCGTCGACGATGTCTTCGATTCGGTGTGTAAGACCAGTGACCGGGTCGAAGACGAGGCTGCCCTCGGCCAGACACTTGTTCTTCACGACCTTGGCGCGAGTGCGGTTACCGACCGCCTCTTGGCCGTCCTTCAAGGTCTCGATGCGACGGACGTCGATGCGGATCGACGCGTAGAACTTCAGCGCCTTTCCACCCGTCGTTGTTTCAGGACTGTTGTGCACCATGACGCCGTCAACGAAGTAGTTGTGATTGCCTTCGACCTCGATATCGAAGCGGTGCGTCGATCGGGTCTTTGGCTTGACGTGAATGTCCAGGATGCGCGCCGGCACCGGACGTTCGGAAGGCGCAACGAACTCCGGCTCGAGGTGGAAGAGCCCGCGGAAACGTGGGAGCAACTTGTATTCCATCGATGGGTGCACCCAGGGCGCCACAATCGCCTGGAACGCAGCCGACGATGCTGTCGAGAACTGGAGGTATTGCTGCTGCCGAACACCGCGAGCAACGATCTTGAGGTCGAGGTTGTAGATATCGCGCAGGTAGTCGACGAGGCGATCGCGCGTGCCGACACTCATAGCGTCGACGCCGATCTCGATCCGCCCGCTGCCGCCCTCGGTGCGCTTTTGCAGGCCCTTGGAACGCACGGTGAAGCCACCGTCGTCCATGTACCAGATCGCGAGTGCGAGTGGCGTCAGTGCCTTTAGGTACTCATCGGACAGATGCTTCTTGCCGTCGCCGAAGTAGACGGCCTGCCGCAACTCATCAAGCTCTGGCAGTGGGGTGAAGTCGGCAAATGTCGCACCCGTCGCGCTTGTGCGACGACTGCACTCGATGTTGGCGAACAGCGAGACTTTCCAGTCGAGGTAGTCGACCTGCTTCGGGCCGTGCCCGAGACGGAATCGCACTCCGCTGCGATTTCTGAGGTTCGGCGACAGGTTGCCATCGCCCATCAGCGATCCGAGAACAACCTGCATCTGCTGTGAGCTCAACCGATGTGGCTCAGTCACCATGACCCGATCACCCGCGAGAAGCTCACCCGCCGGACGCCAGCCACCGGGCGTCCGGATGAGGTGGTTCGCGGTGGCGGCGAACTGCGCGCGACCGTTCTTGCCCGACTTCGCGACGGTGAACTGGAGGAACTCGTCGGTCGGACCGTTGTCGAACCAGTTGACGATCTTGCGGGGCACGATCCGGTCAGTCTCGGGATCGTAGGAGAGAACATCGACCGCCATCTTCTGGTTGACGATCTTGCCTATCTTCTCTTGCGTGCCGTCAGCGAGCGTGACGCGGGTGTTGTAGTGGAAGCACCCGAAGAAGACGCCGATCTTCTCGCGCAACTGGTTGATGAAAATCGCTGTTGTGCCCGAGTTGCTCAACGCACCGGTGATCTTGCGCAACGCCTGGCTCATCAACCGTGCCTGCAAGCCGACGTGGCTGTCGCCCATCTCGCCTTCGATCTCGGCGCGCGGTACCAATGCAGCAACCGAGTCGATGACGATGATGTCGATGGCACCCGATCGGATCAGGGTGTCGGCGATCTCGAGCGCCTGCTCACCGGTGTCGGGCTGTGACACCAAGCAGCGCATCGCTGTCGACGCCCAGCTTGCTCGCGTACTCAGGGTCGAGCGCGTGCTCTGCGTCGATGAAGGCCGCGATACCGCCGGCCCGCTGGGCGTTGGCAACAGCGTGCAACGCCAGCGTGGTCTTACCGCTGGACTCAGGCCCATAGATCTCGACGATCCGGCCGCGTGGTAACCCACCGATGCCAAGCGCGACGTCAAGGGCGATCGAGCCGGTCGGGATCACCTCGATCGGCGACCGCACCTCATCACCCAGGCGCATCACCGAGCCCTTGCCGTGCGCGCGCTCGATCTGGGCAAGCGCGTTCTCGAGGGCCTTCGCGCGGTCAGGTGCTGCCATGGTGTCGCCATCCCGTTCAGTCGCCGTTGGGTCTCAAATCTCCGGGTCGTGGACGACGTTAGGCGGCAGGTCTGTCACTTTCCCGCCGCCGGGCCACCGCTGTGGACCACTTCGATAGCTGTGGACATTAACCGAACACCTGTTCGAATGGCTGCCGACACGCCGACCGGAACGGCAGCCCAGCACCGGTCGAACGCCGCTGGAAACACACAGGCATCACAAGTCACAAATGCCACAGCTCAGCGCAGTTTCGGGGCCACTTCGACGGTTCGGCAGACCGCCCGCCAGATCTCCTGGACGTCGACGCCCTGGGCCAGCGCCTCATCGATCGTGCGGCCGCCAAGCTCGCCGAGCACGAAGTCGTGGGCAAACGATTCGGCATACGTCGGGCCGAAATGCTGCCGCATCCGGCTCCAGAAATCCGTCAGTCGCACCGCCGCAGTATGCCGCCCGAGCGTGTCGTCTGCTCAGATTGTGGGCAGCGCGGTAACGCCGCCGCCTGCCCTGGAGGCCGGCGGCGGAATTACTACGCCGGGCCGGTGCACACTCATCCCGTAAACCCGGCACGCAAGAAATCCACCCGCTGGAAGGACCGTCGTGAACCATCTACGCAGCTCGCAGTGGTACGCCGGTGACGACCGCAACGCCTACCTGCACCGGGCGTGGATGAGGCGCGGCCTGCCAGGCGATGCGTTCAGCGGGCGTCCGCAGATTGCCATCGCGAATACAGCGTCTGACCTGACACCCTGCAATTCGCACCTCGACGAGGTTGCCGAGGCGGTGAAGCAAGGCGTTTACGAAGCAGGCGGCATCCCGCACAACCTGCCGGTCGTCTCCCTCGGTGAGACGTTAGTGCGCCCAACCGCGATGCTCTGGCGCAACATGGCGGCGATGGCCATGGAAGAGATGTTTCGTGCCAACCCGATCGACGGCCTCGTGCTACTCGGTGGCTGCGACAAGACGATCCCCGCCCTCCTCATGGCCGCGGCGTCGGTCGACATCCCCGCCGTGGTCGTGCCTGGTGGGCCGATGCTGAACGGAACGTTTCGGGGCCAAGTGCTCGGATGCGGCACCGATGTGTGGAAGCTCAGCGAGGAGGTCAGGGCGGGCACTCTGCCCAACGACACCTTCCTGAAGTCCGAGTCGTCGATGATTCGCAGCCGCGGCCACTGCAACACCATGGGCACCGCGTCGACGATGGCGGTCATGGCCGAAGCACTGGGCATGACGGTGCCCGGCATCGCGGGCACGCCCGCGCCCGACAGCAGGCTGCTCGAGGCGTCGCATCAAACCGGACGAGTGGTCGTCGAGATGGTGCATGACGGCCGCACTCCTAGCGCGGTCATGACGTCCGGCTCCTTCCGCAATGCCGTCGTCGCACTTGCAGCCGTGGGAGGGTCTACGAACGCGGTCGTGCACCTGCTCGCGATCGCGGGCCGCTTGGGTGTCGCGTTCACGATTGACGACTTCGACGTGATCGGCGCCGACGTCCCGCTACTTGTGAATCTTCAACCGGCAGGTACCTATCTGATGGAGGATCTGTTCCGCGCAGGCGGGTTACTCGCTGTGTTGAGCCAGGTTCGTGACCTGCTCGCACCTGAGGCCATCACGGTGACGGGCAAACCGCTGGTCGACTACCTCGACGACAAGCCGATCTGGGACGCCGATGTCATCCGGCCACGGGATCAGGCACTGTTGCAAAACGCCGGAATCGCTGTGCTACGAGGCAATCTCGCCCCGTTGGGTGCCATCGTCAAGCCCGCGGCCGCTTCACCCGAACTGCTCGTGCATCGCGGGCCGGCCGTCGTCTTCGACTCTGTCGAGGATCTGCATCAGCGCATCGACGACCCCGCCCTCGACGTCGACGAAAACTCGGTGCTTGTGCTGAGAGGCTGCGGCCCGAAGGGCTACCCGGGCATGCCAGAGGTGGCGAACCTGCCGCTTCCACGCAAACTATTGGAGAGGGGCGTGCGTGACATGGTGCGTGTGTGCGACGGTCGTATGAGCGGGACGGCGTACGGCACGGTCGTGTTGCATGTAGCGCCCGAGGCTGCGGCCGGAGGGCTGCTCGCGCTGGTGCAGGACGGCGACATGATCGAGCTCGACGTACCGGCGCGGCGCCTGCATCTCGACGTCCCGACTGAAGAGCTCGAACGGCGGCAACCCCCGGCGGCACTGGTCGACGGATTCGCCAGGCCGCGTCGTGGTTGGGAGCAGTTGTACGTGGCTCACGTCCAGCAGGCAGATACCGGCGTCGACCTCGATTTCCTCGTCGGGCATAGCGGATCGGCGGTCGCACGTGAATCACACTGACGCGACGCCGGTCGGTCCTGCACCAGCAGGTTTGCTCCGTCTGCGAACCCCCACCGGGTCCCGCTGGGTCGTGCGCAATGGCGACGGCGACCATGTACTTGAGATCGGTCTTGCGGAGCTACTGGCGATGCCGCTTGGCGAAGCGCGCGACCGGTTCGATGCAGCCATCTCCGGCGCGGCCGTCTCCGTCATCGGTGATATTCCCGTGCTGGCACCGATCGACGATCAAGAGGTCTGGGCCGCCGGCGTCACGTACGAGCGCAGCAGGGACGGACGCGTCGACGAGTCGATCGATGGCACCATCTACGACCGCGTTTACGTGGCCGATCGACCCGAACTGTTCTTCAAGGCCCCCGCGTCTCGCGTGGTCGCCGCCGGCGAGCCCGTCGGCATCCGCGCCGACTCGTCCTGGAACGCACCCGAAGGGGAGCTTGGCCTCGTGCTCAACAGCGCAGGCGAGCTGTTCGGCTACGTCGTTGGGAACGACATGAGCAGCCGGTCGATCGAGGGCGCTAACCCGCTGTACCTACCGCAGGCGAAGATCTACGACCGTAGCTGTGCGCTCGGACCGGCGATCGTCCCGGCCTGGCTTGTCGACGGCCCGTTCGACATCACACTCACCGTCAGCCGCGACGACGCGATTGCCTTCCGCGGCGCGACATCGACCTCTGCGATGGCCCGCACGCCGCAAGAGCTCGCCGGTTGGCTGACAACCGCACTCGAATTTCCCATCGGCGTCGTGCTGCTCACTGGCACCGGCATCGTGCCAGGGGACCACTTCACCCTCGCGGCCGGCGACATCGTGACCATCGACATCGCCGGCGTCGGCACGCTGGTGAACCCGGTGGTCGTCGTCGGATCTGATCGAGCGATGCAAAGAGCGGTGACCTGATGGGGCATGAGGCCGACATCGCGCGCATGGACAGCGTGATCGACGCCGCGAGCCACGCTGTCGACGTCCTGTCAACGACCGCACTTGACGAACGTGCGAGTTGGCTCGACGACATCGCCGGTGCGCTCGACGGCGCCGCCGAACGTCTCGTGTCGTTGGCGGACGAGGAGACGCATCTCGGCGCCGGCCGGCTGACCGGAGAGCTGAAGCGGACTACGTTCCAGCTCCGCCTGTTCGCTTCCGTCGTCAGGGACGGTGAGTTTCTCGAGGCCACCATCGACCACGCAGACGACAAGTGGGGCATGGGTCCGCGACCGGATCTGCGGAGGATTCTTCGCCCGCTTGGGCCGGTCGCCGTCTTCGCGGCGAGCAATTTCCCGTTCGCATTCAGCGTCGCCGGAGGCGACACGGCCTCAGCGCTCGCCGCAGGATCACCGGTGATCGTGAAGGCGCACCCTGGTCATCCCCGCCTGTCGGTCGCTACCTCGGAGATCGTCATCGAGACCCTCGAAAAGGCAGCGGCACCAGCCGGAACCTTCGCCTTGGTGTCCGGTGAGGAGGTCGGTCGGATGCTCGTCACCGATCCTCGTATCAAGGCTGCATCGTTCACCGGATCGATCGCGGGCGGTCGAGCGCTGTTCGACCTCGCTGTCGGACGCCCAACGCCGATTCCGTTCTACGGTGAACTCGGCAGCGTCAACCCCGCCTTTGTCACGCGCTCAGCTGCGGCGGCGCGTTCAGAGACGATCGCGTCTGGCTTCACTGCCTCGATGAGCCTCGGCGTCGGACAGTTCTGCACAAAGCCCGGAGTGCTGTTCGTGCCTGCAGGCAGTCTCATCGTCAGCCTGGTCGCTGCCGCGGCCGCGGAGATCGGCACTGCACTGATGCTGAACCAGCGACTGGCCGACGGTTTCGAGCATTCACTCGCCGATCTGGAGGCACACCCGGACGTCGAGATGCTCGTGCGCGGAAAGACGATCGCCGGCGGTGCGGCACCGAGCATCGCGCGCACGACGATGGCGGCGCTGCTCGCGGACGCACCCCGCCTCACCGAGGAGAGATTCGGTCCGGCCGCGTTGCTTGTCGAATATGGCGACGAGGCCGACCTGCTAGCGGCTGCGGAGGCGTTCTCCGGCCAGCTGACCGCAACGGTGCACGGCAACGACACCGACGCGATCGCGCCCCCACTGCTAGAGACGCTTGCGCAGCACGCAGGTCGGGTGCTCTGGAACGGGTGGCCGACCGGAGTGTCGGTCACGTATGCGATGCAGCACGGAGGCCCGTATCCGGCGGCAACCTCGTCGCAGACGACATCGGTGGGGACCGCCGCGATCAGCCGGTTCCTGCGGCCCGTGAGCTACCAGAGCCTGCCCGAGTCGTTGCTGCCGCCGAGCCTGCTCGACGCCAACCCCTGGGGGATCCCACAGCGTGTGGACGGCGTGCTTCGCCAACCCGTGCGATCCGGCTGAGCACTCGTCACTCGCGCTGTGCCCTCAACCCGCGAAGGCATACTGTGTGCGGCCGCGAATTCCGACCTCCGCCGCGAACACCGCCCCGGCGTCCGGCTCAGCGTTTGCGCCGAGGTCGAGGCGTGACGTCGTGATGTAGATGGTGCGGCCGTCGGGACCTCCGAATGTGCAGGCCGTGACCTGCCCGAGCGTGCAAGCAATCAACTACTGGGGCTGGCTGATGATAGGGCTTGGCTCTACAGGCCGACGCCCAAGGGCGCATCCGCGTTCGTGGTTTCTACGGCGAGTACCGGGTGTCTTTCGCCGACGATGAAGCGCTGTTCGGAGTCACTCCGGACCGTACCGAAGCCACGGTTCGCCTCGGAACTTGAGCCTGTCAACAGCGCAGCGGCCGCAGCACCAAGAGCGCGATGTCATCTTCGGTGATGTCGTCGCCGACGAGCTCATTGAGGACGGCGTCACAGGCCGCCTCCGCGTCACCGGGCCGCAATGCGCGGGCGAGGCGACTCATACCGTCGTCGAGCTGATCTGCTTCGACGTCGTCGCCGAGGGGCCGGCGCTCGACCAGGCCGTCAGTGAACAAGCACAACGAGGCCCCAGCGGGCAGCTGCACGGTGACAACGTGCCGGGCCAATGGATCATCGGAGGCAGAACGGACGCCGAGTGGCGGGTCGGGCGGGACGTCGGTTGGTCCCGCTGAGCCATCGGCCGTTACCAGATACGGCGGCAGGTGCCCGGCTGAGCTGACCAACAAGTGGGTGTACGGCGGCTCGGCCACTGCATAGAGGACGGTCGCGACCGCCCCGGCCTCAAAGTAGGAGATCTTCATGTCGAGAAGACGCAAGACGTGCGCGGGATCCTCATGCTCGAGCGCATAGGCGCGAAGGGCGCTCCGCAGCCGTCCCATGATGACCGCCGCAGGCAGGCCATGGCCGGCGACGTCACCCATCACTATCCCGATTCGCTCACCAGGCAACCGAAACAGGTCGTACCAGTCCCCGCCGAGGTCGCCATCGGCAGGTACATAGCGCGCCGCAACGTCGAGGCCTTCCACAACAGGTGCGGTAGGTAAGAGGCTGCGCTGTAACGCGAGCGCGGCAATGTGCTCCTCGCTAGCGCGTCGGCGCAACACTTCGGTCGCCAGTTCGCGGGCGAGTTGCTCCAGTTGGATCGTGTCGTTCTCGGTGAAAGCCCGTTCGGTAATCGATCCGACATGCAGTACCCCCAGCATCCCGGCCGGCCCCGAAACCGGAACGCCGAGCAAAGACTTGATGCCGGCCCGGTGGATCGCCGGGTTAAGCACAGTTTCTGGCTTGACCTCCGTCAGGATCACGGGACCGCCTGTCGCCGCGACCCGCCCTGCAAACCCGGCTCCGACGGGTACCCGGAAACCGGAACGCTCCGTGCGATCCAAACCAACTGCCGCCACCGGGACCAAGGTCGTGCCGAGGTTGTCCAACAACAGCAGGCTCGCCTCGTCGGCTTCCGCGCAATGGCGCGCTTGCTCCAGCAGTTCGGTAACGTCGTCCCACCCGCCGCTCAACCCGCTAAGCGCCGTCGACTGATGGTCCAGCCGCTCCTCCACGAGCCGCGGCCGGCGACGCGAACCGGTCGACACGGTGGGGTCAGATTCTCGAGCGGCGCACATCTGTTGCCTCCAAGCGGTTTCTCGGCTCGGAACGACTACTGAAGACGCTAGCCGCAATTATGGACCAGATCGCACTGATTGTGGCGAGAGCCGGCTAAGGCGGCGGGCTCCTCATGCGCGCCGCTCAAATCGATGCGCTGCGCGTGGGACCATCTCCCCATGGCTGACCCTGCGGACGTTCACGCACCAGCGCGTCGGGGTCGACCCGGCTATGACCAGGCCACGGTCCTTCGACGCGCAATCGAGATGTTTATCGCAAAGGGCTACGACGCCACCAGTATCGGTGATCTAGCCAAGGGCCTCGGGCTGACGAAGTCAGCCATTTACCACCATGTGCCGAGCAAGGAATTTCTCCTTGCCGCTGCCCTAGACGAGGCACTCGATGGATTGAGCACCGCGGTCGACAGCGCCGTCTCTGACGAAGGTATGAGCGCGCACGAACGGTTGAGAACTGCGCTCGAGCAGTCCGTGCTGATCCTCGCCGAGCACCTTCCCGCAGTCACTCTGCTTCTTCGCGTTCGCGGAAACAGCGAACTCGAACTCGCCGCGCTCAAGCGCCGCCGCGTGATCAGCGCCAAGGTCGCAGCCCTTGTGCAAGCAGCGGTCGACGAAGGCGAACTGCGTGACGACATACCACCGGAGGTCATCAGTCGACTGCTCTTCGGCACCGTCAATTCGCTCGTCGAGTGGTATCAACCCGACGGTCCTATTGACGCCCGCGCGCTGGCCCGATCTGTTTCCAGCATCGCCTTCGATGGTCTAGCGAAGCGTTGAAGCCTGTCTTGACCACCTGACCGCTCGGTCATTAATGTGACGCAACTCGAGCCAAGGAGTATCGATGCAGGATCTCAGCCCCCGCCCGGGTGATCTTGAATCGATCGAGACCGCGTCGGTCGACGAACTTCAGGCCCTACAGCTTGAGCGGCTTCGGTGGTCGGTACGCCACGCGTACGACAACGTGGCGCACTATCGATCGTCTTTCGCGGCGGCCGGGTTGCACCCCGACGACGTGAAGGCGCTGGATGATCTGGCGAAGCTGCCGTTCACCACGAAGGCCGACCTGCGCAACAACTACCCGTTCGGGATGTTCGCCGTGCCACGCGAGCAGGTCGCACGCATTCATGCGTCCTCAGGCACGACCGGTAAACCCACCGTCGTCGGCTATACGACCGATGACCTCGACATGTGGGCGAGCGTCGTCGCGCGGAGCATCCGTGCAGCGGGCGGACGCCGCGGCCACATATTGCACAACGCGTATGGCTACGGCCTTTTCACCGGCGGCCTAGGTGCGCACGCCGGCGCCGAGAAACTCGGCTGCACCGTGGTGCCGGTCTCCGGGGGAATGACGGAACGCCAAGTGCAACTCATCCGGGACTTCGAACCCGATCTGATCATGGTGACGCCGTCCTACATGCTCTCCATCATCGACGAGATGGAGCACCAGGGGATCGATCCGCGTTCCACATCGCTGAAGGTAGGGATCTTTGGTGCTGAGCCATGGACCAACGACATGCGTCGCGAGATCGAGAACCGTCTCGACATGCATGCCGTCGACATCTACGGATTGTCGGAGGTCATCGGCCCGGGCGTTGCAAGCGAATGCGTAGAGACAAAGGACGGGTTGACGGTCTGGGAGGACCACTTCTACCCCGAGATCATCGACCCCATCACGGACGCGGTGCTGCCGGACGGCGAGGAGGGGGAACTGGTCTTCACCTCGCTCACGAAACAGGCGATGCCGATCATCCGCTATCGCACGCGCGACCTCACGCGACTGCTGCCCGGAACATCTCGCACCATGCGCCGTATCGAGAAGATCACCGGTCGCACCGACGATATGATCATCCTGCGGGGCGTCAATCTCTTCCCGACCCAGATCGAGGAACTCATCCTCGCCATCCAGGAACTCTCGCCGCACTTTCAGTGCGTACTGACCCGCGCCGGGAACCTCGATTCCATGACAGTGCGTGTCGAGCGCCGTGAGCAGGTGAACGTCGATGCGGCGACGGAGGCAGGTGCGCTGCTCATCCGGCGCGTGAAGAACTCGATTGGGGTCACGATTGGCGTGGACGTCGTCGAACCGAACACCGTCGAAAGGTCGGTCGGAAAGATGCGCCGCATCGTCGACCAACGACCCGCGCGCTGACCGATCCCGGGAGGTTCTGCGATGACGAACACTGCCGCGCCTGTGCTGGTTGATCGTGAGGCCGCGGTCGCTACCGTCACGATCAATCGCCCTGACCGACGCAATGCGCTCGACCGGGCCACCAAGGTCGCCCTACTGGAGGCGCTCGCCGCCGTCTCGGCCGACCTCACAATCCGCGCCGTCGTGCTCACCGGCGCGGGCTCCACATTCTGTTCCGGCCAGGATCTCGCTGAGCACGCTGAAGCGCTGCGCGCCGATCCTTCTACTGCGCTCGACACAGTCGACGAGCACTACCGCCCGATCGTCGTCCACATTGCGACGATGCCGAAGCCGGTGATCGCTGCGGTCAGCGGAGCCTGCGTCGGTGCCGGCCTCGGGTTCGCTCTCGCCTGCGACCTGCGCGTGCTCTCCTCGTCGGCGACGTTCCGTACCGCCTTCACCGCGATCGGGTTGACCTGCGACTCGGGACTATCGGCGACGCTCGTGCGAGCGGTTGGGGAATCTCGTGCGAGCGAGTTGGTGCTACTGGGGTCGACGTTCGGTACCGAGCAGGCCGTGGCGTGGGGATTCAGCGGCATCGTCGCTCCGCCCGATGAGGTGCTGTCATGCGCTCAAGATTTGGCCCAGCGTTTGGCGGCAGGTCCGACGCGGGCCTACGCCGAGTCGAAGGCGCTACTCCATACCGCTGCGTCATCGTCGCTGGGCGATGCCCTTTCCGCAGAGGCCGCGGCCCAGCGTCGGCTCGGAATCACGAGCGATCACCAGCGCGCGGTCGCAGCCTTCCTTGCAAAGGAAACTCCGACCTTCGACGGTCGCTGAGTCAACCTAGATCAATCGGGCGGACGTCGAGGGGCGGGCCCCTCAGCCCTCCGGCCACGTCTTGGCGACGAGGGTCAGCACGTCGTAGGTCGCCACCGGACTGCCGTCGGCATTGGTGACCACCGCATCCCACCGGACTTCGCCGTAGTCGGCGCCCGTACGCGGGGTGATCTGCTTGACCGTCAGCACGACAGAGATCGTGTCGTTCGGCTTTACCGGGGTCAGGAAGCGCAAGTTATCGACGCCGAAGTTCGCGAGCACCGGGCCTGGGTTCGGCTCAACAAACAGACCCGCCGCCATCGAGACGACCAGGTAGCCGTGCGCGACGATTCCACCGAACAGCGGGTTGCGTGCAGCCGCCTCGGGGTCGGTGTGGGCGTAGAAGGCATCACCAGTGAACTCAGCAAAGTGCTCGATGTCGGCGCGCGTGATCGTCCGTGCGGCCGACCAGATGGTGTCGCCGATCGCGAGGTCGGCGAGGCTCTTGCGAAACGGGTGGACGTCGGTCTCGGTGCGGTGCGAACCCGCCGTCCACTGCCCGGTGATCGCCGTGAGCATGTCGGGGGACGCCTGGATAGCGGTGCGCTGCATGTGGTGCAAGACGCTGCGGATGCCACCGAGTTCCTCGCCACCACCGGCCCGACCGGGTCCGCCGTGCACGAGCATTGGCAGCGGCGAACCGTGTCCGGTCGACTCCGCGGCATCGTCGCGATCCAGCACCAGGATCCGGCCGTGCCAGGGCGCGACTCCGAGCGTCACTGCCCTGGCGACAGCGGGATCGTGAGTGACCAGGGAACCGACGAGGCTGCCGTGACCGCGCGCAGCGAGGGCGATCGCCTCGTCAAGGTCGCCGTAGGTCAGCACTGTAGACACTGGCCCGAAGGCCTCGATGTCATGCGGTTCGTTCGCGCCGACGACAGCGCGTAACAGAACCGGGGACATGAAGGCGCCCCGCTCGGCATCGGCATCGATCACATCGACGGAGTTCGGGTCACCGAACACGATCGTCGACGAGAGTTGCAAGGCTTGCACGGCCCTGCGCACCTCATCGCGCTGCCCGAGGCTGGCCAGAGCTCCCATGCGAACGCCGTCGCTTGTCGGGATGCCGACAGTGATCTTCGCAAGCTTCGCTGAGACCGCGTCGACGACAGCATCGGCGATTGGGTGCGGCGCGATGATGCGGCGGATCGCCGTGCACTTCTGCCCGGCCTTCACGGTCATCTCGGTGACGATGCCTTTGACGAAGAGTTCGAACTCAGGGTCGTCAGCCGTCACATCGGGTCCGAGGATCGAGCAGTTCAGCGAGTCGGCCTCGACACCGAGCCGGACGCCCCTGCGCAGGACGGACGGGTGCTGACGCAGCAGCGCGCCAGTGGCCGCGGAGCCAGTGAAGGCGATCGAGTCCTGAGCACCGAGCTCTTCGAGCAAGGGTGCCGGGCTGCCGCAGAGCAGCTGCAGTGATCCCTCGGGGAGGAAGCCGGAGTCGATGATCCGGCGCACCACGAGCTCAGTGAGGTAGGCGGTCTGGCTGGCCGGCTTGACGATCGATGGGACGCCGGCCAGGAACGCCGGGGCGAGCTTCTCGAGCATTCCCCACACGGGGAAGTTGAAGGCGTTGATCTGTACCGCGACCCCGGGGCGCGAGGTGTACACGTGCTGCCCGACGAAGGTGCCCTCGCGGCCGAGCCTCTCGGGCTTGCCGTCCAGCACAACTGTGTCGTTCGGGAGTTCGCGCACCCCCTTCGAGGCGTAGGAGAAGACGGCGCCGATCCCGCCGTCTATGTCAACCATCGAATCGCGCAGGGTGGCGCCGGTGCGCGACGACAGCGTGTAGAACTCGTCCTTGTGAGCATCAAGCTCCTTCGCCATCGCCTTGAGCAGGCCGGCACGCTGATGGAACGTCAACGCACGTAGCGCCGGTCCGCCCGTCGTGCGTGCGTGATCGACCATCGACGCAAGATCAAGACCGGTGGCGGAGACACGCGCGATCTCCTCACCAGTGCTCGCATCCAGCAGAGCCGATCCCTTGTCGGCGGCGCGAAACCAGGATCCGGCGCTGTAGCTTTCGAGGAGTGCACTCACAGGCGGACCTTTCGTTGCGCTGAGTCGTTGTGTCTGCCACAGTAGTTACTGACCGATAGGTCTGTAAAATGGTTCGTCGGCTTTCTGCGGAGGAAAAATGACGGCGCCGCCGGTGACATCAGCTGCCGAAGCTGCCGACCGCGAACTACTTGAGACGTTCGAGCACATCATCGCGCGCAATGACCGGATCGAACCACGGGACTGGATGCCGGAGAAGTACCGCGCCACACTCGTACGACAGATCGCCCAACACGCGCATTCGGAAATCATCGGGATGCAGCCGGAGGGCAACTGGATCACCCGGGCCCCCAGCCTGCGCCGCAAAGCCATCCTGCTCGCCAAGGTGCAGGACGAGGCCGGCCACGGCCTCTACCTCTACTCCGCGTGCGAGACGCTCGGGGTGTCACGGCTCGAGCTCACCGAGAAGCTGATCTCCGGTCAGCAGAAGTACTCGTCGATCTTCAACTACCCGACTCTGTCCTACGCCGATGTCGGCACCATCGGATGGCTCGTCGACGGTGCGGCGATCGCCAACCAGGTGCCGCTCTGCCGCACATCGTATGGTCCGTACGGTCGATCGATGATCCGGATCTGCAAGGAAGAGTCCTTCCACCAGCGACAGGGCTATGAGTTGCTAGCGACGATGATGCGCGGCACAGATGAACAGCGCGCCATGGTGCAGGAATCGGTGGACCGGTTCTGGTGGCCGGCGTTGATGATGTTCGGCCCACCGGATGCTGACTCACCCAATACCGAGCAATCAATGGCCTGGGGTATCAAACGCGATACCAACGACGGGCTGCGCCAGAAGTTCGTCGACATGTCCGTCCCACAGTCGAAGGCGTTGGGCGTCACCCTGCCCGACCCGCATCTGGTCTGGAACGACGAGCGCGGCCACTACGACTTCAGCCAGCCCGATTGGGATGAGTTCTACGCCGTCGTGAAGGGCGCAGGCCCCTGCAACGCGCAGCGCATCGCCCATCGCAAACGTGCTCACGATGAAGGCGCTTGGGTGCGTGAAGCGGCGACGGCTTTCGCAGCCAGGCACGACGTGTCATGACGCAGCAAGTGCACGACGAGTGGCCTCTCTACGAGATCTTCGTGCGCGGCAAGCGGGGCCTGAACCACGTGCACGTCGGGTCGCTGCATGCAGCCGACGACGAAATGGCGCTCCTGCATGCCCGCGACGTCTACACCCGCCGCAACGAAGGCGTGAGCATCTGGGCCGTCCGTGCTGACCTGATCGTCGCATCGAGTCCTGACGAGAAGGATCCCCTCTTCGCGCCCGCTGGCGACAAGGTCTACCGGCATCCGACGTTCTACGTCATCCCCGACGACGTTCCGCACATGTAAGGGCCAGTAGATGAGTCACGTGCACGATCACGATGCCGACTACCGGTCCGTGTACGACGGCCTGTTGGACGGGGACGACTCTCGGTGGGCGTTCGGCACCGATTTCGAAGACCCGCTCGCGGGCGTCGACACAACGATCGCCGACGACGTCGATGCCGCCGCATTGGCGCAGTACTGTCTGATGCTTGGCGACGATGCGCTGATCTACTCCCACCGCCTCTCCCAATGGGCTAGCAACGCACCAGACCTCGAAGAGGACATCGCCCTCTCCAACATCGCGCTTGATCTACTCGGTCAGGCCCGGCTGTTGCTCGCTCGCGCAGCGGCAGCCGACGCTAGCCTCGTGCCGGTGCTTCCCGCCGGGTCGCCAGTGCCGGCCGAGGATGCGCTGGCGTTTTTCCGCGATGAGTCGGGCTTTCGCAACGTCCGCTTTGTCGAACCCGACATAGGCGATTTCGCTGCGACGATCGCGCGTCTGTTGATCTTCTCGACTTACCGGCTCGCGCTCATGCAACGGCTCGCGGACAGTCGCGACCCGGTGCTGTCGGCGATTGCGGTCAAGGGCGTGAAGGAACTCACCTACCACCGCGACTACGCCGCTCGGTGGTTCCTTACGCTGGGCCGCGGTACCGACGAGTCCCGCCGCCGCCTGCTGGCCGCCCTCGCGCTCGTGTGGCCCTTGTACGACGAGCTTTTCCGTACCCACCGGGTTGAGCAGACTGCTGCGCACCAAGGCGTCGGAGTTGATCCAGCCCGTGTTCGCGACGAGGTCGGTGCGTTGCTGGAGCGGGTGTTCTCCGTCAGCGGCGTCGGGCGTCCCGACGTCCCGATTACCGGAGCGGTGAACAACGGGACGGGCCGCGACGGGCGGCACACCGAAGCGATGGGCGTCCTTCTCGCCGAGATGCAAGTTGTGGCACGTGCCCACCCGTCCGGACGCTGGTGATCGCATGACCATCGCGGCGAAGCCGACTGTGCAGATCGTGCGTGAACTTGCCGCACAGGTCACCGACCCGGAACTGCCGATGCTGACGTTGGAGGACCTCGGCGTCCTGCGCGACATCGAGGTCGACGACACCGGCCGCGTCGTTGTCACGATCACCCCGACGTACTCCGGCTGCCCAGCGATGGCGACGATGCGCGACGACCTCCTCCACACCCTGCACGACCACGGATTCGACGACGTCGCGATCACCGTGAGCCTGACTCCGCCGTGGTCTAGCGACTGGATCACCGACCGTGGCCGCGAGGTTCTCACCGCACACGGCATCTCAACACCCGGACCTGCGCCGCGCCACCATGGCCGCATCGCCCTCACGTTGATACCGGCGCGGCGCGCACTTGACTGCCCGCGCTGTGGCTCCGATCGGGTCGAGATCATCTCGGAGTTCGGCTCAACCGCATGCAAGGCGATGTACCGCTGCACGGCCTGTCTCGAACCCTTCGAGCACATCAAGGAGATCTGAGCCTTGACCGGCCCTGACGTCGACATCCGCAAACAGCGCGCAGTGTTCCACCCGCTGACGGTCGCTGCCGTTGAGCGCCTCACGGACGACTCGGTGGCGGTCACCTTCAACGTCCCCGACGATCTCCGAGCGGCCTATGACTTCCGGGCCGGCCAATCACTCACACTGCGTCGCGTCATCGACGGCCACGAAGAACGGCGGTCGTATTCGATCTGCGCTCCGGCGGGAGCGCCACCGCGAGTCGGCGTGCGCCAGATCCCGGACGGTCTCTTCTCGACGTGGTTGGCCCATGAGGTGCGAGTCGGCGACACCATCGAAGTGCAGACTCCGGGAGGGAGCTTCTGCGCCGACCCGGCCGTGGCTGGGCGACACCTCAGCATCGCCGCAGGATCAGGCATCACGCCGATGCTCTCGATCGCGTCATCCGTGCTGGCGAACCCCGACTCGCAGATGACGCTGCTGTACGGCAACAGGACAACGCGCTCCGTGATGTTTGCCGAGGAACTGGCCGACCTCAAGAACCGCTACGGGGCCCGCCTTGATCTGGTGCACGTACTCTCGCGCGAACCACGCGAGGTCGAACTGTTCTCGGGCCGCCTCGATGCCGACCGGATCCGCCGCTTGCTCACGACGCTCGTCCCACTCGACGGTCTCGATCACGTCTGGCTTTGCGGACCGTTCGGACTGATCGCCGACGCGCGCACAGTTCTCGATGAGCTGGGCATTGCCAAGGAGAAGGTCCACTACGAACTCTTCTACGTTGACGTACCTCCGCCCGCACTCCATCGGCGGGAAACCGTCATCGACGGCGACGTCAGCGCTGTGACAATCGTTCTCGACGGTCGGACCACGATCGCGCCGATGTCGAAGGAACAGACCATCCTCGACGGTGCCCGGGCTACCCGGGCCGACCTACCCTTCGCGTGCAGGGGCGGCGTGTGCGGAACGTGCCGCGCCCGTCTGACCGACGGCGACGTCGACCTGCGACGCAACTACGCCCTCGACGACGACGAGATCGCGCGCGGCTTCATCCTCACCTGCCAGAGCTACCCCGTCACTGACGCAGTCACTGTCGACTTCGACGCCTAACCACCTAGCGAGCCGAGTCAGTTCAGGAGGCAGCAATATGCCCGAAGCCTTCGTCCTGGACGGCGTCCGGACAGCGATCGGCCGATACGGCGGTGCATTGGCATACGTCCGACCCGACGACCTCGCCGCCCTCGTGGTCGGTGAAGCCGTGCGCCGCGCCGGAGTCGACCCCGCCCTCATCGACGAGGTGATCCTCGGCTCGGCGAACCAGGCGGGTGAGGACAACCGGAACGTCGCACGCATGGCGGTACTGCTGGCGGGGTTCCCGACCTCTGTATCCGGCTTCACTGTGAATCGGCTCTGCGCCTCAGGACTCACGGCCGTCGCCATAGCCCGGCAGATGATCGCCGCCGGCGAGGCCGACCTTGTGGTGGCCGGCGGAGTCGAGTCGATGACCCGCGCCCCGTGGGTCACGGAAAAGCCGAGCAAGGCCTTCGGCAAGCCCGGCGCATCGTTCGACACATCGATCGGATGGCGGTTCACCAATCCGGCGTTCGACGACGAGGTCACGTTGTCGATGCCACAAACGGCGGAGCGGGTCGCTACCCAATGGGGTCTGACCCGCGATCATCTCGACGCGTTCGCGCTGCGCTCCCACGAGCGCGCGCGTGACGCGATCAAGAACGGGCGCTTCGACGCCGAGATCGTGCCGGTCAGCGTCCAAGGCCGCGGCGAGACATCCCAGTTCACGGTTGACGAGGGCCCGCGCGCAGACTGCACGCTCGAGGCTCTTTCGCTGCTCCGACCGGTCAACGGTCCAGACGGCGTCGTGACGGCCGGCAACTCAAGCTCCCTCAACGACGGTGCGGCAGCTGTCGTCGTCGCCAGCGAGCGGTTCATCACCGAACACGGGCTCACACCTAAGGCCCGGCTAGTGGCCACTGCAAACGCTGGAGTCGACCCGGCCATCATGGGCATCGGCCCAGTTCCGGCCACCCGCAAAGTGCTCGCCCGATCGGGGTGGACCATCGCCGACCTCGATGCGATCGAGTTGAACGAGGCGTTCGCGTCGCAGGCGCTGGCCTGCATACGCGATCTCGATCTGAACGCCGACATCGTCAACGCCGAAGGTGGCGCCATTGCACTCGGCCACCCTCTCGGCTGCTCAGGAACGCGACTCGTGGTCACCCTGCTCGGCAGATTGGAACGGACCGGCGCGAAGCGAGGTCTGGCCACGATGTGCGTGGGCGTCGGGCAGGGTTCCGCACTGCTACTGGAACGACCGTGACCCCGATCGCTCCACAGGCGATCCCCTTCGAGACCGACGAGACGCGCGACCGAATGACCACCTTCCTCAACAGAAAGAATCCCGACTGATGTCTCTCCCCAATCGCGTCGGCGTCTACGGCGGAGGCCGCATGGGCGTCGGCATCGCACACATCTTCCTCGTAGGCGGATCACGAGTCACCATCGTCGAGAGTGGCGACGACCGCGCGAGACAAGCAGAAGCCGCGGTCATGTCAACTCTGACAAAGGCTCACCAACGCGGAACGCTGCATGAAGACGTCAACGACATTTTCAACCGGCTCCGCGTTACAACCGACTGCGCCGCACTCACCGACGTCCTACTGGTTATTGAAGCTGTCCCCGAAGTGAGCCAGCTGAAGGTCGAGGTACTCACCGCGGCGGCGGCTGTGGCCCCCAATGCGATACTCGCCACCAACACCAGTTCATTGTCCATCGACGAGATCGCCAGCCAACTCCCAGACCCGACCCGTTTCCTCGGTTTGCACTTCTTCAACCCCGTCCCGAGCAGTGAGCTGGTCGAACTCGTCGTTGGTCGCCGGACCGACGCCACCGTTGTCGCGTCCGCCCGGCAGTGGGTAGCCGATCTCAGCAGGACGGCGATCACCGTCTCCGACACACCTGGCTTCGCGTCTACGCGACTTGGTGTCGCCCTCGCACTCGAGGCCATCCGCATGGTTGAGGAAGGCGTTGCCACGGTGGGAGATATTGATACCGCGATGACGCTCGGCTATCGCCACCCGACCGGTCCGCTGAAAACGACGGACATTGTCGGGCTTGACATCCGACTCGCGATCGCCGAGCACCTCGCTGGTGAACTTGGCCCGCGTTTCGAACCACCTCAACTCCTGCGCGAGAAGGTGGCCGCCGGAGAACTCGGCCGAAAGACGGGGAAGGGCTTCTACGAATGGTGAGCACCGTCGCGCGTTCGGCGACCTCCTGACATTGGGGGCGTACGAACGCATGCCGTAACTCAGGCGCTGCTGCCGCGGAAAGGATGTGCGCTCGGGCATCGGTACAGTGCGACGGTCGACGAGGCTGCAGTCGGTCGGGAGGAGCTGGGCACCTGTGCACCGGGATGTCGAGGGTGCCGCGGATTGGACGTCGCCGGGAGCGTTCGAAGTGTCTCCTGGGTTGTTCCGAATTCCGCTGCCGCTGCCGAACGACGGTCTGCGTGCTGTCAACGTCTACGCCGTGCTCGACGACGCAGGCGTTGGCTTGATCGATTCCGGATGGGCGATCCCGCAGGCACGCGCGCAACTGGCGCAGGCTCTCGCTCTAGTTGAGCGGCGGATGAGCGATATCCACCACATCCTGGTCACCCACATCCACCGCGACCACTACACGCTTGGCGTCTTGCTGAGGCGAGACTTCGGATCAGTGCTCTCGCTTGGGGCCGGCGAGCGGCAGTCGCTCAGCAACATCATGAAGTCAGACCAAGTCACCGCCATGGCCAACCTCGATGAACTGCGGCGAAACGGCGCCGCTGACCTCGTTGATGCCATCCGGAAGCTCTTCTTCGCCCAGGCTCCCGCTGTTTGGGAAACGCCGGACGGATGGTTACTCCCGGGTCGGATCGAGCTCGCTGGGAGAACGCTCGACGCGATCGCAACGCCAGGTCACACGATCGGACATCTGGTGTTTCATGATGCGCCCAGAGCGCAACTATTCGCCGGCGATCATGTCCTGCCAACGATTACGCCCTCAATCGGTTTTGAAGCTGTCGCGATGACCAATCCGCTGCGAGACTTCTTGAAGTCCCTGGCAACGATGCGCGAACTGCCAGACGCCCGCCTGCTGCCGGCGCACGGTCCGGTCACCGACAGCGTGCATGCACGCGTCGATGAGTTGGTCGACCATCACGGGGCCAGGCTCGACGCGACAGAGTCGGCAGTCCGCGCGGGAGCCACCACGGCCTATGAAGTCGCACAGGTACTGACCTGGACGCGCCGATCGCGCAGCTTTGCCGAACTTGACCCCTTCAATCAAATGCTCGCCGTGAACGAGACTGCGGCACACCTACTCCTTCTCGTGAGCCAGCAACGGTGCACCATGACGAGCGACGGGGATATCCGCAGATTCAGTTAGCGTGTGGGACGTCAGTGTGTGCCACGCACACCTAACCCGTGCCTATGAACTGTTCGCCTCGCTGCTCGAGCAAGCGTCGACTGAATCCTGAACCGCAGTCGAATGCGAACCGAGTAGCCTCGACGGCGCCTTGCAACGCTACTTGATCGTTCCCTGCAAGAGGGCCTTGACGAAATGGCGTTGAAAGACGACGAAGACGAAGAGCGATGGCGTCATTATCAACAGCGAGGCCGCGCAGAGCAGCACGGTGTCGGTGCCGTACTGCCCTTGGAACACCCCGAGACCTCCGGCCATGGTGCGCTGGTTCGGATTGCTCACCAGCACGAGTGCGAGCAAGAACTGGTTCCACGTCCACAGGAAGAACAGGATCGTTAGCGACGACCATGCCGGCGCCGCGAGCGGCAGTTGGATCCGTCTGAAGGCCTGCGTCGTCGATGCACCATCGAGCTGGGCCGCCTCATCGAGCTCGGGTGGGGTGGCAAGAAAGTGTGTCCGCATCCAGAACACACCGAACGACATGTAGATGCCGATCAACGGCAAGATGATCGCCCAGCGGGTACCGAAAAGCCCGAGCGATCTGGACTGGTAATACAGCGGCGTTATCAAGGCCTCCAGGGGCAACGTCAAGCCGAGCAGGAACAAGGCGTACAGATACTTGCCGCCTGGAACATTTAGCTTCGCGAGGCCGTAGCCAGCCAAGGTTGCCAATATCACCGAGGCAGGGACGACGCCAAGAACGATCAGCGTGCTCGACTTCAGCAGGCTGAGCATGTTCGCGGTGTTCCAGGCCGCAACGAAGTTGTGCCAGTGCGGATGTCGAGGCCATGACAACCCTCGGGGAGTAGAACCGTCCGGTGCGAGCGCGGTGGAGAACATGCTCAAGAGCGGCAGCGCCGTGAAGAGCATGAAAACGAGAAGCGTGCCGTTTCTCGTGACGCTCGACGTGCGCGCGACCGGGACGCTCATGGCTCGCGTCCGAACCGTTGGATGGGCACGATCACGACCAGCACCAGGAGGGCAAGAAACACTCCGAGTGCCGACGCCTGGCCAACCTTCTGATCGAGGAACGTGAGCCGGTAGATCTCGACGCCAGGGACCATCGTCTGGTAGCCAGGGCCTCCCGACGTTGACACGTAGATAACGTCGAAACTTGCGAGTGCCGCAATCACCGTCACGGTCACGCACACAACGACCTCGCGACGCAACCCTGGCAAGGTGATGGCGAGGAACTCTCTCAGTCGCCCGGCTCCATCAATGCGCGCCGCTTCGTAGAGTGCGGGATCAAGCTTGCTGGTTCCCGACAACAGCAGGATGGTGCAAAAGCCGAGCGCCACCCAGGTGCCGATGATGCCGACGGCCGGCAACGCGGTGTTGAAGTCGCCAAGCCATGCTCGCGTCAGAGATCCCAGACCGATCAGTCGCAGTACTTGGTTGATCAGGCCATCCGACGAATACATCCACGTCCATGCGATGCCAGCACCGACCAGCGGCAGTACCTGCGGTACGAAGAGCACCACCCGCGCAGTGGTACTAAACGCGCCGGCGGCGAGCTCGCGCATGAACGCGGCGGCGACGAGTCCGAGCCCGACGGGCAGCACAGTAAAGAAGGCGATCAGAACGAAGGCATGAACGAGTGAGTCGAATAGTTCTGGGTTGCTGAAGAGATTCCGATAGTTCGACAACCCAGCGGGTGTGAGCGCGCCGAATCCGTCCCAATTGTAGAAGGAATATCGCACCGTCTGGGCGAGCGGATACAACACAAACAACGCGTACACGGCCGCCGCTGGTGCGACCCATAGCAGTCCAATCCGCCTTCGCCTCCGCCGGTTCCGCGGATGACGGCTCGTGACACGTTCCGAGCCGTCAACCGCAATGCCGTGTGAGGCCGTCAGCGTCATTCCTCTAGTTGCCCAGCGAGCTCGCGTAATCCGATTGGAGCTTTGTAGCGAAGGCCGCAGGAGATGTCTTTCCAGCCATCAGTAGCTGACTCTGTGGGAGCAAAGTATTGACCTGAATGGATGCAGTGGCGTTTGCCAAGAAATCGGCGAGGCCGTTGCTCTTGACGAGCTGTTGGAACGAGCTGACAGTAGCGTCGACTACCGACCCGGCCGTTGCGGTCGGCGCACCTGCACCCGCCGGACCAGCGGGCACGACGCCACCCAAGGTCAAGGTGTCCTGGCGGGCTCCCGGGTCGACTTGAATGAAGTTGAGGAACGCCGCAGCAACGGCAGCGTTCTTCGACTTGGTCGGGATCGCCAACAGGTCCGTTGCAGTCATGGCGGAGAACGACCCTCCGGCCGTACTTGGCGGGAAGAGGAAGAAGCCGAACTTACCCGGGGTGGACTTGTCGAGGCCAGGCGCCTGCCAGTTGCCGCTCGGGAAGAACACCCCTTTCCCCGACTCGAAGTCAGACGGCGCCGCGGTCTGGTCGATGCTCGTGACATCGGAGGGGAGGTAGCCGTCCTTCGACCACTGCTGCAGTGTGGTCGCGGCCTGCACTGTGGCTGGCGTATTGATCGTTGCCCCAGGCGTGTCGTAGATCCAGTTCTCGACTTGCTCCGTGCCACCCGCAAAGTCCATTTCGAGATTTTGCAACGGGAAGATCTGCCCGCCGTCCTTGCCGTTGATCATTATCGGGAGCAGTCCAGCCGCCTTCGCTTTAGCTAAGAGCTGCTCGAAATCGGCCAGCGTTGCCGGCGGCGTCGTCATGCCGATCTGTGCCGTAAGCGCCTTGTTGTAGTACACACCCGTGAGTCCGAAACCTGGGCCGACACCGTAGAGCGCGCCGGTGCCGCGCTGGGTTCCGTTCGACGCGATGCGGGTTGACGCAAACTGAGACTGCGGCCACTGATTCCAGCCATACGCGGCCGCGTAAGGATCTAGGTCGGTGATCAGATTGTCCTTCACAAGATTGCCGAACGACGCGAGCCTGATGAGATCAGGGACGTCGCCGCCCGAGATGAGCCGCGGCGCGTTCGTCACCAACGAGGTGTAGTCCTGGCTGCTCACTTTCACAGTGACGTTGCTGTACTTGGCGTGGAATGCCGTGCCGAGAGCGGTGTAGAGCGCGACGTCCGGTGTCGTGACCATGAGCTGAAGCGTCACCGGAGCCGTGCCGACGCCGGTCGCACCGGCACTGGGTGCGGGCGCCGATGCTGCTAGTGATGTCGCAGCGGGCGCCGGTGCCGAGGCAGGCGCCGATGACGCCACAGATGCGGCGACAGAAGGAGCCGGCGCGGACGTCGAGGGTGACGCGGAGCTGTGTGCTGTCGAGGTCGAGCTGCTGCATGCCGCGACCGAGGCAGCGACCACCACCGTTGACGCAGCTATCAGGAGCGAAGTGCGGGGACGGCGATTGCTGAGCCATGAAGGTGTCGCTGTCAGGCGGGTCTTGGGCACGGTCACTCCTTGGTATGCGGTCTGCGGTCAGGGTCTGGACGTGGAAGCGGTTGCGTCAGATTCCGTCGATACGGCGAACGCGCGGCACAGCGCCGCCGCGGCTTTGTCGATGGCGTCTTCGGCGTCCGCCATCACACCCAGCATTTGGAAGAATCCGTGAATCTGGCCGGCGTATTCATGGGCCTCTACGGGTACGCCATCAGCCTCAAGTCGACGGGCATACTCGTCGACCTCGCCCCGAAGAATGTCGTGCTCGGCGGTGATGATGATCGCCGGCGCGACACCACGAAACGAGTCAGCGCGCAACGGAGACGCGAAGGCCGTGTCGCGGTCGGCAACGTCTGGGGCATAGAGATCCCAGAGGTGGTTGATCCGCTCGTCGGCGATCATCCCGAACTCCGCGTGGCCCGCGAAGTTCGAATACCGCTCGCGAAAAAGTCGCTTGTAAGCGGTGGCGGCGTTGTTATCCAGAACCGGGTAGACGAGCAGCTGCAACGCCAGGTCAACGCCACGGTCTCGTGCCCTTAGTGCGGCCGCCGCTGCGAGGTTTCCCCCGGAGCTGTCGCCCGCTACGGCTACCTTCGCGAAGTTCGCGTTGGCCCACTCAACCGCCGTCCATGCGTCTTCGAATCCGGCTGGAAAGGGATGCTCAGGTGCGAGCCGGTAGTCGATCGCCAGGACGGCGCAGTTCCCGCGATTGGCGAGTGCGCGCGCGACGCCCTCGTAGCAGTCGAGGTCACCGTGAATCCACCCGCCGCCATGGATCCAGATCAGCACGTCGTTCTGGTCACCGCTAGGACGGTAAAGCCGGGCCGGCACTCCCCCGACGTCCAGGGTCTCAATCGATCCGACAGCTTCCAACTCACCTCGGACGGCAAGCGCGTCCGCTCGCGTATGCGCCCTCAGCATCTGGATGTCGCTGCTCGAATCGGCCGTTGATGGCACGGTCCGCAGGTACGCCAATACCTGCTCGTGCGGGACAGGAGCGGCTGGGCCGGCGATCAGATCAGACACCCCGCACCTCCGACGTCTGCCTAGATTCACAAACTGACTGAGTGGTCAGTCTGTTTCGGGAGGTTACCTGCTAGTCAGTCAGTTGTCTAGGATGAGCTCAGATCAACCATCGGAAGGAGCCCAAGGTTTGCCTGACGTCGGCTCCTCGTTGGCAAAAGCTGGCTCCGCGCGCGGGCTCGCGCGGAAGGAATTGATCATCGACGTCGCGACGCGCTTTCTCGCCCGTAACGGGGCGCGCGGTACGACCCTCGGCGAGATAGCCGCCGAAGCGGGCGTGTCGCAAGCCGGTTTGCTGTATCACTTTTCGACTAAGGACGACCTGCTCCACGCGGTACTCGATCGTCGCGACGAGTTCGAGGATGCGCTGCTGTGGGGCGACGGTCCTGACCCCGGGCTGCGGATCTTCGAGATCATCGCCGAGATCGTTGGGAGCTGGTCGGAGCGGCCTGAGATCGTGGGGCTGGTCGCGGTACTCGTCGCCGAAAATGTCGGGTACGACGGAGCCCTGCGACCACGATTGGCTAGCAAGTACCGCCTGACGGTCGATCGCCTCGCGTCGACGCTTCGTGCTGCGCAGTTACGTGGTGAGGTACGAGCGGACGTCGATGCTCACCTTAAGAGCATCGAAATCCTGGCCTTTCTCAGTGGTCTCGAGATGGCATGGCTGGTCAGTCCTGAGATCCCAGCGGCCGAAACTGCAGCAGAGTGGGCGAAGCACCAAGTCGTCGCCCTCGGCTCGTCTGCGAATACTGCGGCTCGGGTTGTGGGTCGTCACATCGAAGCCTGAACCCCGGGCAACTCGCTGGTCAGATTCCGACCGGCTCCCGCGCTGTTCAGCTGCCTCGACGACAACCTCCGTGATCCTCACACGGAACCCGAATGAAACTCGAACGATCCAGCCACACGGTCGTGCTGGAGTAAACGCGGGAAAGGAGGTCATGACGCACATGAGCACGCCGCGGCCCGACCAGCCTCGCGATCACGGACGGCTGTTGGTCGTCGACGACGAACCCTTCTTGCGCGACGCGATCGCCGCCTCGCTGCGCTTCCTGGATTTCGATGTTGCCACCGCCGCGACAGGCCAGGCCGCGTTGCGGCTGGCCCGCGCGGAACCGCACGACTTGATCGTGCTGGACGTGATGCTGCCCGACCTGGACGGCTTCGCCATCGTGCGGCGGCTGCGCGACGAGGGCAACTGGGTGCCGGTGATCTTCCTGACCGCTAAAGACGCGCAGGCCGACAAGATCGCCGGCCTATCGCTGGGCGCAGACGACTACATGACCAAACCCTTCGGGCTGGAGGAACTCGCCGCCCGCATCCGCAGTGTGCTGCGCCGCACCCGCCCCGACGCGGCCGGGTCGCTGCTGGCTTTCGCCGACATCACTCTCGACCAGGACACTTACCAGGTTCGTCGGGCCGAGGTGCTGCTCGAGCTCTCACCCACCGAGTACCGACTGCTGCGCTACTTCATGCTCAACCCGAACCGAGTGCTGACCCGCGGCCAGCTGCTCGCCAACGTCTGGGACTACGACTTCGAGGGCAACAGCACCGTGGTGGCCACCTACGTTGCCTACCTGCGCCGCAAACTCAGCGAATACGGCTCGGACGTGATCCACACCCAGCGCGGCGTTGGCTACAGCCTGCGCGTTCCCCTAGACGGCCAACGGTGACGACCGCGCCGCCTCCGGGACCCGAGGCCCGGCGGCGCAGGCCGCTGCGCGCCCGGATCGTTCTCAGCGTGCTGACGATCACGATCGCCGCGTTCGCCGTCTTCGACTACGTCGCCGTCACCCAACTACGGCGCTACCAGCTCAGCCGGGCGGACGCCACGCTGCAACAGGTGCTCGACCTCGCCACACCCCGCCTGAACGACCTGCTGGCCAGAGTCGACAAGGGTCAGCCGCCACCGTTCCTCCAGCAAGATCTCGGCCTGGTCTACGTCGGTTACGTCCCCGTGCAGGGAAGCCCCGTCAACCTGGAGGCCAATCCAGGCCTCATCCCGCACCTTCCCGCCAACCTCGCCTCGATCGCCGCCAGCCGTCGGGCCGTCAGCGTCCCCGGCACTGACGGCAGCACCCGGTTGCGGCTGCGCGCCGCGCCGGTGCCCGGCGGCACCGTCGTCGTCACCTCCGACCTGCATGATCTGAAGCAGACAGTCGCGCACCTGCGGCATGTCGTCGTCTTCGGCTCGATCGCCGCCATCGCCCTCATCGCAATCGGGCTGCTCTACTTGCTGCGTCGCGGCCTGCAGCCGTTGGAGTCGATGGCATCTCAGGCCGACCGCATCAGCGCCGGCGACCTCACCGACCGTGTGCATCCCGCCGACCCTGTCACCGAAGTCGGGCGCCTCGGCGCAGCGATCAACGGCATGCTCGGCCGTGTCGACGCCGACGTGCGACAGCGCGAACGCGACCAGGAGGCGACCCGCCGCTTCCTGGCAGATGCCAGCCACGAACTGCGCAACCCATTGGCCTCACTGCGCGCTAACGCCGAGCTCTACCAACAGGGAGCCCTCACCGCGAAGGATGACGTCGACGAGGCGATGCGCCGCATCAGCTTCGAAGCGGGCCGCATGAGCCGTCTGGTCGACGACATGCTCCGTCTCGCCCGGTTTGACCAGCACCCCGAGATCCGCTGCCAGCCCGTCGACCTCACGGCGTTGCTCATCCGGTGCGCCGAGTTTGCCCGCCTCGCCCAGCCCGATTCGCCATGGACGGTCGCCATCGACCCTGAACTTGTCTGCGTCGGCGACGAGGAACTCCTCCAGCGCGCCGTCGACAACCTGATCACCAACGTCGGCATCCACGCACCGCTCGCCACTCCCGCGACTCTGCGCGCAACCCGCCGCGGCGACATCATCCAGATCACGGTCTCCGACGCCGGCCCCGGCGTACCAGCCGACCAACTTCCGCACGTGTTCGATCGCTTCTACCGAGCCGACGGACACGGCGCCAGTGGATCGGGTCTCGGCCTGGCAATTGTCCGCGAGATCGCCGACGTACACGGTGGCGCCGCCGAAGCCTCACCAAATGACAACACCGGACTGAGCGTGACGCTCACCTTGCCCGCCACAGATGCGAGCGCAGTATCCAAGCCAGCCGATCGAGACGATGCCGATCTCATCACAACTGCCACCGCAAGCTGTCGGCAGCCGGTCAACTCAAAGGAGGCGACGACGTGAGGTCTGACGCCTTCGTCGCGCTCGGGAACGGTCTTTCCAAGGGTGGTGGCCACCACGGTGGCCGCATTCTGGTCGTCATTGTCCTTGTGGTGGCGATCGTCGTCGTCGTGATGCGACTGCTCGAACGACGGCGCGGCGCGCCGCGCAACCCGCCGCCGTCGCAGGGCACACCCCTCGCACCGGACACGTCTTCACTAACACGCCGTCCAGTGCCGTCCCACACGGCATCGTCCATGCCCGCGGCGGCGCAACCGGGCCGACCGACCGCGGGCACGGCCGCGACGATCAGCGTGCGTTCACTGTCGAAGCGCT
This sequence comes from uncultured Actinomycetes bacterium, assembly GCA_963809135.1. Lineage (GTDB taxonomy): Bacteria > Actinomycetota > Actinomycetes > Acidothermales > Acidothermaceae > PALSA-607. Next base: position 214,843 of record CAWEIG010000009.1, read on the forward strand.
ACAGCGAAAAGGTCGCCGTCGACCAGTTGAGCTTCGACGTGTACCCGGGCCAGGTGACCGGCTTTCTCGGCCCCAACGGAGCGGGCAAGTCCACCACGATGCGGATGATCATGGGGCTAGATGCCCCCTCCGGCGGCAGCGTCACGATCAACGGAGGTCGCTATCACGATCTGGCCTGGCCGCTGCGCGAGGTAGGTGCGCTCCTTGAAGCGCGCGCGATAAACCCCGGCCGCAGCGCTCGCAACCACCTGTGGATGCTGGCCCAGACCAACCACATCTCCCGATCGCGGGTCGACGAGGTGCTCGCGCTGGTGGGGCTCTCGGACGTTGCCCACCAGCGGGCGGGGCAGTTCTCCCTCGGCATGGGGCAACGCCTCGGCATCGCCGCTGCGCTGCTTGGCGACCCGGGCGTGTTGCTCTTCGACGAGCCAGTCAACGGCCTGGACACCGACGGCATCCGATGGGTCAGGCAGCTGCTGCGCGGCCTGGCTGCCGAAGGTCGGACAGTGTTCGTGTCGAGCCATCTGATGAGCGAGATGGCGATGACGGCCGACCACGTCGTGGTTATCGCGCGCGGCAGGCTGATCGCCGACCTGCCCACTGCCGAGTTCACTGCCCGCTACACCACGGCCTCAGTGCGGGTCCGCAGCCCGCAGCCGGAACTTCTCATCCCCGTGCTCACCGCCCACGGCGCCAGCGCACAGGCCCAAGACGACGGCGCGATTACCGTCTCGGGCCTGACTGCCCAGGCGATCGGAGACCTGGCCTGCTACCAGTCGATCGCCTTACACGAGCTGACCGCCCAGACCGCGACACTCGAAGAAGCGTTCGTCGAATCCACCGAAGGACAACTCGAATACGCCGGGCACACCGCCAACTCGGCCGGGGCGGATTCAGCCGCAGCGAACGAGTCGACCCAGGAGCAGCGACATGACTAGCACCACAACCCCACTCGCCCTGGGCCACACTCTGCCGTCCGGAACTTACGGCCTGCGCGAGATCGTGGCGTCGGAGTGGACCAAACTGCGCTCCGTGCGCTCCACGGCCTGGACACTGCTGATCACCGTCGTGGCCGGGGTCGGTATCGGCGCGCTCGTCACCTCGGCTACCGCCTCACGCTGGGCCGACCGCTCCACAGTCAATCGGGCCAGCTTCGACCCCACCCGTTCCAGCCTCGCCGGGGTGCTGTTCGCCCAACTCGCCGTCGGTGTGCTGGCCGTGCTAATCGTCAGCGCCGAATACAGCACCGGCACCATCCGCGTCACCCTCGCCGCCGTACCCCGCCGGCCGCTGGTCCTGCTCGCCAAGACCCTCGTACTTGGCGTGCCCGTCATGGTCGCCGGTGAGATCACCTCGTTCGCCGCCTTCGCGCTCGGCCAGCGATTCCTGTCGGGACACGCTCCGACTGCGTCGCTGTCCGACCCGAACGCACTGCGCGCCGTCGTATGCGGCGGGCTCTACCTCACCCTCCTCGGCCTCCTCGCCCTCGGCCTGGCCACGATCGTGCGCCACACCGCCCCCGCGATCAGCACCTACGTCGGCATCCTGTTGATCCTGCCGATCATCACCGCCGTCCTGCCCAGCTCGTTAGCAGATGACATCAACCGCTTCCTGCCCGCCGACATCGGCACCGCCATGCTCAGCGCCCACCGCCACACCAGCAACGCATTCGGGCCCTGGCCGAGCTTCGCGCTACTCGCCGGCTACGCCGCCGCCGCCCTGATCGCCGCGTGCATCGTCCTGATCCGACGCGACGCCTGACTCCGCAACCGCCGCGCGTCCGGCCGGACGGCGATCAGCTGCCGAACTCCAACCGCACCGGATCCTTGTCCGAGAGAACGACGAGAGCCCCGCTGGTCGGCGTCCAACTACCAGGGACGAGGAAGTAGTGGCCGCCCGAATGCGCCATCAACCGCAGGCCGGTGTAGCGGTACTGATACAGCGCGTCCGTTGAGGACGCAGAGATCGGCTGCTCTTGCGCGCCGCTCAGATCGATGCGCTGCGGGCTGAAGACCGTCACTGCGATCAGATCACTTGTGCGGAACCCTTCGGCGAGCCGGTGCCCCTCGACGTCCGCGTAATTCGACGTCGCCCAGAAAACGGCGACCACCAACAACAAAGCCACCGCTCCACGTTCAAGCGGCGAACGTCCTTCGGTCGGGTCGGTGCGCAAGCCGAGCCGGCGACGCACTTGCGCGCGGTAGACGATGAGCATCACGCCGGCGCCGAGTGCGAGCGGGTAGGCGATGTAGAGGTCAGCGCTGTCGGGTCGCCACAAACGCAGCAGGTAGACGACGACCGGCACCACCAACCACGCGACGTCAAGTGATCGCACGGCGATCACGACGATGCGGTCGCGCGGGCCGTAGTGCGCGACCGCCCAGCGCAACGCGTGATCGAGATAGACGAACAGCAGGCCAATGACGCCGAGCACCGAGAGCAACCGGATCACAGACCCGACTGATCGCAGCAGGTAATCCTGAGTTCCGAGACCGAAGATGTCTTGGTTGAGCCGCAGATCGGAGTCCTGCGTCGCGGTCTGGCGCCACCCGAAGAAGTACAGCAGCGACGTGAGAACGGTGACGTTGCCGAGCAATGCAACCAGCGGCCGCAGTCCGTCGAACGCACCACGGGCGGTCTCAGTAACCGGTGTCGTCGCCGCCGTCACTGGAGCGGATTGCGCCTCGGCCATGGCAGCGTCGGACACGTCGACACTCTCCGCTGCAGGCTGTTCTGGCACGGTCATCAACTCGTCGCAGACGGTGTCACGAGCGGGTGAATGATGAGCGACGGGTGCACGATGACGTGCGACGTGCTGGGTGTGGGCGACGTAGAAGGGGACGCCGAGGGCGTGGCGTCGGAGCGGACGACGTCGCTGGGTGCGCGTACACGTCCTGATGCGTACGCGGGTCGATCGGGTTGTCGCCGGCGTCGAATTGCCACGCCGGCTCGGCACCGGTCGGGCACTGCACGCTTGCGGGATCTACCTGGTCGAGCACGCTGACCAACGCCCGATAGAGCGGGACATGCCGAATCGGCCTGTTGCGGATCCTCCGTTGTCGTGGCGCCAAACAGCGTGCGGTCGAGTGCGAGCAACGAGCCCGCCGTTGTGAGATCACCGGTGCAGGCTGCCACGCCCGCTTGGAAAAGCAAGACCTTCGCGGGGTCGGGCAGGCTCGACCAGTTGCCGTTCTGGTCGGGTGCGCCGAGTGAGGTTTGGGCCGCGGCGCAATCGCCCGCGCGAAGCGGCGTGTAGACCAGCAACTCGGGTCCGGGTGCAGTCGGACCACTTGGCAGCCCGAAGCCGTACTTCTTCTTCGACGGAGTCGGGCTCGGGATCAGGGACGGCGTCGAGCTCGAGCTGGCTGCCGTCGATATCGCGGCACTCGCCGACGCTGCGGCACTCGCCGACGTCGTCCCCTGAGCCGTCACGGCCGCACTCTTGCATCCCGACACGAGCAGCGCGGCGGAGCTCATCGCGATCACGAGCACGCGCCTACGCATGGCCGCTCCCACGGGAGTTCCGGCAGTTCACGCCTGTAAGAGCACGCCGATGTCCCCCGAGATACGCCGGATCGCCCGATATGTCAACGACTCGCTAGCCTCGATACACCCAGATCGTCGATCCCGACGTCATCGAAGAGCAGACTGCGGCGCGGAACCGCCACGCTCACCCCGTCACCCCCCGCTGGGAGGACCCCATCGATCGGCGCGAGTTCCTGCGGCTCGCTGGTGCCGCGGCGGTGGTCGGCGCTGTCGGCGCGATCGAGGGCTGCACAAGCCGAACGACACCCCCAAGCGGGACGCCGACCCTGAGCGCGTCGAGCACGTCAGCATCGTCGCCCCTGGCAAGTGCAAGAGCAGCGCCGCAGCGTCGTCTTCGAGCGCGGTCACCTCAGCAACGCCAGCCCGGTGTCGTCCGCCGCCGAAGTTGCCGATCTCAACGCGCTCGCGAAGCTGCTCGGGAGTCGACTTGTGCGCCCGACCGATAGCGGTTACACCGCGGCGTCCCGCCTGTATTCGACTCGGTTTGACGACGTCAAACCCGCTGCAGTCGCGCGCTGTACGTCGGTACAAGACGTGCAGCATTGCCTCGATTTCGTGCGCGCCACGGGCACGCCGGTCGCCGCGCGCAGTGGAGGGCACAGCTTCGCGGGCTACTCGACGACGTCCGGTCTGGTGATCGACGTCGGCGCGATGAAGCAGGTGCAGACCATCGGCGCGAACACCGCGCGAGTCGGTGCAGGCGCGACTCTGATCGACGTTTACGCAGGCCTCGCCACTCAGAACCAGTCGGTGCCAGGTGGCTCGTGCCCGACGGTCGGCATCACCGGATCGACCCTCGGCGGCGGCATCGGCGTCGTCGCTCGCAAGTACGGGATGAGCTGCGATGCAGTAACTGCCGTCGAACTCGTCACCGTCGATGGAAAGTCCATACGCTGCAGCGAAAACAGCGACGCCGACCTCTTCTGGGCGCATCGCGGAGGTGGCGGCGGCAACTTCGGAATCGTCACCGCGCTCGAGTTCAGAACGCACCCAACGCAGACCCTGACGCACTTCCTTGTCAGGTGGGACTGGGCGCATGCGCACGATGCCGTGACGGCCTGGCAGCAATGGCTCCCGACAACTCCGAACGAACTGTGGTCGAGCCTGCACATCGACGGTGCCGGGTCGGCGTCCGATCAACCGCATGTCTATGCAAGCGGGGTGTACGTCGGCTCGACGAGCGGTCTGGCGCCGCTGCTGAACGCTTTGCAGTCAGCGTCGAAGGCGCCGTTCACGACGCGATTCGTGAAGGAGGACGGCTACCTTCCGACGATGCTCGTCGAGGGCGGCTGCGCGAACCTGACGACGCTCGCTTGCCATCGCGCCGACATCGACCCCGGAGGGCAGCTCGGCCGCGAGTCGAACGCCGCGCGCTCCGACTTCATCGCCGAGCCGCTCGCGCCCGCGGGAGTCGATCGTGCTGCTGACCGGGATCGAGGCCCGCCGCGGATTGGGTCTGCCCGGCGGCAGCGTGCTCTTCGATGCCTACGGCGGCGCGATCAACTCCGTCGCACCTGGCGACACGGCCTTCGTGCACCGCGACAAGCTGGCCTGCCTGCAATACGTGGCGCCCTGGGGCACGAGCGCCTCGTCGTCGGTCATCGCGGCCAACCAGTCCTGGCTCGACGGGCTCTATGGGCAGATGCGGCCCTACGTGAGCGGATTCGCCTACCTCAACTACATCGACGCCGAAGCTGGCCGACTGGCAGCACGCCTACTACGGTGCGAACCTCAAGCGGCTGATGAGCGTCAAAGCGGCGGCCGACCCGTCCGACCTGTTGCATTTCGCACAGGGCCTGGCGCGCAGGCTGAAGACCTGATGCAAGCCCATGCAACCCATCGACGGCGTCCGGCGTCGTCACTGCGTACGAGATGCCCGGGGTGATGGTGGACGAGGAGCGGCGACAGGTCTTTGACGAGTTCGCGCGCGCCCGCATGCCGGAGCTTCTGCGTTTCGGTCACGCTCTGACCGGAAGCCCCCATGCCGCGGCCGACCTCGTCCAGGACGCGCTCGAGCGCACGATGCTCGCGTGGGCGCGGGTTGAGAACCAGGGCGATCCGGAGGGATATGTGCGGCGCATCATGGTGAACCGCAACATCAGCATCTGGCGACGTCGGCGTCGCGAGACGCTGGTCTTGGACGTTCCAGAAGATGCCGGACGCCGCGGCGCTGGCGCCTTCGAACCAGTGATCCGCGACCTGGCCTTGTGGGACAGGATTCGCGCGCTGCCACCGCGCCAGCGAACCGTCATCGTGTTGCGCTACTACGAGGACCTTTCCGAAGCTCAGATCGCTTCGGTGATGGGGTCGTCGGTCGGAACCGTGAAGAGCCAGGCTTCTCGCGCGTTGGCCGCGTTGCGGCGCGACTCGGCTCAGTTCGCGGAGTCTGACGGACCGGCGGAAGGTGTCGGTCGATGAGCCAGCAACCGCCTGACGAGGAATTCGAACGCCGGCTGCGCGACGTCCTGCATTCTCGAAGTCTTGGTGTGCCCGTGCCGCCAGATGCGATCGAGCGCGTTCACGCCGGTGCGCGGCGCCGCCAGCAACGGCGTTCGGCAGGCGCCGTGGTCGGCGCGGTCGCGGTTATCGCGGTCGTCGCTGGCGCCATCGGTCTGAACGCAGGCGGCGGTGGCGGGTCGAAGATCGCCGCCAAGCTGAACACAGCGAGCCCGTCGGCTGTCGTATCGGGAACCGAAGTACCGGCCGTCTTACCCGGCAGCCCGTCGCCAGCGCCGCTGTCCGCGAGCGAATCGCCGAGCACTCCCACGTCGCCGCCGTCGTCCGCGGTGCCGACGCCGTCGCCAACGCCCGCAGCGCCAACCCCGTATCCGAGCGCGGGTTCCGCAGTGCCCGCGGACTTCACGCCGATCTCTGTCACAGCGGTCAACGACAACACGTATTGGGTCCTCGGTACTCAACAGTGCGGGAGCGTCGCTTGCACCGCGATCGTGAACACCACCGACGCCGGCGCCCACTTCACCGAAATCGCCGCACCACATGCGGCGACGGTCATCGTCGACAACACCACCCGGCCGGTCTTCAACCTCCGCTTCGCTGACAGTTCGAACGGCTGGGCGTACGGCGACGCGCTATGGACGACAGCGGACGGCGGTGTCACCTGGGCCGACACGTCGCTGCAGGCGGGAAGTGTCAAAGACCTCGAGGCAGCGCGCAATCCCGGAGCTCAGGCGGGCACCGCATGGGCCGTCGTCCAGCCTCCTCAGTCGGTGCCTACCAGTTGTGGCAGGCACCGTATGCGACCGGTACCGGCACCGGCTCCTGGCAGCAGGTCGATCTGGGCTCGGATCCGCCAGGCGACACGGCCCCGAGCCTCGTCGTGAAAGGAGCGACGGCTTATCTGGTGGCCGCGGACGCAAAGAACGTCACACATCTGTACGTCGCCTCTGCGGGAACGGCAACCAAGACGCTCACGACGCCGTGTAGTCCGGCTGTGTACGACCTCTCAGCAGGCGTCGGTTCTTTGTGGGTCGCTTGTACTTTCAGTTCCGGAGGATCACCCGCAGTCGGAGTGTCGACTGACGGTGGCGTTACCTGGAAGGCCGTGGTCACGCCGTCGGCTTATGCAATCGGAGCCATTGGCGGCGTCGACGCAACGACGGCCATCATCAGTGAAGGAACAGGGCTCACGCAGGTATCGACCGCTGGCCAACCTCGCACTGCCTCGATCGCAAAGACGGCGAACGGCTTCTCCTTCATCGGGTTCACCGACGGAAAGGTCGGATTCGCACTGAGCCAACCCGATCCCGCACGGCTATGGCGGACGACGGACGGCGGCCTGACCTGGTCAGCGGTGGTGTTCTGATCCGGTTAGAACCGTGACGAGGACGTTCCCCAGTTGAAGGCGATCTGGTCGTCGCCGTTGCGGCAGTTGTAGCTGTAGTACGCCGAGATCCAGTAGCCGTTACTCGGTTGCTTCGCAGCCGCAGTGCACGCGTAGCCCGCAGCCGAGTACGACGTACCCCTCGCACGGTCGGCGCCCGCCGCGACCGCCGGCACCTGCGCGCACGTCGCGCGGTCGATAGCGATCTGTGCGTACACCGACTTGTCAGCGAACTGAGCGGCCTGGCATTGGCCCGAGTCGACCGACGTCGGCAACAGCGGACCCACCGGAAAGCCGATCACTCCGGGCGCACCTCCGCCTACGCCAGCGCTGGCACCGGTGGCCGAACCGGCACCACCCGCGGAACCCGTCTGGCCCGCATTGGCCGCCGGCGAAAGACCCTGACCCCCCGCCAGTCGCCCCAGCCGCCCCGGCCCCAGTTGAGGCCGCGTGCGAATGGCCGCCACCGCAGGCGGTCAACAGAACCACACACGCGATCGGCGAGAGCGCAAGCCTTCGGACCATACGAGGAATTCTGACGGCCCCACGCAAGGCGAACAAGTGCCTGCGTACTAGGCGACAAGCTCACGGCGCGGACGGGACCGCCGGCGGCGGAGCGAGGGTGGCTGGGAACGGACCGCCAAACTACCTCGGGTGTTGGAACCGATCGATGGCAGCGTTCACGATTCGCGTAACAGCAGCGCTATCGGGCATCCCGTTCTTGTCGGTGACGTTCACGATGAGCACCGCCCTCCCGATGGCCAGGATGGTCTTGATCTGGACGCCGTAGCCGAAGCGGTCGATCACGAGTTGATCTTCAGCGTCGGTACCCGGGATGGCTGTGGCCGGAAGCTTCCGGGCTGGGCCGAGTAGTTCGGATCTGGAGTTCAAGAAGCAGCCCATACGGGCTCGGACGTCGGCGATCGCCGACGCAGCGTCGGGTTCGTCAGCTATCACTTCGATCACAATGAGCTTGCTGCTGTCGAGCGCGCCCTCAAACCCGATCGGCCCTGGCGGGCACAAGTGCGCAAGGGGCACATAGCTCGCGGTCCAGCCATCTCCCAAATCGGCCGTACAAAGCTCGCGCGGGTCGTGCGTGATGCCAGCCCCCACAGGACATCCGTCAACGCCGCCAACACTCCCGGGATCAATGCCGCCATCAGTGGCGCCACCAACCGAAGACGAGAACAAGACGTACACGGGGTAGTACAACTCGGTCGCAGCGCTATCAGAGGCGCCGCCGCCGATGATCAACATCGCGCACGCCGCCGCGAGGGCAGGCCAACGGGTACCCCGGATCACGTTCATTTGTGTATGCGTCGACAGGTCAGCGGCGACTCCTGAGCAAGTGTCGGTGGCGGGGTACAGAATCGATGAATGAGCTCAAGCAAGAAGGCGGACGCCGACCAGCCGGCGTCCGACCTGCCCGAAGGCTTCTCCGCCGTAACGAGAGCCTGGTTCAACTCGGCGTTCGCGCAGCCGACGCCAGCCCAGGTGCTGGCGTGGGAGGCGATCGGCCGCGGCGAGAACACCCTCGTCGTGGCGCCGACGGGGTCGGGCAAGACCCTCGCCGCCTTCTTGTGGTCACTCGATCGCATCACGGCCGCACCCGTTCCCGCCGATCCGTCGAAGCGCTGCCGGGTGCTCTACATCTCGCCGCTGAAGGCGCTCGCCGTCGACGTCGAGCGCAACCTGCGGGCACCCCTGGTCGGCATGCGACATGCGGCCACCAGGCTCGGGCTGCCCGAACCGAAGGTCGAGGTCGCGCTGCGATCCGGCGACACCCCGGCGGTCGAGCGCCGGCGCCTGACCACCAAGCCGCCCGACATCTTGATCACGACACCCGAGTCGCTGTTCCTGATCCTGACGTCGGCGGCACGCGAGTCTTTGCAGGCAATCGACACGGTCATCGTCGACGAGGTCCACGCGGTCGCCGCGACCAAGCGCGGTGCACATCTCGCACTGTCGCTCGAACGGCTCGACGCGATGCTCGAGAAACCGGCGCAACGCATCGGCTTGTCGGCGACGGTGCGACCGGTCGACGAGATCGCGCGGTTCCTCAGCGGTCCGCGGCCCGCGACCGTCGTGCAACCGCCGGCGGTCAAGACCTTCGACATATCGGTGGTCGTGCCCGTCGAAGACATGGACTCCCCCGACGAGGCAACCGATGAAGAGCCGCGCAAGTCGATCTGGCCACACGTCGAAGAGCGCATCAGCGATCTCATCGACGCGCATCGGTCGACCATCGTGTTCGCGAATTCGCGCGGTCTCGCCGAACGCCTGACCCACCGCCTCAACGACATCGGCTTCGAACGCGGCCGCGAAACCGAGATCGCACGTGCTCATCACGGCTCGGTCAGTCGCGAGCAGCGCAGCATCACCGAGGAGATGCTGAAATCAGGGCAGTTGCCGGCGGTTGTCGCTACCAGCACCCTCGAGCTCGGCATCGACATGGGTGCGGTCGACCTCGTCGTCCAAGTCGAAAGCCCGCCGAGCGTGGCGAGCGGTCTGCAACGCATCGGCCGCGCGGGTCACCAGGTCGGGGCAGTCTCGCGCGGGGTCATCTTCCCCAAGTACAGGGGCGATCTCGTCCAGACGGCCGTCGTTGCCGAGCGGATGAAGGCAGGCGCGATCGAGTCGATTCGCATCCCGCGCAACCCGCTCGATGTGCTCGCGCAGCACCTTGTCTCGATGACCGCAATGCAGACATGGGACGTCGACGATGCGCTCGCACTGGTTCGGCGCGCAGCGCCCTTCGCCGCGCTCCCCCAATCGGCGTTCGATGCGGTGCTCGACATGCTCGCCGGTCGGTATCCAAGCGACGAGTTCGCCGAGCTGCGCCCTCGACTCGTGTGGGACCGCGTCGCCGGCACCATTGCCGGGCCGGCCAGGTTCGCAACGGCTCGCAGTCACCAGCGGCGGCACGATTCCCGACCGCGGCCTCTTCGGGGTCTTCCTTGCAGGCGAAGGGAATTCGCGACGAGTTGGCGAGCTCGACGAAGAGATGGTCTACGAATCGCGCGTCGGTGAGGTGTTCACGCTCGGTTCGTCGTCATGGCGCATCGTCGAGATCACCCACGACCAGGTGCTCGTCGTACCCGCGCCAGGCGTGCCGGGAAAGCTGCCGTTCTGGCATGGCGACGCCCAAGGTCGACCGCTCGAACTCGGCCGCGCGCTCGGCGCGTTCGTACGCGAACTCGCGGCTTTACCGAAGGCCGCTGCGCATGCCCGGCTGCTCGACGCAGGTCTCGACGACTGGGCCGCCGCGAACCTGCTGTCGTACCTGGCCGAACAGACCCAAGCCACCGGCCGGCTGCCCGACGACCACACGATCGTGGTCGAGCGGTTCCACGACGAACTCGGCGACTGGCGAGTCGTCGTGCACTCCCCCTTCGGTGCGCAGGTGCATGCACCCTGGGCGCTCGCGATCGGCGCGCGATTGCGCGAACGCTACGGGGTCGACGTCCAGACCATGCACTGCCGACGACGGCATCGTGCTGCGCATCCCCGAGACCGACGAAGCCCCGCCCGCGCAGCTCGCGTTACTGGCCTCCGACGAGGTCGACGATGCGGTCACCCGCGAGGTCGGCGGCTCTGCTTTGTTCGCTGCACGGTTCCGTGAATGCGCCGCACGTGCGTTGCTGCTTCCCCGTCGGCGTCCCGACCGTCGAACACCGCTGTGGCAACAGCGGCAACGCTCGGCGCAGCTGCTGTCGGTCGCGAGTGAGTACGGTTCGTTCCCGATCGTGCTCGAGACGATGCGCGAGTGCCTGCAAGACGTGTTCGACGTGCCGGGGCTCGTCGAGTTGATGCGCGACATCGAGGCGCGGCGCGTGCAACTTGTCGACGTCGAAACGCCCGCGGCGTCGCCGTTCGCGCGTTCGCTGCTCTTCGGTTACGTCGCCGCGTTCATCTATGAGGGTGACGCGCCGCTCGCCGAGCGACGCGCCCAGGCACTCGCGCTCGACAGCGCACTGCTCGGGGAATTGCTCGGCCAGGCCGAGCTTGCGCGAGATGCTCGATGCCGACGCGATCGACGAGATCGAACGCGAGTTGCAGCACCTCACCGACGAACGGAGAGCACGCGATCTCGAAGGCGTCGCCGATCTGCTCCGGCTCATCGGTCCGCTGTCCACCGCCGAGGCGGTCGAGCGAGGCGCGACACCACGCTGGCTCGCCGAGCTTGAAGACGCCCGCCGCGCCATCAGGGTCCGCATCACCGCCGAAGAGCGATGGGCGGCGATCGAAGACGCCGGCAGACTTCGCGATGCACTCGGAAGTCCTTTGCCTGTAGGGATTCCTGACGCGTTCACCGAGTCGGTCAACGATCCGCTCGGCGATCTCGTGTCGCGTTACGCGCGAGGCCACGGCCCGTTCACAGCGGCCGATGTCGCGCATCGGTTCGGGCTCGGCATCGCGATCGTCACGGGCGTACTCGAACGATTGGTGGCAACCGGGCGAGTTGTCCGCGGCGAGTTCAGGCCGGGCGGGTCGGGCATCGAATGGTGTGACGCGGGCGTCTTGCGGTCGATCCGACGCCGGTCGATGGCACGGTTGCGCAAAGAGGTCGAGCCGGTGCCAGCGAAGGCCTTCGGCCGATTCCTTCCGGCGTGGCAGCACGCGCGCAATCCACTGCGTGGTGTCGACGGCGTGCTCCGCGCGGTCGAACAACTCCAGGGTGTGGTGTTGCCGGCGTCGGCGCTCGAACAGCTTGTCTTGCCTTGCCGCGTCGCCGACTACTCGCCCGCGATGCTCGACGAACTCACCGTCAGCGGAGACGTCGTATGGGCCGGCCATGGATCGTTGCCCGGCAACGACGGCTGGGTGGCGCTCTATCCCGCGGAGTCGGCGCCGCTGCTACTACCGGCCCGCGAGCCCGAACCCGACGATCACACCCCTTCAACGCGATCTGCTCGATGCGATGCGCGGCGGCGGGGCGATGTTCTTCCGCGAGCTGTCGAACCGCGTCGCGCCGCAGGCGCGCCGGCGTACCTCGACGATCGCGAACTCGCCGCCGCGCTGTGGGAACTCGTGTGGTCCGGCCTCGCGACCAACGACTCGCTCGCGCCGCTGCGGGTGCTGCTCGGCACCGGGCGACCGCGCCACAGCCGATCCGCGACGGGCCGACAGGGCAGGCACAGCCGGCCGGTCATGCCGAGCCGCTCTGGGCCTCCGACGGTCGGCGGCCGGTGGAGCCTGCTGCCCGAACCGTCGACCGACGAGACGCGACGCTCGCACGCGCTCGCCGAGACGCTGCTCGACCGCTACGGCGTGCTCACCCGCGGCGCGGTTCAGGCCGAAGGCGTGCCCGGCGGGTTCGCTGCGGTCTACCGAGTGCTGACCGCCTTCGAGGACGCCGGTCGCTGCCGACGCGGCTACTTCGTCGAAGGCCTTGGCGCTGCGCAGTTCGCCTCGCCCGGCGCAGTCGACCGGCTGCGTACACCGACGGGCCAAGACGACAGCCCGCGCGCGATCGTGCTGGCGGCCACTGACCCGGCGAATCCTTACGGCGCCGCCCTGCCGTGGCCGACGCGACCGCTCGCTCGCGGAGATGCTCGTGCCTGAGCGGGAAGGACACCGGCCGGGCCGCAAAGCGGGTGCCCTCGTCGTCCTGGTCGATGGCGAACTTGCGGTCTATGTCGAGCGCGGCGGCAAGACGCTGCTGTCGTTCGAGCCCGAGAGCAGCGAGACGGCGCCCGATGTCATCCAGACCGCGGTCGAGGCGCTTGCGCTCGCCGTCCGCGACGGCTGGCTCGGGCGGCTCGATGTCGAACGTGCCGACGGCGGTTCTGTGTTGCAGTCACCGCTCGGCACCGCGTTGGAGGCAGCCGGGTTCCGCGCGACCCCGAGGGGTCTGCGCCTGCGGTTGTGACGCCCGGGTGAGCGCCGAGTGATGTGCCGGTGATGTGCAATGCCTGAGGGCAACACCGTCTGGCTCGCCGCTCGCGCGTTGCGCACGGCGCTTGCGGGTCGGCCGCTGACCGTCGCGGAGTTGCGAGTTGCAGACCTCGCGACCACCGATCTCGTCGGGCAACGCGTCACCGACGTCGTCCCGCGTGGAAAGCACATCCTCATCCGCCTCGACGCCGGCCTGACGTTGCACAGCCACCTGCGCATGGACGGCAAGTGGCGCATTGTCACGGCTGACCAACCGGTACGCGATCCGCACGACCACATTCGCGTCGTGCTCGGCAACGCGGCGCACATCGCGATCGGTGACCGCGTTCACGACGTCGCGCTCGTCCCCACCTCGGCCGAACACACCCTCGTCGGGCACCTCGGCCCCGACCTGCTCGGCCCCGACTGGGATGCCGACGAAGCGGTCCGCCGACTGCTCCTCGATCCGAGCCGCACCATCGGCGAAGCGCTGCTCGACCAACGCAATCTGGCCGGCGCCGGCAACGTGTTCAAGTGCGAAACGTGCTTCCTGCGAGGCATTTCACCATGGACGCCGGTGGGCGACGTCCGCGATCTCGCAGGCCTCGTCGATCTCGTCCATCGACTCCTGCTGGCGAACCGCGAGCGCTACGAGCACGTCACGACGGGCGATGCGCGACCGGGCCAACGCACCTGGGTGTACGACCGCGCGCGTCGACCGTGCAGGCGATGTGGAGCGGAGATTCAAAGCGCGTGGCAGGGCGAACCCGGCAGGCTCAGCTACTGGTGTCCGCGCTGCCAACCGGGGCCGAGTCCGGAAGTTGTAGCTGGCCAGAGACCGCGCGCATGATCAGCGCTGCGGCGTCGGCTCGCTCGGCCGGCGACGACGGCGCCAGCAGTTGACTGCTCAGATAGCGCAGCACGACATCAACGGCCGCGGGCGTCGGTGCGTAACCCGCCTGCGTCAGCGCGACCGTCACATGCGCGCGAGCTGCGTTCCATGCCGCCCCATCGCCGGGAGTTGCCAAGAGGACGAGAGTCGCGGGGTCGTCGGTCGCGACCCGTCGCAATGCGGCGTTGTCGGCGATGAGTCGAGCGGCTTCGGCGACCGCCGCATCGAAGCCTTCCGGGAGCTTGGCACGTGCTGCGACGGCGATCGCGTTGACCTCAGCTTCTGCGACCGCGGCGTAGACGTCCTCGCGGGTGCGGAAGTGGTTGTACAGCGTGGCTTTGGCGATGCCAGCGAGCAGTGCGATGTCGCCCATCGTCGCCTTGCGGCTGCCGTACTTGGCGACCGCGGCCAGTGCTCCGCGCAGGGCTGCTTCATGCGTGCGACCCATCGCGTTTCCGGCCCTGCTCCGAGTGCCGCGGGTGCTCGACGATTCGTGCGCGCCGGCAGCATCGCCGCTCGGGGCTTGGTCGATCACGGTCGGAGACGTCACGCGGCAGTCTAGGCGCACGCGTCCGACACCGAGGTGCACACTCGGCGAGGCGGTCGAACTCAGGCGGCTGCGACGACCTGGTGGTCGGCGTGCGCCGTGGCGCCGTGCGCGGCTACCCGACACGGGCACGAGAGCCGGACCGGCGCTGGCGGATTCGAGTACGTGCAACTCGTCGCTGACCTCGCGCAACACGGTCGAAAGCTGGACGCCGAGTGCATCGCAGATCGACGACAGCAGCTCAGACGACGCTTCCTTCTGGCCGCGCTCGACTTCGGAGAGGTAACCCAACGAGACCCGCGCACCGGCGGAGACGTCTCGCAGCGTGCGCTCTTGTGAGAGGCGCTGTTGGCGCAATGCGTCGCCAAGCAACCTGCGCAGCAGGATCATTGTGCCCTCCTCGCCCTCAGCCTGGCCGCTGCCGGCATCACGACCACCGTACCTTGTGTCATCGGCATGCTGAGCGAGCAACTCGACTGATCTTGATACCCGATCCCGGCCTGTGACTCAACCGATCGGGTCTTGTGATGTAACAGTGTAAGCATACCTACTCTTCCGTCGTCGGCACCTGGATATCCGGGGGTCCGAACTCGCCACCGGCCTCAGCGTTGCGGCAGGCCGGCCAGCTGTCGGCGGAGCATGTCGAGCGCGGTCAAGACGCTCCCCTGACGCACGCGCTCCCGGCGTCCGGCCAAGCGCAGTTTCGACACGATCGGCGCCGCCGCGGGCCCGACGAGCGCGATGTAGACCGTACCGACCGGATTGCCGTCCTGCTCCGTGGGCCCAGCAACGCCCGTCGTCGCGAGGCCGTAGGTGGCCTCGAACTTGCGGCGCACGCCGTCGGCCATCGCGACGGCAACGTCGGGATCAACGGGCCCGTGCGACGCAAGCAGATCGGGCGGGACGTCGATCACCGCCGCCTTCGTTGAGGTGGCGTAGAGAACGGCACCACCGCGATAGGTGGCCGACGCTCCCGGGGTCGCGCTGAGCGCCGCACCGAGCAATCCGCCGGTCAGCGATTCGGCCGACGCGACGGTTGCTCTCGGCACCGAGCAGCAGCTCGTGGACGACCGACTCGAGCGTGTCGTCATCGGTGCCGTAGATCACGTCGCCCAGCACGGCTCGGACATCAGCCTCGACACGCGCGATCATGTCGCGCGCCACGTCGACCGAGGACGCTTTCGCGGTGATGCGCACGCGCGTCTGACCTTCGGTTACGAGGTAGGCGATGGTCGGGTTGCCCACGACGGCAAGCGAAGCGTCGAGTGCGGCAAGAGCTTGCGAAACCTGCGACTCCCAGACACCGACGGTGTGCAGCCGCCGCGACAGCAGCACCTGCCCAGGCCCGGCGAGCTCGGCGAGTTCTGGGCGAATCCACGCGGTGAAGATCTCCTGCATCTCGCGCGGCACTCCGGGCATCGCGTACACGATCGCGCCGTCGACCTCGATGCGCAGCCCAGGTGCCGTACCGGCCGGATTCGGCAGCACCGATGCACCATCTGGTCGATCCGTCATGCGCAAGTTGTTCGGCGGGAAATCGCCTCGCCCGGCAGCGATGTAGCGCTCCCGCAGCGCCGCCTCGAGCTCGACATCACGAACAAGGGGGACGCCGATCAGCTCGGCCAGTGCCTCGCGCGTCAGATCGTCCTGCGTCGGACCAAGACCGCCGGTCACCAGCACGACGTCGGCACGGGCGCACGCCTGGCCGACTGCCGTCGCGATGCGGCCGATGTTGTCGCCGACCGCCGTCGTCAGCGGCACGTCGATGCCGAGGTCGGCAAGCTCGCGACCAAGCCACGCGGCGTTGCCGTTCACGATGTCGCCGAGCAGCAGTTCTGTGCCGACAGCGACAATCTCTGCGATCACCGTTAGCTCGTGTGCGGGGTCACGATGAGCTGTTCACGCGACGGCCCGACGTGCGGCGACGCAGCCGAACCGCACGCGCGACGTAGTCGGCGCCGGTGATCAGCGTGATGACGATCGCACCCGCCATCAGGTACGCGCGCACCGACGCCATCACACCGGTGAGCGGCAGCAGGTACAGCCCGATCGCCACGGTCTGAAGAACCGTCTTCACCTTGCCACCGCGGCTGGCCGCAAGAACACCGCGCCGGATCACCCAGAACCGCAGTGCGGTCACGCCGATTTCGCGCGTCGAGCACCACGACGGTCACCCACCACGGCAGGTCGCCCAAGCTCGACAGGCTGATCAGTGCGGCGCCGATCAGCGCCTTATCGGCGATCGGGTCGGCGATCTTGCCGAAGTCAGTCACCGTGCCGCGGCGACGCGCGATCGCGCCATCAACGCGATCCGTCAACGAAGCAACCACAAAGACGCCTGTCGCAACCAAGCGCCAGCCGGTGTGCTCGTTACGTGCACTCAACAGCAACGCCGTGAAAATCGGCACCATCACAAGGCGCGCGACCGTCAACGCATTGGCGAGATTGGCGACGCCGGCCTGCGGCAGTTCGGCGGGCCGGTTGCTCACGATCGTGATGTCGGTCACGACCATCGGCTCGAGGCTCTCGCGGCCGGCGGTCACGGCGATCCGACCGACATGGAGTGACCGTCATCGCTGCGTTGCGAAGAGCAGCGTCGAGCGGTTCGGCGATCAGGTCGGCGCCGATCGCCGACACGACCCGGCCGACACGATGGTGCCCGGCGCGATCGCGATACCCGGCAACACCGTTGTGCCATCAACCTCGGGCGCCTGGTGGTCGGCCCGCCCCTCGGCGTCCGTCTCGGCATTGAAGTGGCTTCGTCGTCTGACGTCACGACGCGATCGACGAGCACCTCGACGATCTCGCCGATGCGCTCGAGCGCCCGCTCGCTCATGAGCTGCTCGACGATGCGGCCGAGCCCGGCTTCGCGATCGGCGACGACGTCGGGGTCGACCTTGCCGGGCAGTTCGGAGGCCGAGGTGCCGTCTTCGTCTGAGTAGCCGAAGATGCCGATGACGTCGAGGCGGGCGGCGAGCAGGAAGTCTTCGAGCTCGGCAAATTCGTCGTCGGTCTCACCGGGGAATCCGACGATCACGTTCGACCTCACGCCGGCGTGCGGAGCCAAGGATCTGATGCGGGCAAGCAAATTGAGGAACTGCTCGGGATCACCGAAGCGCCGCATCCGCCGCAACACGGTCGCACTCGCGTGCTGGAACGACAGATCGAAATACGGGACGACGCCGGGCGTCGACGTCAGCACCTCGATGAGCGAGTCGCGCATCTCAGCCGGCTGCAAGTAGGTGAGCCGCACGCGCGCGATGCCCTCGACCGCAGCGACCTGCGGAAGCAGCCGTTCGAGCAGCCGGACGTCGCCGAGATCCTTGCCGTACGACGTCGAATTCTCACTGACCAAAACGATTTCGCGGACGCCGTGTTGTGCCAGCCATCGTGCCTCGCCGAGTACTTCTTCAGGAGGACGCGACACGAACGCGCCGCGAAACGATGGGATCGCGCAGAACGAACATCGCCGGTCGCAGCCCGACGCTAACTTCAAGCGGCGCGACCGGACTGTCATCGAGTCGCTTGCGCAACACCCGCGGCCCGCCCGCGTGGCCTGGAATGCCGACATCGGCAACAGCAGCGGGCCGTTGCGTTGGACTGATCGGTAGCAGCGTGCGACGGTCTTTCGGCACGTGGGGAACGAGCGGCCGGCCGGCGAGCACATCATCGAGGCGTTGGTCGATCGTGGCGTAGTCGTCGAACGACAGCACGACCGCTTCGGGTAGCGCTTCGGCCAACTCACCGCCATATCGCTCGGCAAGACAGCCAACTGCGACGACTTTGCCGCCGGGTGTGAGATCCGATGCCGCGAGCAGCGCGTCGACGGAGTCCTTCTTCGCGGCCTCGACGAATCCGCAGGTGTTGACGATCGTGATGTCGGCGGCGTCGGAGTCGGTGAGGGTCCAACCCGCGTCGGTGATCCGAGCGGCGAGTTCTTCTGAGTCGACGTCGTTTCGTGCGCAGCCCAACGTCACCAGGTGCACAGAGCGGGTCGCGGACACCCCACGAGCCTACCCGGGTGGGTGTACGTGCTCAGCCCTGCGCGAGGAGTGGGTTACCGGGCCCGAAGCTCACCGAGGTGACGCTGTTCTTGGTCGCCGGCGCACCGAGATCGACGCCATTGACCGTGATGTCGGTCGCGGGGGCGTTGCCGAGGCGCAGCGAGACCCGCTGCGGATCGTCGAACGTCTGGATCGCGCCCGGGCTCAGCACCCCTTGATAAAGGACGTCGGTGGGGCCGTTGGAACCGGTGGCCTCGACCCAGCACTTCGTTGTCGTGATGCGCAGCACCACGTGCACGCCCGCTTCAGCGACGGCCGATCCTGGCAGGCTGCTGCGGCGCTTCCGTCGTCGGCGTCGCGGGTGGCGGCGAGACGACACGGCGTCGACGCGATCGGGCTCGGGCTCGGCGACGTCGCGAGGCGGGGTCGTGATGCCGGCCGCGATCTGCACGGGCGGCGTTGTCTTCGCTGTCGTGGTTGAGCAACCCGATAGCCGGCGAAAATGATGATCGCGACCAGGCGTGGTCGCGACCGCCGCGAGGCCCCAACGCGGCGACCTCTTCTGTGCGGTGCGGGTGATCGCGCGACCCGTGGCTTCGTTCTCATAGATCTGACTGGTGGCCGGACCGTCGTCGCCCCCGCCAACGGTTGCGTCGTATTCCGCCAGCAGCGGCGCTGGGTCGAGACCCACCAACCCGGCAAGCGTGCGGATGTGCCCGCGAGCGTAGAAGTCGCCGCCACACAAGGAAAAGTCGTCAGCTTCGATCGACCTGATGACAGTTGCTCGGAGCCGGGTCTTGGCGCTGATGTCGTCGATCGAGAGCCCGGCGTCGCGGCGAGCCGCCGACAACGCCTGACCGATGGACACCGCGGGCTCCTCCGGCAATTGACGAGACTGACGCACGTACGAACGTCGCAACTGACAACACGTATGGCTCGAGAAGATCGACTGCAGCCGAGTCTATGACCTGTTCTGGGTGTCGACAAAGTGACGAGAAACCTGACGGCACAGGTACAGGGAGCAAACCTTAGGTGAGTTCTTCCCAGGATCGCGCGTGTCACTCCCCGCGCAGGGTCGCGACGATATCGTCCACTTCATCCGGTTTGGCGAGGACGTCCCTGGCTTTCGAACCTTCGCTCGGGCCCACGATGCCGCGACTCTCCATGAGGTCCATCAGGCGGCCTGCCTTTGCGAAGCCCACCCGCAGCTTGCGCTGGAGCATCGACGTCGAGCCGAACTGCGTCGTCACGACGAACTCGATGGCTTGGCAGAGCAGGTCGAGGTCGTCGCCGACATCGTCGTCGACCTCCCGCTTCGCGGCGGCGGTCACCATGACGTCGTCTCGGTACGTCGGCTGCAACTGCTCCTTGCAGTGACTGACGACTGCTTCGATCTCGCTCTCGGAGACGAACGCGCCTTGCAAGCGAATCGCCTTGCTCGCACCCATCGGCAGGAACAGCGCATCGCCGAGGCCGACCAGCTTCTCGGCGCCGGCTTGGTCGAGGATCACCCGGCTGTCGGCGAGGCTCGACGTCGCGAACGAAAGCCGTGACGGCACGTTGGCCTTGATCAGACCGGTCACGACATCGACGCTCGGCCGCTGGGTCGCCAGCACGAGATGGATACCCGCCGCACGTGCGAGCTGCGTGATCCGCACGATCGAGTCTTCGACGTCGCGCGGCGCAACCATCATCAGGTCGGCGAGCTCGTCGACGATGACGAGCAGGTAGGGGTAGGGCCGGTACACGCGCTCGCTTCCCGGCGGCGGCACCAGCGTTCCGGTGTTGACCGCGCGGTTGAAGTCGTCGATGTGCCGGTACCCCGACGCCGCCAGGTCGTCGTAGCGCATCTCCATCTCGCGGACGACCCATTGCAAGGCCTCGGCAGCCTTCTTCGGGTTCGTGATGATCGGGGTGACGAGGTGCGGAATTCCTTCGTAGCTTGTCAATTCGACCCGCTTCGGGTCGACAAGCACCATGCGAACCTCATCGGGCGTTGCGCGCGTGAGGATCGACGTCACGATCGTGTTGATGCACGTCGACTTCCCTGAGCCCGGTCGCGCCGGCGACCAGAATGTGCGGCATCTTCGCAAGGTTCGCGCAGATGAAGCGGCCCTCGACGTCCTTGCCGAGCGCGACGACCATCGGGTGGTGATCGGACGTCGCGACCTGCGACCGCAACACGTCGCCCAAGCTCACGACATCGCGATCGGCGTTCGGGATCTCGATGCCGACCGCCGACTTACCCGGGATCGGCGACAAGATCCGCACGTCGGCGCTGGCGACCGAGTACGCGATGTTCTTCGACAGCGCCGTGATGCGCTCGACCTTCACTGCGGGCCCGAGCTCGACCTCGTAGCGGGTCACGGTCGGCCCGCGCGTGAACCCGGTCACCGTCGCATCGATCTCGAACTGCTGGAGAACAGTCGTCAGCGCCTCGACGACCGCGTCGTTCGCCTTCGTCCGCGCGCGCGCGTGCGAGCCCTCGCGCAGCATCGTCGGTGGCGGCAAGTGGTAGGTGATGTCGCCCGACAACAGGAGTTGCTCGGCGCGCCGCGGAAGGCCCGCCCCCGAAGCAACGGCCCGCGCCGCGGAAGTCACGGTTGCGCCATCGGGGTCGGCGTCATCCGCGTTCGAGGCATGCGCCTGCGGCTGCGCCGCGTGATCCGGCAGCCACCTCGTCGGCCAGCAGCGGTGTGTCGTACGGCAGATCACCGACACCCTCGACGTCGCTGAACGCGCCGACCCGGCGCCGCCTGCTCCCCCGCCGCAAAGCGGCCGGAGGCTCGGTTGTCAGGTCGATGAGGAGTTCGGGGTCAGCGTCGGAGTCATCGCCGGCTTGCGGCCGCGTCAGGAAGTCGCGCATCTGGGTGAGCCGCTGCGGGATGCCGTTCACCGGAGTGCCCGTGACCACGAGCACCCCGAAGCCACCGAGCAGGACGAGAAGGGGAACCGTCAACCAGACAGTGAGACCAGATTCGAGCGGAGCGGCGACCAGGAAGCCGATCGTGCCGCCCGCGTGCCTGACCGCGTTGTCGCCAAGGCTCGGCAGCGGACTGCCGTTCGCGACGTGCATCAACCCGAGGACGCCGAGACTGAGCGCGCTCCAGCCGATGACCATGCGGCCACTCGCCGACATGCGGTCCGGGTGCCGCAGGATTCGCCACGCGAGACGCCGCAAGCAGCAGCGGTACGACGGTGCCCGCCGAGCCGACGGCGCCTCGCACCACCGCGACGATCGCCTTCGCCGATTGGCCCAGGCAGCCGCCACCACACACCGCCGGCGACGACGAACGCGGCGCCGAGCACGGCAAACCCCGCGCCGTCACGACGGTGCGCGGGGTCGAGATCGCGCGCCTTCGCACCGATCGCGCGGAACGCGATACCGGCGAGGTGTGCGGCGAGCATCCAGATTCCGCGGGCGAGGCGCCCGATGGCCCGCATCGTCGCACCGAACAGTCGAGCGATGCGACCCGGGCGGTTGCGGCCGGCCGTATCGACCGTACGAGGCTCGGACGCCGGGCAGCAGGCCGTCCGCCGGATCGCGAGGACGGTCTGGGCCGAGCAGGGGCACGGGTCGCCATGCTCAGCAGGCTATCGGGAACACCCCATCAGCCTCAGTAGTCACAGCAGTTGAGCTGCCGTGTCGCGCTCCTGGCGACGCCCGCCGCTCGCCGTCCGCCCGGTCAGACCTCGACGACGACGGGCAAGATCATCGGACGGCGCCGGTACGCGTCGTTGACCCAGCGGCCGACGACCCGCCGCACGACCTGCTCGAGCTGGTGGGGATCGCTCATGCCGTCGGCGGCGGATTTCTCGAG
Source organism: uncultured Actinomycetes bacterium (assembly GCA_963809135.1). Classification (GTDB taxonomy): domain Bacteria; phylum Actinomycetota; class Actinomycetes; order Acidothermales; family Acidothermaceae; genus PALSA-607. Next base: position 237,371 of record CAWEIG010000009.1, read on the forward strand.
CGCCTCCTGCACCTTCGACCGCACGCCTTCGAGCGCGGCGTCGTCGATGCCCGATCCGCGGGCGTGAATCTCGGGGCCGCCGGCGAGCTTGCCGGTCGCCGAGTCGATGACGACCACGACCGACACGAATCCCTCGTCGCCGAGGATCCGACGGTCTTTGAGCGAGGTCTCGGTGACCTGCCCGACCGAAAGACCGTCGACGTAGACGTAGCCGCAACGTACGGCGCCGGTGATCGACGCGCGCCCGTCGACCAGGTCGACAACAACGCCGTCGTCGGCGATCACGATGCGGTCGGTGTCGACTCCCGACAGCCGCGCGATCGCGGCGTGCGCCTGGAGATGACGCCACTCGCCGTGGATCGGCATGAAGTTGCTCGGCCGGGTCAGGTTCAGGACGTACAGCAGCTCGCCCGCCGCGGCGTGGCCCGACACGTGCACGAGCGCGTTGCTCTTGTGCACGACGGTTGCACCCCAGCGCGCCAGTCCGTTGACGACGCGGAACACCGACGTCTCGTTGCCGGGAATGAGCGAGCTGGCGAGCACGACGGTGTCGCCGGGCTCGATGCGAACCGGGTGGTCACCGCCGGCCATGCGCGACAGCGCCGACAACGGCTCGCCTTGCGAGCCGGTCGAGATGAGCACGACTTGCTCGGGCGGGAGCGCGTCGATCTCGCGGGCGTCGACGATCAGGTCGGCGGGCACGCGCAGGTAGCCGAGGTCGCGGGCGACGCCCATGTTGCGCACCATCGACCGGCCGACGAAGGCGACCTTCCTGCGGTTCTCGACAGCGACGTCGAGCACCTGCTGCACGCGGTGCACGTGACTCGCGAAGCAGGCGACGATCACGCGGCGCTTCGCGCCTTCGAACACCCGACGCAGCACCGGCGTGATCTCGCGTTCGGACGTCACGAAGCCGGGCACCTCGGCGTTCGTCGAGTCAGACATCAGCAGGTCGATGCCCTCGGCGCCGAGGCGCGCGAAGCCACCGAGGTCGGTGAGCCGCCCGTCGAGCGGGAGCTGGTCCATCTTGAAGTCGCCGGTGTGCAGCACGAGGCCCGCGGGCGTGCGGATCGCCACCGCGAGGGCGTCGGGGATCGAGTGGTTGACCGCGAGGAACTCGCAGTCGAACGCACCGAGGCGCTCGCGCTGCCCTTCCTTCACCGCGAGCGTGTACGGCTTGATGCGGTGCTCGACGAGCTTCGCCTCGATGAACGCGAGCGTGAGGTCGGAGCCGACGAGCGGAATGTCGGGCCGCTCGCGCAGCAGGTACGGGATCGCACCGATGTGGTCTTCGTGCGCGTGGGTGAGCACGATCGCCTCGACCTTGTCGAGGCGGGCTCTGATGTAGTCGAAGTCGGGCAGGATCAGGTCGATGCCGGGCTGTTCGGGATCAGGGAACAGCACCCCGCAGTCGACGATCAGCAGCCGGCCGCCGTACTCGAAGACGGTCATGTTGCGACCGACCTCGCCGAGTCCGCCGAGCGCGACGATCCGAAGGCCGTTCTCGGCGAGCGGACCTGGCGCCGACAGCCCGGCGTGCGGATAGCTCACAAGGCGGTCCCGGCATCAGCTGCATCACGGCGCAGCTGCTCGATCTGCTCGTCGGTCGCATCGACCAGCGGCGGCCGCACCGGACCGCCGGGCAGGCCGACCAGTCGCAGCGCAGCCTTCGTCAAGATGACTCCCTGGGTGCGGAAGAAGCCGGTGAACACCGGCAGCAGTTGACGGTGCAGCGCGAGCGCGCCGGCGACATCGCCGCGCAGGTAGGCGGCGATCATCGCGGCAGTCTCGACACCGAAGAGATGGGTCGGGACGCCGACGACGCCGACGGCGCCGACCGACAGCAGCGGCAGGGTGACCTTGTCGTCGCCCGAGTAGTAGGCGAGGTCGGTGCGCCGCAAGACCCACGACGTGCCCTCGAGGTCGCCCTTGGCGTCCTTCACCGCCACGATCTTGTCGTGTTCGGCGAGCCGGACGAGCGTGTCGGTCTCGATGGGCGTCGCCGTGCGCCCGGGGATGTCGTAGAGCATGTTCGGCAGCCCGGTGGCGTCGGCGATCTGGCGGAAGTGCGCGAGCAGGCCGGCCTGCGGTGGCTTGGAGTAGTACGGCGTCACGACGAGCAGACCGTGCGCGCCAGCCTTTTCGGCGGCGTGCGCGAGTTCGATGGTGTGCCGGGTGTCGCTGGTGCCGACGCCGGCGACCACCTTCGCCCGGTCGCCGACCGCTTCGATGACCGCGCGAAGCAGTCGCTCCTTCTCGTCGTCGGTCGTGGTGGGCGACTCCCCGGTGGTGCCGTTGATGACGAGGCCGTCGTTGCCGTGGTCGACCAGGTAGGTCGCGAGCCGCTGGGCGCCGTCGAGGTCGAGGCCGCCATCGGCGGTGAACGGCGTGACCATCGCGGTGAGCACGCGACCGAACGGTGGGTTCGCGGCGGCGAGATCGTTGGACGGCATGGCCGTAACGGTACCGGACGCCGAAGGCCGCGCCCGAGGTTAAGGGTGCTGTAGCAGCCATTCGTGGACTGCGGGCACGCGGTTGACGGTGAGGGTGATGTGGCCGTCGATTTCTGTGAGGTGGGCATCGACGCCCGGGATGTGCGCGGCGAGCCACTGACCGTGCTGGAACGGGACGAATCGATCTTGGGCGCCGTGCCACAACTGCACGGGAATCTGGATGTCGGCAAGGTCGAAGCCCCACGGCTCCATCTCGGCGACGTTGTCCTCCCACCAGCCCTCATCACCGGGAGCCAGTCCCGACTGGAAGGCTGTGAGCAGTTCGGTCGCTACCTCAAGGGTCAGCGCGTCCGCATCCGTCGGCGACAGCAGCGACGCGAGTCCCTGGTGAATCCAGTCCGGTGTCGCAGCGAGCATGTCCTCGCGATCGGCACGGCACTTCTCCCGTGCGGCTTGCGGGTCATCGAGCAAGAGTTGCATGTCGTCAGCGTTGTCTTGACCCATGCCGGCGAAGAAGTCCAGACCCTCGACACCATAAGGGGCAGGCGAACACAGCGACGCTACGGCGGTCACGAGGTCCGGTAGCAGCGCCGCGCACGCCAGTGCGTGCGGACCGCCACCGGAGACCCCCCAGACCCCGAGCCGCTCGATCCCGAAGGCCTCGGCGATGGCCCTGACATCGTGCGTGCAGTCAGCGATGGTACGTCCCGGCTGAGCCGTGGAACCGCCGTAGCCGGGACGGTCGTAGCTGAGCAGATGGATCCCGCGCTGTTCCGCATCGCGCACCCACGACGCCATCATGAGGCGAGAGTTCGGCGTTCCGTTATGCACCAGAACGGGTCGACCCGATGGGTCTCCGCCCGACTCGACGCATAGCGTCCGACCGTCTGGCGTCACGACATTCGACGTAGTTGTTGTCACCTCGGGCACGGTACGCCCATCCAAGTACCCCCACGCATTGATCTGCCACGGATCGTCAGCGCTCCGCAGCTGTGCGCAAGGGTTAGTCGACTACTCAGGCGGGTTGGCGGCGTTGTGCAACCACAGTCCGACGACACGGCTCATGAATTCCGGTTGGTGCCGAAACCCGAGCTGCTGATAGAAGTCTCGAGCGTCGCTCGTCTGGAGCCCGATGTGCTGACCTGGTACGCGCTCTGCCAGGTATTCGACCATCCTCGCCCCGATGCCTCGGCGACGAACTGTGGACTGGGTCCAGACGTCAAGAAGGTAGGCGTTGCACACCTGGTCAGAAAGCATTCGAGCCATGCCGACCAGTTCGCCGTCGAGCCAAGCGAACGCGACGTGTTGCGACCGCTCGAACGACAACCTCAAGGCGTCGGCGGAGCGGCCATTATCGAACTCATCGACTCGCAGCTTGGCCTTTGCCTGGGCCCAATCGACGCGATCGAGGTCGCTGTCGATAACGACAGCATCAGGGTCCGGCACCGGTCCATTGTCTCCCCAGACGGCGGCTCCCGTCTGATCACCGTCCGAGCGCCCGGCGGCAGATGCGTTCAACTGAAGGGGCAGAGTACTGCGTCTGCTCGCAGTCTCGGCCTCCAGCGGGAGTTGGGCTGGCTGCGAGGGACGAGGCTGCCGCGATTGCTATCCAGAACAGCCGCTCAACGCCGCGTCTGAGTGATGCCGACCCGTTCCATCCGTAACGTTTGCGGAACGGGCCGCGGGTACGTTCGGGTTCGTGAGCTTCGGTCTGGGGTCGGCGAGGGCGTGGAGGGTCGGCCTCGGCCTGCTGGCCATCTCGTCTCTCGCCGCCGCGGTCCCGCTGAGTCTGCTAGCACACCAACTGGACAGCGCGCTGATAGGTGCGGTGATCGGTATTCCTTGCGCGGCGGTGGGGATGGTGGTCACCCGACGCCAGCGAGAAAATCCGCTCGGCTGGCTTTTCCTGGTGATCGGCACATGCCTGCTCCTCAGCACAATCGGCCAAGACTACGCGGTGCTCGTCTACCGTTTGGGACACCGCCTGCCCTTCGGCCCAGTGGCACTGGTGCTGGATGACATCTGGGGCCCCATCCTTTTCCTGTTCCCGGTAGTGATCTTGCTGTTCCCTGACGGCAGGCTGCGTTCGCGGTTCTGGGGCGTTGCGCTGCAGGTCTACACCGCATGCTTGGCGGCGCTGCTCGCCGCTACCGGTACGACCATCGCCGGCGCCTTGGCCGCGCACCCGATCCGCGTCGACGGCAACGGAGGCCTGACCGCTGTCGACCAGCCGGCTGGCTGGTTCAACGCCGTCCAGGGCCTGCTCGCGATGGTGCTTCTCGGGCTGTCGCTGGCCTTCATCGTCCACCAGGCGCTGAGCTGGCGGCGTGCCAGCGGCGAGCGGCGCCAGCAGCTGAAATGGCTGGCTAGTGGGGCCGCGGTCAGCATCATCTGCCTGTTCCTGGCGGCAAGCGCGAGCTCCAGTTCATCGGGCGACGGCCCGACGCTCGCGGGCGTGCTGAACACCCTTGCGTGGATGAGCGTCGCCGCGCTGCCGGTCTCCATCGGCGTGGCCATCTTGAAGTACCGGCTGTACGAGATCGACCGGATCATCTCCCGGACCCTCGCGTACGCGATTGTGACCGGCCTGCTGGTCGGGGTCTACGCCGGACTGGTGCTCCTTGCCACCCAGGTGCTGAAGTTCCACAGCAGTGTCGCGGTGTCGTCCTCGACCCTGGTGGCCGCTGCGCTGTTCAATCCGGTGCGACGCAGGGTGCAGCACGCCGTGGACCGCCGGTTCAACCGGGCCCGCTACGACGCCGAGCGAACGATTACGGCGTTCGCGGCCCGCCTCCAAGACGCAGTGGACCCCGCCACGGTTCGTGCCGATCTCACACGCGTGGTCCACAACGCTCTTCAGCCGGTTCACGTGTCGGTGTGGATCGGCCCGGACGAACGGCATTGACGCCGCGCCCGCCAGCTGGACCATCCACTCCACACCTAGCAACCGCGACGATGCAGGCATTGTCGCCTAGCCGACACATCGCGAGCCAGCCGCCCACGACGCCCTCCGGCTGGGTCAGTGACTGAAGAGCGCGCAGCCTCCTCGTGGGCAAGTGGCCTCACGATCCAGCCGCGACTGCTGGCACGGTCTTTCAGCAGCAACGCTGCAATGGGCCTCGCGTGAAGCAGAACCTCCTGGGGGCCGATGCCTAGGGGCTGACGCGGCCGTGCTGTTCGAACGCTGCGTGGGTCAGCGGCATCAGCGCTGCCCACTCGGCTTCCATCTTTTCGGCCACCATCTCGATCTCGCGTTGGGGGAAGCTCGGGAACTTGCTGTCTTCGTGCTTGGTGCGCAGCGACAGCAACGCCATGAGCGAGCGCGCATTACACGTGACGTACATCGACGAGTAGGTCGCCACCGGCAAGACGCCCCGAGCGACTTCGCGGGCGATGCCGGCAGCGAGCATCTCGAGGTACGCCGCATAGGCCTGCTCGCAGGCACTCTTCGTGGCCTCTTCGGCAATCTTGTGCTGCTCGGCCGTGCCCGCCGTGAAGACGTAGCGCCCGGGCTTTCCCTCTTGCACCAGCAGTCGATCTGCGCCGGGAACGTAGAACACCGGATCGAGCTGGCGGTATCGGCCGCTTTCTTCGTTGTAGCTGAAGCCGATGCGGTGTCGCATGAACTCGCGGAACACGAAGATCGGCGCCGACACGAAGAAGGTCATCGAGTTGTGCTCGAACGGCGTGCCGTGCCGGTCGCGCATCAGGTAGTTGAGCAGACCCTGCGAACGCGACGGGTCGGCGTGAACGTCGTCGAGCGACGATTCACCCTTCGTCGAGACCCTCGCGGCGAAGAGCACGTCGGCGTCGCTCGCGACATGCTTGATCAGCTCGACCGTGACGTCACTGCGAAATCGCGGCTGCACGGGGCTCGGCGGCCCTCAGTGCTCGATCTCAGGGCTGACTCGGACATGACGGACACCCTAGTCAGCAGTCGGAAGCCGGCCTGACCCGGAGGCTAGCGGTTCGGGTGACGCCCGCCGAAACGGGGCCAACCGGAGCGGCCGACGCCGCGATGACCCCTGACCTGCGGCCTCGGGATGCTCGAGCAGCCTTGGCGGCCTGCGAAATCAGTCGCTGACGGGCGGCCTGCGCGCGCAATTCGTTGACATGGGCCTCGGCCACCAGCTGGTTCAGATATCCGTACATCGCCATCTCCTCTTGGGCCTCTAGCTCGGCTTCAGTGCTCCGCCCACCCGTCATTTCTATCCGCGGGCACTGACACTTTTGGCTGCTGCGAAGATGGCGCGGTGTCGACCCCCATGCACCCGCATGCCGATGGCAGCGTGCGGGTCGCCGTCCCCGCTGATGCGTCGACAATCGCCGGAATTCAGGCCGACGCCCTGCGGCAGAACTACGTCGCGCTGCTGCCCGACGAGGCGATCGACGACTTCGACGTCGCGGCTGCGACCAACGGCTGGACCGAGGCGATCACCAGCCCGCCGTCACCTCGACATCGCGTCTTCGTCGCGGTCGGACTCGACGGCGTCGTCGGATTCGCGGCGACAGCTCCCGCTGCAGATAGCGATCTCAATCCTGAAGCGGACGCCGAGGTGCTGGCGTTGCACGTCGCTCCAGATCAAGTGCGGCTGGGGCACGGCAGCCGGCTGATGGCGGCCATCGTCGACCACGCTCACGACGACGGGGTCGCCCGCCTGGTCATGTGGGTATTCGCGGCCGACGATCCGCTGCGGATGTTCCTGCGCGACAACGGCTGGGAACCCGACGGCTCGACCCGCGACCTCGATGTCGGCGAACTGCTGCACCAGGTCCGCATGCACACCGGCATCAAGGACCCGCCCGACCTCATCGCCTAGTCAGGTCAACGGCGCGGCCGAGGTCGGCCAGCACCCGCATCGCGACGTTGTGGCCTGCGGCACCGATCACCGAGCCGGCCGGATGGCAGCCCGCTCCCCCGGCGTACAGCCCTGAAATGCCTGTGAAATACGGCATTCGGTCGGCGAACGCGACGGCGTTGTCGACGTGGTGAATGTGTCCGCGGGTCATGCCGAAGTGCGCTTCGATGTCGGGCGGCGCCAGCGCGAACGTGTCGGCCACCAGGTCGGACGTACCTGGCGCGAAGCGGTCGCAGATCGACAGCAACTTCTCGACGTATCCGGCACGCTCGGCGTCCCAGGACGAACCGGCGATCTCGTACGGCGCCCACTGCACGAACAACGCTGACGAGTGGTGACCCGCGGCGTCCTGCAACGAAGGGTCGACCGTCGTGTGGATGTACCACTCGATCGTCGGGAAGTCGGCGAGCTTGCCCGCCTTCACGTCCGCGTACGTGCGCCGCAACGAGCCGAGCACGTCGTCTTCTGGCAGCAGGTGAATCGTCGCGCCGTGCTGGCCGCGGCGCTCGGGCAGGCAACGAAACGTCGGCAAGTCGGTGAGCGCGAGATTGACCTTCATCGTGGTGCCGTAGTGCTTCCACGAATCGAGCTTGGCGTTGATAGCGGCCGGCAACACGTCCGCCCCCACGAGGTGCCGCAACCGGAACGGATCGGTTGCCACGACGACGTTTTCGGCAGCAATCGCGAGGTCACCTTCGAGGACGACGCCACGCACCGCGGCGTCCGATATCTCGATGCTTGTGACGGCGTGGCCGGTGACGATGGTCGCGCCGGCAGCGCGGGCCAGCGCACCGATTGTCGATGTGACGGTGCCCATGCCGCCGCGCACGACCATCCAGGTGCCGTCGGAGCCGGGCAGCCGGCACATGTTGTGCACCAGGAAGTTGTGGCCGGAACCCGGGGTGTCCCACGTCGCATCGAGGCCCGACAAGCCGTCGGTGACTGCGTACATCGCCTTCACGAGATCGCTGGTGAAGCCGAAGCGGTCGAGATAGTCGCCGACGCTGCCCGTGCACAGCTCGACGAACGTCGCCTGCAACTCGGCGCGGATGTAGCGCTGCGCGGTCTCCTGCAGCGTCAGCGGCTCGGCGAGCCACGCGGGGGCGAGATCGGTGCGCAGCAGGTCGAGTTCGCGTTGCAGCGCCTCGTCGGCCTTCCAGTCTTCGGCCGAGAAGAACTCCTCGTACTGCCGTCGCGTTGCATCGCGGTCGGAGCCGAACAACAGGTAGCGGTCGCCCGTGGTCGGCAGGAAGTAGTGCGGGTCGCGCCGCAGCACCGGAAACTCCACGCCGAGCTTGCGGGGAAGTTCGGGCGGCATCAATCCGAGCAGGTAGGCGCCGGTCGATTGCTGGAGGTCGGGCACGCGCGCGAACGGCCGCTCGGTCTTGGCCGCGCCACCGATCGTCGTACGCGGCCTCGACCACGACGACGTCGAGGCCGCTGCGCGCGAGAAACGTCGCCGCGACCAGACCGTTGTGGCCGGCGCCGACGACAACGACGTCAGCCCGTGTCCGGCAGGTCGTCCATCGTCAGCCGAGGTGGTCGAGTTGCCGGTCTGATTCTCGAGCCGCGCCAGGCGCTCGACCAACCAGCGCCCAGCCGTTCTCGTTGTGCTGCTCGCGGTGCCAGCCCCACAGCAGTTCGTGGACGGCGGGACTGTGCTCGAGGTGCGCCAGTACCGCGACTCGAGACCCGGGTGGAAGCAGATCTGCCTTGAAGGATTCGCTGATCATCCCTGGTCGTCGGGGTCAACGTGGACGTCGGATGCTTGGCCGCCGAGGAACGCGGGTGTGAACTCGGCCTCCGCCGCCATGGCGCCGCTCACCTCGACGGGGATCTCGCCCTCCTTGGGCGTACCACCGACCAGCACGAGTTCGCCCGTGTCATGAATCCAGATCAACACGCTCGTGCGGTCAGCCGACGCGAGGGCGGTCGCTACGTCGGCAGGCAGCGTCCACGATCCAAAACTGGTGATGAAACTCTCGACTCGCCGTAGGTCGGCGTCGTTGAACGCTTCGAGGTCGTAGATGGGAAGCACCACGGCATCGAGCTGCAGCGACGCCACCGGATCCGGGTGGGTGTTCGCGCCGTCAACGTGCTCGTGGTCGTTCTGTCATCAGGGTGCCTCTCTAGATGTCGAGCAGGTTCTCAAGGCCGACTGTCAGACCGGGGTGCGTCGCGATGCTGCGCACCGCGAGCAGAACACCCGGCATGAACGACACCCGGTCGTAGGAATCGTGGCGCACCGTCAGCGTCTCACCATGGCCGCCGAACAGCACCTCCTGGTGGGCCACTAGACCACCAAGACGCACCGAATGGACGTGCACGCCGTCGACGTCAGCGCCACGAGCACCATCAAGGCCGGACGTCGTGGCGTCGGGGATCGGCGCAAGGCCGGCGTCGCGCCACGCCGCCGCAATGCGCTCTGCGGTGCGCTGCGACGTGCCAGAGGGTGCGTCGACCTTGTGCGGGTGATGCAGCTCGACGATCTCGGCCGACTCGAAGTAGCGCGCAGCCTTCTCGGCGAACGCCATCATGAGCACCGCGCCGATTCCGAAGTTCGGCGCGATCAGCACGCCGACGCTCAGGGGCTGCGTCGACCAACTTCTGCACGGTCGCGATGCGGTCGGCAGTCGAAGCCGGTGGTGCCGACGACGACGTGCAGCCCGTGGCTGACGCAGAACTCGAGATTGCCCATCACCGCATACGGGGTGGTGAAGTCGACGACGACCTCTGCGCCCGACTCGACCAGTGCGTCGTGGCCGTAGCCGATGTCGAACGCACCCACCAACTCGAGGTCGGCGGCCGCACGCACGGCCTCGCACACGGTCGCGCCCATGCGCCCGTTAGCCCCGAGGACGGCAACCTTCACGAGATCGCTCACGCGACGGCGTCCGCGAACGCGCCGTCATCGAACGGCCCGATCACTGCGAGCGTCTGCTTCGCCGACAAGACTGACGCGGCGATGTCGCGCACCTGCTCAAGTGTCACCGCGTTGATGCGGGCGAGCAGTTCGTCAACGGTCAAGATCTCGCCGTACACGAGCTCTGCCTTGCCGAGGCGACTCATGCGCGAACCAGTGTCTTCGAGCCCGAGCACCAAGGCCCCCGCCAGCTGACCCTTGCCCCGCGTCAGTTCTTCGGGCGTGATGCCGGAGCGCGCGACGAGATCGAGTTGGTCGCGGCAGATGTCGAGCACCTCGGCCGCCTTCGCTGGCTGGCAGCCGGCGTACACGCCGAACATGCCGGTCTCGGCGTGGTGCGCCGCGTAGCTGTAGACCGAATACGCAAGGCCGCGCTTCTCGCGAATCTCCTGGAACAGCCGCGAACTCATGCCGCCGCCGAGCGCGCCATTCAAGACCCCGAGCGCGAACCGCCGTTCGTCGACTCGTGACAGGGCCGGGACGCCGAGGACCAGGTGCGCCTGTTCGGTCGGCCGATTGACGACGGACACACCCGACCGGGACGCCGGCGGGCGGCCACCGACACGAGGCGGGGTCGGACGCCGGTCGATCTGCGCGCTGTCGTTGAGCATGTCGCCGAACGCCTTCGCAACCAATCGCACGACCTTGGCGTGATCGAGGTTGCCGGCAGCCGCGATCACCATGTTCTCTGGCCGGTAACGGCGGCGGTAGTAGCCGTGGATTGCCGTGCGCTGGAGCGACGTGATCGATTCGACCGTGCCGAGGATCGGGCGGCCGAGCGGCGTGTCACCGAACAGCGCCTCGGCAAACGCGTCGTGCACGACGTCGCCGGGGTCGTCTTCGTGCATCGCGATCTCTTCGAGGATCACGCCACGCTCGGAGTCGACGTCAGATGTGCGCACGACCGACGACGTCATCATGTCGGAGATGACGTCGACGGCGAGTGGCAGATCGTTGTCGAGCACGCGCGCGTAGAAGCAGGTGTATTCCTTCGACGTGAAGGCGTTCATCTCGCCACCGACGGCGTCGAGTGCGGCGGAGATCTCCATCGCGTCACGGCGCTTGGTGCCCTTGAACAACACGTGCTCGAGGTAGTGCGAACTCCCTGCGAGAGCCGGCGTTTCGTCGCGCGAGCCGACACCGACCCACACGCCGAACGAGACCGACCGCACGGTCGGCATCGACTCGGTGATGACCCGAAGACCTCCCGGCAGCACAGTGCGGCGAACCACCGCGCCGTCGGCGCCGGAGATCAGCAGCTTGGTACTACCTGGCTTTTGTTCGGCCCGCAGATGAGGACTCACTCGTTCGTGCTCACCGATCCCGAAGAAGCACCGGCCGTGGCGGCTTCGCCTTCGACGACCGGAACCAGCGACAACTTGCCGCGCGGGTCGATCTCCTTGATCTCGACCTGCACCTTGTCGCCGACCTTTACGACGTCGTCGACGTTCTCGACCCGCTTGCCACCCGAGATCTTGCGAAGCTCGGAGATGTGCAGCAAACCGTCCTTGCCAGGAACGAGGGAGATGAACGCACCGAACGCCGTGGTCTTCACCACGGTTCCGAGGTAGCGCTCGCCAACCTCCGGCATCGTCGGGTTCGCGATCGCGTTGATCTGCGCGCGCGCCGCTTCCGCCTTCGGGCCGTCGGTCGCACCGATGTAGATCGTGCCGTCGTCCTCGATCGTGATCTCGGCGCCGGTTTCGTCCTGGATCTGGTTGATCATCTTGCCCTTGGGCCCGATGACCGCGCCGATCTGATCGACCGGGATCTTGATCGTGATGATGCGCGGCGCGTACTGCGACATCTCGGCCGGCTCGCTGATGGCCTTGGCCATCACGTCGAGGATCGTGAACCGAGCCTCGCGGGCCTGCGTCAGAGCGCCCGCAAGCACCGACGCCGGGATGCCGTCGAGCTTGGTGTCGAGCTGCAAGCGCCGTGACGAACTCAGACGTGCCGGCGACCTTGAAGTCCATGTCGCCGTAGGCGTCTTCTGCACCGAGGATGTCGGTCAGCGTGACGTACTGCGTCTTGCCGTCGACGGTGTCGGAGATCAGACCCATCGCGATACCGGCGACCGGCGCACGCAACGGAACGCCCGCTGCGAGCAGTGCCATCGTCGACGCACACACCGAGCCCATCGAGGTCGAGCCGTTGGAACCCAGCGCCTCTGAGACCTGCCGGATCGCGTAAGGGAAGTCCTCGCGGGTCGGCAGCACGGGCACGAGCGCCCGCTCGGCCAGCGCGCCGTGGCCGATCTCGCGGCGCTTCGGCGAACCGACGCGACCGGTCTCACCGGTCGAGTACGGCGGGAAGTTGTAGTTGTGCATGTAGCGCTTGCGCGTCTCAGGCGACAACGTGTCGAGCATCTGCTCCATGCGCAGCATGTTCAGCGTGGTGACACCCAGGATCTGGGTCTCGCCGCGCTCGAACAGCGCCGAGCCGTGCACCCGCGGCAACACGTTGATCTCGGCCGAGAGCTGGCGGATGTCGGTGAGACCGCGACCGTCGATGCGCACCTTGTCGCGGATGACCCGCTGGCGTACCAGCTTCTTGGTCAGCGACCGGAACGCGCCGCCGATCTCCTTCTCGCGACCCTCGAACTGCGGCCCGACCTTCTCGACAGCGACGGCCTTCACGCGGTCGAGCTCGTCTTCGCGCTCGGCCTTGCTGATGATCGTCATTGCCTGCGCCAACTCGGTGCTGACGGCAGCTTCGACGGCCGCAAATACGTCGTCCTGATATTCGAGGAAGACGGGGAAATCGGCGGTCGGCTTCGCAGCGCCCGCGGCGACTTCGAGCTGCGCCGCACACAGAGTCTTGATGAAAGCCTTCGAGGCTTCGAGACCCTCGGCGACGACCTCTTCGGTCGGAGCCGTCGCGCCGTCGCGCACGAGCCCGAACGTGTGCGCGGTGGCCTCGGCCTCGACCATCATGATCGCGACGTCGCCGTCGGGAAGCACGCGGCCTGCGACGACCATGTCGAACGTCGCGCGCTCGAGTTCGGAGTGGTACGGGAACGCCACCCACTGGCCCTCGATGTGGGCGACGCGCACCGCACCGATCGGGCCGCTGAACGGCAGGCCCTGCGAGCTGCGTCGACATCGACGCGGCGTTGATCGCGATCACGTCGTAGAGGTGGTCGGGGTCGAGCGCCAGCACGGTGATGACGACCTGGACCTCGTTGCGCAGGCCCTTGACGAAGCTCGGGCGAAGCGGCCGGTCGGTCAGCCGACAGGTGAGGATCGCGTCCTCGCTCGGGCGGCCTTCGCGACGGAAGAACGAACCCGGGATGCGGCCAGCGGCGTACATCCGCTCCTCGACGTCGACCGTCAGGGGGAAGAAGTCGAACTGGTCTTTGGGCTGCTTGCTTGCGGTGGTCGCCGAAAGCAGCACGCTGTCGCCGAACTTGACGACAGCTGAACCGGCGGCCTGGCGAGCCAGCTTGCCGGTCTCGAAACGGATCGTGCGGGTGCCGAACTTGCCGTTATCTATAACGGCGTCGGCGGTAGTGATCTCGTGGTCAGCCACGAACCCTCCAAAGGGTTGTCGTGGAACCCGCCGAGCCCGGCAATCTCCGCCGGTCTTCGATCGAAGTTCCCGGGCCGCGGCTGCGACGAAATCGCGGCGGCGAACTTTCCCGGGGACCACTACCGAGGACCGGCCAGGCGGCGCTCGTTCGGGCTCCCATGATGGTGAGAGCGCGCATGCGGCTGAGGTTCAGTCGCATGCGATACAGCGGGGAGCGGCCGGCCCGAGAAGCTTTGGCCGCGCCCATTCCCGCTATCGACGCAGACCGAGACGCTCGATGAGCGTGCGGTAGCGGGTGATGTCTTTGTTTGCGAGGTACTTGAGGAGGCGGCGGCGCCGGCCGACGAGCAGCAACAGGCCGCGACGGCTGTGGTGATCGTGCTTGTGGACCTTGAGGTGCTCGGTCAGATCGGCGATCCGCTTCGACAGCATCGCGACCTGGGCCTCCGGAGATCCGGTGTCGCCGTCGCTGGTGCCGTATTCGGCGAGGATCGAATTCTTGGTCGCGGTGTCGAGCGCCACAGGACTCCTTCAGTGCTTTCGTGTGTGCCCTCGGTCCGATTCACGAGGGCAGGAAAACACACGCCGGTACGTGACCGGCCTTGTCGGCTAGGTTACCACCCTAAGATTTGCCGCTCAAAAACCCGCGGCTCTAGGATTTGCCGCTCAAAAGCCTGCGGCTCTCCTCGACATCGACCGCCATCTGAGCCACCAGCGCCTCGATCCCCTCGAACGTGACCATCGGCCGCAGGCGTCGTACCAGGTCAAGGGCCATGACCCGCCCATAGAGATCGAGCCCGACCTCGTCGATCACGTACGCCTCGACCCGCCGGCTGGTGCCCCCAAACGTGGGATTCGTACCCACCGAGACCGCGGCAGGCATGCCGTCGAGCAATCCGGCATAAACGCCGTCAGCCGGGACGGCGAGGGCGGGCGGCAGTTCGAGGTTCGCCGTCGGGTAGCCGAGCTCACGGCCGCGATGGTCGCCGTGGATGACCAGGCCTTCGAGCCGGTGCGGGCGGCCAAGTGCCTCAGCGGCCGCTTCGACGTCACCGGCGGCGATCCTGGTCTCTGATCCAGCTCGACGAGTACACCGGCGAGCCAGTGCCGGGGCCGGCCAGCTCGATCCCGTCGACCATGAACCCGGCGTCACGCCCGAGGTCGCGCAGTGTTTCGACATCGCCCGCCGCTCGGCGTCCAAATCGGAAGTTTGCCCCGACGACCACGTCAACGGCGCGCAGCTCGTCGACGAGCACCGACTGCGACGAACTCCTCCGGCGATCCGGGTGGAGAACTCCTGCGGTGAAGTTGATGACGTAGACCCCGTCGAGGCCGAGCTCGGCCGAGCAGTTCGAGCCGGCGCTCGACCGTCGTCAGCATCGGCGGCTTGGTGTCGGGCCGCAGCACGTACTCAGGCATTGGATCGAAGGTGACCGCCACGGCGGGAAGCCGGAGTTCGGCGGCGCGGGCCAACGCCCGGTACACGATCCGCTGGTGGCCGCGATGCACGCCGTCGAACACCCCGATCGTCACGACCGTGCGACCGAGCTTGGAGGGCAAGGCGGCGCCGTCTCCCCAGACCTGCACCCGCACCTCCGATTAGACGCCGACTGACCTCGCGTGCGCAGTATCTACCAGCCGCGGCCGCGCTCCTTTCTTGCAGCCGACGCGGACGCCGGCGGTGGGCCACTGCGCCCACGACCCGAGCGGGCTCGACGGGCCCGAGAATCGAGGCGGAAATGGCAACCAAGGCACCCAAGGCACCGATCGAACTGGCAGGCGGAGTGACCGTCCGTACCTTCACGCCGCCGCCGGACGGCTTCGATCCGATCAAGGCCGACGACCGGCACCTACTGATCCATGGCTACCCACGACGACCGGACGATCCCGACCTCCGCGATCGCTGGGAGAGCGTGCTCAGCCGTCCGTTCCACCTGATCGAGCCGACCTTCCGGCCCATGCCCGAACGACGCCGCCGGTTGCCGATCCGCACCGAGTCGGCGGCCACGGTCGCGCAGGCCCATGGCGTGGAGAACACCGACATCTGGTCAGGTGCTGTCGTGCACGCGCCCAAGGGTGACAGCTTCACCTGGGTCGAGGGCACCTGGACCGTGCCGAACGCGTTCCCGCCGGTGCATGCCAGCGACGGCGTCTGGTACTCGGCATCGACGTGGGTGGGCATCGACGGCATAGACGGTTCGGGCGACGTGCTCCAGGCCGGCTGCGATTCCGACGTCATGACGTTCTGGGGTTCGACGTCGCGGCAGCTGCGGCCGTGGTGGGAGTGGTTCCCTGCGGGCTCGTTCTGGATCAGCAACCTGCCAGTCGCGCAGGGCGACACGCTGAACTGCCTGATCTGCGTGACGGCGAACTCGACGACGTCCGCTGAAATCTTTATGTACAACCTCACCAGCGGAATCGCAGCCTCGTTCGCGGCTACCGCACCAAGCAAGACCGCACTGCTCGGAAACTCGGCGGAATGGGTCGTCGAACGACTCGAGATCGACACCAGCACGCCTGAACTCGCGCGCTACGGCGAGGTCTATTTCGACGAGTGCAACGCGGGAACCCTGAACCACCAACTCATCAAGGGCGGCACCGGCAACACGATCAACATGACGGACGGCGGGAGCGTGATCTCGACAGGGACGATCGAGACCCCGAGCCTGATCCAGGTGAAATACACGGGGCCGAACTCCTAGCGCCTCGTGTTGAACGTTCAATCGACGAAGACCGCGCGCGTGCGTGCGCGATCTTCGTCGGTCTTCGAGCAGCGCGATGAAAACGTCGCCGGGTCCGAAGGCTGCCACGACAACATCACCCATGCCGGACGCCGGGAGGGTGCCGCCGTGCGACAACGCCACCGCCTCGTCGGCGGCGACGTCACGTCGCGCGAAAGGTGGCCGCCGCGACCTCGTCGAGCGGCGTCATCGTGAAGTCGCTTTCGAGTTCAGCCAGGGTTCGCGCACCCGTGAGGTCGAACGCGCCGACGCGGGTGCGCCGCAGCGCAGCTCAGGTGCCCGCCGACACCCAGGGTCGCGCCGACGTCGCGCGCAAGCGCCCGGATGTAGGTGCCCGTCGAGCAGGTCACCTCGACATCGACGTCGAGCAACGCGACGTTGTCGACGTCGAGCTGGCCGCACGGCCGATCACGTCGAAGCGGCTCACGATCACCGGGCGCTCGGCGAGCACGACATCTTCGCCAGCGCGGGCGCGCGCGTACGCGCGCTTTCCGTCGACCTTGATCGCACTCACGGCGGGTGGCCGCTGCTTGATCTCGCCGACGAATCCCGCGACGGCCTCCGCGATGGCATCGGGTGTCAGCTGCGCCGCCGGTGTCGACGCCAGAACCTCGCCTTCGGCGTCGTCGGACGACGTCGTCTGGCCGAGTCGGATCGTGGCGACGTAGTCCTTGTCGTGCAGCGCCAGGTGGCCGAGCAGTCGGGTCGCGCGGCCGATCCCGACGAGCAGCACGCCGGTGGCCATCGGGTCGAGGGTGCCTGCGTGCCCGACCCGCTTCGTGCCGGCCAGTCGTCGCACGCGGGCGACGACGTCGTGCGACGTCAGGCCCGCGGGCTTGTCGACGACAACAAGTCCGCCGCGCAGCGGCGGTTCAGCAGAGCCGCCGCGGACTCGCGGCTCGGGCGAACTCCGTGGCACTTACTCCGCCGCACCCGGCGCGACACGGTACGGGTCGGCGTCCCCTGCTGGAACCGCGTGCGTCGCGACCTCGTGCACGGCCGCATCGGCCTCGCGCGCTTTCGCCAGCAGCTCGTCGATGTGCTGGACGTTGTCGAGCACCCCGTCGAGGACGAACGTCAGCGTCGGGGTGAACCGCACCTGGGTCTGCTTGCCGACCTCTGAGCGCAACACGCCGCGCGCACTCTCGAGCGCG
Organism: uncultured Actinomycetes bacterium; assembly: GCA_963809135.1. GTDB lineage: Bacteria > Actinomycetota > Actinomycetes > Acidothermales > Acidothermaceae > PALSA-607. The sequence continues at coordinate 255,032 of CAWEIG010000009.1, forward strand.
GCAGCCGTCTCGGCGCGCGCACTGTCGTCGCCGAGCACCGTGTAGAACACGGTCGCGTCGTGCAGGTCACCGGTGACGCGGGCGTCGGTGATCGTGATGAATCCCAGGCGCGGATCCTTGACCTGACGCTCGAGTGTCTCTGCAACAACGACTCGAATTCGGTCGGCCAGTTTCCGGGCCCGCGCGTGGTCAGTCATCAGTCATCCTCTTCACCAAAGAGACGCTGCCGAGTCGACAGCACCTCGATCTCAGGCCGCGCAGCGACCAGCCGCTCACATGCCTCTAGCACCTGTACACAATGCGACGCCTCCGCCGCAACCACCGCCACCCCGATCAACGCCCGCCGGTGCAGGTCGAGATGACCCGCCTCGGCCACGGAAACCTCGAACCTGCGCCGCACCTCGGCGACGATGGGCCGCACGATCGACCGCTTCTCCTTGAGCGACTGCACATCGCCAAGGACGAGATCGATCTCAAGCGCCCCAACCCACATGCTTTCCGCCTACGCCCGGGGCTTCTCTTTCATTTCGAACGTCTCGATCACGTCGTCGACCTTGATGTCGTTGAACGATCCGAGCCCGATACCGCACTCGTACCCTTCGCGGACCTCAGTGGCGTCGTCCTTGAACCGCTTGAGCGATTCGATCTGGAGATGGTCGTTGACGACCACGCCGTCGCGAATCAAGCGGGCCTTGGAGTTGCGGGTGATCACGCCCGAGCGCACGAGGCAGCCGGCGATGTTGCCGAACTTGCTCGAGCGGAAGACGTCGCGAATCTCGGCGGTACCAAGACGCACCTCTTCGAACTCGGGCTTGAGCAGGCCCTTGAGCGCCGCTTCGACCTCGTCGATCGCCTGGTAGATGACCGAGTAGTAGCGGACGTCGACGCCTTCGCGATCGATGAGTTCGCTGACCCGCTCGGCCGGCCGCACGTTGAAGCCGATGATGACGGCGTCGGACGCGACCGCGAGGTTGACGTCGTTCTGCGTGATGGCACCGACACCGCGGTCGATGACCCGCAGCTCGACGTCCGCACCGACGTCGAGGTTGACCAACGCGTCCTCGAGAGCTTCGACCGAGCCGGAGACGTCACCCTTGAGGATGAGTCGCAGCTCCTCGACCTCGCCCTTTTCCATCCGTTCGAGGATGTCTTCGAGGCTGCGACGACCGCGACTGTCGGCGAGCTGAGCATTGCGCTCGCGCGCCGATCGCCGCTCGGCGATCTGCCGGGCAACGCGGTCTTCTGGGACGACGAGGAAGTTGTCGCCCGCGTCGGGAACGCTGGTGAACCCGAGCACCTGAACCGGGCGCGACGGCGTTGCTTCGGCAACCGTCTCGCCGAACTCGTCGAGCATCGCCCGCACGCGACCGAATGCCTCGCCGGCCACGATCGAGTCACCGACCCGCAACGTTCCGCGCTGCACGAGCACGGTCGCCACCGGGCCACGGCCACGGTCGAGGTGCGCTTCGATGGCAACACCTTGAGCGTCCTGGTCGGCGTTCGCCCGCATGTCGAGTGCGGCGTCGGCGGTGAGCAGGATCGCTTCGAGGAGCGCGTCGATGTGCAGGTTCGACTTCGCCGAGACGTCGACGAACATCGTGTCGCCGCCGTACTCCTCGGCGATCAAGCCGTACTCGGTCAGCTGGCCGCGGACCTTCGTCGGGTCGGCGTCCTCTTTGTCGATCTTGTTGACGGCAACGACGATCGGGACGCCGGCTGCTTGGGCGTGGTTGAGCGCCTCGATCGTCTGAGGCATCACGCCGTCGTCGGCCGCCACCACGAGCACCGCGATGTCGGTCACCTGCGCACCACGGGCACGCATCGCGGTGAACGCCTCGTGACCCGGGGTGTCGATGAAGGTGATCGCCCGCGGACCGTTCGCCGACTCGGCGACGACCTGGTAGGCACCGATGTGCTGAGTGATGCCGCCGTGCTCGCGCGCGACCACGTTGGTGTTGCGGATCGCGTCGAGCAGCTTGGTCTTGCCATGGTCGACGTGACCCATGACGGTGACCACCGGCGGACGCGCCGAGAGGTCGCCCTCTTCGCCTTCGTCCTCGCCGAACTCGAGATCGAAGCTCTCGAGCAGCTCGCGGTCTTCGTCCTCGGGGCTGACGACCTGAACGTCGTAACCGAGCTCGGCACCAAGGAGTTGCAGCGTCTCCTCGTTGACCGACTGGGTCGCGGTCACCATCTCACCGAGGTGGAACATGACCTGCACCAAAGATGCCGGGTTCGCGTTGATGCGATCGGCGAAGTCCGACAACGACGAGCCTCGCGGCAGCCGCAGAACCTGCCCGTTGCCGCGCGGGACCTGCACGCCACCGATCGACGGCGCCTGCATGTTGTCGAACTCTTGACGTCGCTGCTTCTTCGACTTGCGACCACGGGTCGGCCGACCGCCTGGGCCACGACCGAACGCTCCGGCCGTACCGCCACCGCGACCGCGACCACCAGGACCCGGACGACCACCCGCACCGGGCGGACCACCGGGACCTGCGCCCGGACCACCGGGGCCGCCGGGGCCGGCACCGGGACCACCGCGACCCGCGCCGGCACCACCGGGGCGAGCCGACGGGAACCCGCTGCGCGGGCCACCGAGACCGCCGCCGGTTGAGCGACCGGCACCCGGACCGCCAGCAGCAGGACCGCGCGTGCCGTAACTACCCGGGCCGGTGGAACCACCGGGCGCTGGCCGCGGCGGCATCATGCCGGGCGAGGGCCGGTTGACGCCGAGGCCGCCCGGACGCGGCGGCATGCCGGGCCTTGGCGGAGCACCGGCGCCGGGCCCGATCGGGCGGGGCGCACCAGGAACCGTCGTCGGGCCTACGGCCGGGCGAGGTGCGGTCGGAGCTTGAGAGGTGAAGGGGTTGTTGCCCATCCGCGGCGGACCTGAGGTCGCTCGCGGAACGGCCGGCCCTGGTCGTGGACCGGCGGCCGGGCGTGCTGCACCCGGTGTGGCCGGACGCGTCGCGGTCGCGCCGCCCGCGTCGGCTGCGCGCGCCGCTGGTGCGACGGGAGCCTGGAAGACGTCGGTGCTCGGGGCAGCGCGGTCGGCGACCGGAGTCGTCGGCGCGGGCGCAACGGGAGCAGGTGGCAGCCGCGACCACAGCCGGGGCCGCTTCGACTGCACGCGGCTTGTCGGCCGTGCGCGCAGTAGCGGCCGCGCGCGGTGCTGGGACAGGCGCGGCATCCGCAGCAGGCGCCGGGAACGATTCCCTCAGCTTGCGGACGACTGGCGCCTCGATGGTCGAGGAGGCCGATCGAACGAACTCCCCGAATTCCTGAAGCTTGGCCATGACGGCCTTGCTTTCAACATTGAGCTCTTTAGCGAGCTCGTACACCCGAACCTTGGCCACGTGACTCCCGTCTCCTGGCCCGGGTGCTCGAACAGGTCGATCCCGGGCCGCTCTTACTTACTCATCGCTGCGTACTCATCGAGGGCTCATCGACTTGCTCGACCTGCTTCCCGTTCACGGCGAATCTGGTTGACTTCAGCGCCTCGACATACGCTCGCACAGGGGCGGAATCGAGCGGGCCCGGCAGGCGAAACGCCCTGGGGAACGCCCGACGTCGCTCGGCGAGATCGAGGCAGTGCGGATCGGGATGCAGCGAGGCGCCCCGGCCCGGACGCTGCCCGCGTGGATCGGGAACGACGCACAACTTCTCGTCGTGCCTGACCACCGCGAGACGCAGAAGGTCGGACTTGGCCGCCCGCTTCTTACATCCCACACAAGAGCGCATGGGCCCGACGCGTTCGGCCACGCCGAGTCTACCCCCCTGAGGGTCGTGCATCACTACGAGCGGACGCCGCGGCGCTGGCGTCCGCCGCTAGCGCGGCACCCTCGACCTCGGCGACCGCGTCATCGACCTCGGCACCGTCCACCTCGGCCGCCGGCGTGCGATCGGCGCTCGCCGTCGGGGATGACATCGGGGTCGGCGGCCGGGTTGTCTGAGCGGATGTCGATGCGCCAGCCGGTCAGCCGCGCGGCGAGTCTGGCGTTCTGGCCTTCGCGGCCGATCGCCAGCGAGAGCTGATAGTCGGGCACCGTGACCCGCGCCGACCGGTTCGCCAGGTCGACGACCTCGACCGCGCTGACGCGGGCAGGAGACAGGGCGTGCCCGACGAACTCGGCCGGGTCGTCTGACCAGTCGACGATGTCGATCTTCTCGCCGTGCAGCTCGGCCATGACGGCACGCACCCGCTGCCCGAGCGGCCCGATGCAGGCGCCCTTGGCGTTGAGGCCCGCGACGTTCGAGCGCACCGCGATCTTCGAGCGGTGACCGGCCTCGCGCGCGAGCGCGGCGATCTCGACCGTGCCGTCGGCGATCTCGGGGACCTCGAGCGCGAACAGCTTGCGGACCAGGCCGGGGTGGGTGCGCGACAAGGTGATCTGCGGCCCGCGCACGCCCTTGTGCACCTGCACGACGTAGCAGCGGATCCGCGAGCCGTGCTCGTATCGCTCCCCCGGCACCTGCTCGCCCGCCGGCAGGATCGCTTCGACCTTGCCGAGATCGACGAACACGTTGCGCGAGTCGTGCTGCTGCTGGATCACGCCGCCGACGATGTCGCCCTCGCGCCCGGCGTACTCGCCGAACGTGAGCTCGTGTTCGGCATCGCGCAGGCGCTGCAGGATGATCTGCTTCGCCGTGGTGGCCGCGATTCTGTTGAAATCGGTGGGCGTGTCGTCGAATTCCCGGATCGGGTTGCCGTCGTCGTCCATCTCGGTGGCGAGAACCGTCACCTCGCCGCTGGCGCGATCGACCAACGCCCGGGCATGCGCATTGGCGCCCTCGGTGCGCTGATAGGCGATGAGCAAGGCCGATTCGATCGCCTCGACGAGCAGGTCGAACGAGACGTCCTTCTCGCGTTCGAGGCTGCGCAACGCGGCCATGTCGATGTTCACCGCGCCACCTCGTCCGGGTGTTCGGCGTTGTCGGCGTCGGTCTCCGCCGTACCGGCCGTGCGGTTGAACTCGATCTGCACACGACCAGGCCCGAGCTCGTCGAAGCTGAAGGTCTGCTCGAGCGGCGCGCCTTTGGGCTTCGCCGGATTAACCGCAAGGCGGACGCCGAGGGCATCGGCCGCCAGGATCCGGCCGGTGATCTCCCCGCCGGCGGTCAAGCGTCACCCGCACCAGCCGGCCCGCCGCGCGTCGCCACTGCCGCGGCTCGACGAGCGGGCGGTCGACGCCCGGCGAACTCACCTCGAGGACGTAGGGCTCAGCTCCGAGGATCGCGTCGGCGTCGGGTTGGTCGAGCACGGTCGAGATCGCCTGGCTGACCAGCGCGACGTCGTCGAGGCTGACGCCACCGTCTTTGTCGACGAGCACCCTGACTTCGGCTCGGTGGCCGACCCTGGTCACGGCGACGTCTTCGAGGTCGAGTCCGGTCTCTTCGACCGCGTGGGTGAGCAGCGCGGCCAGGTTGCGGCCAGCGGAGGCGCTCGACGGCAACATCCTGCCGACCTCCTCGCTTGCTCTGCTGTTGTCAGTAAGTTCGTTCTTAGTTCGCTCGGGCGGTGGCCGGTGCAAACGTGCTCGGGCCCAGCGTAGCCGTCCGACGCCTCCGTAAGCTGTCGCGGCGTTGCAGACCTTTCCGTCGGCGAGGGGTGAGGCCAGAAGTGAGGCAGGTGAGGCAGGTGGACCTCGTGCCGGACCTGCCGCCGCTCACCAGGCGGACCGTGCTGCGCGCTGTTCGTCGTCGCAGCCGCGGGCCTGCTAACCGGTTGCCGGTCGTCGAAACGACCCGCTGCCGCGCCAGCTTCGGTGAGCTCGCCCGCGCCGCGTGCGGCGAGCCCGTCGGCACCGCCGACGCCGACCGTCACCGCGCAACCGACGCTGTCACCCGACGAACTGTTGGCCAAGCGGGTGGCGCTCGCCGAGACGGAGTTGGTGGGCGCCTACGACAGCGGCCGCACTCCAGCACCCCGAGCTCGCCAGCATCCTCGCGCCGTTTCGCGCCGACCACGCCGCACACGCGGACGCGCTCGTGCCCGGCACGGCGAGTCCACCTCCGCCGAGCCCACCGCCCTCGAGCACGCTTCCGTCGAGCCCGCCGTCGTCGCGCATCGCCATCGCCGTCGGGTGCATCGCCGTCCGGTGCATCGCCGTCGAGTGCCCCGCCGCCGCAACCCGGTTCTGAGCCAGCTCGCCGTCGCCGAACGCGCCGCTGCCGCCGCCCGCATCGACGATCTCGCCACGACCACCGGATCGCTTGCCAGCCTGCTCGCCTCGATCGGCGGCTGCGAAGCAGCGCACGCCGCGCTCCTCGCGACCGTGAAGTCGGGGAGGTCGACGCCGTGAGCGGCCTCGAGCCTCGATGTCGCGCTGGTGGCGGCTCGTCGCCGCGGAGAACGCGGCGGTGTACGGCTACGGGGTGGCGGGCGCGCGGCTCGCGACCCCGCAAGACAAGGCGGCGGCCCGCGCGGCGTACGACGCCCACCGGGTGCAGGTCGACGTCACCACCCAGTGGGTCAGCGACCTGCACCTCGGCGCGACAGCGTCGCCACCGGCACCGGTGTACGCGCTGCCGACGCCCGTCACCGATGCCGCGTCGGCCCGCGCCGCGCTCGCCGCCATCGAGGAGTCGACCGCCGCGGCCTACGCCGATGTCGTCGCGGCAGTGCTGCCCGCTGGTGGCGAACTTCAGCGTCTCGCCGCGGGCTGGTTGCAGTCAGCCGCCGTCAGAGAAGCCCAATGGCGGACGACGTCGGTTCCGTTCCCAGGCCTCGTCGGCCGCCTGAGCTCATAAGGACGCCCTACGTCTTCGTCAGGTCGGGCGCCTCGATGTACTCGAGCTCGGGAAGCTCCGGTTCGAAGACGCGCTCGTTCGGCCACCACCACGACGCCGGTCAAGATGATGATCCCGCCGGCGATCTCGGCCGCTGTCATATGTTCACCGAGCACACCCCAGGCGACCACTGCGCCGACCAGGATCTCAAGCGTGGCGATGACGGTCGCCGACGGCGACGGCAGATACGCGAGCGCCGACATACCAAGCAGGTACGCCAGCACCGTGCCGACCAACACAACGACGCTCAGCAATATCCAGACCGGCGTGGCGTGCCCGGCGAATCGAGCCGAGTGGCCGAGCGCAGAGAACGGAAAAGTCCAGACCGGTAAGACAAAAGCAAGCACAACTGCGCCGACTCCGGCGCCGTACGCGGTCAACTCCAGCACCGGCAGTCGCGCCGTCCCGCGTTCGCCGATCAGGAAGTACGCCGCACATCCGACCGCGCCACCCGCGCCTGCGACCGAACCCCACACGTTCAGCTGAAATCCCGACCACGGCTGCGTCAACACCACCAGACCGGTCACGGCCAACGTGACGCCCGCCCACACGGCACGCGGCTGCGGCCGATGTTGCAGCACCGCCGCGTACACCGCGACCAGCACCACCGACATGTACTCGAACAGCAGCGCGACGCCGACCGGCAGCCGATCGATCGCGATGAAATAGCAGATCTGGACGGCGACAAAGCCGAGCGAGCCGTACGCGATCACCAGCCACGCATCGGCCGGCGTCCAGCGATAGGTAGGACGCGTGCCGCTCAGATGCCGAACAGCGACCACAGCGAGCATGACCACAGCGGCCATCGTGATCCGGAACTGCGCCAGTCGCAGCGGCGTCAGCGCACCGCTCGTCAAGACCGCCTTCGAGAACGGCCCCGCAGCCCCGAACGAGATCGCACTCGACGATCGCCAGCGACACACCGCGCCCGCGCGTGCGACTGCAACCGCGCCACGCTGACTAGCCGTTCGCTCACCAACCGCTCGCTGTCCACCCGCCGAGGCTATCGCCGTCCCTGACAGAGGCCGCGCCTATTAAATGGCGGGCCGACCGTCCCTAGCGAACCGCGGATCGTGCAGGTGACACGCGACCTGCACGTCCCCGACAACGCGCAGCACCGGATCGACCGGCTCGTTGAACTCGACGCGGACGCCATCCGACTCGGCGGCCATCTGCCGCACCCCGCTCCAGAACGGCTCGTCCGGATCATCGACGCGGATCTCGGCGAGCAGTGCTGCCGCCGCGCCGGAGCCTGGTCGCTTATCGGGCAGCCGAGCCTGCATCCCGGCGTCGAGCGCGAAGGGTTCCCCGATCTCGGCGCGCTCTCGCTCGTACTCGTCTTCTGCGACTTCAGTCCAGCGCTGCTCGAGCAGCGCTTGCAGGTCACGGCTCTCCCAGCCGCAGGGCGCAAAGGCTGCCGGGCAGCGCGGGTGAAACGCGCAACCGAGCGGAGGCACCGCCGCGTCGGGGATCTCCCCGCGCGGAAGCACCCGCGCGCGGGTCAGGCTCGGGTCGGGCTCGGGAATCGCGGCGAGCAACGATCTGGTGTAGGGATGCTTCGGATCGGCGAAGATGCTCGCCGCAGGGCCGATCTCGACGATGCGGCCGAGATACATGATCGCGATCGTGTCGCAGAAGAACTTCGCCGTCGCCAGGTCATGCGTGACGTAGAGATAGGTGAGCCCGAGGTCGGCCTTGAGATCGAGCATCAACTGCAGGATCTTGGCGCGCACACTCATGTCGAGCATCGACACGGGTTCGTCAGCGACCAGTAACGCAGGGTTCAGCATGATCGCGCGCGCCAGCACTGCGCGCTGCTTCTGGCCGCCCGAGAGATCAGCCGGGTACTTGTGCAGGTACTGGTCGACCGGTGCGAGACCGACGCGCTCGAAGGCTTCACGTACCCGCCGGTCGATCTCGGCCCGATCCTTAGTGATCTTGTGCATCTTCAGCGGATGCGCGACGGCGGTGGCGAGGTCCATGGCCGGATTCAGCGACGCATGCGGATCCTGAAAAACCAGCTGAATCGCTTGGCGCAGCGCGCGGAACTGCCTCTCACCAAGACCCGTGAGTTCGGTCGGGCCGCCGAATCGCTCACCGGGATCGAATCTGACGCTGCCGGCGGTGATCGGCGCGAGGCCGAGCAGCGCACGCGCCGTGGTCGTCTTGCCGCTGCCAGATTCACCGACGAGCCCAAGTACCTCGCCCTTGTGCAGGGTGAACGAGATGCCGTCGACCGCCTTCACCGAGCCCGACGAGCGGCCGAGCAAACGGTCGAGGAATCCGCCACGCAAAGGAAAGTGCACCTGCAAATCGCGGACGTCGAGCACGACCGGCCGTTCGTCGATCGGCAGGTCGTCGACGGCGTCGCCGAGATAGCTAGGCTTCGTCGGCACTGGCGAGCTCCTGTCGAGGCAACGGTGTCGTGCCGCCCTGCGGGATCAGTTCAGACGGACCGTGCAGCCAGCACGCCACCCGTTGACCGGCGGTCGCCACGACTTCGACTGGATCAAGCGTCGGGCACACCCGCATCGCGCTCGGGCATCGCGGGTGGAAGTGACAGCCGCTCGGCGGATCGACCAGGTCGGGCGGCGAGCCCGGTATGTAGTGCAGCGCGGTCGTCGACAGCGAGATCGTCGACCGCAGCAATTCGCGCGTGTACGGATGCGCCGGGGCTGCGAACACTTGCTGCACCGAACCCTCTTCGACGATCTTGCCTGCGTACATCACCGCGACCCGTTCGCATGCCTCGGCAACGATCCCGAGGTTGTGCGTGATCAGCAGCAGCGACGTGTCGAAGTTGCGTTTGAGGTCGTGCAGGATCGCCAGGATCTGCGCCTCGACCAGCACATCGAGCGCAGTCGTCGGCTCGTCGGCGACCACGAACGCGGGATTCAGCACGAGCGCGAGCGCGATCATGATGCGTTGACGCATGCCGCCCGAGAACTCGTGCGGGTAGTGACGGAAACGCGTCGGCGGGATTCCCATACGCCGCAGCGTGTCGATCGATCGCGCATCGATCTGTCGCGAATTCAGCTCGGGCTCGTGCGCACGCAACGTCTCGGCGAAGTGTTCGCTGATGCGCATCAGCGGATCGAGCCGGGTCATCGGTTCCTGGAAAATCAGGCCGAGCTCGGCACCGCGCATCTCCCGCATCTCACTTTGCCGGACGCCGACCAGCTCGCGATCTCGAAAGCGCACACTCCCGTCGATCGCAGAACCGGTGGGGAGCAGCCCGAGGATCCCGCGGCCGAGCGTCGACTTCCCGCAACCCGATTCACCCACGAGGCCGAGCGTCTCGCCGGGGCGCACGTCGAACGAGACCCCATCGACGGCGCGCACAGGTCCGCGTTCGGTGCCGTACCAGACGCGCAGGTCACGAACCGACACAACGGGAGTCACGTTCACGGCAACTCCTCCGCTCCGGTGGCGGTGATGTGCGACTCCGCAAGGCTTCGCGCTGGCAGCGTCACTCGGCGTCCCGACCTCTTTCGCAACACCGGGTTCAACACGTCGTTCAGGCCCTCACCGACGAGCGTCAGACCGGTGACCAGCAACACGATCGCTCCGCCAGGAAACACGCTCGTCCACCAGATGCCCGCGCCCATGTCGGCGACGCCGCGTTGCAGTTCGTAACCCCACTCTGCGGCCTGCGTCGGCTGAATGCCGAACCCGAGGAAGCCCAAGCCCGCGAGCGTGAGGATCGCGTCGGCGGCGTTCAGGGTGGCGATGACCGGCACCGACTGGATCACGTTGAAGAACAAGTAGCGAGTCATGATCGTGCGCGGGCGCGCACCGAGCGCGCGAGCCGCCTCGACGTACGGTTCTTCGCGGGCCGAAAGCACTTGGCCCCGCACGACCCGGAAGTACTGGGGCACATAGATGACGGTGATCGCGATGGCGGCAGTGAGTACACCGCTACCGACGCTGTTCTGCAACAAGAACGCGATGATGATCGCAAGGAGCAAGTAAGGGAACGCGAACAGCGCGTCCATGATGAGCACGAGTACGCGATCGAGCCAACCGCCGTAATAGCCCGAGATCATGCCGAGCGGCACGCCAACCACCAGGCTGAACACGACCGCGAGCAGCACGACCTCGATCGCGGTGCGCGAGCCGTACGTGACCACCGAAAGCACGTCGACCGAGCGGACGTTGGTTCCGAACAGATGGGCGCCGTTCGGATGTCCCTGCTTCGGGAATCGCACGCCGTGGCTCAGGTATTGATCGAATCCGTACGGTGCGATAAGCGGCGCGAAGATCGCCAAGATGATGAACAAGAGGGTGATCGCGGCCCCGACCCACAGCAGCCACTTCGAGAAGCCTTGCGCCTGCTTGACCTGCTCCCACAGCCGGCCGATCGGGCCGCGCCGCCGACCCGCACGTGAAGGAACAGAGTCGGCGAGCGAGCCGTCACCAGGCTCGACAAGACTCGATGCGGTCATCAGTAACGCACCCTGGGGTCGATGCCAGCATTGATGAAGTCGATGAGCAGGCTGATGAACACGACCGCGAGCGCGAAGATCGTGATGATGCCTTGCACCGCGATGTAGTCGCGGTTGTTCAGGTAGGTCACGAGCTGGTTGCCGATGCCCGGCCAGTTGAACGTCTCTTCGGTCAAGACGGCGCCCGACAGCAAGAGTGCCGCCTGCAAACCCATCACCGTGACCACTGGCACGAGTGCGTTGCGAAACGCATGGCGCATGACGACCTTGTGCTCGGAAACGCCGCGGGCGCGAGCTGCCTCGACGTAGTCGCCCTTCAGCGTCTGGATCAAGTTGGTGCGGATCAGCCTGATGACAACACCGCACAACAGCAGGCCCAAGGTGAACGCCGGCATCGCCAAGTGTTTCAGTGCGTCGACGAAGGCGCTGCCGTTGTGATCCCAGATCGCGTCAACCACGCTGAAGTGCGTGTGCGCCGGCAACTCTGCCTGATCGATCGGGCTCAGTTGCCCCGAGTTCGGTAACCAGTTCAGCCACTTGCTGAACACGAGCTGGAACAGCAACCCGACGAAGAACACCGGCGCCGCGTAGGTGATGATGCCGAACAGCCGGCCGCCGGCGTCGAATGCGCCGTCGCGCAGCCGGCCCGCACGCAGCCCGATCGGGACGCCGATGACCAACGCGACCAAGCTCGCCGCCACTGACAACTCAAGGGTCGCTGCGCCGTTCACTTTCAAGACCGTGGTAATCGGCTGGTTGTCGGTGATCGACGTCCCGAGATTCAGTGTGAACACCTGCTTGAGGTATTCGACGTACTGCACCACGAGCGGTTTGGTGAAGCCCGCGGCGCGGCGCTTCTCTTCGAGCTGAGCCGCAGACAGCTTTCCGCCGAGCGCCGCTTGGATCGGGTCGCCCGGCGCAACCCGCATGAGAAGGAAGACGACGGTGAGCAGGATCAACACCATCGGGATCACCAACGCGAGCCGCGTCAGGGCGTATCGACGCAGAGACCCACTGGATGCCGCCACGAGCCGGATGCCTCTCTCGGTTTTGAGCTAAGTGTCGCTGCGCCGAGGGGCTGGCGATAGGCCAGCCCCTCGGCGTCCAACGACTAACTCTTGCCGATGAGCCACATCCGGAAGATGTACGACGGGTCGAACGTCTTGTCGACGCCGGTCACGGTCAGACCGGTTGCCGCCACCTGATTGCCCTGCCAGACCGGGATCGTCGGCACGTCCTTTGCCGCCATGGTCTGGATCTGCTGGAGCTCGGTCGTGCGCTTGGCAGCGTCGGTCTCGCCCTCTTCTTGCGTGATGAGGGTGTCGATCGCCGGGTTGTCGTAGTGGTTGTTGTAGAACCCGCCCTTGACGTAGAACGGCGCCAGGTAGTCGTCGGCGTCGGGGTAGTCAGGGAACCAGCCGAGTTCGAAGGCTGCGTACTGGTCCTTGTTGTACGCCTTGCTGTACGCGTCCCATTCCGCACTCTGCAAGGTCACCTTGAACAAGCCGGTTGCTTCGAGCTCGCGCTTGATCTCGGTGTACTCGTCACCAGACACAGCGCCGTAGTGCGAGGGCGTCCACCAGATCGTGATGTTGACCGGCGTCGTCACGCCAGCGGCGGCAAGGACGGCTTTGGCTTTGGCCGGATCAGGCGATGCGCCGTAGAGGTCCTTGTACGCCTGGTTGGCACCCGTGAGACCCGCCGGCACCATCGAGTACAGCGGCGTGACAGTGCCGTTGTAGACGGTGTTCGCGATGGCGTTGCGGTCGATCGAATACGCGACCGCCTGCCGGGTCGCGAGATCCTTCGCCGGGGGCAACGAGGTGTTGAATACCAGGTAGCGGATCTCGATGCCGTTGCCCTTGACGACCTTCACCTTGCTGGTCTCGGTCTGGAGCGAGGCGATGTCGGTCGGGCTCAGGCTGCGCCACGCGACGTCGACGTTGCCCTGCTCGACGTCGAGCTTGAGAGTTGCGGGTGTCTGCTCGTAATGCACGATGAAGCCCTTGTTCGCGAGCACGTCGTCACCCTTGTACTTCGGGTTCGGCGTCAAAACCGCCTGCTGGTTCGCCGTGTACTTGGTCAGCGTGTAGACGCCCGATCCGATGTCGCCGGGACCGTCTGGGAGCAGTTTGTCGGCCGGGAAGACCTTGGGGTCGACGATGTTGCCGGCGCCCGTCGTGAGGATGTACGGGAACACTGCGTTGGGGGCGGTCAGCGTGAAGACCACCGTGTCAGTGCCCTGAGCCGCGACGCTCTTCATCGTGGAAAGCAGGCTCGACGGACCGTTCGGGTCGTTGATCTTCACCACGCGCTGGATCGAGTAGACGACGGCGGCCGCGTCGAGCGGGTCACCGTTGCTGAAGGTCAGGCCCGGGTTCAGCGTGCAGGTGTAGGTGACGGTGTCGGTCCACTTGCAGGCGCTCGCGGCATCGGGGACGACGTCAGCGGTGCCCGCCTTGATCTTCAACAGCGACTGGTAGATGTTCCACTGGAGCACCCAGGAACCCTCGTCGTAGGCGCCGGCCGGGTCGATCGAGATCACCTTGTCGGTGGTGCCGAGCACGACCTGCTGGAGCTTTCCGGTCGCCGCGGTACTCCCCGTCGCGCCGCCGGTCGCTTTCGGCTTGCTCGAGCTGCATGCAGCGAGCGCAAGGCTGATGGTGGCTGTCAGAGCCACAGTGGCGAATACGTGCTGTCGTCGCATTCAGAGGCCTCCAGGTCAGCGCGACGCCAGGGTGGCGGAGTCGCGCGCGAAAACCCGCCGCGGTCGGCGGCGTGTGGTGGTCAGCTAAGCGGTTTTGCGCAGCCTTTAGGAAGGACCTTAGGCGATGGGCTGTCCAAATCGTTATGTGCGGAATCCGTCGTGTGCGTCGCCAGGTGCGGTTCCCGTAGTCTGGACGGGCTACTGGGCCGCCTCGGTTTGCAGCGACGACGTCGCGGCGACGGGCGGAGCCGATAGCGCTCGCAACTGAAGTCTCGTCACAGCGACCCCGATGAGCACCCCGACGATGACGATCACGGGCGACCACGCGCCGCTTGGCTTTGCCGCCATCAGGTACACGACCGCGGCGAAGCCGAACGTCGCGATGTGCGTCGGGTACCAGATCCACGGCTCGAGTGCGCCCTGCCGGACGGCGTCGGGGACCGGACCGTCGGCGGCTTCCTCGACCAGCCGCACGACCAACTTCGCCTTCGGCGCCAGCTTTGCGCCGGCAAGCGCCTCGAACACGACCAGGGAGATAAGACCAGTGAGCAACCAGCCGTCGCTGAACTTGATCAGGCCGTCCGAGAGGTGCACCAGCCACGCACCGAACCCGAGCAGGAGCAGCGCGGCGACCGGGAACAGCGGTTCGAGCCGGTGCAGGATCGCCGCCCACGACCGCATCTCACGCACGTCACGCGCCCTCGCAAGCGCAGGCAGTCCGGCGTGCACGATCGCCGCCATCATGAACGCAACGATCGCGGTCAAGATGTGCAGGAAAAGCACGAACCCGTACAGCGTGACGTGCATGAAGTCCTCCATGGCGGGGTACCCGCAGACGGTCGGAACGATAGTGCGGCCCGGGCAGCCCTGGTAGAGGGTTGCGCCGATCGGATTCAGGAAACGGTCAGCTTGTCCTTCACGTGCGCGACGACGGAGTCGACCGCGACGTCGCCACGCTCGCCACTCGCCCGGTCGCGCACCTCGATGAGCCCGTCGACGAGGCCACGCCCGACAACGACGATCAGCGGGACGCCGATCAGCTCGGCGTCCTTGAACTTCACGCCGACCGACACACCGCCCCGATCGTCGAACAACACCCGCACGCCGGCTTCGGCGAAGTCGTGGGCGAGCTTCTCAGCGGCTTGGAGTTGATCCTCCTTGCCGGCGGCGACGAGATGCACGTCGGCCGGCGCGACCGACGCCGGCCAGACGAGGCCGAGCTCGTCGTGGTGCTGCTCGGCAAGCGCGGCAACCGCCCGCGAGACGCCGAGCCCGTACGACCCCATCGTGATGCGGATCGGCTTGCCGTCGGGCCCGAGCGCGTCGAGCCCGAACACGTCGGCGTACTTGCGGCCGAGCTGGAAGATGTGGCCGATCTCGATGCCGCGCGCGATCGACAGCCGCCCGCCGCAGCGCGCGCACAGATCGCCGTCGCGGATCTCGACCGCACCGATCTCGCCGTCGGGCTCGAAGTCGCGACCGCGCACGACGGCAGCCGCGTGCTTGTTCTCGACGTTGGCGCCGGTGACCCACGCGCTGCCCGGCACGACGAGCGGGTCGACGAGGTAGCGGATGCCGAGCTCTTTCAGGATCTGCGGGCCGATGTAGCCCTTGACCAGCCGAGGCTCGGTCGCCAGGTCGGCGGGCTCGGCCTGCGCGACCTGCACCGGCTCGAGTTGCCCCTGCACCCGCTTGAGGTCGACCTCGCGGTCGCCGGGCACGCCGATGACGAGCAGTTCCCACTTGCGTGCTGCCAGGGGCCTGCGTCTTCACCACGAGGTTCTTCAACGTGTCGGCGGCGGTGAACTCGCGACCCAGGTCGAGACCGTTCAGGTGGTCGACGAGCGTCTGGATCGTCGGGGTGTCGGGCGTGTCGAGAACTTGTGATTCAGGGTGGTCGGCTGGCGCGAGCGGCGCAGGGACGGCGATCTCGACGGCCTCGGTGTTCGCCGCGTAGTCGCAGTTCTCGCACTGCACAAAGGTGTCCTCGCCCGACGTCGGTCGGGGCGAGGAACTCCTCTGACGCCGAGCCGCCCATCGCCCCCGACACCGCGAAGACGATCCGGTAGTCGAGACCGAGCCGCTCGAAGGTCTTCTGGTAGGTGAGGCGGTGGGCAGCGTAGGAGTTCGCCAGCCCCTCGTCGTCCAGGTCGAAGCTGTAACTGTCCTTCATGACGAACTCGCGACCGCGCAGGATGCCGGCGCGCGGGCGAGCTTCGTCGCGGTACTTGGTCTGGATCTGGTAGAGCGTGACCGGGTAGTCCTTGTACGAGGAGTACTCGCCCTTCACGAGCAGCGTGAAGAGTTCCTCGTGAGTCGGGGCGAGCAGGTAGTCGGCGCCCTTGCGGTCCTTCAGGCGGAACAGCGTCTCGCCGTAGTCGCTCCAGCGGCCGCTCGCTTCGTAGATCTCACGCGGGATCAGCGCCGGGAAATGGACCTCCTGCGCGCCCATGCGGTCCATCTCTTCGCGCACGATGCGCTCGACGTTGCGGAACACCTCATAGCCGAGCGGCAGCCACGAGTAGATGCCCGGGGCGACGCGACGCACGTAGCCGGCGCGCACGAGGAGGCGGTGGCTCGGGACCTCGGCGTCGGCGGGGTCCTCACGCAACGTGCGCAGGAACAGGGTCGACATCCGCAAGATCACGGCCCGATCGTATCGGGCGGGCTTTCCGCGCCCGCTGACCACACAGTGGACGTTTACTGCCCCCTGAGGGCAGTAAACGTCCACGCTGTGCAGAGACCTGGCCTAGAAGAGGACCGACATGAACGAGCCGACCTGGGCGAAGCCGACCCGGGCGTAGGCAGCCCGCGCGGCGGTGTTGTAGTCGTTCACGTACAGGCTGACCACGGGCGCGACCGAGGCCTGCGCGTGTGTCACGACCGCCGCCATGCCGCCGTTCGCGTAGCCGCGCCCGCGCAACGCCGGATCGACCCAGACCCCCTGGATCTGGCACGCCTCAGTCGTCGCCGCGCCGATCTCGGCCTTGAAGACCACCCGCGCGTCCTCGATCCGCGCGAACGCCCGGCCCTGGGCGATCAACTCCCCCACCCGAGCCCGGTACAGCGATCCGCCGTCGCCGTTGGCGGGTGAGACGCCGACCTCTTCGGTGAACATCGCCACGCACGCCGGATACAGGATGTCGAGCTCGTCGGGCCGCACCCGCCGCACGAGCGGGTCGGGCGCGAGTTTCGGCGGGTCGCTGATGGCAAGCAAGGGCTGTTGAGCCCGGACGTCGCGTGGCGGGCCCCATGCGGATTCGAGCAGCGCCCACAACATGCCGACCTGATCTGCGGGGCCGACGATCGATGAGCAGCGCCGACCTTGGCGGCGGGCCTTCTCGGCAAACACCCTGCACGCCTCGGCGCTGGCCGCGACCGGCACCAGGTTGGCCCCGGCGTAGCAGAGCGCCTCGACCCGACCGCCCGACGACATATCCCCAGACCTCGGCGCCGAGCCGCCATGGATCGAGGCCGGCGCCGTCGACACGGGAGCTGACGAACACGTTCGCGACGGGGTCGCGATCGAGCAGGTCCCGCACCACGACGAGGTCACGATCGTCGAGAACCCGAACGGGCGAACCACGCAGCACGAACTGCCCTCGCTTCGGTTTCGGGGCGGTCGTCCGGGTCGGGGCTGCCTAGACGACGGTGACCTGAGGCTCGCCGGAGGCTACGCCGTCCGACGCCATCTCGTCAGCCAACCGCATTGCTTCTTCGATAAGAGTCTCGACGATCTGCGCTTCGGGCACGGTCTTGACGACCTCGCCGCGCACGAAGATCTGACCCTTTCCGTTGCCGGAGGCGACGCCGAGGTCGGCCTCGCGCGCCTCGCCAGGACCGTTGACGACGCACCCCATGACGGCCACCCGCAGCGGGACCGTCATGCCTTCAAGGCCGGCGGTGACCTCTTCGGCCAGCTTGTAGACGTCGACCTGCGCCCGCCCGCACGACGGGCACGACACGATCTCGAGCTTGCGCTGGCGAAGCCCGAGCGACTCCAAGATCCCGATGCCGACCTTGACCTCTTCGACCGGCGGCGCCGAGAGCGAGACGCGGATCGTGTCGCCGATGCCCTCCGACAGCAAGATGCCGAAGGCGACGGCCGACTTGATCGTGCCCTGCATCAGCGGACCGGCCTCGGTGACACCGAGGTGCAGCGGGTAGTCGGTCTCGGCGGCGAGCTGGCGGTAGGCCTCGATCATGATCAACGGGTCGTGGTGCTTGACCGAGATCTTGATGTCGTGGAAGTCGTGCTCCTCGAACAGGCTCGCCTCCCACTTCGCCGAGGCCACGAGCGCCTCGGGCGTCGCCTTGCCGCCGTACTTCGCGAGCATCCGAGGGTCGAGCGAGCCGGCGTTGACGCCGATGCGGATCGGCGTGCCGTGGTCGCGGGCCGCGTGCGCGATCTCCTTGACCTGGTCGTCGAACTTCTTGATGTTGCCGGGGTTGACCCGCACCGCCGCGCAACCGGCCTCGATCGCCGCGAACACGTACTTGGGCTGGAAGTGGATGTCGGCGATCACCGGGATCTGGGACTTCTTCGCGATGATCGGGCAGCGCATCGGCGTCGTCCTGGCTCGGCACGGCCACCCGAACGATCTGGCAGCCGGACGCCGTCAGCTCGGCGATCTGCTGAAGCGTGGCGTTGATGTCGGCGGTCAACGTGATGCACATCGACTGCACCGAGACTGGCGCGTTGCCGCCGACCAAGACACCGCCGACGTTCAACTGCCGCGACACGCGCCGAGGGGCGAGCGGGCTCACGAGAGGCATCTCCGGGAGTCCCAGATTGACGGTTGTCACGGTCTCTTCGAACCTTCCGGTCGGAGCTGCTTCGCTTACCGAGACTACTGCCGAACGGGTTCGCCACCGGGTTGCGATGTCGGCCACCAGGATCAACGCCGACACGGCCACAATTATGGCCAGCACGCCGTAGGTGAACGGCATCAGCTTGTTGAGGTCGACCGGGCCGGCCGCGATCAGGTGACGGCTGACGCCGCCAAGCGTTGCGGGCCTTCTCGTAGCCGAGGATCGCGACGTGGCCGCCGTCGAGCGGCAGGAACGGGAAGCAGGTTGAAGATCCCGACGAAGATGTTCACCGACGCGACGATCGTCGACCACGGTTGCGACGCCGCCCGAGAAGCCATCGGCCTGAGAAGGCTTCGCCGACGACCCTGGCCACCCCGAACACGCTGGTGACCTGACGCCCCGCTGCCGTGGCGCGACCTCGCGCTTCGCGGCTGGGTGACTTATGCAGTTGGCCGATCTCGATGCGGCACGATGCCCAAGGCGTTGAAGCTGCCGGTACGACGAAACGTCCCGAACATGCTTGAAGGCCCCGGTGACGGCTGCCGGCCGACACCGACCCCGTGTACGGTGGCATTCCATCGGCACCTCGACCTGGATGCCGACCGCGACGTCCTGCCGTCGACCGTGACCGGCGTGACCGTGACGAGGATCGAGTCGTGTCTGACCGGCTCGTTGCAACCGCGGCGAAGGTGCATCCGGGACCGGTCGCCGCGTGGCTCGCATCAGCGAGGTCGAGCTGCGGGCTGCCGTGCACGACCGGCTGCCGTTGACCGCGGTGATGACGTCGCTCGGCTTGGAACTTGCCGAGCGCAGGCGCCGGCGGGCGCGCCCGCGGCGCACGATTGCCGTCGGCGCTGGGGTCACGCAGTTCTCGACCGCGGCGACCTGCGCGCGCCGTGGCAGGTTCGAGTCGGCCACCGAGAGCGAGCATCACGAACAGCACGAGCGCGATGATGAAGTGCATCGTCGAGCCGGCGACCAGCACGATGAACCGCTGCCAGCCGGGCTTGTTGATGAACGCGCGCGGCTGATCCTCCGGCGGGACGTCCTCAAGGGGCGTCATGCCGATGATCTTGACGAAGCCACCCGCCGGAATCGCCTTGACCCCGTACTCGGTCTCACCACGCTGGCGTGACCACAGCGTCGGGCCGAAGCCGACGAAGAACTGGGTGGCCTTCATGCCGAACAACTTCGCGGTCACGAAGTGGCCGGCCTCGTGGATCATCACCGAAACCAGCAGGGCGACCACGAAGGCCAGGACGCCGATCGCCATCATGTTGAGAGTTCTCCTGGTGAGTCGGTGCCGTAGATGAGGGAGCGGGCCCGCACGCGTGCTGAGGTCTCCGCCCGGAGTACGTCTGCGAGCTCGCCGACGTTCCCCATTCCTTCTTCGGCAGATTCGTCGACAACCCGAGAGACCGTTTCGACGATCCCGGTGAAGGCCAGGTCACCGCGCAGGAACGCCCCGACCGCCTCCTCGTTCGCCGCGTTGTAGATCGCCGGAGCGACCCCTCCGGCAGTGCCGACGTGCCGAGCGAGGCGGACGGCGGGAAACGCCTCGTCGTCCAGCGGCTCGAAGGTCCAGGTCTTCGCCGTTGTCCAATCACAGGCGGGGACGGCGTCGGGCACCCGCTGCGGCCACGCGAGCGCCATCGCGATGGGAAGCCGCATGTCGGGAGGCGAGCACTGGGCCAGGGTCGACCCGTCGGTGAACTCGACCATCGAGTGCACGACCGACTGCGGATGCACGACGACGTCGATGGCGCTGAGCGGAAGGTCGAAGAGCAGGTGCGCCTCGATGAGCTCGAGCCCCTTGTTGACCAGGGTCGCTGAGTTGATCGTGACGACCGGGCCCATCCGCCAGGTCGGGTGCGCGAGCGCCTGCTCGGGGGTGACGTGCCGCCAGGTCGGCGGCTGGCCGGCCACGGAACGGGCCGCCGCTGGCGGTCAGGATCAGCCGGCGCACCTCGCGCGCCTGCCCGCCGCGAAGGCACTGGGCGAGCGCGGAGTGTTCGGAGTCGACGGGCACGATCTGGCCGGGCGCGGCCGCGTTCTTGACGAGCGGGCCGCCCACGATGAGCGACTCCTTGTTCGCCAGCGCCAGGGTGTGGCCGGCATGCAACGCGGCGAGAGTCGGCGCGAGCCCGATCGAACCGGTCATGCCGTTCAGCACGACGCCGGTTCCTTCGAGTGGCCAGCCCGCGACCTCGGTGGCGGCGTCAGGCCCCGCGATGAGCTTGAGCGACGCACGCGCGACGCCGGCCCGCGCCGACGCGGCCGCCAGCGCCGCTTCGAGGTCGGACGTCGAGCCGCGCGCGATCCCGACAACCTCGACGTTGAACTCGGCAGCCTGATCGGCAACCAGATCGAGCCGGTCTCCACCGGCAGCGAGCCCGACGACGCGGAACAGGTCGGGATTGCGTCGAATGACGTCGAGCGCCTGGGTGCCGATGGATCCGGTCGACCCCAAGATGACGACGTCCCTGCGCTGGCTCACCTCACCAGTGTCTCGTACCGGCCGGGTCCCGGGCTCGGGTCGCTGTCAGTGTCGCTCGATTCGGCGAAGCCGTGACGGGCCCACCATCGGGCGAGCGGTGCCGGTGCCCACCAGTTCGCGCCGCCGAGCAGCCGCATGACCGCGGGCACGAGCATCGCGCGCACGATCGTGGCGTCGACGAATATCGCGAGCGCCATCCCGAATCCGAGCAGCTTCAATGTGGTGACCTGCGACGTCGCGAACGCGCCGACGACGATGACGAGCAGCAGCGCGGCGCTGGTGATGATGCGGCCGCTGCGCTGGAGTCCGGTGGCGACCGCAGCGCGGTTGCGACGGTCAGGGGGTTCGCCGCTGCCTGCCGGACGCGTCCCATTCCTCACGGATGCGACTGAGCAGGAACACCTCGTAGTCCATCGACAGCCCGAACACCACCGCCAGCATCAGGATCGGGTCGGTGGCATCGAGGTAGCCGAGTTTCGAGAAGCCGAACAGGCTCGACAGGTGCCCGCTCTGGAACACCCAGGTGACCGCCCCGAACGAGGCACCGATCGACAGCGCGTTCATCAGCACCGCCTTGATCGGCAAGATGAACGAACCGAACGCGAGGAACAGCAGCACGAGCATCGCGACGACCATCACGCCGAGCATCCACGGCAGCACGTGCCCGATGCTGCGCAACTGGTCGACCAGAAACGCCGTGAAGCCGCCGACCAGAACGTGCGCACCCGCTGGTTGCGGCACCGCGCGCACCCGCGCCAACGTCGCCCGCGCGCCCGACGAGATCGGGTCGCCGTTGAAGCCGACCTGCACCAGCGTGTTGTCGCCGTGTGCGGCCGCAACGGCGGCACCGGTCGCTCCGTCGACTGCGCTCAGCTTCTGCACGTACGCCGCAATCACGGCCGGATCCGAGACGCCCTCGACGACGACCTGGATCGGATTCGTAGCATTAGAAGGAAAATCGCGGGCCAACGTGTCGCTCACGACACGACCAGGCGCGCTGACCGGCAGCACGCGTGACGTGTAGCCGCCGAAGATGACGTTCGCGAACGGCGCAGCCATCACACCGAGCACGACGACAATCGCAACCGTGTAAGTGAGCGGTCGGCGCATCACACTGTGGGCAAGCCGGTACCACCCACCACCTTCCTCGAGCGCGGACGCCGACTGCTCGGCGTCCGCCCTCTTGCTCTTGTTCTTGCCCTTGCCGAAGGGCACGCGCAATGAGTTGACCCGATGGCCAAGAATCGCTAGCAGGGCTGGCAAAACCGTCAACGCGGCGGCCACGTCGACGAGCACGACGGCGACTCCCCCGTAGCCCATCGACCGCAGGAACGTCTCGGGGAACAGCGTCAACGATGCGAGTGATGCGGCGATCGTGATGCCGGAGAAGGCGATCGTGCGACCGGCTGTTGCCATCGTCCGCATGACGGCGCGTTCGACTGTGGCTGGCGGTCGAGTTCTTCGCGGAATCGGCTCACGACGAAGAGTGCATAGTCGACCGCGAGTCCGAGGCCGAGCACGGTCACCAGATTCAGCGCGAAGACCGACACGCTCACGAACGTGGTGAGCGAGCGCAGCACCGCCGATGCGCCGACGATGCCGAGGATGCCGACGGCGAGCGGCAGGCCGGCTGACACCAGGCTGCCGAAGATGATGACGAGCAGCACGAGCACGATCGGCAGCGAGACGAGTTCGGCACTGCGGAGGTCTTTGCTGACCTGCCCGCTGATTTCCTTGTTGAGCGTGACCGTGCCGCCGTACTGCACGGTGATGCCGGGCAAGTCCGCCTTGGCCAAAGTCGTACGCGCGAGCCGCGAGTGATGCTTCCTGCGTTGCGTCGGTCTTGCCGGTCAGTTGGAGGGTGACGTACGTGGCATGGCCGTTCGTTGAGAGTTGCTGGCGTTGATGGCTGGTCCAGTACGTCGTGTAGCTCGGCACGTCGGCGCGCGGCAACGCCGCGAGAGCCGCCTCGATCGACTGCTCCGACAGCCGCGGTCGGTGACGGGCTGTCGTTGCGGTGAACAAGACGATCGCGTCAACGGTCGGGACGTCGAGCTTGTGGTTGATGTCGTAGCCGGCCTTGACCGACTCGCTGTGCGGGTCGTAGTACCCGCCGCTCGAGAGATGCTTGCTGACCGAGCCGCCCCAAAGCCCACCCAGAATGAGCAGCAGCAAGAGAGACGATCAGCACGCGCTTGCGCCGGTTGAACACCCGCGCGCCAAGACGCTCGAACATACCGATCAGGCTAGAGGTCGAGCGGTCGGTCCCACTACGCGCACGCCGCGCGTGCTCTACTAGCGCGCGGTCACCGGCAACGAGACGTCGGCCCGCACGAGACCCACCGCAAGCTCGGTGACCCGGCGAATCCGCTCCAGCTCCGCCTGGTGGAACGACGGCTTGTCGGCACGCCCTAGCACCAGCACTGCGTCGAACGGCGACAGTGGGGTCGCTGCCAGCTGAACGCCGTCCCGCTCGATTGCGGCTGGGCGTATCACTGCGATCTCGGGCATCACGATGACGTCGTCGGGGCGGGCACTCGCGTACAGCACGACAGGGCTGCCCGACGCATACGTGACGCTGGCGGCCCAGTCGGCGCCGAAGGCAAGCGCCGCCATGTCGACGAGGGTGTCGAGGCCGCGCGACGCGGTGGCGAGCACCTGGCTGAGCAAGTCGATGTCGGGGAACGCGCCGGGCACTTGGCGCGACGGGCGCAACCCGAGCACGGTGACGCCGCGCACGCTCGCGACCCGTTGCTCGAGCACGCTGGCCGGCCGATTTTCGGGCCAGCTCAGGTAGATGTCGTCGATGGCGCGGCCGGATTCACGTTCGAGGACGGCGATGGTTCTGATGTCGGCGCCGACGTCTGCGAGGGCGGCGGTGATCTGCGCGAGCATCCCGGGACGGTCGGGCACGCTCATCCGCAGGTGCATCAGCATCGACATCTCCGATCGTCGGTCTGGGATTACATTCCTGGCAGTCCCGCCGCAACCAAGCATGCCAGGGAAAGGTTTCCGGCGAGTGACGTGGCGGTGACGGGCGGATCACCACCTGGTACCCACCCCGGCGAGACTTGGAGGAGATGATGCCACGCACGGGGGTTGCCGCATGCGCGGCGTTGCTGCTCGTCACAGGCTGCAGCGCCTCCCACTCGCGAGCCAGCAAGTCCGACGCGGCCGCAGTGACGAAGACGTGGACTCTCGTCTTCAGTTCATCGACACCGGTGGCCCAACGGGTGGCACTCGTCGAGGACGGCGCCGCCTTCCAGCCATGGCTCGCGTCCCAACCCGCGTCGGCTGGGTGGAGCGCCACGGTGAAGCAGGTCACCTTCCCTGATGCCGGGCACGCCAACGTCGCGTTCGCACTCAGCATCGGGGGCGGCAAGTCCCTCCCGAGTGTCGCAGGTGCCGCTGAACTCGTCGGCGGCGAATGGCGGGTGTCGAAATCGACCATTTGTGTGGTTCTCTCGGCGGCCGGCGTGCCCAACAGCGCCTGCCAAGGCTGACACCGCGCTATCGATCGCTGACCGCCACGACAGCGAGAACTCGCAGGTGCCGCAATCCGTCGCGAATAGGCCGAAGGTGTGAGCGGTGCGTTCCGCCGGACTTTCGGAGCCGGATCGGCACCTCGCTGATGATGAGTCCGCCGCGAACGGCCCGCGCAATCATCTCGCTGGCGAGCTCCATCCCTGGGCTTTGCAGGTCGAGCGCCACGATGCTGGCGCGGTCGAATCCGCGCATGCCGCAGTGAAAGTCTCTGGCGGCCGAACGAAAGAGCAGCGTCGCGATCCCAGACAGGGCGGGGTTCCCGATGCGTTGGTTGAGTACCGGCATGGCGCCTGGCTCAATTCCCCCACGAAAGCGATTCCCGACGACCATGTCGTCACCGGCTTCAAGACGGACCCAAAACGGACCGAGCATCGTCAGGTCATAGGTGTGGTCGGCGTCCGCCAGAATGATTCTGGCGCCGACTGCCGCGGCGATCCCGGCGCGCACGGCTGTTCCGTAGCCGGGGCTGGCGACGACAACAACGCGAGCGCCCGCACGTCGCGCGACGTCGGCAGAACCGTCGTCGCTACCGTTGTCGACGACGAGCACTTCTCCCGCTACGCCAAGATTCGCAATGCCCTGCCGTGCGTCACGAACGCAGCCGCCCACCGTTGTCACCTCGTTCCGACAGGGCAGGACGACGGTCAGCTTCACCTCGTCACTCGACATAGAGCACCCAATCGGTGGTGGTCGCGAGCACGGTGACGCCTGCAGGCACAAACTCTTGTTGCAAGGTTGGTGGTTCGAGACCCCAGCCGTCGCCTGTGATGGCGAGGCCGTTGCGCGCTACAAACCTGCACTCGTGTGGTGCGTGGGTCGGACCAACCGTCGGACTCACCGGTCGCTTCGCGTCGAGTATCGCGGCCGGCAGTACGACGGACGGTTCCATCGTGATCGCCTCGCATGGTGTCGATGCCGCAAGTACATGCCGGGCCTCGTCGAGCAGCCGTCCTTGCTCCCGTACGGCGGAGTCCTGTCGCGCGCGAGCCTTGCCCACGGAAATGAACTCGACGACCACAAGAGCAAGGACGCCGGTCACCGCGCCCAGGCGCGCGAATCGATGCGGCCACGCGATGGTGACCGCCGTAATCGCCGCCGTCACGAGCAACGCAAGTTCGGCGTCGAGGTAGCGGTCAGGGACTGCCGTGCGGCCGTTAGCAATCACAACGAGCAGGCCAAGGCCGAGCGCGCCGGCCCCTGCCGTCGCCATCAGTGTTTGTTTGGGCAGGCGATGGCGCATCGCCACCGCCAGAACAATCGCAGCGAGGACGACGACCCCGAGCCACCCCATGCTCCTGGTAGTTGCGTGCAGCGCGCCCGCAATGCCGCGACCCCCCGACGGGCCGCGGCCGTTCGTCTCCGTTATGTGGACCGCAGCCAACGGGCCACCAAACATCGCGGCTCCCATCGCCAGCCATGCTGCGGGGACGACGGCTGCCACAATGAGCATCGCAGCTCGCCCTCGCAGACCGGCTGATCGCCAGTTCACGGCGATGACGAGGCACAGCAGGAGCCATCCCTCGGGCCGGCATAGCGCTGCGACGGCCGCGAATCCGATAGCAGCCCATCGTTGATTTCGACTCGACAACATGACCGACCACACGACCGCGGCCGCGAACACCATGTCGATGGTGCCGGAGTTCGCCGTTTCGCGAATCGGTGGCAACGATGCGACTGATCCGACGGAAACACACGCGGCCGCAACGCCTGCCACGTCGAGCGCGAGCACGAATATGCCCGCAAACAAGGCGATCGCGACGACGTCGATGCTGATCGCCCAGCCCGGCCTGCTGAGCAATCCAATGCAATGGAGCAGGACACCCCAGAGCAACGAGCCCGGGTGTGGAGTTGGCAATGGCACGCCGACTGGTCGGACCGCGGAGCGGAGGTGCAGCAGGTCCGCCGACCAGACGATCGACCACGATGAATCGAAGCCGCAGGTCGCAGGGCCGATCATCACGAACCCGACCGCGGTCGAAATGACAGCCGCCGTTGCGATAGCGAATGTGCGAATGGTCAGCCGAGCCCGAGCGCGCCCCACCACACTGGCGCGCGGCTGCATTGACCACTCCCTCGTCTGATCCGTCGGTGCACACGATCGCATCTTGGTCGGCGTCATCAGCTCGCGGAGCCGCATTCGGTGACATTGGTTCGCGGATACCCCGCAAACCGGACGTATTCATCGCGTCATTCACCTACTAGTCATCCACACACCATTGCGGCCGTCAGGGCGATGTGGCACTCTCCCATCACTCGCGGGGAGAAGCCGCGCAAACGGGGGGTGGACTCGTTGCTGTTCGCCGCATCGCGGTGGCACCGACGTTCGACTTTTTGGCGTCGCGGCTTGCTCGCGCTTCTTACATCAGTCCTCCTTGTCGGCGGCGTCCTGTCCACCGCGCCAGTCGCCCAAGCCGCACCGACCGCGCCAGGCGCACCGACGAGTTTGGTCGGCACCTCGGGCAACGGCCGGGTGTCGCTGACCTGGGTCGCACCGGGGTCCAACGGCGGTAGTGCGATCACCGGCTACACCGTCACCGCCTCACCCGGCGGCGCCACCGCAACCTCAAAGACCCTGGCAGCCACCGTCACCGGGCTGACCAACGGCACCGCCTACACCTTCACCGTCACCGCCACCAACGCGATCGGCACCAGTCCCCCATCCGCGGTATCAAACACCGTCACCCCCGCGACCGTGCCAGGTGTGCCGACAAAGGCCGTGGCCTCACTGGTCGGAGCGCAAGTCGTCGTGTCGTGGACTGCGCCGGCATCCAACGGCGGCAGCCCGATCACCGGCTACACGGTCACGTCGACCCCGGACGGGGTAACCGCGACGACGACCGGTGCACTGTCGGTGCAAGTCAACGGGTTGACCAACGGGCACCACCTACACGTTCACGGTGACCGCGACCAACGCGGCGGGCACCAGCGGTTCATCGGGTGCGTCGAACGCGGTGATCGCCGGCGTTCCGTGACGGCGCCCGGTGCGCCGACGAGTTTGGTCGGCACCTCGGGCAACGGCCAGGCGACGGTGACGTGGACCGCACCGGCGTCCAACGGCGGTAGTGCGATCACCGGCTACACCGTCACCGCCTCCCCCGGCGGCGCCACCGCCACCTCACCGGCGCTACCACCGCCACCGTCACCGGGCTGACCAACGGCACCGCCTACACCTTCACCGTCACCGCCACCAACGCGATCGGCACCAGCCCCGCATCCGCGGCCTCCAACACCGTCACCCCCGCCACCGTGCCAGGCGTGCCGACAAAGGCCGTGGCCTCACTGGCCGGAACGCAAGTCGTCGTGTCGTGGACCGCGCCGACATCCAACGGCGGCAGCCCGATCACCGGCTACACGGTCACCGTCACCCCGGACGGGGCCACCGCGACGACCACCGGTGCACTGTCGGTGCACAGTCAACGGGTTGACCAACGGCACCACCTACACGTTCACGGTGACCGCGACCAACTCGGCGCGGCACCAGCGCTCCATCGGCGTGCGTCGAACGCGGTCGTCGCCGGCGTTCCGGCTGACGGCGCCCGGTGCGCCGACGGCGGTTTGGTCGGCACCCGGCAACGGCCAGGTGTCGCTGACCTGGACCGCACCGGCGTCCAACGGCGGCAGTCGCGATCACCGGCTACACCGTCACCGCCTCCCCCGGCGGCGCCACCGCAACCACCACCGACGCGGCCAGCCACCGTCACCGGGCTGACCAACGGCACCGCCTACACCTTCACCGTCACCGCCACCAACGCGATCGGCACCAGTCCCCCATCCGCGGTATCAAACACCGTCACGCCGGCGAACGTCCCGGGAGCGCCGACCAACGTGGTGGCCGTCGCTGGCGACGGACTCGCCACGGTTTCGTGGCGTGCGCCGACCAACACCGGCGGCGTGCCCATCACGTCGTACGTCGTCACCGCATTTCCGGGTGGCGCAACCACGTCGACGACGGGCGCGCTCACCGTTACGTTCGGCGGCCTCTCCAATGGCACGTCGTACACGTTCACCGTCGCCGCGGTGAACGCCGCCGGTACCAGTACGGCGTCGAAAGCGTCCGCGGCCGTGACACCTGCGGGGCTGCCACTCGCGCCGACGAATGTCCTGGCCGTCGCCGGTGACGGCCAGGTGTCAGTGTCGTGGTCGCCGGCATCGGACAATGGCTCGGCCATTACCGGCTATACCGTCACAGTTGCGCCAGGCGGCACGAGCGTGTCGACGACGGCCGCCGTCAACGTCGTCTTCCCGAGCCTGACGAACGGCGTGTCGTACACGTTTACGGTCGTTGCCCGCAACGCGATCGGCACCGGCGCCGCATCGGCGCCGTCCGCCCCTGTCGTGCCGTCACAGGACGCAGGCGCCCCGACGAATGTCACAGGTGTCGTGGGCGACGGCCAGGTGGCTCTGTCGTGGACGCCGCCACTATCGAGTCGAACGGTGTCCCACTACGTCGTCACGGTGTCGCCGGGAAATGTGAACCTATCGACCACTAGCTCGACCCTGACTGTCACGAATCTCACGGACGGATCGCCGTACACGTTCGTCGTCACCGTCTATTACACCGACGGAACGAATGTTGCGTCGGCACCGTCAGCCGCGTTGACGCCGGTTGGATTGCCGGGTGCGCCGACTGCGGTGGCCGCCGTCGCCGGTGACAGCGAGGTGACTCTGTCGTGGGACGTGCCAACCAAAGACGGCGGTTCGCCCATCATCGAGTACAACGTCATCGATTGCTATGACCCCTCAGTTCAGCTGGCCACCGGTACATCGAACCCATCGGCCACCGTAGCGGGCCTCATCAACGGCAACCCTTACTCATTTGCAGTGGCCGCCATTACCGCGGTCGGCACTAGCGCGGCATCTGCGTGCTCGGCCCAGGTCATTCCGTCGGGCGTGCCTAGCCCACCGGTCAACGTCAATGTGGCGCCGATCAATCAAGCCGTCGAACTTACTTGGCAGAACGGCAGCGATGGCGGCTCACCGATCACTGGCTACATCCTGGTCGCCGAGCCGGGCGACTTGACCAGAACGGTCACCATCTCCGACGCCAGCAACTGGATTTGCGAGACCTCGTACTACGGCGGGGGCGGCGACTCAAATGCTCCGCCCGGAGTCGTGCCTCCAACCTGCAGCGACCCAAACCAGACTGCAGTGTGGATCGGCCTGCAGTACACATTTGACGGTCTCACGAACGGCACGTCGTATTCGTTCACGATCGCTGCGATCAATGCGAATGGGACGAGCTCCCCGTCGACCATCGTGACCGCGGAGCCGAACCCCATTCCGCCCGGAGCACCGACGATCACCGCCTCCTCGCTCAGTGGTGGCACGTTCACCATGGCGTGGAACCCGCCTGCGGACGATGGTGGCGACCCGATTACGAGCTACAACATCACGCTTGGCGACAGCGGTGATGGCTATTGCAACTGCGGAACTGCTCCGGTCGGCGAGACTGTGGACGCTACGCAAACGACTATCACGTTCAGCGGGCTCCTTCCGAACTCGCTTTATGGTGCGTCAGTGTCCGCAGTCACGGCGGCCGGAATAGGAGCGCCAGCCACTAGCGGCGGCCTCGAGGGCGGCACCCAAGATCCAGTTCAGAGCAAGACCGTCACCATCGCGGCCAACGCCGCTGGCGTTCAGACGATATCCGTGCCTGGACACTCACTCGTGTCGTCGATCGTCGATGCTGACTCATCGCTCTATTTCACTGACCCCAACAACCCTGGGGTGTTCCGCTACGACCCCATTGGTAATTCGGCTACAACCGCAATCGGTGCTGGCGCCTTCATGGCGGTTTGCCCGGCAGATGGCGGGAGCGGCTCGCTGCAAACGCGAGTGCTCGTCGCCGACGCGAGCTTCCTCTATGTGTATTTGGTTTGTGCCGACGGAAGGACGTCGATTGTTGGCGCCTCGATTCTGTCCGGCCAGGTTGAGATTACGTTCAGTAGGCCTCAAGGCGGCTCGATGGATACGGTCGGCCCCGATGGATACATCTACGGCGCGACGAACGGGTCGCTCACCAAGTGGATACCAGGCCTCTCGTTCGAAGGAAATTTCGTCGACTACATCGCGGGCGGGGTCCGTCTCGGCGTGGTCGCCGCCGCCGCCGACAACTCCGACCTGTGGCTTATCGCTCAGAGTGGCATCTATAGCTTGGTTCCTGGTGATAACGTCGCCGAGCTCGCGAGCCCATCTGAACCGTTCGGGGGCTACCCAGTCGTATCCGCTGGGCGTTACCTGTACGGGTTCGGGCGTAGTACTGGCGGCGACTCGTTGCTCGTTCGATTCGACAAAACCTCGGGCGAGTCGGTCGTGGTCGCAGCGACGGGCGTGCCGAGCGGTAATACGTCTCTAGCCTCCGACGGTTCGAACTTGTGGTTTACCAACCAGAATTCTCTCTATGCGGTTGTAGCCATGTCAGGCCCGTCGCTGCACAAGGAGACCCGCGGCGGTTCCAATCCGAGTGAGAAGCCTGCTGGTTGCAGCTGCGCCGACCCAGTCGATCCCATGACTGGCGCGCTGACCCAATCAGTGACTGACATTTCCGTCCCGGCACGCGGTGTCGGATTGTCATGGTCGCGAAGCTACGACTCACAAGATGCGGCGACCGTCGGCAGACTTGGTGCTGGCTGGGCTGACAACTACGGCGTCAGTGTCGTTGCGGATCCGAGCGCGAACACCACCGATATCACTTCCGCGTCCGCGGTCGATGTCGTTCAAGAAAACGGGTCGCTCGTTGTGTTCAACCGCAACACCGACGGCTCGTATTCTGCGGCCACCCGAGTACTCGGAACCTTGACCCGCAACGGTGACGGTTCATGGACGTTCACGCGCCAGGCGCGCTCGATCTTCACGTTCGATTCGACGGGTCGACTAGTGAGCGAGACGTCTCTCACCGGTGAGGGACTCAGCCTTTCCTACTCGGCTGGTCGCTTGGCGCACGTCACCGACGGCGCTGGCCGGTCCTTGACCTTCGCCTACGGATCAAACGGTCTTGTCTCATCGGTGACCGACCCAGCGGGTCGCTCGACGACCTACGGCTACAACGGCGCGGGCGACCTCACGTCAGTCACCGATCCGGCCGGCGCAATCACCCGGTATGGCTACGACGCGTCAGGCCGCATCACTACCGAGACCAACGCTGTCGGGGGCGTCACCACGACGTCCTACGACGCGAACGGTTGGGCAGACGCTCAGACTGACCCGCGCGGCAAGACGACCACCTTCTCGTACTCCTCGGAAGACGGCTCCGGCACAGTCACCACGACCATGACCGATCCCCTGGGATACCGGACAGTTCTCTCGTTCGGAAATGGCGATCTCGTAGCGAAGACAACGGGCGCCGGCACGGCAGCTGCGGCGACCACGTCCTACCTGTACGACCCGACGACGAACGGGCTGATCGAGACGATCGACCCAGATGGCCACGCGAGCACAGCGACATACGACGCGGCCGGCCATGAGTTGTCAGCGACCGACGCCGACGGCCACACGACGCGGTGGAGCTACGACTCTCTGGGCGACGTCGTTTCAACGACGGACCCGCTCGGCGTTACCCAGACCGCCACGTTCAACTCGTACGGCGAGCCCACGGGCTCGAGCGTTCCCAATGGCGCGACCACAGTGACCACCAGCATGGCCTACGCGGATGCTGCGCATCCGGGTGATCTCACGTCGCGTGCAGATGCTGGCAGTCACGTTACGACGTATGGCTATGACGCGAACGGTGACGTCGCAAGCACCACAAATGCGACTGGCGGCACCACCACCTTCACCTATGACGCCGACGGCTGGCTCGCTTCGCAAGTCAGCCCTGATGGAAGCGCCGCTGGCGCAATTGCGTCGGCGTACACGACGACCTTCGCGCACGATGGCGACGGTCGTGTCACGGCGACGACCGATCCACTCGGACGGACCACGGCCTCGACGTACGACGGTGACGGCAATTTGCTGACGAGCACCGACGCGGGCGGACGAGTCACTCGCAACACCTACGATCTCGCCGGTCATCTGCTGTCGACTGTCGCACCGGACGGTTCCGTCGTGAACAAGAGTTACGACGGCGACGGCCGCCTCGCCAGCGTCGACGACGGGGCCGGTCACACATCGACGACCACGCACGACGCTGCAGGCGACGTCCTGACAACGACCGATCCTGCGGGCGGGACGACAACAAACGTCTATGGCCGGGGCGGGCGGTTGCTGTCGACAACGACGCCCAACGGGGGATCCACCTCCTACAGCTACGACCCGGCCGGGCTGTTACTCACGGCCACCGACCCCGACGGTGGTATCACCCGGCACGTGTATGACGTCGACGGTCGGCTCACGGCGACCACCGACGCGAACGGCCACACCACATCCACGACGTACGACGCGCTCGGCAATCCGACGCAGACGACAGCCGCAGACGGTTCGACGACGACGCGCACGTACAACGCCTTGAGCCAACTCGTCACGCAGACGAACGCGGTCGGCGCGGTGACTCACTACACCTACGACGCGGACGGTCGAGAGGTCTCGGTCACCGATCCCGATGGGCGCACCACCACGTACGGCTACGACGCGTCCGGGAATGCCACGTCGACGACCGACGCAAGCGGTCGGCAGACGACCGTTACGTACAACGCCTCAAACCAGCCGACGACGGTCGCCTACTCAGACTCCGGTACCGCATCGGTCTCGTACAACTACGCGAGTGACGGCCAGCTCTCAACGACGGTTGATGGCACCGGCACGACGACGTACACCTACGACGCGGCTGGTCGCCCCCACACAGTCGTCGACGGCTCAGGCGCGAGCGTTGGCTACGGGTACAACAGCCTGGGCCAGGAATCGGGCATCACATATCCGGACGGGCGCCAAGTTGCGCGAACGTACGACGCAAACGGTCGCCTCGCCTCGGTCAGCGACTGGAACGGCCAGACCACACAGTTCGGATATGACGGTGACGGCAACAACACGTCCATCACCTATCCAGACGGCACCACGGATTCGGTCGGTGTCGATGCCGCTGACCGAGTGACCGCCGTCCAGACCACTGCGGCGGGCCCCCCCGGAGCAGCCGCGGTGTTGGCAAGCTTCGGCTACACAAATAGTCCGACCGGTCAGGTGGTGTCGACAGCCGACAGCTTGGTCGGCAACACGGTTAGCTTCGGATATGACGCAGCCGACCGCCTCACCACCGATAGCGCGACCGGCGCTGGCTATAGCTATGACCACGCCAACGAACTGACGGGCCTGTCAGACGGCAGCCAACTCAGCTACGACCCTGCGGGCCAACTGCTCGCGTCGACGCCGACGACAGGCACGGCGACGTCCTACACGTTTGATGGCGTTGGTGATCGGACCGGGTCAACCGACCCGACTTCCGCTACGTATGCGTACGACCAGAACGACAGTCTGACGAGCGTCACGAACGCGACGGGCACCTGGTCTTACACGTACAACGGTGCGGGCCTGCGCGTGGACCAGACCGGCACGAGTTCGGCGCACTTCGTCTGGGATGGGCTGACCGATTCGCTTCCGTTGTTGCTCACCGATGGTGCCGACGACTACGTCTACGGTCCTGGCGGCCGTGTTGTCGAACAGCAACCAGTTGGCGGCGGCGCGGTTGCCTACTTGCACGCAGACGCCAGCGGTTCGGTGCGCCTGCTGACCGACGCCAGCGGGTCGGTGACGAGCACCGCAACGTACGACGCGTACGGCCAGGTCGTATCTTCAACCGGGACGACAACGAGCCGGTTCGGGTTTGCGGGTCAATACACCGACCCGAGCGGGCTGCAGTACCTGCGGGCCCGCATTTACGACCCGGCGACCGGGCAGTTCCTTACCGTCGACCCGCTCGTCGCCACCACGGGCGAGCCCTACGCCTACAGCAATGACGACCCGATCAACGGCGTTGACCCAAGCGGCCTGCGAAGTTGGTGGAGTCACGGTTTCGGATCCGCCCTACTACGGGGGGCCGTCGACCTCAACAACCTCAACCCCTTCAACGGCGTTGTCGGCGACTACAAAAAGGAAATCCGCTCGGTAGAAAAGGGCTGCGGCGTCCTCCGATCGATTTCTTACGGCCTCGAAGGCACTGGCGACGCCGTCATTCAAACGGCGATGCTCGCTGGTGGCGAGGCGGAAGCGGACATCGTCGGGGTCGCGATTGACGACGCCGCCACTGCGACCACACGAGTCGCCACGACCGACGTAGCTAAAGAAGCTGCGGATGACACGGCTCAAAGTGCAGTCGCCGAGGACGGCCAAAACGCAGCCGCCGACGAAGAAACCTCGGCGGCATCACCCCCGCCGACCGCGCCGACCCTCTTCCGGGGTACCTCAGAGGGGTTTGAGGGCGGGCAAGGCGCTCTCCAATCCGGCATCACACCCGCCTCAACCGATCCCCAAGTTGCGACCGCGTTTGCGACTCACGCGGAACAGTTCGGGCCAGGTGTGTTGCACATTGCGTCGCCTGAGGACCTGGCCGGACTCAAGGTTGAACTCGGCGCCGGCTACCTCCCTTACGAGGCTGAGGCCCTCGTGGGCACCACGCCTGCCGAGTTCGCAGCGAGGGCGGGATTGACCGTCTCGTCCAGCGCTGCGCGGAGCGTGCTCAACGACATGGGCATCTTCGTGCCCGGTCAGATCGGCACCGCGGGCGATTTGACGGCCTTCCTTCGTGGAAGCCCGCAGATGAGCTCCGAGCAGATCGCTGAGTTCCTCACTCGGATCGGCGGATGACGGGCTTGGCTGCTGAGATTCTCCTCATAGAGCGGCTAGACGGAGATGCAAGTCACGGCTCCTATGCGGCTCGCTGTCACGCAGGGGTGCTGAAGGTGGGCGATGTGCTGTCCGCCGCCGTGAGCCCCGACGGAACGCGTCGCGGCGTCGACGTTAAGTGCACCGAGATTCGGCTCTCGGAACACCACATGGTCGACCAGCTAGAAGAGAATTACGGTGGCATGGTCGTGCTAGAGGGCACCGACGTACCGACGTTGGCGGCCGACTGGACGTTGTCAAGCGAGTGAACGCGCAAAGCCAGTTGAGGCATCTCGTCTCGGCCACAGCGCAGCACGGTCGGCGTAATCGGAAAAGGGCAACGTCACGCGTGTCTTTGCTCCGCCGTGCGGCTCATTGGTAATCCCTCGAGACGGGACCGCTCCGTTCGGCACGCCATGTCGCTGGGCCAGGATTCCCCAAACGTGAAGTCGCCCGGTCGGCATCGGATCTGCAACGCCGACCGGGCTGGTTCACGCCAACCGGCGACGGATTCCGTCGCCGTAGTCGTTGCCGACGGTCGTTACCGTCCGGTTCCGCGAGGGCGTTGGTCGGATACAGTACATGCGCCCGATCGAAAGCACACAATCGGGTCACCGGCACCAAACTCGCCAGCCGCACCCGCAAAGCGCGCGCCACTAGGAGGCGACCTTCATGGCCGAATACGCCGCTCCGGTTCCCGCCCGCGGCGGTCCGGGCCTGCCGCAGGAGCGCCGCCTCGTCACTGCGATCCCCGGCCCCCGTTCGGTCGAACTGCTTGCAAGGCGGACGGCAGCGGTGGCTCGTGGGGTGAGCATCGCTTTCCCTGTCTTCATCGAAGCGGCGGGTGGCGGGGTACTCGTCGACGTCGATGGCAACTCGTTGATCGACCTCGGTGCGGGCATCGCGGTGGTCAGTGTGGGCAACGCGGCCGAGCACGTCGTTGACGCCGTCAGCGAGCAAGCCGGTGCGTTCACACACACGTGTTTCATGGTCACCCCGTACGAGGGTTACGTCGCGGTGTGCGAACAACTCAATGCGCGCACGCCCGGTGACCATCAGAAGAAGTCCGCGCTCTTCAACTCAGGCGCCGAGGCTGTCGAAAACGCGGTCAAGATCGCGCGAGCGTTCACCGGCCGGTCGGCCATCGTCGTCTTCGATCACGCGTACCACGGGCGTACGAACCTCACGATGGCGTTGACCGCCAAGAACATGCCGTACAAGAACTCGTTCGGTCCGTTCGCGCCAGAGGTCTACCGGCTGCCGATGGCCTACCCGTACCGCTGGCCAACCGGTCCGGAGAACTGCGGTCCCGAAGCTGCCGCCGAAGCAATTTCACTTATGCAGACGCAGCTCGGCGTCGACAACATCGCGGCCGTGTTGATCGAGCCGATTCAGGGCGAGGGCGGCTTCATCGTCCCTGGTGATGGTTTTCTTCGTGCACTCTCGGAATTCTGTACTGCGAACGGCATCGTCTTCATCGCCGACGAGATCCAGACCGGCTTCGCACGCACCGGTGACATGTTCGCGTCGACGCATGAGGGCGTCGTGCCCGACCTGATTACAACGGCTAAAGGAATCGCGGGCGGCCTGCCCTTGTCGGCAGTCACCGGACGCGCCGACATCATGGATGCCGCGCATGTCGGCGGTCTCGGCGGGACGTACGGCGGCAACCCCGTGGCATGCGCAGCAGCGCTCGCAGCCATGCGCACGATCGACGAACTCGATCTCGTTTCTCGCGCGCGCGAGATTGAAGCGATCATGATGCCGCGGCTTCGCGCAATGGCAGAGAAGTTCGATGTGATCGGAGATGTGCGCGGTCGTGGCGCGATGATCGCGGTCGAGATCGTCAAGCCCGGCACCATCGAACCCGACGCTGCGACAACGTCAGCCGTTGCGAAGGCGTGTCATGCCGCCGGAGTTGTCGTGCTGACTGCCGGCACCTATAGCAACGTGTTGCGTTTCCTGCCGCCGCTGGTCATTCCCGAGCACCTTTTGCACGAAGGCCTCGACGTCGTAGAGCAGGCATTCGCCACGCTCTGATCTCTCGCTATCGTTGCCAGCATGGTCGCCGCCAAGCGGGTCGCCCCGATCTTCCCTGTCCGTGAGCTCGATGTCGCGCTGGCGCACTATGCGCGACTGGGCTTCGCGACCCGTCCCTACGAAGGCGGTGGCTACGGATTCGCGCGCCTTGATGAATGCGAGATCCACCTGGGCGTCGTTCCCATCGATCGAGCTACCACGCCGTCGTCCGCGTATTTGTTCGTGGACGACGCCGATCAGTTGGCCAGCATCTGGACCGCGGCCGGCGCGGACGTCAGGCCTCCCGAGGACACCGAGTGGGGGCAGCATGAAGGCGTCATGATCGATCCCGACGGCAACATCATCCGCTTCGGCTCCCCAATCCCGAGCTCCCACCCCCACCCCCACCCCCACTAGGTGACACGATTCTGTGAATGTGTTCGCAGATTTCCCTCCGTTGGCGTCGTGGCAGCACGGCAACTCGCGTGCTGGTTTTGAAGCGTGCACCTTTGTGTCGAGCCATGGCGGGTGGGCGATGTCGGGATCAACGACAGCCATCGAGGCCAACGAGGCGTGGTGGGTGGCGTACGAGATTGACGTCGATGCCTCGTTCGCTACGCGACACGCCGTCATCACGGCGAAACGCGGAACTCGTCCGGTAGACGCAATCATGATCGAAGGCGATGGTTTGGGCCATTGGACGATCGGTGGGCGAGCGCAAGCACAACTCGACGGGTGTCTAGACGTCGACCTCGAATCATCGGCGATGACCAACGCGCTGCCGCTACGCAGACTCCGGCCCGCCGTCGACGCCTCGGTCACCGCGCCAGCGGTGTACATCCGTGTTAACGGGTTGACTGTCGAACGGCTCGAGCAGCGTTATCGCCGGGTCTTAGACGGTGCCGCCGGGGCCGCCTTCGACTATGAGGCGCCCGCGTTCGAGTTCAGCTGCCGCATCGACTACGACGCGGCAGGACTCGTCGTCCGTTACCCGGGTATCGCCGACCGCCTCGCCTAATCGACGTCCCTCCCGAAGACGGCGTGCGAAGACGTGCACGTCGAGCGTCGCGCGATACTGGCTCGGTGCCCGATCCCGATGAAGCCGAGCCAGACCGCCATTCGATGCGGCCACCGCGGCGTCCCTCTGAGCCCGTCACCCTGACATTGGTCGACCGTTCGCACCGGGTCGTGCTGCAGAACCTGGGCCAGCTGTACCGCCACGATCTGTCGGAGGCGTACGGCCACTTACCCAATCCCGACGGGACGTTCAACAATCGTCGACTCGACCAGTTCCTGACAGGGACGGACCCTTCCCAGCAGATGTGGCTCATCATGGTCGCGGGCGCGCTCGGTGGATTCGCTCTGACACGGGAAACGGAGGACGGCAGGACGATCAGTGACTTCTTCGTCGTCCGTGCGCTACGCCGCACCGGAGTCGGACGAGAAGCTGCCCGACAAGTCATCGCCACTACCCGGGGCCGCTGGCGGATCGCGTTTCAGACGTACAACCCCGGCGCTGAACGCTTCTGGCAACAAGTCGCGACCGATGCGGCGGGCACCAGGTGGACCACCGTCGACATTGCCCAGTCCGACGGCGGTCGACCCGACACGTGGATCGCGTTCGAAACCTGAACCGGTCAGGTGCTCCTCAACTGGAAGCAGCCGAGGTCGCTGGAGGAGAATTCGCGTACAGCAGAGTTGCGCCGGGGTCGGGTGTTTCCGGGCCGATCTGGACGCTGATCAAGCACGCCTTGCCGGATTCGGCGTCCGCGGTGATCAGGACGGCAGTGACCGATAGGTCGGACGGGCGTCGGCGGCGGTCCGCCATACCCTGTCGTCGTGATCTTTGAGAACGTACCGATCAACTTGATGTGAATCAGCTTGCCGGACGTGCACGGTGGGCCTGCGTTCGGGTCCGTCTCGGTGCCATCGCCGATCGTCGCCGTTGCGCTGGTAATCGTGCCACCGCCTTTGTCCGCCTCCGCTCGTGCGACAGCGACTGCGTCGTTGAATTGGCGATCGGTGAGTGACCCGTGTGCAGGCGCGGAGCTGGAGATATTCGGGTCATCGAGCGCGCCATGAGTACTGCTTGCGCATCCGGCGACCGCAACGGATGCGAGGAGGCAAGCGGCGGCTGTTGATGCTGGCATAACCCTTCGACATGGCCACACAACCGAATGGTTCCACGAAAACGCACGAACTGGTCCCCTCTGACAACCCTGCCGGCGCGAACCGCGTTTACCCGGGTGACCAGACGGGAGAGCCGCACACCCCATGAGCGACGAGATCGAATCAGAGGCACCGGAGGAGTTGCGTCGCGCGCAACGCCGCCAGATCCACGCGATCGGCGCCAGCACGTTAAGCGTCGTCGCCCTCGTTGCCGCCACGGCACTCGGTGTGCACGCATGGCATCGCGCACCTCACCCCGAGCTCAGCTCGTCAAACGTTGCGGCGCCGAGCCAACCTCTTGTCGGAACACCCGCAGAGAGCGAGCCGGCGGCCAGCGCCAGCGAACTCGCACCGGATGCATCTCCGATCGACAGCCCGTCGTCCGAACCGAGCCCGTCACCGTCACCGAGCGCCCGCCCCACGCCGTCCACCATTGATTCGAACGGGCAACGGCGAAATCGAGTTGAAACTCACCATGACGGCAACGCCAGTCCGCGTGGAGTTCGGACAGCCGGTTCGCGTCACCGTGACGATCGTGAACGCGAGTCGGGTTTCCGCTCATCCGGATCCGCTTGGCGTTGGCACGATGAGGCCGACCGACACGTTCAACGAAGTCCCACCCTCCTGCGATGTACCTTATCCGGGTGGGATGTGGTGCACGCTCGGCGTCTTGCGGCCTGGGCAGAAGATCTCGCTCTCGTTCAGCATCACGTCTTCGTCTGCTCCGTTTTCAAACGATGAAGTCTTCGCGAACGTGGGCTTCGTCAACGCTTCGGGCCAGCAGGACGATGCCGGCGCGCAGGCGCCCGAGCTGACGGTGCTCGATGACCCGGGCTACTTGCCGCCTGCATCGCCGATGAGCTCCATGGGGCCGCCATCCCTGTCACCGAGCAGCACTGGCCGCGCCGGCATCACCGCCGCCGGGATCCGCATCACCCAGCACTACGCCGTCCACTCCCTGAAAATGCGCGGCTCGCCCCAACGCCGCTCGACTACGGTTGGGGCATGCGGGTCAGCCGGACGGGGATGGGTTATGCGCTCGCCGCATTTGTGATCTGGGGGCTCTTCCCGCTGTATTGGCCACTGCTCGACCCCACGCCGGCCAGCCAAATCCTCGCGCACCGCATGTTCTGGTCGCTCATTTTCGTCGCGGTCGTGCTGCTCGTCCGGCGGCGGTGGGCCTTCATCGCGGCGCTGCGCAGCGACCGACGCCGGCTCGGTCTGCTCGTCGTAGCGGCCGTCATGATCAGCGTCAACTGGGGCGTGTACATCTGGGCGGTCAATGCCGGCCACGTCGTCGAGGCGTCACTTGGCTACTTCATCACTCCGCTCGTCGTCATCGGCCTCGGCGTGCTCGTGCTCAAAGAACACCTACGACGATCACAGTGGACGGCGGTTGGTTTCGGATTCGTTGCAGTGGTCGTCATATCTGTCGGGCTAGGGCACGTGCCGTGGATCGCCTTGAGC
Organism: uncultured Actinomycetes bacterium; assembly: GCA_963809135.1. Taxonomy (GTDB): domain Bacteria; phylum Actinomycetota; class Actinomycetes; order Acidothermales; family Acidothermaceae; genus PALSA-607. The sequence continues at coordinate 296,235 of CAWEIG010000009.1, forward strand.
CTTGCGGCCAGCTTCGGCAGCTACGGCCTTGTGAAGAAACTCGCACAGACGCCGGCCATCGAGAGCATGGCGGTCGAGACATCAGTGATGGCGTTGCCCGCGATCGGCTTCCTGATGTTCGTGCAACTGCACGGCACCGGGTCATTCGGACACATCGCTGCCGGCACCGATCTGCTACTCATCTCGTCAGGGATCGTGACCGTCGTCCCGCTGCTCTGTTTCGCCGCGGCGACGAGTCGTGTTCCGCTCACGGTCATGGGGTTGACGCAATACGCAACTCCGGTCATCCAGTTCGTGATCGGCATCGCGATCCGGCACGAGAAGGTGCCGGCGTCGGAGTTCGCCGGGTTCGCACTGGTGTGGGTCGCGTTGATAATCCTCGGCGTCAGTGAAATCAGGCAATGGCGTGTGTCACGCGGGCAGCCTGACCAACTGTCGGCACCTGAGTACGAGCCGGTTGCCCGCTAGTCGAGGGTTCGGGGCAGGCCGAAGTACGGCGCGACGCTCGTCTCGAACCGGGTGATCTCGCACACGCGATCGCCGGCGAGACTGACCACCTCGATCCCCGTGAGGTGCAGACCTCCAGCGACGGAGTCACGCCGGTATTCGCCCCACGCGGGTTGGCCGTTGGCTCGGACCGGTACCAGGTGGGCGATCCCTCGCCGATGCGCAGCCGTCGCGGTGAAGAAGCGATGAGCGGCCTCGGTACCGAAGTACTCGAAGGGCAGCGGGGGCATCCGCACCCACACGTCATCGGTCATCAACGCGACGAGCGCGTCGACGTCGTCACTGGTGAAGGCTGCGACGAATCGGTCGAGCAGCGCTTGCTCTTCCGCGCCGCCGGGCAGGGGCGGTGGCGGGCCGTCTGAGCGGGCCGCATCGATCGTCGCGCGCGCCCGCTTGAGTGCGCCGGTGACCGCGTCTTCGGTGAGGCCCAACAGCTCGGCAGCCTCACTGGCGCGGTACCCAAGAACGTCGCGCAGCAGCAGCACGGCGCGCTGGTTCGGAGGCAGCAGTTGGACGGCGGTCACGAACGCCAGTGAGATCGCCTCGCGTGATTCATACCGGGCCTCAGGACCTGGCGTCTCATCAGACAGGCCCTCGAGCAACACGTCGGGATACGGCTGGAGCCACAGCACCTCACCCAGGCGGGTCGGCTCCGGCGTCGGGATTGGCAGCGGTGCCACGGTCACCGGTCGGCGTCCGGCCGAACGCAGCAGGTTCAAGCACCGGTTAGTCGCGATCCGGTAGAGCCACGTCCGGACCGACGAACGCCCCTCGAAACCGTCGAGACCGAGCCACGCAGACAGCAGCGTCTCTTGAACCGCGTCCTCGGCGTCTTGTACCGAACCGAGCATGCGGTAGCAGTGCACCTGGATCTCGCCGCGATGAGGCTCGACCAGCGCCGTGAACGCATCACGATCCCCCGCGCGTGCCCGCTCGAGCAGTTCTGCCGACACCGACTCACCTCCGTCGAAAATCATCTCTCCCCGTACTGACACCAACGGCCGGCCGAACTGGTCGCTGCCGGCGCGGCCAGTTTCTGCTGCGCGTCGTGTCTATCCCTGTGAACGCGTCACAACCCACAGGAGAATGAAAATGACGATCGAAGATAGAACTGTTCTGATCACCGGCGCCAACCGTGGCATCGGGCGGGCGCTCGTCGAAGAAGCGTTGCGCAGAGGCGCGCGGCGCGTGTACGCCGGCACCCGCCAACCGCTGATCCACGCGGACGAGCGCGTCACGCCACTGATTCTCGATGTCACCGACGCTGAGCAGATTCGGGCGGCTGCCGAAGCGGTGCCGACCCTCGATGTTCTCGTCAACAACGCGGGCGTCGGGATCTTCGACGACTTGAGCGATCGGGCCGCACTCGAACAGCATCTAGCCGTCAACCTCTTCGGCACCTACAGCGTCACGCAGGCCTTCCTGCCCGTGCTGACGACGTCGCGAGGAGCGATCGTCAACGTGCTGTCGCTCGCTGCCTTCGCGTCGCTCCCGATGGTCCCGGCGTACTCGGCCTCGAAGGCGGCCGCGTTCTCGCTGTCGCAATCGCTGCGCGCACTCCTTGCCGCGCGTGGAGTCAGCGTCCACGCCGTACTGACCGGCCCGACAGACACCGACATGTCGCGAGACTTCCACGTACCGAAGGCGTCCGCAGCGTCGGTCGCCCGAGCGATCTTCGACGGCGTCGAGAACGGCGACGACGACATCTTCCCCGACCCCGCGTCCGCATCGATTGCCGACAGCTGGAACGGCAGCGCGACCAAGGCCCTCGAACGCGAGTTCGCCGGCCTCATCGCCCCCGCACCGATCGCGTCATGAAACCCTTACCGAACTCACAAGTGGAGACAACCATGAGCAAGCCCAGCTACACGACAGCCTTCACCGTCGACAAGACACCGCACGAAGTGTTCGCCGCGATCAACAACGTTCGCGGTTGGTGGTCGGGAGACATCGACGGCAACACGGAACAACTCGGCAGCGAGTTCACCTATCGCTACGAAGATGTCCACCTCAGCAAGCAGAAGATCACCGAGTCGGTGCCCGGAAAGAGAGTCGCCTGGGAGGTGCTCGACGGCTACCTCAACCTGGTCGAGGACAAGACGGAGTGGAAGGGCACCGTGATCACGTTCGACATCGCCAGCAACAGCGGCAAGACGGAAGTCCGCTTCACGCACGAGGGTTTGGTGCCTCAGTTCGAGTGCTTCGACTCGTGCTCGAACGCTTGGAGCTTCTATATCAACGGCAGCCTGCGTGACCTGATCACGACCGGCAAGGGCGAACCCAACACTTAGGCACACTTAGGCCAAGGCCTGCCTTAACCGGACGGCGATCAACTTCTCGACGAGTTCTCGCGGTAGGGGCTGGTCGACGGGGAAGCGCAATGCCCCAGACGACTTCTGATAGCCGGCCAGCTCCTCCGCTAACTCGGGAAACACCGAGCCGCTGTGCGGCAGGTAGCTCACGTGATTCTTGAAGGCTGCAAAGCCGGCAATCGTTTTGCCGTCCACCTTGAAGCCCGGAACCGTATACGAGATGCATTGCTCGGCATCAGGAACGACAGCGAGGATGTCGATGCGAAGTTGAGCAAGTGTCGAACGCTTGGGCTCTTCGAGAGCGTTCAGGTACTCGTCGATCTCTACTGCCGACATCAGGCCTTCTCCACCCGCTCTCGCAAGACGACCGTTACCTGATCTCCGGGCTTCTTGGCTATGGCCTTCTGCAACTCGCCCTTGATCGGCAGCTTGTGACGGCCGTCGCCGAGCGCCATGAACGAGCTCTGGAACGGATGACCGTCGACCAGCCCCCGCACCCTCACCAGGCCGCGAGTACCGAAGTACTCAGCAGAGCCTGGCATGACAACGTAGGTCCACCCACCCTTGGCGGGACTCTTCTCAAGAGTGGCCGTGAACTCCATGTCCAGCTTCATCACGCCTCCTGCACCTACGACGACGGCGAGAGACGAATCTCATCGGTCCGGGGAGACGTTAGGGACCGGCGAGTTGCGTGCTTGCCTCGTGGAGCTCGTCCGCGCCATCAAGGCGCATGGTCGCCCCCGCTTCACGTAGGTCGTCAAGTTGGCCGAGGAACGCGCGCAGCGCGGGCTCGATGCCGAGGATTGTCACGGTCACCGATGCGGGGTGCGACAACGAGATCGTGCGCGGGGCGCCGGCCTCGACGTCGGGCTGTGGAGCGTGCGACACCGTGGCGCCTGCCAGGCCGGCCGCGTGGGCGCGACTGACGATCTCTTCGGGTGCTGGCCGCTTGCCGGTGAGGTCAGCTGCGCCGAGGTAGATGGTGAGTCGAGCCACCAAACCGTCCATCGGGCACCCCTCAATTGCGCGCAGGCGGTCGCCGTGCGGCCTCTATGGTGCCAAGAGGAGGGCCAAAAGGCCCGCCGCCGAGCCGGTGGCGCGGATTGAAATTGAATTCAGCCGTTCGTGGGGAACCCAAGGTTCAAGCCGCCGTGGCTCGGATCGAGCCACCGCGAGGTCACGACCTTGCCTCGCGTGAAGAAATGCACGCCCTCGAGCCCGTGCGCGTGGGTGTCGCCGAACAGCGAGGATTTCCACCCACCGAACGAGTAGTACGCCATCGGCACCGGGATCGGCACGTTGATGCCGACCATTCCGACGGTGACCTCGTTCTGGAATCTGCGCGCGGCCCCGCCGTCGTTGGTGAAGATCGCGGTGCCGTTCCCGTAGGGGCTCCCGTTGACCAGCGCGAGTGCGGCGTCGTACGTCGGCGACCGCACTACCGACAGCACCGGGCCGAAGATCTCGTCGGTGTAGCAGGACATCGGCGGCGTCACGTGGTCGAGCAGCGAAGGTCCGAGCCAGAAGCCGTCGGGATCACCGTCGATGGCAACGTCGCGACCATCGACGACCAGCGTCGCGCCATCAGAAACACCTGCGTCGAGATACGACGCGACCTTGTCTCGGTGCGGCCGTGTTACGAGCGGGCCCATGTCGCATCCGCGGCGGCCGTCGCCGATCTTCAGCGTGGCCATGCGGGTGCGGATTCGTTCGACAAGTTCGTCGCCCACCGGGTCGACTGCGACAACCGCGGAAATCGCCATGCAGCGTTCGCCGGCCGACCCGAAGCCGGCATTGACCGCCGCGTCGGCGGCGAGATCGAGGTCGGCGTCGGGGAGCACGACCATGTGGTTCTTCGCGCCGCCGAGCGCCTGCACCCGCTTCCCGTTCTTGGTGCCAGTCTCGTAGACGTAGCGAGCGATGGGAGTTGATCCGACGAACGAGATCGAGCCGACGGCGGGGTGGTTCAACAACGCGTCGACCGCGACCTTGTCGCCGTGCACGACGTTGAGGACGCCGTCGGGCAGGCCCGCGTCTGCGAAGAGTTCGGCGAGCAGGTTGGCGGCTGATGGGTCTTTCTCACTCGGCTTCAGCACGACCGCATTCCCGCACGCGATCGCGATAGGCACGAACCACAGCGGGACCATCGCGGGGAAGTTGAACGGCGTGATCACACCGACGACGCCAACGGGCTGGCGAATTGAGTAGACATCAACCTTGGTCGAAACGTTTTCGGAGAAGCCGCCCTTCAGCAACTGAGGGATGCCGCAGGCGAACTCGACAACCTCGAGTCCGCGGGCAACCTCTCCTGCTGCGTCGCTGAGGACCTTGCCGTGTTCTGCCGTGATCAGAGCAGCGACGTCGTCGGCGCGCTGGTGCAGCAACTCGCGCATCGCGAACATGACAGAGGTGCGCTTCGACAGCGATGCCGACCGCCAGCTGTGCGACGCGTCGACGGCGGCGCTTACGGCAAGCCCGACATCGTCGGACGACGCGAAGTCGACGTGACCCGTCACCTGCCCAGTCGCGGGGTCGAAAACGTCTCCGTGGCGTGCCGATTCCCCCGTGTACGGCTTGCCACCGATCCAATGGGTGATCCGACGGGGCTCACTCATTGGGCATCTGCTCCTTCCAGTGCTGCGATCGCCTGCGTGAGAATCTCGAGTCCCTCGATGGCCTCGGCCTCGGTCAGCGTCAGTGGTGGCGCGACGCGCAGCACGTTGCCGTGCAAGCCGCCCTTGCCGATCAAGAGCCCTCTCGCACGCGTCTCCTCCATCATGCGCGTCGCGGCGCCCGGGTCGGGAGTCTTCGAACCGGGGACCACGAGTTCGACCCCGATCATGAGCCCCTTGCCGCGCACGTCACCGATGAACGGGTGGGCGTGCTGGAGGCCACGGATTCCTTCGAGCAAGACGGTGCCGACCTTGGCCGCGTTCGCCTGGAGGTCGTGGGAGAGCACGTAGTCGAGGGTTGCGTTGGCCGCGGCGGTGGTGAGCGGGTTGCCACCGAACGTCGAGATGGAGTTGGCATTCAGGCAGTCCATGATCTCAGCGCGAGCAACAACGCCACCAATCGACGTCCCGTTGCCAAGTCCTTTTGCGAACGTCATCGCATCGGGCACGACACCATGAGCCTCGATCCCCCAGAAGTGCTCGCCCGTGCGACCCCAGCCGGTCTGCACCTCGTCGGAGATGAACAAGATGCCGTAGGAGTCGAGGATCTCCTTGAACGCGGCGAACATGCCGTCGGGCGGCGTGGTGAATCCGCCGACACCTTGAATCGGCTCGGCGATCATGCACGCCACGTCGCCCGACGTGGTGGTCGTGATGATGTCGCGCAGGTCGGCCGCGCACGCCTCAATGAAGTCGGCGTCGGACAGGTGGCCGAACGGGCTGCGGTAGCGGTAGCCGCTGTGCACGTAGCTGACGTTGACCGGCGACAGGCTCGACGCGCTCCAGCCGCGGTTGCCGGTGATCGCCATGCTGGCGAACGAGCGTCCGTGGTAGCTGTTGCGCAGGGCAAGTACCTGATTGCTGCGCCGGTACTGCGTGGCGAGCAAAAGCGCGGCCTCGTTCGCCTCGGTGCCCGACGAGGTGAAGAAGACCTTCGCGTCGGGGATTCCGGACAGTCGCGCGATCTTCTCTGCGAGCTCGATCTGCGACCGGATCAGATAGAGCGTCGAGGTGTGCAAGATGCCGCTGTCGGCCTGCGCCTTGATCGCGTCGCGCACCTCGGGAACGTTGTAGCCGAGCATGTTGGTGAGGATCCCGGCGAAGAAGTCGAGGTACTCGTGCCCCTGCCCGTCGGTGACGCGGCGGCCTTCGCCGGACACGATCTCGATCGGCTCGTCGTAGTAGAGCGCCATCCACGACGGCATCACATAGCGGTGGCGCGCCACCAGTTCGGCGTGGGTCGCATCGTCCGGCATCGTCAGACACTCCTCGGCGGTCGAAGAGTCTATTGGTCGCGCATTCCCCATGGTGAGCCGTAGGCCACCAGCATGTCGAGGAAGGGTTGGGCGTCGAACGCCTCGGGGCCGAGGACACCGGAGCCCTTCCAGGCGCCGGTCGCGAGCAGTTCGAGCGCGACGACGGGGTTGACGGCGGTCTGCCAGACCACTGCCTGCGCCCCGTATTCGCGCATCGACCACTCGTTGTCGACCACGTGGTAGAGGTAGGTCGCGCGCGGCTGGCCGTCCTTGCCAAGCCCGGTGACGTACGTGCCAGCGCAGGTCTTGCCGCGCATCCGGTCACCGAGCGTCGCCGGGTCAGGCAGGCAGGCGGCCACGACGTCGCGCGGGGAGACCTCGACGCCGCCGACCTTGATCTTGTCGACGCGGTCGAGCCCGATCTTGTGCAGTGTCTTCAGGACGCCGATGAACTCGTCCCCCAAGGCCGTACTTGAACGTGACGCGCTGCGCCTGCGACCCACCGAGGGACCAGCAGCACCTCCTCGTGCTCGACGTTCACGCACTCGACGGGACCGATCCCCTCGGGGAAGTCGAACACCTCGGGCTCGCTGAACGGTTCGGTCGTGAACCAGCCGCGGTCCTTCTCCCAGACGACCGGCGGGTTGAGGCATTCCTCGATCGTGGTCCAGATGGAGAAGGTCGGTGCGAAGTCGTAGCCCTCGACTGTCAGGTTCGCGCCGTCGCGGATCCCGACTTCGTCGATCTGCGAGAAAAGATGGTCGGCCGCGTAGCGCGCGAAGATGTCGGACAGACCAGGCTCGACGCCGATACCGACGAGAGCGAGCCGCCCCGCGTCGTCCCACTTGTCTGAAAGCTCGAATTGCTCGTCACCGAGCTTCACACCGGTCAGCGCGTAGGGCTGCTCCGCGTGCGGGCGTGACAGCGACATCGCCATGTCGAGGTAGTTCGCGCCGGCCGACAGCGCGGCGCGAAACAGCGGCATCACGAAGCGGGGGTCGGTGGCGTTGAGCAAGACGTCGCAGTCGTGCTCTCGGAGCGCTGTCGCGACGGCTGCCTCGTCGGACGCGTCGATGCGAATCGCCGAGAACCGCGGGTCGCCCGTGCGCTCGGCGGCTCGCTGTGCCTTCGCCTCGTCGTAGTCGGCCACGACGATCGCGTCGAAGAACGAACGGCGGGCGGCGATGCCAGTGACCGCTCCCCCGACGCCGCCTGCACCTACGAGCAGGATCTTCATGACGACGTCCTTCCCTGCCCTTGGGATGACCGGCGTCTTGCATTGCGGCCCGAGAGCAACGGTGCCGCTGCATTGAACGTAACGCCCTGCTGCGCGTCGCGCCGCGCGGCCGCCAGACCCGACAGCGCTTCGAGCACGACGCGGTTCGCGAGCATCGCGGTGATTTCGGCGTGATCGAACGGCGGCGAGACCTCGACGACGTCGACGCCAGCGATCGGCAGCTCACGGCAGATACGGCGGACGGCGTCGAGCAGCTCGCGGGCGGTCAGACCGCCAGGTTCGGGCGTGCCGGTACCGGGAGCGTGCCCTGGATCGCAGACGTCGATGTCGACGGACAGGAAGACGGCGTCGCAGTCGTCGAGCGCGATCTCGAACGCCTCGTCGAGGACGGCGTCAGCCCGCGCAGCGCCGATCTCGGTCATCTCATACGACCGCATGCTCTGCGTGGCCATCCAGTCGAGTGTTTCCGGCTCGGGCCAGTAGCCCCGGAGGCCTATCTGGAGGAACCGGTCGCCGCGCGCGGCACCGGACTCGATCAGCCGGCGCATCGGCTGGCCGTGGCCGTACAGCGAACCGAAGGCGATGTTGCCGGTGTCGGCGTGCGCATCGAAGTGCAGAACCGCGACGCGACCGAATCCGTGGTGGCGTGCAACACCGGTGACGTCGGGCAGCGCGATCGAATGGTCGCCGCCGAGCACCACCGGAATCGCTCCCGACGCCGCGACCGTTGCGACGGCGTCCTCGAGATTGGCCAGCGCGCGTTCGATCTCACCCGGCGGCATCTCAACGTCGCCGGCGTCGAGCACCCTCAGGTCACGCAGTGCATCGACGCGCAACGCGAGGTGCGGTCGAGATCCGTCGTGCGGCAGGTAGTCGGTCGAGCGAATCGCCTGCGGGACCGAATCTGCGTGCCTGGGCGATGCGAGGTTCCGCCATCGAACGGTGCGCCGACGATGACAACGTCGGCTCCTGCGAACGATCCCGGGTCGTCGAGGTCGCAACGATCAACCCCAAGAAATGTGACGTCCGGACCGAACATTGCCCCATAGCGGGTCATTTGCTCACGGTCTCATCGCAGCCGCCATCGGTGCCTCGGTCAGCTCGGGACACCAGCATGCGCGGACGCTACCACCGAAACGGTAGCCGTATCAGATCGAGACCACGGAATCCCTTGTCAACAGATCAAATCAGTGCGATAACCGGAGGGTTCAAAACCGCTGGTGCCCTCAGTCCGCCCCCGTCGCTCCCAGAGGTGCTCATGGTCGCCGAGTCAACACAGGTGCATTACGACAACGGAGAGGTCCTCGACAAGGGGCTCAAGGGCGGTGCACTCGGCCTGGTCTCGAGCATCGTCATCGGCGTCGCATCGACGGCGCCGGCCTATAGCCTCGCGGCAACGCTCGGCTTCGTTGCGGTGCTCGCCGGCACCCAGACCGTCATCGTCGTCATTCTCGCGTTCGTCCCGATCTTCCTGATCTCGTTCGGCTACAAGGAACTGAACAGGCGCGAGCCCGACTGCGGCACAACGTTCACCTGGGGTACCAAGGCCTTCGGGCCGAAGACGGGCTGGATGGGTGGCTGGGGCATCCTCGCTGCCGACATCCTGGTCATGGCCAGCCTCGCTCAGGTCGCGGGGCAATACTTCTTCCTGCTCGGTCGGCGCCCACGGCATCGGTGGCGACGCGACGAGTAGCTGGGTCTTGCTCGTTGGCGTCATCTGGATCGTCTTGATGACCTGGATCTGCTACGTCGGCATCGAGATCTCCGCCAACATCCAGAAGGTACTGCTGGCGATCGAGGTCGTCATGCTCGCCGTGTTCTCGATTACCGCGATCGTCAAGACCTACGGCAACAACGCTCCGGCCGGCTCAAGCCACATCAGCGCCGCGTGGTTCAACCCGGCGCACATCAGCTTCAGCCACTTCGTGCAGGCCATCTTGCTGATGCTCTTCATCTACTGGGGCTGGGACAGTGCGGTCTCCGTCAACGAGGAGACAGCTGACAAGGAGAAGACGCCGGGTCGCGCTGCCGTCATCTCGACAGTTCTGCTCGTCGCGATCTACACGGTCGTGGCGATCGCCGTCGTCGGGTTCGCCGGCGTTGGCTCCACTGGCAACGGGCTCACCAACAGCGACAACTCCAGCGACGTCATCAGCATCCTCGGCAGTGCCGCGTTTCGGTTCGCATGGCGTGGGCCTGGCCTTCTCCAAGCTGCTCGTGCTGATGGTGCTCACGTCGGCGGCTGCGTCGACGCAGACGACGATCCTGCCGACCGCACGGACGTCGCTCGCGATGGCCGCCTACAAGGCGATCCCGAAGGCGTTCGCAAAGATCCACCCGCGGTTCCTCACGCCGAGCGTCTCGACGCTGGCCATGGGTGGCGTCTCGATCGTGCTGTACGTCGTGTTCAACTTCCTCGCGGCGGGCAACATCATTCCCGACTCGGTCACAGCACTCGGCTGGATGATCGCCTTCTACTACGGCCTCACCGGGTTTGAGTGCGTCTGGTACTACCGCAAGGATCTACGAAACAGCGCGCGCGATCTGTGGGTGAAGGGCATCATCCCGCTGACTGGCGGCCTGCTGCTGTTCGCGTTCCTCGCGTACGACATCTGGCTCGACTGGAACCCGATCGAGAGCTACACGAGTTGGTCGATGCAGTTCTCACCGCACTGGGACATCGGCGGCGTCTTCATCATCGGCGTCGCGGCGTTCGTCGTTGGCCTCGTGCTGATGGCGATCTCGATCCCGATATTCCGGCCGTTCTTCCGCGGCGAGGTCATGTCTCCCGAGCCAGAGCTTGCGAGCCATCTGAAGAACGACTAGAGCACCACCTGGACTGGGTGGTCCGTCGGGAGCGGGCGGCTCCGACGGACCACCCGCCGTCCAATTGACGCCCGCCCCTCGTCGTCCCCTCGTGATCTTGCTCTCGCTAGGCGAACCGTCACTTCAACAGGCGCGCCCGCCTATTGAGGGAGCCCCAGACCCCCCTTACGTGATCAACCTGCGCGGCGGCCCGACGCCGTTACTTCCTATGCTTCGAGGTTGGTCATCACGTGCTTGATGCGGGTGTAATCCTCGAAGCCGTACATCGACAGGTCTTTTCCGTAGCCGCTGTGCTTGAAGCCACCATGTGGCATCTCGGCGACGAGCGGAATGTGGGTGTTGATCCACACGCAGCCGAAGTCGAGGCGCTTGGCCATGCGCATCGCGCGGCCGTGATCGCGGGTCCAGACCGACGATGAAAGGCCGTACTCGACGCTGTTGGCCCACCGCACCGCTTCGTCTTCGTCGCTGAACTGCTGCACGGTGATCACCGGCCCGAACACTTCGTCGCGCACGATCTCGTCGCCCTGGTGCAGGCCCGCGACCACCGTCGGCTCGTAGAAGTAGCCACGGTCACCGATCCGATGTCCGCCGGCCGTGACCTGGGCATGGTCAGGCAACCGATCGACGAAACCGCTGACGCGGGCGAGCTGATTGGCGTTGTTCACCGGGCCGTATGCGGCGTCGGTATTGGACGGCGGGCCAACGACGGTTGCGTGAGCCTGCTCTGTCAGAGCAGCGACGAAGTCGCCATAGATACCCGGGGCCGCGAGCACCCGCGTCGCAGCTGTGCAGTCCTGGCCAGCGTTGAAATAGCCCGCCATTGCAATGCCCTCGGCAGTCTTTTCGAGGTCCGCGTCATCGAAGACGACGACGGGCGCCTTGCCTCCGAGCTCGAGGTGTACCCGCTTGAGATCGCGCGCGGCCGCCCCTGCCACTTCCATACCCGCGCGCACGCTGCCCGTGATGGACACCATGCTCGGCGTTCGGTGGTCAACCAGCAGCCGCCCAGTGTCACGTTCGCCACAGATGACGTTCAGCACGCCCGGGGGCAGGAACTCGGCCGCGATCTCGGCCATCAGCAGCGCCGTCACCGGGGTCGTGTCCGACGGCTTGAGCACCACTGCGTTGCCTGCGGCTATCGCGGGCGCCCACTTCCAGACAGCCATCATCATCGGGTAGTTCCACGGCGTCACCTGCGCGCACACCCCAATCGGTTCGCGCCTGACGAACGACGTGAAGCCGGCCATGTACTCCCCTGCTGCCTTACCTTCGAGGACGCGCGCCGCGCCGGCAAAGAACCGGATCTGGTCAACCATCGGCGGCAGTTCTTCTGAGGTCGTGAGCGCAAGCGGCTTACCGGTGTTCTGCGACTCGGCTGCGACGATCTCGTCGGCTCTGGCTTCGATGGCGTCTGCAATGCGCAGCAGCGCACGTTGCCTGACGGACGGCGTGGCATCGCGCCAGACCTCGAAACCCCGCTCCGCCGCGCGCATGGCGAGATCGACATCGGCCGCCTCGGATACCGGCGCGGTCGCAAACACCTCGCCCGTGCTCGGGTCGACGATGCCGCTCGTCACGCCCGCGTCAGTGTCGACGTACTGACCATCGACGAAGTTGCGCAGTACCCGGGGTCCAGCGGTCATGCCTGTCTCCTTACGGCGGGGGTGCGGACAGCGTAGCCCGACGGCAGCGGTTCTGGGAGACGAGAATGTCAGTGATATCAGCCAAGGACCATTGAATCCGTGGACGGCGACGGTGGAGACCACTGAATCGCTTGCACGCCGTCAATGGGCGGGCCATGATGGCGCAATGGGCCCACGCGACCGTCTGCCTGCAGCGTCGGGTGTTCTCGATGACGTGTCGAAAGCCATCATCGAGCAGTTGCAGGAAGACGGCCGCCGCTCTTACGCGACCATCGCGCAAGCGGTTGGCCTGTCGGAAGCAGCAGTGCGGCAGCGGGTGCAGCGGCTCCTGAAGACCGGCGTCATTCAGATCGTCGCGGTCACCGACCCGCTCCAACTGGGGTTCCCCCGTCAAGCAATGATCGGCATTCGGGTCGAAGGCGATATCGAAGCCGTCGCCGACCAGCTCGAGAAGTTCCCCGAGGTCGACTACGTCGTCGTCACTGCGGGTTCGTTCGACTTGCTGGTCGAAACAGTCTGCGAGGACGACGACCACCTGCTCGAGCTTCTGAACGGGCGGATCCGGGCCATCCCGACCGTCCGCAGCACGGAGACGTTCGTCTATCTCAAGCTCCGCAAGCAGACGTACACCTGGGGAACTCGATGACCATGCCACAAGACGTCCACTCCGCCGACATCGCGAACGCGAGCCACTTGCAAGAAGCGGCCCGCCGGCATCTGTGGATGCACTTCACTCGCATGTCGTCGTACAAAGACCACGACGTACCGATCATCGTGCGCGGCGAGGGTGCGTACGTCTTTGACAGCAAGGGCCGCCGCTACCTCGACGGGCTCGCGGGCCTGTTCGTCAGCATGGTCGGTCACGGGCGCGACGAGATCGCCGAAGCCGCGGCAAGGCAGTCCAAGGAGCTTGCGTACTTCCCGCTGTGGAGTTACGCCCACCCGCGCGCGATCGAACTCGCCGAGCGGCTGGCGAACCTCGCGCCCGGCGATCTGAACCGCGTCTTCTTCACCACGGGTGGATCCGAGGCTGTCGAATCAGCATGGAAGCTCGCCCGTCAGTATTTCCGCGCCATCGGCCAACCGAGCCGGTACAAGGTGATCAGCCGAGACATCGCCTACCACGGGGCGACGATGGGCGCGCTGTCGATCACCGGTCTGCCTGCGATCAAGACTGTGTTCGAACCGCTCGTACCTGGTTCAGTGCGGGTACCGAACACGAACTTCTATCGCGCACCCGAACACGGCGACAATCTCGAGGCGTTCGGTCGCTGGGCCGCTGACGAGATCGAACGCGCGATCCTTCGCGAGGGTCCCGAATCCGTGGCTGCGGTCTATCTCGAGCCCGTGCAGAATTCCGGCGGCTGCTTCCCGCCGCCGCCCGGATATTTCCAGCGCGTGCGGGAGATTTGCGACCGCCACGGCGTGCTGCTCGTCTCCGACGAGACCATCTGTGCATTCGGCCGGCTCGGCTATTACTTCGCGGCCGATCGTTACGGCTACCAGCCCGACATCATCACCGTCGCCAAGGGCATGACGTCGGGGTACGCCCCGATCGGCGCGATGATCGCCTCGGACCGGATCATCGAGCCGTTCTTGAAAGACTCCGCGACGTTCTTGCACGGCATCACGTTCGGCGGTCACCCCGTCAGTTGCGCGGTGGCCCTCGCCAACCTTGATATTTTCGAGAAGGAAGACCTGCTCGGTCACGTGCTTTCCACCGAAGACGCGTTCCGCGCAACGCTGAACAAGCTCAACGACCTGCCGATCGTCGGTGAGGTTCGCGGCGACGGGTACTTCTACGGAATCGAACTCGTCAAGGACAAGGCCACCAGAGAAACGTTCGACGACGACGAATCCGAGCGGCTGCTTCGCGGCTTCCTTTCGGGTGCGCTCTTCGAAGCGGGCCTGATTTGCCGCGCCGACGACCGCGGCGACCCGGTGATCCAGTTGGCACCTCCGCTGATCATCGGCCAGCCCGAGTTCGACTTCATCGAGCAGACGTTGCGGTCAGTGCTGACGGAGGCTTGGTCGATCCTGTGACGACCCCGCTCAACGACGGCGTCGACCACCTCAATGACAATCACGAGCGGACGAAGGTACGACGACTGCCGGAGAAGCAGGTAACCGACCGGTCGGCGTTGAACGCGATTCTCGATTCCGCTCGGGTCGCACACATCGCGACGACCGATGCGGCTGGTCAGCCATACGTCTTACCCGTCGCGTTCGGTCGCGACGGTGACGACCTGCTCGTGCACGGATCCACCGGCAGCAGACTGTTTCGCGCACTCGCAGCCGGAGCTCCCACGTGCATCACAGTCACGGTCGTCGACGGCCTCGTGCTCGCGCGCTCTGCGTTCGAGTCCTCGATGCACTACCGGAGCGCGATGATTCTCGGCGCCTGCGAAATCGTGCCCGACGATGACGTCCTGCGATGCCTTGAGATTCTCACGGAGCACTTGATGCCGGGCCGATGGGCAGACCTACGGTCGCCGACTGCGAAGGAACTCGCCGCAACCACCTTGCTCCGGATGCCGATCGCGGAGTGGTCGGTGAAGGTCAGCGCTGGCTGGCCCGACGACCCGGCAGAAGACCTGCACGAACCGGTCTGGGCCGGGGTACTCCCGATCGAGGCGGCGTTCGGGCGGCCGCGAGCGACGCCTGATCTCGAGCAGCCGTACGAGCCGCCTACTTACCTTGCGCAATGGCGGCCGTGAGCCTCGAATACCGCAGTCGAAGTCTGTGGCTCGACGACGTAGCCGCAGCGGGCGACGCCCTCACCACGACGACCGAGTCTGCCGGGCGCTCGCGACGCCGACGTTGCGATCGTAGGTGCGGGCTTCACCGGATTGTGGACCGCGTTCTACCTGCTGCAACGCGACCCAACGCTGCGCGTCGTCGTCATCGAAAAGGAGATCGCCGGCTTCGGCGCATCCGGACGCAACGGCGGTTGGTGCAGCGCGCTGTTCCCCGCATCGCTGGAGAAAATAGCCGCGTCGTCGTCACGCGATGCCGCATTGGCCATGCGCCGCGCGATGCGCGACAGCGTCGACGAGGTCGGAAACGTCACGGCGCAACATGGCATCGACTGCGGCTACACCAAGGGCGGCACGCTGTCGCTGATCCGCAGCAGAGCCCAGATCACGCGGGCGCGGGAGGAACTCGAGCACGCTCGATCCTGGGGAGAGACCACCGACGACCTTCGCCTGCTCGACGCTCGCGAAGCTGCCGAGCGTTTGAATGCGAGCGATGTCGTCGGAGCCCTCTTCACGCCACATTGCGCGGCACTGCATCCGGCGAAGCTTGTGCGCGGACTCGCAACTGTCGTCGAACAAGGCGGCGCCGCGATCTATGAAGGCACCGCCGCGACCGCCATCTCGCCGCATCGCGTCGACACCCGACACGGTGTGGTGCGGGCGGACGTTGTGATTCGCGCAACGGAGGGATATACGCCGACGATTCGCGGAAACCATCGCGTGCTCGTCCCCGTGTATTCGCTCATGTTGGCGACGGAGCCGTTGCCAGATTCATTCTGGGACGACGCGGGGTTACGTCATCGGGAAACGTTCAACGATCTGCGCCATCTCATCATTTACGGCCAGCGCACAGCTGACGGCCGACTCGCATTCGGTGGACGTGGTGCGCCCTACCATTTCGGTTCACGCGTTGAGCCCTCTTACGACCGCGAGCCGGGTGTGTTCGACGCGTTGCGACGCATTCTTGTGGAGTTGTTCCCTGCCTTAGCCGACGCCGCGGTCACTCACACATGGGGCGGGCCACTCGGCGTCCCGCGTGATTGGTTTGCATCGGTTGGGCTCGATCGGGCCACCGGTCTTGGTTGGGCCGGCGGATACGTCGGTGATGGCGTCGCGACGTCGAACCTCGCTGGCCGCACACTGGCCGACCTCATCACCGGGCAAGACAGCGACCTCACCGCGTTGCCATGGGTCAACCACCGTTCGCGTGCATGGGAACCGGAGCCGCTGCGGTGGCTGGGGATCAACGGTTCGCTTGGGGTCGTGCAGTCGGCGGACGCAGCAGAATCGCGCACCAGCAGGCCATCACGTCGCGCGCAGCTTATCGATCGACTAACGGGCGGCTGACGATTGCGCTCCTGGTCGCGGCATCCAGACTGCGGCGTGGGCAGGTTGAAGGACTTGGTCGACGGCACCGAGCAAATCGTCGAGAACCAGTTCGAGACTCACGTGGTGTTCTAACTGTCGGTTGAATGTTCGAAGAACCAGCTGCGCGTCGTATTGCGACCTGTTAAACCGGCGGTCGACTGTGCTCCGAACTCGGCGCCGCAACGGCGCGAACAGACCGACGGCTACAAGTACCGATGTCGTCGTCGCAGCAGCGCCGTGGAACGGCAGCACGTGGGTGAGCAGCAGAATCGAGCCCAGATAGATCCCGGCGAGGATAGCGATGATGATCGCGTACGAAACCGTGCGCGAGAACAACCGGTCGATGTCGTAGAGGCGATAGCGCACGACGGCTAATCCCAACGCTAGGGCCATCAAGTTGGTATCGAACGGGAACATGAAAGCGCCCCACCACGGGAAGTTGCGGTCGGGGACGACGATCAGGGCGAACACGATGCTCACGGTGGCTGCGTACGCGAACAACTTCATCTGCTGGCGCTCGACCCCGCGCGCCCGCACGGCTCGGATGAAGAGGTCGAAGACCGCTGCGATTACTGCAAACCCGATGAGCGTCCCCGTCACCGATGCAATCTTGCTTATAGTCGCGGCCGCAATTGGCGAGGCGATCGGATTCGGGTGCCACACGCTGTCGTTGTCTTGTAGGCGGGTCTGCAGAAGGTTGCTGATGATGTTCACAGCAAGAAGGGTCACAGCGATTGGCCCCGCCTTGCGCCGCCAGCCGGCAACGTGCCCGCTCGGGAAGAGCACCAAAAGAAGCACCAACGCCGACCAGGTCAACGCCGCAACGCCGTTGTAAACCAGAACGCTGAAATCCCCGAGAGCTGTCCGCGACGGATCGTCCGCGAAGGCAGCCGTACCCATTGCGTCGAGGCCCGAACCCGCGACGGTCCCAAGGCAGACGATCAGCAGTAGCCAGCCGACCGGGTGGTCCGGCCGCTTGACTACGACGAACAGCGCGACGGTGGCGAGACCGAGGATCCCACCGGCGATCTGTACGAATGCGATAACCCCGGCGTGCGCCCCGTCATTGCCCGAGAGGTCTGGTCGGTGCAGGAATACGATCGAAACGGCGAGCCCGATGCCGCAGGCCGCGGCATAAAGGAACCAGGCCAACGCGAGTCGCCGTCGGTCCGTCCGCATCTTCGTAGGTTAGGCGGCGGCCGTCACGAAAGCGTTACGGCCTGATCGGCACTAAGAGGGGCTCAGGGTGTCGGCACGACGCCGAGCTGCTGCATCATCGTCATGACGTCGACGACGCCCCAGTGCGCGGTCGCGAGACCGTCGTCGCCGAACTCGATGATGTCGATGGCCTGCACGCTCACGTTCTTGCCGGTGGCCGGCATGCCCAAGAAGTCCGCGCCTGTATTGGTGCCGGTGATCGTGACGCGACCGACAACCTTGTCACCGCTCGGCAGAATGTCTTCAGCTGCGAAATGCAAATCAGGGAACGCGCCGATATACATCGAGAAGAACTGCCTTACGCCGTCTTTGGTCGGAGGGAGCCCGGGGGTCTCCTCATACTCGACGAAGTCGTCGGCGAGCAGGTCGATGAAACCGTCGATGTCGCCCGCGTTGATCAGTTCGTAGAAATGCCGCGCCGTGGCCGAGTGGTCCATGGGGACTCCTCCTAGTGGGGTGCCGCGAGTCTATTCACACTCAGGCACCCTCGGCAGATGGCGGTGCGGTCGGTTGGGTATCGGTTGCCAATTGCCCGCAGGCTCCCTCGATCTCGCGGCCGCGAGTGTCGCGGACAGTCACCGCGACACCTTGGTTTTCCAATGCACGAACGAACGCCTTCTCGTCTTTCGCGCGCGATGCGGTCCAGATCGAACCGGGCGTCGGATTTAACGGAATAAGGTTCACGTGCACAAGATGACCGAGCTTTTCGCGCAGTATTCGCCCGAGCAGATCAGCGCGCCACGCCTGGTCATTGATATCGCGGATCAATGCGTATTCGATCGACACCCGCCGCTTCGTCGCCGCTACATACCGCGCCGCCGCATCAAGAACCTCTGCGACTTTCCATCGCGTGTTGATCGGAACCAAGGTGTCGCGCAATTCGTCGTCCGGCGCATGCAACGAAACGGCGAGCGTCACGTTCAAGCCCTCAGCGGTGAGCTTGTCGATTGCCGGGACGAGACCAACGGTCGAGACGGTGATGCCGCGTTGTGAGATGCCGAGGCCGTCGGGAGCGCGGTCGGTCAATCGGCGGACGGCGCCCAGCACCGCGTTGTAATTGGCGAGCGGTTCTCCCATGCCCATGAAGACGACATTCGAGATGCGACCCGCACCACCCGGAACTTCTCCGCGGGCCATCGCCCGGGCGCCAGCAACGACCTGCTCGACGATCTCGCCCGTCGACAGATTGCGGGTGAGCCCGGCCTGGCCGGTCGCGCAGAACGGGCAGTTCATGCCGCAGCCTGCCTGGCTCGACACGCAGATCGTCACCCGGTCGCGGCCTCGGGTCGTCGCTTCGGACTCCTCGGATTCCTGGCCGAGCTCGGTCCGGCCGGCTGAGATCGCGCCGAAGTAGCGCATCAGAACCGACTCGACGAGCGTGCCGTCGAACAGCCGCCAGACGGTCTTGCGGGTTGCCCCGTCGTCGCACGAGACCTCACGCACCGACGTCAGCAGCGTCGGCAGCAAGGCGCCGACTAGCGCCTCACGCGAGCCGGCCGGGACGTCGGTCATGTCCGCGGGGTCGTCGACGAGCCTGCTGAAGTAATGCGTCGACAGCTGGGTCGCCCGGAACTGCGGGTGCCCGAGCTCGCCGACAGCCGCCCGCCTGTCGGCGGGCGTCAGATCGGCCAGATGGCGCGGTGGCTTGGCGCGGCGCGGGGCGACGAAAAGCAGCTCTCCGGGGGCAGGCATGGTGGGTCCAGTCTCTCAGTCGTCGCGGCGCCGCGGTCGCGCCGCTCAAGGATGGGTCGCAAGGCACCGAGAAGCAGGAGGAGCGGGCTCGGACCCGCCACTCGACCCCAGGAGATGCGATGGGCCTCGGCCACGACATCAGTCGCGAGTTCATCGCGGTCCCAGACGGCGACAAGCAGCAGCTGCTGTACAAGTGGCCCGACCGCCAGATCCGCCGGTTTACCAGCGCGATCGTGGACGTCGATGAGCTGGCAATCTTCATTTCGCAGGGCCGCGTCATCGGCGTCCTGCAACCAGGTCGACACCGGATCGATGCGACTGAGCTCCCCTTCCTCGGCGATGTGGCCGACAAGCTCAGCGGCGGCAACGCCTACGACTCCGAACTCTTCTTCGTCAGCACGCACGAATTCCCCGACCTCACGTTCGGCGGCCCTGTTGACTCGGTCAGGGATCCCGAAACCCGACTCATCGTGCAGCTGCGGGCCTACGGCGACTTCGCACTTCAGGTTGTCGACCCTGCGGCGCTCATCACCAGGCTGACGGGCACAGTCGATCTCGCCGATCCCACCGCCGTCATCGGCTGGGCGTCGGAGCAGGTTCTCAAGGCGGTTCGCACCGTCGTCGTCGGGCACGTCGTGAACGACCAGTGGCCGGTGCTGGGCCTGGCGGCCCGCACTCCCGACATCGAGGCGGGCACGGTGCCGGCCGCAAACCTTGCACTCACCGCTTACGGAATCCACGTCACCAGGCTCGGCAATGTGACAGTGAGCTTGTCTGACGAGGACGCCGAACAGCTGCGCACGCTTGCTCGCGATACCGCGTACACCGCTTTGACGGGTTCGTTCGGCGCGTACGCACAAGGCGAGGCGCTGCTGGGCGCTGGCAAGGGAATGGCCAACGGCCAGGGCGGCGGCAACGAAGCACTCGGCATTGCATCGCTTGGCCTCGGAGCGGGCGTTCTTGGCGCGTTCGCCAACCAGGCGGCACCTGCACCTGCACCTGCTCCTGTTGCCCCCCCGGCAGGAGTGCCGGCAGCAGCTCTGGCCGCGACGCCGGCCGTCGCAACCGCAACCGCGACCCCGGCAGCTTTCTGCTCCCACTGCGGGCATGCTCTCGTCGGCGGCGCACTGTTCTGCTCGGCATGCGGAAGCGCTGTCGCTACAGCACCGTGAGCTGCTGAACACATGGGCCTGTTCAAGGCGCGAGACGATGAGGCCTCGCGGCTCCAGTCGTTCGTCTTCGCCGATCCAACCGGGGCCGGCAATATCGGCGCCAGCGGCGGTGTCGATATCGCAGCTGTGCAACGAGTCGACGCATCGTTCGATCCGACGTTGTTCCTTGCGGGTGCGACGTCGCTGTTCACTGATGTGCGGGCTGCACTGAGTGCAGGAAGCGTCGACCCGATCGCGGGCCGTCTCTCACCTGAGCTCACCTCGATGGTCGGCAATCAGTTGCAATACGCGGTGACAACCGGACACCAGCTCACCATGAGCTCGATCGACAAGGTGACCGCGACACTGCGGGGCGTCGAGGCCGCAAGTACCGGCGACATCGTGTGTCTGGTCAAGTACGACGTCGTCGGCCGCATGGGCTTGGTCATGCTCAACGCGAGTGAGCCGCCGGCGAGTCAGCTCGCCGCGATGCCCCAGCGGCCATGGTTCGAGACTTGGCGGCTGACCCGTCCGGCTGGCGTCACGAGTCCCCCGCTGCCCGCGAACTGCCCGTCGTGTGGTGCTCCTGCAACGGGCGAGACTCACTGCGTCTACTGCCACACGCTGCTGGTCGACGCAACCGCTGCGTTCAAGGTCGAGCACATCGAGTGCATGGGCTGATTCCGGGACGCTCAATAATCACCTGGAAGATCGTGGTCGCGCAGTTATGGTGGTCCGGTGACGACCGTCAAACAGTTCCAAGTCACCTTCGACTGCGCACAACCTGAGCGGGTTGCTCGGTTCTGGTGCGAGGTGTTGGGCTACGTCGTACCGCCCCCACCTGATGGGTTTGCTACCTGGGACGACTTCGAAAGCGCGCTGCCGCCTGAGCAGCAAGGTTCAGCGTTCGCCTGCATCGACCCTGCCGGGGTGGGCCCGCGCCTGTTCTTTCAGCGCGTACCCGAAGGCAAGGTCGTCAAGAATCGCGTGCATCTAGACGTACGGGTCGGCACCGGGCTCGTGGGGGCCGAGCGCCTGGCCGCCCTCGAGGCCGAATGCGCACGACTCCTGCCGCTCGGCGCAGCACGCGTGCAACTACTGCCTGCCGACGACGAGAACGAGTCGTGCCTCGTGATGCAAGACATCGAGGGCAACGAGTTCTGCCTCGACTGATCGGGGCCCTTGGATTAGGTGCACTAAGATCGGGGCGTCGCGACTGGCGCACAGAAGGTGGGATCAACCACCGGGGAGCGATCGACGCGGACGCCGTGCGCCTGGGTGTCCACCGAGGAGACGCCATGCCCGACCACCTCGCCGCACTCGACGCCACCGACCCACAGATCGCTGACCTGATCCGCGCCGAAGAGAGACTGCAGACCGAGAAGGTGCGGCTCATCGCATCGGAGAACTACGTCTCACAGGCCGTCCTCGAAGCGACCGGCACGGTGCTCACGAACAAGTACTCCGAAGGCTACCCGGGCAAGCGCTATTACGAAGGCCAGCAGGTCATCGACCAGGTAGAGGTGCTGGCGATCAACCGCGCCAAAGAGCTCTTCGGTGTCGATCACGCGAATGTGCAGCCGTATTCGGGGTCGCCGGCGAACCTCGCGGTCTATCTCGCGCTTGCCGAGGTCGGCGACACGGTGATGGGCATGGCGTTGCCGATGGGCGGCCATCTCACGCACGGCTGGTCGGTGTCGGCGACCGGCAAGTGGTTCAACGCGGTTCAGTACAACGTCGGTCGCGAGAACGGTCGCGTCGACATGGACGAAGTGCGCGAGATCGCTCTTCGCGAGCGACCGAAACTGATCTTCTGTGGGGGCACCGCAATCCCGCGCACGATCGACTTTCCCGCGTTCGCCGAGATCGCGCGCGAAGTCAATGCCGTCCTGGTGGCTGACATCGCCCACATCGCAGGCCTGATCGCGGGTGGCGCGCACCCATCACCCGTCGGCCACGCGGGCGTCGTCTCCACCACGACCCACAAGACCCTGCGCGGCCCGCGCGGCGCCATGTTGATGTGCGACGAGGAGTACGCCAAGGCGATCGACAAGGCCGTCTTCCCTGGCTTGCAGGGCGGCCCGCACGATCACACGACGGCCGCGATCGCCGTCGCTCTGCACGAGGCGCAACAGCCGTCGTTTCGCGACTATGCCGCCGCGATCGTCACGAACGCGAAGGCACTCGCTGAAGAACTGATGGCGCGCGGGTTCGATCTCGTGTCCGGTGGTACCGACAACCACTTGATCCTTGTCGACCTCACACCGCAAGGCGTGGCCGGCAAGCCGGTGGCGAAGGCACTCGACAGAGCTGGCCTCGTCGCCAACTACAACGCGGTGCCCTACGACACCCGCAAGCCCTTCGATCCCTCCGGCATTCGGCTCGGCACGCCCGCGGTGACGAGCCGCGGCATGGGTGTCGCCGAGATGCGCCAGATCGGGGCGTGGATCGACGAGGTTGTCGCTGCAGTTGCGAAGGACGACGAGGATGCCCTCAACGCGACCACCGACCGCGTCGAGGCACACGTGCGTGAGCTCACCTCCGACTTCCCCGCGCCCGGCCTGCCGGTTTAGGGGGTCACGCTCGGCTCGGCCACGTCGACGATGCCGAGTTGTTCAAAGAGCGCCGCTTGCCGCAGCTCGATCGTCTCGTCGACGGTGTCGAGGTCAATGGTTCGGCGAAGCGTGACCAACGCATGCAAGGTCCACGCTTCTTCGTGGCGAGCTCTGCGTTCGTGCGCGCCAGACAGGCTCGCCTCGAGAGCACCCACCGCTGCCTCGACGTCGCCAAGGTTGGCAAGCGCCAACCCGCGAACTCTTTGCAGCAGCGGAACCTGTGGCAAGACAGCCGAGTTCGACGACGCCCGCACCAACGCATCGTCTGCCGCTGCGCGCGCGTCGGCAAACGCTCCTTGCAGCACTAGACACTCGGCTATGCGTGCGTCAGTTTCCAGCACCTCGGCGTGCTCGCCATCACGCACGTAGTCGTCGCGTGCTGAGCGAAGAAGTTCGAGCGCCTCGTCGAATCGGCCTGACCGGGCCGCGAGCCGCCCGAGCTGGCTCTTGCCGAATGCGACGAACGACGGCGCCTGTGCGGCACGCCAGACCTGCAACGCGTCACGCAAGAGCGGTTCAGCCTCGACGAGCCGGCCTTGGTCAGACAACACCTCAGCCATGTTGCCCATCTCGACCGCACCGGTGAACTGGTCGCCGGCGCGATCACAGGCGAGTTTCGACTGGCGGTAGTAGTCAACGGCGACATCCCAGCGGCCCTCGAAATACGCGCGAATGCCGAGCTGATTCAACGCGCGCGCTTCTTCCCATGGGCGGTTGCCGAGCCGCTTCCAGATGTCGAGCGCCTGGTGCGCGTGCTCGCCGGTACCCGACCTGCCCAGCGTCATCTCGCAGTTGTCAAGCCACACCAGCGCGGTTGCCAGCGCATCGTCGGCGCCCGCCGATTCGGCGAGCGAAACTGCTTCGCGCAGCGAAGCAACTGCGTCGACGTCCTGGCCCTGCCAGTGCCGGATCAGGCCGTACTGTGCGCTGCATTCCGCACGCAGCCGTATCGCATCGTTACCGGGGACGGTCGCGAGATAGCGGCGCGCGCGCGTCAACCATCGCAGGGCTCCGCGGAACTGACCGGTGCGGTCGGCCACCAACGATGACTTGTAGGAAAGTCGAGCTCGGTCGAGATCGTCGTCTGACAGCGCTCGCGCCGATGTGTAGGCACGCGCCGCGTGGCCGAACTCACCGAGCTTGTAGCGGGCGTCGGCTAGCGCCTCGGCGACGGAAGCGACCTGCAGCCCAGCCCGTTTCTCGAGCTTCTTCGCGGCATCGAGTGCGCGTTCGTAGAACTCCGCGGCCTCGACCTGTGCGTGGATGTCGCGCGCGTGGTCACCAGCAACTCGGGCGTAGCGCCAGGCGGCCTCGAAGTTGCGCGCGTGCAAGAAGTGCAGCGACAACACGTCAGCAACGTCGTCGGGACGAGCGCCGGCGAACTGCTCGATGACCTGCCCTGCGAGGCCGTGCAGAAGCTGGCGGCGACTGAAAGGAAGACCCTCGTAAGCAGCGTCACGCGCGAGGCTGTGCCGAAAGCGCAAACCCTCGCCGTCCGGCTCGAGAAAATCGTCTAGCACGTTGTGGGTGACATCGATGTCGACCTCTTCGATGCGCAGCATCTCGTCGAGCACCTGCCGATCGACGCGCACGCCGAGCACAGATGCGATGCGAAGCATGCGGCGCTCGTGCGGCTTCAACCTGTCGACCTGCACGGCCATCAGACCCTCGACCGAATCGGGCAATGCTGAGATAGTGCCGCCGTCGCGTGTAGCGCCGAGCAACTCCTGCACGAAGAGCGGATTGCCGCCCGCGCGCTGATTCAGCAGCGCCATCTCGTGCGGAGGCAGTGGCCGATCCTCGGTGGCACGTTTGATGAGAGCCTCGACGGTGTCGGGGCGCAGGGCGCCCAGTGGCATGCGGTGCGGCGCGGCGGCGTCGTCGAAGACCGTGTCGGAATCACGTGCCGACACGGTGGTGGCGACGATGAGCCACGGTCGGGAGCGAGCCAATTCGGCGAGGTGACGCAGCAGATCTAGCGATGCGTCGTCCATGAGGTGAGCATCTTCGACGACCAGCAGCAGCGGTCCGGGCACGAGGGCGGCGAGGAACCGGGCGGCCTCCTCTTCCTGGCGCGTCTTGCGGAATTTCTCCTCGAGGGCGTCGGTTTCGGACGTCGGTTCGACCTGCGCTGCAAGGACCGCGGCAAGGAGCGGCGTCCAGGCTAGAAGGCTTGGGGCTGCTCTCGCGACGACCTCGAGAAGCCCATCGCCGGCGACGAGCGGATCGGCGTCCTCGGCGATTCCGGCCAACCGCCGCAGCAGTCGGCGAAACGGCGCGTACGGAGTGCTGGAGTGGTACTGGTCGCACACGACGCTCACGACGGTGACAGCGTCGGCGCGCGCGACGAGTTCGGCGATCAGACGCGACTTACCGATGCCGGCTTCCCCCGAGACCTCCCACACTTCACCGTTGCCCTGCCGCGCCTCAGCGAGCGCGGCCTGCAAGGCGATCAGCTCCTCTTCGCGACCGGCGAACTGCAAATCGACGCGCAGCGTGCCGGCGTCAGTGTCTTGCGCATGCCTGACGCGATGCGCAATGACCGGCCGCGCCTTGCCCTTCACTGTTATTGGCGGCAGCGCATCGGTCGCGAAGGCGCTGCGGGCACGCGAAATCACCGCGTCTGCCGCGTAGATTTCGCCCGGGCCCGCCTTCGACATGAGCCGCGCCGCGAGGTTCACCGCGTCGCCTTTGACCGAGTACGTTCGCCGAAATGGCGGCCCGAATTCACCGGCGTACACCCGCCCGCTATTAACGCCGGCACGCAAGCTGAGATCGCCACCTCCATCGATCACTTCGCGGGCGACGGCGAGCATTCGATCCTCGTCGTGGCCGGCGCTGCGAGGCGCGCCGCTCACCAACATCACCTTGCCGCCGTCGACCCCCACGTCGGTTTCCCAGAACGTCACCTCATGTCGCTGCGCGGCCTCCTGACAGGCGCGGACGACGTGGTCAACTGCGTCGGCCACAGCTGCCGTTCCACCCTTTTCGAGGACGGCTTCGATACCCGAAAACTCGACGAAGGCGACCGCAATCTGGCGGTGCTCACCGTCGGTCGCACCTGCCAGCAGGTGGTTACGGGTGACCTCGGGCAGGCACGACTCCAGATCGACGCCGGTCAGATCTCGCGAGCGCAGTTCGAGGCGCGCCGGCGTGCCGGGCGAGCGCGTCAGCAGGAACCCGTCGCCCTTCGCCGCCCCGACGTGTCGCGACCGAAGTGCAGCGGCCGTCGTCGCGCTGATGACGATCTCGCCCGCATCGGCGGTCGTTTCCATCGCTACTGTCTGCGACGCGGCGCGACCACTGATGAGGAGTTCGTGGTGGAGGCTGCCGACCAAGTAGAAGTCGAAGTCACCGGTGTGCACGCCGATCGAGACCCGAAGGGTGATCTCGCCGACGGAGGTCTGCAACCGGCCGATACGCCGCATCGTCAGCCGCATCTCGTGTGCCGCCGTGCAGGCGCGCTCAGCGTGCTGATCACCTTCGAACAGCAGCAACACCGCGTCGCCGCCCCACTTGACCAGCCACGCACCGTGGTCGTAGGCGACGGCGAGCAGCGCGGCGAAGGTGACGTCGAGGATGTCGCTCATTTCCTCGGCGCCGATTTTGCCCTTGCTCGCGAGGCGTTCGGTCAGCCTGGTGAAACCGGAGATGTCGACGAAGACGAGGGTTCCGTGGGCGACGCGGTGCCGCTGGTCAGGCGTCTCTCGCAGCCAGTCGACAACGAACCCCGCGATGAAGGGTCGCAGCCGCTCGGCGGCATCCATGTCGCGGCCCACCCTTCTCCGGGCGCAAACTCACCCCGCGGGCTCCCAAGCTACCGGCTCACCGGCGGGAGCCCACGGACGTAGGCCGCGACTACCAGAGTTTGGGGTCGCTGCGACCGGTTTGGAACGGGATAGACACCGTCACGGTCTCGGCACCCGTCTTGAAGTTGTAGATCCGCGACGACACGCACGGGTTTCCAGCGGGCAAGAACCGCGGCAAGCAGATCGGCAGCAGACCTTCAAACTCGTTGGTGGTGGTGTTGAAGGTTGGAGCACGCCCGAGGTCGGTGACCCAGTTTCCCCACGGCGCAGAGAAGCAGATGGGGAAGAACAGGATCAGGTACAGCGGCTTCTGGTTGACGATCGTCTTGTCGAACGTGAGTGTCACTGTCTTGCCGCGGTCATTGGCAACGACGCGGGTGACTTCGATGCCGTTGGGCTGGAACAACGGGTGGCACGTGGTGTTGGCGAATGAGTCGACACCAATGGCGATCTCGAGCTGGTCAGTCGTCGTCGCGCTCGTCGTCGCCACGTTGACCGAGGTGTGCGTGTCAGTGGCGGCACCGTTGCACGTATGACCGGCCGGGCAGGTGGTGATGAGCTGCACGACGCTGAACGGGTTGGAGTCGGCGGCCGTCGCGAGCGGCATTGTGAAGCTGCCGAGGGTCCAGGTAGCCGTTGCCTTGAGCTTGTAGTTCGCCCCGACCGTAGAAGCATCGACGCCACCTGTGCACCCGGCCGTACCAAAGGTGGCAAGCGCACCGACTGTTGCCGTGGTGGTCGTGCCACCAAGGCCCGGGTTACCGAACAGGGTGTCGGCGAGCAGCGTCACCGACGCGCTGCCAGAGGTGACCGGGACGCCGTCTGCAGTGACGACCTCGACGATCGGCGGCGGGCAGATGAACGGTGTCGAGGTACCGCTGGCGACCTGAACGTCACTCGGCTGCCCAAGGAAAATCAGGTGGTCGGGGATGCCTACCGCGACTTGTGGCTGGCTGCCTGCGAGGACGAACGGTGCGTCGGCCGAGTCGTCCCCTTCTGCCGGGTCGCCGACCGGATCGTTCTCTGCGGTCGTGGTGAAGGGGTAGAAGCCGCTGGTGCTCGGGGTGTCGGCGACGATGGTGACGACGATCGAAGCCCCGTGTCCGAGCTGGTTCCCCGATGACTGGTCGTCAACGCCCCCCTGGTTGGCGTCGACTTGCACGACTCCCCCGGCGACGGAGGCGACCGTCCAGCCTGACGCCACCGGCACGCTGGCCGAAACGTTCGTGAACATTGAGGGCACCTGGATCGTCGCGGAGCCGAGGGCCAGGCTACTCGGACCCGTGCAGTTGGGAACCGTCGTGTCGCAGTTGGTGATCGTCACAGCGAAGGACTGTTGCAACAGGCCACCGTCGACAGCTTGGGGCGCGACTGTTGCCGTGAACGAAGGCGGGACGTCTGCCTGAGATGTGCCCGCGATTCCGGCAGAGGCGGCGAGCGCGAGCGCGGCCGACGTCGCCATTGCGAACGCCTTACGCGTTGCTGATCTGCGCACTCGTGACAACATTGCGTTCCCCTCCCGATCAACCAATCCGGCGCATACGAGCATGCTGCTGCGTCATGCAGACGCAGCCCCGGTAGCCCCCATCTGGCTTATGAGTGGTTGTATCGCGTCTGATGCTCATCGAGCCATCATCCGAAATGACTACCTGTTGGAGGAGGCTTTACCTGTGCCTTCGCGATCCGACCGCTTTGTATCGAACCGCACGGTATTCGCAGTCGTGCTGACAGCAACCCTGGCGGTCGCATGCCGCGGGAACACACCGAAGCCGGCGACCTCCGCATCGGCTTCGAGCGCAGTCCGTTCCACGGCTTCCTCGTCGCCCGCCGCGACCTCCGCATCGCAACCCGCAGCTTCGACACCCGTCGCATCGAGCGCACCAGCTTCGAGCACAACGACGGCGGACGCCGCGGGCAACCCATCTGTGCGGCTCACCAGACCCCACCAGGTCGTGAAAGGCGGCGTGGGCACGGTCGACATCGACCAGATTGCCGTCGTGGGGGTTCCCGACGCCGCGGCAATCTCGGCCGCGCTGCAGGCGCCCGTGACGGCGGCGCTCGCCGACTACACGCAGGGCGTGAAATCGGAGTTGCCGTGCACTGGGCCCGCATGCGGAAGCGGTGATTTCCAGGCCGACTTCACAGCTACCCGCGCCGACGCTGTGGTCGTGTCTGGTACCTGGACGATCTCGACGTTCTACCCAGGCGGTGCGCACCCGACGACCCAGTTGATCGGGGTGATCGTCGACGTGGCGAACGGCGCCAGCATCTCGGCGTCCGACCTGTTTGTCGGCTCGAACCTGAAGGCGCTCGCGGCGGCGACGCTCACGGCTGCGAAGGCGCGGCTCGATGCGATGGGCTGCAACGTCGACCAGGAGGAGGCGGAGGTCGCTGCCGGCACCGCCGCAACGGCCGACAACTACGCCGGCACGGCGATCGGGTCGGTCGGCCTTGTCATCGGCCTGTCACAGGGACAGGTCGCAGCAGAGGCGTGCGGGCCGCTGGAAGTGGGCGTTGCGTGGAGCGCGTTGCAGCCGCAGCTCAGCGACGTCGGCGCGCGTCTGGCGGCCACTCCCCCGCCTGTCGCCCCGGCTGCCGTAGGTTCCGGCGCCAGCTCGTCGTCCGGCACGGAGCCGCGATGCTCCACCAGCGCACTCGACGTCTCGCTCGGGGCCGCCACGCAACCCGCGAGCACGCAGTATCAGGTGCCGGTCGTGTTCACGAACGTGTCGAGCGCGCCATGCTCGTTGCTCGGGTTCCCTGGCGTCGACTTCGGTTCGGCGGCCTCCCAGCCGTTGTCGTTAGTACGCGCGGCCGGCACGCCGAAGCGCATCGCGGTAGCGCCGGGGGAACAGGCGCACGCACTGCTCACGTACCTCACCGGACCTGATCCGGCCTGCGACACCGCCGGTGCCTGGACTCCGACGACGGTGACGATCACGCCGCCGGACGAGACGACGTCCGTTCAGTTGGTGTGGTCGGGCGGCAGCGTCGACGACTGCCAAGGCGGCGCGACTCACCCAGGGAGCTATATCGGCCCAATGCTCGCCGGCTAAGCCGGATGGTCATGCCGTGAGAGCTAGCCGTGCTCATGACTGAGGTCGACGATGCAGAACCGGTTGCCTTCCGGGTCTTCCAGCACGATGAAGTCCGGGTCGTCGGGGTAGCTGTCCCAGCCGACCCGCGTGGCGCCCAGCGATACGAGCCTTGCTGCCTCGGTTTCCTGTTCGTCGGCGCCGGCGACATGCAGGTCAACGTGCAGTCGTGGGTGATCCTGTGGCGGCGTCCGGCTGGTTTGGAGTGCGATCGCCGTTCCGGCTCCGTTCGGTGGCACAAGCACGTTGGCCCATCCGGCGAATCCATCGTCGCGCAACGTGTAGCCCAGCGCCGCTGACCAAAATTCCGCCGCCCGCCGCACGTCGGTGACCCCGAGCACCACCACGCCGAACGTCAGCATGGGCGCGAGGTTAGCGAGCACCGCGGACAGCCCCAGAAGGAATTCGGTCGGACGAGCCACGCGGGTGGCTGCGCGAACGAGTCGAAGTCACCCGCGCGCCACCTGCCGGTCGGTACAAGAAGAACGCGCGTCATTGCGGCAGAACCGCGTTCACGTGAACGCGGTTCTGAAGTGGGCCGTCGGGCACAACCATCGACCGTCATCGCGCCGAGGATATTGCTGAGAGGCGGTTGATTCCGCGCAGTTCGGTTGCGTAGAAACGGTTTGACTGGTCCCGCGGCGCGGTCAACGCTGTCGCCATGGTTAGTCGCATCTCGCACACCTCCATCGACGCCGCCGACGCCTACTCACAATCGGTCTTCTGGTCGCAGGTATTGGACTTCGTCGAAGATCCCGATGATCCGAACATGCCCGGACACGCGGAATGTTTGATCGCCTCGCGCGACGGGAGTCAGCTGCTGCTCTTCATCACCGTTCCGGACGCCAAGCAGGTGAAGAACCGGGTCCATTTCGACCTGCGCGCAGTGGAGGGTAGTCGCGAGCAGGAGGTGGCAAGGGTCGTGGCGCTAGGAGCATCCCAACTCGCCGACCATCGAAGGCCCGACGGCAGCGGCTGGATCACTCTCGCCGACCCTGAAGGCAACGAGTTCTGCATCCTGTCCACCCATCCCGCACACACCGGCGCCACCACGTAACCCGCCGAGCGTTGAAATCGCATTCGCTCACATTCCGACAGACCGAAGCGCGTCATCGCGGCAGACAGGTGCGTTTGGAAATTCGGCGAGCCACGTCGGTGCGCACACTGCAGTCGCTCATGAAGTCGCCGATGCTGATGGGAGGAGCCGGATCGACGATGATGGTGGCGATTGGTCTGCGGGAGATTCCGCCGAGTAGATAGGCAGTGTCGCCAACGGTTGCCACCGCACCATCAGTGGCCGGCGACGGCAGCGCCCCCAGCTTTGACACCTGCGCCGTCGCTGGATCGAAGCGGAAAATCGTGGCACTAGGCCCACCGGTGGTGGATCCGCCGAGGACCAGGAGTTGCCCGTCTAGTACGACGGCTTTCGCGTGCGCGAGTGGGATCGGGAGATGCCCGACCACGGTGGTGATACCGCTCGCGGGGTCCACACGTTGAATCGCGGTGCTGAACGTGCCGGTGTACTCCCCGCCGGCGAGCAGACCACCGAACAGGTACACGTCGCCGCCCGCGACCGCGACCGCGGGATAGCGCACCGCTTGGGCCAGGTGCCCGAGGAGGTGGAAGGTCATGCCGTCGGTGGTCGACAGGATCGTGTCGAAGCCACGCGCGCCGTTGAACCCGCCTAGCAGCAGCATCTGGTTGCCCACTGCCGCCGCCGTCAGGTCAGCCAGTGGGCCGGGCAACTTGGAGACCATGGTGGTTTGACCGGTGGCGGGGTCGAAAGCTTGCACCGTGGTGTGCACCGATGTCGCGGCACCGCCGAACACCAGGATGCGACCACCGAACGTTAGCGCCGCAGCGCCGTGGGTCGGGGTGGCGAGAGCCCCAGCGCGGGTGACCGCGCCCGTGCTCGGATCGAGCCGGTACACCCCGGCGACAGTGATCCCAGCGGCATCGATCCCGCCCAGCACATATACGAAACCGCCGACCGCACCCGCCTGCGTCCGATACACCGCCGCAGGCAACACCGACGGCAGTGACGTGGCATCCAGCGCACGCCCGGGACTGGGTGACGCAACAGCAGACGTAGCCGCGGGCGGGGACGCCGCAGAGCCCGCTGGCGAGCCCGGCACCGTTGACGGTACCGCCGTTGGGCTTTCGGCTACTGGTGGGATTGAGCTACGTGCGGCCGCGGGTACAGAAGCCGAACCCGGGGTTGGCGCCGTTGCAGATGTCGAACGTGATGTTCGCGAAGACCCAGCCCCGGTACATCCCTGCGCCACCGCGACCACCACAACGACACCGACGACCGCGCGCAAGCGGCGCTGCCCCGAGATCGGCCACCGCCGAAGCGGGCCGATCGACGGGCCGCCAAGGCACAGTTCGTCGCGTACCTGCACACCACCCACGACCCCATCATCCGCAAACGCCGAGTGAACCCGCGAATGCCCCGTATCACAGACCGGCGCGGGCGCCCCAGAACAACCATTGCAGAGGCATGTAATTGGGGTGTTTGGTCGCCGGCGGTCGGACGGTCGAAACCACACGCGTTTGGATCATGTGAAGCGGTATCGGAAAGGTGTCGATTCGCAGCTGCGGCGCCAGAGGTTAGGCAGGCGGGCCTTATCCCACCGCTGCTCTCGCGGCGTGGGATCGCGGCTCAGGCAACCTTTTGTGGACCGAAGCGGATCAGTATGTGTAGAGCCCCGATCGTCGGGTGCTGCGGATGGGCGGGACGTGAATCGTCGCGACGAGGAGTTCCGCGAGTTCGTGGTGGGGCGTAGCGGCGCCTTGCTGCGAACCGCCTACCTCATGACTGGCGATCGTGGGTTGGCGGAGGATCTCGTGCAGAGCGCGCTGGCCAAGGCGTATGTGTCTTGGGGACGGGTTCAGTCAGCCGACAACCCCGACGCCTACGTCCGTCGCATCCTGATCAACACTGGGATACGGGCTGGTCGTCGTCGCCAGATCGCCGAGATTTTGCACGCCGACCCACCCGAAGCGCCCGCACCCGACACCACGGCACACGTCGATGAGCGGCAGCGGGTGGCGGCGGCACTGACCGACCTGCCGCCGCGCCAGCGGGCGGTCGTTGTGTTGCGCTACTTCGACGACCTGCCCGAAGGGTCTGTGGCCGAGACCCTCGGTTGTTCGGTGGGCACGGTTAAAAGCCAAGCATCGAAAGCGCTGGCCAAGCTGCGGCTCGCGCTGGGAGAAGTCCCTGAGGAGGTTCACGGTGACGGATGATGGTGAGGACCGCGTGCGGCGTGGCTTGTCGGCGCTGGCCGACGCGGCGCAATTGCCGGCCGCGCTGACGGCCGACACTGTCTTGCGCCGAGGGCGCCGCCGTCGGATCACGGTTATATCAAGTGCGCTCTTCGCAAGCGCGGTAGTCGTGGCGACCGTGATAAGCGTGCCGCTCGCCGTCACCGAGACTCACCACACGCCCGCAGTCAAACCAGCCGTCATCCAATCCCCGCGGGTACTGACCGTGCCTGATGTCACTCTTCAGCCGCTGGCCGCAGCGATCCAAACCATGACCGCGGCCGGATTCGAGGTGCAAGTCACCCGCACGAGCGGCCTCGAGCCACTAGGAGTCGTCATCTACGAATCTCCCGCCGCCGGATCACAAAGCACACCCGGTACCACCGTCACCCTCACGGTCTCCGCAGGACCTGAATCCGCAACCCCGGCGCCATCAACCACGGCGCCCTGACTCGGACCCACGCAAGTGAGTTGCCCGAACGTCCCCAGCGACCCATCATGGCCCGATGACAGGCCTGACCGTGCGCGCCGCGAGCCGCGACGATTGGGCGATCGTAAAGGAGGTACGCCTGCGCGCGCTCGCCGATTCTCCCGGTGCCTTTGGCTCGACGCTTGCCCGGGAACTGGAATTCGACGACGCGGAATGGAAACGCCGCGTCGATCCCGGAAACTGGTACCTCGCAGTGGTCGAGGGCCGCACGGTAGGTCTCGTCGCAACGATCGGCGTGCTCGACACCCCGCATGAACGACACCTAGTCGCGATGTGGGTTGAGCCTGCGATGCGAGGGACACCGGCGGCGACGGAACTGGTCGAGGCGGTCTGCAGGAAAGCTCGCACGGACGGCGCGACGGAGATCACGCTGTGGGTCGCCGATGAAAACCATCGCGCTAAGCGTTTCTACGAACGGCTCGGTTTCGTGTCGACCGGCGAGCAGCAGCCGTTGCCGAGCAATCCAGCCGTTGGAGAACAACAGATGCGCATGCCGCTTGCGGCCAACCCAGAACTTTGAGATCTCTGCACGCTCGCGAGAAGCCCACCACGACAAGACAGGTGGGTTCGGCACAACTCGACGGCGTTCCGGGGTCGTTGCAACGACCGTCTTCGCGGCATGAGCGGACGTTGCTACCCGGCTGGAACGGACCAGCGCGCATTACAGTCGAATGACCATGAACAGGTGCCTGGCGGCGCTGGTACTCGTCGCATCCGCGGGGTGTGCGACGACGCCTGCGGCGTCCGGTCACTCGACAAGCCGAGCCTCGACTGAGCCGTCTGTTGTCGCGTCGTCCGAGTCCTCCACGGGGTCGATGGCGGCAAGCCCGAACATCTCGGTGAGTTCGGCGGCTGCGTCGGCGTCGATGCCAGCCGACGGCTTCTACCTGTGCCTGTCCAAAGACATTGCGATCTGTCGCGACCACGATGCTGGCGCGAGCCCGACGGTTTTGGTCACTGGCGGGTCCGTCGACGCCCCGACGTTGAGCATCGCGGCTCGCACCGCGTACTTCCGGGGTAACGCATCCCCCACGACTGCGGTGGAGACGATCCAACGAGTGTCCCTGGACGGCGGGTCGCCGACGACGGTGGTCACCGTCTCACCGAACGCCGGGGACGAGGGCGTCCGGCTCGGCGCGCCGCAAGTCTCTCCCGACGGCCGCTACCTTGCCTACGTCGTCACCGTCGCGGTGCTTCAACCGCCCAGTTCACCCGGCCCGAGTCATGTGCTGGTGCTCCCCGACCCGGTTGGCGCTCAGATTTTTGTCCTCAACGCCGGCACACCATCACGCCCCGCGCTCGCCGTTCCAATGGCGATGACCGGAGCGCTGACAGACGGATTCAGCGGCTACACGTTGGTCGGTTGGGCTCCTGATGACAGCCGCTTGTACTACTACGGCGGCCCGAGCCGTGACCTCAAAGCGCTCTCCTTCGGGTCCGCCGGGCAGCCGGTCGGCGTCCAAACCGTCGTCCGCGGTGCTCCCACCGAACAGGGCTGCCCGGATGGAACTCCCACCGCCGCGATGACCCCGAGCGGGGATGTGTTGTTCACCGCGTACTGCCCCCACCAACCACTGACGATCTACCGCGCACATGGCGGCAGCGTGAGCACGTTCGCGTCATTGCCTCAGCTGACAGGGGAATGGCTCACGCAGGACCTCATCATCGATACGACCGGACGGCGCGTGCAGCTCGATGCGACGCCGTGGAGCACCGACTGTGTCAGTGGCGACGCAACCATCACATTCCTCGACGGCTCCGTCGTCGACCAGCAGATTCAGACCCAGCACAACGGCTGCCCACCCGGCGCGCAACCGCCGCCCTAGGTGGGTACGCGCGGAACGCGCGTCATCGCG
>CAWEIG010000010.1:0-278737 GCA_963809135.1 uncultured Actinomycetes bacterium
AAGAACATCGGGATGATGCCGAATCTGTTGAGAGCCGCGAATCCGCTGTCGTTCTCTCGCGTTGTGGAGAAGGCGACGATCGGGCAGGCGAACGCCATGCCGATCAGCAAGCAAACCGGCAACGTCAGCAAGCCGAGCGGCGACCTGATGCCGCCGAAGGCGGCGACGACGGCGAGGTAGACGCTCGACGCCAGTGCGATTCTCGTAGCGATCCACAGCAGGTGACCAAGCAGGATGTCGAGCGGCAGCAACGGCGTCGCGGCCATCGCGTGGTAGACCCGCACCCACTTGAACGAGCCGAGCACCGCGTAGGTCG
Organism: uncultured Actinomycetes bacterium; assembly: GCA_963809135.1. GTDB lineage: Bacteria > Actinomycetota > Actinomycetes > Acidothermales > Acidothermaceae > PALSA-607. The sequence continues at coordinate 317 of CAWEIG010000010.1, forward strand.
ACTCCGCCGCAGCGACCTGCATCGCCGTGGCGGCAAGCAAACCAGGGCCGATGAACTGCACGTAGGGCACGCCGCCGGTCGCCGGGCTTCGGTGCACGAGCGAGCCGAGGCCGATGCCCATCGCCGCGAGATACAGCACCGGACTCACGACGGTCGTGCTGATGCTGCCGCGCCACGTGCGCCGGTAGGACGCAAGCCAATACCGATAAGCACGCAGAGCAGGGACGGCGGGGAGCGCGGTCGATGACATGTCAGTCGACCAACGTGCGGCCGGTGAGGCGAAGGAACACGTCCTCGAGCGTGCTGCGACGCACAAGTGTCGAGGTTGGCGTCACACCTCGCCCATGGACGGCGTCGGCGCACTCGTCACCGTCGTCGGTGTAGAGCAACACCCGATCGGGCAGCACTTCGATGCGCGGTGCCAGGCCGAACAGCTTGTCGGCTCCGGTCTCGTTCTCACCGACCGCGAACCGCACCTCGACGACGTCGCGGGTCGAATACAGGTTGATCAGCTCGCGCGGCGACCCGACGGCTGCGATCTTTCCCTTGTCCATGACGACAAGGCGGTCGCACAACTGCTCGGCCTCGTCCATGTAGTGCGTCGTGAGCACCAGGGTCACGCCTTGCTGTTTCAGCCGGAACAACCTGTCCCACACGACGTGCCTGGCTTGCGGGTCGAGGCCTGTTGTCGGTTCGTCGAGCAAGAGCACCTGAGGACGATTGATCAGCGAGCGCGCAATCGTGAGGCGCCGCTTCATGCCGCCCGAGAGCGGCTCGACCTTGTCGGTGGCGCGATCGAGCAGCTGCACGAAGTCGAGCAGTTCGGTGGCGCGCTCACTTGCGACCGCACGCGACAGGCCGAAGTAGCGGCCGTAGATCACCAGGTTCTCGTGCACGGTCAACTCGAGGTCGAGGGTGTCTTGTTGCGGAACGACACCGAGCCGCCCGCGGATTGCCGCGCCGTCGCGATGCGGGTCAAGCCCCAGAATCGACAACGTGCCCGATGTCGGCGGTGACACGCAGCCGATCATGCGCATCGTCGATGACTTGCCGGCGCCGTTGGGCCCGAGAAATCCGAATGCCTCGCCCTGGGCGACGTCGAAGTCGATGCCGTCGACCGCCACGAACTCGCCGAACTTCTTGACCAGGCCGCGGGCATGGATCAGCGCCTGCGGTTGCGACTCGGTCATAGCTCGACGGTACCGTGACCCGCCGACAGCCCCAACCGACTTAGTGCCGGCCGCTTACTTGTCCGGCGTATTGGGCCCGGCCCCGACGTACTCCTCGAACACCTTCGCGCGGCGCAGCGCTGCATCACCCAAGCGCACCGCCACGGTCCACAGCACGGCGAAAATGACGCCTACGACAAACATTGCCGGGACGACGAAGCCACACAGGATCGCCAGCACCTGCAACGCGCCCCCGGCCTTGTAAGCCCACGCCCGCGTGATCATCGCCGCGACAGCGAGGCAACCGACCGCCAGCGCACCGCCAACGCCGACCGCGGCCGCGACTCGCACATGTGACTGCACGATGGCCACGATGATCGCCAGCCAGAAGACGATGATCTCCATCGACAGCACGCTCGACGTGAGTCGACGCTTGCCCTTGATCGCGTCGCGGTACATCAGCGCGACATCGTCGCCGTCGTACGCCGAAGGCGCCAGAGGCGGTCGCGACTGCAGCGGCGGCTTGCCGAGGGGCGGGGTCATCGGCGCTTCAGCAACCGTCGCGCTTGGCCGGCCAATGCGACCGAACCGGTGATTAACACACCGGCCCCGCCGAAGTCGTCGTCCTCATCTGCTCGTTCGACCGCAATGCTGATGGCCTCGTCGAGGTGCGTGGCCACGTCGACTCGATCGGCGCCGAAGATGTCGATCGCGATCGCGGCCAGGTCGTCGGCGGGCATCGCGCGACTCGAGTCGCTTTGGGTCACCACGACGTGGGCGAGGAACGGTTCGAGCACCTCGAGCAGGCCGACGACGTCCTTGTCGGCGAACACGCCAACGACGCCGACGAGCCGACGGAAAGCGAACGCCTCCGCGAGCGCGGCAACCGTGGCGCGAGCACCTGCGGGATTGTGCGTCGCGTCGACCAGGATCGTAGGCGATGTGCGCACGATCTCGAGGCGTCCAGGTGATTGCACTGTCGAGAAGGCCGCCCGCACAAGGTCGGCGTCGAGCGGCGCGCCGGCACCGGCGAACGCCTCAACCGCCGCCACCGCACACGATGCGTTCGACGCCTGGTAGCCGCCGTAGACCGGAACGAATACCTCGTCGTAGACGCCGTATAAGCCGCGCAGTGCGAGCACCTGACCGCCGACCGCAACCTCGCGCCTGATGACGCCGAAGTCGAAGCCCTCGCGAAGCGCGTTGGCGCCAACTTCTTCCGCGCGCGACAGCAACACCGAGATCGCGTCGGGGTGTTGCGCGGCCACGATCACCTGCTGATCGGGCTTGATAATGCCCGGCCTTCTCAGCCGCGATCACGTCGATGGTGTCGCCAAGGTAGGCCATGTGATCGAGATCGACAGGGGTGATCACCGAGACCGGCGCTTGCACGATATTGGTCGCGTCGAGCCGCCCGCCCATGCCTACCTCGACAACGGCGACGTCGACAGGGGCATCGGCGAATGCCGCGAACGCCATGCCAGTCATAGCTTCAAAGAACGACAGCCGCGTCTCGTTCGCGGCATCGATGAGATCGAAGAAAGGCGCGATCTCGTCGTAGGTCTCCACGAAGCGTGCAGGCGCCAGTGGTTCGCCGTCGATGCAGATCCGTTCGAGTATCGACTCGAGATGCGGGCTCGTGTACCTGCCGGTGCGCAGGTCAAGACTGCGCAGCAGGGCATCGACCATCCGTGATGTCGAGGTCTTGCCGTTGGTGCCGGCGACATGCACAACGGGGTACGCGAGGTGTGGGTCGCCCAAAAGGTGCATGAGCGCGCTCATGCGTTCGAGCTTCCATTCGATGCGCGACTCCGGCCAGCGGCCGAGCAACTCCTTCTCGACGCGGTCAAGCTCGAGCGCTTGCTCACTCATCGAGTCTCACTTGGGCGGCAGTGCGTCGAGTTGCGCCCGCAGCCGTGCAGCCTCGGCTTGGGCGTCGTGCAGCCGGCCGCGCATCTTCTCGATCACGGGCTCGGGCGCCCGCCCGGTGAACTCCGGATTCGCGAGCTTCGCCTCCGCGATCGCGATCTCATTGATTGCGACGTCGAGTGCCTTCGCGAGGCGGGCGCGCTCCTTTCCGACATCGATCGTGCCCGACAAGTCGAGGGCCACCCTGATCGCGCGATCGCCGTGACCCACCACCACTGCGGCGGTCTCAGCGAAATCGGCGGTTGGCACCTGAAGGCGCGCCAGCGTTCGAATCTGATCCTCGAACACCGCGAGCGGCGTCGAAGCCAGACCATCGATGTGAGCAGGCACTCGTTGCGCAGGCCGCAAACCCTGCTCGGCGCGGAACCGGCGCACCTCGGTGACGACAGCCTGCAGATCAGCCACCAACGACTCAGCAGGCGCATCGACGGCAGCGGCGTCAATGAGCACCGGCGAGTCGGCGGCCACGCCACCAGTAGGCCAGTCGGCTCGCACCAAGGTCTCGCCACTCGTGAGAGTGGTCCACAATTCCTCTGTCACAAAGGGAATTACCGGGTGCCACAGGCGTAGGAGCACGTCGAGGACGTGACCCAGCACCCGGCGAGTGGCGACGGCGTCAGCGCCACCTTGCTCGAGCGGGAGCTTCGCTAACTCGACGTACCAGTCGCAAAACTCGTCCCAGGTGAAATGGAACAGCGCATCGCACACCTTGGCGAACTGGAAGTCTTCGAAGTACTTGTCGACGTCGGCCGCGGTGCGCGCCAATCTCGACAGCACCCATCGCTCGGTCGCCGGCAGTGTCGCGAGATCCGGCAGCGGACCTTCGACGGTGGCGCCGTTGATGATCGCGAATCTCGTCGCGTTCCACAGCTTCGTTACGAAGTTACGGCCACCTTGCGCAAGTTCTTCGCTCACCGGAATGTCGGAGCCCGGTGAGGCACTGCGAGCAAGCGTGATGCGGGTGGCGTCGGCACCGTACGTTTCGATCCACTCAATGGGATCGATGCCGTTGCCCGCGGACTTGCTCATCTTCCGGCCGCGCTCGTCGCGGACAAGACCGGTCAGCGCCACGGTGCGAAACGGGACGGCGTCGGCAGGCCCTCGATCGGCCATCGCGTAGATGCCGAACATCATCATGCGGGCGACCCAGAAGAAGATGATGTCGTAGCCCGTCAGCAACACCGAGGTCGGATAGAACTTCTCGAGGTCCGGCGTCTCGGCGGGCCAGCCGAGGGTCGAAAACGGCCACAGCGCTGAAGAAAACCAGGTGTCGAGGACGTCGTCGTCTTGCCGCCAACCAGCAGCGATCGGCGTATCGTCGTCGGGTCCGATCACGACCGTCTCGCCCGCAGGGCCGTACCAGACCGGAATGCGGTGCCCCCACCAGAGCTGGCGTGAGATGCACCAGTCGTGCATGTTGTCGACCCAGTCGAAATAGTTGCGCGCCATCTCGGGCGGATGGATCGTCACGCGACCGTCGCGAACGGCGTCCCCCGCCGCTTTTGCCAACGACTCGACCTTCACGAACCACTGAAGCGACAGCCTCGGCTCGATCACCGTGTCGCATCGGGAGCAGTGGCCGACTGAGTGAATGTAGGGCCGCTTCTCGGCCACGATCAGCCCGAGTTCGCGCAGAGCCGCGGTGACAGCAGGCCGCGCCTCGAAGCGGTCGAGGCCCTGGAAGGGTCCGTGCGCGGTGATGACGCCGCGCTCGTCCATGATGGTGATCGAAGGCAGTCCGTGCCGCTGACCGATCTCGAAGTCGTTCGGGTCGTGCGCAGGCGTCACCTTGACGGCGCCCGTACCGAACTCGGGATCGACGTGATCGTCAGCAACGACCGGAATCCGCCGGCCCGTCAATGGCAGCTCGATCTCAGTGCCCACGAGATGTGCGTAGCGCTCATCGTCGGGATGCACCGCAACCGCGGTGTCGCCCAGCATCGTCTCGACCCGGGTGGTCGCGACCGTGATGGGGCCGTAGCTGATCGAGACCAGCTCGCCCTCGTCGTCCGAATGATCGACTTCTATGTCCGAAAGCGCGGTGAGGCATCGCGGGCACCAGTTGATGATGCGCTCGGCGCGGTAGATGAGGCCGTCGTTGTAGAGGCGCTTGAAGATCGTGCCGACGGCGCGCGACGAGCCGGCGTCCATCGTGAAGCGCTCGCGCGACCAGTCGACACCGTCGCCGAGCCGGCGCATCTGGCTGAGGATCCGGCCGCCATACTCGGCCTTCCACTGCCACACCCGATCGACGAACGCCTCGCGCCCGAGATCGTCGCGCGACACGCCCTCCTTGCCCAGCTCGCGTTCGACCACGTTTTGGGTGGCGATGCCGGCGTGATCCATGCCCGGGAGCCACAGCGCCTCGTACCCCTGCATGCGACGGCGCCTGGTGACGGCGTCCATCAGGGTGTGTTGCGGAGCGTGACCCATGTGCAGCTGGCCCGTCACATTCGGCGGCGGCAACACGATCGTGAAGGGCGGCTTTGCGCTCGTCACGTCAGCGGTGAAATACCCGCGCTCGACCCACAGCTCGTACAGCCTGGTCTCGACGGCAGCCGGTGAATAGACCGAAGGCAAGCCGGACGACGACGGGTCGACGGGATCGGTCGCAGTCACACCGTGCAGTCTAAGGATCTCGCGCAACCCGCCTCGGCGAGCACGGTCATCCCTTAAGCGTCGAGCATCGCGAGCCGTTAAGCGCCGCGCCAAATCAGCCGAAACTTACACAGCGCCCGCCGCTGGGTGTGCACCCCCCGGAGGAGACGGCGATGCGGGCCAAGCAGTCGACGACCCAGTTCCCCCAGTCATCGCTCGCGCAGACGATCCTGCCGAGCGCTGCCAACGACCGTGGCCGAAAGTCCCGTGGCGCGCCGGCCCCCGGACCAGCTGCTGCACCGCCTGCGCCTGCTGTACCCGCTGCGGCACCCGAGCCCTCACCCGCTCCGATGCAGTACGTGGGTGCCCCCGCTCCCGCTCCCGTCTGGACACCGCCGCCTGCGCCGGCCCCGGCACCGGATTGGGGCACGGGAAGCGCGAGCCGCTTCGGCAACGCCCCTGCCGCGTTCGGCAGCGCCCCTGCCGCGTTCGGCAGCGCCCCTGCGAACCCGCAATTCGGCAGCCCTCCAGCGACTGACTACCCGACCAATTACCCGACCGCGCCTGGTTTCCCGCCCCAGCCGATCTACCCCGGCGCTTCGCTCGCGCAGCCGGGCTACGGCCGGCACGGGGCCTATCGCAAGGGCACGAAGTCGCGGACACCGCTCCTGCTCGCCGGCGCACTCGTCGTCGCCCTTGCGGCCGGGGGCTACTACGAGGCACCCAAGCTGCTCGACAAGAAGACGGCGTCCAGCACGATCCCGCTTTCGAAGCCGGCAGCTCGCGCCTCTTCGACGGCGGGCAGCGGCACGTCGGGAGTCACGCCCGGCACCCCCTTCATTCTCCCCGCGACGTTGGGCGGGATCCCTAAGCTCACCGACCCGGCATCGCTGGCGAAAGGTGCCACTGCCTTGAGGGACGGCCTAGCCACCCACGTCTTCGAAGGCACAGTCGTCAGCGCCGTGTATCGGCAGAGCCCCACCACGGACGTCGTCGTCGTCGGATCGGCCAACGAAGATCTGAACAAGGACCTGAAGAACCTTGATGACGCGAAGGCGAGCTTTCTCCTCCCAGCCGCGGGGTTCGGGGGAAAACAAGCACCGGTCGCGGGCGTCAACGGCACGGGTTGGATCACGTGCGGGACGACCGACTTCATCGGGCTCGACAGGGTCGACCACGGCACCATGACGACTTGTGCTTACGTGACTTCAAAGGCCATTGTCCAAATCATCGTGCCGTCACCTTCCGGAGCTGACCGTTCGGACGTCGCCACAGCGATTGCGAAGCAATTGAGCTAGCGCGCCGACAGTTCGGCGATGACCGTCAACACGGTCATCGAGCCGTTCGCCATCCACTCGATCAGGCGCGGCGATTCGTTAAGCGGCGCGCCCAACCAGCCGAAACCTATGCAGCGCCCGCAGCCGGGTGCACTCCTTGAGGAGACGGCGATGCGGGCTAAGCAACCGACGACGCAGTACCCCCCATCGTCGCTCGCGCAGACGATCCTGCCGAGTGCGGCCAACGACCGTGGCCGAAAGTCCCGTGGCGTGCCGGCCCCCGAACCAGTTGCAACGCCCGCACCCGCGGCTGTACCCGCTCTATCCGCCGCACCCGAGCCCTTGCCAACTCCGATGGAGTACGCCGCGGCCCCAGCCGCGCCCGAACCTGCAGCTCCGGTCTGGGCGGCACCCTCCCCGCCGTCCGCCCCGCTTGCTGCTCCCGCGTGGGCCCAGCCGCCGGCACCGACAACTGCTCCGACGTGGGCACCACCGCCCGCACAAGCCGCCGCTCCCGCGTGGGCACCACCGCCCGCACAAGCCGCCGCTCCCGTGTGGGCCCCGCCGCCGGCACCGGATTGGGGTCCGCCGAGCACCAGCCGGTTCGGCAACGCCCCTGCCGCGCCTGGTTTCGCGCCGCAGCCGCACTACACCGACACTCCGGGTGGCGGCTATCTGCCGCCGGCGTACGTCGCACCGCCAGTTGGTCCTCCGGGCTACAGCGGCTACCCGATGGGCGCAACGCCAGTGCGCTCGACAGCGTCACGGGTACTGATCGCGCTGGCCATCACGGTCGCCGCCTTCGTCGGGATCGGAATTCTTGCCGCGATCGCCATTCCGGTGTTCCTCAGCCAGCGCGACAAGGCTGCGGCGCGCAATGTGGTGTTACCTGCGATGCTGCTCGAGCAGCAAAAGGTGACTGACGATGCATCGCTGAATGCCGATACGGCAGCGCAGATCACCAGCATGCAGCAGGACCTTCCCGGCATCACGCAAGCACAGGCCGCGTACTACGGCCAGGGCGGCCAGCCGTTGTTCGCGGTGACCGCAGCCAAGCTGCCGGAGCAACCCACCGCCGCAGACCGACAGGCGTTCTTCAGGGCGACCGGCGTCAGAAACGACATGACGTTGACGACCGAAGGCAGCGGACCATACGGCGGTTCGATGCAATGCGGCGAAACAACGGCCAGCGGCGGCGCCGCCCTGACCATGTGCGTGTCACTCGATAGCGCCGCCGTCATCGTGGTGATCTCGACTGGCACCAGCGAGAGTGACCTTGCGACCCTAACGCGTCAGATCATCGGCTCGGTCGAGCAAAAGAGCTAGACGGCCTCACGCGAGAGAGCGTCCGCGCGCCTACGCTCAGGCATGACCTTCAAGACGATCATCGAGCCCTTCCGCATCCACAGCGTCGAACCGCTACACCTAACAACCGAAGCCGAACGCCGGACGGCGATCAGGGCCGCCGGCTACAACCTGTTCAATCTGCGGGCCGCCGACGTCCTCATCGACTTGTTGACCGACTCGGGCACCGGCGCGATGTCGCGCGACCAATGGGCCGGTATCCAGCGCGGCGACGAGAGCTACGCAGGCTCGCCGTCGTGGTTCGCGTTCCGCGACAGCGTCCAGGATCTCTTCCCGTTCACCCACGTGATTCCGACCCACCAAGGCCGCGCGGCCGAGAAGATCCTGTTCACGGCGGTCGGGGGCGCGGGCAAGACGGTGCCGAACAACACCCACTTCGACACGACGAGGGCGAACGTCGAGTACTCGGGCGCGCGAGCCGTCGACCTCGTCATCGCGCGAGGGCCGCGACCCGCAGGCCGACCATCCGTTCAAGGGCAACATGGACCTTGACGCCCTGGACGCGCTGCTCTCGGGGGCGCAACCCGGTGAGGTCCCGTTGGTCATGGTGACCATCACCAACAACTCCGGGGGCGGGCAACCTGTCTCGATGGCGAACCTGCGTGGAGTCCGGGAAGTCTGCGACAGGTACGGCCTGCCGCTGTTTCTCGATGCCTGCCGCTTCGCCGAGAACGCGTGGTTCATCAAGACGCGCGAACCCGAGTTCGCGGACGCCAACGTGCGCGACATCGTCCGCGAGATGGCCAGTCTCGCCGACGGCATGACCATGAGCGCGAAGAAGGATCCACTCGGCAACATCGGTGGCTGGCTCGCCATGAACGACGACGCTCTGGCAGCGAAGTGCCGCACGCTGCTGATCCTCACGGAAGGGTTCCCCACCTACGGCGGGTTAGCCGGCCGCGATCTCGAGGCGCTGGCGCAGGGTCTGCGCGAGGCCATCGACCATGACTACCTGCGCTACCGGATCCGCTCGACGGCCTACCTCGGTGAAGCGCTGCACGCGGCGGGCATCCCGGTGGTGCGGCCGATCGGCGGGCACGCGGTCTACATCGATGCGCGGGCGCTGTTGCCCCACATCCCGCCGCTGCAGTACCCGGGTCAGTCGCTCGCCGTCGCGTTGTACGAAGCGGGCGGCGTTCGCGGGTGCGAGATCGGCACCGTCATGTTCGGCCGGCAGCCTGACGGCACCGAGGTGCCGGCGTCCCTCGATCTTGTGCGGCTGGCCATTCCGCGGCGCACCTACACGCAGAGCCACATCGACTACACGATCGAGGTCTGCGAGGCGGTGGCGAAGAAGGCGGCCGACCTTCGAGGAATGCGGATCGTCGAGGAACCGCCGACACTGCGGCACTTCACCGCAACCTTCGAACCGCTCTAGCCCGGGGTCGGCTTCGGGCCCTCTAGTCCGGGGCCGGCTACGTGAGTGGTGGCAGAACGCAGCAAATTGTCGCTGTCGACCTACATGTGCCCCCAGTCGCGCAGGGCAGCGCGAGAATCAGGCAGTCTTTTCGCGTGGAGCGCGCGATCTAGGCGGTCTTTTCGCGCCGTTCGCGCTTGACTGCCGACGCGGCTTCGCGCGGCACCAGGGTCGGGATGACCTTGTCGAGGACGACCTCACGGTTGATGAGCACGCGGGCGACGTCCTTGCGGCTCGGGATGTCGTACATCACCGAGAGCAGAACTTCTTCCATGATGGCGCGCAATCCGCGCGCACCGGTGCCGCGCAGGATCGCTTGATCGGCGATCGCTTCGAGGGCTTCTTCGTTGAACTCGAGCTCGACCGAGTCGAGGTCGAAGAGCCGCTTGTACTGCCGCACGAGCGCGTTCTTCGGCTCGGTGAGAATCCGGATGAGCGCCTCGCGGTCGAGGTTCGCGACTGTCGTGATGACCGGCAACCGCCCGATGAACTCGGGGATCATGCCGAACTTCAACAGGTCTTCTGGCATCACGTCGGAGAACGCGTCGATCGCGTCGGCGTCGCGCTTGGTGTGCAGCGTCGCGGCGAAGCCGATGCCCTTCTTGCCGACGCGGGATTCGATGATCTTCTCCAGCCCGGAGAATGCTCCGCCGACGATGAACAGCACGTTCGTCGTGTCGATCTGGATGAACTCCTGGTGCGGATGCTTGCGTCCACCCTGGGGCGGCACGCTGGCCGTCGTCCCCTCAAGAATCTTTAACAGCGCCTGCTGAACGCCTTCGCCCGACACGTCACGGGTGATCGAGGGGTTCTCGCTCTTGCGGGCAATCTTGTCGATCTCGTCGATGTAGATGATGCCGGTTTCGGCCTTCTTGACGTCGTAGTCAGCGGCCTGGATCAGCTTCAGAAGGATGTTCTCGACGTCTTCGCCGACGTAGCCGGCTTCGGTCAGCGCGGTGGCGTCGGCGATGGCGAACGGCACGTTCAGCATGCGGGCGAGGGTCTGCGCCAGGTAGGTCTTGCCACAGCCGGTAGGGCCGATAAGCAGGATGTTCGACTTGGCCAACTCGACCACGTCAGCGCCGGCGCGCGACTCTTTGCCCGAGGCCTGGATCCGCTTGTAGTGGTTGTAGACAGCGACCGACAGCGCCTTCTTCGCGATGTCCTGGCCGATCACGTACTGCTCGAGGAAGTCGTAGATCTCGCGCGGCTTGGGTAGCTCGTCCCACTTGAGGTCGGCCGACTCCGAGAGTTCTTCTTCGATGATCTCGTTGCACAGGTCGATGCACTCGTCGCAGATGTAGACGCCGGGGCCAGCGATCAGCTTCTTTACCTGCTTCTGGCTCTTCCCGCAGAAAGAGCACTTGAGCAGGTCACCGCCGTCGCCTATGCGTGCCACCGGATGTGTCTCCTACCTGACCGTCGGACCGTATGGGGTCGATGCGGGCTGCTGCTCGTGCTCGGTGCTGCCGTCCAGCCTCCGAAGGTACCGCCTCGACCGAGGCTTCGGACCACTTATCGCGTGTCTGGTGCGTGCCTCGTGCCTGCCTAGTGGGCCGCCAGCGTGAGCTTGCGGCTGACGATCACTTCGTCGATCAAGCCGTATTCGACGGCTTCTTCCGCTGTGAGGATCTTGTCCCGCTCGATGTCGATACGTACCTGCGCCTCGGTGCGACCGGTGTGCTTGGCCAGCATGAACTCAAGCAGGGCCCGCATGCGAAGGATTTCGCGCGCGGCGATCTCGATGTCGCTGGCCTGGCCGCCGGCCTCGCTCGACGGCTGGTGGATCAAGATCCGCGAGTTCGGCAGCGCGATTCGCTTGCCCTTGGCGCCCGCCGCGAGGATCACGGCCGCCGCCGATGCCGCCTGGCCCATGCAGATCGTCTGCACCTCGGGCCGGATGAACTGCATCGTGTCGTAGATCGCCGTCAAGGCCGTGAAGGATCCGCCGGGTGAGTTGATGTAGAGCTGGATGTCGCGGTCGGGGTCCATCGACTCGAGCGTCAGCAGCTGCGCCATGACGTCGTTGGCCGACACGTCGTCGATCTGGACGCCGAGGAAGATGATGCGCTCCTCGAACAGCTTCGTGTACGGGTTGTGGATGCGGTCGCCGGTGCTCGTGCGCTCGCGGAACTCGGGAATGATGTACCGGCCGATCGGGCGTCGCGGCACGGTCGAACGCGGGCGACGTCGAAGAGGTCGGGTCGCTGGATCTGGGTCACGGAAGTTTTCTCGCTCTCAGGAGACCGAAGTGGTCTCGGTCGGGACCTGGCGGGCACTGCGCACCACGTGATCGACGAAGCCGTAGTCCTTCGCCTCTTCGGCTGAGAACCACCGCTCGCGGTCGGAGTCGCGCTCGATCTGGTCGACGGACTGGCCCGTGTGCTGGGCCGTGAGCTCCTGGAGCTTCTTCTTCGTGTACAGCATTTGCTCGGCCTGAATCGCAATGAGGGACGCCGATCCGCCGATGCCGCCCAACGGCTGGTGCATCATGATGCGCGCGTGCGGGCAGCGCGTAGCGCTTGCCGCGTTCGCCGGCGCACAGCAGGAACTGGCCCATCGAAGCGGCGAGGCCCATGCCGACCGTCGCGACGTCGCACGGGACGTATTGCATGGTGTCGTAGATCGCCATGCCGGCGTCGACCGAGCCACCGGGTGAGTTGATGTGCATGTAGATCTCGCGCTCGGGATCCTCGGCGGCGAGCAGCAGCAGCTGCGCGCAGATCTTGTTGGCGATCGCGTCGTCGACGACAGACCCGAGAATCACAATCCTGTTCTTCAGCAGCTTGTTGAAGACGTCGTCGTCGGGAGACACGCCGGACGACGGCATCCGCGAGCTCGGATCCGGGCTCTCGAAAGCTGGGGACGTCGGGAAGTACAGCGCCACGCTCTTCACCTGCTCATCTGTCGCAGAGATCGGCCAGCACAGGCGCGGGTCTCGACCTGCTTACCGGATTATCGGGTGCCAACGATCCGACCCTAACCGGCCGATCGAGTCCCGCGTCAGACTCTCGCGCGCTGTTCGCTATGGGCGCAGGCCCGCGGTGTAGCGGGCGCAGGCGTGGGCAGGCGGGCATTAGGCCGGACGGCGGTCAGTCCTGTGGACCGGTGACGTCCTGCTCGAGACGGTTCAGGTCGACGGCCGCGCCCGGATGCGTCGGTGACCACCGCGTGTTCGAGCACGAACGCGAGCGCCTTGCCGCGCAAGACGTCGGCGACGGCCAGCGGCACCGTGCCGCTGCTCACCAGCTGCTGCGCGTACTGCGTCGGGGCTGACCCCGGCTCGCGACGACCGGCGGACGATGTACTCGGTGAGCTCGGCCTCTTCGATGCCCAGCTCCTCCTTGGCGACCACGGCATCGAGCACGAACTGGGATCGCATGTCGCGCTCGACGTCGACCACGATGTGCGCCTCGTGTTGCTTCGAGCGTCTCGTCCTGCGAGGCGAGGTAGGCGTCGAGGTCGAGGCCGTTCGCGGCGAGCTGCTGCTCGAGGGCGTCGCGGCGGCCCTCGATCTCGGCTTCGACCGTGCGCTCGGGCAACGGGATCTCGACCTGCGAGAGCAATGCCTCGAGAACCTTGTCGCGCGCCTGCATGCCCTGTTCGAGGCGCTTCACGCGTTCGAGGCGGGTGCGCAGGTCGGCACGCAGCTCGTCGAGGGTGTCGAACTCACTGGCCTCTTGTGCGAACGCGTCATCGATGGTCGGCAACTGCTTGGTGCGCACGCTTCGAACGGTCACGAGCGCGCGACCCGTCGTCGGAACCAGTGCCCCGCGACCGCCGAGCGCGGTGTCGAACTCCGCCGACTCCCCCGCCGACAGGCCGAGCAGCGCAGAGTCGAGGCCTTCGACCAGACCGTCGCTGCCGACCTCGTACGACAAGCCAGTCGCAGTGCCGTCTTCGAGCGGTTCGCCGTCGATGCTCAGCGACAGGTCGATGCTGACGAAGTCGCCCGCCTCGACGGGCCGCTCGACCGACGTCAGCGTGCCGAAACGGTCGGCCAGGTTCTTGACCTGCTCGTCGACGTCTGTCGTCGGCGACGTCGGCATCGTCAACCGTGACCGGCAGCCCCTCGAGTTCGGGCAGTTCAATAGCCGGGCGGACGTCGACCTCGGCCGTAAACGTGAGCTGCTCGCCGTCCGCGAAATTCGTGACCTCGATCTCGGGCTGGCTGAGCACCCGCACCTCGGCCGCCTCGACGGCCTGGCCATAGAACTGCGGGATGGCCTCGTTGACGGCCTCTTCGAGCACGACGCCGCGACCGATGCGCTGATCGACGATGCGCGCCGGAACCTTGCCGGGCCGAAATCCCGGGATGCGAATCTGACCGGCGACCTTGCGGTACGCCGCGTCGACGCTCGGGGTCAGTTCGTCGAAGTCGACCTCGACGGTGAGCTTGACCCTGGTGGGGCTCAGGGTCTCGACTTCGCTCTTCACGGACAGCAGCTCCTCGATCGGTCAAATAAGGGTGGACGACGAGGCTACCGAAGGATGGCGCGGAACCTGTCGGGGCGGGGAGATTCGAACTCCCGATCTCCTGCTCCCAAAGCAGGCGCGCTAGCCACTACGCTACGCCCCGGGGCGTTCCCGGTAGTCTAGGTGCGCGCGGCAGACCGACTCGCGGGTGTAGCTCAATGGCAGAGCCCCAGCCTTCCAAGCTGGCCATGCCGGTTCGATCCCGGTCACCCGCTCCACACACCCGCTGACTCATTGCCGCGTGATCTGGCGCACCCTCAGTTCGATCCACGGATGCTGATCGACGCCAGCACCGCGGACAGCTGGGAGCGGTCGAGCGCCGTTGCCGCTGGCGTCGTCTTCTCCTCGATGACGAGCAGGTTGCCGTTGTCGTCGATCGCGGTCAACGACACGGTGTCGCCAGGACTCAGCCCGAACTCGTGTCCCAGCGGGAGCGTCATGAACACATCACCGGCGCCGCCGCAACTCTTCGGCGGCGCCGTCAGGGTCACCTGCTTTCCCGGCAATCCCCCGACCGTCACGTCCTTCGGTGCGGTGACCGTGACGCCGCGCAGCGCTGCCACCGCCGCCACGAAATCGTTGGGCGACGCCGGTGTCGAATCGGACAAGTCCTGGCATGGATCGGTGAACACCTCAGCCGAGTTCACCAGGGCCAGCACGGCCGGGCCATCGTTGGCGACACCGTCCGCCGTGCTGAGGAAGACAGCGTAGGGACCGGGCGCTTCACTTATCCAACCGGTAGGCACGGTGAGTGACACAGGAAGCACTGGATAGGGGAAATCGGAGGTGACGTACCTGCCGGCGACGAGGGTCGAGCTCTCTTCGCCTTCTGCCGGGAATGGGCTCGCGCTCGGAGAGGAAGTGCTTGCCTCGCCGGCCGTGGGCGAGTGCGAGGCGGCTCGGCTGACGCTAGGAGCCGAACTCGCGGCCGTGGGCGGCTGCGACGCGACCTGGCTCGCGCTACGAGAGGAATGGCTTGCGTCGCACCCCACCACGAGGAGGCCAGCAACGATGATGATTGTGGTCCTCGAAGATGGACTCATGAGCGCCGGCCCCGCCGTCTTGAAGGGCTGGGCCGTGGGGAATCTGCGGCACTCTCCCCAGCGGCGAGCCGGTCGAAATAGCTCGAAGTCGCGGAATGCAACTCCAGCCAACTCTCCCGGTCTTCGGTATCGCACGAGTATCACGCGACCCAAGTCTGGCGCCTAGACCAGGGGAGGCCGGGGCGATTGGCCCCGGCCTCCTTGGTGTGTTCGTCGACTACGCGTTGCTCGTTACTCGGTCCCGGGTCAGTGGTGCGGAGTGAGAGCGGGTGAGGCCGGGAAGCACACGTGTGCCTTCAGCCCTGACGGCGGTGAGCGCGGCCGGGTTGAGCCCCAAGACGGAAAGGATCGTCGGCGCGACCTGGGTGGTCTCGACGGCGGCCGAATTGACCTGGGCTCGGATGTTCGGACCGTTGACGACCATCAAGACGTGTTGGTCGCCGACGTTCATACCGCCGTGCTCGGCGAGCTTGGTCGGCCCTGAGTAGACGACGCCTACCTGGACCTTGCCGAAGACGTCGGGGTAGTGACCGTTGTCGACCGCGACGCCGAAGAAGTGCGCGGCGCTAGCGCCGGCCCAGATTTGCGCGAGGCCGGAGTGCTGGACGGTGACGGGGTTGTGGTCGACGTCCAATCCCTGCGCGGTGTGGTTCCACAGGTAGGCCTTGACGAAGTTGTCGGCGGCTTGCGAGTTGTCCGACAGGTAGGACTGCCAGAGGTCGTCGTCGGTTCCGGCGACGATGAGCGTGGTGTTGCTGGGGTGGGTCTGCGCCCAAGCGGCGTTGATGGCGCTGATGATCGGTCCGTCTTTGATGGTGACGAGTTCGTTTGGGTTCTGCGGCGATTGGCCGTGCTTTGCCGTGATGATGATTGTCGTCGAGGCCGACAGTCCGTCCTTGTGGATCTCTGCGACCATGCGGGCGAGCTGAGCGTCGGTGTAATCAAGGGCGCTCGACAGCACCGGACCGGGAACGAGCTTGCCGTTGACGAACTCGTAGCCACCCGCTTGCGGTGCGCTGGTGGTGTAGTTGCCGTTCTTGTCAGGACCGATCAACGTCGTCGGGGTGGAGGGGATCTTCTCCGCGACCGAAACGGTCTGGAAGTTCATACCGAAGATCGCAGGGGTGCCAACGTTCGTCTTGCCCGAGTGGTCGAGACCGTCGATCTCGTTCAGGATGGCCTGGACCTTGTAGCCGTCGTACTGCTTGGTAGCAGCGTCGATGTGGGCCCAGTCGTCGTCCTGCGGGTACGGGACGCCGTTCGGCTCGACCGCCTGCGAGTCGATTTCCGGGCCGAAGTAGTCGTCGATACTCTGCCCGTTCGATCCCGGGCCGTTGAACGACATGTAGACGGCGTGCTTGTCAGACCAGGCGGTGCGAAGGCCAGCGTTGTGGATGACCTGGAAGATCGTGTTATCGCCGAGGTAGTCCCACGGCATGATGTTTGTGCACGTCGCCGGGTCGACGGGGAAGGTCGCGGTGTTGAACGACGACGCGTCGTTCTTCAGCTTCATAATCGCGGCCGGGTTGGTGTCGACACCGTTGGCGAAGATCGACCCGTTCTCGTCGAAGGACGGGAAAGTGCCGTTCGTCGGGTTGATGAAGTCGTTGACGCTCGCCAGCTTGTCGTCGGGCGAGTCGTAGATGACGTCGCCGCCGGTAGCCGGCTGGCCTGGGGTGCAGGCAGCGCCGGGCTCATCAGTCGTGTGGCTGTATTCGACGTCGTAATAGATGCCTGTCGTCTTCGGGTTGCCGCCCGGTCATCAACGCGGTACCGCCAGGGTCGGAATCCGACGGGTTCGACGTTGCCGCGTTGGTGTACTCGCTGCCGGTGCGAGTTAGCTTGGCCAGCGTCGAATGCGGGTGGTTGGGCGATGTACCAGTCAAGGTCACTCTGGTGCATGCCATCGACAGAGATCAGCAGGACGTGTTTGCCCGCGTGCGCGCTATTCGGGGCGGGCGACGCGTTCGCAGGCAGGCTCGACAACGCACACATCGCTACGGCGCCGACCGCGGTGAATCCGATCGCGGCCCGACGGTGGTACTTCGACATAGTGCAACTCCCTCAGTCGAGTAAGCGTGAATTGCTACAAGGTCAGCAGTGACTGTTCCCTCGTAGCTCGCGTGGAAGGGAAAGCTCAGGTGTCTAGAACGCGACTAGTTGGTTACGCGACCACCAGCAGCGAGAAAAGCACGTCCCTAGCGGGGCCGTAGGGTCGGTAAAATGCGGCAGTATGTGCGCGTGGCCGACTCGGGCGTGCAGATCGATCACGTCGTCATCGGAGTGCGCGACCTCGATCACGCAGCGGCGGAGTTCGAAGATCGCTACGGTCTGACGGCGATCGAGGGTGGTCGTCATCCCGGTTGGGGCACGGCGAATCGGCTGGTCCCGCTCGGAAACACTTATCTCGAGCTCGTCACCGTCGTCGACCAGGCCGAGGCAGCCAGCAGTGAATTCGGACGATGGGTCTCCACGATGATGGAAGGCCATTCCGGGTATGGCTGGGCGGTGCGGACCGATGACGTCGACGGTGCCGCGACTCGCCTCGGTCTTGAGGTCATTCGCGGCTCGCGACGTTCGCGCAGCGGCGACCTATTTCAGTGGCGCCTTGCAGGCGTTGCGCAGGCGGCGCAGGAGCCTTCGCTTCCTTTCCTCATTCAGTGGGGACTCGACACGCCGTTGCCAGGACGGGCTGCGGTCGTACACCGTGCAGGCGCAGTCGCGCTCGGAGAACTCGCGATCGATGGAGATGAGGAGCGGCTTCACGAATGGCTTGGCAGTAAGTCCCTGCCGCTGCACGTCACACCAGGCGCGGGCGGAGTGACGAGCTTCACCGTCACGACTCCGACGAACACGATCGTTGTCAGTTCGGACGACTAGAGGTGCAACGAGCGCCGTCGCAGAAGTAGCCCGACGACCACCAGACCCGATGCGCACAGGATCGCGTTACCGACGGGGAATCCGGTGAAGGGCAACGTGGCCCCCTGCGTCAGCGTGAACGTCGCGACTTGGCACGCTCCGCAACTGATGGCCAACGAGTACACGCCTGGCGGGGCCGTGTGCGTTGCCGCGTCGGGGTCGGATTGAACGCAGTTCCCCGTGCTGCCCACCACGAACGAGCCGGTCACGACTCCGGTGGATGTGTCGAGGTGAATGGTGTGGTCGTACGCATCGACGAGAAGTTCACAGTTCTTCAGGCTTGCCGGACCGAGCGTGCAACTATTCGCCGAGGCCGGGCTGCAGGTCGGGGAAAGGTCGGTCAACAGCGCGAAGAAATCCCACGTTGGAGTGAGCGTGAGCATCTGCGCCCACACCGGAATCTGTGCCGCGGTCAGGCGTCCGCTGATGGTGACGTGTGTCCCCGGCGGTCCCGATGCAGGCGTCAGCGTGAGCGTGGGATCGGCAGAATCTGCAGCGAACGCCGCGGGACCAGATGCCAGGACGGCGACGCATAACATCGACAATGCCGCGACAAGAAGCATGCCGACCCATGTCCTGCCGACCGCGGATCCGCTGCGCATGAAGAGCCCTCCGGGGGTTCGACAGAATCGGGCAAGCAAACAATGTCAGGTGAGCGATCGGTGAGCGAGACACCATGAACTTCCAACAGCGGGCGGCCCTCGCCGCCGTGGTCGCCGTTGTCGTGCTGGCGGTGGCAGTCCCGCTCGCGTCGCACCAAGCCCGTGCACATCGCAGCGCGGGCACGGATCCGATCGCGTCGCCCACGGCGTCGTCGTCACCCACGGCCTCGCCGTCGGCAACGGCAACGGCAACGGTTGCAGGGCCAAAGGCGCGTCTATTCATCGAAGACTTCGCCGGGACCGGAGCGACCTTTTACCTGACCGGGATTCGAATCCAGGACGCCGATGGCGCAACGCTGGGTGGCTATCCGCTGCCCGCACACCCGCCTGCGGGTGCGTTCGCCGTCTCCGCCGACGGTACGCGCATCGCATACTTGGCGACCGACGGCATCCACGTCGCGAACGCGATCGATGACGCCCAAGACCACGTCGTGCACGCGCTGCCACTCGATCCGTCCAGACCGGATCCGACCACGGGAGAGGCACAGCAGCCCTTCGCGAACTGGGCCCGCGGAAGCACGATCAGCTGGAGCGCGAACGGCAGCAACTTTGCCGTCGCTTGGCAGGGTTGCCTATGGGTAGTTGCGAGCGACGGATCAGGTCTCAACGAGCTCGCTCGCAACACCACATCGACGCCGGTCGAAGGCATCGGCGGTGTGGTTGGCACGACGTGGTCACCGTCGTCGTCCCAACTGCTGGTTTCGGTGTACGGCAGCGCAACCCTGCTGAAGGGCACTACCCCGCAGACGTTCGGGTCGGATCCGTCGACGGGCTCGGGCATCGCGACCGCGATAGTCGCGGCGAACGGAACGAGCTATCGACCGCTCCCGGGTCAGGTCGGCGCCTGGTACTGGTTGGCCGACGACGACCAGGTCGTTGGTTGGAACCCAGCGGGTACGTCGCTGGTCACAATCGCGGCCGCCGGCGGCGCCTCGCACACTGTCGCGGCCTTTTCGGCGGGCGGCACGGTGTCAGTAGCCCCCGACGGCATGCGCGTCGCGGGCATCGGGCCTGACGGTGTCGTCAACGTGTGGTCCCTCGATGACGGCGCTGCCACGACGGTGCGCACCTCGGTCGTTGAGGATTCAGTGCAACAGCAACTCGACTGGCTCGACACCCACCGGCTCATCTTGGCAACGACCGGACCAGACCGCACCACGCATGTCACGATCCTCAACGTCACAGGCAGCACCCGCTCGCTACCCGACCTGCACCCGTCCACGGCCAGCGGCTACCTCGTCATCGACGCCCGCGCTGCCGGCTAAGCGAGCGATCGCGTACTAAACCCAGCGCGTCCGCAGGCCGCTGGTAGCGTCTCGCCGGTGACGACAGACGGCCCAGTTGCCTTGGTTACCGGGGCGAGCCAGGGCATTGGCCGCGTCATCGCCACCCACCTCATTTCCGCGGGTTGGCAGGTCGCCGCAGTCGCGCGTTCGGAATCGCAACTCGCGGATCTCGCGGCCGAGACCGGTGCGTTGCCACTATCGCTCGACATCACCGATGCTCGGGCTGTCGCCGCTGCAGTCGAACAGGTAGAGACGCAACTCGGGCCGATCTCACTCTTGGTCAACAACGCGGGTATCGCCGGCGCCGGCGGCGTGTCGTGGGAACACGAGCCAGCAGATTGGTGGCGCGTGTTCGAGGTCAACGTGCTCGGGTCGTTCCTGCTCTGCCGCGCGGTCGTGCCCGGCATGGTCAGCAGGCGCGCAGGTCGGGTCGTGAACCTCTCGTCGAACGCTGCGTTCTTTTCGATTGACGACGATTTCGAACCGATTCTCAACTCTGCCTACCTAGCAAGCAAAGCTGCGGTCATCCGGTTCAGCGAAGCCCTCGCCGGGGAGGCGCGACCGGCCGGTGTTGGCGTCTTCGTCATCTCACCGGGCATGGTGAGGACGGAGATGACCGCAGGACCGTTCGCCGACGACTGGGACGATCCCGAGCTTTGGTCACCGCCTGAGTTGGCAGCCGACCTCATCGAGTTCATCGGGTCTGGCGCTCTCGACGAGCTCGCCGGACGTTACATCCACGCGGTCGCCGACGACTGGCGCAACCTTGCGGAACACACCCCGGAAATTGTCGAGAACGACTTGTATGCGTTGCGGGTGCAGAAGCTGTAGCGGCAAGGTTGGCGCATGACGAGACGTACGGGATTGATCTCGGTGGGCGTAGTCGTGCTGATCGGCGTGATCGCCGCGGCTGTCGTTGTTGGCCGGGCGACTGCGCCGGTTCGCGACCGAGGATTCGCGAACGGCGATGCGGCGGGTTATGCCGAGGGTGTGGCCGCGGGTCGCGCGCTCCAGATCGGCGACAGCGTACCGAAGGGGTCGGCGGCCGCTACGACCGCAGCGTTTCAGGCCGGCTATCGGGCTGGTGAAGCTGACGCGTACGGCTCGTACGACGGGGGTTGGAAACTCGGCGCGCCGTACGTGATCGTGCTCGCGTCAGGACCTGGCGGAGCCCCGTACCGCATCGCGAGCCGAGACCAACTAATCCCGGGAACGACGTACCGGCTGTGTCCCGACGGAACCTCCATCTGCCACAGCTAAGCCACAACAGCGCGGACGCCTGCTGCGCTCTGACGACGAAAACCGTCCACGCAAACCATGTCGCCCCGCTAACCGACCCCGGGCACCGCCGACGGATCGAGGTCGGATGCCTTCGCGGTGATCAAGAAGATGCTCGCGAGCATTGCGCGCGACGCCGAAGACGACCGACACCTGCAGCGCGATCGAGATGCCGTGCGCGAGCTTCGCGTCGCCGGTCGTACCGTGCGCGGCGGCGTGCCGCTGCGCGGTAGCGAACGCGGTGGTGAGAATCGCCAGACCGAGCGACCCGCCGACCTGCTGCATGACGTTCAGCAGACCGGACGCCGAACCCGACTCGGCGGGCTCGACGCCCGACACCGCCACCATCGTCAACGGCACGAAGAGGAAGCCCAGGCCGAGGCCGAAGATCACAGCGGGCCGAGCAGGTTCGCGACGTAGGTGCTGTGCAGGTTCACCAGCGAGAGCCACTACAGGGCGACCGCGGACATCACTGCGCCCGACCACCATGAACGGCTTCGGGCCGACCTTCACAAGTTGCTTTGCGCAGATCTGTGCGCTGATGACGATCGCCACGCTGAGCGGCAGGTAGATGAACCCGGTCTTCAACGGGCTGTAATGCAGGATGCTCTGGACGAAGACCGTGAGGAAGTAGAACATCGCGAACAGCGCGCGGCGAGCAACAGCATGACCACGTAGGTGCCGGACTGCGATTTCGGTTCTTGAACATGTGCAGCGGCGTGATCGGCTGCGGGCTGCGCATCTCGTTGACGAGGAACCACACCAGCAGGATCGCGGCGGCAGCAAAGCAAAGCATCGTCAACGAGTCGCCCCAGCCAGCGGTACCGGACGCTCGAATGAAGCGCGTAGACGAGTGCATGTCATGCCGAGCGTTGAGGTGATCGCGCCGACGAGGTCGAAACGGCCTGGGTGCTTCTCGGACTCGTTGATGTACTGACGCGCGATGCTGGCGATGAAGATGCCGATCGGGACATTCACGAATAGCACCCAGCGCCATGAAGCCCACGACGTCAACATGCCGCCGGCGAGCAAGACCGATCGCGGCCCCTGAACCGGACACAGCTGCGAACACGCCGAATGCTCGGTTGCGTTCTTCGCCTTCTTCGAAGTTCGTGGTGATCAGCGACAGCGCCGTCGGCGACGCGATCGCACCGCCGACGCCTTGCAGCGCGCGGGCGGCAAGCAGCCACCACGACGTGGTCGCGAGGCCACCGAGGAACGAGGCGAAGGTGAACAGCGCGATACCGAAGATGAAGACCCGTCGCCGGCCCAGAATGTCGCCCGCGCGCCCACCAAGCAGGAGCAGACCGCCGAACGTCAGCGTGTACGCGTTGAGCACCCACGTGAGATTCGTGTAGGAGAAGTGCAAGGCAGTGCGGATCGTGGGCAACGCGACGTTGACGATCGTGGCGTCGAGCACGACCATCAGCTGGCTGGCGGCGATAACCGCAAGAGCGAGGCCCGGGTGATGGCCACGTCGCGCGGCGCCGGGTGGCGCACGGCTGCCTGCGTCGAGGTCGTCATGACTCTCCTCGTTTCGAGCTGTGAAGGAACGCTAACGTTCACTAAGGACAGACGCTACATTGCACGAGATAGAGAACGCAACCGTTCTTTCGCCTGCGACTTCACCCGAGGAGGTCGCCGTGCCCGCCGCACGTTCGCGGTCATTGACCACGCTAGCAACGGCCACTGACAAGTCCAGCGTGCCGCAGGGTGTCCCGATCAAGCCGGCAGAGACCGTCGTGATCAAGGACACGCCGTCGCTGCGACGGTTGTGCCGCAGACGCGGCGTCGCGCTCGAAACTGCCATTTACGAAGCCGTCCTCCAGCAGTTGAGCACCGTCGGATTCGGTGCGATGACGATCGAGGGCATCGCCGCCACCGCGCGCACCGGCAAGGCCGCCATCTACCGCCGGTGGCCCTCAAAGGAAGAGCTGGTCGCCGACACCCTCGACAACGTGCTGCCCTCACTCGATCTTCCGCCTGACACTGGGAACGTTCGCAGCGACATCGCGCGAGATCTTCGACCTCATGACCGCGACGATGGAGAGCCCGGCGGGTGGCGCGATGCAGGCGCTGCTAGGAGAACTCGGCCATGATCACGAGTTCATCAAGACACTGCACGTGCGGGTGTTGGCGCCGCGCAAGGCGTTGATGCTCGAGATCCTGCGGCGCGGCGTCGAGCGCGGCGATGTCAGGCCGGACGCCGTCAAACCCGTGATCGCCGAGGCGGGTCCGGCCCTTCTCGTGCACCGACTGCTGATGTACGGACCACCCATCGATCCGGCCTACGTCGATTCGATCCTCGACGACGTCGTGATGCCGCTGATCAGCCCTCGCGCCAAACGAAGGCTAGTCGCGCCAGATCATGACGAGCGCGCGGTCGTCGCTTCCGTTCGGCGCGACCCTGTCGACCAGATGCTTCGCACCATCGCGAAATCCCTGTGTCACAAGGCGTTCTGCCTCACCGATCAGCTTGTCGATGCCGACGGCAATCTCACGTTCTGATGTCTCGACCACGCCGTCGGTGTAAAGCAACATCGCGTCGCCCGGACCAAGCACGCCGTTCGACGACGTGTAACTCGCCTGCGGCAGAACGCCGAGCACGGTGCCCTCGCTGTCAATCACCCGCCACGTGCCGCTGCCCTTCACGAAGTGCGCAGCAGGTGGATGACCCGCGGACTCGACCACATAACTGCCAGTACTCAAATCGACAACCAGGTGGACGGCGGTTGCGAACCCTTCGCCCCAATCCTGACGAAGCAGATAGTCATTGGCCGCAGGCAAAAAGTGGTCGGGTGGGATCGCACCGAGCAGTCCGCCCAGCGCACCGGACAACAACAGCGCTCTGGTGCCGGCATCGATGCCCTTGCCGGAGACGTCGACGAGCACGACCTCGAGCACGCCGCCGCCGCCGGTCAGCGCGGCGACCAGGAAGTCACCGCCGAACGAGCCTGCGCCGGCCGACTGGATCAACTCCTCGTGCTGCCAGCCGCCCGGAAGCGGCGGCATCTCCCCCTGCGCACGCAAGCGGTCGCGCAGCTCGAGCAGCATCGACTCGCCACGCATGCCCTGCACTCCGAGCAATTCCCGGGTGCGTGCCAATCGGTACGCGAGGACCGAAACCGCCGCGACGACGATCAGCTGACCACCACGCACGACGTGCCACCCGAGTACGACCTCGTCGTACGTCATGGCCGCGAGCGTGACGACCAAGAGCAACGAGCAGTTCGCGGCGACGCAGCAACAGCCCGCCAGCCAGGATCGGCAGCACAACCGCCGCCGGGTGGGATCCAGTCGGAACCCGCGACCGGGCTGAGCAACGCGATGGCGACGACTGCGCCGGGAAGCCACCACATGGCCAGCGCGCTGGCGACATCCACCGGCTCGAGCGCCACGCCATCATGATCGGGCAGCGTAACCGGGTGTCGGCCAGGTGTGGTTCGCTGGAGGCGTGCCGCGACGTCCCGAGCCAGCAACGCAACCGCCCAGCGGGCGCGCCTCCAAACGCCGGCGCCGGTGCGCTGCGCGGGCTGGTCGGTGCCGGGCCTTCCCAGGTTGGTGTCGTCGGCGCGCTGCGTGCGCGCGACGTCTCAAGACCCACGCCTGACGACGTCCGACATGCTCTTGAAAAGCCGGAGCCCACCGCGCGACCCGCAGCGCATCACGAAACGCCCGGGCGTCAGGAAGCGTCGGGCTCGGGCAGCGGCGGCGGGACGTCGGTTTCTTCGTAGCGGGTCACCAACGCGAGGCGGCGAACGTGCCGCTCCTCGCCGGAGAAGTCCGTCGCCAGGAACACCTCGACCAGCCGGGTCGCCTCGCCGATCGTGTGCTGCCGCGCGCCGATGCTGACCACGTTCGCGTCGTTGTGCTGGCGGGCGAGCGTCGCGGTGTCTTCGTTCCACGCGAGCGCCGCCCTGATGCCCTTGACCTTGTTGGCCGCGATCGCCTCGCCGTTGCCGGAACCGCCGATCACGATCCCGAGACTCCCCCGGTCGGCGACGACCCGAAGTGCCGCCGCGATGATGTAGGGCGGGTAGTCGTCGTCGGCCACGTAGGTCGGCGGACCGCAGTCGACGGGCTCGTGGCCGGCGTCCGTGAGCCAGCCGATCAGGTGGGTCTTCAGCTCGAATCCGGCGTGGTCGGACCCCAGATAGACGCGCATGGTGCGGAGTCTGCCACGACGCGTGCGTCGGGGTGAGCGCAGCGGGTGGCGAAGCGGCGCCCGGTCGGCGTGTGACCGGTTTCGCGCCGGGGTAGGCCACAGTGGGGTCATTTCGCGCCGCGCTGCGTCGCCGTGCGAAGATCGCTGCACCGTTCTTGAACTGCGCTGCACGATTGAACAGAAGGGCTCGCATCGGTGCCAGGCAACAACCTGAGCCGTGACGAGGCGGCCGAACGGGCACGCCTCATCGGGCCGGCCTCCGGCGACGGCTTCCCGGGCACCCAAAACGTGCCCGTACCCGCGCTCCAGACGAAGGTCCTTCTCGACCTGACCGCCGGAGCAGCGAAGCCGGGTCATTTCGTCTCGACGTCCACGATCCGGTTCAGCTGCAGCGAGCCCGGCGCAGCGACGTTCGTCGATCTGGTCGCCGACGAGATCCGCTCGATCACCCTCAACGGGGTGGCCCTCGAGCCGGTGACCAACCGCGAGGCCGACCACATCAGGCTGCAAGGATCTCCAGGCCGAGAACGAGCTCGAGATCGTCGCCGAGTGCCGCTACATGCACACCGGTGAGGGCATGCACCGCTTCACCGATCCGGTCGATGGTCGGGTCTACCTCTACACCCAGTTCGAGACCGCCGACGCGCATCGCGTGTACGCCTGCTTCGACCAGCCCGACCTCAAGACCACCTTCGAACTCGACGTCATCGCGCCGGCCGACTGGCAGGTGGTGTCGGTCACTGCCCCCGACCTCGCACCGCAGCAGCTTCGAGGAATCGCCCGACACCGCGGCGTCCGCCCATTGGCATTTTCCGCCGACGCCACCGATGTCGACCTACGTCACGTCGGTGATTGCGGGTCCGTACCACGTCGTGCGCGACGTGCACCGAGGGCTCGCGGCCGAGATCCCGCTGGGTGTGTTCTGCCGCAAGTCGCTGGCGCCGTACCTCGACGCCGACGACATCTTCCTGGTCACCAAGCAGGGTTTCGCGTTCTTCGAGGAGCTGTTCCAGCGGCCGTACCCGTTCGGAAAGTACGACCAGCTGTTCGTGCCCGAGTTCAACGCGGGCGCGATGGAGAACGCAGGATCGGTGACGTTTCTCGAGGACTACGTCTTCAGGTCGAGAGTCACCGACACGGCGTACGAAAGCCGCGCCGGGACGATCCTGCACGAGATGGCGCACATGTGGTTCGGCGACCTCGTCACGATGCGGTGGTGGGACGACCTGTGGCTGAACGAGTCGTTCGCCACCTACATGGCCAACCTCGCCACCGTCGAGGCCACCCGCTGGCCCGACGCCTGGACCACCTTCGCCAACGAGGAAAAGACCTGGGCCTGCAGGCAGGACCAGCTGTCGACCACGCACCCGATCGCGGCCGACATCGTCGACATCGAGGCCGTCGAGACGAACTTCGACGGCATCACCTACGCCAAGGGCGCGTCTGTCCTCAAGCAGCTCGTCGCGTGGGTCGGCCACGACGCGTTCTTCGACGGCCTGCGCGGCTACTTCGACGCCCACGCCTGGGGAAACAGCACCTTGCACGACCTGCTGCGATCACTCGAGCGAGCGTCGGGTCGCGACCTCTCGGCGTGGTCGAAGGAATGGCTCGAAAGCGCGGGCATCAACACCTTGCGTCCAGAAGTCGAGACGGACGCCGAGGGGCTGATCACCTCGTTCGCCGTGCTGCAAGAGGCACCGGCCGAACATCCGACACTGCGCTCGCACCGGCTCGCCGTCGGGTTGCTACGAACGCACCGCCTGCGGGCCTGTCACGCACCCGCCGCATCGAGCTCGACGTCGTCGGCGCCCGCACCGAGGTGTCCGGATCTGGTCGGCACCCGGCAGCCGGATCTCGTGCTCGTGAACGACGACGACCTTGCGTACGCAAAGATCCGGCTCGACGAGCGGTCGCTGCTGACCGTGACCGAGGCGATCGGCGAGTTGACGGCGTCGCTGCCGCGCGCGTTGTGCTGGGCGGCTGCGTGGGACATGACCCGCGACGCCGAGATGCCGGCCCGCGACTATCTGCGGCTGGTCATCCACCTGCTCGACACCGAGACCGACATCGGCGTGCTGCAAAGCGTGCTGCGGCAGGCGCGGCTGGCCGTGCAACGCTGGGCCGACCCGGGGTTTCGCGACACCGGGCTCGACGCGCTCGCGGCCGCGTGCCACGCCCACCTGCGCCACGCCGAGCCGGGCAGCGACTACCAGCTGACATTGGTGCGCGCGCTGTCTGCGTGCGCGAACTCGTCGGTGTACGTCGACATCATCGCGTCGGTGCTCGCCGGCGAGACCGTGTTCCCCGGGCTCGCGCTCGACACCGACTTGCGGTGGTCACTGCTCAGCACGCTCGCCGCGCACGGACGGGTCGGTACGGCTGAGATCGACGCCGAAGCTCGAGCGTGACAACACTGCGGCCGGACGCCGACATGCGGCCGCCGTTCGTGCGGCGCTGCCCGACCCGGCTGCGAAGGACCTCGCCTGGGCCGCGGTCATGCTGAACGACGACACCCACAACGCGGAGCTGTCGGCGATCATCAACGGGTTCCAGCAGCCGAACCAGCTCGACTTGCTCGCCGGCTACGCGCAGCGGTACTTCGACGAACTCGCCGGCATCTGGGCTGACCGCACCGGTGACACCGCCCGCACGATCGCTGAGGGGATGTTCCCGTTCCAGCTCATCGAGCAGTCGACCGTCGACCTCGTCGACAATTACCTCGAGGTCAGCAAACCGCCGTCCGGCCTGCGACGCATTTTGCTCGAACACCGCGACGCTCTGGCTCGCGCGCTGCGTGCTCGGGCCTGCGACACCGCCGCCGCCGCTTCGTAAGACGGCGGCCGTCTGCCCGGCCAACGACCCGAACGACCCGAACGACCCCCAACGACCCCCAACGAGCTGGCGACACTAGGCGAACCGTCACTTCAATAGGTGCCGGCACCTATTGAGGGGACCCGACACCCCCTTTACGTGATCAACCGACAGGGGCGGGAGGGGCGGGACGGCGGGGTGGCGGGCGTTCGTTCGCGACAGCCCGAGGCGCGACTTAGTCGGCTTCGTGTTCGTGCAGAACCGGTGGACGCGCCGCAGCCTGGGACATCATCCGCAGGCCGTTCACGATGCCGCCCGTCAGGTCGCCGCCGGCGAAGGACGTCGCCATCGCCAGGCTCGCCAAGCCGGCCGCGCGGTCGTCGAGGCGCCGCTGTGCTGTGTCGCCGGTGACGATCTCGACGCGGCGCGCTTCCGGCTCGACCAGTACGAAGACGCCGTACTCGGCCAGTGCGCCAAGTGCGGCGTGGCGTCGCAGCGCGTACGCGCGGACATCGCCGTCGACCAGCCCGACCTGGACGAAGAACTGCAACCCAGTCTCTTCGCTCGCAGTCGCGACCGCGTGCCGGATCTGGTCACTTTGGTGCGACGTGAACGCGCTACCAGCGGGCACTTGCGCCACCGCCTTGCAACGTCGCCGGCGGCAGGGTCGTGATCGCGTTCGCGGCTGCCTCGCTGCCGATCGGTTCGCCGAACCATGCCGTCGTCGCCGACCACGTGCGACCCGGCCGGTAGCGCGGACCGTTCACGATCGAGGGCAGGAAGACCAGGAACGCGATCACCGTCGCAGCCGCAAGCGGGATGCCGGCGAAGATCGCCACGGTCTCGATCGCGCTCATCTTGTCGCCGGGTGTGCCGCGCTCGCCGATGGCCATCGCGGGGCCGGCGGCCAACGAGCGCCGACGCGATCACAGCAACCGAGACACTCGACGCCGACGCGGCAAGCCGAAAAACAAGTCGCTTGCGAGCACTCACAGCGGTCACCGTAACGGATCGGTCGCGCCCGATCACAGGGTGGGTTCGCCCACCGCGCCCTGACGAGCGAGGCAAGTCGCCGCGCGACGGGCGATGCCATCAGTTCCTCGAGCAGCACCGGCCGCTCTTTCTCGTTCGTCATCGGCACCCGCCAGTTCGGGTACTCATCGATCGTTCCCGGCTGATTGACCGGACGCCGATCACCGACCACATCGGGCAGATAGATGCCGATCAGGCGGGCCGGCGTAGAACCGAGGTAGGCGTGCAAGGCCTCGACGATGTCGCTGACGTGTGGTTCGACTCGGGTCCGGAAGTTGTCACGACGCGGCGCGACACTGCCAGGCTCGGCGGGCAACGCCACCGCCGCAGGCACGCCCGCGGCGAGCAGTCCTGCGTCCTCGAGCGCCCGCAGCCACGCGATGCGTTCCGCCTCGTCGGTCGCGCGCTCCTCGTCGACCGGGCGTTCGAGCAGCCCGAGTTCTGCTCGCAACTCGACGTGCTCGCCGGTGAGATAACCGGCGGTCGGCGGCAAGTCGTGTGTCGTCACGCTGGCAAGACACAACTCGCGCCACTGCGACGGTGGCCGCGGCCGGCCGTCTTCTTCGTGCTCGAACCACAGGATCGAGGTGCCGTAAACCCCCGCGCCCGCAGGTAGTCGCGCACCCACCACTCGACGTTGCCGAGATCCTCGCCGACCACCAGCGCGCCGGCCCGCTGCGCCTCGAGCATCACGATGCCGACCATCGCCTCGTGGTCCAGCCGCACGTAGGTGCCGTCGGCGGCCGACGCGCCGTCGGGAACCCACCACTGCCGGAAGAGCCCGATGATGTGATCGATGCGCAGGCCACCGCCGTGGCGCAGCGACGCGCGCACCAGATCGCGGAACGGCTCGAACTCAGCGGCAGCGAGCGCGTCAGGTCGCCACGGCGGCAGGTTCCAGCATTGGCCCTGCTGGTTGTACATGTCGGCAGGGGCCCCGAGGGTGACGCCGTGCGCGAGCACGCCGCGCAGCGCCCACGCGTCGGCGCCGACCGGACTCACCCCGACCGCGAGATCGTTGACCACGCCGATCTTCATGCCGGCCGAGCGAGCCACGTCTTGGACGCGAGCCAACTGCTCGGAGCACAAGAATTGCAGCCAGGCGTGGAAATCGACCAGGTCGGCCTCAGCGTCGCGAAACGCCGCGACCTCGGCCGACCGCGGATCCTGCAACGCCGACGGCCAACCGCCCACACCGAACCGGTCGGCCAGCGCACACCACGTCGCGAAGTCGCGAAGCGGTCGCCCTTCGCGCTCCGTAAACGAATCGAACGCACCCGCGCCGGCTCGGCAGACAGCGAGGCGAACGCGCGCGAGAGCACCGAACGCTTCGCCGACCACACGGCGTCCCGATCGAGATCGACGTCGTGCTCGTTGTCTGCACGCAAGGGCTCGCGATGGCTGCGACGTCAGAAACCGAAGCGACCTCGGGCACGTCCTCGACCCGCAGGTAGATCGGGTTCACGAACCGCCGGCTCGACGGGTAGTACGGCGACGGCTCCATCGGCGCCACCGCAGCCGGCCGCGTGCAACGGGTTGACGAGCACGAAGTCGGCGCCGAGATCGCGCCCGCTCCACATGACGAGTTCGGCGAGGTCGCGCAGGTCGCCCATCGCCCACGACGCACGCGATCGCACCGCGTACAGCTGGAGCATGAATCCCCACTGCCGGCCCGAGGGCATAACAAGTCGATCCGGGACGACGATCAGCTGGGCTTTCGCCTTTCGCTCACCCGACGAGGCGTGCAGGTAGTGATAGCCCGGCTCCACGTCGTCCGGTATCTCGAACGTCGCCTCGCCCACCAGCGACCCGTCGACTTCTCGCGGGTCGACCCACACCATCAGCTGGTTGAGTGCGACGCGACCGCCGTTTTCGAGTTCGAGCTCGACATCCACCGACGCGCCGTCGGGCACGTGAACCGCGACCTGGGCCGACGAACCCGCCCGCACGACGAGGTACTGCGGCAACATCCGCCGCCAGCTGCGCCAGTCGCGCGTCATCAAGCGCGCGCGACGCGGCCTCGGGAGTGCCCGCGTCGACGCCAAGCGCAGCGAGCACTGCACACGACGGCTGCCGACGAGACCTGCTGCTCGTGACCGACCCAGTCGTAAAAGGACGTCGCCACGCCGTGGGCTGCCGCCAGCTCGGCCAGCACCGGATCGAGAGAACTCACCTTCAGGCGGTCGCCGACTGGTCGATCGCCCAGGCGTTGTCGTCGCCGTCGAGGTAGGGGATCCACTTGGGGTCGCTGCGACCCGTACCGAGGATGCGCCAGGCGATCCCACTCGGCGCCCGCGGCGCGCGACGTAACCGCCACCCGAGGTCGGCCACCGTGCGGTCGGCCTTGATGTGATTGCAACGGCGGCAGCACGACACGACGTTGTCCCACGTGTGCGTGCCACCGCGGCTTCGCGGCACGACGTGATCGAGGCTGGTGGCTGGTGCATCGCAATACGCGCAGCGACCACCGTCGCGCAGGAACACCCCGCGGCGAGTGAGCGGCACCACTGTGCGATAGGGGATCTTGACGAAGCGCGTGAGCTTGACGACTGCTGGAACCGACACCGCCGCCGACGCGCTGTGCACAACGGCATCGCCGTGTTCGAGCGAGACGGCCTTCGCTGCCAGCACAAGCAAGAGGGCGCGACGATCCGGTACGACGCCGATCGGTTCATACGTCGCATTCAGAACGAGCGCGTAAGCCACGCTCCCCTCCTCATGCCGCTGCCCGGGCACATACGTCATCACGCTGCCTGCCGCCGCCTCCCGCATAGTCTCCCCGGTCGGACCACCCCGGCGCCAGCTATTCAGCCCGCGCGCCGCGACGCTGTAACGATTGTGACCTCGGGCTTGGTTAGGGTCGTGGCATGCCGAAGCCGACGTACCCCGCCGCCCACCGTCTCGACCTGGTGGAGAAGCTTCCCGCGGCGATGCCGACTTTCGACGTCGCTGATCCCTACCGCTGGCTCGAAGACCCTTCGACTCCAGACTCCGCAGCCTGGCTCGAGGCGCAAGACGCACTCGCGACCGCACATCTCGACGGGCTGCCAGGGCGCCCGGAGTTGCGCACCCGCCTGACTGAGCTTCTCGCCGCCGGTGTGGTGACAGCGCCCGCCTGGCGAGAAGGCCGCCAGTTCTTCATGCGGCGGACCGCCGACCAAGAGCACGCGGTGCTGGTGACCATCGACGCCGGACGGCGCCGAGCGGGTGCTGCTCGACCCGATGCAGCTCGACCCGACTGGCACCACGACCCTCGACGCGTGGCAGCCGTCGAAGGAAGGCCACCTGCTCGCCTACCAGATCTCGGAGGGTGGCGACGAGGAGTCGATCCTGCGGGTGATCGACGTCGAGACCGGCGAAACCGTCGACGGACCTATCGACCGCTGCCGCTACTCGCCTGTCGGCTGGCTGCCAGGGGCGAAGTCGTACTACTACGTGCGCCGGCTGGCGCCTTCTGAGGTGCCTGCGGGCGAGGAGCAGTTCCATCGCCGGGTGTGGTTGCACGAAGTCGGCACCGACCCCTCGACCGACGTGTGCGTGTTCGGCGCCGAGTTCGACAAGACGACCTTCTTCTCCGCATCGGTCAGCCGCGACGGTCGCTGGCTGATCGTCAGCGCATCGCCCGGAACCGCGCCCCGCAACGACCTGTGGATCGCCGACCTGTCGACCAGCGACCCGGCCGCGCCAGATCTGCGCGAGCTCCAGGTCGGCATCGATGCGCAGACGTCGGTCTACGTCGGCCGCGACGGTCGCGCCTACATCTACACCGACCGCGATGCTCCACGCGGCCGCCTCGTCGTCACCACGCCGCAAGACCCGAGCCCGCCGACGTGGGTCGATCTGTTGCCCGAAGATCCCGAGGCGGTTCTCGAAGATTTCGCAATCCTGGACGGCGAGGAGCTGGCCCGACCGGTCCTGCTCGCGTCGTGGACTCGCCACGCGGTGAGCGAGCTGACCCTGCACGACCTGGCGACAGGCGACCGGATCGGTGACGTACCCCTGCCGAGTCTTGGGTCGGTCGGCGGCTTGTCGGAGCGCCCCGAAGGCGGGCCTGAGTGCTGGTTCGGTTACACCGACCACACCACTCCCGCGAGCGTCTTTCGGTACGACGCCCGCACCGGCGCGACGACGTCATGGGCGAGCGCACCCGGCATTGTCGAGGTGCCGAAGGTGCACTCGCGCCTTGTCACCTACACCTCGCGCGACGGCACGCCCGTGCGCATGATCGTGGTCTCGACCGACGCCGATCCTGATCATCCGAGGCCCACGATTCTCGGCGGGTACGGGGGTTTTGGCGCGTCGATGACCCCCGGCTACTCAGCAACCATGCTCGCGTGGGTCGAGGCTGGCGGCATCTATGCGGTCGCCAACCTGCGCGGCGGCGGCGAAGAAGGCGAGAGCTGGCACCGCGCCGGCATGCGCGGCAACAAGCAGAACGTGTTCGACGATTTCCACGCAGCCGCCGACTGGCTCGTCTCCGCTGGCTGGACTACGCCGGCACAGCTCGGCATCTCTGGCGGCAGCAACGGCGGCCTGCTCGTCGGAGCCGCATTGACGCAGGCGCCGAAAAAGTACGCCGCGGTCGCCTGTTCAGCACCGCTGCTCGACATGGTGCGCTACGAGAAGTTCGGCCTCGGCCAGTTGTGGAGCGAGGAGTACGGCTCCGCCGAAGATCCCGAAGAACTCGGCTGGCTGGTCGCGTACTCGCCCTACCACCACGTCGTCGAGGGCGATGACTATCCCGCCGTGCTATTTACCGTCTTCGATTCCGACACCCGGGTCGACCCGTTGCACGCGCGCAAGATGTGCGCGGCGCTTCAGGCAGCCACGTCGGCCGCTCGGCCGATCGTGTTTCGGCGCGAGAGCGACGTCGGCCACGGCGCCCGCGCCGTCAGTCGAAGCGTCGACCTCTCAGCCGACACCCTCGCATTTCTCGGGGCGCACACCGGCCTCGCGTTCTAGTCGGCACGGCTGCCGCGCAGCTGATCCGCTACTCCACGAGTCTGGTTTGTGGCAGCACAAGTCCGCGGGCGAACGCGATCATCTGCCGATGTACGGATGTCGGGTCACATGCATCTCTATGCTGGTCAACGCCGGAGCATAGGGTTCGCGATCTGGCGCCGCCTCCTCATGTAGCGCGTCGTTGCACGAGCCAGATGACGGTGCCGATAAGGACGAGAGACAGCAGGAGCAGCCAGCTCCCCTCGATCCATTGAAATGGCCAGAACCTGTTGGCCGGCTGGTAGCTCGACACGAAAGTAATGCCGTGGTGGAGGAGATATTGCATAGGGTCCGTGTTTCTTGCGGACGAGCCGGGCGGCGTCCGGGGGAATCCGTCGGGGACCGAAGTTATGCCCCCCTGTTGCAGAACCTGGTTGACGGTGGAGCGACTAATCGGCTTTCCGCTTTGAGCCCACCATTGGCTCTTGACCCAGACATCATTAGGCAGGTTGGGGTTGTTGGTAACCAAGAGCGCCTCGTAGTGGGGGCGTAGGTACACCGCCGTCACAACGGCGAGACCGCTCCACGCGGCCAGGGTGGCGAACATGGCGGGGACAACCCGGCGGATCAGGACGCCCGCGAGTGCACCGATGGAGAACGCCGTCAGCGTCCACGCGGCGAACGCCAGCCCATGGAGGTCGAACGTGTTGCCAGTGAGCGGACTCACCCCATACTTGCCGCCGATCATCGGCCCATAGCACCAGCGGTAGAGGACGCCGACCGCCCCTGCCAGGAGCGTTACCGCGACGGCGAGCGGCACCAGCGTGGCGATGGTCCATCGCGTCCGCCCGAAGCCTTGGGTCCAGGTAAACCGGAAGGTGCCGCTCTCTAACTCTCTTGCCAGCAAGGGCGCACCGACGAACGCGCCGATCAACGGCGGAATCACCTGGAACAGGGCCGAGGTCAGCGTAAAAGGCCCCATCGCCGAGTAGCCGCCGATCCCGTTGCCGCGGATGTGCAGGCCAGTAATGAGCAGGTACAGACTCACGGCACCGAGCGCGGCGGCGAGGCCGGCCAACGTCAGCCGATGCTGTCGCCAGGTAACCCAACCCATTCGCCGCCAAGGCAAGGGCCGGATGCCAGCGTCGCGTCGCGGCTGCGCGGGCGCGCTCAGTGCAGTCACTGCGCCACCTCGCTCGGTTCCGCGTGCCGGGTGGCCGCGGGCCCGGGCAGCGAAGCGGCGCCCGGCTCCCGCAGATAGGCGAGGGCGAGTTCTTCGAGGCTGACGGGATGGGCCTCCCAGCCCGGCGGGATCTGGTCGAGGCTTCCGTTCGTCCGGGTCAGCAGGTGAGCCTGCGCCTCGCCGCGTCGGGCGTGCACCACGCTCAGCTGTCCGGCGTACCGGTCGGCTTCGGCGGCAGGTCCCGTCAGCACACGATGGGAAGCGAGCAGGTCGTCGACCTCGCCGGCCACCTGGACGCTGCCGCCCGACAGCAGGACGAAGTAGTCGGCGACCCGCTCGAGCTCGGCTAGGACGTGGGAGGACAACACCACCGACACGCCGTCGTCGGCCATGGCCGTCATCACCAAGGCCATGAAGTCGTGGCGGGCAAGCGGATCGAGCATCGCCATCGGCTCGTCCAGCACCAGGAGCGATGGCCGCCGTGCCAACGCGAGCGTCAGCGCGAGTTGCGCTTGCTGACCACCAGACAGTTTGCCGGCCTTGCGACTGGGTGGGATACCGAGGTCATGCAAGCGGGCTGTGGCGTAGGCGCTATCGAAGCGCCAGTTCAGGTTCCGGGTCAGGTGCAACATGTCGGCGACAGACAGGCTCTTGTACAGCGGGATGTCTTGGGCGACGAAGGCGATGCCGTCGAGCGCGGCCGGCGAACCAGGCGGCGCGCCGCCGACGACGGTGATGCTGCCGGCGGTTGGTGCCGTCAGGCCAGCCGCCAGGTTCAAAAGGGTGGTCTTGCCTGCGCCGTTGGGTCCGACCAGCGCGACCACATGCCCATCGGGGATGGCCAGCGTGCACCCGTGCAGGGCCCACGTGCTGCCGTAGCGTTTGCCGAGGCCGCTGGCTTCCATGACGTTCATGCGACGCCCTCTGTCTCGCCCCTTGTCAGGCCACGGCCGTCGGCCGTTGTCCCGCGACGCTCATGGAAATCCCGCAATACGCTGCTGAACAGCGCCACCATCCCGTCTTCATCCAGCCCTGCAGTCTCCGCAGTCGCCAGCCAGCCGAGCAGCGAACGCCGAAGCCCCGCCAACTCCGGGAGCGCCACCTGGCTGACGGTGGCCTGGATGAACGTGCCCTGGCCGGGCCGTCCCGCCGTGAGGCCCTTGTTCTCCAGCTCGCGGTACGCCTTGAGCACGGTGTTCGGGTTGATCGCCAGCAAAGCCACCACATCTCTGACTTTGGGCAACTGGTCGCCGGGTGCCAGGTAGCCGAGCCGCAGCGCGTGCTCGACCTGATGGACAAGTTGCAGGTACGTCGGCACGCCAGAGGTGAGGTCGAGGCGGAAGTCTAGGCGGGAGGTGGGTCGGGGCGCGGCGTCACGCTTGTCTGCGCCTGGCGGAGAGCCCTGCTGCTCGCTGTCTTCTTGTTCTACTACCATAGGACAAGGCTACAGCGACCGAATTAGCTCGTCAATGCCCACTCCCACCGCGAAGAGACCACCGAGCATCTGGGCGCGCCAACGCACCATTCTGCCGCTGTGACGCGCGGCCGCCCGGCCGGCATGCGGACACCGCCTCAGGAGCGGACGATGGTGTGGTGGCACGGCCGACAGACATTGGAGATCGACGATGACGGCAACACTGAAGTTGACGCACAAAGCAATCGGAGTCGAGGTTCGACGTGGCACGTACGACATCGTGGTCGACGGTCAGCGTGCCGGTTCGGTCGACATGAACGACACGATCGAGATACCAGTCGAACCTGGCCGTCACACCCTGCAAGTTCGCAGTGGCCGAAACTCCAGCCGAACTCGAGACCTTTGAGGCCGCCGAGGGCGAGACCATCGCGTTCCGATGCACCGGGAAGAGCTTCCTGCCGATCTTCCTTGCGTCCTTCGTCGTCCCAAGCCTGGCGCTCCAGCTCCGCCGTGAAGCCCGATGATTGGTCTCTGCTGGACGCACCATTCTGCCGCTGTGACGCGCGATCGGCCGTGCCGACGGGTGGTCCTGGGCCCGGTTCAGAGGTGCGCCTAGTACGTCGCACCTTTGCGCCACGCCATCTCCTGCAGCTCGAATGTGTTGCCATCAGGATCGGCGAAGTTAGCTCCTCTGACGCCGCCCCCGAAGTCGTGGATTTCATCGACCTCGACCCCCCGGCGGACAAGCTCGGCGCGCGCCTCGGTGATGTCCTCCACAATCAGATGCAAGCCTCTAACGCTGCCGGGCTGTCCCCCGTACACATCCAGCCCAGTACCAACTCCGATCGAACATCCCGAGCCCTCTGACGTGAACTGCACGACCCGCACCCCTTCGCTGGGCTGCACGTCAAAGTCCTTGGTAAAGCCCAGCTTGTCGGTGTAGAAGGCGATCGCTCGGTCCACGTCAGAGACCGGGAGTGGGATCAGTTCTAGCTTCATCTGCATTGAGTCGAGCCCCTTTGGCCGGTGCTGGTCCTGAAACCTTAAGGGCCGCCGCGCGGCTAATCGGCGGGGCCGAGCCGGATCACCATTGCGGCCCCGCCGTTCGGCGATGACCCGACCTCGAAGCTGCCGCCCGACCCTTCGGCGGTCCGACGCACGATGTCAAGCCCGAGCCCAGTCGAACCGCCAGCGCTGCGCCCTCTGTCGATCGATCCCGCGCCGATGCCCGGGCCGTCATCGGAGACCGTGATCCACGCATTGGTTCGATCGACCTCCACAGCGACCGACATCGCGGTGCCCTCGGGCGTGTGCGCGAAGACGTTCTCAAGCAACGCGTCGACGGCCGCTGCGAGGTCGTCGGCGGAGACCCGCACGAACCTCGACGTCGCGGGCAGCCGCAACTCAACCCGGCGTCCCTGATCTTCTGCGAGCACCGCCCAGAAAGCGACGCGCCCCTTCACGACGCTCACGACGTCGCACGCTGGTGTCGGTTGCTCGCGCACACCGCGCCGAGCCTCTCTGATAACCGAGCCGACCGTCCGCTCGAGTGCATCGACGTGTTCGGACAACTTCTCGGCCTCGGGTGAGTCGGGCAACGCCTCGACCGCCAGCTTCACCGCCGCGACGGGCGTGCGCAGCCGGTGCGACAAGTCGGCGACCTGCTCGCGCTCGTCGTCGAGCAGCTCGGTGATGCGTTGGGCCAGACGGTTCATGGCGACGCCGACCTCGACAACCTCGCGCGGACCAACGACCGGCGCGCGTGCCTGGAGCTGGCCTGACGACAAGCGGTTCGCGGTCGATGCCAACGCAGCGACCGGGCGCACTGTCCATTGCGCGAGGCGGTCGGCTATCACCATCGCCACAGCAAGGATCGCGATGCCGACAAGCACCAGGATCACGATCGCGGAGAACACACCCTTGTCAAAAAGGGCTGCAGACACGAAGGTCCGGACGACGATGGGCTTGCCGGGCGTGTCCGTGACCGGGTGCCAGATTTCGAGCCCGCCCTTGTACCGCACTTGGACCTCGCGCAGCTCGGTGCCGTTAGGGCCTACGGCCAGGTGGAGGGCGGGTGAATCAGGATCCGCTGGCTGCCCACCAACCCAGACTCCGTTGCCCAGCCGCACCAGGACGACGATCCCGGTTGGGGAGCCGGTGACAGCTTGGGCCAACGCCGCTTGTGTTCGCTCACCCGTCTGGACCGCGGTCACGACGCGCTGCGACTCCTTCAACCCGTCATTGAGCGCGCGCTGATGTGCGAGGTTGCGGACCAGCACAGACAACGGCACCAGGAACGCCACGATGACGAGCGTCGTGGTGGCCGCCGCCAGGATCAGGAGCCTGTTGCGCACGTGTCGGACCCGCCGGGCTAACTGTCAGGCTCGGTCGGGCCGACGAGTTTGACGCCGACACCTCGCACGCTCAGCAGGTATCGCGGCGTCGCGGCCGATTCGCCGAGCTTGCGCCGCAACCACGACAGATGGACGTCGACGGTCTTGTCGGCGCCGCCGTACGCCTGCTGCCACACCTCGGCAAGCAACACGCGCTTGCTCACGACCTCGCCCTCGTGCTCGGCGAGATAGAGCAATAGGTCGAACTCCTTGCGGGTGAGTTCGAGCTTCTCGCCGTCGAGGCTCGCCTCCCTGGTGCGCTGGTCGATGCGCAAGCCGCCGACGACGACTGCTTGCGCTGCGTCGCCGCTGGCCATGCGCCGCAGCACAGCGCGGATACGGGCCTCGAGATGGTCGGACGCGAACGGCTTCACGACGTAGTCGTCAGCGCCCCAGTCGAGGATGCGCACCATCTCGGCCTGATCGTCACGCGCGGTGGCGACGATGATCGGCACCTTGCTGACCGCGCGTACCATCTGGATCAAGGTGCCACCATCGAGATCGGGCAGCCCGAGGTCGAGTACGACGAGGTCAGGAGCGGTATCGACTACGGCTTGGAGGCCGGCCATCGCGGTCGGCGCAGAGGCCACCGCGTGGCCGCGCTCGCTGAGCGATCGGGTCAGCGAGGTACGGATCGCAGCGTCGTCTTCGATGAGCAGCAGGCGGGGCACGTGACTGACGGTACTCAATAGCGCAGCGAACAGGCACCGACCGTGCCGAGATTCCCGCACCACCTTGAGGGCGCTTTAACTCCGGACGCACCCGAAACCGCCGAGAATGAGGAGGTGTCCGAAGAGCAGGATCCCGACCAATTGCTCCCGCCACGCCGTGACTCAAGCCCCAAAGAGTCACCGCGCGGGCGCTTTTGGTTGACCAGCGAGGGTGGCCGTCGCGGACCCGGACGCCCGCTGACTCTTGCTCTGGGGTGGCTGCTTTCCTGCGTCGTGATCACGGCCGTGACGCTGACTGCGGTTGACCGGGTCGGGCGCGAGGTCAGCGGCAGCCAAGACCTGATCACCACGCAAGGTGTCGTCAAAGCGCAGGTCGCCCAGCAGTCGGCGTCCGCTGCATCTGCTAGCTCCGCTTCACCATTTCTGGCGCAACCGGTCATCACCCCGACGGTGGCGCTGACGAAGCCGCCGACGACGTCGCCGACCCCGTCACATTCGAGTCCGAAGGCCACGATTTCTGTGTCGCCGGCGGTCACGACGACCCCGCCGTCGCTGTCGCCTTCTCCCACAGCGTCGCTTCCGACGCCGCCGGGGATTGAGTACGTCTATACCTGCGTCGACGGAAAGGCCGTGGGCGGCGCGGTTACTGCTTCTCCCACGCCGACGCCGACACCGAGCAGTTCTTCGACGCCGACCGGCTCGCCCTCGACGTCCTTCTCGCCGTCACCGACGCCGACGCCGACATCTTCGGCGTCGAGTTCGCCCACCCCGAGCCCGTCGACAGGCAAGATCATCGAGACGGTTCCAGGTGGACGCATCGTGATCGCGTGCCTGGGCAACTCGATCGCGAACGCGAGCGCCACGACCACGGACCCGGGCTACACGCTCACCCCGAGGTCGCTGGTCGACCCGCGCATCGACGTGTTCTTCAGCAAGAACTAATCCGCGCCCCCAGCGGCGCCCCCCGCTGTCTCGCCCCGCCGTTCCGTACCACCTCCCGGCCGCTTCACATCCCTCGTGGTCGCGGAGCCTGTCGATTTGTCGCGTTTGGGCAGCCACTGGGGATGTGAAGTTGTGCCGGCGCAGGTTCCACTCGTGCGTTGACAGTGGCGGAGCGTCCGCACTAGCGTGGTAGGCAGGAAAGTTAACAATCCGCCACTGCCCGGGCTCTGACCGCGCTGCCCGTCAGGTGGCGATGCCCCTGCCCGCCGCTGCCACCTGGAGACGCTTGTGAAGCTCGCTGTTGTGGGTGGCGGTTCGACGTACACGCCCGAATTGATCGACGGCATGGCCCGCCTGCGTGACCAGCTGCCCCTGGAGGAACTGGTCCTGGTCGACCCCGACCCGCACCGGCTCGAGCTGGTCGGCGGCATCTCCCGGCGCATCATGGCGGCGCAGGATCATCCGGCAAAGGTGTCCTGGACTTCTGACCTCGACGCCGGCATCGACGCGGCCGACGCAGTGGTGCTTCAGCTCCGCGTTGGCGGCCAGGCGGCAAGGCACAAAGACGAGAGCTGGCCACTCGAGTGCGGGTGCGTCGGCCAGGAGACGACCGGAGCCGGCGGTTTCGCGAAGGCGCTGCGCACGATCCCGGTCGTGCTCGACATCGCGGAGCGCGCCGAGAAGCATGCCGCGCCCGGTGCGTGGATCGTCGACTTCACCAATCCGGTCGGCATCGTCACGCGCGCGTTGCTCGACAGCGGGCACAAGGCAGTCGGTCTGTGCAACGTCGCCATCGGCCTTCAGCGCTACTTCGCGCAGTTGCTTGGCATCGACCCGACAACCGTCGAACTCGACCACGTCGGTCTCAACCACCTCACGTGGGAGCGAGCCGTCACCGTCAACGGCATCGACGTGCTGCCGCAACTCCTTGCCGACTACGGCGACGAAATCGCCAGCCACATCGAGCTCCCAACGACAATTCTTCGCCAGCTCGGCGTCGTCCCGTCGTATTACTTGCGTTACTACTACGAGCACGACAACGTCGTCGACGAATTGCGCGGGCAGCCGACGAGGGCGCAGGTTGTGGCCGGGGTCGAGCAAGAGCTCCTCGAGATCTACGCCGACCCAACTGTGTCGACCAAGCCTGCGCTGCTCGAGCAACGCGGCGGCGCGTACTACTCGGAGGCGGCGGTCAACCTGATCTCGTCGCTTGTGCGTGACACCCGCGACGTGCAAGTCGTCAACGTGCGCAATGCCGGCACGCTGCCGTTCCTGTCCGACGATGCGGTCATCGAGGTGCCCGCCGTCGTCGGCAAACACGGCGCCACGCCACTTCCCGCAAAGCCCATCGATCCGCTGTACGCGGGACTGATAGCGCACGTCACCGCATACGAAGAACTCGCCGTCGACGCCGCCACCCGCGGAGGGCGCGAGCGGGTCTTCAAGGCGTTGCTCGCACACCCGTTGGTCGGGCAGATCGATCTCGCAAATGGCCTCACCGATCGCTTGCTGAAAGCGAACCGCGAGCACCTGCCGTGGGTGTGAACGGCGGCCCGCCCGTCGCCGTCCTCGCCATTGACGGCGGCAATAGCAAGACGGACGTCGCATTGGTGAGCGTCGAGGGTGACCTGCTCGGCCGCGCGCGGGGTCCGGCGGCGCTGGCTCCCGCGATCGGCATGGCCGCTGCGCTGGGGATCATCGGCGGGCTCGTCGACCAAGCGGCGCGCGAAGCAGGACTGACCCGCGACGCCGGCCCGGTCGCGCAGCACACCTCGGCCTACCTCGCGGGGGTCGACATTCCGCAGGAGCAGGTCGCGATGCACGAAGCGATGCTCCAACAGAGGTGGAGCAGCACGGTCGGCGTCGACAACGACACGTTCGCAATCTTTCGGGCCGGCACCACCCAGCACTGGGGAGTTGGCGTCGTTGCAGGCGCTGGCATGAACGCCGTCGGGATCGGCCGCGACGGTCGGATCGGCCGCTATCTCGCTCTCGGTGAGTTCACCGGTGACTTCGGCGGCGGCAAGGACCTGGCGAACCAAGTGTTGTACTGGACCTTTCGCGCCGAAGACGGTCGCGGCGGCGCAACTGCCCTGACACCAGCGGTGTGCGCGCACTTCGGGCTACCGACCATTTACGACGTGGCGCTGGCGATGCATCGCGGCGAGATCACGAAGACCCAGCGCCTCGAACTCACCCGCGTTCTGTTCGCGGTTGCCGCCGAGACCGCCGACCCCGTCGCCGTGTCGCTTCTCGAACGGCAGGCAAGCGAGGTGGCGCTGATGGCGCGTCAGTTGCTGCGTGACCTCGACTTGATCGACGTCGAGACCGATGTGGTGCTCGGCGGCGGCGTCTTGACCAGTCGTGATCCGCTGCTGACACGACTGGTCCGGCAATCGATGGCCGCTGAGGCACCAAGAGCGCGCGTCACATTCAACGAGGTCCCGGCCGTCACGGGTGCCGCGCTGCTCGGTTTCGATTACCTCGGCATCGGACGTGCGGCGGAGGATCGCCTGCGTTCGCAGATGCGATCCACCGCCGTCACAAGTCGGTGACTTAAGCCAGCGCGGCGTCGAGCGTGATCGTCGTCCCGGCCAGTGCTTTGCTCACCGGGCAGTTGGCCTTCGCTTCCTCGGCGAACGCGGCGAACTCGTCGGCACTGAGACCGGGGACGCCGGCCCGGACGGTCAGATGGCTGCCGGTGATCCCCTGACCAGGCTGGAAAGTTACGTCGGCGCGGGTGTCGAGGGTGATGTCGGTGTGGCCCGCTTTCGCTAACCCGTTC
This sequence comes from uncultured Actinomycetes bacterium, assembly GCA_963809135.1. Lineage (GTDB taxonomy): Bacteria > Actinomycetota > Actinomycetes > Acidothermales > Acidothermaceae > PALSA-607. The sequence goes on from CAWEIG010000010.1 coordinate 44,073, forward strand.
GACAGCGCCATGGAGAAGCACGACGAGTGGGCAGCGGCGATGAGCTCCTCCGGGCTGGTTTGACCGTCGGGCTCCTCGGTGCGTGCCCGCCAGTTGACGTCGAAAGTCCCAAGCCCTGAGGAGTCAAGGGAGACCGTGCCCTTGCCCCCGGCGAGTAGCGGGCCCTCCCAGTGAGCGTTGGCGGTGCGGGTGGTGGCCATAAGTGGTCCTTCCGAGCAGTGGGACGAGAATGGGCTAGTGACGCAAACGGCAGACGAGAGTTTCTACGACCAGATCGGCGGCGCCGAGACCTTTCAGCGTCTCGTCCATCGTTTCTATCAGGGCGTCGCCGACGACGCGTTGCTGCGTCCCCTCTACCCAGAAAATGACTTGGCGGACGCCGAGGTGCGACTGCGGATGTTTCTCGAGCAGTACTGGGGCGGACCGAAAACCTACGGCGAGGTGCGCGGCCACCCAAGGTTGCGGATGCGACACGCTCCGTTTCGGATTGGGCCGGCACAGCGCGACGCGTGGTTGCGGAACATGCGGGTCGCGATCGACGAACTCGATCTTGACCCGGCGCACGAGCAGACGCTGTGGGACTACCTGACGGCAGCCGCCGACAGCCTGGTCAACGATCTCGGGCTTGACGACGACTCCACGTGACGGACTGCCCGAATAGTCTTCGACTGTGGCGAGTGCAGCGCAGGTCCGCGCGATCTTTCGCGCACCGAACTTTGGCCGCCTCTACAGCACCCGGCAACTCTCAGCGGTCGCCGACGGCATCTTCCAGGCCGGGCTTGCGAGCTATGTCTTCTTCTCACCGCAAAACGCGACGACCCCCGCTAAGGCGGCTGCTGCGTTCGCGGCGCTGCTGCTGCCGTACTCGATAGCGGGTCCGTTCGTCGGGGTGTTCCTCGATCGGTGGCGCCGCCAGCGGGTACTCGTTGTAGCAAACTCCGTCAAGGTCGCGCTTGTTCTTGTCGTGGCTGCTCTCGTGCTCGCCAATTCCGACGGCGCCGCGTTCTTCGTCACGGCAGTGGTTGCGCTCGGCGTCAACCGGTTCTTCTTGTCGGCACTGTCCGCGGCGTTGCCGCACCTCGTCGACCGAGCTGATCTGGTGACGGCCAACGCGGTGTCGACGACGTCGGGGTCGGTGAGCACGATCATCGGCGCAGCGATCGGCGCGGGTATCCGGCTCGCCACGGGTTCGGGCTCGATCGCTGTCGCGTCGATCGTCGTGCTTGCGGCATTGGTCTACTCGAGCTCTGCGGCGGTGGCAGCGACGATGGGCAGTCGGATTCTCGGCCCGGACGCCGACAGTCAGGAGTCCCTTCCGCGCACGCCCTGGCAGGCCGTGGCGACCGTTGCGCACGAACTCGCAGACGCCAGCGTGTATGTCGCGAGGAGGAAGAAGGCGGCCGGTGCGTTGGCTGCCATCAGTGCCCACCGGTTTCTGTTCGGCGTCGCGTCGCTGACGATCGTTCTGCTGGATCGCAACTACTTCGCGACGCAGGGCAACATCAACGGCGGGATCCTCGGTCTGGGCGCGGCGATCGGGGCCGTCGGTGTCGGCATCGTGGTGGCCGCGCTCATCACCCCGAAGGCGACCGACCGGGTCGGTACGACGCGGTGGATCACCGCGATGCTGGTGCTCGCGGGCATCGCCATCGCAGCGTTCGGCTTGCCGTTCCAGCGTGGCCTGCTGGTCGCTGGGGCCTTCCTTCTGGGCGTTTCGGCTCAGGGCGTAAAGATCTGCGTCGACTCAACGCTCCAAGAGCAGATCGGCGACCAGTACCGCGGCCGGGTGTTCTCGGTCTATGACATGGCGTTCAACGTCACCTACGTGGCCGCTGCCGCCGTCGCCGCGACCGTGCTACCGAAATCGGGCAAGTCGGTTCCGGTCATGGCCGGCCTTGCTGGTGCCTACGTGGTGGTAGCGCTGGCATTCGCACTATTTTCAGCTGAATCACAGCGTAATGACCCGAATCAGGAAGGACGCGGGGTTTCAGGCGTCCAAACTCCTCGCCGTCCGGTTACGATCGAAGCTGGAAAACCCTCAAGTGGGGCATAGCCAGAGCCGTAGTTCCGAATAGGTACGCATCCGTCGGGTGCCGGATGAGGTGGAGGTATTGGCTGTGGAGCCGACCGCGCCGACAGCCACCGCTTCGATGCTTGCCGACTTGCCGCTCGGCGACGTGCCAACCGACTTCGAGGCGGTCGTCGACGGCCTCGAGAACAGGCTGGCTGGCCAGACCTCCGACCTGGTCCGCATGCGCAAGAACGCGCAGACCTCCCAAGCCTTGCTCGACCTGCACACCGCGTGCACCCGCCAGCGCACCATCGCCGGCACCGCCCGACAGATCGCTGCTGTGGCATCGGCCATCACCGGCTCGCAGATCGTGATCGTCAGCGTGTTCCAGGTGGCCAACCAGCAACCGCTGCTCGCGGTCAGTCTCGGCGACGGGCTCGTCGACGAGGAGCAGATCGGCGACTTGGTATGCGAGATGGCGGGCCAGCCCGACATGGGATGGCTGCGCACCGAGAACCGCCTGCGCGTGATCACCCGCGACACCGCGAGCCCGTCGACTGCTTTGCTGCTGGCCGAACTGCACGCCGAACGGATCCTGATCACCCCGCTGTTCGGGCAGGGCGAGTTCGTCGGCTGCATCGTCGCCAAACTGCCAAACACCGCGCCAGACCGTGACGACATCGGCGTGATCGAAGGATCCGCCGCGTTGCAGGACCATGCGGGCGACCTGATCCACCTTGCCCTCGTCCTCGACGAGCTGCGCCGGCGCGCGCTGCACGACGCAGTGACGGGCTTGCCCAACCTCTCGGTCTACGAACAACGACTCGTCAGAGCACTCGCGCGGCGCGCGGCAGACCAGCCGGGCCACGCCGAGGTGGCCGCGATTCTCGTGCAGGTCGTTCAGCTCGGCCGCATCACCGAGATCCACGGCGCGACCGGGTGTACAGGAACTCCTTCGCGAAATCGCGAACCGCCTGAGCGAGCTCGCTCCCGAGCACGACCTCGGCCACCTCGGCGCGAGCCACTTCGCGCTCATCGCCCACGGCGATCCCGGCGCCGGCATCGACTTGGCCCGCACCGTCATCGACGCTCTCGACGTGCCCTTCGAGGTCAGCTTCGGCAGCCTGCGCGTCTTCTGCCACGTCGGTGTCGCGGTCGCGGCCGACGGCGAAAGTGCAGGTTTGCTGCTCCCCCGCGCCGAGGCAGCTGCACGGCAAGCCCGTGACAGCGACGAACGGCTTATCAGCGCCTAGTTGCCCGATGGGTTCGGCGTCAGCGGGTGACCGAACGCGACCACATTCACCGGCTGCGAACCGGGCGGACGGCGATCGGGGTGCGCCACGCGGTCACGGTACGGAGCAACTAACGCGTGGATGTCCCTGCCCAGCTGCTCGAGCTCGTCCGGCAATAGGTAGTTGAGGGTGTGGTTCATGAACCACGCATGCTGCCACTCCTGTGAGTAGCCGCCGCGAACCGCGTGCCAATGACGGAGCCGCTCGAATGCCCTCTCGCTGCCGATCTCGCTCAGCGTCGTCGCGGCGAGGGACAACTCCGGGTCGTCACCGCTCTCTTCGTACTCGGTGCCGATCGCGACCCGGCGCCATGGCCGGCGTCGTCCGACACCGCCTTCGGCCTCTTCGACGAATCCATACTTCGCCAGGGTTTGCAGGTGCCACGACATGTTGCCCGGACTGTCGGCGAGGAGTTCGGCGGCCTCGGTCGCGGTCAGCGGACCTTCGCGCACCAGCGCTTCCAACAACGCGATACGAACCGGGTGCGCGAGGGCACGGATCACCCGCGGGTCGGTCAGCTGCCTGGGCTGTTCATCGCGGACGACGGCTCTGGCGGCCGTGGCCGCCGGGGCTCGCCGCTTCGCGGGTGCCGCCTTGTTTGAGGGCGCTTTCGCGGGTGCCCCCTTCTTTGAGGGCGCTATTGCTGCCGTCGCCTTGCTGGCGGGAGCGCTCATCGGGTGATGCACGCAGGTTCCTGGCGCGACTGTTGCCGCACCTGGTGACCCACGCTTTCGCCGATCAACGACGTCCCGACGCGTACGAACAACCGGCCGACGCGCGCCTTGCCGGTACCTGCTCGACGCCGTGAACTCCCGCGCTCGGCTGGCACTGACCTGCGGCTTCGCCCACCGCGCAACTCGGTGATGCGGTCGCTTACCAACGACTCAAGCAGATCGGGATGCATGTCTGACTCCTCACTAGAACCCTTGTGACAAGTATTCCTGTGACAAGGAGTCTTGTCAAGCCGGCGCGAGGATTGTTCTACCCTTCGGACCCATGGAATCTCACGGCCCGTCAACCCGAAAGGCTGTCGCGACCGATGGCGCCCCAGCGGCCCTTGGTCCATACAGCCAGGCGATCGTCGCGGGCGGATTCGTGTTCTGCTCGGGCACGGTGGGCATCGATCCACAGACCGGGCAGATCGCCGAGGGGATCGAGGCGCAGACAGAACAAGCCCTGCGGAACATCGCCGCGATCCTGAACGCGGCGGGGGCCTCAATGGCAGATCTCGTGAAGACCACCATCTTCTACGCCGAGGTCGACGACTTCGCGAAGCTCAACGAGGTGTACGCGCGTCACATGCCCGACCCGCCACCGGCGCGGGCGGCACCAGCGAACGTCAAGTTGCCGCGCGGATTGCTCGTGTCGATCGAGGCCATCGCGGCGCTGCCGACCTGACATCCGCCGAGGGCCCTACGGTTCGAGGTACCGGCTCAGGAACTCGCGTTCATCGGCTGAGACCCGCCGCGGGCGCATCGCAGCGAGGTCGAACGGCACCAGGACGGTCAACGCCTCGGCGAGCACAACCCCGGCGAGTTGGTCGCGGATCTCGTACCGAAGCACGAAGGACGACGACTTGACCTCCGCCGTCCAGACGTCGACCTCGATCGGCTCGGGTCGCCACTCGAGCGGACGCCGGTAGTCGATCTCGTGCCGCGCCACCACGACACCCTTGATGAGATCGGGGATCCGCTCCGCAGCCTCGCCGGCGAACAACATGCCGGTGCGCGCTTCTTGCATGTAGGTAAGGAAATCCACGTTGTTCACGTGCCCGAACGCGTCCATGTCGCCCCAGCGCACGGAGCAACTGAAAGTGAATCGCACGCGCGCGCCCTCGTCCGTCGTAGCTGCTAGCCGCGGGTGAGCTTGCGATAGGTCGCGCGGTGCGGCCGGGCAGCGTCTGCTCCGAGGCGGTCGACCTTGTTTCTCTCGTACGACTCGAAGTTGCCCTCGAACCAGAACCAGTTGGAGTCACCCTCGTAGGCGAGGATGTGCGTCGCGACCCGGTCGAGGAACCAGCGGTCGTGGCTCGTGATCACCGCGCAGCCGGGGAACTCGAGCAGCGCGTTCTCAAGCGATGCGAGCGTCTCGACGTCGAGGTCGTTCGTCGGCTCGTCGAGCAGCAGCAGGTTGCCACCCTGCTTCAAAGTCAGCGCGAGGTTCAGCCGGTTCCGCTCTCCACCAGACAGAACGCCGGTTGGTTTCTGCTGGTCGGGGCCTTTGAAGCCGAACGCCGAGACGTAAGCCCGGCTCGGCATCTCGACGTGGCCGACCTTGATGTAGTCGAGCCCATCGGACACGACCTCCCACAGCGTCTTGGTGGGGTCGAGACCCGACCGGCTCTGGTCGACGTAGGAAATGCTGACCGTCTCACCGATCTTGATGGTGCCCGCGTCTGGCTGCTCTTCACCGATCAGCATCTTGAACAGCGTTGTCTTGCCGGTGCCGTTCGGGCCGATCACGCCGACAATTCCATTACGTGGCAGCGAAAACGACAGGTTTTCCATGAGCAACCTGTCGTCGAATCCCTTCGTCAGCCCTGACGTTTCGACGACGATGTTGCCAAGACGAGGGCCCGGCGGGATCTGGATCTCGTCGAAGTCGAGCTTCTTGTACTTGTCCGCTTCGATGGCCATCTCTTCGTAGCGGTCGAGCCTTGCCTTGCTCTTCGCCTGGCGTGCCTTCGGGTTCGAGCGCACCCATTCGAGTTCATCTTCGAGGCGCTTGCGCAGCTTCTGGTCTTTGGCCCCCTCGACCTTGATGCGGGCCGCCTTGGCCTCGAGGTAGGTCGTGTAGTTGCCCTCGTAGGGGTAGGTGCGGCCCCGGTCGATCTCGAGGATCCACTGCGCGACGTTCTCGAGGAAGTACCTGTCGTGGGTGACGGCGACGACGGTGCCCGGGTACTTCTCCAGATGCTGTTCGAGCCAGAGCACGCTCTCGGCGTCGAGGTGGTTGGTCGGCTCGTCGAGCAGCAGCAGGTCGGGCTGCTGGAGCAACAGCTTGCACAGGGCGACCCGGCGGCGCTCGCCGCCCGACAGCACGCTGACGTCAGCATCGGGCGGTGGGCAGCGCAGCGCATCCATGGCCTGCTCGAGTTGGGCGTCGAGATCCCACGCGTTGCGGTGGTCGAGCTGCGCCTGCAACTCCCCCATCTCGGCGAGGAGTGTGTCGTAGTCGGCGTCGGGGCTGCCCAACTCTTCAGACACCTGGTTGAACCGCGCCATCAGAGCGAGGGTCTCGGCGACGCCATCCTCGACGTTGCCGAGAACTGTCTTCGTGTCGTCGAGCTTCGGCTCCTGCGCGAGGATCCCCACGGTGAACCCCGGGGTCATGTACGCCTCGCCGTTGCTCGGCTGCTCGATGCCAGCCATGATCTTGAGCACGCTCGACTTGCCCGCACCGTTCGGGCCGACGACGCCGATCTTGGCACCGGGCAGGAACGACAAGGTCACGTCGTCGAGAATGACTTTCTCGCCGTAGGCCTTGCGGGCTTTTCTGAAGACGTAAATGAACTCAGGCACGGTCGACGAGTCTACGGGACGTCGATCAGCCGCCGAGTCACGGACGCATCAGCACCAGTGCGCGAGGCTACAGTCGTCGAGGGTGAAGTTGCCGGTCGGCGTCGCGGCCGGCGGTGCGCTTGCCGGTGGGGGCGTGTAGGGCTGGCCGGGCGGCGGCTGGTACGGAGCGGCCTGCGCTGGCGGCGCCTGGTACGGAGCAGGTTGAGCTGCCGCCGCTTGAGCCGCCTGGGCCATGTGCGTGTCGAGCGCAACGAGCGCGTCGACCGTGGCCTGGTGATCGCCACCCTGCCGCTGCTCGCGATAGAACGCCTCACCGAGCGCCTTGTACAACTCAGTTTCTGAGCGACCCTGCTGGAAGGCACCGACCTTGGCCTGACCCTGCGCCATCGCCGCAGTTGCCGACGCCTTTGCTTTGTCGAGAAGTCCCATTGAAGTTTCCTACCCTCCGAACAGACTGCCGAGCGGATTGCTTGCCTTCTCGTCATGGCCGACATGCGAGTGCTTGGTGATGGCATGCGCGAGCGAGTCGATCGTCATCGACTGGAGTATCGCATTGCCGTCACCTTCGAGTGTCGCGAGGTTGAAGCCGTTGCCACCGAGCAATCCGGTGACGATCGTCTGCGCGTTGAGGGCGCCCACGCGCTCGACGCCGTAGCGCAGGGTGTCTTCGAAGGCGACGAGGCAGCCGGTGTGCACCTGGATCTTGCCGCCGTACTTCGCCGGGTTGATGTCGATGAAGTTGCCTGCGCCGCCGATGAGTACGGTGCCGACTCCGCCGAAGCGCTGGAGGACGAAACCCTCGCCGCCCTTGAGACCTTGGCGCAGCCCGCTGAACGCGATGTCGTTCGTGACAGTGCCTTCAGCAGCGACGAACGAGTCCTTTTCGGCGAGCCAACCCTTGCTGCCGTCGAGTTCAAGGGCGCGCATCTCACCGGGCAGGGTGCCTGCGACGCTGACGAGTCCCGCGCCGCCGCGTGCGGTGAAGTACTGGAATGCGATCGACTCGCCGGCCAGCATCCGCTTGCCGGCGTTCATCGCCATACCGAGCAGGCCGCCGCCAGCGCCGCCGCCTCCCGCGGCCGAAGTCTGACGTTGCGATGTGCGTCTCGATGCTGACGTTGACGGTCTTCCAGAGGAACTTCCCGGCGTCCGCATAGATGGTCTGGCCGTCGGCGATCTGGCACACGGCCAGCTGCATGGCATTGCCGACGATCTTGTGAGAAAGAGTCATGGCGCCCGGTTCCCTCCACCGAAGATGTGCCCCGCAGATGCGAGCACGACGCTACAGATGTTCGCCGAAAACGGGTAGCTCCGGGACCTCGGAGACCCGCGGCGAGCATGCCGTCGCCACGCTCGTCGAGACCCGAACACCGCGGCGTCGTAGCGGTGCAGGACGAGTTCGACGAGCTCGGGCGCCGCGCCGAGAACGTCGGTGACGACATCGGCGCCGGCGTCGTAGAGGCGGTCGACGAATTGGCCGGGGGCGATGACGTACGTCGCTACGGCAACCTGCCCGGCGCCACCGGCGCGCAGGCCGGCGACGACGTCGGCGATCGCGGGCGTGCCCGAGGCAAATCCGATCGTGGCACCGAAGCTGGCCGCGACGTCGGCGAGTTCGGCGTTCACCGCGCGTCGGAGGTACCGACCGCGCCGAGGACGACTGCCGCTCCGGGCTCGACCTTCGCGTCGGCAAGGCGACGCCGGAGGAGGTTGAACAGCAGCGGGTGCGGGCCGAGCACTGCGGCCTGCCGGATCGTGACGCCAGGATGATCGAGTGCGGCGTTCGCCAGCAGAGCCGGGTAGGTCGACCGTGGCGTGGTACGCGGCGCTCAAGAGCAAGGGGACGACGACGATCTCGCGAAATCCCTCGCGCACAAGGGAATCAAGTGCCGTGGGCACGTCGGGCTCGGAGAACCCGAGATGCGACAGTGCCGCCACGACTCCCGGTCTCTCTGACCTGACGCGCGCGATCAGCGCATCGAGTACCGGCTCAGCTCGCGGGTCGGCGCTCCCGTGCGCCACAGCCAACAACGCCGCCTCACTCATGTCGCGCTCTGTGCTTGACCCGTGCTCGGTCGTGCGTGTCGTGGCAGTCGTGAAGGGCGGCAACCTCGCCGACGACGACGACCGCCGGCGCCCTAACGCCGACCTCAATGGCCCGATCGCCGATCGACTCGAGAGAGCCCGTCGTCGTCCGCTGATCTGGCATTGTGCCGTTCTCGATGACCGCAACCGGCGTAGCCGGGTCACACCCGGCGGCGAGCAGTTCCTTGGCGACGCGCTCGATTCTTGTCGCGCCCATCAAGAGCACGAGCGTGCCCTCGAGCGCTGCAAGCTTGGGCCAGTCGAGATCTTCGTGCGCCGTCACGACGGTGAACTGCCGGGCGAGACCCCGATGCGTCACTGGGATCCCCGCCGCTGCCGGAACGGCGATGGCACTCGTGACGCCGGGCACGACCTCGCATGGGACACCGGCATCCACAAGCGCCAGCAACTCCTCACCGCCGCGGCCAAACACGAACGGGTCACCACCCTTCAGCCGCACGACGCGTTTGCCCTGCTGCGCGAGGGAAATCAACAGTGCGTTGATGGCCTCTTGCGGCAGCGTGTGGTTGTCGGGGGCCTTGCCGGCCTCGATCACCTCAACGTCAGGAGCGAGCTCCTCGAGCAGTGCGCGCGGACCTAGTCGATCGACAACGACGACGTCGGCATCAGCGAGCAGCCGACGGCCGCGCAACGTGATCAGATCGGCATCACCAGGGCCGCCGCCGACCAACGCAACGGAACCAAGCGCTGCCGTGGCCGACCGACCGGCGCGACGAACTCTGCGGGTCGCGAGATCGCCGGTCTGGAGCAGCAGCCTGACGGCGTCACGAAGCGCGACAGCCCGATCGGGGTCGCCGCCCGCATTCACCGCGACCACGACATCGTCGACACGCGCGACAGCCGGCGTCCATGCGGCCGACGACACCGCCGAAGACGCCCGCACACACCAGACGTGTGCGGCTTCGGCGTCGGCTGCCACCCGCGCATCGACCTCTGCGTCGCCGGTGCAGGCGTGCACCAGCCAGGCGCGTTCGAGGTCGGCGGCCGTGTAGTCGCGGCGGGTCACCTTGATGCGGTGGTCTGCCGCAAGCGACGCGTCGACGGTCGGCGCGACGACGTCGACGCGCGCGCCGGCGTCAGCGAGCCCGATGGCCCGACGCGCTCCGACCGCACCCGCTCCGACCACCAGGACCCGCCGTCCGGCGACGTCGAGAAGGAGCGGATAGCCGGTGTTCACGGCGCGCTGCCAGCCGGTGCAGCGCGAGACGAAGCCGCCGCGATGGGGTCACCAACGAGCCCGGCGGCCAGCGTCTGCCCGTCGTGTTCGTCGATGACGAGGAAGCTGCCGGTCAACCGGTCGTCGGCGTAGTCATCGACGGCGAGCGGCCCGGCGACGCGCAACGAAAGGCCGCCGATCTCGTTGAGGCCAAGTGAGTCGGCCGGCTCGTGCGCGAGCGTTTCGATATCGAGGCGATGGTTCACGCTCGCGACGATCGCCTTCACGACACGCGTGGTGTGTTTGACCAGCACCCGGTCGCCGGCCCGCAGCGGCCGGTCAGACAGCTGGCAGACGGTGGCGTCGAATTCGCGCACCACGCGCGGCTCCTGTCGTGGGTGCACGATGAGATCGCCGCGGCCGACGTCGATGTCGTCGGCCAGCCGTACGACGACCGATTGCGGAGCGTGTGCCAGCGCGACCTCGCCCTCGAACGTATCGATGCCGACGATCGTCGTGCGCACGCCTGCGGGCATGATGACCACGACGTCGTCGATCTCGATGACGCCAGACGCGAGCTGCCCTGCATACCCTCGGTAGTCGGTCGACCTGACCACGTATTGAATCGGCAGTCGCGCCGGCTGGATCCATGCATCGAAGCCGACCGGCACCGACTCGAGGTGCTCGAGCAGGGTCGGGCCGGTGTACCACGGCATCGACGTTGAACGCTCGACGACGTTGTCACCCAGATGCGCCGACACCGGGATCACGACGTGCCCGCCCGCACCAAGCGCTTCGGCCGCTGCCGCGAACTCGTCGGCAATCTTCGTGAACACCGCTTCGTCGAAGTCGACGAGATCCATCTTGTTCACGGCAAGAACCAGATGCCGGACGCCGAGGAGTGCCGCCACTGCCAGATGCCGGCGCGTCTGTTCCACAATGCCTTTGCGCGCGTCGATCAAGATGACGACGAGTTCGGCGGTCGAGGCGCCGGTCACCATGTTGCGGGTGTACTGCACGTGGCCCGGCGTATCGGCCAGCACGAACTTGCGCCGGGCGGTCGTGAAGTAGCGGTACGCGACGTCGATCGTGATGCCCTGCTCGCGCTCGGCACGCAAGCCGTCGGTCAGCAGCGCCAACTCGACGCCGTCGCTGCCCCGGTCGCGGCTGGCCCGTTCGACTGCCTCCAATGTGTCGGTGAGCACCGATTTGGAGTCATGCAGCAGCCGCCCGACGAGGGTCGATTTGCCATCGTCGACCGAGCCGGCCGTCGCAAATCGCAGCATTTCGACGTCCGGGTCGAGTTTCACTGCCTCAGGAGCAGGAACAGTCCCGAGCACGTCGGCATTGTCGGCCATCAACATTTCCTAGAAGTAACCTTCCCGCTTGCGATCCTCCATAGCCGCCTCGGAGGCCTTGTCGTCGGCGCGGGTTGCTCCTCGCTCGGTGATGGTGCTGCGCGCGATTTCCGCGATGACCGCGGCGACGTCGGAGGCGCCCGACTCGACTGCGCCAGTGCAACTCATGTCGCCGATCGTGCGGTAGCGCACGATCTTGCGTTCGGTCGGCTCGCCTGGCTTTGGGCCGCCCCACTCACCCGCGGTCAGCCACATGCCGCCGCGAAGGAAGACATCGCGCTCGTGTGCCAGGTAGATCGACAGGAAGCTCGATCGACTCACGCTCGATGTACTGCCAAACGTCGAGCTCGGTCCAGTTCGACAACGGGAACACGCGCACGTGCTCGCCTGGCTTGTGCCGGCCGTTGTAGAGGTTCCAGAGTTCGGGTCGCTGCCGCCGCGGATCCCACTGACCGAATTCGTCGCGGAGGCTGAAGATCCGCTCTTTCGCTCGCGCCTTCTCCTCGTCGCGCCGACCGCCTCCGAACACGGCATCAAACCGGTTGTTCACGATGCCGTCGAGCAACGGGACTGTCTGGAGCGGATTGCGGGTGCCGTCGGCGCGCTCGCGAAGCCTGCCGTCGTCGATGTAGTGCTGCACGCTCATCACGATCAGCCGCAACCCGAACCGCTCGACGACGTCGTCGCGGTAGGTCATCACCTCGGGGAAGTTGTGCCCGGTGTCGACGTGCATCAAGGGAAACGGCACCGGCGCGGGCCAGAATGCCTTGCGCGCCAGGTGCAGCATGACGACCGAGTCCTTGCCACCGGAGAACAGCAGCACCGGCCGCTCGAATTCCGCAGCCACCTCGCGGATGATGTGCACGCCTTCAGATTCGAGGACGTCGAGGTGTGGCAGTCGCAGCACGCCGTTGGTCTCGGCGGTGGGCTGGGGCTTGAACAAGCCAGGATCGGCCGCGCTGTTGCCCGCGTCGGTCACCGTCGTCACGCGACACCTCGCTCGACCAATGCGGCGTAGACGCGGGCCGCAGATTCGTCGACCGTCAGGTCTTGCGTGTCGAGGCGCAGTTCGGGTGACTGCGGAATCTCGTACGGGTCGTCGACGCCGGTGAGCCCGCTCAGCTCGCCGGCCCGTTGCTTCGCGTACAGACCTTTGACGTCGCGTTGTGCGCACAACTCAAGCGGTGTCGCGACGTGCACCTCGACGAAGGTCGTGCCGTCGGCTGTCATGCTCGGAGCGCACACCTGCACGAGCGGCGGCGTACGGAGCGATCACCGGAACGAGCACGATGATGCCGTTGCGAGCGAGCAACCTGGCGACGAACCCGACCCGCCGCACGTTGGTGTCGCGGTCGCTGCGCGAGAACCCGAGGTCGGCCGTGAGATGTGCGCGCAACTCGTCACCGTCGAGCAACTCGACGCGGTGGCCCTCGGCGCGCAAGCTGTCTGCGAGAGCGCGGGCGATCGTCGACTTGCCTGCGCTCGGGAGACCCGTGAGCCAAACCGTCGCGCCCGGACGGCGATCAGCTGCCGATGACGCCAGCTGATCGGCGTCCGGGCTGATGTTGTCTGTGGTCGTCATATGTTGATCCCGCACTCGGTTTTCGCGTGCCCGACCCAACGGCCAGAACGCGGATCTGCACCCGGCGCGACCTTGTTCGTGCAGGGCGCGCAGCCGATCGACAGATAGCCCTCGTCGATCAGCGGGCTCACGAGAATGTGGTTGTCGGCGATGTAGGTGTCGAGTTCGAGTTTGGTCCAGCGGGCGATCGGATTGACCTTGACCTTGCGGCGGCGCGCATCGAACTGCACGACCGGCGTCGTGGCGCGGGTCGCCGATTCATCACGCCGCACGCCGGTTGCCCAGGCGTCGTAGTCGACCAAGGCCGCCTCCATCGGAGCGACCTTGCGCATGGCGCAGCACTTGTCGGGATCGCGAGCGAACAGGTCTTTGCCGTAGGCGTCGTCCTGCTCGGCGACCGTGAGCAGCGGCAGCGCCGACACGACGTTGACGTCGTAGACCGCCGCGACCGCGTCGCGCACGCCGATCGTTTCGGCGAAGTGGTATCCCGGTGTCGAGGAACACGACGTCGACGCCGGGCTTCGCCTTCGCGGCGAGCGAGGCAACGACCGCGTCGCCCATCGACGACAGCACGCAGAAGCGGTCACCGAATGTCTGCGCTGCCCAGAGCAGGATCTCGTGAGCCGACGCGTCGTCGAGGTCGCGCGCGGCATCGGTCGCGAGCCGTTCGAGCTCGGCGACCGGCAATCCGGCAGTCGCGGTCATGACACCTCCACTCCGACGAACTTCAACGTGAACACTCGCGCGCACCCGCGGCAGTGCCACGAGCCACCGGTCGCGCCGTGCGGGCGCAGGTCTTCGTCGCCGCAGTACGGGCAGTAGAAGGGGGTGGCCCGCTCGCCGACACCGGTGTCGGCCGCCTCGGCCGTCGTTGTCGTCGACTCCGTGTCATTGCTCGTCGTCATTGCAGATCCGTCTCGTCAGCACGATGCACCCACTGGGTGAAGCGCTCATCGGGCGTCCGCTGTTCCAGGTACCGGTTGGCGAGCCGCTCGACGTAGTCCTCGAGCTCGTCCTCGGTCACCTTCAAGCCGCGCAGCTTGCGACCGAAGTTCGCGTCGACTCCGAGGCTGCCGCCCAGGTGCACCTGATACCCGCCGACCTGCTCGCCGGCCGCGTTGGTGACGAGCGACCCCTTGAGGCCGATGTCGGCGATCTGGAATCGCGCGCAGGAGTTCGGGCAACCGTTGACGTTGATGGTCATCGGAGCTGTCGAAGCCGGGCAGCCGACGCTCGAGCTCGTCGATCAGCGTCATCGCGCGGTTCTTGGTCTCGACGATCGCGAGCTTGCAGAACTCGATGCCCGTGCACGCCATCGTCTGGCGGCGGAACGTGCTCGGATTCACCTGGAGGTCGAGCGCTTCGAGCCCGGCGGTCAGCGAGTCGACCTGGTCGGCGGCAACGTCGAGCACGATCATCTTCTGCTCGACGGTCGCGTGCACCCGGCCGCTGCCGTGGGCCTGCGCGAGGTCGGCGATGGCGTTGAGCTTCGTGCCGCTGAGCCGACCGACGCGCGGAGCGAACCCGACGTAGAAACGACCGTCCTTTTGAGGGTGGACGCCGACATGGTCGCGCCGTCCGTCGAGCAGGCTCGATCGGCGGCAGGCCCGTCGGGAAGCGCGTAGCCGAGGTACTCCTTCTCGAGCACCTCGCGGAACTTGGCCGCACCCCAGTCGGCGACGAGGAACTTCAGCCTCGCCCTGGTGCGCAAGCGGCGGTAGCCGTAGTCGCGGAAGATGCTGATGACGCCGACCCAGGCTTCGCGCACCTGGTCGGGCCGCACGAAGACGCCGAGGCGCTGCGCCATCATCGGGTTCGTCGAGAGGCCGCCGCCGACCCACAGGTCGAACCCAGGCGTGCCGTCGGGACCGATCACGCCGACGAAAGAGACGTCGTTGATCTCGTGGATCGTGCACAAGCGGGCCGCAGCCGGTGATCGACGTCTTGAACTTGCGCGGCAGGTTCGAGAACGCCGGGTCGCCCACGTAGAGGCGGTCGATCTCTTGGATGTGCGGCGTCGGGTCGGCGATCTCGGCGGCGTCGACCCCGGCCACCGGGCAGCCGAGCACGTTGCGCGGGCTGTCGCCGCACGCTTCGAGCGTGCGCAGCCCGACTGCTTCGAGGATGTCCCAGATCGCCGGCACGTCCTCGATCCGGATCCAGTGCAACTGCACGTTCTGCCGGTCAGTGACGTCAGCCAGGTCGCGGCCGTACGTGGTCGCGATGTTCCCGATCGCCCGCAGCTGGTCGATGGTGAGCTGCCCGCCGGGGATGCGGATGCGCATCATGAAGTAGCGGTCGTCGAGCTCCTCGGGCTCGAGCAGGCCGGTCTTGCCGCCGCTGATGCCGGGCCGGCGCTGGGTGTAGAGGCCCATCCAGCGCATCCGGCCGCGCAGATCGGAGCCGTCGATCGAGTCGAACCCGGCCTTGGAGTAGATGTCGAGGATCCGGCGCTGCACGTTCAGCGCATCGTCGTCCTTCTTCATCCGCTCGTTGGGGTTCAGCGGCTCGCGCATGCCAAGCGCCCATTGGCCCTGGCCGCGCGACTTCCCGCGTTCGGAGTGCGCAGTGCGAACCCGCGGGACGGCGGGCTGCTCGGCGTCCGATGACTCGGAGCCGGTGGAGGTGGTCGGTGCCGACATGCGTCAAGGTCCTTCGAATCGGCAGGCGCAGGCCACGGCCAACTGCGAACTCAAGGCAGCCGGGCGACCGCGCCCGGGCGTGGGCGACGGATCAGGCAGCCGGCAGACAGGCCGCGCTCGACACGCGCAGCAAGTCGACGTGCAGGCGCGCAACAAGCCTGAGAACAGGCATCCCGGCGCTCATCGTCATGCGTCGAGGGTGCCATACGTCTTCCATGCCTAGCGAACCAGTGGACATTTGCTCCCACACCACACCGGGCGCGGAAATCGGTGACACTTCTTCACCTCCGGAGTGAAGAAGTGTCACCAATCTCGCCGCGGCGGAGCGTCAGCCCGAGGAGCGCGACCGCCAGCGCCCGCCCACGCCGGCGAGCTGCGCGGGCGGCGCGTCGGCGACGACCTCCGCGCCAAGTCCCGCCGCCCCCTCGAGCCCGACCGCGACGCCGACCTCCTCGTCGTCGGGATCGCCCACCTCGTCTTCGAGCGGGACCGCAGGCGCGCCCGGCTCGCCGTCCACCGAATATCCCCAATCAGTGGCCCCAGGAGCGCGGCCCTCAGAGGCGTCAGCGGTCTCAGGCGGTACGTCCGGCACGGAGATCTCGTGCGAGCCGACGGGGTCACTCGCCACTCCCGGCGCCGGAACGCCCCGCTCGGCGCGCTTCACCAGGGCGATCGCACGACCGAGGTCGGGGCCGATCGCAATCGCGTCGATGTCGACGGACTGCCGCTTGTCGCCGTCCCTCGTCTCATAGGGCCGCACGGAGAGCCGCCCGAGAACGATGACCGACGCACCCTTCTTCAAGGACGCCGACACGTTCTCGGCGAGCGCTCGCCAGCACGTCACGCTGGTGAAGAGGGTGTCGCCGTCCTTCCACTCCCCTGCCGTGCGGTCGAACCGGCGCGGCGTCGACGCGAGCCGAAACGATGCGACCGCCTGCCCGTCCTTGGTGAACGCCAGCCGTGGCTCGGCGACCAGATTGCCGACGACGGTGACTTGCGTATCGAACATGGGTGTCTCCTCACCTGACGCGGCTGCCTGCCGCACGACACGACAGTGCCGCGCGGGGAGCTCACCTGACGGCTTCAGACACCAGCATGTGGACGGCGAGGGGTTCGCGTCGCGCTGTGGACATCCGCGCTTTGGCGTAACGTTTGGACCGCTGTCAGCAGACGGGCGCCCGTAGCTCAGACGGATAGAGCACCTGCCTTCTAAGCAGGACGTCGCAGGTTCGAATCCTGCCGGGCGCGCTTTGTGATCTCTACGATTGCCCGCATGCGGAAGCTGATCGTGAGCAACTTCTTGACGCTGGACGGCTACTACGAGTCGACCGGCAGGACATTCGATCGGTTCTTCGACTACTTCCACGAGGACTACGGCGCGAACGAGGCGTTCGATGAGTACAACACCGAGTTGTTGCGCAACGCCGACACGCTGCTCACCAGCGGGCGCGCGTTCTTCCTCAAGAACAAGGACTACTGGACGTCCTATCCAGACACGCCGCCTGGCACCGAAATCCGGCGCGAGTTCGCATCGCTCATGCACGCCACAGACAAGTACGTCGTGTCGAACACCCTCACTACAGAAGAGTTAGCGCCATGGCAGGCCACCACGCACATCGTGCGCGGCGATGACCTCTACACAAAGATCGCCGCACTCAAGGCGCTGCCCGGTCGCGACATCCTGATGCTATTTAGCCGGCAGCTGTGGAACGACCTGCTCCTCCACGACCTGGTCGACGAGTTGCACCTCACGATCTTTCCGGTGATTGCCGGCGACGGAATCCCGCTGTTCACCGGCCGGCCGCCGGTCTCGCTCAAGCTGCTGTCGACACGAACCTGGGAGGGCTCGGGAAACCTCCTCGCGGTGTACCAGCCGGAACTACGCGAGCCCGTCCCGGGCGAGTAGGTCGAGTTCGTAGGTCTGGCCGACGAGGTCGTGCCCGAAGCTGTGGTGGGGTTCCTCGTGCGTCAGCGTGAACCCGGCAGCTCGGTAGATCCGCGCCGCAGTCGCGAGCGGATCGTTGGTCCACAACACCACGCGCGCGTATCCGGCCTGGCGGGCGAAGGCGAGGCAGGTCTCGACGAGCCGAGTCCCGATGCCGCGCGCACGTGCTGCAGGATCCACCAGCAAGATGCGCAACTGCGCGGTCACGTCGTCCTTGCGGACCAGGAACACACAGCCCACGCGGCGACCGTCGACTTCGGCGATCCAAGCTGCCTCCCGCTTCGGGTCGTGCACCGCCGCGTAGCTAGCCACGATCTCGGCGACCAAAGCCTCGAAGCTGGTATCCCATCCGAACTCTGTCGCGTAGATCTCTCCATGCGCCCCGACGACCCACCCCAAGTCTCCTGGAAGTCCGAGTTGTCGCACCGTCAGTTCTGCCATGTACACCTCACCTACTGAAACAGTCGTTTCAGTGGCAGACTAGCGCGTCATGAGTTACCGCGAAAGACCTCCGTCGGCGAGGCAGGAAGAGCTACTCGACCGCGCTTACCAGCACGTGCTCGCGCATGGGCTGTCGGAACTATCGTTACGGCCGCTTGCCGTCGCCATCGGCTCATCCCCACGCGTCTTGCTCTACCTGTTCGACTCGAAGGACGGGCTCGTTCGCGCGCTGTTAGCCAAGGCGCGCGGCGACGAACTAGCAATGCTCGATGAACGTCGCGCCAGCGAGAACCCGGCCGGCTTCCCCGAATCCGTGACGACCGTCTGGCACTGGTTGGCTGACGAAACCCATCGCCCGCTGCTGTGCCTGTGGGTCGAAGCGTACGGCCGCTCACTTATCGAGCCGGACGGTGTCTGGGCGGGCTTCGCTCACCAGACCGTAGAAGACTGGCTCGGCATCCTCGCCGACGCGCAAAGCGGGAGACGCCGCCGCACCGCCGCGGGTTTGGTCGAACGCACGCTTGCACTCGCCGTCCTGCGTGGTGCGCTTCTCGATCTGCTCGCGACCGGCGACCGGCGCCGCTGCAACGCCGCAGTCGCCGAGTTCGTGACGACGCTCGGGCCGGGCTAGAACATGGTGTTCGAGTTGGCCGAGGTAGCAGGGATCTCCTGGACCACGTCCCAGTGCTCGACGACCTTGCCGTCCTCGACGCGGAAGAAGTCGGCGAGCGCCTGCCCAGGCTCGCCCGGCGTCAGAGTCAAGTGCGCATGGGTTACGACGATGTCGCCCTCGGCGATGACACGCTTGATGTCGAGCTGAAGCTGCGGGTACTCGCCGCGAATCCAGTGCACGAACCCGATGAACGCCTCAGGGCCGTCCGCCGCTTGCGGATTGTGCTGGATGTAGCGATCTCCGATGTGCTCGGCGACTGCCCTCTCGGGTTCACCGTTGAATGCCGTTTGGTAGTAGTCGACGACGACAGCCTTGTTGCGTTCAAGATCCGGCATTGGGTTTCCAATCGTTGGTCAGGCGCTACTCAGGCTCAGCGCGCGGCTTCGCGGCGACGGGATTGCAGGTACTCCGCACCTAGCTTGGACACCGAAACGGATCGTCCGATTCCCGACGCATGGTGTCGCTCGACATATCCCGGGTCGGTGGCCTCCTCCCACACCGGGAGGCGCGGGCATGAGGTACGCCATGCATCCAGAACCTCCTCGTAGGGACGCGGGCCGGTGCCCAGCCACTTGAGGAGGTCAAGGATGAGGGTCGTCGACGCTGTCGGTCATGGAGGCTCGCCGAACCTACGAACTGACGGCCTCGCTGCGCTTCGGGAGCTTCCAGTTCGGTCGCGGGTAGTGGCAGGTGTAACCGTTGGGGTACTTCTCCAGGTAGTCCTGGTGCTCAGGCTCTGCCTCCCAGAACGGCCCGACCGCCTCGACCTCGGTGACCACGTCGCCGGGCCACAGGCCTGACGCGTTGACGTCGGCGATGGTGTCGAGCGCGACCCGCTTCTGCTCGTCGTCGGCGTAGTAGATGGCCGAGCGATAGCTGGCGCCGATGTCATTGCCCTGGCGATTGCGCGTCGTCGGGTCGTGGACCTGGAAGAAGAACTCGAGAATGTCGCGATAGGAGGTCTGGGTCGGATCGAAGATGATCTCGACTGCCTCGGCATGCTTTCCGTGGTTGCGGTAGGTCGCGTTTGCCACGTCGCCACCGCTGTATCCGACCCGCGTCGAGATCACGCCGTGACGCTTACGGATGAGGTCCTGCATCCCCCAAAAACATCCCCCCGCAAGGACCGCGCGCTCGGTCGTGTCAGCCATCGTCATACTCCTCGTCGTCCGCCCTCTTGAAGGTGCTTCTCGCGTACGCTCCAACGCTACCCGGCGGTGTTTATGCCCGCGAGATTCGAAGGCTTACGGTCCGAGGACGGCCGCGCTGCGGGCCCGATCTACGATTCACCGCGACGGCACACCTACACATGGGAGGCGATTGCGATGCAAGCTTCGGTCGGATACCTCGCCATCGACAGCACCGACCCCAAACGCCTCACGCAATTCTGGTGCGCGGTGCTCGGCGTCGAGGTCGACTCCACCGTCGGGGACGGTCAGTTCATCATGCTGTCGCCGACCAAGGACGGCCTGACCGTCGGCTTCCAGCGCGTCCCCGAAGAGAAGACGGGCAAGAACCGGGTGCACCTCGACCTGATCGTCGAGGATCTCGACGCGGCTACCGCAGAGATCGTGGCGCTCGGCGGGCGCTGGCTCGAGCCGGGCAACACCCGCGAGCTTGAGGGGTTCCAGTGGCGAACTATGGCCGACCCCGAGGGCAATGAATTCGACATCGATCTAATGCCGCCGGAGTAGCGCGTCAGCCGCCCAGATAGGACATCTCGGCCCGCGGCAGATCTTTGGCCGACCGCTGACGGAGCTCGGAGTACCTATCGACCCGGCGCGACCAGACACCTTCGATCGACGCCCGCACCCCGTCGTCCGATGCACCGCTTCGCAGCATGCTTCGAAGGTCGAACCCACTCGACGCGAACAGGCAGGTAAACAGTTCGCCGGTCGAGGTCACTCGGGCGCGCGTGCAGTCGGTGCAGAACGGCTGCGTCACCGAGGAGATGATGCCGATCTCGCCGCCGCCATCGGTGTAGCGCCATCGCTGCGCGACCTCGCCGTGACGCGACGGTGGCAACGCTTCTAGCGAATGGACGGCGTCGATGCGGGCGATGATTTCGGCTGCGGGCACGACCTCGTCGAGCATCCAGTGATTCGACGTTCCGACGTCCATGTATTCGATGAACCGCAGGATGTGGCCGCCGGCGCGTGCATATTCTGCGAGCTCCACGATGCCGTTGTCGTTGAAGCCGCGACGAATAACGGCGTTGAGCTTCACCGGTGTCAGGCCCGCAGCATGCGCGGCCGCAATGCCGTCAATAACCGTCTGTAACCCGAGCTTGCTGTCGGCCATCGCCGCGAACATCTCGGGGTCAACGCTGTCGAGGCTCACGGTCACGCGATCGAGCCCCGCCGCGCGCAACGCATGCGCACGAGCGGCGAGCAACGAGCCGTTCGTCGTCAGCGCAACATCTTCGATGCCGGGCGTCGCTGCGATCATCGCGACGAGCGTTTCGATGTCGCGACGGAGCAACGGCTCCCCACCGGTGAGACGCACCTTGCTGACGCCGAGGTCGGCAAAAATGCTTGCCAGGCGGGCGAATTCCTCGTAGCTCAAGATCTCCGAGCGCTTCAGGAACGCGTGCTCCGGCCCGAACGATTCGCGCGGCATGCAGTAGATGCAGCGAAAGTTGCAGCGGTCGGTGACCGATAACCGCAGGTCGCGTACCGGTCGCCCGAGCCTGTCGTTGACCGGAGTCATACCGACACCGAAACCCGCCGCTCGACGCTGCGGCGCTGCACTGCCACCCGACGCTTGCGGTCCCGGTGGAGCAGAAGAGCGACGCCGGTGAGGCTCAAGGCGACGCCACCGGTAAGCATGGCGAGCGCGCCGCGATGGATGTCGCCGAGGGTGTGCGCCGGCGTGATGAAACGACCCTCTGCGTACATCGCGCCGGCGATCGCGATGTAGATCGGCACACCGGCCGTGACCAGCCAGAGCTTCAGCCGCAGGCTTGGCCGCCACGCGGCTGGGTCGAGGCCGAGGATCGGCACCCAGAACAGCAGTCCGCACGCCAGGAAGTAGACGTGCACGAACTCGTGGAACCCCTGGTTCAACTCCGAGAGCCGATACAGCGGGGTTAGGACATACACCGCCATCGAGCCGTAGTAGTCGAGCGGCACGAGCACCGCCGCCGTCAGGCCTGTCACCATCCGCATGCTCGGGTCGTGCAAAACGCCAACGACGAATCGGCGTACCGATACCGACCCCGCCGCAAGGCACAGCCGAACCGGCGCACCGAGCGCGAGCAACGGAGCGGCCAGCATCATCAACACCAGGTGCTGGGTCATGTGCACCCAGAGCAGGTCGTCGTCATACGAAGCGAACCCCGACTGCAGCACGATCGCGAGCGAAAGCAGCCCCAACCCAAAGCTCACCGATCGCCCGACCGGCCACTGACGGCCGCTACGCCGGAGGCGCATGACCCCGAATCCGTAGAGGGCCGCGGTCACGCATTCCAGCGCGATCCCGATGAGAGAAAGGGTGTCGGTCTGCCAGTTCGTGACCACGCGGGCCCAGTCGACGCTCACCTGCAACTCATAGGACGCCGGGTGGTTGCGGTGGCACGGCGGCACGCGTCAGGTGCATCGAGTTCGGGGCAAGAGCCGCGACCCCCCGGGCTACCCGGCGGACCACGATGAGGACGAGCAGGCAACAGGCCATCACATCACCGCAACAGGAGCTTCATGGATCGGCCGGTCGCTGTCGGTGAGTGGCCGGATCTCGGTGCGACCGGTACGCACTGAAATGATCTCGGCGCAAATCGACACCGCGGTCTCCTCCGGCGTCCTCGCACCAAGATCGAGACCAATCGGCGCGTGCAAGCGCCCGATGCCGGCTTCGTCGACCCCAGCGGCGCGCAGTCGCTCCAGACGGTCGGCGTGGGTACGCCGGCTTCCCATCACACCGACGTAGCCGACCTCGGTTTCGAGCGCCGCGACGATCGCCGGCACGTCGAACTTGGCATCGTGCGTCAGCACGCACAGAACGTCACGCGAGGTCAGCTTCTCCTGCAAGCCGTGGAGAAAGCGATCGGGCCAGTCGACGACGACCGCATGGGCGAGTGGAAAACGCGCGGGGGTCGCGAAGGCGGGGCGCGCGTCGCAGACCGTGACCTGGAACCCGAGCACCCTAGCCATGCGGACGAGCGCGGCCGTGAAGTCGACGGCACCGAAGATGATCATGCGCGGCGGCGCGACGAACGACTCGATGAAGACCGAGACCTCTTCCCGCCCCACCTCACCCCGCGAGCCGTACCGCCGCACCCTCGTCGTCCCGGCTTCAAGCTCTCCGATCAGGTCACGAGTCACTACCCGATCGAGATCGGGGTCGCCGAGGCTGCCCGTCACGCCGCCAACCGGCCGGTACAAGAGCTTGGCGCCGGAATGCGGACCCGCAACGACGGTCGCAAGCGCGACCGGTGCGTCGGCTCGCAGGGCGGCCAGGAGTTGCTCCTCGATCTCGGCATCCCACTCCAGCGGCTCGACGAACAGCCTGATGGTGCCGCCGCAGGTCAGTCCGACCGCGAACGCATCGTCGTCGGAGTAGCCAAAGGTGTGAATAGTGCGCTCGCCGGTGGCCAGCGACTCAAGCGCCGCTTCCAGCACCGCGCCCTCGACGCAACCGCCCGAAACCGAGCCCGCAACCTCGCCATCTTCGGAGACGGCCATGCTCGCCCCCGCCTCACGAGGACCGGATCCCTCGATGTCGACCACCCTGGCGATGGCCACGCGCCGACCCGCCCGGCGCCATTGATCGATGTCACCGACGAGTTCCTTCACGTCCGCATCGTGCGGCCACGTTTGGCCCCTGTCCAGCGACCTAAGCATTCCCTTAGGTGGCGTTGACAACGTTGCCGTTCGGACACGGATACTGCGGCAAGGAGTAGGGCACGGACCGGGCACGCAGGAACGAGGGGTCCACCATGCAGGTACCTGCACCGTTCGAATACGAACGCGCGAGCACCGTCGGGGAAGCAATCGGGCTCATGGAGCGGCTGGGCAGTTCCGCCCGGCTCGTAGCAGGCGGTCACAGCCTGCTCCCGATGATGAAGCTGCGCCTGGCGAACTTCGAATACCTGATCGACATCAACGACCTGCACGACGAGTTGGGCTACATCACCGTCGAGCCGAGCCAGATCCGCGTCGGGGCGCTGACCCGCCACCGCGAGCTCCTCGAGTCAGACGCCCTGTGCGACGCGTTCCCGATTTTCCGGGACGCCGAGCGGGTGATCGCGGATCCGGTGGTTCGCAACCGAGGAACGATCGGCGGGTCGCTGTGCCAGGCCGACCCATCGGAGGATCTTTCCGCGGTCTGCACGACCCTCGATGCGAGCTGCGTGATCCGCGGCAGCAGCGGCGAGCGCGTCGTCAGCATGGAGGACTTCTACCGCGGGCCATACGAGACCGCGGTCGGTGACGGCGAGATCCTGATCGAGGTGCGCCTGCCGATCAGGCCGGGTGGGTCGAGCGCCTACGAGAAGGTCGAGCGGCGTGCCGGGGACTGGGCGGTGGTCTCGTGCGGCGCCGCGGTGTGGATGGACGGCGGCTTGATCACCGACGCGCGCGTCGGCCTCGCGGCGGTCGGCCCGAACACGACGGGCATCCCGGCGATCTCGCAGGCGCTGCGGGGCCAGGCGCCGTCGGAAGAGCTCTTCGCCCAAGCGGGCGCGATCGCGGCTGACAACTGCACTCCCAGCACTGACATGCGCGGCAGTGTCGAATACAAGCGGCACCTGGCTAATGAACTGACCCGACGCGCGCTACGCCGTGCCGTCGCCCGCATCAACGGAACAGAGGTCTGATCATGCATGTGTCGATGACGGTCAACGGCACCGAGGTCAGCGAGGAGATCGAGGGTCGCACACTACTGGTCCATTTCCTGCGTGACCAGCTACAGCTCACCGGTACCCACTGGGGTTGCGACACCAGCAACTGCGGCACCTGCGTGGTCTGGCTCGACAACGAGCCGGTGAAGTCGTGCACGGTTCTCGCGGCGATGGCCGGCGGTCACGAGGTACGAACCGTCGAAGGCCTTGAGCAGGACGGCGTTCTCGACCCGGTTCAGCAAGGGTTCATGGAGTGCCACGGACTCCAATGCGGATTCTGCACCCCGGGCATGATGATGACAGCCCGCGCCTTGCTCAACCGCAACCCCGATCCAGATGATCACGAGATCCGCGAAGCGATCTCGGGCCAGATCTGTCGCTGTACGGGCTACACGACGATCGTTCGCTCGATCAAGTGGGCCGCCGCGAATGAAGCCGCCACCAAGGAAGCGGCCGTCACCGCGGGAGCGACAGCATGACCGCCGTCGAAGACCGCCCGGTCGGCACCGCAGATTTCGTCAACAACGACCTCAAGCCGGTCGGCCACGGCCGGATGCTCCGCAAGGAAGACCCCCGATTCATCCGCGGCATGGGCCACTACGTCGATGACATCCAGTTGCCGGGGATGTTGCACCTTGCGATCCTGCGGTCGCCAGTCGCGCACGCCCGGATCGTGAAGATCGACGTCAGCGCCGCGCAGGCCCACCCGAAGGTGAAGGCGGTCATCACCGGAGCCGACCTTGCCGCCAAAGGTCTCGCCTGGATGCCGACGCTGTCGAACGACGTACAGGCCGTGCTCGCAACCGACAAGGTGCGGTTCCAGGGCCAGGAGGTCGCGTTCGTCGTCGCGGAGGATCGGTACGCCGCGCGTGACGCCCTCGAGTTGATCGACGTCGAGTACGACATCTTGCCCCCAGTGATCGACGTCCGGCAGGCACTCGCGCCCGATGCGCCACTGATTCGCGACGACCTCGAAGGCAAGAAGGACAACCATTGCTTCGACTGGCAGACGGGCGACGAGGCAGCGACGGCAGCGGTGTTCGCGAAGGCCGACGTCGTCGTCACCGAGGACATCGTCTACCCCCGCGTGCATCCGGCACCGATGGAGACGTGCGGGTGCGTCGCCGACTTCGAGCGGGTCGCGGGCAAGCTCACGTTGTGGACCACGAGCCAGGCGCCGCACGCGCACCGCACCGTGTACGCGTTGGTCTCGGGCCTGCCCGAGCACAAGATCCGCGTCATCGCCCCCGACATCGGCGGCGGCTTCGGCAACAAGGTCCCGATCTACCCCGGGTATGTCTGCGCGATCGTCGCGTCGCTGGTCATCGGCAAACCGGTGAAGTGGATGGAAGACCGCTCGGAGAACCTGGTCAGCACCGGTTTCGCGCGCGACTACATCATGCGCGGTGAGATCGCGGCGACGAGGGAAGGCAAGATCCTCGCGATCCGCACGAACGTGCTGGCCGACCACGGCGCCTTCAACGGCACGGCTGCTCCGATCAAGTACCCCGCCGGGTTCTTCGGCGTCTTCACCGGCAGCTACGACCTCGAGGCCGCGTTCTGCAAGATGACTGCGGTGTACACGAACAAGGCACCGGGCGGCGTTGCGTACGCCTGTTCGTTCCGCATCACCGAGGCCGTCTACCTCGTCGAACGCATCGTCGACTGCCTCGCATACGAGCTCAAGATGGATCCGGCCGAACTGCGCCTTAAGAACTTCATCAAGCCCGAACAATTCCCCTACACGACCAAGACCGGCTGGGTTTACGACTCGGGCAACTACGAGCCCGCGATGCGGTTGGCCATGAAGATGGCCGGCTACGAGGACCTGCGCAAGGAGCAGGCCGAAAAGCGCGCGCGCGGCGAGTTGATGGGCATCGGCGTCGCGTTCTTCACCGAGGCCGTCGGCGCAGGCCCGCGCAGGGACATGGACATTCTCGGTCTCGGTATGGCCGACGGTTCGGAGCTACGGATCCACCCGACCGGCAAGGCCGTGCTGCGCGTGTCGTGCATGAGCCAAGGTCAGGGCCACGAGACGACGTACGCCCAGATCGTGGCCGAGGAGATCGGCATCCCACCGGCAGACATCCAGGTCGTCAACGGCGACACCGACAACACCCCGTTCGGCCTGGGCACGTACGGCAGCCGGTCGACACCGGTCTCGGGTGCGGCCGCCGCACTCGTCTCGCGCAAGGTGCGCGACAAGGCGCAGATCATCGCGTCGGGCATGCTCGAGGTGTCGGTTGCAGACCTGGAATGGGAGAAGGGCTCGTTCCACGTCAAGGGCGACCCGTCGAAGTCGGTGACGATCCAGGAGATCGCGTTCCGTGCGCACGGTGCGGGCGACCTGCCGCCGGGCGTCGAGGGCGGCCTTGAAGCACAGATCTGCTACAACCCGTCGAACCTCACGTACCCGTTCGGCGCCTACATCTGCGTGGTCGACGTCGATCCGGGGACGGCGCAGGTGAAGGTCCGCAGCTTCGTGGCGGTCGACGACTGCGGCACCCGTATCAACGAAATGATCATCGAGGGACAGATCCACGGCGGTCTGACGGACGGCGTCGGCATGGCGTTGATGGAAATGATCGCCTTCGACGAAGACGGCAACTGCCTGAGCAGTTCGCTCATGGACTACCTGATCCCGACCGCACTCGAAGTGCCCGAACTGGCAGACCGGGCACACCGTGACGCCATCACCGCACCACCCGATCGGTGCCAAGGGTGTCGGCGAGTCGGCCACCGTCGGATCTCCGCCGGCGATCGTCAACGCGGTCGTCGACGCGCTGAAACCGTTCGGCATTCGGCACGCGGACATGCCGCTCACGCCGTCGCGGGTCTGGGAGACCATGCAGGGCAACGCGACCGGCCGCCGGTGTGACGAAACCCGAGGACGCCACGCTGACCGCTCGGCGAAGGACCTGATCGCCGGCGCGAGCCGTTCGTGCATGCGACGGTCGTCCGCGCGCAGAAGCCGACGTCGGCGCGTCCTGGCGATGACGCGATCGTCCGGCAGACGGGACGATGGAGGGCTTTGTCGGCGGGCAGTGCGCACAGGAGTCGGTCCGCGCGGCGGCACTCGACGCCCTGCGCGACGACGAACCGATGCTGCTACGCGTACTACCGGACGGGGAAGGCAGCTTCCCTGAGTCCCCGGGCGCCCGGGTGGTGGTGAACCCCTGCCTGTCGGGCGGCGCGCTGGAGATTTTCCTTCAACCGGCGACCCCACCCGCGCAGATCACGGTGGTACGCCCGACGCCGACGCGGAGGCCGTCTCGCGCAGGCGATCATTCGCGTCGGCCGAGTCGTCGAAGGGACGGCCGACGATTGAGCCGGCCCGATCGCGCGTCATCGTGTCCACTCACGGCGACGATGAGCACGAGTCGATCCGAGCCGCGCTGGACGCGGGGACGGCTTCATCGGGCTGGTGGCGAGCAGGCGCCGCGGGTAAGTCGGTCGTGGAGGCGATGGAGCTCACCGCCGAGGAGCGAGCGCGTATCCGCACTCCGGTCGGCATCGACATCGGTGCCCGCACGCCACTGGAGATCGCGGCTCTCGATCATGGCGGAGGTGGTACGCGCCGATCCGGGTCGAGGGACTCGTACGCACCGGCGAAAGCCGACGTCCAGCGAGCCCAGCAGAGCTCTCGACCCCATCTGCGGGATGACGGTGGTTGTCTGCCCGACCCCACCTCTGCGGGTGGACGGCAGGACCACTGGTTCTGCAGCCCGGGCTGCCGCGAACAGTTTCGCAGCGGAGGTCGGGTAACGAATCGGTGTTCGTCACCGGCCTGGTCCTGGCCGCCGGCTCTTCTCGCCGACTCGGCCGGCCCAAGCAGTTGCTGCCCTACCGTGGAACGACGCTGCTTCGCGCGACACTGAAAGGGCCCGCGACTGCGGATTCGACGAGCTCATCGTGACGCTCGGAGGAGCGGCGCCGTGAGATCCGCCGGCAGATCGACTTCAGCGACGTTCGTGTCGTAGAAATCCTGACTTCGGGACCGGCTGCGGCTCCTCGATCGCGGCCGGAGTCGATTTGCGGTCGATGTCCCGAACCGACGGGGTCGTGCTACTGCTCGGCGATCAACCAGGCGATTCAACCGCGACAGTGCCCACGACTCGTCGCCGCAGCAGCGGGCTCACCGATCGGGGTGTGCCGTTACGCCGACGGCATCGGCCATCCTTTCTGGTTCAGCGCGAGGTTTTCGCCGACCTGCACGCCCTGCACGGAGACAAGGCGGTCTGGAAGCTGTTGGAGTCCGGCCGCTATCCGGTCATCGAGGTCGAGGTCGACGGCCGGGTGCCGCGTCGACGTCGACACCGGGGCCGACTACCAGCTCGCTGCTGGCGCGCGACGCGCCGACCGCGGCGAAAGCCAGGGGCTGGCGATATGAGCCACGCCTTTCCGCGACGCCGCGGATGTAGCGCGACTCGGCTGGATGCCGTCGACTATCTGGTCGATGAGGGTCTGGCGACAGCCCTGTACCTTGCGCTCGCGCTCGGACAGCCGCTGCTGCTCGAAGGGGAGCCCGGGGTGGGCAAGACCGCCGCCGCCAAAGCCCTGGCCCGCGCGCTGGACACCCCGCTGATCCGGCTCCAGTGCTATGAGGGACTCACCGTCGGCGAAGCCCTGTACGAGTGGAACTACCAGCGCCAATTGCTCGCCATCCGGCTGGCCGAGTCGACGGCACGAGCAGCTGGGTGACGCCGACCTGTTCACCGCGGAATTCCTTGCAGGAGCGCCCGATTCTGAAGGCGATTCGCCATCGCGGGCCGGCGCCGCCGGTGCTGCTGATCGACGAGATCGACCGGGCCGACGACGAGTTCGAGGCTCTGCTGTTCGAGTTCCTCGGCGAGTCCTCGGTCACCATTCCCGAGCTCGGGCACGTTCACCGCCGAGCGCCCCCCGATCGTGGTACTGACGTCCAACCGAAGCCGAGAACTGCACGACGCCCTACGCCGCCGTTGCCTTTACCACTGGATCGATTTCCCGACGCCGAACGCGCGACGGAGATCGTCCGGCGCACTGTCCCGCGGCGAACCGAGGCGCTCATCGCACCGACCACGCAGTTCGTCGGACGGGTCCGCAATCTCGATCTCGACAAGACACCCGGCCTGGCGGAGACCATCGACTGGGTATCGGCCCTGTCCGTGCCTCGGCGTCACCGAGCTCACCCGCGCCGACGTGCTGCGCACGCTCGGCTCGATCGCCAAGACCCCTGACGACCGCGCACGTCGTCGCCGCGCTCGACGAGCTGGGCTACGTCCGGGCCGTCACCCCTGACAACTCACCGATGTGCAACGAGGCACCGATGAAGATCGACAATGAGTTCACGCGTCCACGTGCCCGATCGACGAGGCGTGGCAAGTGCTCACCGACCTCGAGCGGCATCGCGCCGTGCATGCCGGGCGCGCAGCTCACCGGCGACAAGGCGACGTCTATTCTCGGCAAGGTCAAGGTCAAGGTCGGTCCGGTGATCAGCGAGTTCGCGGGCACTGCCTCGTTCGTCGAGAAGGACGACGCGACCTACCACGCGGTCATCGATGCCAAGGGCCGGGACTCGCGTGGCGCCGGCAACGCGACGGCGATCATCACCGCACAGCTGACCGCCGACGGCGACCGCACGGTGGTCACGCGTCGAGCACCGATCTCAAGATCAGCGGCAAGCTCGCGCAGTTCGGCAGCGGCATGATCAAGGAGGTGTCGCGGCAAGCTGCTCACCCAGTTCGTCGACTCACTCGAAAAGCAGGTCATGTCGACCCCCGAGCCACCGGGCTCGTCGGTGCCGGCCGCGGCCGCGACGGATGCCGCCGCTGTCGTCACACCGGTCTTCCGGCCAACCCAAGAACCCGAGGCCGTCAATCTCACGCAGCTCGCCGGCGGCGCTGTCGCGAAACGGCTGCTGCCCGTCGTTGGCCTTGTCGTTGTCGCAGGCATCATCATCTACGTCATCGTTCGATAAGCGGCCGGTCGTGGGCGGCATGCTGCGTGGCGTCGATCGCGCCGCGTTCGCGGTCGGACTCACGATGCGGTTGCGCGCAGCTGGCGTCGACGTCGACCTGCCGAGCGCCGGCACGTTCTCCAGTGCCCTCGCTGCACAGCCGCCCTCGACCCGATCGGAGCTCTACTGGCTTGCCCGCATCAGCCTCACGCACCGCCACAGCGACATCGAGATGTTCGACCGAGTGTTCGCCGCGGCGTTCGACGGCATGGGCCTCGATGCTGATCCGCACAGCAGGAGGTCGCCTGACGCCTCGCCAACGAAAGGTCCCGACGATCGTTTCGCGCCGTTGCCGCGAGGTCGTGACGATATCGAGGACGGCGGGGGGTTGCCGTGGGCGACCCTGCCACCCATTTCCGGGGCGAGCGAAGACACCGCCTCGTTGCTAGCCGTTCCCGAACGGTTGCCGAGCAATTTGGTCGGCCTCGCAGAGACCCCATTCGAAGAACTCAGCCCGGACGAGCTCGAGCAACTGGGCGCCTGGTTGGAAACCGCGTTCACGAACTGGCCGGCTCGACGCACCCGCCGGCTCGAGCCGCACGCGGGCGGCCGGTATGTCGACCTGCGCGCCACGATGGTGCGCTCGCGACGTAGCGGGTGGGAGACGCTGCATATCGTGCGGAGCGCGCCCGCGTACCGGCCGCGCCGCATCGTCATGCTGTGCGATGTCAGCCAGTCAATGCAGGCGCATGCGGCGGCGTATCTGCACCTCATGCGCGCGGCCGTGCTGCACGCCGATGCCGAGGTTTTCGCGTTCGCCACGAGCCTGACCAGGCTGACTCCGGTTCTCGCGCATCGCTCGGTGCAGGTTGCTATCGAACAAGCAACCGCAACTGTCGTCGATCGCTTCGGTGGAACCCGCATCGCGTCGAACCTCGACGCGCTGCTGCGGTCGCGGCACGGCGGCGTGGTACGCGGAGCCGTCGTCGTGATCGCCTCCGACGGGTGGGACAGCGACAAGCCGGAAGCGCTCGCCGCCGCGATGGCACGCTTGAACCGGCGCGCGCACCGGGTGATCTGGATGAATCCGCGGGTCGCGGCGTCAGGCTTCGCGCCGCTCGTTGCAGCGATGGCCGCGGCGTTGCCCTACTGCCACGATCTGCTGCCCGCACACAACCTGCGAGCACTTGGCGATGCGTTCGAAGCGGTCGGGCGCGCGAAGGCTACTTCCAGAGGGTGACGTGCACCGACGGCCTGAAGTGGCCGATGTGTACGCCGGATCCCTTCAACATCGCCTGGATCGCGCGCGGCGTCGAGATGAATCGGGTCAACTCAGCCGCTGCGGGGACCACACCATGTTCGGGCAGTGTCAGCGTTGCCCACGCACCCTCGGCTTGCAGTCCTGGACCGTTGAGCACAACCAACCGGCCGTTGGCGATGTCGGCGGAGACCGCGAACGATGCTGCGAGCGCGACGCCGTTGTTGCGCTTCGCCTCGTCGAGCGCAGCCGCATGGCTTTGGTAGATGCGCTGGCGCTCCTCAGGGATGTCGAGTTGCCGCAAGAGTTGGGGAACGACGCCGCTCTCGCCCGCCGCCGACGGACCGAGCAGCCACGTCTGTTCCTTTAAAACTCCAGGCCGCGCAACGGCGACGGTTGCGAGCGGATGCCCCGACCCCACGACCGCGACGACGTGATAGTTCAAGAACGGCTTGCAGACCAGGACCCCCGGCCGATTCGGCATCCGCGGCCCGATGGCGACGTCGACCGCACGAGACGCGAGCAGAGCCTCGAACTGCGCCGGCGGCCGCACACTCAACTCGACATCGAAATCATCAGCACGGCCAACAAACATCTCGATCAGACCAGGTGCGGCGTACTCCGCGAACAGGCTGGTCGCGGCGACGCGTAGCAGTCGGCGACCGTGCCCGGCTTGCGTAACCTCACGGATCGTCTGGGCCTGTAAACCGAGCATCTCCGCTGCCCTGCTCGCCAACCGCAGGCCACCCGGCGTGAACGCCAACCCCACTGCCGTGCGGGTGAACAGCTGGTCCGAGAGTTCCTTCCGCAGTTGTCCGAGATGGAGGGATACCGCGGCTTCGGTGACCCCGATCTCTGCGGCGGCGTCTTTGACCGAGCCGTGCCGAACAACTGCGGAGTAGGCACGCAGCTGGGTCGGGGTCATCATCGCAATCTAATCGAAACGCCGACCGGCGACGGTCAACTGCGAAATGCAGCTACTGCACTGACCACTCCGAGCACGGCAAGGATCACGCCGGTGATGCGACGCACCAGGACCAACGGCACCCGCTCGACCAGTTTCGAGCCGGCAACGACGCCGATGGCCACGACGGTCCACAACCCGAGAAGGGCGCCCACGCCGACACCGATCGGATCGTGATACTTCGCAGCCAGGTTGGCGGTCGCGATCTGGGTGATGTCGCCCCACTCCCCCACGAAGATCACCGCGAAGCTCACGGAGGCGACCCGGCGCAGGGTCGGCGCGGCGATCTCGACGAGCTGACCTGTCTCGTCGACACCCTTTTCTTCTTCACCTGACTCGTTGCCGAGTAGCAGCAGCGCAGCGCCCGCGAAGAACAGAACGGCGACAATGCCCTCGACCAAGCGGTGCGGGAGCAGCGACAACGCACCGCCCGCGGCGACAGCTATAACGACGTGGACGGCGAACGCAGCCGCGGCTCCGACCCACACGTAGAGAGGCCTAAACCGGGTGCCCAGCACCAGCGAGGCGACCATGCTCTTGTCGGGCAACTCGGCGAGGAAGACCACGCCGAACGCGATCGCTGCCACGGCGAGGCTCATGCACCGAGCCTAGTGACGCGGTTTACGGCATCATGAGGTATGACCGATTCACCGATGACCCCCAGTCGGCCCCGCCCATCGGGTGCGGGTTACACCGTGACGATGCGTGTGATGGCTCCGCACGATCCCACCCTGCTCCCCCGTCTCGCCGAGGTTGTGAGCGAGGCGCGCGGTGTCGTGACCGGCATGGACCTTGTCGACGTCACGACCTCGGGTGCGACCGTCGACCTCACGATGCTCGCTCTCGACGAAGACCACGTGCACGAGGTCGCCGCAGCACTCGAGGCCGAGACCGGCGTGAAGGTGCGCCACACCTCCGACCCCACCTTCCTGTACCACCTCGGCGGCAAGATCCAGGTCACTGCGCGCACCTCGCTGCGCACCCGGCAGGACATGTCGATGGCCTACACTCCCGGCGTCGCGCGCATCGCGTCAGCAATCGCCGTCCGGCCTGAATCGGCGTGGACACTCACCGCGAAGGGATCGTCCGTCGCAATCGTCACCGACGGTACTGCGGTGCTCGGCTTGGGCGACATCGGTCCGCTGGGCGCACTGCCGGTCATGGAGGGAAAGTCCCTTATTTTCAAGGAATTCGGCGGAGTCAACGCCTACCCGCTGTGCCTTAACGCGAAGGGCCCGCAAGCGGTGATCGATGCGACACTCGCAATCGCGCCGGGCTTCGGCGGCATCAACCTCGAAGACATCGCTGCGCCGAACTGCTTCCAGGTCGAGACCGAACTCCAGCGACAACTCGACATCCCGGTCTTCCACGACGACCAGCATGGTACGGCCGTGGTCGTATCGGCGGCATTGTTGAACGCCTGCCGCATCACCGGCCGCACGTTCCCCGACGTCCGCGTCGTGCATGTCGGCTGTGGAGCAGCGGGCACGGCGATTTGCTCCGCACTACTCGACGCCGGCGTGAAAGATCTAATCATCTTCGACAAGGACGGCGTGCTCACCGAAGGCCCGGCGACGCCCCCGCACCACCGCACTCTTGCTGCGCGGTCGAATCCGCGCGGGATCACCACGATGGAAGAAGCCTTGCGCGACGCCGACGTGTTTATCGGCACGGCTCGCCGCGGTTCTGTCGACCCCGACCTGCTGCAAGCGATGGCGCCGCAGCCGATCGTGTTCGCGTTGTCGAACCCAGAGCCGGAGCTGCTGCCCGAGGAAGCCCGCAAGGACGCGATCCTGGCGACCGGGCGGTCCGACATGCCCAACCAGATCAACAACGCGCTGTGTTTCCCGGGCTTCTTCCGGGGTGCGCTCGATGCGCGCGCGACGACGGTCACGCTTGCGATGAAGCAGGCGGCGACGCGGGCGATCGCCGACATCGTGACCGACGATCAGCGCGGGCTCGGCGTCATCATCCCGACCATGTTTCAGGCTCGGCTGCACCAGGCCGTCGCGCGCGCGGTGAGTGATGCGTGGCTCGTCGAACACCCTGACGGGCGCAAGCGCGAACCGAACCTACTCGGCCAACCCGGCATCGACTTCGGCCTGCCCGACCTGCCGGCCCCGATCCCGAGCGACGGCGGTTCGCTCTGACAACCCCCGTGACAACGCCTGTCGACCCGCCTGCCGACCCGCCTGCCGATACGAGGGGCCGTGGCGTCCGCGACCTCCGCGTGTCCGTGACCGACCGCTGCAACCTGCGCTGCCGCTACTGCATGCCGCGCGAGGTTTTCGGGCCTGGCTTCGTTTTCCTGCCCCGCGAGGAATTGTTGCGCTTCGAAGAGATCACCCGCATCGTGGCTGCGTTCGCCCGCGCCGGCGTCACGAAGGTTCGGCTGACCGGCGGCGAACCGCTCCTGCGGGTCGGGCTGCCCGACCTCGTCGCGATGGTTGCCGCAGTGGCGGGCGTCGACGACATAGCCCTGACCACCAACGGATCACTGCTCGCGCGCTACGCCGAACCGCTGCGGGCGGCCGGGCTCACGAGGGTCACGGTAAGCCTCGACACTCTCGACGCCGAGACGTTCGCGAGCGTCGCTGATGCCGAGGTGACGCTCGGGTCGGTGCTCGAAGGCATCGCAGCAGCGTCTGCCGCGGGGTTCGCGCCGTTGAAGCTGAACGCGGTGATCCGACGAGGTTGGAATGATGCGGACGTCGAGGGGCTGGCCGCTTACGCACGCGAACACGGCCACACCATGCGATTCATCGAGTACATGGATGTCGGCGACACGAACGGATGGCGGCTCGATGACGTCGTCCCCGCTGCTGAGATCCTCGCCAGAATCGGCGCGCAATGGCCGCTCGAACCGGTGCCGCCCGCGTACTCGGCCGAGGTCGCCAACCGGTACCGCTACCTCGATGGCCGGGGTGAGGTAGGGGTCATCTCCTCGATCAGCCAGCCGTTCTGCGGCACCTGCACCCGCGCCCGTCTGAGCGCGATCGGCGAGGTCTACACCTGCCTGTTCGCCTCGACCGGGCACGACCTGCGGGCGGTGGTTCGGTCCGGTGCCAACGACAGCGACGACACCGTCGACGCGGTCGACCAGCACCTCGACGCCGCGGTTCGCGGCATCTGGACGGCGCGAGCCGACCGTTACTCGGAATTGCGGAGCGCCCACGCGGCACACACCAGGCCCCGCAAGGTCGAGATGTCGTACATAGGCGGCTAACCGGCCAGTCGCAGACACGAGCACCGATCAGGCACGATCTAGAGTGGGCCGTGTGAGCGACTATCTGGTGTGGATCGACTGCGAGATGACCGGCCTCGACCTGCGCGTCGACGCCCTCATCGAGGTCGCCCTTTTGATCACCGACGCCGAGCTGAACGTTGTCGGCGACGGCGTCGATCTGGTGATCAAGCCTCCGCAGGAGGCTTTGGACACGATGCCGGACGTGGTGCGCGCGATGCATACGGCATCGGGACTGCTCGACGAACTCCCCACGGGGATCACGCTGGCGGAAGCCGAACAGCAGCTGCTCACCGCCGTCCGCCAGTTCATCCCTGAGGTCCGCAAGGCGCCCCTGTGCGGAAACTCGATCGCGACCGACCGCGGCTTCATTGCCCGTGACCTGCCCGAGCTCGACGACCACCTGCACTACCGCATGATCGACGTCTCGAGCATCAAGGAGTTGGCGCGGCGCTGGTACCCGCGGGTGTACTTCGCGAGCCCGGCGAAGAAGGGCGGGCACCGGGCGCTTGTCGACATACGTGAAAGCATCGATGAACTGCGCTACTACCGCGAGGCAATGTTCGTGCCGCAGCCCGGGCCCGATACGACCACCGCCCGCACGATCTCGGCGTCGATCACCGCCGAGGAGGCGCCGGCCCCCACAGACGCCGCCGAGCCGCCGGCCTGATCGGGCTACACTGACCGAGCCGTGGTGGGCGTAGCTCAGCTGGTAGAGCACCGGGTTGTGGTCCCGGGGGTCGCGGGTTCGAGCCCCGTCGCTCACCCCACGCAGCAGTCGGAAGGGCAGCGCGCGAGTGCTGCCCTTCTGCGTTTCGCGCGCGGCCTGGTTGGTGGACAGTTGCGGGTATAGAGACCGGTAGTTGTCAGCCACGGACGAAGGGACGCCCGCCATGAACGCGGTCGAGCGGGGCTTCCGCCGTTTCGACCGTTACCAGCAGCAGCACCCCGTTCTTGCGGTGCCGATCGCGGTCATGCAGAAATTCGGCAACGACCAGGCCGGGGGCAAGGCCGCGCTGATGGCCTACTACGGCTTGTTCGCGCTCTTCCCACTGCTGCTGCTGATGGCAACCGTGCTCGGTTTCGTGCTCGCTGGCGATCCCGCCCTCCAGCAACGACTTCTGTCCAGTGCACTCGGCAACTTCCCGATCATCGGTTCGCAACTGCAGAAGGACACGCCACTGAAGGGCAGCGTGCTCGCGGT
The DNA here is from genome assembly GCA_963809135.1 of uncultured Actinomycetes bacterium. Lineage (GTDB taxonomy): Bacteria > Actinomycetota > Actinomycetes > Acidothermales > Acidothermaceae > PALSA-607. The sequence continues at coordinate 81,244 of CAWEIG010000010.1, forward strand.
GGTGGTCGGTTCGCTCGGCACGCTTTATGGCGCGCAGGGTCTGGGCCAGGCCGCTGTCAATGCGATGAACACGGTGTGGAACGTGCCGTACAAATCGTGGCCGAACTTCTTCGGCCGTCGGCTGCGTGGCTACTTCTGGCTCGCAGTTCTTGGCATCGCCAGCGTCGGGACCACGACGCTTGCCAGCTTCGGAACCGCGTGGCTGCACGGGCCACTCGGCTGGGTGTGGACTCTGCTCGTCTCGTTGCTCGTCAATCTCGGCGTGTTCTTCGTGGTCTTCATCGTGCTGACGAGTGAGCCACTGGGTTGGCGTGACGTCGCGCCGGGCGTCGTGATCGCGACCGTTTTGTGGGAGGGGCTTCAGCTGCTCGGCGGCTACTACATCCGACATTCGCTCGCCCACGCGAACGCCACGTACGGCTTCTTCGCGATCGTCATAGGCCTGCTCTCATGGCTATTCCTCGCTGCACAGCTGACGCTCTACTCCGCCGAGATCAATGTGGTTCGGCGTCATCATCTGTGGCCGCGCTCGCTTACGCAGCCGCCACTGACCCCGGCCGACAGAGCCACATATCAGCGGCTGGCCATGATGGAGGAGCGACGCCCCGAGGTGAAGGTGGCGGTCTCCTTCACGGCGGACGCCGACCGGCAGCCGCTCGACCCATGGCCGACGGACCCTGGCAGCCCAGGGGCCGACCCGCTCACCGATCCCGACCCGGTAGACCGTTCGGCCTAACGCGCGTCTGGAAAAGATTGCGCCAAACGGGCTAAAGGTCTGCGTCCGGATGACCGAACTACATCAATGTAACTCGCCATCGGGGCGGTTCGGGAAGGAGCTCCATGAACGCTCACCAGGTGATCCGGTTGCCAGAGCCGCCCGAGCACCCGCTCATGACGGCGCTCGGTCGCGGCCTGCCGATAACCCTCCTCATTGACCTGATCGACCCGGCCGGCCCACGCTCGCAGGAGATGTTCGAACGCGAAGGCATCAGCGCGGACGACGAGGTGCTGGTGATCCCGGAAGCCGCGCACGCACGCACGGCCTGAAACGTTCTTCAGTCAGCCGTCAGATGGCGGCTGGTAGTCTCTCGGCTCACGCGCCGCTAGCTCAATTGGCAGAGCAGCAGACTCTTAATCTGCGGGTTCGGGGTTCAAGTCCCTGGCGGCGCACCACGTCCGAAATTTTTGAACGTCCTATCGGCACGCGGGTGCGTAGGCGCGACCGGGCAAGAATTGAGTCCATTCCGCGCGCGTCAAAGTGCGCCCAGCCATGCCGCACGCCTGGCTTTCCCAGGTGGATGGATCCATGTCGATCGCGACCAGACTGGTCTGGGTCGCGACGAACAAGCGATGGTCAGTGGTGGCAGCGAGCGCAAGGGCATCGGTTGCGCCGTCCGACGGCAGCGACAGCTGCGAGACCGCGAGTTGACGGGTTCGACCGTCCCATACGTAGATCGCCGTGGTATCACTTCCGACCAACCATTGGCCGCCGACTGTGAACAGGAGGTGGCTAAAGCCACTCGCCGGGGCGGGGAAGGTCGCGAGCGACCGCCCCGTGTGCGGGTCGAAGCCGGTGACCTTCCCGTTGAAATCCTGAACGAACAGTTGTTTCCCGTCCGGGCTAAAGACGATGGCCGAGTTATTCGGAGCGGACTGCGGCGTGATGATCACCTGTCGAGGATGCTCCGCAAAATCCGCAAAGACCAAGGTCTCCTCAATGAATGCCGCCGCGAGCAGTTTCGAGTCGGGTGAGAAAACCACCGCTCTGGGCTTCGGTGTCGCGTGGTCGTTGGTTGTCACGCCCGGGAGGTTGTCGGTGAGCACCGGCTGCTTTGTCGCAAGGTCCCACACGGTCAGGCGGGTCGATATTGGATACGCGTCCGGGTCCTGGTTAGTCGGGTCCTGTGTTGACCCCGATGTTGCGAGGTAGCTTCCGTTTGGCGAGATCGCGAGGTATGACGTGGGCACGTCGTCGCGGGACCACAACAGGCGACCATCCGGTAGAGACCACATCCGCAGATGTCCGACACGGTCGGCTGCGATCAGGGCGGATCCGTCGGGAGTGATTGCCAGCGCACTGACGCGATCGTGATAATCAGGGTCCGCAGTAGGGTCCGGGCTCGTGTAGGGGCCGAGTGACAGGTGTAGCGGCAGCGCGGCGAGGGTTTTTTGCGAATACAGGGAGACCATCCCGGCCGTATCGCCGACAGCCACCACCGTGCCGGACGGTCCGGCCGCGATCGAGTTGGCTGCATCGATCGTGGTTGCCCGCATGAATCCGTTTGTGTCAGCAAGTGACCACACGGTGATGGCTTGCGAAGAGTCCTGGCTGATCAAGCGATCACCACGTAATGCAGCGATCTGTACAGCACGTTCGCCCGCGGTGTAGCTGACAACAGCCTGAAGTGGGTTGCTGTTGAACACATCGAGACTGCCGTCTTCGTGTCCGACAACCAGACGGGCGCCATCCGCCGTCCAGCCGAGTGCTGTTGCTTCCGACGTGCCAGGGATGCGAAGAACCAACTGGGCGTCGGACAGTACGCGCAGCGCGACCGAGCCGTCTTGGTAACCGATCGCAATCCGATCGCCAGTTGGCGAGATCGCGATCACCTCGGGTGCGGCAGTTAGCAGCGGGACAACCAACGGCAGCAGCAACTGTGCCGCGTCAGTGTCAACCACGATGCCGACATTTGGAGGTTGCCCGAACGGTGGTCCGGTCAGCGACAGCAAGAGCGCCGCCCGCGAACCGTCAGTGCTGAAAGTCGCCGACAGCAAGATGTCTCCTCCGTCCGGCAGCGACGGCGGCAGGGAGGGCAACGCAAACTGGAACGACGCACCCCATGCACTGGTGCTTGTGCTTCGTTTCCACATGCGCACCGACCGGTCCAGGACGGACACGAGCGTCCGGCCGTCCGGTGAGATACGGAGCCTGTCCATCTCCGTGACGCGCCCCGACACTGAGCCGGGCACGAGTTGCGGCTTACCGATCGGGTGGCCGTTCGAGGCGTTGAACGCCTGAATCGACCGGCTGGGCACGGCGGACGATGTCTGTACAGAAACGAGGGCGGTACGCCCGCCGTCGATGAAGCCCACGGGAAACGGCCCGGTGCCCGGGTCGGCGGGTTGGAGCTCCAACGGGCCGCCGCCGACGAAGTTACCAGTGCTGGTGTCGATCAGGTCGACGCCGTTGCCGCCGTTCATGAGCACGCGAGTGCCGTCGGCGCTCACCAGATCGTCGCTCGCCAACGGATATCCGTTGAACTCCGACACGCCGGGACCGACCACACCGACGACACCGGCGAGACCGCCGTCGCGGCCGATGGCCTCAAGCAGGCCACCTTCTGTAGTCGGTGTAGCGGCGAGCGCGACGGCCTGCCGGGCGAGTAGGAGCGCTGTGTCGGCCTGCGGCTGCACAAGGGCTGCAGTGCCCAACCTCGCGGCCTCCGCCTCGGTTGCGGCCGCCCGGGCATGGCGACTGCTCACCGCAGCAACTGTGCCGGCTGCGAGAGCGACCACGAGCATGCAGACGACCGCTGTGAGTGCTGCGCGCAGTTGTCGGTTGCGACGCATCTGCTGTCGAAGCGCGCGGTCCTGGTGTCGTCGCTCGTCATCTTCACGTGTTTCCGACGCGCCAAGGAACTCGATCTCGGCGTTGGCGAGGACGGGTCGGCTACGTTCGCGCCACTCAAGCGCCGACTGCAATCTTGCCCCGCGGTAGAGCTCCTCTTCTGGTCGGCCAAGGGCGTTCCAGCCATCGGCGGCCACCTGCAGGTGCTGGAAGATCCGCTGCCCCTCGACGTCCTCGTCGAGCCACGACCGCAGGCGCGGCCACACCCGAGTCAACGACTCGTGCGCGATGGCGACGGTTTCCGCGTCGGTTGTGACGAGTCGAGCACGCACCAAGACGTCGAGCAGCCGCGCGGTCTCGCCGTCACCGGCAAACACCCGGGCCGGCACGCGGGTGCCGACCGGGTCGCCGCTGGGAGTCGGGGTCACCAATCTGAGCATCACGGTGCGCAAGGCGACGCGGTCCGTGGCCGGAAGGGAGTCGTAGAGCCGCTCCGCCGACTGCGCCACCGCAGCGCGGATGCCGCCCGTTTGTGTGTACCCCTCGACGGTCAGCACATGGCCTTCGCGACGTTCCCACGTCTCGGCGAGCGCGTGCGACAGCAACGGCAATCCCCCGGGCTCGCCAAGGACGTCGCGCACCAGCAAATCGACCAGGCCCGGCGCGAGCAGCAGGCCGCCCCGCGCGGCCGGCGCCTCGATTGCCCGTTCCAGTTCGGCCTCAGTCATCGGAGTCAAAAGCATCAGACCCCGCTCCGCGAGTCGGGCAAAGGCAGGGCATACGGCAAGCTCTGCCAGGTAATCGGCGCGCAGTGTGACGAGCACGAGCGCACCCGTTTCGGCATGCGCGGCGAGGCAGGACAAGAACGGATCCGCGTCGACCTCGCTACCCGCTGCGGTGAACAGCTCCTCGAGTTGGTCGACCACCACGGCAACTCCCGGCTGCTCGCTCGCCATCGCCGCGGTCAGCGTCGCCAGCGGCTGCGTCCCGGGGCTGAGTTGCACCACCCGCCGTCCCGCCGATCGCAGCGCCGGCACGACCCCGGCCGCGACCAACGAAGACTTGCCGCTACCGGACGGGCCGACAACCACGAGGAGCGGCGAGTCGGCCAGCCGGGCGAGACATCCCGCCACCGCCTCGTCGCGTCCGAAGAACACGTCTGCATCGTCGGCGCCATAGGGCCGAAGCCCTTTGTACGGACACATTCCGCCAGTGCCAACGAACGTGTCAGGAACCATCAGCAGGGCCGGGTCCTGTTGCAGCACCGCCTGCTCGAGATCCGCGAGCTCGCGCCCGGGATCAAGACCTAACTCGTCGCGCAACGTCGAGGCGGCACCCCGTATGACATCGAGCGCTTCGCGCTGACGACCAGACCTGTAAAGCGCCACCGCCAGCAGCGCCCACCGGTGCTCACGGTAAGGCTCGCGCGCCGCCAGCCGACGCGCCTCCGGCACCGCCTCGACCGGCCGGCCGGCGGCCAGCCGCGCCTCCACCAACTGCTCCTCTGACGCCCGGCGCACTTCAGTGAGCCGGGCAGCCTCCGCGCGACCCGCATCCCAGCCCTCGAGCTCAGGGAACGGTGGTCCACGCCACAAGGCAAGCGCCAACTCGAAGGTCGTCACCGCCCGCGCCGGCTCGCGAACGGCCGCGAACCCCCGCGCACGGGCCACCAAGCGCTCGAAGCGAACATGGTCGACCTCATCATCCGACACCGACAGGCGATAACCCCTACTCGTTGTTTCAATGGCGTCAGGACCAAGCGCGCGACGCAACCGCATCATGGAGCCCTGCACCACCTTCGGCCAGGACTTCGGCGGCGACTCGCCCCACAGCGCGTCCGCCAGGCGATCCGGCGACAGCACCTCACCAGGCTCGAGCGCAAGCGCCGACAAGATCACCCGATCGCGATGGCCCAGGCGCGCGTCACTACCCGCAACGAGTACCGGGCCGAGCACGTCGATCCCCATGTTGGGAGTGTCGAAGCTGGCACCCGACGGGTCAATGGGCGCGATACCGACGTGATACCAGCTCGACGGGGATGTGACACCGCGCGTGCCCACGGTGGCGACACCGGCTCCCATCGGAGGAGCTCACGCCAAGGAGAACACCATGACCACCTCGACCCCGCAGACCGACGAACTGACCATCGGACGCCCGGACGCGGAGCACGAGCGCCGCGGTCGGTTACTTGCAGCCCTAACCGTGGGCCTCGCGCTCGTGACCGTCACCACCATCGTCAGCTGGGACCACATCCAGCACACGCAACCCCATCACCCGACCACCCACTTCGGGCCAAGCAGCACTGATATCTCTGGCGGCGCTGTCTACAACGAGCAGATACCCCAGGCGCCAGCAGCGGCCAACCTCGACCAGCCCGGCAACCCACCCGCCCCCGGCGGCAGCGTCCACAACGGGCAGGTCCCTCAATCCACACACTGAACCCGAGGTGGAGCGCGCACAGGCGAGACATCGTTGCCAGGTCACGTCGAAGACCGGCAACGATGTCTCACTACCATCGCCCCGCGAGCCGCCACGACGTACTTCGTGACCCCGTTGATGAACGTCGCGAAGGGCTCGATCTCGCTGCCCGGCCAGAACTCGGACCACTCCTCATAGCTGCGCCGGCCAAGGATGACCGCATCCTGCGTCGCGATGACGGCGCCGAGGTTGGCGTCCATCGCGTCGTCCCAGTCAGCGAAGAATCCCTCAGGCTTCTCCGCAACGCCGTCGAGGGACAACAGCTCGTACACGACGACCTTGCGCACGTTCGACACCTCCGATTGACGTGGCCTCGCTCAGTCGACGGCTCGCACGGCCAAAACTCATCGGTGGGTGCGTCCTCGACACTCACCATGCACGCGTGCCGATCAGAAGACCTGTCGACCAGTCCAGCTCAACCACAGACAGCCAGGGAACCGAACGCAGTCGCTGCCGCAAGATGGGTACTTTCGGCCCGTGTCCGGCGGGCCATTGGGGCTGCGGGTTCAGATCATCGACGATGTACAACCCGCCCACTTCCAGCAAGGCGAGAGCCTCGTCGAGGTACTCGAATTTTCCTGGCCATGTATCGGCGAAGATCAAATCAAAGTGCTCACCTTTTGCTTGACGCAGGAAGTCAGCGCCGTCTTGCTCGACGAAAGTAACGCGTGAGTCTTCGGAGAGGATTCTCCGAGCTGTCGCTGCCAGCACCGGCTCGTTCTCAACGGTCGTCAGGGCGGCATCGGAGCTCATGCCAGCGAGGAGCCACGCACTCGACATGCCTGCGCCCGTGCCAAGCTCGAGGATCCGCCCGCCCGGCTTGGATGCCGCCAAGGCGCGTAGCAATTCGCCGGTGAGCGGATCGCACGACATAGAGAATGCGAGCGACTGCACCGCCGCTTCGATAGCCGCCAACTGTGGCGGAGGAGCTCCGAGGAATCGCTGCTCATTCATTCAGATCTCAACATCCTCCCTCGGCGCGTCGGGAGCTTCATCGTGGCGCGCGCGATCGGGAACGGCCGGTCGTTAACGATGCGCTTCATCACGATCGTCGACGTGAGACGTTGCACGCCTGGCAGCGTCGCGAGCTTTTCGTCACGAAGCGTCTGGTACGCGGCGATGTCGGTGGTGGCGATCCGTACGAGATAGTCGGGGTCGCCGAAGAGACGCTCCGCGTGGCGCACCTCTTGCACCTGCGCCAAACCGCTTTCGAACTTCGCGATGGTCGGGGCATCCTCGCGATCCATCGTGACGTGGACAAGAACCTCGAAGCCGAGCCCTACCGAAGCCGGATCGATGACAGCCCGGTATCCACGGATCGCTCCCGACAGCTCCAACTCGCGAAGCCTGCGATGACATGGAGACACGGTGAGGTTGACCCGCTCAGCCAACTCCGTGAGGGTCAGGCGTCCGTCTGCTTCCAGCTCGGCAATAATCTTGCGATCGATAGCATCCATTACCAAGATTGTTGCACTCTCCGCGCGTTTGCCGCAAATACTGAGCAGATATTGCCCGCGTATGTTGGCTATCTTTCCATCGACAAAGCGAGATTCGTCTGTGGAGGCCGCATGCCCGACGTCGTCGACTACGCGCCGCTCGCAGCGGCAGTCTTCGCGATCCCACAGTTCGTGCCGCAGTTGGCCAAGCTCCGTCGATCCGACGACACGGCTGGTGTCTCATGGCCGTGGGCGACGCTTACTAGCGTGAACAACGCCGCGTGGGCGGTGTACTTCGCGCTCTTTCACTACTGGACGGCGCTGGTGCCGGCGTGCGCCGCAACGCTGCTCGCCGGCGTACTCGCCACGATGCTCGCCACTCGCGGCAAAGCACAGGTGCGGCCGGCACTACTCGACGATTGGCTGGGCAACGCTGCTCGCCGCGGCCTGCGTCGTGGTCGGTCGCAGCGTCCTCGGCGCCCTGCTCACAGCAGGATTTCTCCTGCAGATCACACCGCCGATCTGGGCGGCCTATCGAACGGATCGACCCACCGGAGTCTCGCGCGGCACGTGGTGGCTCATCCTCGCGGAGCTGTCCTGCTGGGCGGCGTTCGGAGTCGACAAATCCGACCCGCGCCTGATGACTCTCGGCTTCACCGGGATCGCCGCCGGAATTGCGATGCTCGCGCGACTCCGCCACACCAGGAGAATCACCCGTCGGCGATCCGGGCGCTCTGCGCTAGACGTCGGCGGCGATAGGTGCCCGTGCGTCGTGTTCGGTGTGTGGGTAGGACGGTTTCACGCGCAGGATTTTCGCAACGCTCGCCGGTAGGTACCAGTTCCAGGAGCCGAACAACGAGACGAGGGATGGCACCAGCGCGGCGCGAACGATAGTGGCGTCGAGCAGGATGCCGAAGCCGAGGCCGGTGGCCAGGGTTTTCAGGTCGGTCCCAGGCCCGGAGGCGAGCGCAGCGAAAGCGAGGAACAGGATCAAGGCGGCGCTGGTCACAAGGCGGCCGGTGCGTCCAACTCCTTCGATAACTGCGGCGTCGGTCGACTTCGCCGCGTCGTATTCCTCGCGGATTCGGGACAGGATGAAGACTTCGTAGTCCATCGACAGTCCGAACAAGAACGCGAACACCATCAACGGGATCCAGAAGGTCACCGCGCCGGTGGCGGCGATGCCGAAGATCGCGTTCGAGCCGTGGCCGTCTTGCCAGAACAGCACCATCAAGCCCAGCGTTGCTCCCAATGACACAAGGTTGAGGACGACGGCTTTCAGCGGGAGCAGCAGCGACCGGAACGCGCGCGCCAACAGCAGATACGTCAACACCGCGATGATGAGCAGCATCAGCGGGAAGTTGCCGTAGACCGCGTGGAGGAAGTCGATCTGCGCCGCGCCGACCCCAGCTACCCCGACGACACCCGGCAGCCCATGGACTGCTGCCTTCACCCGTTTCACCACCCCCACGCTGTGCGAGTTCACCGTTTCCTGATCCGGGACGGCGACGATGGAGGTCTGCCCGTTGCGGGTGCTGCTGGGGTCCGTCGAAATGAAGACGTGGCTGACGCCCGGGACGGCGGCGACTCGCGCGGCTGTGCTGCGGGCCTGGTCGGAGCTGACCAGGATCTCCATCGGAGTGAGCGTGCCGGTGGTGACACCGCCCTTCTCCAGGGTCTGCAACGCGGTGTAAGCGGGGCCACTCTTGGCCAAGGAATTCGAGGATGCCAAACCGATCTTGATGCCGAAGAACACGCTGATTAGCGCGAATAGCGCGACCAACGCAGCACCTGCGGCGATCCACCGGCGGCGCACCACGAGCGCAGCCCACCGGCCCCAGAACCTGCTGGCCCGATTCTCGTGCCGGATCCGCGGCCAATCCACCCGTGGCCCGATCCCACCCAGGATCGCTGGGGTCAATGTCAGCGTGGTCAGCACACTCGCCAGCGGTATCAGCGCGCCGCCGTACCCCATGCTGCGCATGAACGGCACCGGCAACACGACCAGCGCCAGCAGGCCGATAGCGACGGTAACGCCGCTGAACACGACCGCCTTGCCTGCGGTCTGCATCGCCACGACAACGGCGTCATGGTTGTCGCGACCATGGTCGCGCTCCTCACGCCATCGCGTGACGAGCAGTAGCGAGTAGTCGATCGCCACACCCAGGCCGATCAGCGCGATCAAGAACTCCACGATGAACGACACGTTCGTGAGATACGTGATCGGGAGCAGCATCAGGAAAGTCGCAAGGATCGACACGGCCGCCACTGCGAGCGGAAGTAGCGCCAAGAACGATGCGAACACGAAGGCCAACACGATCAGCGCGCCGAGCGCGCCGAGCAATGTCTCGCCGAGTACCCCAGGGCCGCCGCTAGAGTTCCCGACCGCGAGCGCGTCCTCGCCGGTCACCCCGATCGTGGCACCGGCGGGTGCTGCTGAGGTGGCGGCGGCGCGGATCGCATCGGTCTGCAGCTTCGCCGTCGGCGACGGATTGAAGCGGTAGAACAACAGCGCATACGCCGTCCGCCCGTCGCTGGTCCGAAATGCCTTGTCGCCGGTGTTCGCCTCGTCGAGTACCCGAACGTTTGGCACGCTCTTTTCGACGGCGCTGAAGACCTTCGCAACCGCGTCGGTGTTGCCCGAAACGACCTGCCCGGCCGGCAAGGTCACGGACACGAGGTACGGGTCGGTGTCACCACCGTTACCGAGGTCGGCCTTGATCTGGTGCGCCGTGACCGTTCCCGGCTGCCCAGGCAGCGAGAAGTCGATGGTCAGCCGGTTAGTGGTCTTGCCGGATAACGCAATGCCGGCAACAAGCACGACGCCCCAAAACGCCAGCACCCACCGGCGGTGTCCAAGCACGAACTCAGCCAACCGACGCACAACCATCTCCTTCGCAGACCGGCAAGACTGACGTAATCAACGCAGTAAGGCCACAGGACGTCGCTGAAACCGGTACAGCATCTCACCAGGGACGAACACGACGCCGACCGACAGCAACCACGCTAGGTAAGGCTCGGTCTGCCGCGCTTCTCGATTCGTGCTCAATCCGCATTCCAGACGCAATTCCAATGAACTCCGCTGCGGCGGGATCGACCACACCAATTAGGCCGGCGCGGCTACAGTCCGACCTGCCGTCACAATCAAGATCCCCGGCAGCTCGACCCTGATCGCCAGCAAGTTAATCGTCGCGGCGGACAGGTGTCCAGGTTGCGTTACTGCAGCGCTGTCGCGATCGCCGACTGTACCGATGGGCTGACGGCGTTGTCTCCGCCGAAGATGAAGGCGGTCGTCGACGTGCCGGCCAGGCTGACGAGGTAGGTGTCGACAACAGCCGGCAACGCCGTCGGCGCCGTGAGAATCAGCGGCGCCCCTTGGTGGGCCAGCAAGGCGGCGCCAGCCAACGCGTCGGGGAACGCCTCGCCGCTGGCGAAACCAAGCACCCCGGGATTGGAGAAGAAGAGCTGCGCTACGTCGAGGGATGTCTCGTACCGATTCGTGCCAACAAGCGGCGTGGCGGCGCTATCGGCGGCGGCCGCGGGCCCGCCGATCGCGTAGACCTTCGTGGCGTGCGCGGCGAGGTACGCGCTGGTTTCGGCCGGGAGCGTCGACCCGTCGGTGAGCAGGACAACACCGCCAGCTTTCGCGGCGGCAGCCCCGGCGCTCAGCGCGTCAGGGAAGTTGGTGCCGGACGCGAGGAGGACAGTCGACGGGTCGTTCAGAGCATCAGCAACCTGGACGGCGGTAGCGAACCGATTCGCGCCGGCGTACCGCACCACGTTGTAGCCGAGCCCGGTGACTTCGGTGGCGACGCTGTCCGGCACGGACTCGAGACCACCGAGGATGTAAACAGTGCCGCCCGGTGCCAGCACCCGCTGGACTTCGGTCGCCGTATCTGAAGAAAGCGCATCTCCGACCGTGAGCAAAACGGGCGCGTTCTTAGCCGCAGCCAGCGACGCTCCGACAAGTGCGTCAGGGTAATCGTCGCCACGCGCCAGGACGACCGCGCCCGCCCCGCCGTTAGGGAACGACGCCTGCGAGATGGCGACCGCAGTAGCGAAGCGATCGGCGCCCGACAGCCTGCTCATACCCGGATCGCCGCCACCGCCGCCGCTAGCGCCACCCGTGCTACCGCCCGAACCGCCGGTGCTGCCCGAAATGGGAGCCGAGACCGTGATCGACTGAGCCGGACTGACGGGCGACGTACCCGAGCCGTTCGTCGCCTGCAAGGTCACCAAATACGTTCCGGCCGTCGCGAAGGTGTGCAGCGGGTTTTGGGTTGTCGACGTGCTGCCGTCACCGAAGCTCCACAGCCAACTGGTCGGCGTATTTGTCGACGCGTCGGTGAACTGCACGGCAAGCGGCGCCGTACCCGAAGTCTGGTCCTCGGTAAACGAGGCGACCGGCGGTGGGACAACGGTGACCGACTGGGGCGAACTGACCGGCGAAGTCCCCCAGCTGTTCTTCGCCTGCAAAGTGACGGAGTACGTTCCGGGCGTTGTGTAGGTGTGCGACGGGTTCTGGCTTGTCGACGTGGTGCCGTCGCCGAAGTCCCACAACCAGTTCGTCGGCTTGCTAGGTGAGTGATCAGTGAACTGCACCTGGAGCGGCGCGGTGCCTGATGTCGGCGTCTCAGTGAAGTCGGCGACCGGAGCCACGTTCAGTGCCTCGTCCATGTGCCAGTAGAAGTCGGTAGCTTCGTTGCTCGCCAGCACGACGAGGCCCGTGGTGGCATCGACCGTTTGCTTCGTGCCGGTGGCGTTGTTCATCCAGTCCGACGCCGCATCTCTAATCACGGGCGCGCCTGGGCCAGGCCCAAAATGCGGACTACTCAACGACGTCGTCTTCTCGTAGATCGTCCCTTGGAAGACCTGGGTCGTCGTGCTTGGTGTCGACGGGCCGGTCGCGAACATATGTAGCGTGTTGTCCGTTGGGTCGAGCTCAATAATCGGGCGGGTTTCGCTATCGGCGACGGTGCTGAACGTGTACGAGGCCCAAGTGCCGGCGCCCGGCGTGAAGACGAGCAGCCGCATCAAAGGGTCAGTCAGCACCGGCGATGCGGCGTCGTTTCGGCTCGTCTTCACAGCGGCATACACGTGCCCGGACGGATCGGACTGGAACGTCTTGAGGTTGATGTGGTCATCCGCAATCAGAGCTCCGGATGCGGCGACACCACCGGTCCACCCCGTCGTCGGGGTGGCGTCGGCGCTGTCGTCATGCGTGGCGTAGTAGACGGCGGGCGTGACCTGGTTCGACCACAAGACCATCGTCTTGTTGCCCTCGTACGCCACGACGGCGGAGATGTCGTCGGCTTCTACCGTGGTCGCCGTCCCCGGAACCGAAGGCACGAACGGCGTGTCCCAGGTGACCGTCGTCGCGTCGGCTCGGGTGGTCGTCGCGGCAATGTAGACCTGCTTACCCCTCGTCCACGTCGCGTACATCGTGTCTTGACTGTCTTCGGCGATGGTCAACGACTCGACGCTGTAATCCTCGATGGCTACAGGAAATCCGGTGTCGAGCGACCACACACCGCTAGTAAGCGTGTAGCGGTAGAACCTCGCCGGGTTGCTCGCAAGAGCGTGCGCGCTGTCGTCGGCGATCACATGTGATGAGACGTAGAGGTGGCTGCCGTCCCACAGCGTGTCGGACTGCGTCGAAGCGCGGTCGTCGAGTACGACACCCGTGTCGGTCCACTGCTCGGTTCCACGGTTGAGCTGAAAGATGTGGTGTTGTGACGAGACGGTGTCCCACATGTCGGCCCACCAAAGGCCGCCCGCGTACCAGAGCTTGCTCTCTGGCTTGTCTGCCGTCGGCGCCAGCTCACCGGCGACAGTGCCCGCTCCGACTGTCGACTGATCCTGGAAGCCGAAATCGCCGGGCCCAGCGGACGCAGCAGTAGCGACCAACAAACCGGAAGCGCTCAACGCCGTTACAAGGACGCCCAACACGAGCCGTCGCCTGAACACGCGCCCCCCCGGGCCACTAATAGATCCCCAATTGAGCCATGCAAGCGAAGCCTTACGTACGCGCGGAGTTTACCTTGCGTTCGCCGTGGTGTTTGCGGAACGAAGACATACGGCAACCCCACGGGGCCGGACGCACGTCGCGCCGTCCGACCTCGTGGGGTTATCGCCCATATGTCCGCCTACAGAAGTGCCGCCGCGATCGCCGCCTGCACCGATGCGCTCACGGCGATGTCTCCGCCGAAGATGGCAGCCGACGTCCCCGCGCCGGCCATGCTCACGAGGTAGGTGTTGACGACCGCAGGCAACAACGTCGGCGCCACGAGCACCAGAGGTGCGCCCTTTTGAGCCAGGTACGCCGCACCAGCCAACGCATCGGGGAATGCACCGCCGCTCGCGAAGCCAACCACCGTGGGGCTGGTGAAGAACTTCTTCGCGACATCGACGGAGGTGTCATAGCGGTCCGCGCCCACCAACGGGGTGGCCGCGTGGTCGGCGAGAGCCGCCGGTCCCCCAATGGCGTACACGGTGGTGCCGTGCGCCGTGAGATATGCACTCGTTTCGGCCGGGAGCGTCGCCCCGTCAGTGAGCAGGACAACCCCGCCGACCTTCGCGGCCGCTGCCCCGGCGCTCAACGCGTCAGGGAAGTTGACGCCAGATGCAAGCAAGACAGTGCTCGGATTGCCCAGAGCATTAGCAACCTGGACGGCGGTAGCGAACCGATCCGCACCGGCGTACCGCATCACCGTGTAGCCGAGGGCAGTGAGTTGCGTTGCGATGCTTGCAGGCACGGACGCGGTACCACCGAGGATGTAAACCGTGCCACCCGGTGCTAGCACCCGCTGGATCTCGGCCGCGGTGTTGGAAGGAAGCGAGGCACCATCGGTAAGCAACACCGGCGCGTTCTTGGCCGCCGCGAGCGATGCACCGACAAGTGCGTCGGGGTAGTCATCGCCGCGCGCCAACACGACTGCGCCTGCTCCGCCGTTCGGGAACGATGCCTGCGAGATGGCAACTGCGGTGCCGAATCGATCGGCGCCCGCGAGCCTGGTCATGGCCGCAGCACTACCGCCGCCACCGCCACCGCCGCCGCCGCCGCCGCCACCGCTACCTGCGGTGATCGATTGCGGCGCACTGGTGTTCGAACCGCCCGCGTTCGTGGCCGTCAACGTGGCGGACCACGTTCCGGCGGCGTAGCTGTGTTGCGGGTTCTGCAGCGTCGACGTGGTGCCGTCACCGAAGGTCCACAGCCAACTCGTAGGCGTCTGCGTCGACGTGTCCGCGAACTGCACGCTCAGTGGCGCGGCTCCCGACATGGGGGTCGCCGTAAACGACGCGACCGGCGTCCCAACGTCGACCATCTGCGTGCTGGTGTTGTTGCCATTGCCGTTCGTGGCCTTCATGGTCACCGTGTACGTTCCGGCCATCGCGTAGGTGTGCGAGGGGTTTTCGGACGTCGACGTCGTGCTGTCGCCGAAGTTCCACAACCAGCTCGTCGGCTTGTTCGGTGAGTTGTCCGTGAACTGCACGCTCAGCGGCGCAATTCCCGGAGCGTCAGTGAAATCGGAGACCGGTGCGACGTTCAGCGCCTCGTCCTCGTGGTAGTAGAAGCCTGCAGAACCTGCTGCGGTTTCGTCGCTGGCGAGCACGACGAGGCCAGTCGTGGTATCGACCGTCTGCTTGGTACCAGTGACGTTGTTCAGTGTGTGCACCGAGCCGTCCGTGATCACGGCCGTCCCCGCGCCAGGAAGGAAGTGCGGGTTGCTCATCGACGTGGTCTTCTCGAAGATCGTTCCCTGGAAAACCGGAACGGTACCCGGTGTCCACGGACCAGTCGCGAACATGTGCAGGGTGTTGTCGGTCGGATCGAGTTGAACGATCGGGCGCGTTTCGCTGTCGACGACGGTGCTGTACGGGTACGAGGCCCACGTACCGGCGCTGGGCGTGAAGACGAGCAACTCAAGCAAGGTGTCGGTCGGCACCGGGGATGAGGCGGCGTCCAGGCTCGTCTTCACCGCGGCGTAAACGTCACCGGACGGGTCCGACTTGAGGTTGATGTGGTCGTCGACGCTCAGTGTTCCCGACGCGGCGATACCTCCGGTCCACATAAGCGGGTGGCTGACGTCGTTCGTGTCGTCGTGTATGGCGTAGTAGAAACCCTGCTGGATCTGGTTCGACCACATGACCATGACCTTGTTGCCGCCGTATGCCACCACTGCGGAGATGTCGTCAGCTGACACGTTGAAACCCGCGACTGCCGGGATGAACGGTGTTCCCCAGACAACCGGGTCATGGCTCCCGTCGGCCGGATTTGTCGTGGCAGCGATGTAGACCTGGCTGCCTTGCGTCCAGGTCGCGAACATCGGTGCCAACGCTGTCTTTGGCGATCGTCATCGACTCGACGCTGTCGTTCTCGATGACGACCGGAAATCCGCTGTCGAGAGACCACGTGCTGCCCGTGAGCGTGTAACGGTAGAAATTCGCCGGGTTGGCAGCGACGTTGTGCGCACTGTCATCGGCGATCACGTGCGAAGCGACGTAGAGGTGGGTGCCGTCCCACAGCGTGTCGGACTGCGTCGACGCACGCGAGTCGAGCGCAACGCCTGTGGTAGTCCACGTAGTACCGGTGAGCTCGAAGATCTCGTGTTGCATCGAGGTGCTGTTCCACATGTCGGCCCACCAGTGCCCGCCTGCGTTCCACAGCTTGCTCTCGGGCTTGTCGGCCGTAGGCGCCAGCACTCCAGCGACAGTTCCAGCCCCGTTTGTGGGTTGATCCTTGATGCCGGGACTGATCGCCCCCGCCGACGTGGCAGTCGCCACGAATGCCCCGGAAGTACTCAAAACCGCCACAAGCAAGGTCAAACCAACTCGTCGCTTGAACACGCATCCCCCTGAGCCCACTGATGAATTCCCACCGAATTCGCACTTGCGGGCCGACTGTACCTTCGCGCCAACCGCGCCGTTCACGGAATGGAAACATTCGCCGACGGTCAGTAACGGTGCAGCCGAAGCCGCGCCCGTACGGCGGTGGGGTCACCAAACGGTGTAGCCGCCGTCGGCAACGACAGTCGCGCCGGTCATGAACGACGCCGCGTCTGAGGCAAGGAAACAGACCAACGACGCGACCTCGTCGGGCCTGCCCATGCGCTTGATCGGCGTGTGAGAGGTCCACAGGTCCAGCCACTCGGCCGAGACGCCGCCTTTCGTCATCTCGGTCATGATGTAGCCCGGCGCGACCGAATTGACGCGAATGCCCGACTCGGCGTACTCGGCGGCCAGGCTCGCGGTGAGTGAGTGCACCGCTGCCTTCGATGCGTTGTACGACGCCTGCATCTGCGGGAAGTTGACGATGAGCCCCGACATCGACCCGATGGTCACGATCGCACCACGGGTATTCGTCCGCTGCATCTGCTTGACCGCTTCGCGCGCGCACCAAAACGTTCCGTCGAGATTGGTGTCGAGAACGAAGCGCCAGTCGGCCTCGGTCACATCCGCAGTGGGCTTGTGCGACACGACGCCGGCGCAGGTCACCAGGATGTCGATCGCACCGTAGATCGCAGCGATCTGCTCGAACTCAGTCGCGACCGCCTCGTGATCCCTGACGTCGAGGTGGCGGTACGCGACGGCTGGTCCGCTTGCACTCAGCGCCGCCACGGCTGCGGATCCCTGCTCGTCATCGAGGCCAAGCACAACGCAGCGGGCACCCATTTCTCGTAAGCCCTCGACAATTGCGCGGCCAATCCCCCGTGCTCCGCCGGTGACGACCGCGACCCGTCCATCAAGCTCGAGCTTCTCCCGGTACATTCCGACTCCCTAAGCCATCTCGGTGCCTGCGCGTAAGCGTGGACGTTCAGAGTCTGCTGAGCAACTCCCTCGATGCCCGGTCTAGCCTTGGCCTGAACCGACGTTGATGAGGAGGACCACCATGATCGGAGTATTCGTCACCTTCAATTACGACAGCGACTTCGACAAGGCTCGCGTCGAGTCCGTCGCGGCACACGCCCGCGAAACGTTCGTCGGCATGCCAGGTCTGCACAGCAAGGTGTTCACCGTCGACGAGAACAATCGGCGGGCCGTGAATGTCTATGTATGGGACTCCGCCGACGCCGCCCACGCATTCTTTTCCGAACAACTGGTCGAAAGGGTCACCGGCCTCTACGGCGTGCGACCCGCCGTCGACTTCGTCGACATCGCTGCGATCGTCGAGAACGCGATCAGCGTCTGACGAGGGCGTCGGCGGCCCAGTACATTCCGGCCGGGTAGCGGAATTGCGAGACCGACGACGCGTACATCTGCGTACTGTAGCCAGGCGCGGTTGGCACGACATACGCAGCGTCCTTCACAATGCACGGATCGACGAAGTGCTCGTGCAGGTGATCGACGTATTCGGCGACTCGCCCGTCGAGGCTCCCCGACACGGCGACGTAGTCGAAAATCGCCAGGTGCTGAACCATCTCGCACAGCCCTACTCCCCCCGCGTGCGGACACACAGGCACGCCGAACTTTGCGGCCAGCAGCAGCACGGTGATGACCTCGTTGACGCTGGCCAGCCGACCGGCGTCGATCTGGCAGTAGTCGATCGACCCGGCCTGTAGAAGCTGTTTGAACATGACGCGGTTGTGACCGTGCTCGCCAGTAGCGACCCTGATCGGTGCGACGGCTGCTCGAATCGCGGCGTGGCCAAGGATGTCGTCAGGACTGGTCGGTTCCTCGATCCACAATGGCCTGAAGTCCGCGAGCGCATTGACCCAGGCGATCGCTTGCGGAACATCCCAGACCTGGTTCGCGTCGAGCATCAGATCACGGTCAGCGCCGAGTGCCGTCCTCGCGATCGCACATCGTCGGCGGTCGTCGTCGAGATTCGCGCCAACCTTGAGTTTGATATGGCGAAAGCCCGCCTCGATCGCTTCCTTGCACAGACGGGCGAGCTTGTCGTCGTCGTAACCCAGCCAACCCGGCGACGTGGTGTAGCAGGGATACCCGACTCGTTCGAGCTCGGCTACGCGCTGTTGGCGGGTGGGCTCGAGCGCGGCGAGCATGGTTTCGGCTTCGTCACGTGTCAGGACGTCGGTCACATACCGCAGGTCGGCGACTGCGGCTAGCTCGCGGGCGGGCATGTCGACCAACAAACGCCACAACGGTTTACCCGCACGGCGGGCGACGAGATCCCACGCCGAATTCAACACTGCGGCGAGCGACAGGTGCACGACACCTTTCTCCGGGCCCAGCCACCGCAATTGAGAATCTGCGGTGAGCGCTCGATACACAGCGCCCATATCGGCGAGCATCACGTCGACGTCCATGCCGATGAGTGCGCGCGCTTGCTGCCGCGCAACGGCCACGCACACGTCGTTGCCTCGACCGATCGTGAACGTCAAACCGAACCCTTGAAGCTCCGGATCGCTGGTCCGCAACACGACGTAGGCCGCCGAGTAGTCGGCGTCCGTGTGCATCGCGTCGGAACCGTCCAGTTCCACGGACGTCGGGAAGCGGACGTCGATGACATCCACCGCCTGGATGACGGGCACTGGGCAACCCCTGGTTGTGAGACGTGGCTGGTTGTGAGACGTGGCTGGTTGTGAGACGTGGCTGGTCGTGGATAGGGCGGATCTCGGGCTGGTCTCGGGCTGGTCATGCCCTGCCGCTGGCGAGCACCAGCGGCAGGGCGCGACGGCGACTCTTACTGGAATTGGGACGCGTTGTCCTTCGTCACCAAGCCGGTGCCGGTGTCGATGGTGGCCGGAACGGTCTGGCCCTCGATCACCTTGACGAGGGTGTCGATGCCCATCGAACCCATTTTGGCCGGGAACTGGATGACCGAGGCGAGTTCGTTGCCGGCGAGGATGTCGGCGATCTGCGGCGGGTCAGCGTCGAACCCGACGACGATAATCCCGGTCTTACCCTTCGCCTTGATCGCCTGTACGGCACCCGTGGTCGGGGGCCCGCACGCTCCATAGACCGCGGTGACGTCGGGGTGTGCGGTCAGGATGTCCTGCATCGCAGCCAAACCTTTGGTCTGGTCGCAATCGGTTGGCGTCGTAGCGACGACCTTGATGCCAGTGCCGAGCGCACCCTCCATGCCCGTGACGCGCTGCTGCAACGACGCGTTACCCAACACGCCCTGGAGCACGGCAATCGTGCTTCCCGGCTTGAGTGTCTTCGCAAGGAAGGTTCCGGCAACCGCACCGCCGGCGCTGTTGTTGGTGGCGACGTAGGAGGACTTGCCGGTCCAGCCTGGAATGTCGTTGTCGATCAAAACTACCTTGATGCCCTTGTCGACGGCCGCTTGAAGTGCGGGCTGCACAGCGGTGCTCGTCGGGGTAATAGCAATGCCTTGCACGCCTTGGGTGACGAAGTCTTGGATCGCGGCGATTTCGCTCGCGTCGTCGGTGCCGCTCTTACCCTGGGCGTACAACACGGTGACGTTTGGATTCGCCGTCGCATACGCCTTCACCGCAGAGACCATCGTGGAATAGAAGTCGACAGGGAACTTGGTGATCAGACCGACTTTGATCGGAGCACCGCTGCCTGCCGCGGCCGGCGTGCTGGCAGCGGAGGTCGTCGCTGCCGGCGCGCTCGTCGCGGGTGCTGCTGCCTTTTTAGAACTCGAACAACCTGCCACGGTCAACGCCGCGATCACCGTAAGTGCGAAAATGCGTCTTGTAGCGGCCATCCCATTTCCATCCCTTTTGACAACGGCTGCCCGTCGATGCGACCCGCTTTTGCGGACGCAAAAGCGGCGGTGATACACGTCGGAACTGGTGATGTGATTTGAGTTCAGGTGTCGCTTCCGACGATGAGCGAAACAATTCGTTGTTGGTTATGTCGATCGGGTATTGCCTCTCCGACCTTCCGACCGCGGCGCATCACGATCGCGCGCGTGGCCACCTCCATGACGTGATCCATTGCGTGCGAAATGACGATGAGGGCGTGGCCGGCGTCACGCAGCCGGATGATCAAGTCGAGGACTCCGCGAGACTCGCGCACACCCAACGCGGCGGTGGGTTCGTCGAGGATCACGACCCGAGACGCGAACGCGGCGGCCCGTGCAACGGCAACAGCTTGCCGCTGCCCACCCGACATCAGACCCACGTGGGCGCGCGGATCGGGAAGTCGGACCTCGAGCCGGTTCAGCGTCGCGATTGTCTCGGCCGTCATGCTGCCCCGGCGGAGCACACGCATACCGCGCGGTAACCACGTAGGTGAGGCGAGTTCGCGCCCCGCATAGAAGTTCGCCGACGGATCGAGATTGTCGAAAAGCGCCAGGTCTTGGTAAACCGTCTCGACACCGAGAGAGCGGGCTACTGCCGGTGACGTGATCGAAACAGGTTGGCCTTCGATTTCGATCGAGCCGGAATCGAACCGGTGAACGCCGCTAATGCATTTAATGAGCGTCGATTTGCCAGCTCCGTTGTCGCCGAGAATCGCCAACACCTCACCGTGCGCGACTTCGAAGTCGACGCCGTCGAGTGCGAGTACCGCACCGAATCGTTTGGTTGCGCCAGTGATGCGCAACGCCGGCGGTGACACGGTGTCAGCGCTCATGCTCTCGCCGCCTCGAGGGTGCGGAACCGGTTCTCTACCTGGCGGCGGATCACATCGAGCTCGACTGCGAGCACGATCACGACACCGATCACGATGGGCTGCAGGTAGGCGTTGACGTTGAGCAGATTCATGCCGTTGCGGATCACGCCGATCATCAAGGCACCGACAAGGGCGTTTCCTACGTTGCCGCGCCCGCCCAGGAAACTGGCACCGCCGATCACCACTGCGGCGATCGCATCGAGTTCGGCACCGTTACCGGCCGTCGGCGCGCCTGCATTCAGCTGACCGGCAAGCACCACGCCCGCGATACCCGCGCACAGACCGCTGATCGCGTACACCGACACGAGTACCGGGCCGACCGGGATACCGGTACGTCGGGCGCCCTCGGGATTCCCGCCCACGGCGTAGATCCAGCGGCCCCACACGACGCGGGTGCACACGAAGGTGGCGAGCAGGGCGACGCCGGCGACCAGAAACGTCGACTTCGGCAGCCAGCCGATACGACCTTCACCGATCACCGAGACGAGGTGCGGCATCCCCTGCTTCGGAATCCCAGACGTGAGCCACAACGCAAGACCCCGGATCACTCCCATCGTCGCCAACGTGACGATGAACGGATGCGGGATCCGGCCGTAGACGTAGACGAGCCCGTTCACAGCACCGGTCGCAAGCCCGACCGCGACCATGATCAAGATGATCACCGGCCCGGAACGGATGTGGTGGTAGGCCATTGCACCGACGACCGCGGCAAGCGCGATCGTCGACCCGACCGAAAGATCGATGCCCCGCGTCAAAATCACCAGCAGCATGCCGATGGCGAGCAGGGCGATCGTGGCCGTCTGATCGAAGACATTCCCAATGTTCCCGGTCGTGAAGAACTTGACCGACAAAAACCTGAGAACCACGACGAGCACGACCAACATGAGCGCCGGCCCGATCCGCATGAACAACAACGCGATGCGAAGCGGCCCGTACGCGCTGCTCGAGTCACCTGAGGTTGGCTGCGCGATGCGAGCGCCGCCGGTCGCGCTTCGCGCCTGATCGATCGACTCCGATGTGACGCCCTCGACACGCGGCAGCACCGCTGGGTCGGCGGGGTCGCCCGGAGCCTGCATGCCGATCCTCTCGGGTAGGACGATGGGTGTGGACGATAGAGCCGCAGTGGTTGGATGTCTAGACCGATTGCCAAGGTTGTTACCGATTTGTTTCAAAGACCTCTTTACTCTTTGAACTAACCCGCGACTTCCTGCCGGGAACGGTCGCGACGGCCGAGCCAGTCGTCGCGGGGCTGGAATTACGCTGTATTACGGCGAAATTCTGCCGCCCGCCGGCGACAGCAACCCGCACGCGGTCCTTGGAGGCAGCCCTCAGTGGCTAGGAGCTAGGGCTCCCATACCTTGACTGGCTCTTTACATTCTTGTGAACATGTGAACAGATGTCAGACCTTTCGGTCCACAAGAGGGCTTGGTGACTCGGTCAGTTGTGCAGCACGGCGGCGCCGCCGAAGCGGCCATGGGACAAGTCCGCTAGCGCCTGCGGTGCGTCCGCCATGTCGTATGCGACCGTCGTGGCACGGACGCCGAACCGCTCGGCAAGCAAGAGAAACTCCTCGCCGTCCCGCCTCGTATTGGCAGTGACACTGCGCAGTCTGCGTTCCCTGAACAAGTCGGCGTCGTAGTTGAGCGCCGGTATCTCCGATAGGTAGATACCGGCGACGGCGAGCGTCGCCCCTGAATCGAGTGCTCGCATCGCGACGGGAACCAACTCACCGACGGGTGCAAAAAGAACGGCACCGTCAAGAGGTTCTGGTGGTGCGTCGGCAGCTTCGCCGACCGAATCGACGCCGAGGTTGCGGGCGAGTTCCTGGTTGTGCTCGCCACGAGTCAGCACGTGTACGCGCATGCCGAGATGCAACGCGATCTGCGCGGTGAGATGAGCGCTGCCGCCGAAACCGTAGAGGCCGAGCCGGCCCCCGACAGGTACGTTCGCGGCGAGCAACGCGCGGTACCCAATGATGCCCGCGCACAGCAGTGGCGCCGCCTGCTCATCTGTGATCGCCGCGGGCAGGGCGTACACAAAACGCTCGTCGGCGACGCACGTGTCTGCGTAGCCACCGTTGATATCCCAGCCGGTGAAGGTCGCTGACTCGCACAGGTTCTCGTCACCCCGTCGACAGAACCGGCAGCTGCCGTCGGTCGTGGCCAACCACGCGATACCGACGCGGTCGCCGATGTTGAATCGATTCGCCTCGGGCCCGACTGCTTCGACGGTGCCCACGATTTCGTGACCAGGGGTGACGAAATCGTGGCGTGGAACGAGGTCACCTTCGGCGAGGTGCAGATCGGTGCGGCACACACCGCAACAGATCACCCGCACGCGGAGTTGCCCTAGTCCAGGCTCGGGTACATCGCGATCGATCCTTCGCAGCGGCCCGTCATCAATCGGTGCGCAGTGGTCGACGACCCAGGCCTTCACCGCTTCATCATCTCGCGGTTGCGCCGACCGACGTCAGACCCTAAGCGCGGGAGGCCGCACCAGCGACACGCGATGGCCGGTGCCGAAAGCGCTCCTGTACCGCGTGTTGCACCAGCACCGGGATGTACTGCTTCACAGGGGCGTCGTGGTAGCGAGCAGCTTCTTCGAAGACCGCCGTTTCGACCTCGGCACCGGCGACGCGATCGCCGAATTTGCGCCCCATTTGGACGGCCACCCGGTGTAGTTGGTCATCGAGCGTCTGCGGGGTCAGTTCCTGGATGCCTGGCATCTCGGGTCTCCTTGCGTCTAGCGCGTCACGCGGCGCGCTCTTCGTTCGGTCAGCCGAACCTGCTGGCTCCAAGGCGGTCTGCCCTCGGGCCAGCGACGCCATGAGTTTTCCGGCCCGCGTTCACCCGGTGTTCACCTCGAGATCCGACATCTAGTGCGGTATCGGACCCCCGGCCAGCACCACGATCGTCCCGGCCGCCGCAGCACACAAGAGGGTCAGGACGACGCTGCGCCTGAGTGCAAGCAGCAAAACAGCAGCGCCAGCCAGGACGCCGTATTGCCACGATTCACTGATCGCTCGGGTCAGCGGGATCGCAGAACCGAGGATCGCGCCGATCGCGGCGGGCCCGGCCCCAGCAAGGAATGCGCGGGCGCGCGGATTGGCTCGTAGCGCATCGAATCGACGTGCCCCGAGCAGCACGAACGCGAACGACGGCCCGAAGGCGACGGCCGATGCGAGCAACGCGCCACCGAGTCCGGCAGCGGCGTAGCCAACCGCGGCGACGGTCTGCACAACAGGGCCAGGGGTGATCTGTCCGAGGGCGACCACGTTGAGAAACTGACCTGCGCTCATCCAGTGGTAATGCGACACAGCATCGCTTTGCATCAGAGGAATGATGACGAACCCGCCGCCGTACGACAGGGCACCGACCTTGAACGCGACCCACACGACGGACGCGAGAACACCAGTTCCCACGGCGCTGCTGACGAGCAGCGGCAAGACCGCGATGCTGCGCAATGACGGTGTACCCGGCGACGAAGCATCGCGGTGCCAGAGCTGCTCGAGTACCAGCTCCGCCACACCACAACTCAGCAGCACGACGACAACCCACTGCCCGAGCAATCCAGCGGCGACACCACCAAGAATGAGGTACTCGATCCACCGCGCAATGCTTTGACGGCGCTGCCAGCTCGCGGGCAGCAGGCTCGTTCCAGCCCGGACGGCGACGGCGGCGACGGCAGCGCCGGCTCCCGCTCCGGCGCCTAGTACCCAGCGGGGTGGTGAGTTCGCGAGGAACAGTGCCGTCAACGCGATGACGATGATGAGTCCGGGCACGATAAACGCGATGCCGCCGACGACCGCACCTAGGCGTCCGCGGGCCCGCCACGCGCAGAAGATCGCCAGTTGAGTCGACGCCGGACCGGGCAGCAGATTGCACGCCGCGATGGCGTCCTCGAAATCCGCGGCATCGAGCCAGCGCCGCCGATCGACGCACAGGTCGCGCAGCAGCTTGATGTGCGCGGGTGGTCCACCGAAACCGATGCAGCCGAGCCGGCCCCATTCCCGCGCGACATCTCGTAGCGATGCCGGCGGCACGGCGGCCTCGTCGCGCGTGGAACTGGGCGCCGTCACGGCTCACATCTTCCTGGTTACCGAAGCTCCGGTTGGGCTATTCGGCGTTGCGTCCGCGCGTGGGAGACTAAACCAGCTTTGGGTGTCGGTCTTGTCCTTGCTGGCCACCAATCGCGATACGTGCGAAAGGCGGCGAGGACGACGGTAGTGACCGTGCCGTTAGCGTGGCTCGCTCGGCTCACCGCCGCCGTCCCCTCTTCTTGCCTGTGGCAGTCATGAGCGACTGGGAGGAGTGGCGGGCGCTCCTCGCGGCGACGTACGAATCACGTTCGCAACCCGAGCAAATCTGCCAGCTGTGCACGCAACGACTCGACATCAATGGCGCGGGGCTGTCGATGGTGACGCCCGCCGGGGCGCGCGGCATCGTGTGCTCGACCGACGACGTGTCGGCGCGGCTCGAGGACCTTCAATTCACCCTCGGCGAGGGCCCATGTTTCGACGCGGCGCGATCGGGCAGCCCGATCCTGATTTCTGACCTTGACGAGACCGACGACCTGGCGATCGAACGCTGGCCGACATTCTTGGCGGGCGCGATTGCCGCTGGAGCCAGGGCATTGTTCGTCTTTCCGTTACGCGTCGGCGCGATCAGCGTCGGCGCCCTCGACCTCTATCGCGACCGGGTCGGCCATTTGACCTCAGAAGAGCTCCCCGCCGCGTTGATGGCAGCCGACGCCGCGGCTTTCGCACTTTTGCGTTTCGAGGTCGGTCGAGCTGCGATATTCTCGGACAATCCTGACACTAGGGTCGGGTATCAATTCCAGGTCCATCAAGCGACTGGAATGATCCAAGTCCAGCTCGGAGTCAGCACGGAAGAAGCACTCGTGAGGTTGCGCGCGCGGGCGTTCGCGCTCGGTCGACCCTTGGTCGCTGTCGCGACGGACGTCGTCGAACGACGGATACGGTTCACGGCGGAGGACGAATGACGGACAAACAAGGGAGCCGCCAGGTGGCGGTCGGAACGTCTCGCGAGCAAGCTCTCGCCGATACATTCGTCGCCCTCGCCGACACGCTCGTCGACGACTACGACATCGTCGAATTGCTCGACCAACTCGTCAACGCATGCGTGAGTCTTTTGGGGGTTGCCGCAGCAGGGCTGCTGCTCGATGACCAGAAAGGCAACCTCGCCGTCGTCGCTTCCTCAAGTGAGGAAAGCCGCCTCCTCGAAGTCTTCCAGCTGCAAAACGACGAAGGCCCCTGCCTTGACTGCGTGAGAACCGGGATGTCAGTCAGCTACGCCGACCTTCGGACCGAACTCGCGCGCTGGCCGCTATTTGTGCCGGCTGCCGTCGCCGCTGGATTCCTTTCTGTCACCGCGGTCCCGCTGCGCTTGCGCGATCAAACCATCGGCGGCCTCAACCTCTTCGACGACACAGCTCAAGCGGTGGCGCCAGGTGACCAACGCATGGCACAGGCGCTGGCAGACGTGGCGACGATCGGGATCCTGCACCGGCGCTCGGCTCATCGCAGCACCATGGTCGCCGAGCAATTGCAGCACGCGCTGAACAGCCGCATCGTGATCGAGCAGGCGAAGGGTGTCCTCGCGGAACGAAGCAATATGACCATGGAGCGCTCGTTTGAGGTATTGCGCCGGCACGCGCGCAACCACAACCAGAAGCTCACCGACGTCGCACTGGCCGTCGTCCGCGGTGAATTGTTTGTCACAGGGACAAGCACGGGGGCAGAGACAGAGACAGCGGCTGGGAGCGCCGCCGGGCCGCAGGCCTAAAGCCCCTTTTCGACCACTTGGGGGCGTATTTCGGTCGAAACGGGGCTAGCTTTGGCGCACGGGTCTGGCGGTCCCGCGCACTATCGCCGTTGCTCCCCTGCCTCGGCGCTTCCCCGAAGACGTGGGCAGGTACGGCGATGAGTCCGACCGCAACGCACCATCACCAGCTCAAGCGCGTGCTGCGTGAACAGGTGGAATCCGCGCCGTCTGAGCGCGCACACCCGTTTCAGGAGTGGCTCCAGGCGATCGCTGACCTCACTCGCGCCGAGGCGCGCGGGGTCGACGACGGCGAGCGCAGGCGCCTGTCGGCCGAGGTCGACCGAGCTCGGAGTGCGGTCGCGCTCAGCCTGGGTCAATAGCGCCCCGAAGGCGGCCGCTTCGGTGCCGGCGGTTGCTTACCCGGCGTCCGGCCGTTTCGGTTTCGTCGCGCGCCACAAGCTGTAGGGCAACAGCAGTAGGACGGCGACGGGCACCACCCACCATGCAGGCACCGCCGCGCGGTGCAATCCATAGGTCGCGGCGAGCGCGACGATGACGCCGGCCGCCACCTGCCAGTCGTCGCCGATGACGAAGTCGTACCAGAAGGCGCCGAACTTGCGCAGCCGCGCGATCACAAGTTGCTCGCCGATAGCGCAGCAATCGGTGACGGCTGCGGGTCTCGACGCACACGGCGCAGGAACGCGACGAGGGCGAAGGCGAGCGCTGCGACGGCGGCGACGACGACCGGCAGTGACGCATCGCCGCCCGGCCACCGGGCACCCGCTCCCTCGGCGCCCCAGAACGTGCCGAACGCTGTGAGCATCACGCCGACCACGAACTTCATCGAGTTCTCCGGCACCCTCGCAAGTGGCGCGCGCACCGCGATTCCGGCGGCGGCGACAACCAGCACAGCCGCACCAGCGGCCACCGACGCCAGCGGCAAATTGTGGTCGTTGGTGCCGAACGTCAGCGCGATAAACACGACCTCGAGACCCTCGAGCACGACGCCCTTGTACGACAGCGTGAACGCGTACCAGTCGGTGACGAAGCCGCGGCGCTCGTGCGGCGCCGCTTGCGCAGCCGCGAGTTCGGTCGCGTAGATCTGCTCCTCGTCGTGCTGGGCCTTGTGGCCGCTGGCTCGCAGGATCGCCTTGCGCAACCACTGCAACCCGAACACCAGCAGCAACCCGCCGACGATCAACCGCAAGGCATGCAGCGGGACGGCGGAGAGTGCAGGCCCGATCGCGGCGATCAGCACAGCGAGCGTGATCAGCGCGGCGAATAACCCGGTGGTCGCCGAACGCCAGTCGCGCGCGGTGCCCGCGGCGAGCACGATCGTGGTCGCCTCGACCGCCTCGACCGCGCACGCCAGGAAGACGGCAAGGAAGAGCGCGCCACCGCTCACCGACTCATCACAAGCCCCAGTCTCACCTATCCGGGCTGTGCGCGCAGGTGGTAGATCGCAGCCTGCTCGGGTTGGAGGCCCGGCGCTTCGACGCCCGCACCCATGAGGAGTGCGCCGGGGACGACGACGTCGCTGACGCCGTCGTGGCTCTTGGCTTGGCCGTGCACCGGCGGACGCTCGCCAGGCATCGACACTCGTCGCACGTGGTAACGCAGGTCGGGATCAAGGCCGGCGAACACAACAGGTGCGGTGCCATACCGCGGACCGGTCTGTAGCCGAACGAGACTGAACAGCGCCTCGTCGCGCCTCGGACTGACGACGCCGTACAAGAACGTCTCGTGATCGGCCGGCCGAGCGACCCGCACGAGTTCGCCGGTGCGCAACAACTGACGCACCGACTTCGCGAAGGTGACCCACACGCTGAGTTGTTCGCGCACCTCCGGCGACGTGGTCGTGAGGTCCCACTCAAGCCCGGCGTGCCCGAACAGCGCCACCGCAAGCCGGAACGACAACTCGTGCGTGCGACCCGTCGTATGGTTGCGGCCGGACGCGACATGCGCGCCGATCAGTTCGAACGGCAACAACGTCGAGATGCCCGACACGATGCGAACTCGCTCATACGGATCGATGCAGTCGCTGGCCCACACCCGGTCGGTGTGCTCGAGCACACCGAAGTCGATGCGTGAGCCGCCGGACGAACACGACTCGATCTCTAGGCCCGGGTGCAGGTCGCGCAACTGCGCCATCAAGCGGTAAGTGGCGAGCGTTTGGTCGTGGATCGCCGGCCGACCGACGCGTGGACCGCCACGGTGCACGGGATCGGCGATGTCGCGATTGTGATCCCACTTGATGTAGCTGATGCCGTACTCGCCAACCAGCGACGACAGGCGTTCCAGCAGGTAGCTGAATGCGTCGGGTTGTGAAACATCGAGCACCTGCTGGCCGCGAGATGGTGGCGGCATTCGACCGGGTGTGCCGATCACCCATTCCGGATGTTCATAGGCGACGTCGGAGTCGAGGTTCACCATCTCGGGCTCGAACCAGAGCCCGAACTCCATGCCACACGATCGCACGTGATCAGCGATCGCGCCAAGACCGTCGGGCCAAACGTCGGCCGACACGTACCAATCACCAAGACCCGCGCGGTCGTCGCGACGTGCCCCGAACCACCCGTCGTCGATGACGAACCGCTCGACGCCGATCTGCGCGGCGACATCGGCGAGTGCTGCCAGCCGGTCGAATGAGTGGTCGAAGTACACGGCTTCCCAGGTGTTGAGCACTATGGGTCTCGGCCGCTCCGGATGGCTCGGTCGCCGCCGCAACATCGTGTGCAGCCGCCGCGAAGCGCCGTCGATGCCAGCACCCGAGTAGACGCCGTACACCCACGGCGTCGTGATCGATTCGCCCGCTGCAAGGATCACCTCACCGGCAGCGAGGATCTCCCCCGCACCGAGCAGCACCGCACCCGTGTTCAACCGTTGCGCGAGGTAGCGCTGATCGCCCGACCAGCCGAGATGGATGCCCCACACCTGGCCATCGCGATACTCGAAACCCTCAGTGCCGACCATCAGCAACAACGGCGAATCTGGTCCGGTGCGGCCGCGCCGCTGCTCGCGCAACCAGGTGCCCTGATGCAAGGTTTGACGCTGCCCCTGCGCTTCGTTCGCCCACCGCCCCGCGTGATCGAACACCTCGGCGACATGCTCGGAGACCGGCAGCAGCGTGAGCAAGTCATCAACGACATAAGGAGGGCGATCGGACGCCGCGGCGCTGGTGAGTGTCTGCCGGTGCCGCAATACGCCGTCTTCAGTGAGTACGAACTCGCCGTCGAGCAGCAACGCCGCCGCTTCGTCGATACCGCGATAGTGCAGCGTCTGCGCCTGCCCGTCGTCGGACTCGTCGATTTCCACGCCCGCTTGCACAAACAACGGCTGCGTCGCGGTACCGTCGCGATGACCCGTCAAGCCCGACCATCCGGACCAACCCTGGGCGCGAGTCGGCGACACCGTCAGAGGCACGTCGGCGTTGTGCGTGCTCTCGTCGACTGGGAAGTACGCCGCCGCCGGCAGCCCAGCGATGTCGGCAGCACTCAGCACACCGAGGTCGGCACCCCAGTGCACGATGCGCGGCAGGTGCGGGCCGCCGACATCGAAGACAACCATGACGCCATCGCGGCGAAGCGTGACCCAGGTCGGATCAGCAATCGGGTCGGTCAACAGCTCAGCCCTTGGACGAGCCGAGTGAAAGGCCCGCGATGAATTGCTTTTGGAGGAGCACATACACGAGAAGAGTGGGCACCGCCGTGATGAGCGCCCCGGCAGAGAGCAGGTTCTGATTGATGAAGTACTGGCCTTGCAGGTTGGCCAGCGCAGATGTGATCGGTCGCTTGTTCCCCGATGAGATCAGGGTGATCGCCCAGAAGAAGTCGTTGTAGATCCAGGTCGTCAGCAACGTCGCCAGCGCCGCCAGGGCCGGGCGGCACAGCGGCAACGTCAGCTTCCAGTAGCGGGTCCAGACAGATGCGCCGTCGACGAGAGCCGCCTCGGTGATTTCGTTAGGAATCGTCTTCATGTAGTTGCTCAGCACGAAGACGCAGAATCCCAGTTGGAAGGCGGTGTTCACGACAATCAACCCGGCGTACGAGTTGTACAGCAGCCCGCTGCTACTGATGAAGTGCGGCACATGGATTGTCAGGTAGATGCGGTAGAGCGGTGTGATGATCACCTGCGGCGGCAGCAGGTTGGCCGATACGAAAATGATCAACAGCGGAATATTGAACCAGAAGCTGAAGCGTGCCAGCACGTAGGCGACGCACGATGCAAGGGCAAGAATGCACACCACCGCCGGGACGGTGATGATGACCGAGTTCCAGAAGTAATGGAGGATGTCGGCTTGGGTCCAGGCGTTCGAAAAGTTCGAGAAGGTCAGATGGCGTGGCAGTGACAGGTAGCCGTATTTCGCGGTCTCGCTGTATGGCCGTAGCGAGGTGTACATAGCCCAGAGCAGCGGTGTCGTCCATAGCACGGTCATGATGATCAGGAACACGTGAGATCCGACATGCCTTCGCTCGACCTTGCGGCGGGGAGCAACGGCAGCTGCAGGTACCAACTGACCTGCGGACGCAGTGACCGTCATCGGCGCTTCTCCTGACGCAGCTGCTGGACGAGGAACGTGATGATCGGTACCAGCGCAATGACGAGCAACACGACACCCAATGACGAGCCAAAGCCGATCCGGCTTTGTTGCCCAAGGATGTTGCGGGTGACCAGCACCGACAGCAACTCGAGGCCGTTCGTGCCGCCGTTCGTGATGTACACGAGGTCGAACGCGCGCAACGACTCGATCACTGTGATGACGATGATGACGACGTTAATCGGGCGCAGAACGGGAAACACGACGCGCCAAAACGTCTGCCACGGACTCGCGCCGTCGACGGTTGCCGCCTCACGCAGCGTCGGGTCAACGGCCTTCAGGCCTGCCAGGTACAGCACCATCACGTACCCGACCTGGCGCCACGACGCTTCGACCAAGACTGCCCAGATGTTCAGCTTCGGATTTCCGAGCCAGTCGATGAAGTTCGTCTGCCCGTTACGGCCAATTAAGCTGTTGATCAAGCCGTAGTTGTTCGAATACATGAGCTCCCAGATGATCCCAATCAGCGCAAGCGAGAGCATGACCGGCAAGAAGAGCAGGCTTTGATAGATGCGGCTGCCGCGAATCTTCTGGTCGAGGAGGACAGCGATGAAAATCCCAAGCGGAGTGGCGAAGAGGATGAACACGACGAGCCAAAGCACGTTGTGCTCCAGCGCCGGGATGAACGGCGGGTAGTTCGTCGCGATCTGGTGATAGTTCTGGATGCCGTCTGCACGGATCGCCTTGAGGCCGCCGATGCCGCTCCAGGTGGTAAACGAGAGGAACACCGTCGCGATTGCCGGGAACCAGACAAAGAAGAGAACGATGGCTAACGGAATGAACACCATCAGCGACAAGACCACCTTGTCGCCGGCAGAGAACATGCGAACTCCTCGCCGGCGGCGCTTTGGCGCCGCCGGCGAGGAGCTGATCGCTGGAGTAGCTGCGACCATTAGCTGGTGAACACCGTCTTTGCCTGCCCTTCAAGGGCCTTGAGCTGTGACGCGACCTGACTTGGGTCGTTGAAGAAGCTCTGGATCATGGCCGCAACCGTGTTGTCGGCGAAGTCGGGGTTCGTGTCACGGTCGAGGAACTGAGCGATGTTCTTCGAGTTCTTGATCAGCTCGGCCGACTTCTGCTGGATCGGGTTGTAGCTGCTCGTGTCGGCGTTCGACGCCGCCGCGATGTCACTGGGGTCGGTCTTGCCGTAGAGAGCCTCGGCCTGAGCTGTACCGATGAACTCCAGGAGCGCGGTCGCACCGGCCTGGTTCTTCACCTTCTTGCTCATCATGAATCCATCGATCGGAGCGTCGATGGAGTCTTGAGCGTTGGCGGGGTCAATCGCCGGGTAGGGGAAGAAGTCGAGGTCGGCAAGATCGGGGGCCGCGGTGAATTGCTGCGACACAAACGAACCGAGGAGGTACATGCCCGCTTGCTTGTTGAGCAGCGTCTTCGCAGCGTCCTGCCAGATGCGGCCGTTGGCGCCGGCCTGCTGGTAGGGCAGGACTTCGGTCCACTGCTTGAACACGGCAAGCACCTTCGGGTCATCCCACGTGACCTTGTGCGCCATAAGGTCCATGTGGAACTGGAACCCGTTCAGGCGCATGTTGATGATATCGAAGGTGCCCAGCGCAGGCCAGCCATCTTTTTGACCCATGGCCATCGGCACGAGGCCGTCCTTCTGCATCTGCTTTTGCAACGCGACGAACGCGTCCCACGTCGCGGGAACCTGATAGCCCTTGGCGGCCCACACGCTCTTGCGGTAGAACACCGCCCACGGATAGTTGTAGAGCGGCACGAAGTAGTAGTGCCCGTCGTCGCCCTTAGAGGCAGCCTTGAACGCGTCGGAGAAGTTGGCGCCGATCTTGTCCCACACGTCGTCGATCGGCGTCGCGAGGCCCTGAGAGGCAAAGAACCGCATGCGGAAGCCGGCGAACCAGGTGAACAGATCGTCCGGCGTGCCCTGCAGGTAGTTGTTGATGTTGTTCTGGAACGTGTTGTGGTCGACAGTGTTGATGGTGACCTTGGCGTTCGGGTTTGCCGAGCTGAAGCCGGCGATCATCGCCGCGAAAGCCGCCTTCGGCACCGCGTCGGAGTAGTTCGAGCCGAACGAGATCGTCCCGCTTGCCGCGCCCGATCCCGTACCGGCCGAAGACGCCGCGCTACTGGCCGGGGCGGTGGTGGCCGCCGCCGATGTTGATGCCGCGGCCGCAGGGGTCGACGCCGCGGCCGAAGTCGGAGCCGTGGTCGCCTTCTTCTTGCTACTGCACGCTTCGAGCAGCGCGCCGGGTACGACGGCAAGACCGGCAGCCCCGGCCAGACCCTTGAGTACGGATCGACGACTCAGTGGCGACTGCGCGCCGGGCGTACCGGACTCGGAGTCCGACATGGTGCCTCCATCAGTGTGGTGAGAGTGGGAATCGGGGCGTGTGTGGGGGATCGCGAACGGTTGCACAACAGATTCGAGCGGGACCCATCAGAAGCGCTCACAGCAAACCGCTCGCTCGGAGGTCTGTCAAGCATCACGAAGGTTGCGATTCGGTCTCGCATCGCCCGCCGAAGTCTGGGGTCGAATCGACTCAGGATTGCTGCGGGAGCGTGACTTCAAGCCGTACCTGCCGGGCAGTGAAGCCGTATCTGCCGAGCGGATCAGGGCGCGGGCGCAATCGAACCCGTGACCGCGAGAACCCGTGCCGGCCGCTGGACTGACGCGCTGAATCTTGTGTGAACGTGGAGCGTTCTGTGTAGGCTGACGCAGCTATGACGACCTCTAGCAGCTCTAGCAGCCGCCGTCGCTGGCCCCGCGTCCCGGGTATCGCCTTCGGTGGCGATTACAACCCAGAGCAGTGGCCCGAGGACATCTGGGCCGAAGATATCGCACTTATGGGCGAAGCGGGCGTATCGATGGTCACTGTCGGCGTCTTCTCATGGGCGCTGCTGGAGCCTGCCGAAGGCAGCTACGACTTCGGCTGGCTCGACCGCGTGATGGACCTACTGGCGCACGCGCAGATTGGCGTCGATCTCGCGACCGCAACAGCGTCCCCTCCCCCGTGGTTTTCGCATCGCTACCCAGAGAGCCTGCCGGTGACGCGGGAGGGTCACCGGCTTTGGCACGGGTCTCGGCAGGCGTACTGTCCGAGCTCGCCCGACTACAGGCGAGCGGCAACAGCCTTAGCCGGTGAGCTGGCGAACCGCTACGGATCGCACCCGGCCCTGGTGATGTGGCACGTCAACAACGAGTACGGCTGCCACACCTCCGAGTGCTTTTGCGACGTGAGCGCCGCAGCGTTTCGCAGCTGGCTGATGGCACGCTACGGCGACCTGGCGCGCTTGAACGACGCCTGGGGCACCGCGTTTTGGAGCCAGCACTACTACTCCCTCGACGAGGTGATCCCGCCGCGGCCGACGCCGAGCCACCCCAACCCCACGCAGAGCCTCGACTGGAGGCGCTTTTGCAACGACGAGTTGCTCGCCTGCTTCACCGCCGAGCGCGACGTCCTGCGTACCGCAACGCCAGACATCCCCATCACGACCAACTTCATGGGCGCCTTCAAGCCCGTTGACTACTTCAGTTGGGTGCCTGAGGAAGACGTCGTTTCCAATGACCACTACGTCCTCGGGGCCGACCCAGCGAGCCACGTCCAGCTCGCGATGACTGCCGATCTGACGCGATCGCTTGGCGCCGGGCGCCCGTGGATCCTGATGGAACATTCGACCAGCGCGGTCAACTGGCAGCCGCGCAACCTCGCCAAGGAACCCGGCCAGCTGAAGCGCAACAGCCTGCAACACGTCGCCCGTGGTGCCGACGCTGTGTGCTTCTTTCAATGGCGCGCATCGCGGAGCGGCTCCGAGAAGTTCCACTCAGCGATGCTCCCCCACGCGGGCACCAATACGCGCGTGTGGCGCGAGGTGACCGAGCTCGGTGCCAACCTTGGAGCCCTCGCTGAAGTCGCGGGCAGCCGAGTCGAATGCGATGTCGCGATCGTGTGGGATTGGCCCGCGTGGTGGGCCGTCGAGCTCGACTCGCATCCGTCGATCGACGTCCGATACCTCGACCTTGTGCGGGAAACGTACGAGGCCCTATGGCGACTGAACATCACCGTCGACTTCGTTCAGCCGGACGCCGACCTCTCCGCGTACAAGGTCGTCGCCATCCCCAGCCTGTATCTGGTCAGCGATGAAGCGGCCGCGAATCTCGCCGGCTACGTCGAGCGGGGCGGCCACCTCGTCTGCAACTTCTTCAGCGGCATCGTCGATCCAAACGACGCGGTGCGCCTGGGCGGCTATCCCGGAGCTTTTCGCCAGCTCCTCGGCGTCCGTGTTGAAGAGTTCTATCCGTTGCTCGAAGATCGGCGAGTTGCACTGGCCGACGGCGGCACTGGGCGAGTCTGGACGGAGTCGCTCGAACTCGACGGCGCCAAGGCAGTCACGACTTATCTCGACGGACCGCTGTCCGGGCTACCCGCGATCACCCGAAACGACGTTGGAGCCGGTGTCGCGTACTACGTCACCACGTTTCTCGACGCAGCCTCGACCATGCGCCTGCTCGCAGGAATCTGCGACGACGCGGGCGTGCTCTCGCACCACGGCGGCTCTCGTTCTCCTATCATCGCTGCGGCAGGGGTCGAAACCGTCCGCCGACGAGGTGCGGGCGAAAACGGTGCGAGTTACCTGTTTGTCATCAACCACACGGACCGGGAGGTCGACGTGCCGGCCGAAGGTGACGAATTGCTCGAGCAACAGCGCGGTCACCCGGTTGTTGAGAGTCGCCCCCGGTGCCGTCGCCGTCGTCCGCGAGAGCCCGCACCTACCTGTCGACGGGTCTAGGTGATCGCCGTGCTCGCGAAGCAACGGCAATCGATGATCCTCGAACACGTCAGGCGCTCGGGCGGGGTCCGGGTTAGCGAGCTCACCGAACTGCTCGGCGTTTCGGATATGACGGTTCGACGCGACCTTGACGTGTTGGCGCGACACAACCTCATCGAGAAAGTGCACGGCGGCGCGACGGTCGCGTCGGCTCCGAGCATGGACGAGCCCGGGTTCGTCGCGAAGTCATCGCGTGAGCTGTCGGAGAAGGAAGCCATCGCGCTGGCAGCCGCTCGACTGGTGCGGCCCGGCACGGCGATTGCGCTCTCTGGGGGCACCACGACGTTCGCGCTTGCGCAACGGATCACGCATGTTCGTGACCTCACCATCGTCACCAACTCGATCCGCGTCATCGACGTCCTCCAACAGGCTCCGGGCGCCCCGACGGTGATCCTCACCGGTGGGATCCGCACGCCGTCCGACGCACTTGTGGGTCCGGTCGCTGATCTCGCGATTCGATCGCTGCACTTCGACATCTTCTTCCTGGGCTGCCACGGCATGGACCCCCACGCCGGCCTCACTACCCCGAACCTCGCAGAGTCGGAGACCAACCGGGCGTTCATCCGGGGCGCGCGTCAGGTGGTACTGCTCGCCGACCACACGAAGTGGGGCACGGTGGGGCTGAGCTCGTTCGCCGATCTCGACGAGGCGGACGTGCTGATCACCGATCCCGGCCTGTCCGACGACGCCCGCATCGCGGCGTCCGAGCACATCGACCGCGTCATCGTCGCCGGCACCGGCCCCGAAGCACACGACGCCGCGCTCGCGACCGTTCGACAGATCTGAACCGCGCGCCCCACGACACCTGGCGCAACCGCGCGCCCCACTACACCTGGCGCAACCGCGCGCCCCACTGCGTCGTGACCGCGTGGCCCGGCTCGAGTCGCATCAGCCCGTCGCCGCTCTGGAACGCGTTAGGCGCCGCGGTCATCGGTTCGATGGCGAGGCTGCGGCGCGTCAGCGGCTCGGGCAGCGCGTCACCGGAATAGACCTGCCAGAAGCCGAAACTCGAGTCGGCCCACACGTCGACGACGTGACCGTCAGGGCTCGCTAAGTGAGCCCACGAAAGGCCAGAACTATCAGGCAGGACGCCGGTAAAGCAGTCGTCGAGGAAGCGCCCGCGCAACGACCGGGCCGCGCGGAAGTCACTCTCAGTGCCCTCGACCGACTCCGAGCCCACGGGGTTGAGCCGTTCGTCGAGCAAGAGCCGGCGCGATGCCGGTACCAGCAGCGTGCAGTCGTCTAGCGCAACGTCAGGGCCGGTCGACACGTAGGGATGGAAGCCGATCGCGTACGGGCAGGCGGTATCGCCTGCGTTCGCCGAAGTCGTCGTCACTGTCAGCCCGGCCTCGGCTAGTTCGTAGCGCACGACGGTGTCGAGCTGGAACGGGTAACCGGGACTTGGATAGGTCCGGCAGTTCAGTGCGACGTGGCTGGCACCCTGTTCGAGCAGCGACCACTGCTGCCAGGCGACGAGGCCGTGAATGGCATTGCGGCGCAACGGCTCGGTGAGGGGGAGTTGGTACTCGACACCGTCGAACGCGTACCGCCCGTCGCGCACCCGATTGGGCCACGGAAGCAGGACCGAGCCGTGGAACGCCCATGACACGTCGCCCTCGGGATACGACTGGAAGATCTCGCGCTCACCCGTGCTTTTACCGGGGCTCTTACCGCGCGTGTACTCACGGACCGCCGCCCCGACCTCCGTGACCGACGCATACTCGTCGCCGCGACTGATCCGGTACTGCGTTCCGGTCGGGACCATCTGGCGAGACTAGTGACCCGCGACGCGGCGAACAGAATCCGACATGCCGCGGTGGCGTGGATATCCTCCCCTCGGCTGTCGACCCGAACGCGGAGCAGGTCTTGGACACGCGGCACGGCGGAAGGCCCGCGCTACCATAGCCAAACGAGACCGAACAATGTTCACTATCGAACTTGTTGACTTCAACAGGCTCGCTGTGCCAGCCTCGGGCGACTTGGGCTCATAACAGCGCACGGGTGCGAAGGGCAGGCACGACGAACGTCATGATGGCGACGGTGCTGTCGGAGGCACGGGAAGCAGCCCGGTGATTGGGCGCCCCGGATCCGGTCATGCCCAGGAGACCACCCACGCTCGCAAGACCTTGACGGTGCTGTCCGATGGCCGCGAGCTCTTCTACTTCGACGAGGCGACGACGCACGCCGACCGCGCCACCGTCGTCGACCAGCGTGCGCTGCCACCGGCCCACCCGTCGTCCACCATGCGCCTTGATCGGATCCTGGACGAGTGGGT
This sequence comes from uncultured Actinomycetes bacterium, assembly GCA_963809135.1. Classification (GTDB taxonomy): domain Bacteria; phylum Actinomycetota; class Actinomycetes; order Acidothermales; family Acidothermaceae; genus PALSA-607. Next base: position 119,735 of record CAWEIG010000010.1, read on the forward strand.
CACGATCGCAGGTCACCGGCAGACCCGCACCTACCTGCCGCCCGACGACGAGTGCCCGCTCTGCCCCTCGACTGACGCCCATCAGTCGGAGATTCCGGCGCGCGACTACGACGTCGTGGTGTTCGAGAACCGCTTCCCGTCGTTTGCTCTGACTTCGGTGGTCGAGGACATGGACGTAGCCGCCCTCGCCGGAGTCGTCGGAGAAGTAGCCGGAGACGGTCACGGCCTGTTCGCGACGGCGCCCGGCTTCGGCCGTTGCGAGGTTGTGTGCTTCACCTCAGACCACGACGCCGCGTTCTCGTCGCTGACACCGGCGCGCGTGCGCACCGTGATCGACGCCTGGGTCGACCGCACCGCCGAGCTTTCGAGGATTCCCGGGGTCGAGCAGGTCTTCTGTTTCGAGAATCGCGGCGAGGAGATCGGAGTCACCCTCAGCCATCCCCATGGCCAGATCTACGGCTACCCCTACGTCACCCCGCGCACCCGACGGATGCTGACGAGCGCACGCGCCCATCATGACGCGACCGGCCGCAACCTGTTCGCAGATGTGTTGGAGGCTGAGATCCAAAGCGGCGAGCGCGTCGTCGTCGCGACGCAGTGCTGGACTGCCTTCGTACCGTTCTCGGCACGCTGGCCGATGGAGGTGCACCTGTACCCGAACCGTCAGGTGCCCGACCTGCCCTCACTGACCGACGACGAACGCGCCGATCTCAGCCGCGTCTACCTCGAGGTGCTGCGCCGCATGGAGGGCGTGCACGACGATTCACTCCCCTACATCGCCGCGTGGCACCAGGCGCCAGTGACGGCCGACCGTGAGCTCGCCTATCTTCATCTTGAGGTGTTCTCGATCCGGCGGGCGCCGGGCAAGTTGAAGTACCTCGCGGGTTCAGAGTCGGCGATGGGCGCGTTCGTCAACGACGTGTTGCCAGAGGAGGCGGCCAAGCTGTTGCGAGCAGTGTCACCAGAGATGGCCGACCTTGTGGCCGATCTCGCCGCGGACTTGTCCTGAGCGGCGTCGGTCAGTCGCGGTGAAGCTGCTCGTCACCGGCGGCGCAGGATACATCGGCAGCGTCGTCAGTCGGCTGCTGCTCGACGAGGGCCACACCGTCACGGTGCTCGACAATTTGTCCACCGGTCACGCCGACGCCGTTGCAGACGGCGCAACCTTCGTCGAAGGCGACATCAGTCATGCAGCCGTCGTTCTCGCGACCGGCGACTATGACGGTGTCTTGCACTTTGCCGCGAAGTCGCTCGTCGGCGAATCGATGCTGAAGCCCTCGCTGTATTGGCGGAACAACGTGGGTGGCACCCGCGACCTGCTCGACGCGGTCACGGCGTACGGGGTGCCGCGATTCGTTTTTTCCTCCACAGCAGCGGTTTACGGCGAACCGGGCGAGATACCGATTCGCGAAACCGCACCAACGTTGCCGACCAATCCTTACGGTGCATCGAAGCTCGCGGTTGATCTGATGGTGCGCGACGAGGCTGCTGCGCATGGTCTCGGCGCCATCAGCTTGCGGTATTTCAACGTCGCGGGCGCGTCGCGCGGAGCGGGCGAGCGGCACGCAACCGAGACGCATCTGATCCCGATCGCGCTCGACGCCGCGGCTGGCCGGCGTCCGGCCCTCGATGTGTTCGGCACTGACTGGCCAACACCCGACGGCACGTGCATTCGCGACTACGTGCACGTCGAAGACCTCGCGCGTGCTCACCTTCTTGCACTCGGGGCAACTGAACCCAGCACCCACGTGGTGTGCAACCTCGGCAACGGTGACGGCTTCTCGGTGCGCGAGGTTATCGACGTTGTAGCGGCGGTGACCGAATGCGAGGTGCCGGTCCGCGAGGTCGGACGCCGACCAGGCGATCCGGCCCGCCTGATTGCGTCACACGACTTTGCCTCGACACACCTTGGTTGGGCGCCCACAGCGGATCTGCGCCGTATCGTCTCCGACGCATGGGATTTCCACCGTGCGCTGAGAGCCAGGGAGACCTCGTGAGCGCGGCGAGCTTGTTTCGTGAGACGTTCGACCGGCCACCGGCAGGGGTGTGGTCGGCGCCAGGTCGGGTCAACCTGATGGGCGAGCACACCGACTACAACGGTGGGTACGTCCTGCCGTTCGCGATAAATCTGCGCACCCACGCCGCGGTATCGCGCAGGGACGACCAGCGGGCGCGCGTGCTGTCACTCCAACGTCCGGGCGACGACGTCGAGGTCGCGCTCGACGAGTTGCGTCCTGGCGCCGATACCGGCTGGGCTGGATACGCACTCGGAGTCCTCTGGGCTCTGCGTGCTGCCGGCCACGAGGTCGGTGGTCTCGACATCGTGCTCGACGGCCAGGTGCCGAGCGGTTCGGGTTTGTCGTCGTCGGCTGCGATGGAATGCGCCGTCGGACTCGCCGCCGTCGAGCTCTACGACATCGACATCGCCCATGCAGACCTCGCACGGATCGCGCAGTACGCGGAGAACAACTTCGTCGGCGTCCCGTGCGGGTTGATGGACCAGATGGCTGCCTGCGTCTGCCGAGCCGACCACGCGTTGTTCTTCGACGTTCGCGATGACATCAGGGAACACGAGCCGTTCGCTCCCCAAGACGACGGGCTCGCGGTGCTGGTGATCGACACGCGGGCCCAACACGCGCACGCAGGAGGTGGGTACGCCGAGCGGCGACGGTCATGCGAGGAGGCCGCACGGCAACTCGGCGTGCCCTACCTGCGTGATATCCCAGGGCTCAGACCTCGAGTCGGCGCTTGCCAGCTTGGAAGGCCCCGATCGCGACGTGCTTCGGCGTCGGGCGCGCCACATCATCACCGAGAATGACCGCGTGCTGAAGACAGTCGAGCGGCTGAGCAGCGGCCGGTTGCGCGACATCGGGCCGATCCTCACGCAGTCACACGTGTCGATGCGCGACGACTTCGAAATCAGCGTGCCGGAACTCGACACGGCGGTCGAGGCGGCACTCAGCGCGGGGGCGCTGGGCGCACGCATGACCGGCGGTGGTTTCGGAGGCAGTGCCATCGCACTCATCGGCGCTGCCGAACTCGACGAACGTGAGCCACGCCGTCGAGGCCGCGTTTGCCGGCCGCGGGTTCGGGGCACCGCAGATTTGGTCCCCGCGCGCATCGTCGGGCGCAACTACGGGATTCTTGACCTGCCCAACGATCCTTGCGGCGGCGCTCGACTGCACGAGGTGCCACTCTCGGTCAGGGTCGGTTAGGGTGCGGCCCAAGGATCGTCGGCGTTCTGGTGATCCGACAACCACGTTTCCAGCTACGTCTCCAGGGGGATACGACTGATGCCGCCGTCGCGCCGACTCGGGGTCTTGGTGGTGTCCGTGGTGGTCTCGGTGATGGCATCCTTGGCACCTGAAAGCGGCGCCCTTGCCTCAACGCCGCCCGCAGCGACCACGCCAAGCCCGCGCGCCTCGACCGGTCAAGGAACGCTGACGCGCGTAGCCGGCTCCGACCGGATTGCGACGTCGATCCTGATCTCGCAGACCGGCTTCCCGCACCAACCTTGGGGCGTCTGCGGTGGTGCTGGCGCGTGCCGACGATTTCGCCGACGCTCTCGCCGGCAGTCCGCTCGCCGCACATTTTCAGGGCCCGCTGCTGCTGGTACGCCACCACTGGCCTCACACCGGCAGTGCGAAGCGAAATCCAACGCGTGCTGCCCGTAGGCCGCACTGTCTATCTGCTAGGCGGCGTTCGAGCGATCGCGCCGGGTGTCGCCACCGACGTACAGGCACTCGGGCTTCACTCCCGTACGGCTCGCGGGGGTGGATCGGTATGACACGGCGGTCAAGATTGCGAATCTGCTTGGTGATCCGCCGACGTTGTTCGAGGCCGACGGCACGAACTTCCCTGATGGCCTGTCGGCAGGCCCGGCGGCCGCTCTTAGCCACGGCGCCGTTCTGCTGACGTTCGGTCACGTGCAGGCCGCAGAGACCGCTGCATATATCGCAGCGCACCCGACCGACGTCCGCTACGCGATCGGTGGCCCAGCCGCCGCGGCCGATCCCACGGCGCAGGCCCTGGTCGGCGCTGACCGCTACGCAACATCGATCGCAGTGGCCCGCCAGCTGTTTGCGTCACCTGGCATCGTTGACATTGCGACGGGCGGCGACTTCGCCGACGCGCTTTCGGGTGGGCCGGTGGCCGGGGTTCAGGGCGCGCCGATGATCCTGGTCGCGCCGAACGGGCCACTCCCGGGGCCGGTGCAGTCGTACTTCAACCGCTACTCGAACACCGTGCTGTCGGCGTTGCTGTTCGGGGGCACGTCGGCCGTCAGCACCACGGTCGCGAAGCGAGATCGCGCAGGCACTCGTGCTCGTGCCGTCGTCGTCGTAGGACGTTCTGGTTCGGGGGTGTCCCTAATGCCGGCGCCGACGGACCGCAACGATTGCGGCGAAGGCAACCAGCGCCGCCATGCCGGTAGCGGCCGGTTTCGGAACCTTCTTTGCGATCGGCGCGACCTGCGCGAGCCTTGCGGAGACGGCCGACACCGCGGCGTCCGACGCAGTCTTTGCAGCCCTTGCAGCCTGTGCCGTGGCAGCCGCTGATTCAGACCTCGCGGCCGTGCCGGACTCAGACCCGAGGTGCAGCTTCACGCGCGCGCCGTCGACGACGGTCGTGACCCCGTCGCGCACCGCGTCGACCCCGCGCTTGGCGGCACGCTTGGGATCGAGCCGGCCGGCGATGGTGTCGACCGTATGCGCGAGCTCTTCGCGGGTGCGCTCGATCGAACGCAGCAACTCCTCGGGATCACTTGCCACGGTGAGAGTCTCCTCAGTTTCGAAGGTCGATAGCGACCTTGACGTCATCGTCGTTTCGGGCCAGCGCGTCGGCGTAGTTGGTCAGCGGCACCTTGCGGCTCACCAACCGGGCGAGCCAGGCCAGATCAGCCTTCGCCAAGGCCTGCGGCGGCTTGCTCGTAATGCCGGCGCGCTGCGTTGACGCTGCCGAACAAGACGATGTTCTCGAGCACCAGCTGCTTGTTAATCATGTTCAGGCTGGTTGGCACCTCGCGGCTGCCGCCCGAGATACCGGCCAGGCAGATGACGGCGTCGTTCGCGACGACGTTGGTCAGCTCGAACACCAGCGGGCCGTACCCCGTGCACTCGATCACGATGTCGGGCTTGACGCCGAGGGCGGCCACGTCGCCGGAGTGGTAGGTCGCACCAAGGTCGTGCACGATCGCGGGCTTGGGGCCGCCTTCGACGCGATCGAGGACGTGCACGTCATATCCGCGTTGCACGCCGAGCAGCGCCGCGAGCAAGCCGATCGGCCCAGCGCCGGTGACAAGTGCAATCTTGCGTTCGAAAGGCGCACTCGCGGCGATCTTCTCGCTTTGCTCCCAGGCCTTCGAGACGACTGACGTCGGTTCCATCAAGACGCCGCAGTCGCCGAGGCGCGAGTCGAGCTTCACGGCGAACTCGGGCTCGACCCGCCACTGCGTCGCGGCGTACCCGTTGCGCTCTTTGATGCCGCGCTCTGTGTACTGGCCGTTGCGGCAGAAGTCCCACTGCCCGGCGGCACACGGTTCGCACGGAACGGGATCGGGACGCCGGACGATGCCGGCCACCAGGTCGCCGGCGGCAAATCCACTACCGGCCGGGGCATCGATCACCTGCCCAAGCGACTCGTGCCCGAGCACCAACCGGTCTTGGCCGGGCGGCACCCAGCCGTAGCCGTCCTGGATGATCTCGATGTCGGTGCCGCAGACGCCGACCAGCAGGCCTTGCACGAGCATCGAGCCTTCGTCGGAGCGACGGGTCAGGGCGCTCGCTCACTCCTGCGGTCTCGGGCTTGCCCGGTACCACTGACAAGGCTCTGACGCTCACATTGCCTCCCCGATCGACGTCCCGCCCTCAGGGTAGCGTTGTGCGACGTGAGCACACCCGTACACCTCTCGGCCGGTGATCCGGCGCCCGATTTCACCTTGCCGGACGCCGACGGTCGCCCGGTTTCTCTCAGAGATTTTCGTGGCCGCCGCGTCATCGTGTACTTCTATCCGGAGGCCATGACAGCTGGCTGCACGACGCAGGCGTGCGACTTCCGCGACAACCTGAGCGAGCTCGACGGAGCCGGCATTACCGTGCTGGGCATCTCACCCGACCCGGTCGCGAAGCTGGCTCGCTTTCGCGAGGAACAACACCTCACGTTCCCGCTGCTGTCCGACCCCGCCCGCACCACGCTCGATGCGTACGGCGCGTACGGCGAGAAGAAGCTCTACGGCAAAACTGTTGTCGGCGTTATTCGATCGACGTTCGTGGTCGGCCCCGATGGGGTGTTGGAGGCCGCGCAGTACAACGTGAAGGCGACCGGCCATGTTGCGAAACTGCGCAAGGAGCTATCGGTCTAGCTCGATGCTCAGAACGAATGCTCAGAACAATGGGGCCGTAGCCCAATGGCAGAGGCACGCGGTTTAGGTCCGCGCCAGTGTGAGTTCGACTCTCACCGGCCCTACTCACCAGTACGGCATGCTCCACGACAGCCGGCTGGCAGCTGCGTGAGTTAGCCTGGCGCGATGGTGACGGCGACTGCTCTTGGCGGGGTCCTGGTAATCGCGTTGGCGATGGTACTGACACCGGGCCCGAACATGATGTATCTGGTGTCACGCTCGATCACCCAGGGTCGTCGTGCGGGGTTCATCTCACTCGGTGGCGTCGCAGTCGGCTTTCTCTTCTACCTGACCGCAACAAACCTCGGGTTGTCGGAGCTGTTCGTTGCCGTCCCCGAGGTGTACCTCACGGTCAAGCTCGCTGGCGCCTGCTACCTCGGGTGGCTCGCCTTCAAAGCACTTCGACCAGGTGGGACGTCATTCTTTGCTCCCGTCGCGCTGCCACCTGATTCGCCACGTCGGCTGTTCATCATGGGCCTGCTGACCAACCTTCTGAACCCCAAAGCCGCAGTCATGTACCTGTCGTTGATTCCTCAGTTCGAACGACCGGCGGCCGGCCACCTCATCGCGCAGGGCTTCATCTTGGGCGGCGTGCAGATCCTGGCATCGCTGACAGTGAACTCGTGCATCGTGCTCGCCGCCGGCTCGATCTCGACGTTCTTACGCGGTCGCCCGGCCTGGTTGCGGGTGCAGCGGTATCTGATGGGCACCGTGCTCGGCGCCCTGGCGGTGAGGTTGGCGACCGACCACCCGCGACCATTGCCTGCCTAGGCTCACCCGGCAGCCTCAAGTTCTTGCAACACGCTGGAATCATATTTCGTTACTTGCATAAGTATTTGCGTCCAGCGATGGATTCTCCTACGCTCCGCTCGTGGAGGTTCTGGTCGAGGCCGTCGGCCTGACAAAGCGCTACCCGGCCAAGGATCGGCACTCCCAAGGCTTCACCGCTGTGGACGGCATCGACTTCACCCTGCGCAAGGGCGAGGTGTTCGGGTTTCTCGGCCCCAACGGCGCCGGCAAGTCATCGACGATGCGCATGCTGGCGTGCGTGTCGCCCGTCACCAGCGGCACCCTCGAGGTGCTCGGCATGGATCCGGCGAAGGACGGCCGCGCGGATTCGATCGCGGCTCGGCGTCGTCCGCAAGACGACGCGCTCGACACCGAGCTCACCGTACGCGAGAACCTCGACATCTACGGCCGCTATTTCGGCCTGCTCAAGGCACTCCGGTCGCCGAACGAGCGAGCCGAACTGCTCGAGTTCGCCCAGCTGTCGGAGACGGTCGACGAACGGGTGGAGTCGTTGTCCGGCGGCATGCGCCGCCGGCTGACCATCGCCCGCGTCGTTGATCAACTCCCCCGACATCCTGTTGCTCGACGAGCCGACGACAGGCCTCGATCCTCAGGCGCGACACGTCTTGTGGGATCAGGCTGTTTCAGCTCAAGCAGCAGGGCGTCACGTTCATTCTGACGACCCACTACATGGACGAAGCCGAGCAGTTGTGCGATCGCCTCGTCGTGCTCGACGGCGGAGTGCATCGTCGCCGTCGGCTCTCCTCGCGAGCTGATCGAGTCGCCACGCTCGCGCGAGGTGCTCGAGCTTCGGCTCGATGCGGGCACCGAAGCTGTGTCCGCCGAAAAGATTCGCGATGCCGCATCGGCGACCGCATCGAGGTCCTCGCCGCGCGGCTGCTGTGCTCGACCGACGACGGCGAGAGCCGCACTGCGGCCGTGCACCGCCTGGGCATCCGGCCGGTCTCGAATCGCTGGTGCGTGCGGCGCTCGAGCTCGAGGACGTGCTTCCTCTCCCTGACCGGCCGCACGCTGGTCGACTGATGGCGACGCGCCACGATCAACCTGGAAAGGCGAAGCGAACCGGCCGCCGGAGCACCTCGGGCTGCACGAGTTCGCGTACCAGCCTGCAGCGTTACCGTCGCACCTGGCGCGGCACGGTCGTGGTCAGCATCGTCAACCCGCTGCTGTTCCTGCTCGCCATCGGTCGTCGGCCTCGGCAAGGTCGTCACGACCATCCGGCCGGGGCTGGACGGCGCGACCTACCTCGAGTTCTTCGCTCCCGGAATGCTTGCGGCCGCGGCCATGCAGAACGGCATCGTCGAGGCCGCCTTCCCGTCAGCCGAGCGTCGCGCAGCGGCGGCACCTACAGCGTCGCGATCACCACGCCGCTGGACTCGACCGACATCATGCTCGGCCACTGCCTCTACATGGCGTTCAAGCTGGCCCTCGGCGCTGTCACGTTCGTTGCCGTGATGACCGTCTCGGCGCGGCGACGTCGGGTCGGTCATGCTCACGATGCCGGCTGCCACGCTTGACCGGTCTCGCCTTCGCCACCCCGACCATGGGCTGGGCGGCGACGGTCGCCAACCCGACGGCGGTCTTCGGCGACTTTTCAAGTGGGTCGTGATGCCGCTCTACCTGTTCTCCGGCACGTTCTTCCCGTCACCCAGCTGCCGCTCGTCCTTCGCGCGTCGCCTACGCCACCCCGCTGTGGCACGGCGTCGACCTGTGCCGGACCCTGAGCCTCGGCACGGCAACCTGGGGGCGCTGCGCTGTAGACGTCGGATATCTGCTTGCGGTGACCATCCTTGGCATCGTCTGGGCGCGGTACACCTACCGGAGGCGGCTCTATGGCTGACCTGCTGGTGATCTCGTCCGCCCGGCAGATCGTCGTCCGGCATTGGTGGGTACTGAGGCGTCGCAATCCGTGGACCATCCTGGTCAACGGGCTGTTCGAGCCGTTCCTTTATCTGATGTCGATCGGTGTCGGCATCGGCTCGCTGTCGGCAACCACGGCCGCACGATCGCCGGCGGCTACAGCTACGCATCGTTCGTGGCACCCGCGCTCCTCGCGACGTCGGCGATGAACACCGCGACCGCCGAGACGATCTGGGGCCTCTGGTTCCGCATGCGATTCGAGAAGCTTCTTCGACTCGCTGATCACGACCCCCCTGACCGCGTACGACATCGCGGTCGGCGAGAGTCGGCGCGGCGACGCTACGAGGGCTTTTGCTGGATCGTGTTTCCTTGGCGTGATCGCGTTGCTCGGGATGACTCATTCGCTGTGGGCGCGTGCTTGCGCTGGCCTGCGGTGGCACTCAGCGCCTTCTCCTTCGCTGCGGCCGGCCTTGCCGCCGCGACGCTCATGCGCGAACTACACCACAATCAGTACGTCCAGCTCGTCATGCTGCCGATGTTCTTGTTCTCCGCAACGTTCTATCCACTGTCGGTCTACCCGACGCTCGCTCGACGACGTAGTCGCAGCGCTTCCTCTGTACCAGAGCACCAATCTGCTACGTGGCCTCACCCTCGGGCAGGTCGGCAAAGGGCAGCTCTTCGCAACGGCCTACCTCCTTGTGTTCGGTTTCGCGAGCCTTTGGTTTGGGTCAGGTCGGCTGAAGCGTCTGCTCGGGCATTGACGCAAACCGACCGCGCTGCTTAGTGGCTATGCCGGCAGCGCGTTGTCTCGCACGACGTCGCGGTAGAAATGACCGCTGTCCTTGATGGTCCGCTGCTGGGTGTCGAAGTCGACCCGGACGACGCCGAAGCGCTTGTCGTAGCCCCACGCCCACTCGAAGTTGTCCATCAGCGACCACACGTAGTAACCGCGCAGGTCGACGCCGTCGGCGATCGCCTGGTGAGCGGCCTCGAGGTGGCGACGCAGGTAGGAGACCCGTTGCGGCGTCGTGGACCTCACCATCGGCGGACACGACAGTCGTCGTACGCGGCGCCGTTCTCGGTGATGACAAGCGGGACGCCGTAGTCGCGGTACAGCCGAACGAAGCAGTTCGTGAAGGCCGGTCTCGTCGACCGGCCAGCCCATCGCGGTGTGCTCTCCAGGCATGTCGACGAATCGCACGTCGCTGCACCCGGGCCACATCGGCGAGTTGTCCCGAGCGCGGGCGCCCGCCCGCTCGGAGGCGTCCTGTGGCCCACCAATCCCGGGTTGTAGAAGTTCACGCCGAGCACGTCGATCGGCGCCGCAGATGATGTCGAGGTCGCCGTCCTGAACGAACGACCAGTCAGTGACGTCGGACGTGAACTCCTGCACGTCGGCTGGATAGGCGCCGCGGAAGAGCGGGTCGGTCCACAGCCGGGTCTGCAGCCCGTACGACCTTCCACGCGGCCGCGCGGTCTTCTGGAGTGTCGTCGATAGGCCGAGGCATGCCCGGGTTGAGGGTGATCGACACGGCCGCGCGTCGCGGGCAGCGCTCGCGCGCAGCTCGCTGGACGGCGAGGCCGTGCGCGAGCAGGAGATGGTGCGCCGCCGTGAGGGCCTCGGCGGCATCGGTGTGGCCCGGGGCGTGCTCACCGTTGCCGTAGCCGAGAAACGCCGAGCACCACGGTTCGTTCAGCGTGGTCCACGTCGGTACCCGGTCGCCGAGTTGGCCTGCTACTACTGCGGCGTAGTCGGCGAACCGGTAGGCGGTGTCTCGGTTGAGTCCAGCCGCCGGCGTCGTTCAAGCTCGGCCGGCAGGTCCCAGTGGTAGAGCGTCAACGTCGGGGCTATGCCGGCGTCCAGCAACTCGTCGACGAGCCGCGAGTAGAAGTCGATGCCTTGGGATTGATCGGGCCGACACCGCGGGGTATCACGCGCGGCCACGACACCGAGAACCGGTAGGCAGCGATGCCGAGGTCGGCCATGAGCGCGACGTCGTCGCGGTAGCGGTGGTAGTGGTCGGCGGCGACGTCGCCGGTGTCGCCGTTCGCGACCTTGCCCGGCGTGTGGGCGAAGACGTCCCACATCGACGGCGTACGGCCGTCCTCGGCCGCCGCCCCCTCGATCTGGTACGCGGCGGTCGCGGCCCCCCACACGAAGGCTGGCGGGAACACGAACTGGCCCACTGACGATGGGCGATGCGTTGCGTCGACGAAGCTCATGGAGCGGTTCTCCTTGCGCGCGAGTAGTCCAAGCGGGAAGCAGGAAAGTGCGAGGGGGCCTGGCCCGGCCGGTGGATCACCGGCCGGGCCAGGCGTTAAACGCGTCCTACATGACCTCAGCTGTTGGGCGTGAGGTGCAGGATCACGTACTCGACGTTCGACGGGTTCGGCGACGGGTCGACGTACTGGTTGTCCTTGTCGACCCAACCGCTGTAGTTCGTCGTGTTGTACTCGTACCAACCGGCCGCGTACATGATCGGCGCAACAGGAACCTGGTCGGACATGACCTGCGAGAGCGTGTTGATCGCGTCCTGTGCGTCTTGCGCGGTACCGGCCTTCGCGTAGGCCGCGAGTGCGGCGGTCGCGTCGGCGTTCTCGAAGTCGCCGTAGTTACCATTTCGGCTTGGTGCCCTTGGCATGTGCCGGGTCGAGCCAGGCGTCGTACGTGGCGTACGGCGACGGTCCGGTGGTGCTCCAGTGGATCGCCGTGTCGAACGTGCCGGCCGCGAGGTCGGCGTACCACTTGTTCGCGTCGACACCGTCGGGCGTGGCGTTGAAGCCGACTGCCTTCAGCTCGGTCGACATGATCTGCGACGCCTGGTAGTAGTCGGTGTACGCCGTCGGGTCCTCGATGCCGAACGAGACCTCTGCGCCACCCTTGGCCCAGATGCCCTTGCTGTCCTTGGCGTAGCCGGCGCCGGTCATCAAACTGGTGACCGTCGCGGCGTCTGCGTCGGGCTTCAGGTCGTTGGTCTGTGCCGCGGGCAGCACGCTGCTGAAGTTCGGCAGCAGCAAACCACTCGACGACGTCGCCGGAGCCTCGTAGCCCTGCTCGGCCTGACCCGCGACCGTCGCCCGGCTGAAGCCGGCGCTGATCGCCTTACGAACCGCTGGGTCCTTCAATGCCGCAGGACCAGTCGTGACGTTGAACTCGAGACTCGACGACGTTGATGGCCGGGAACCAGTACTTGTTGTGCGCCGGGTCCTTGGCCACGAAGCTCGTGGCGATCTGCGAGACGAAGTTTCCGGCGTAGTCGATCTTGCCGGCCGACAACTGCTGCAGTGCGACGTCGTTGCTGGTGTACGCCGGGACGTCGACTTCAGGGACCGGCGGCTTGCCGCCCCAGTAGGTCGGGTTGGCCTTGAGCTGCAGGCCCTGAGCGGTGAAGTTCGCCAGCGTGTACGGCCCGGTGCCGATCGGCTTGGGGTCGGCGAACTTCGACGGGTCGGGAGACGCGCTGTACGCAGCCTTCTTCACCACGAACGTCTGACCTGCGATGTTGTAGAGGTTCTGGAACTGTGGCGCGGTGAAGTTGACGATGACCTGATTGCTGCCCTGCACCGCAGCGCTCGCGATCGGGAGACCGTTTCGGTTAGTGGCCGGGACGTCCTTCTCGACCTGGAACGTGTACGCGACATCGCAGGGGTCAGCGGCGAACCGTCGCTGAACTTGACGCCATCGCGGATGGTGAACGTGATCTGCGTGCCGTCGGCGTTCCAGGCGAAGTCAGTGGCAAGCCACGGGTAGGCCGTGTTCGCCTTCAGGTTGTTGAACATGCAACAAGGGCTCGTAGAACAGACCCTCGATGTTCAGCTTGTAGCCGAACTGTTCCCGTCGAACGCGTTGAAGTCGTCCTCCAGCGTGGGGATCGGGTTGTTCTCCACCGTTAACGGCTTGGTGCCTTGCGTCGTCGACAGCGCCGCTCGGAGTGGCCAGCGTGAGGCCACCGTGCGCGGCGGAACCGGCGACCGCAGACACCGCTCGTTGCCGGTGACGTCGTCGCAGGTGTTGGCGCAACGGCTGATGACGTAGCGGGTGTCGACGCGGTGCCGCTGGCGTTGGGGCTCGGATTCGAACTCTTACTGGTGCAGGCGACTGCGCCGAGGGCAATGACGCCCACCAGCGCGACACCTGTAAGGGATCTGCGATGCATTAGGACCTCTCCCAACAGGTCGGCATCTGAGCCGACTATCGATTACGAGCGGGGGTATTTCGGGCACAGGGGGCGTAAGGCCTCCGTGGTCTAGGGAAGTGCTGCCGCCCCTGCCGGTCGATCCGAGGATGCGAATCGACCGAAGCGTGCGGGCGCGAAATGCCGCGGGCTCTCCCCTATGGGGGAGCTCGCTCGGCTGCGATGCCAGCGGGTATGCCCGCTGACCGCGCATGAGCAGTTGTCATGTGCTGTCCTCACTCACCGGAGGGCCCTCGGTGGGCGAAGTTGTGTGGCCGGGCCGCGATAGCTCCAGCGGCGCGGGTTCGTGCAGCCAACAAGCGGCCGTGTGATTTTCGGCAGCCTGCACATGCGTGACGTCGGTTTCTGCCACCGGAAACGCGGGCGGCACGTCGGTTGAGCAGATCGGCATCGCGTACGGGCAGCGTGGATGAAACCTGCAGCCGGACGGCGGTTGCACCAGCGAGGGCGGGACGCCGGCGGCTCCGGGCCACACCTTCTCGTCCGCGTCACGGGTCTGGCGCGGCGCTCAACAGCAGTTTTGTGTACGGATGCGCCGGCGAGTTGGTGATGCGGTCGGCAGGCCCGACCTCGACCACCTTGCCCGCGTACATCACCATGATCGTGTCGGCGAGATAGCGCGCTGACGCGATGTCGTGCGTCACGTAGAGGATCGCGAGCCGCTCTCGATCGCGAAGGTCGGCGAGCAGGTTGAGCACGCCGAGGCGAATCGACACGTCGAGCATCGACACTGGCTCGTCGGCGAGCAGCACCTTGGGCTCGCACGGCCAGGCCTCGCGCGATCGACACCCGCTGGCGTTGGCCGCCGGAAAGCTCGTGCGGGTACTTGTTGATGAACTGCTCGGCGGGCTCGAGTGCAACCCGACGCAGGAGATTCAGGACGGCTTCCTCGGTGTTGCCGCCAGTGCGTCCGTGGATGATCAGCGGGCGGCTCAAGATGTAGCGCACCGTGTGCACGGGGTTGAGGGATTCGAAGGGATCCTGCAACACAAGCTGCACGGAACGTCGGTAGTCCGCAGGTACCCGCTTCGACAGGCTTACCTCTTCGCCCTGGAAGTACAGCTTCCCCGAGGTGAGTTTCTGGGTGCGGGCAAGCATTCTCGACAGCGTCGACTTGCCGGATCCGCTCTCGCCCACGACCGCGGTGACGGTGCCCGGATACAGCGCGACCGAAATGTTCTCTGCCGCATGCACCGACGCTTCGGCCCACACGCCCGACACGCACCCGGAAGTGTTTGGTGACATCGACAGCCTCCAGCAACGGGGTCAGTCGCCGCGCTCGATCATGGTCGCTGCCCCCGCATGCTCGGACCCGCAGCGGCCGAAGCCTGCTGGCCGGTCGGCACCAGACCGAGTTCAGGCGGAATCTCGTGCGTTCCGTCCTGCAGCCAGCACAAGACCTCGCGGGTGCCCGACGCGTCGTGCAGCGTGAGGACCGGCGGGTCTTGCGTCGCGCAGATGTCCATCGCCCAGGCGCAGCGGGGATGGAACGGGCAGCCACTGCGGTATCTTGCGCAGGTCGGGCGGCGAACCCTCGATGCCGGCCATCACTTTCTTCTCGCCGTGCAAAGACGGGAAGGACTTCGTGAGCCCGTACGTGTAGGGGTGTCGAGGTGCCCGGAAGAGCGCCTTCGCCGGCGCCTTCTCGACCAATCGGCCGGCGTACATCACCGCGATCGTGTCGGCGATCTCGATCAGCAGCGACAAGTCGTGGGTGATGAACAGCACGCTGAATCCGAGCTGCTCGCGCAGCTCCATCAACGCTTCGAGGATTTCGCGTTGGATGACGACGTCCAACGCCGTCGTTGGCTCGTCCATGATCAGCAGGCTGGGGTGCAGCGCCACTGCGACTGCGATCATGACCCGCTGTCGCATACCGCCTGAAAGCTCGTGTGGGTAACTGCTCAACCGATCGGCGCTGATGCCTACCATCTCGAGGAGTTCCTTCGCACGCGCGCGCCGTTGCGTGCGTGTCATGGCTTTGTCGTGTGTCTTCAAGACGTCGTCTATCAGGCGGCCGATCCGCAAGACCGGGTTCAGCGCATGCAGGGCGCTTTGAAAGACGACCGCGATGTCTGACCAGCGAATCGCCCGCACGGCGTCGCGATCCTCGGTAAGCAGATCCACTAGTCGTGGCTCCACTCGTACACCTGGCTGCTGCATCGCATCGCTCGTGTCGTCTTGCCCGGCGGATCGATACGAACCTTTCGGCCAGTCGTAGAAATAAGCCTCACCGCCAGTGATGACACCGGGGTCGCGCAATAATCTCGTCACGGCGTAGGCAAGGGTCGACTTGCCGCTGCCACTTTCTCCCGCGAGACCGACCACCTCACCGCGGCGAATCACCAGACTCACGTCGTCTACGGCGTGCACGGGATCGTCGCCCAACCCGTAGTCGACGCTCAATCCGCGAATCTCCAACAACGCATCTGCGCCATGGTGCGCCGCCGCGTGCGGGGTGTGGGACGACGAGGACAGGGGCGATCGTCCGTTCGCTCCGTTTGTGAGAGTCACAGCGCCTCCTCGAGACCGGCGCCGCGGGTGCGACGACTCGCGTCAATCGAGTGCGTGCGAATGACAGGCGTGAAGCCCAACTGCGGGCGAATCTTGAACCCAAGGCTCTTGCGAACCTTGCGCCCACCGGTGGCGATCCGCAGTCGCGGGTTGATGAACTCGTCGATACCGAAGTTGATCAGCGCAAGACTCGTGCCGAGAAGCGCGATGGCAATGCCCGGCGGGATGTACCACCACCAAAAGCCCGACTCCACCGCCGAACTCGACGTGGCGTCGAAGAGCATCGTGCCCCAGTTGTAGTCGACGCCCGCACCGACGACGGTGAGGAATCCCAGGCCGACGTACGTTCCGATGGCGTACAGGGTGGTGAAGAGGAACGACGACGCAATCACCGGCGTCAGGTTCGGCATGATCTCGGCCATGATGATCCGCCACGCGCTCTCACCGCTGACCCGAGCCGCCTCAACGAAATCTCGGCTCCTCATCGAAAGCGCCTGAGCGCGAAGCACTCGCGCCCCCCACGCCCATCCGGTCAACGCGATGATCACACCGATGATCAGCGGGTTGCTTGTCCTGGTTGGGCCGAGGAACGCGCCGACCGCGATAAGGAGCGGCAGCGCCGGGATGACCAGGAACACGTTGGCGATCAGCGACAACGCTTCGTCGACCAGGCCGCCGACGTAGCCAGCGGTGATCCCGATCACGACTGCGAGAAAAGTCGCGATAATGCCGGCCAGGAACGACACCATGATCGTCGGCCGGGTACCAGCGATCAGTTGCGAGAAGACGTCGCCGCCGATGTTGGTTTGACCGAGCAAGTGGTGAACGCCGGGCAGTTGAGTCGGGATCGTCGACCCGTGCCTTGGCGGCCCGACCAGAGGGCCGATGGCGTTCGGGTGATACGGCGCGACGACCGGTCCGATGATGGCAAGCACGATGAAGAAGCCGAGAATGACCAAGCCCGCGAGCATCTTCTTCGAGTGAGCCAGCCGCAACTGTCGACGTGGTCGACGGGCTGCGAGAGGTGGGACCGGTCCCGCTGTACTGCCTTGGGAAACGTCGACGATCGCCACGATTCGCTCACGCCTCCTGTCGGGTGCGCGGATCGAGCGCGACATACACGATGTCTGCGACGAAGTTCGCCGCAAGAACGACGAGCGTGATCACCAAGAAGATGCCCTGAACCAACGAGTAGTCGAGGCTCTTGACCGCCATGAGCAAGGTGAAGCCGATGCCGGGATACGAAAAAACGATCTCGGTGAGAAGCGATCCGCCGACCACGAAGCTGAGCGCCAAAGCGAAGCTCGACACTTGCGGCAGGATCGCGTTTCTCACCGCGTACCAAATGACCCGGTGTTTGGGTAACCCTGCGGCCTCGGCGAGTAACACGTAGTCCTCGTCGCGAACGGTGACCACCATGTTGCGCATGCCAATGATCCAGCCGGCCAGCGACGCAGCCACGATCGTCAGCGCGGGCAAGATCCCGTGATAGGCGGCGTCCTTGATGAATTTCCAGTTCAGGCCGATCGAGCTGTGGGTGAAGTCGTAACCGCCCACCGATGGGAAGAACTTGAAGTGGACGGAGAAAAGCAGCACCAACAGCGTTGCCATGAAGAAGTACGGCATCGCCTGCAGGAATGTCGTAACCGGAAGCAGCGTCTCGAGCCATGAGCCTCGCCGCCACGCCGCGAGCGTGCCGATCGTGGTACCCACGACGAAGCTAATCATGGTCGACAAGCCGACGAGGACGATGGTCCAGTACATGTGCTGCGCGATGACGTGCGTGACCGGCACGTTGCCAAGGGTCAACGAGTAGCCGAGGTCGCCGTGGAACAACATGTTCCAGAAATGCAGGTACTGATGGATCATGCTCTGGTGCGTGCCGCCGTACTGGAGTTCGAGAGCCGCGAGCGCCTGTGGCGGCGCATTCTTCATGGTGCCGAGTTCGGTGAGCACCGGATCGCCAGGCACCATGCGCGGGATGAAGAAGTCGAGCGTGATCGCAGCAACAGCCGCCAGCAGATAGAAGCCGATCCGCCTCGCGAATACGCGCATGGCTACCCACCGCCCCGGTTCACGCTACGACCTCAGGAACGGACGCGCGGTGGCGTTCGACAATGTCGGTGAAGCGTCGGCCGCTCGTCTTGATAGTGCGTAGTTGAGTGTCGTAGTCGACTCTTACCAACCCAAACCGCTTGTCATACCCGTATGACCACTCGAAGTTGTCGAGCAAGGACCAAGCGAAGTAGCCAGCGATCGGGGCTCCTCGACTCGACGCGCCTGCGCATGCTTCGACGTGGGACTCGAGGTACTCAGCGCGCTCGACGTCATCGACGTTGCCGTCGGCGTCAGGGTGATCAGCCCATGCAGAGCCGTTCTCCGTCACGTAGATCTTCTTGGGCCCATATTCCTCGGCGACACGGACCAAGATGTCCTCCAACCCTTGCGGGTAGACCTCCCAACCCATGGCGGTTTCGAGTGCATCGGGCACGCGGACGTGCGCCACCTGTGGCGCGACGCCCTGGGGGTCGTCTCGCGCCATCTCGCGGAAGTAGTAGTTGATGCCAAGGAAGTCCAGCGGCTCCGAGATCACGTCGAGGTCGTTCCCCCGAACGGGGGGCTCAACTCCGTAGACCTCGACCATGTCGCGCGGATATCCACGGCCGTGGATCGGATCCAGCCACCACCTGTTGGTATGTCCGTCGCCGCGCGTTGCGGCTGCGACGTCTTCTGCGCGATCGGTCGCGGCAACCACCGGGCTCAGGTTGTTCACGATGCCAACCGACGGCGTGAGCTTCGCGGCAGATCGAATCGCCTGGACGCCGAGCCCGTGCGCGAGGTGCAGATGAAACGACGCGGGTACCGCTGCCGCGATGTCCTTCACACCAGGCGCCATCACGCCTTCAAGGTGACCCAGCCACGCCGAACACAACGGCTCGTTCACAGTCACCCAGTTGGCGACCCGATCACCGAGCGCGGTCGCGACCACCGACGCATAGTCGGCGAACGCATAGGAGGTGTCGCGCAAGGGCCAGCCGCCCCTGTCTTGCTGGTCCTGCGGGAGGTCCCAGTGATACAGCGTGACGAACGGCGTGATCCCTCGCGCCAGTAGCTTGTCGACGAGCGCGTCGTAGAAGTCGAGGCCTCGCTTATTGACGACTCCGGTGCCGGTCGGAATCACCCGCGGCCAGGCGACAGAGAACCGATACGCACCTGCGCCCAATTGCTCGACGAGATCGAGATCTTCCTGCCACCGGTGATAGTGATCGCAGGCGACATCGCCGGTGTCGCCATTGTCGATCGCGCCGGGCTGGCGGCAAAACGTGTCCCAGATCGATGGTCGACGTCCGTCTTCGTCGTGAGCGCCTTCGATCTGATACGCGGACGTCGCCACCCCCCACACGAAGTCGGCGGGGAAGGATCTCGAACCCTTCACGAAGAATGTCCCTTCATCGCTTCCGTGTTCAGGCACAACTCTGTTCGGGCACCCGTCTCGTGCGGGTCACCCTGGTATGGAAGAACTCCGCACAACGAGCGTCGTTGGGATCACCTGTCGCGTCTGGGAAACCGGTGAGCCCTCGAAATACGAGAGCAACATGCGAGCGGCCGCATCGCCCATCTCGCGCAATGGCTGCCGCACGGTAGTAAGCGCCGGCTCGGTGTGGGCAGCCAACGGAATGTCGTCGAAGCCCACCACCGATACGTCGGTTGGAATTCGCCTGCCTGAGTCCCGCAGTTCTTGGATCACCCCGGCCGCAGAAAGATCGTTGTGTGCGAAAACGGCGTCGAATTCAATCCCTGCTTCGAGCATCCTCTTGATCGCAAGCCGACCGCCGTCGAACGTGAACTCGCCGTCGACCACCCGATCAGCATCGATTGGCAGGCCAGCGGCCGCGTAGGTTTGTCCGAATCCCTCGAGACGCTCTTCCGTGCAGCCGAATCGCGGTCCCTGTACCACCACCGGTCGACGACGACCGAGTTCGAGCAGGTGGTGCGCGGCCGTCTCCGCGCCTGCGCGGTTCGTCGTTGCAACCGAGGGAAACAGCGGCTGATGACCCCGGTCGTCGATCATCACGACCGGCAATCCCTTGGCATGCAAGCCATCGATGTAGTCGAGGGTTCCTTCGGGCTCTATCACCAGCAAGCCGTCGAAGGACTTCGCGGACACCTGTGTAGCGAAGCGCCGCATGGATTCCTCACCCCGGTTGCAGGTGAAGAGCAAGAGACCGTAGGACTCAGACTCCAGGACGTCGACCGCGCCCTGCAGGACGTCACCCATCCACGGCCAGGTCAGTGATGGCACCAGCACGCCGACAGTGCTCGTCCGTCCACGTGCCAACCCGACAGCACCCGAACTCGGCACGTACCCCAGTTCGGCGATCACCGATCGGACTCGAGCAGCCGTCCCCGCGTCGAGCTCCCCCTTGCCGTTGAGAACTCGCGACACCGTGGTCTTGCTCACTCCTGCGTGCTGGGCCACATCGGCCATGGTGATCCGCACACGCTCTCCACTTCTGGCTGTCGGAGTGCTTCTGTTTGTCAGACGTCTGGTCGTCGGACCGCGTGGGACCGATCCCCTCGGTGCCCGGTACCGGTTCCGGTTGCGGTTCCGGGTCAGCATGGTCTGCCGCAGCCCCCTAGGTCAATCACGGCCAGGTAACGAAATCTGCACGAGATTGCGTCACCGGCGGTACGTCCGGCGCGAGGCAGTGGGAAGGATCCCATGGTTGGCTGGTGGGCAAGCCGGTGAAGGAGCCGGGCTCAGCGCCCGACTCCTTCACCGTGGTTACTGCGACAAGCCCTAGGGGTAATTCGGGACGTCGACGGGCTCGACTATCCCGGGATTCGTGGAGGTCACGGGACCACCGACACCGTTGATGATCGAACTGAGACCTCCGGATCCGTCGATCCACACACCGAAGATGTTATGGAATTGCACTCCCGCGGTGTGCGGAGCTTCGAACGCCTCGGCGTCGTAGAGAGTTGCCGGGGTGTTGATGAACACGACATAGCTGCCCATGCCGTACCCGCTGAAGGTCTTGATGCTCGGCGCGACGTAGAAGGCGGGGTACCCGTTTTGGGTTGGCGTCGCCATCCAGGCCGCCTGGCTTGGCGGGTCGTACGGCAACTCGTTCTGGTAGAAGATCACCGTCCCGCCTTGGCCATTCCAGACCACCTCGTTCTTCTGGAAGTGCTCGACTGCCAGGCCGTACGCCGTCACGTTGTTCGCATCGACAACGACACCCGTGGCGGCAGTATTCGTCGTCCAGCCAACGGTCCCAGGGTTGCCGTGGTCGGCTCGCCACGCCCACAAGTCATCGACGATCGAGTTCGAAGCTAGATCGAGGAAGCTCACGTCGGCCTTTCCGAGTTGAGCTCCACCAATCGCGAAGAACACGTCAGAAATGAGGTCGGGGTTGGAGGCAGAGCTTGGACCAGGATTGCCCACGGACAGGAGCACCGGAGAGTTGACCGGACCTCCGTCGATGAGGAGGCCAGAGATCTTCACGCCGGTGTTCGCGATCGCGACCAAGGCAGCGTTGCCCCTCTGCGGAACGAGACTGGCAAAGCCGAGGCCGAGGACCACCGTGTTCGGACGGCTGACCACGATCGGGCTGTCGAGGTTGTAGATCCCGGGTTCGAGGATGAGGTTCTGCCCAAGAGCCAGCGCCAGGTCGATCCTGAACACTGGCGTGCTCGGGTTGGCGACGAAGAATCTCGCGAGCGGGATCGAAGAGCCTGCCTCAGCGCCACTCGACCATGACGGACCAGCCGAATTTCGTTGCACCGCAGGAACAAAGGCCCGCCAGGCGCCTCTGGAATCCTGATAAAGGAAGGGCGTTTCTTCGGTGACCGGGCTCGTCGGCAGCACCGTGTTCTGCTGGCATTGGCCAGCGAATTCCGGCGGGATGGTCGCGCCGGTCACGCCGGAGTAGACCATGTTCCACAGACCGCCAGTACCGCACCCGTTGGCGCCTTGGATCTGGGTGTTGCGGGTGACGTATTGCTGTTGGCCGTAGAAGTTCAGGTCGCCATTGACTTGGCTGTCGGCGATGAACCCGCCACTCGCGTCGTCACGTGCGGGATTGCTACTCGAGCCCTGAGCGCAGTAGTCCTGGAAGACGACGCTGCCGTTGATGATCGCGCGCCGAATCGGTGCACCCTGAGAGACCGACCAACTCTCCTCACTGTTCGTGCAATACGGGCCGTACGGGTCAACCACCGGCGGCGCATAGTTGGGTGGCCCGGGAGTGTCGTCGTTGGTCACCTCGTTCAAGGTCAGGTTCGACAGCGACCGCCAGAAGTTGGTGGTCGAGTTGCACCAGTACTGCAGCACGGGAGGGGTCCCGTTCAAGCGGTTCCCGCAATCGTTGGCGAACGACTCGATCAGGCCGTTGATCGTGGTATCGCTGGGCAGGTACCCCAGACCCGCAACCTCCGTGTAGTAGCCGACCTGGAAGATCAACGGCGCGGTCGTCGAGCCGTACGTTCCGGGCTCAAAGAAGATGGCGTAACGGTTGCTGTCGAACTGCGCCGTGAGCGGTACCTGCTGTGTCGAGATGGCGTCGAGGTCGTGCTGAATGGCGCTCTGCGCCATGGTGTCGTTGAACACGCACACATTCGGCCCGAACGTCGCACCGCTGGCGTCGGGACAGATCGATGGGGGCGGGGGCGGGGTTGCGACCGCTGCGCCGACAGGCGCGACCGCGATGCCGGCGCCCCCGAGGAGCGCCGCCGCAAGAACACGGAGCCGCCGGAGCTGGCGATCTCGATGGTTTGTCGTTGGCGTCGTTGCTGTCACGGATATGCGCCTGCCTTTCGGTGAGCGGCCGATCACCGGAAGCGGTTCCGGCGCTGGGACAGTAACTCCCGGAACCGGTTCCGTAAAGAGCGTCAGCCCGCGTCGTACGTCGCCAGGTGACTGGTCTCGCGGAGCATCCGCCGCAGGTCGGTGCGATCGCCGCTGATCGCGCCGGCAGTGCGCGCCTGCACCAAGACGTTGCCAAGGGCGGTCGCCTCGACCGGCCCGGCAACCACCGGCAAGCCCGTCGCGCGAGCCGTCAGGTTACAGAGAAACGCGTTGCTCGATCCGCCACCGACCACGTGCACGGTCTCGATGATCGTCCCCGAAAGCCGAACAGCGTCCGCGAGCGTCTCCGCATACGCACGAGCGAGGCTGTCGAGGATGCAGCGGACAACGGCCGGCCGGCCGGCCGGTGGTTGCTGTCCAGACTCGCGACACGCCTGGTCGATGCGAGCCGGCATATCGCCGGGCGCCAGGAAGGCTGCATCGTTCGGGTCGACCGCCGGGCCGCCAGCTGGCAGGGCGGCTGCGGCTTCCAGCAGGTCGTGCAGGTCCACCTGCGGCCCGCCGGCATTCCACGAACGAATCGACTCGTTGAGCAACCACAGACCGGCGACGTTGCGCAGGTAACGCGTCGTGCCGTCGACGCCGCGTTCGTTAGTGAAGTTTGCGGCGCGGCTCGCCTCGCTCAGAATCGGCGCCGGTAGCTCGAGCCCGACGAGTGACCAGGTCCCCGACGAGATGTAGGCGAACCGGTCGCCGTCCGCCGGCACAGCGAGCACGGCAGACGCCGTGTCGTGCGATCCGACCGCGACCACGTTCGTGCTCGCGGGCAGCCCTGTCTTCGCCGCGATTTCCGTTAAGAGCTGGCCAATCACCGCGCCGGGTTCTCGCAGCGGCGGCAACAAACTGCGCGGAATCCCCAGCCTGTCGGCGAGTGAGACAGACCACTCGCCGGTACGCGCATCGAACAGCCCGGTAGTCGACGCGTTCGTAGCTTCGGCGCCGATTTCACCTGTAAGCCAATACGCGAGCAAGTCGGGCAGTAGCAGCATTGTGCGCGCCTTATCCCACCGCGTGCTTTCCTGCTCCGCCGCTAGCTGGTAGACGGTATTGAACGGCAAGAACTGCAAGCCATTTATCGCATACAACTCCTCAGGCGAAACCTCGGCGTGCACGCGCTCGACACCTTGTGCTGTACGGGAATCTCGGTAACAGAACGGCGGACCGAGCAATTCGGCGTCCGCGTCGAGAAGTCCGTAATCGACGGCCCAGGTGTCGATACCAATACTCGAAATAACCTCCCCCGGACGAAGTGATTTCTGGGCCGCGCGAAGACCCACAAGAACCTCGTCGAACAGGCCGTACAGATCCCAGTGCAACCCGGTCGACAGCTGCATTGGCGCGTTGGGAAACCGGTGAATGTGCTCCATCGAAATGCCACTAGGGCCGATGCGCCCGAGCATCACGCGGCCACTCGTCGCGCCGAGATCGACCGCGGCGACGACGACATCCACCGTCAAGTGCGGACCTCGACGAGATCGAGTTCGAGCAGTTCGGCGGTTGCGCGCAGTTCGGCGATCCGGTGGCCGATGCCAAGCGCCCAGTGGTGA
Organism: uncultured Actinomycetes bacterium; assembly: GCA_963809135.1. Taxonomy (GTDB): domain Bacteria; phylum Actinomycetota; class Actinomycetes; order Acidothermales; family Acidothermaceae; genus PALSA-607. The sequence continues at coordinate 143,930 of CAWEIG010000010.1, forward strand.
CCGACACCAGACCCGCTCCAGGCGTCGGTCCAGACACCGGGGTCACAACCGAAATCGACGCGGGACGTCGTGTTGCCGACGCGTAGCAGAGGGCCGCCGACAACTTCACCCTCGGCAGCGACACCGACGTAGCTACCGTCCCTGCGTTGGCCGATACCAAATGCGGTGACCGGTCCGTGCTTTACGTCGAACTCGACGGACACTCCAAAGCCCCGCTTGCCGTGGTAGACGCCGAGACCGCGCAGCAACGGCCGCTGGTCGCTGATCGCGAGGTGGGCCGGGCCATCGTGGCCCATCTCGACGACGCCGTCACGGAAGTTCAGCGCCTGGAACTCGGTGAACGATCCACCTGCGCCGAGCCGATCCATGATGAGCATCGCAAGCGACGTGCGCAGTTCGAACTCGCCCACGACAGGGATCCCGCGGGCGGTGAGCAACGACGAGCCGAGGATCATGCCGGCACCGAGTCGCTCGTGAATTTCTCCCTCGAGCCCGCGGTGGTAATAGGCGATGGAGTCGAGGGAGAAGTCGTCGACGAGGCGGTCGAGCCCGACAGAAACCTTTGCCGCCCAGGCAAAATCGTCTGCATCGACACTTCCGTCGAGTTCGAAGATCTCACGCGCGAGAGCGACTCGGTCTTCGACCTCGGCATCACTTACGGCGTCGACGCGCACCCGCAGGTCGTCGAACTCCACGACTTCCATGTGGCCGCCGAGGTGCGCCGTCACCATTGTGAGGTCGGTCGATACGTCGAGCATTCCAGGGTAGAGGTGCCCCATCGAACCGTGCCGCGCGTTGCGGAGCGTACCGCGTACCCCAGCTGCCTTGATCCAGCCGCTGATGCGCTCCCACGCGTTCGCATCTTCGACGTAGCCCGATACAGATCTGAACGGGACACCGCACCGCTCGAACGCATTGGCCATCTCGGGCAAGGGGCAGGCGCCGCAGTACGCGAGCCATTGACCGGTGTCGAAGGTTGCGTGATCCATCACCTCCGTTGGCTGGAGGTTGATGAGTAAGACGGGGGCGCCGCTGCGCTGGGCAATCGGCACGATCATCGTCGCCGTCATGTACGTCGTGAGAAAGCCGACGATGAGATCGCAGCCCGCCACCCTTAATTGCTCCGCCGCAGCGCCACCTTCTTCGGCGTCGGAGATGAAGCCGACGTCGATGACCTCGCAGTTGAGTTCGGTCATCCGCTCCGACACACGAGCGGCCGATCGTTGCAGTTGCGGCAGCAGGCCAGGAAACTGCGGCCAATAGGTGCCAAGCCCACCGGCGACAAGGCCGACGCGCGGACGCCGGTTGGCGACACGTTCGAGACCGTACGTCGTGGAAGCTGCTTGTGACGGGAGCGGGCCGTCGCCCGGCGGACGAGCCGGCTGACTCGGGCGCAGGGTCATCGGTGCGCCATCAGCGCAAGAACGCGGCAGCGACGCCGGCGTCGACGGGGATGTGCAGCCCGGTCGTCTGCGCGAGGTCGCCGCCCGTCAACGCAAACACCGCGGCCGCGACGTGCTCAGGCAACACCTCGTGCTTGAGGATCGTGCGCTTGGCATAGAAAGCCCCCAACTCCTCTTCCGGCACGCCGTAGACAGCAGCGCGCTCGGCGCCCCAACCGCCGGCGAAGATGCCCGAACCCCGCACGACACCGTCAGGGTTGATGCCGTTCACCCGGATACCGAACTCGCCGAGCTCAGCTGCAAGCAGCCGCACCTGGTGCGCCTGGTCGGCTTTTGCTGCGCCGTACGCGACGTTGTTCGGTCCGGCGAACACCGAGTTCTTGCTCGAGATGTAGACGATGTCGCCACCGTGTCCTTGCGCACGCATCACCTTGGCTGCTTCACGTGATACCAGGAACGAACCGCGGGCCATGACGTCGTGCTGGAGATCCCAGTCATTCAGCGTGGTCTCGTTCAACGGCTTCGAGATCGACAAACCCGCGTTGTTGACGACGAGATCGACGCCGCCGAAGGCGAGCGCGGCTTCGCCGAACGCCGACACGACATCGTCTTCACTGGTCACGTCCATGAACACGGCGATCGCCTTGTCGCGCCCGCCCAGTTCCTTGGCGACCAAGTCGGCCGAGGCCGCGTCACGGTCGGCGACCACCACGCACGCACCTTCGGCACACAGCCGGATAGCGATCGCCCGGCCGATTCCCGACCCGGCGCCGGTCACCAGCGCGACCCGACCCGCGAGCGGCCGCGCGGCCGGCACCCGCTTGAGCTTGGCCTCCTCCAACTGCCAGTACTCGATGCGGAACTTCTCCGCCTCCGAGATCGGCGCGTAGGTCGAGATCGCCTCTGCGCCACGCATCACGCGGATCGCGTTGCGGTAGAACTCCCCCGCGACTCGCGCTGTCTGCGCGTCCTTGCCGAAGCTGAACATGCCGACCCCTGGCACCAGCACGATCGAAGGGTCGGCTCCGCGCATTGCCGGCGAATCGGCGTCCGCATACCGCTCGTAGTAGGCCCGGTATTCGTCACGGTAACTGCTGTGCAACTCGACCAACCGGGACAGGATTTCGTCGGTACTCGCAGTTGTCGGAAGGTCAAGCAGCATCGGCCGTACCTTCGTGCGCAGGAAGTGGTCGGGGCACGACGTGCCGAGCTCGACCAATCGCGCACAGTTGGCTCTGCCCAGGAAGTCGAGCACCTCGGCATCGTCGTCGAAGTGGCCGATCTGCACGTGATCGGTTGACGCCAACCCGCGCACTGTTGGTGCAATCACCGCCGCACGTTCGCGACGTTCGGCTTCCGGCAAGGCCGTGAAGCTCTCTCGGGGAGCGCCAAACGGTTCGGGCTTGCCGTGCGCGTCGATGAACGCCTGGGCCCCTCGGATGATCTCCAACGAGCGGGCCTCGCACTCGTCACTTGTCGGTCCCCAGGCCGTGATGCCGTGCCCGCCGAGAATGACGCCGATCGCATCGGGGTGCGCGCGATGCACTTGCGGCGATGTCGAGCCCGAGCTGGAATCCCGGCCGTCGCCACGGCACCCACACCACGCGATCGCCGAAGCAGCGCTGAGTCAACTGCGCACCATCGGCGGCGGTGGCGAAGGCGATGCCCGCGTCGGGGTGCAGGTGGTCGACGTGGTCGGCGTCGACCAGGCCGTGCATCGCCGTGTCGATCGACGGTGCCGCACCACCCCGACCGTGCAGGCAGAAGTCGAACGTCGCCACCATGTCGTCCTCGTGCTCGACGCCGCGGTAGACACCGACCATCGACCGCAGCCGATCGAGACGCAGAACCGCGAGCCCCTTCTCGGTCAGGGTGCCGAGGTCGCCACCGGATCCCTTGACCCACAGCAGATCCACCGGTTGGCCGGTGACCGGATCGAGTTCGTCGCCCTTGCAGGAGGTGTTACCGCCGGCGTAGTTGGTGTTCGTCGGATCCGACCCGAGCCGGTTGCTCCGAGCGAGCAGCGCCGCGACTTGCACCGGCCGTCGACTGTCGCCATCACGCACCCCAGCCGGCGGCCTGGCCGCCGACACGATCGGCCGCGATCTTCTCGGCGTATCCGGACGCCGCGTATGCCGCCATCGGGTTCGGGTCCAGCCCCATCTCTTCGCGCACGTCAGCCAGCAACGATCGTACGTCGGTGTTGTAGGCGTCCATCAGCACGGCGTTTGCACCCAGCACGTCACCAGCCGACTGCATCGCGGTGAGTTGGTCAACGTCGACGAGCAGCGCTTTCGCTGTTGCCTCTTGGACGTTCATGATCGACCGGATCTGGCCTGGGATCTTCGGCTCGATGTTGTGACACTGGTCGAGCATGAAGGCAACGCCGACCGATGCATCGAGTCCACCGCCACGGCGTACCTCCCACATGATCCTGAACAGCTGGAAGGGATCGGCGGCACCGACCATGAGGTCGTCGTCGGCGTAGAAGCGCGAGTTGAAGTCGAACGCGCCGAGCTTGCCCGCCCGCAACAGAATCGCGACGATGAACTCGATGTTCGTGCCGGGGGCGTGGTGGCCGGTGTCGACGACGACCTGCGCCTTCGGGCCCAAGGTGCAGGCAGTGCGCATAGGCAGTGCCCCAGTCCGGCACGTCCATCGTGTAGAACGCCGGCTCGAACAGCTTGTACTCCAGCAGCATGCGCTGCTCGTCGCCGAGCCGCGCGTACACCTCGGCGAGCGCATCAGCGAGCCGGTCTTGCCGGTTGCGCATGTCGTCCTGGCCGGGGTAGTTCGTGCCGTCGGAGAACCACAGCTTCAGGTCCCGCGAGCCGGTTGCGTCCATGACGTCGATGCACTCGAGCAGGTGGTTCGTCGCCTTGCGACGGACTGCGGGATCAGGGTTCGTCACGCGATCCGAGCATGTAGTCGTTGTCCTGGAACACGTTGGCGTTGATGGCGCCGAGGCTCACTCCGAGGTCGGCGGCGTGCTTCCGCAGCTTGCCGAAGTCGTCGACCCGATCCCAGGGAATGTGCAGCGCAACCGTCGGCGCGACGCCGGTCAGGCGATGCACCGTTGCGGCGTCCTCGATCTTTTCGAACGGGTCGCGCGGCACTCCGGCCTGCGAGAACACCTTGAACCGAGTGCCCGAATTGCCGAAGGCCCATGAAGGAAGCTCGATTCGCTGCGCACGCAACGCCTCCATGACGGCGGGCGGGCGGCTGCTCGTGGTGGCACTCATGATTGCGGTGACTCCATCCTGCGCGGCTGGTCATCAGATTGGTGGTCGAGTCGCGCACGTTGCTCATCGAGGTTGAACACTTCGTCGAGAAGGAGGAATCCCTCGTCGGGCCGGCGACCGTCGAGGCCGGTGAAGAACCTGCTCATCTCTTCCTGCCAGCGGCCGTTCACTTCGGTCGCGGCCATGGCCTGCTGTGCCTTCGCGAGATCGTCGGACTCGACGTAGCCGACGAGCAGTCCGTCGTCTCGCGCGAACAACGAGTAGTTGATGCCAGCCCGCATCGTGCAGAGCCCGCAGCATGTCGGGCCAGACCGCCGCGTGCCGTGCGCGGTACTCCGCGAGCAGCTCTGGACGCACGTGGAGGAGGAAGCAGTACCGGGGCACGTGTCCCTCCTTCGTGTCGGGTTAGGTGGCCTTCGGGTCGGTGGTCGGTTCCGCGCGGCCTGCGGGTGCAGGCCGCGCGGAACCGTCAAGCGGGTGCCGCGTGGATCAGAAGTTGAACTGCGTCGACGTTGGACGCGTCGAACACGGTGGGCGGCCCGAGCACGACCGACGGACCGGTCGTCCCGGCAGCCGGCAGCACCGTGTAGCTGCCGAGCTTGCCGGCGGTGAACGTGGCGCCGGCGGTCAGTGATGTCAGTACCCGAGGCGAGCTTGCGCTGCCGCGTACCCGGCAAGGTAGCCCAGGTCCGACGGGTTCCACAGCTCGAAGGCCTTGACCGTGCCGTCGTGGACGTACGGCTTCATCTGCGACGGCAGCCCGAGCCCGGTCAGGGTCAGCTTGGCCTGAGCAGTGCCTTGTGGTTGTCGAGGTACTGCGCCGCGGTCGAGATGCCGACCGTGGTCGGCGAGATGATGCCGCGCAGGTTCGGGTAGGCCGACAGCAGACCCTGCAGCACGGTGAGCGAGGTCGCCGGGTCGTCGTTGCCGTAGACCGTGCGACACGAGCTTCATGTTCGGGTACTTCGCGAGCTGCTGCTTCATGTAGCCGATCCAGGCGTTCTGGTTCGTCGCGGTGGCGGCGGCCGACAGGATCGCGATCTGACCGGTGCTGTCGATCTGCTTGGCCAGCAGGTCGACCTCGGACGTGCCGATCTGCTCGGTGTTGGCCTGGTTGATGAACAGGTGGTTCGGGCAGGTGACGTCGGAGTCGAACGAGACGACCTTGATGCCGGCCGCTGGCGCCTGGTGCCAGCGACGGGCACAGCGCCGACGGGTCGTTGCCGGCGATGACGATGGCGTCGGCCTTGGCCTGGATCGCCGCCTGGATCGACGGGATCTGCGCCGCGGCGGTGTCAGCGGTGCCGCTGCTGACGACGACCTTGCCGCCGAGCTCCTTGAGCGCCGTCGCGCCACCCTTGTCGGCGATGACCTCGTACGGGTTCTGGGTGTCCTTCGGGATGAAGTAGACGATCAGGCCCTTCTTGATGTTCGCCGGAGCTCGCTGAGCCGGCCGCCGCCGACGTCGGCGCGGCAGCGGCGGAGGTTGCAGGGGCAGCCGGACGTCGCCGGAGCGGCCGACGTCGCCGGAGCTGCGGCGGAGGTCGTAGGCGCCGCCGACGATGCAGCGGGAGCCGCCTTCTTGGAACTGCTGCACCCCGCGGCCAACGTCACGAGCGCTACCGCGAACGTCACCGCGCTGAGGCGGCGCGCTCGAGAACCGTGGATCATGCTTGATCTCCTCTGTGATGGGTGTTGCGGGACTTTGAATCGTTGCACTGGACTCGCAGGGATGTTCCGTTCGTAAGACCCGCACCGGCCTCTAGGTGCGGAGGCTGGCTCTTGCTCGAACTCGCCGCAGGCTGCTCGCGACGTTGGGGACGATGACGCTGATCAGGAGCAGCCCGCCGGTGACGATGTTCTGCACTTGGGCCGACACGTTCATCAGGGTGAGCGCATCTGGAGGCAGCCGAAGACGATGACCGCGAGCACGACGCCGACGATCGAGCCGCGGCCGCCGAAGATGGACACGCCGCCGAACAGCACGATCGCGACGACGTTGAGCTCGAGGCCCAGTGCCGGCGTCGTAGCGCGACGACGGCGAGCCTGCAGCGTCCACAGGATGCCGGCGAAGGCGCAGATCACGCCGCTCAGGACGTAGAGCCAGAACTTGATCCGCTTCACCCGGATGCCGGCGAAGCGCGCCGCCTCCGACTGCAGGCCGATGGCGATACATCGATCGCCCGACGGGCGTCGCGTGCAGGACCACGCCGAAGACGACCGCCAGCACGAGGAAGATGCACGTCGGACTAGGACATCTGGTGTGCGGCATCGGCTTCGACGCCGATCTTGGTCAGCCCGGTCGGGAACTCCAGCCGACTGAGTTGGCGCCGAGCACGATCTCGGCCATGCCGCGGAACAGGGTCAGCGTGCCGATGGTGACGGCGATCGACGGCAGTCCGAGCTTGGCCACCAGCAACGCCGTTGAGCGCGCCGCCGGCGGCGCCGACGACCAGCACGGCCACCATCGCCAGCCCGATCGGCCAGTGGTGCTGCGTACAGGTAGCCCATCATGGTGCTCGGACAGGCCGAGCATCGACGCCACCGACAGGTCGATCTCGCCGGTCATGACGATCAGGGTCAGCGGCAGCGCCATGATCGCGATCTCGCCCATGTTGAGGCCGATGAAGAAGACGTTCGTATGCGTCATGAAGTGCGGCGACTCCGACGCACCGAAGATCAAGCGTGCCGATCAGGACGAAGACGAGGCCGGTCTCCCAGCGCAGCAGCGCACCGCCACGACGGCAGCCCGGTGTCGGCCGTGCTGGGCCTCGTCGGCGGCGCGGTTGCGAGTGTCAGACGTCACGGTGCTCCCCTCGGCCGACTGCAGTCCGCTGGCGACCCGCAGGCCGAGCCAGCGGTCGAAGGCGATCGCGGCCAGCAGCAGCGCGCCGGCGATGGCCTGGTTCCAGAACGACGAGAGCTTGCAGCGCGACCAAGCGCCTGGTTGATCGTGTTGAGCAGCAGCGCGCCGAGCGCGGCGCCGAGGACCGTGCCGCTGCCGCCGAAGATCGCGACGCCGCCGACCACGACGGCGGAGACGACGAGCAGCTCGTAGCCGGTGCCGCCGGTGGCGTCGACCGTGGCGAACTCGGCGAGGAACAGTGCGCCGCCGAGACCGGCCAGCGCGCCGCTGATCAGGAACGCGGTGAACACCCGCCGGCCGATCGGGACGCCGGCCAGCGCGGCGGCCTCGGGGTTGGAGCCGATCGCGTAGAGGTCGCGGCTGGCCCGGAACGACCGCATCGCGTAGCCGGCGATCGCGACGACGATCGCCACGATGATGGCGAGCCACGGGATGCCGAAGATGTCTCGGTAGCCGACCGCCTGAAACGCCTTGGGGACGCTCGCGGATCGATCCGCTCGCCGTTGACGATCATCGCGTCGACGCCGCGGACGATGTAGAGCGTCGCCAGCGTGACGACCAGGCTCGGCACCCGCAGCACGGTGACGATGAGCCCGTTGATCGCACCGACGACCGCGCCGACGACGATGCCGATCGACGAAGCCGAGCACGACGCGGCGTGCGGGTGATGTGCTTGAAGAGGTCGCCGACGATGTAGGCCGACAGCCCGAGCACCGAGCCGACCGACAGGTCGACGTTGCGGGTGACGATGACCATCGTCTCGCCGACGGCGAGCAGCGCGATCAGCGCTGCGCCGGTGAGCAGCTGCTGCACGCTGTGCGCGTGGGCGAAGCCGTGATTCTTGAGCGTGGTCAGACCGAAGACGATGACGATCGCGATGCCGATGCCGAGCTCGCGGGCACGCAGCAGCGACTCGGCCCGGCCGACCCTCGTCAGGGACGGTCGGGACGGCGGAGCCGTCGCCATCGCGCTCATGCCGCCGACCCGCCGCTCTGGCCGGTGGCCGCGCGCATGATCGAAGTCCTCGTCGGCCTCGGCGCGGGACAGCTCGGCGACGAGCCGGCCTTCGCGCAGCACGAGCACCCGGTCGGCCATGCCGAGCACCTCGGGCAGCTCGGAGGAGATCATCAGCACGGCCATGCCCTCGGCGACCAGCTGGTCGAGGAGCCGGTGCACCTCGGCCTTGGTGCCGACGTCGATGCCGCGGGTCGGCTCGTCGATGATCAGCAGCGTCGGGTGGCGGGCCAGCCACTTGCCGAGCACGACCTTCTGCTGGTTGCCGCCGGACAGCGTCGAGACCGGGTTGCGCAGCCGGCCGTACTTCAGCTGCAGCTGTCCGCCCACGTCCGCCGCCAGCGCGCGCTCGCTGGCCCGGCGGATCAGCCCGAATCGCTCGAGGCTCGACCAGCGACGCGAGCGCGACGTTCTGGTCGATGCCCAGGTCCATCACCAGGCCCTGCTGGCGCCGGTCCTCCGGCACCAGCGCGACGCCGGCCGCCATCGCCGCCCGCGGCGAGCCGTTCGGCAGCTCCTGGCCGCGCACCGGGACCGTGCCGGCGTCGCGGCGGTCGATGCCGAAGATCGCCCGGGCGACCTCGCTGCGGCCGGCGCCGACCAGACCGGCCAGCGCGACGATCTCGCCCCGGCGCACGCTGAAGGAGACGTCGGTGAAGACGCCCTCGCGCGTGAGCCGCTCGACCTCGAGCACGACCTCGCCGGGGGCGGTCTCGCGTCTTCGGGAACAGCGCGTCGAGGTCGCGGCCGACCATCGAGCGGATGATGTCGTCGATCGTGACGTCCTCGATCGGCGCCGTGCGGACGAACCGACCGTCGCGCATGATCGTGACCCGCTGGCAGATCGCGAAGACCTCCTCGAGCCGGTGCGAGATGAACAGCACCGCCGCGCCCTGCGCGCGCAGCGTGCGGATCACGTCGAACAGCCGCTCCACCTCGACCGAGGTCAGCGCCGCGGTCGGCTCGTCCATCACGATCACCCGGGCGTCGAACGAGATGGCCTTGGCGATCTCGACGATCTGCTGGTCGGCGACCGACAGGCCGCGGGCGACGCGGCCCGGGTCGAGCTCGACGCCGAGCCGGGCGAACACCTCGCGCGCCGCACGCGTCATCGCCGCCCGGTCGATCCGGCGGCCGCGCCCGAGCGGCTGGCGGCCCATGAAGATGTTCTCCGCGACGGTGAGGTCGGGGAACAGCGTCGGCTCCTGGTAGATGATCGAGACGCCCGCGGCTCGCGAGGCCGCCGGACCGTTGAGCACGGTGCGGCTCGCCGTCGATGAGCAGCTCGCCGCTGTCGGGCTGGTGCACCCCGGCCAGGATCTTGACCAGCGTCGACTTGCCGGCGCCGTTCTCACCGAGCAGCGCGTGCGCCTCCCCGGCGTAGAGCCGCACCGATCCGTCTTCGAGCGCCTTCACGGCACCGAACGACTTGGTGGCGTGGGCCAGCTCGAGAAGCGGCGTCGTCACGCGACGAGGGGACGTCGATCGCGTCGGTCGCGGTCATCGCAGCCCCTTCGCTCGTCGCTATTGACTCGGACAGGATGAATCGTTTCAATATCGGCTGGTAGAGCGAAGCTAGAGCGGGCTTCCGAGCCGTGTCAAAGGAATTCCGGGACCGTTACCAAGACGTGACTAGGCAGTTGCCGGACCGGGTTGGGAGACGTCGAGGCGAGAAGGGACGACAGTTGAGTCGTTTCAAAGTAATGTGGCGCGCCCGTCAAGGGATGCCGCGAGGAGTTACCCTGTGAGTTCCCGAGCCGCGCAGCATCAAGGATGTCGCGGCCCATGCCGGGGTCTCGGTCGGAACCGTGTCGAACGTGCTGAACCGACCGGAGCGGGTGGCCGAAGAGACCCGCAACCGGGTCCAGGCCGCCATCAAGGCGCTCGGCTTCGTGCGCAACGAGCCGGCGCGTCAGCTGCGCGCGGGTCGCAGTCGCACGATCGGCCTGCTGGTGCTCGACGCCGCCAACCCGTTCTTCGCCGACGTCTCTCGCGGCGCCGAAGAAGCCGCCGCAAAAGCAGGCCTCGCGGTCATTCTCTGCAACAGCGGGCAGGACGCCGCGAAGGAAACGTCGTACCTGAACCTGATGGCCGAGCAGCGCGTGCAAGGCCTCCTGCTCACACCCGTCGACGCAGACCCGGTCCGGCTCGCCCGACCTCGTCGAACGCGGTATGCCGGTGGTGCTCCTCGACCGCCGCGCAGAAGGCGATGGCATGTGCTCGGTGTCCGTCGACGACGTCAGCGGCGGCGAACTCGCGGTGACCCACCTGCTCGAGATCGGTCACGAGCGCGTCGCCTTCGTCGGCGGCCCGACGACGATCGCCCAGGTGAAAGACCGGCAGCAGCGGGCGCGCGCAACGCGCTCACCCGCGCGGGGCGCGACCCCGACTCGCTTGCTCTGCATCGACACCGCCGTCGATGACCGTCGCGGCTGGCCGAGAAGCGGGCGAAAGACTTGGCGGCCTCCCGGCCAAGCGGCGTCCGACCGCCGTGTTCTGCGCCAACGACCTGCTCGCGCTCGGCCTGCTGCAGGAACTGATCCGCCAAGGTCTCGACGTGCCGAACGACGTCGCGATCGTCGGTTACGACGACATCGAGTTCGCGGCTGCCGCCGCGGTACCGCTGACCTCGGTCCGCCAACCGCGCCACCTCCTCGGCAAGGCCGCCGCCGAGCTGCTGCTCGAGGAAACCCAGAACCCGGCGGGCCACATGCACCGGCAAATCGAATTCGAGCCCGACCTCGTCGTGCGTGCATCCACTCGAACAAGGACCACACCACGGAGCGCACCGACGACGTAGTCCTAGTTGGCCGTTTCCTTACATTCCGCTGACCCCGCGCTGACCGAGCGAGCCGTTGAATGGGCTTACTCCGGTCTCAACCGACCCGACGGCCGAGCAAATGAAGGAGGATCTCATGTTCACACCCGCCGTCCGACGCATCGCAGTGACTGCCATCGCCGGTGTTACCGCGATTGGCATCGCTGCTGTACCCGCGTTCGCGACCACCACGAAGCCGGTGACCAGACTCGCCGGCAGCGACCGCATCGGCACCAGCATCGCCATATCGGCGCAGGAATTCCCCGCTGCTCACTCTGCAAAGAACGTGATCCTGACCGCCGCGTACACGTTCGCCGATGCCATGAGCGCCGGCCCCCTGGGCAAGCTGTTCACTGCACCCCTGCTCCTGACGAGTCCCGGTCAGCTCGACAGCGCCACGCTCACCGAGATCGAGCGCGTCATGCCGGTGCCGGCCGCCACGCCAGGCACGACCACAACCGGTTGTAGCACGCCTGCGCCTGCTGACGCGGTCTATGTGATCGGCGGCTACTCGGCGATCGCACAAGAGATCGACACGCAGCTCAACACCGCGGGCTTCAACGTCGTGCGCGTCGCTGGTTCCGACCGGTTCGCAACGTCGGTTGCCGTGGCGCAATGTGAAGGGTCGCCAAGCACGGTGTTCCTCGCAACGGGCGACATCTTTGCCGACGCATTGTCCGCAGGTCCGGCCGCTGCGTCGAAGGGCGGCTCGGTCTTGCTGACAGCCGCCACCGTGATGCCGCCCTCGGTTGGTACCTACCTGGCTGGGCTCACGAGCCCGACGGTGTACGCGGTGGGCCAAGCAGCGCACGTCGCCGACCCGAGCGCGACTCCGATCGTCGGTGGGGATCGCTACGCAACCGCGGCGTTAGTTGCCTCGGAATTCTTCACCAGCCCGACGCTTGTCGGCATCGCGACCGGGGCGAACTTCCCTGACGCGCTTGCCGGTGGAGCCTTTATGGGCATGGTCGGTGGCCCGGTGCTGCTCACCGGGCCGCTCACTCTCCAATCGGCCGACGGCCTTTACATCGGGCAGAACCACGCGAACCTCACGCAGGCGTTCCTGTTCGGTGGACCCCTGACGCTGAGTCCGCTGATCGCGGCACAAGCCAGCGCCGCGCTGAACCAGAGCTAAGCCGCCGACGCGTCACGTCGGGGGGCGTGACGCGAGCGGGCCGGGGCGGGTTTTCCATCGGGGAACCCGTCCCGGCTTTCTGGTAAGAGCGCCCCGAAGCGCACCTACCCTGGATGCATGGGTCTCGAGGCCGCCACCGACGAGCAGCGCAACCCTTACCTCGATCTGATTCGGGTGCTCGCGATCGCCGCCGTGGTCGTCGGCCACTGGATCGCGTCGGGGGTCACCTACAGGCACGGTGAGTTCGACGGCGTCGACGTGCTCGGCGTCGTCTCATGGACGTCATGGCTGACGCTGATCTTCCAGGTAGTGCCGCTGTTTTTCCTTGTAGGTGGCTATTCCAACGCACTGTCGTGGAGCAGGCACCAAGCTGTCGGCGGTTCGGCGTTTGCATGGAGTCGGCGCCGGGTGTTGCGCCTGCTCGTGCCGACGGCTGCGTACGTCGCGGTGATGTCGCTCGCCGTGGTTTTGTGCAACGTGGCAGGGGCCAACCACGCAGACCTTCAGCAGGCGGCGTGGGCGCTGTCACTGCATCTGTGGTTCCTCGCGGTCTATCTCGTGCTCTTGCTGCTGACCCCGGCACTGCTCGCCGCCCATCGCCGCTTCGGCGTCAAGGGCCTTGCGGCGACGACTGCGCTCGCCGTGGTCATCGACATCGGGGTGATCGAGGAACATTGGCACGTCGTCGGCTGGGTCAACTACGTGTTGGTGTGGGGAACCTTCCATCAGCTCGGATTCGCTTGGTACACAGGGGTTTTCGAGGGCACTGCTACCGGACGACGAGGGCGACCAATCGCGATGACAGCCGGCGCGATCTCGGCCTTGGTAGTACTGATCTGGTGGGGGCCGTATCCGGTCAGCATGGTCGGAGTACCTGGCGCACGCATCCAAAACGCTTCGCCGCCCTCAGCGGCCTTGCTTGCTTTCGGATTCGCACAGGTCGGCCTGGTGGTGATCGCAGCGCCCGCCGCCACGAGGTGGCTCACCCGACCAGATCGCACGCGCGTGCGCACACTCATCGGACGCGCCAACGCAATGACGATGCCGGTCTACCTATGGCACATGGTTCCGGTGGTCATCGTGTCGGTGGTCGCCTACCCGAACCATCTATTGGCGCAGCCGTCGATCGGGTCGGGTGCGTGGTGGGCGCAGCGCATCGGGTGGATCGCGATGTTGAGTGTCGTGCTAGGCGCGGTGCTGGCCCTCGTCGTCACGGCGGCGAGGGTTCGGTTCACCCAGCCGGTTTCGTTCGCGCTCCCCCTCGGTGCCGCGACGACGTTGTTCGGGATCGGGGTGGGCGTCAGCGTTGCGGCGCTGGGACGCCTCGCCGTCCAAGGCTTCGCACCGAACGGCTCGTTCGACATCGTCACCGTCTCGGGTTTCGCACTCGGCACTGCCCTTGTTGCTCTAACGCGTCCACGCACACTCGTGCGACAGTCACCTCATGAGCAGCCGACGGCAACAGGCCAAAGCCCGCCGAGTGCTGCATCGACACCACAGGTGGTGGTGGCTGGTCGGCTGGGCGTTGCCGAACCTCGCACACCGGCACCACCTAGCGGGGCAAGCTGATCGAGCTCGCCAAGCCGACCTGCCGTGCTACGGCCTGCCGCCCGAACATCCGGCAGTGCGGCGTCTCGGCGGCATGTCGGGGTTTGTGCGCAGCGATCACCTGATGCACACCTCCGCGATGTCGGTGCAACACGCGGGTGCAGAGGGAGCGTCCCTAGGCATCGTTGTGCAACGGCGCGGGGGTTATCCCGAGGTGGCGCCGATGGCCCGGCTCGCGCTGCCGCTCGTGCGTGATCGCGACGGATTCGCCGACCCACGCTGGGCGGCTCGCACCGTCGAGGAATTCCATCAAGCGCAGGAGGGCGCGCTGGCCGAGCTCGTGCCCCAGCCCCTCGACGTCCGCGTCGATGGTGTGACACGAACGGGTGACGTGGTGAGCGTCGCACGTGACTGGGCGGCGTGGATCCCGTTGCCCGACGAGGAATTCGATCTGGAGCTGCGAGGCCGCGGGTGGCCCCGGGAGGATCTCACGCTCGTGCGGATCGAAGATCTCGAGCCCTACATCGCCGGCCTGCGCGCCACAGTAGGTCCGTTGTTGCGGCCCCGAAGCCCCCGCTTCCTCCGGCGCATCGGCTACCGCCGCCGTCCCTGAAGTAGCCTGAAAGCCACAAGACGACCACTAGGGAGCCCGCCATGGCCGACAACGACAAGACCGACCCGAAGGATCTCGAAGCCGAGGCGAAGGCTCACATCGCTGAGATGCCGGCCGAGACCGCTCTTGGCAACGCCGATCCCGAAGGTGGCGGCGAGGGCACGCCGGCGGAGTTCGTCAAGAAGCACGAGGGTCACGGGGGAAAGTAGCCGCGGCGTTGCTAGCGTGGCCCCATGACTCAAGAACTTGACCAGACCGCGCAGAACCGGCTTGCTGACTCCGGCAAGTTCTTCACCTCCGACCTTTCGGTTTCCGAGTTCACCCTGCTCGAACACATGGGGTTCGACGCGATCGAACTCGTGATGGGCGTCTCGGTCTTCCACGTCGGCTTCCAACCCGGCCGCGGAATGCAGGCCGGTGAGTACCAGGTGTTGTCGCAGGCGATGTACACCGCCCGCATGAACGCGATTAACCGCCTCGTTGCCGAGACCGTGAAGGTCGGCGGCGACGGCGTCATCGGGGTCAAGCTCGGGTATCGCGCCCACAGTGCGGAGGCGCTCGAGTTCACCGCCATCGGAACGGCCGTCCGTCATCGCGATGGCGCTGCTGCACACCGGGCGCCGTCGGGTGCGCCGTTCACGAGTCACCTCGACGCAAAGGAACTGTTCCAGCTCCTCAACGTCGGTTGGTCCCCCGTGTCGTTCGTGCTGGGCACCTGCGTCTACCACATCGCTGTTCAAGGCGTCATGCAGACGATGCGTCAGGTCGGGCAGAACATCGAACTTCCCCAGTGGACGCAGGGCTTTTACGACGCCCGCGAGCTCGCGATGACTCGCCTGCAGGCCGAAGGCGAACGCGACGGTGCTCAAGGTGTTGTCGGCGTGACAGTGACGACCAGCGAGTGGGTCTGGGGCGGTCACACGCTGGAGTTCTACGTGTCGGGCACCTCGGTTCGCCGCATCAGCAACGAGCGGGGCGCGCTGCCGCCCCTCGTCGTCCCCGTGGGCTAACCACCGCCTCCCCCCGCACCTGCGGCGCCTAGGTCGCTTTGCAGCCGCTTGTGCGGTTAAAGTGGCCCGATGTCGACCTACCGCATCGCTGACGCCGCGCGGCTGCTGGGCGTCAGCGACGACACCGCCAGGCGCTGGGCGGAATCGGGCAAGTTCGCCACGACCAACGACGAGGCCGGGCGGCTCGCAGTAGAGGGTGCCGAGCTCGCGCGCTTCGCGACGACGTTGAACGATCCGCTCGACGCGGGTCCGGCTGTGCAGGCGTCCGCGCGAAATCGGTTGGTCGGCATCGTCACCCGCGTGATCCGCGACACCGTCATGGCGCAAGTCGAACTGCAATGCGGCGGGCATCGAGTCGTCTCCCTGATGAGCCGCGAGGCGGCCGACGAGTTGGGGCTCGAACCCGGCGTGCTGGCGATCGCTTCTATCAAGTCGACCAACGTGGTGGTGGAACTTCCCGCGCACCGCTAGCTACGGCCGCCACCCGGCGTCCCCCGAATCGCTACAGGAGTATCGATGAACCGCCACCGGTCCGCCGCGGTGATCGCGACCGTCACGATCGCCTTGAGTCTCAGCGCGTGCAGTTCGTCGAAGAAGGCTGCATCCGTGTCCGGCCTCTCGGGCAACGTCCTCGTGTTCGCCGCGTCGTCGCTCAAGGTCACGTTCACGACGTTGATCGCCGACTTCGAGACGGCCAACCCGGGCTTGAAGGTCACGCCGTCGTACGGCGGCTCCGACACCCTGGCTGCTCAAATAACGCAGGGCGCACCCGTCGACGTCTTCGCGGCAGCGAGCACGGCAACGATGGGCACCGTTACGACAGCAGGAGATGCAGTCGGGACGCCGCAAGTGTTCGCCAAGAATGAGCTCGAGATCGCCGTGGCGCCGAACAACCCCGACCACATCGCGATTCTCGCCGACGTGACGAAGTCTGGCATCAAGTTGGCCGTGTGCGCGGCGACCGTACCGTGCGGCGCGGCCGCGACAAAGGCGTTCGCCGCCGCAAAGCTCACACCGCACCCGGTCACTCTCGAGCAGGACGTGACCTCGGTCCTGACCAAGGTCGAGCTCGGCGAAGTCGACGCCGGCATCGTCTACCAGACCGACGTGAAGTCGGCCGGCAGCAAGGTGACCGGCGTGAACTTCACTGAGGCGGCGAGTGCGATCAACACCTATCCGATCACCGTCTTGAAGGGTGCGAAGAACCCGACAGGAGCGCAGGCGTTCGTTGCGTTCGTACTCTCGCCCGCCGGACAACAGATTCTGCAGACGGCCGGGTTCCAGCAGCCGTGAGCCGTCGGCGCGCGCGAGTTCCTTACGCGTTGTTCGCACCGGCCGTTATCGGCGTCGCGTTCTTGACGCTGCCGATCATCGGGTTGTTGGTCCGCACCCCGTGGCATCAGCTGCCGTCGCTCGTCGATCAGCCCGACGTCCGCACCGCCCTACGGTTGTCGCTCGAGACGGCAACCGCCGCAACTGTGCTGGCGATCGTGTTCGGCGTGCCGATCGCCTGGGTGCTGGCGCGGCTTGAGTTTCGCGGCCGCGCCTTACTACGCGCATTGATCACGCTGCCGCTCGTGTTGCCGCCGGTCGCCGGCGGCATCGCGCTGCTGCTCGCCTACGGACGCCGTGGCGTTGTCGGGAGTTCGCTGCTGAAGGTGTTCGGGTTTTCGCTGCCGTTCACCACAGCCGCCGTCGTGGTTGCAGAAACCTTCGTCGCGATGCCGTTCCTGATCGTGTCGGTCGAAGGATCGCTGCGCGGCCTCGACGTGCGCTACGACCATGCCGCCGCAACCCTCGGAGCGTCGCGGCTCTTCACGTTTCGCTACGTCACGCTGCCGATGCTCGCACCGGGCATCGCGGCGGGCGCGGTGCTCTGCTGGGCGCGGGCGCTCGGAGAGTTCGGCGCCACGATCACCTTCGCCGGCAGCTATCCCGGCACCACGCAAACCATGCCACTGCAGGTCTATCTCGCGCTCCAAGACGACCCCGACGCTGCGATCGCGCTCAGCCTGGTGCTGCTGGTCGTGTCGGTCGCGATCCTCGCGGGCCTGCGCGATCGCTGGCTTCGAGCATGACCGATCTCGACGCGCAGATCGTCGTCGAGCGCGACCGGTGGCGACTCGACGTGGAGCTCGCAGTACCCGCCGAAACTGTGCTCGCCTTGCTGGGGCCTAATGGTGCTGGGAAATCGACGGCCCTGCGCGTCATCGCCGGGCTGCTGCCCGCGTCAGCCGGTCACGTGCGGGTCGGCGGCGACACGTGGGACGACCCCGCCGCCGGGGTTCGGCTTGCTACAGAGCAACGCTCGCTCGGCGTCGTGTTTCAGGACTACCTGCTCTTCCCGACTATGACCGCGCGCGACAACGTCGCGTTCGGTTTGCGTGCCAAGGGCATCGACAAGACGACGGCGCGCGAGCGAGCGGACGCATGGCTGACACGGGTGGGTTTGCACGATCAGGCCGGACGCCGACCTGCTCAGCTTTCTGGAGGGCAGGCCCAGCGAGTGGCGCTGGCAAGAGCGCTCGCCACGACGCCCGACCTGCTGCTTCTCGACGAACCACTCGCCGCACTCGACGCAGGCACCCGCATGAACGTGCGCGGCGACCTGCGTCACCACCTCGCCGAGTTCAAGGGCGCCACCGTGCTCGTCACGCACGATCCGCTCGACGCGCTGATCCTGGCCGATCAGGTAGCGGTCATCGAGAACGGCGCCGTCGTGCAAACCGGTACGCCGCAGGAGATCACCCGGCACCCGCGCACCCGCTACGTCGCACAGCTTGTCGGCCTGAACCTGCTTAATGGTCAGGCAACCGGCACTCACGTCAGGCTGCTCGACACGACCGATTTGACCACGTCGGAGCCGCACTTCGGTGAGGTGTTCGTGGTGGCGCGGCCGACGAGCATTTCGGTACACCGCGACGTCCCGCATGGAAGCGCACGAAACGTCTGGAAGGGCATCATCACCACCGTCGAGCAGCACGGCGACCTGGTGCGGTTGTTCGTGACCGGACCGCCCGACGTCGTCGTCGATGTCACGACGGCCGCGATGGCCGACCTCGCGCTAAGCCCCGCTGAAACCGTCTGGCTGTCGGTCAAGGCGACAGACCTCACGGTGTACGACGCCGGGTCAGCCAGTTAGTCGGTAGGTTCGGCGAGCGCGTTCTTGCGCATGCCGACGTTCCACTTTTCCTCGATGTGGCCGATGCGCCAGATCAGCAGCGCGGCGATCCAGGTCACGACGAAGAGGCCGACGATGACGAAGCCGAGCGTGTTGATGTCGGCGTTCTGCATCGCGGTCCAGAACCGGCCGGTGATGTTGAGCTGCTGCGAGAGCAGCCCGAGAAGCTCGACCCCGCCGATGACCACGGCAACCATCACGGAAAGCGACGTGATCGTGATGTTGTAGTAGACCTTGCGGATCGGCTGGGAGAAGGCCCACCCGTAGGCGAAGTTCATGAAGGTGCCGTCGATCGTGTCGAAGAGGCACATGCCGGCAGCGAACAGGATCGGTAGCGACAAAATCGCGTACCACGGCAATGCGCTGGCGGCGCCCGCCGCCGCTAGCACGAGCAGCGAAACCTCTGACGCCGTGTCGAACCCGAGCCCGAACAGCAGACCGACTCCGTACATCTGGCCGGGTCGCTTGATCGACTTCATGATCGGGCGCAGGATCCGGTTCATCAGGCCGCGGTTGGCGAGGTGCTCCTCAAGCGTTTCCTCGTCATACACGCCGCGCCGCATGTCGCGGAAGACCTTCACGATGCCGACGAGGATCACCAGGTTGATCGCAGCGATCACGAACAAGAACGTGCCCGACACGCTCGTGCCGATCACGCCGGTGTAGTGATGCAACGACGAGCCCTGGTCTTTGACCGGCCCGACGAGAACCTTCACGCCCAACGACAGCAGCAGCGCGAGCGCGAACACGACGCTCGAGTGGCCGAGGGAGAACCAGAAGCCGACCGACACCGGTCGCTTGCCCTCGTTCATCAGCTTGCGGGTGGTGTTGTCGATAGCTGCGATGTGGTCTGCGTCGAAGGCGTGTCGCATGCCAAGCGTGTACGCCGTTAGGCCGATGCCGATGCCGAACGTCTTGGTGCCGAGGCTGTAGTGGTGGGGAGCGACCAGGGCGATGACGATGAACCAGCCGACGACGTTGAGCGCGATGATGACCGCGAACATCCCGGCGAGTTTGGTCCACTCGGCGGGGGTGAGACCCTGCCGGATCCGCGCGATTCTGGTGGGCTCCTGCCGGACCTCAAGTTGGGTGCTCGCCACGACCCCTCCTCGATCTGCCGGGCCTGGTGGATGGCCGAGCCCGGCCTGGTGCAGTCAGATGCGGTCAGATGCGACTCATTCGCAGGCTAACCCGCGTTCGGATTGCCTCACAGTATCCTGGCTGTTGCGACACTGTCGCAACATACTTTTTCTCGCCGAAGTTGCCCGCGCGCGGGTACCCGCGCGGCTACGCTGCAATCGCCCGAGACTGACCCGGGACTCGCCCGCGTCTCAAAGGAGGGACCCGTGCCAGCCAGGACGCACGACGGCGACCGGCTCTCCGCTGCCGTCGGTGAACTGCGGGCCCAAGGCACCCGGATCACCACGGCGCGCGTCGCGATCCTCGAAGTGTTGTCGGCGTCAGAGGCGCATGTCTCGGCCGACGACATCGCCCAGGCTGTGAACGCGCTGCAACCCCGAGTGCACCGCGCCACCGTGTACCGCACACTCGATTCCCTCGTCGCCGCAGGCCTGGTCGCGCACACTCACCTCGGACACGGCACTGCGGTCTATCACCTGACGACAACTCCCCATGCCCACTGCCAGTGCCAGCGTTGCGAGGCGATCATCGACGTCCCGCGAAGCTTGCTGCGAACCGTCAGCAGCCGACTGTTCGATGACTACGGATTTAGTCTCGACACAGGGCACAGCGCACTGCTCGGGCTGTGCAAGAGGTGCGCCGACAGCGTTGGACCCGCGATCTAGCTCGCTACCGCCGCAGGATGCGGCCGGATCTTGCGCCAGACCCCGAAGAACGACAGCAACGCGACTGCGAGGTAGAGCACGTAGACCGCGGCCTGCAACGCCGTCGGGCTGTCGGCGTATCCGAAGAAGCTGTGCAGCATGTCGCCGACCGTGGTGTGTTCGCTGAGCACGCCGCTCGTGTGCCACAACTGCACGCCGGCGCCAGGCAACCAGCCAAGTTCCTGCATGTTCTGCACGGCGTCGACAAGAAGCCCGGCGGCGAAGATCATGAGCAACGCGCCGATGATCGTAAAGAACTTGCTCAGGTTCAGCCGGTGGCCGAGCTTGTAGATGACGAACGCGATCGCCAGCGCGATCGCGAGGCCGATAAGCGCGCCCGGCAGTGCGCCGCCTTCGTGGCTGCTCGAGAACAGAATCGCCAACGTGAACACGACGGTCTCAAGACCTTCCCTACCGACCGCTTGGAACGCGATCAGGGCCATGCCAGTGCGCGCGCCCTTGCTGACGGCTTCGTCAGTGCGGGCACGCAACTCAGCCGACAGCCCACGCGCGTGGGAACGCATCCAGAACGTCATATAGGTGAGAACCGCGGCGGCGAGGAGGTACGTGAGCGTCTCGAAGATCGTCTGCGCTCGCGAGCCGTCGTACGTCTTGATCGTGTGGTAGGCGATGGCGCCGCCCGCGCCCGCAAGCACGAGGGCCGCGCCGACCCCGATGAACACATCGCGGAAGTACTCCCGCTTGCCCGTGCGATTGAGGTACGCGAGCAAGATCGCGACGATCATGCTGGCTTCCACGCCTTCGCGCAGAAAGATCACCAACGTCGCGATCACGCACAGCCTCCACCGACTCGACCCGCTCAACCACGCCTGAAGTTAGGTTAGCCTAACCGAGCTTTCCGTGGCTACCCGGGCCCGGGTGGGCATCAGCAGGTACGCACCGATGTACAGGACTGCCGCAAGGATCAAGAGCGCGTGATAGCCGAAGACCAGGGACAGGTACTCGAGGCAGCCGCCGAGCATGGCACCCAGCAGGTTCGTGCCGAACGACAGCGCGGCGTCGGCGGTCTCCGAGTACCGCTTCGCGAAAATGATGTTCGCGGCGAAGATCGGCAGAAACGCGATGAAGACCGCAACCACGAGCCGGACGAAGAAGCCAAGCGAAAGCAGCCAGGACGTCGGCACGAGCCAGTTGAGGGCAAGGCCGGCGATCAGCAGGCCGTACATGATCTGAATCGGCGGCGTCGGGAAATGTCGGGTCACCTCGACTGCAGCCAAGACGGCAACAAGGACTCCCCCGAACACCAAAGCGTTGACCACCCACGTCGTCCCGAATAACAGCGCGAAGCTCGTCACGCTACGCGTCTCCATCAACAAGAACGCCGCACCTAGCAGGAATAGGTCGCGGTATCCCCACATGCCCGACAGTTGCGCGCCGAAACGCCGCCTCGCACCTTGGCCACCGGCGATCGCGTTGGCGAGTAGCACGCCGCCGATCGCGAGCGCGCTGCCCGCAATGATGAGGGCGAGCGCGGTGAGGTAGAGCGAGGGAATGCTGCTGTCCTTGAGGTAAAGGAACGGTTTGTCGTCGGTCGCTGGCGGTGGAGTCGATGCGGGCCGCACCCATGTCGCGTCGCACTTTTGATCGGCCGGAGTCAGGCCGGCGACGATGACCGCCAGGCTTTCGGCCTGCTGCTGATCGTAGATGCACGGATCGTGGCCGAACACGTCGTCGACCGTGCCGGCCAGCCTGTCGACCAGCCACTGCTCGCGGTAGAAGTTGTACATCGAGAAAGCGCCGCCTGGTGCCAGGTGCGACTTGGCGGTCTCGACCGCTTGCTTGGTGAAGAGGTAACTCTCAAGGCGCAGCGAACTCGCACCAGACACCAGCGTCAACGAGTCGGGAAGTGCGAACAGAATCAGGTCGTACTTCGTCTTCGTCTGCTCGAGAAATGCGCGCCCATCGTTGACGTGTGAGGTGACGCGCGGATCCTGGTAGGCGTGGTCGGGGTCGTGCTGCCGCCCGAAGCGCAGCAACGTTGGATCGATCTCGACCGCATCGACGTGCTGTACCCCTTGCGCGAGAGCAATCGCGACGTCGGTTCCTGTGCCTGCACCGACGATGAGCACGTTCTTCGGAGTCTTGGGTATCCGGTTGTAGGGCTCGAGGTACCAGGGCTCCTCTTTCGCCCTGGTCGCAGCCGTCGTCAATCGCTGGTGCGGAACGCCGTTGACGTCGACTTCAAAAGCAGTGCCACCGTTGCCGTCAGAGACTGCCGACGTCGACACTTTGTAATACGGCGACCAGAAAACTCCGGTGTCGTGGCGCAACGGGTAAACGAGCAACAAGAACAGCGCGATCGCCAGCGTCACCGTCACCGACGCGGCCACCTTGCCCATCAACACGATGAACAAGATGCACGCGATGCCGAACCACACCAGCGGCGGCGCGTCGAGGAACGACAGGCCAGTGAAGGTCGCGATTCCGGCGAGGCTGCCCAGCAGGTCGAAGCGATAGGCGTCGAGGCGTGGCAGTTGCCGGAAACAGGCACCCACGAGCTCGCCCGGACCAGCCAGCACCGCCGCGACCGCAAGGAAAATGCACGGCAGGGTCAGCCAGATCGGCGGCCCTGATGCTTGCAGGCTGGTGAAGAAGATGAGTTGGCTGCTGTCGCGATCGACCGTCACGGGATACGCGCTGACGAATCCCATGAGACCGAGCAGGGCGACCGGTGAGTAAAAAGGCAACGGCCGGTCGGCGTGGTTCGGACCCGATGCACGCAGGAATCCGAGCCCGATGCCAAGGAAAGAACCGAGCAGGACGAAGTTCGAGAAATACGAGAGATGGACGACGTTCGCGCCCAGCCACCGGATCAACGACAGTTCGAGGAACAGCATCAAGGCGCTCGCGAGTACGAGACGCCACCGGATCGTCACTACCTGACCTCTCGTTGTTCACCCGTGTAGAGGTGCGACCCGGGGCCTGGGGTTGCACGGCACCTGATGCCCGCCGAGTATTCCATCCGCATTCGGGTATGCGTGGCAAGCCCGTGGCGCTGTCAGACACCAAAAGGACGACACCAAAAGGGCCGGGATCCCCCGATCCCGGCCCTCGGCGTGCATCGGCGCGCCCCCCAAGCCCACGCCGGGCGGCAACGATCGCGACGGCACACTCCCCTGTCGTGGGCCGGTCCGAACGTCAGCGTCCTGTTGTGTGGCTCGCATCGATTGACCGGTCGTCCCCCCGAGCGGCGGTCACTACGAAAGAGCAACCACACCGCGCGCTGATACACACCCCAGAAAAGATTTTGGGGGACGCCGATCAGCCGGGCCCGATCAACTCGTGCAGGCGCGCGGCAAGCGCGCGGAACGCGACCCCACGATGACTGATCGCATCCTTCTCGTCATCGCTTAGCTCCGCCGTCGTTCGGTCGTCGCCGGTCGGCACGAAGATGGGGTCGTAGCCAAATCCGTTCGAACCCCTCGGTGTCCGCGTGATCGAACCGGCCAACCGTCCGCGGACGACGAACTCGCGATCGTCTGGAAACACCGCTGCTGCGGCGCACTCGAATGACGCACCCAATCTCTCATCTGGGACGTCTGCGATCTGGGCCAGCACGAGACGCAAGTTGGCTTCGTCACTGTGACTGCCACGGACCCCCGCCCACCGAGCCGAGAGCACGCCCGGCATGCCATTGAGCGCATCGACGGCGAGACCTGAGTCATCTGCCAACGCGATCTCACCGGTGCCGCGCGCGACTGCTCTTGCCTTCAACAGCGCGTTGTCTTCGAACGTCGCACCGGTCTCGGGCACCTCGGGCACTTCCGGATATGCATCCATTCCGACCAGGTCGACGTCAAGGCCGGCGGCGGTCAGGATGCGTCTGAGTTCGACGAGCTTGTGCGCATTGCGGGTGGCGAGCACGACCCGCGTCACGAGATCCCCAATGCCGCCCGTTGAAGAGCGTCGAGTCGCGCACAACCGCCAACAGCGAGATCGAGCAACGCGTCGATTTCGGCTCTGCGTAGCGGGTCACGCTCAGCCGTGCCTTGCACTTCGATGAACTCGCCGTCGCCGGTCACCACGACGTTCATGTCGGTGTCGGCTCGCACGTCTTCCTCGTAGTTCAGATCGAGTCTCGGCTCGCCATCGATCACGCCGACGCTCACGGCCGACACCGCGCGAACCAACGGCTCACCGGGCATCTTCCCGTTCTTGCGCAGCCACTCGATTGCGTCGTACAGGGCGACGTACGCGCCGGTGATCGCGGCGGTGCGAGTGCCGCCGTCCGCCTGCAAGACGTCGCAATCGAGTTGAATCGTCGCCTCCCCGAGAGCCTTGTAGTCGATACAGGCACGCAGCGCGCGCCCGACCAGCCGGGAGATCTCCTGCGTGCGACCGCCGAGCCGACCCTTCACCGATTCACGCTCGTTGCGCGTCGTCGTGGCCCGCGGCAGCATCGCGTACTCACCAGTCACCCACCCGAGGCCGCTGCCCTTGCGCCATCGCGGCACCCCCTCAGTGACACTCGCCGCGCACAGCACGCGCGTGCGACCGAACTCGACGAGCACCGAACCTTCGGCGTGGTCGAGCCAGTTGCGGGTGATCGTGACGGATCGCAGTTCGTCGTTCGCGCGGCCATCGAGCCGGCTTGTGGGAGGCATGGGCTCGACCCTATCCGGCGCCCTCTTCAGCAGCTGACAGGTCGTACACAGCACCGGGGTGCGTCAAGGTGGCAGGACCCGCGAAGTTGCGCGCGGCCGTCACGATCGCGGTCTTTGAGTCGTCCCAGGGCGCGACATGCGTGATCACGAGGCTGCGGACGTTGGCGTCGGTGGCGAGCCTGCCCGCATCGGCACCGGTGAGATGCATGTCGGGCGGGTGCTCGTAGTCGTCGGAGAAGCCCGCCTCAGCGAGCAGCAGATCAGCGTGCTCGGCGAAGCCCGCGAGCTCGGGGAACGGGCCAGTGTCGGCCGTGTACACAAGGGATTTTCCCCCTGCGGTAAGGCGAATCGCGTGCGTCTCGACCGGATGCACAGTGCGGATCAGCTTGACCTCGAACGGCCCGATCATGCCCTCGGCGGGGTCCGTGAATGCGAATACGTCGTCGAGGTCGGACGCCGGGTGGCCGAAGGCTCCGGCTATTCGACCGCGTTCTGCGACGGGAGCCATGACAGGCAACACCCGCACCTCGGCGTCCCGCTGGTGTCGTCTTACGTGCGCAAGGGGAACCAGGTCGAGCCAGTGATCGCCGTGCATGTGGCTCAGATAAAGCGCGTCGATCTGGCTCGGGTTGATGAAGCGTTGGAGCGGGCCGAGCGATCCGTTGCCGAGGTCGAGCACGAGACGGAAGCCGTCATGCTCGACGAGGTAGCACGAGCATGCGGAGTCGGGTCCGGGATGGCTGCCTGAACAACCGACGACGGTCAGGCGCATGAGCACATCGCTGGTTGGTCAAACACCTTCGACGGCCTTGATCTCGGGCCCGAGAAATCGGCGTCCGAGTTGGTAGAACACTTCGGGATCGCCGGTGGCGACGAACGTGTGCTGCGGCGGCGGTGCATGTTCTGATCGCGAGAGCCCGTGCCGCACCAACGTTTGATAGGTGTCGCGGGCCGTTTCGTCGGCGCTGCTGACGAGCATCACCTCGTCGCCGAGCACGAGACTCAACGCGCCGGCCAGGAACGGGTAGTGGGTGCAGCCGAGAACGAGAGTGTCGCACCCGTGTTCGATGATCGGGGCGAGGTACTCCTTCGCGCAGCCGAGCAACTCATCGCTCATGGTGATGCCGGCCTCGACGAACTCGACGAATCTGGGGCAGGCGGCGGTCGTCAGGTCAATGTGCGTGGCCGCGGCGAATGCGTCGTCGTAGGCCATGCTGGTGATGGTGGCGTGCGTGCCGATGACACCGACCTTGCCGTTGCGGGTGGCGCTGACGGCCTTGCGCACGGCCGGCTGGATCACTTCGACGACAGGCACGTCGTAGCGCTCGCGTGCGTCGCGCAACATGGCGGACGACGCGGAGTTGCACGCGATCACCAGCATCTTCACGCTGTGGTCGACCATCTGATCGAGCACCTCGAGTGAGTACTCCCGTACCTCCGCGATCGACTTCGGACCGTAAGGGAAGTGCGCAGTGTCGGCGACGTAGTAAAGGGGCTCGTGCGGGAGCAAATCAAGCATGGCGCGCGCGACCGTAAGCCCACCCACGCCGCTGTCGAAAACCCCGATCGGCGCATCGTTGGCCGCAAGGTCAGGCACGTTGTCCACGCTCGCCAGCCTACCGACGTCCCGCCCCGCCGCGGGTCAAGCCCAGAGCTGCCCCTCAAGTCCAGCTTCTGCCTCGGCGAGGGTTCCCCCGTAGGCGCCGGTCGACAGGTACTTCCATCCGCCGTCGGCCACGATGAACGCAATGTCCGCCCGAACGCCGGCCGCGACCGCCTTCGCCGCCGAGCCCAGCGCAGCGTGCAGGATCGCCCCGGTCGAGATCCCCGCGAAGATCCCCTCTTGCTCGACCAGTTCCCGGGTGCGCAGCAACGCTTCAGCCGGCCCGACCGAGAACCGTGCCGTCAGCACCGACTCGTCGTAGAGCTCCGGCACGAACCCCTCGTCGAGATTGCGCAGGCCATACACAAGCTCGCCATAGCGAGGTTCGGCCGCGACGATCTCGATGTCTGGCACGTGCTCGCGCAGAAAGCGT
Source organism: uncultured Actinomycetes bacterium (assembly GCA_963809135.1). GTDB lineage: Bacteria > Actinomycetota > Actinomycetes > Acidothermales > Acidothermaceae > PALSA-607. Next base: position 171,265 of record CAWEIG010000010.1, read on the forward strand.
CCGCAGCCCATCAGGGTGCCGGTCGTCCCGAGCCCGGCGACGAAATGGGTGATCGACGGCAGGTCGGCCAGGATCTCGGGGCCGGTGGTCTCGTAATGCGCCCGCGCGTTCGCCGGGTTGCCGTATTGATAGAGCATCACCCACTCCGGGTGCTCGGCCGCCATCGCCTTCGCCACGCGCACCGCTTCGTTCGACCCGCCGGCGGCTGGTGAGAAGACGATCGACGCGCCCCACATCTCGAGCAACTGTCGCCGCTCGATCGAGGTGTTCTCCGGCATGACGCATACGAGGGAGTAGCCGCGCTGCCTCGCCACCATCGCCAGCGAGATGCCCGTGTTGCCAGACGTCGGCTCCAAAATCGTCGCGCCCGGCGACAGCAGCCCGTCCTTCTCGGCCGCGTCGATCATGAAAAGGGCCGCCCGGTCCTTGATCGAGCCGGTCGGGTTGCGATCCTCGAGCTTGGCCCAGAGCCTTACATCAGCGGACGGCGACAGCCGCGGGAGTCCGACAAGCGGTGTCTGCCCGACTGAGTCAACGAGAGAGTCAAACCGCACAGGAACCGCTAACCGCCAGCCACGGCCGGGAAGCACCGTCACCGTGTCGCCGTCCTTCACGGCTGTCTGCAAGCCGCCCATGAACCGGACGTCCTCGTCGTTGACGTAGACGTTGACGAACCGGCGCAGCCCCTTCTCATCGACGATGCGCTCGCGCAGCCCCGGATGCCGGGAGTCGAGGTCGACCAGGACGTCGGCCAGCGTGCCGCCATCGCCGGAGACCGCCTTCTCACCGCCGGTATACGTGCGCAGGATCGTCGGGATGCGGACCTCGATGGCCATGCGGGAAATCTCCTCAGGGGGAAGGGTGCGGGGGTCAGTCTTCAGGCTCCAGTTCGGACAACACCGCGACCACCCTGACCTCTTCCTCGGTCACGGTGCCCTCGACGATGCGGTACGAGCGGAACTCAACGGTATCGGGCTCCCGCGTCGAGACGAGCACGTAGTGCGCTCCCGGCTCCGACGCGTACGCGACGTCGGTGCGTGACGGATACGCCTCGGTGGCCGTGTGGGAGTGGTAGACCACCACCGGCTCCTCGTCGCGCTCGTCCATCTCGCGGTAGAGCCGAAGCAGGTCAAGCGAGTCGAATTCGTAGAAGGTCGGCGACCGAGCGGCGTTCACCATCGGGACGAAGCGCTGCGGCCGATCGCTGCCCGACCGGCCCGGTGACGACACCGCAGGCCTCGTCGGGGTGGTCGCGGCGCGCGTGCGCGACGATCTCGTCCACGATGGCCGAGGCGATGACCAGCATGGTGATCAGGCTAGAGGGCAGCCCGCAACAGGTCGCTCAGCACGTACCCGATCCACTCGAACAGCAGGAAGGGCCCGACCCGCGGATCCTCGGCATCGAGGCGGCCGAGCGCGTCGTGGTCGTCGGCCGTCTCGATGCCCAGCCGCACCGCGAGCACCAGCCGCACCCGATTCAAGACGCGCAGCCACGCCTGGGTCGCCTCGTCGTCCAACGTCGCATGCCCGTTATCCGAGACAACAGAAAGCGTGAGCCGGACGACGGAGAGGTCGGCCGCCATTTCCTCGCGCAGGGTGGCCTCGGTGTACCGGCGAAACTCCGCGGCCGCCTCGGGATCCTCGCGGTACGCATCCGGCAACAGCCGGAGCAGCGCCGGATCCGTCGGGGCGGTCACTGGCGACAGCATCGGGCCAGCTGAGGCCGGCCAGTGAGTCTTCGGGCGCGGAAACGGCAGGGTCGTCTCCCACCAACCCGCCAAGCTCGTCGAGCAGGCCGGTGATCACCAGCACCTCGTCGTCCCGCAATTGCAGTCGCGGCCCCTTGGCGCGGCGGCTGACCTTAGCCACGAACGGCCACCCGTCAGTCGTCTTTCTGAAGCGTCGCCCACAGCCCGTGGGCGTGCAGGCGCTGCACGTCGTTCTCCATCTGCTCCCGCGTGCCGGCAGAAACCGCCGCCCGGCCCTCGGTGTGCACCTGGAGCATGAGCCGTTCAGCCTTCGCCTTCGGATACCCGAAAAGCTTCTGGAAAACGTGGGTCACGTACTCCATGAGATTGACCGGGTCGTCCCACACGATCGTCACCCAGGGGCGGTCAGGCGTGGTCTCGGCCTCGGGGCGCTCCACCTCGGCGGGCGCGGTGCTCATGGCCATCATCGTAGGGTCGAGTGGCGGGCGCGCCGCCGGAGCGCTTCGATACGGTCATCACCACTAACGAGCCGGCAGGGACGGGTGAGATGAGGGTGATACGCCGATGACCGCAGCGGTTCCTGCCCTCCAGGCCCTCGACGGCATCCTCGCCAAGGCGCGCTCTGAGAACTTCCCGGTCGCGGCCTGGTTCCTGCCCCGCCGATTGCGGGCGGATCTGCTCGCCATCTACGGCTACGCGCGCTTCGTCGATGACATAGGCGATGAGATCGGACGTCGATCAGCTGACGCGCCTCGCGATGCTCGACCTCGTCGACGCCGATGTCACAACCCTCTTCGCCGGCGGCGACGCGACGCTGCCGGCGGTCGCGGCATTGACGACGGGCGTGCGCGAGGGCCGGGTGCCCGAGATTCCGCTGCGGCGGTTGGTCGAGGCGAACCGGCTCGACCAGCGGGCCGACCGCTACGAGACGTTCGACGACCTGCAGGCCTACTGCGTGCTGTCGGCCGACCCGGTCGGGCATCTGGTGCTGGCGGCTCTCGGCTTGCCACCCCGGGCCGGCTCGAGCTGTCCGACCGCGTCTGCACCGCACTCCAGCTTGCCGAGCACTGGCAAGACGTCGCAGAAGACCTCGCCCGCGGCCGCATCTATCTGCCGCAAGAGGATCTGCGCCGGTTCGGGGTGACTGACGACGACCTGCGGGCCGAACACGCAGGCCCTGCTGTCAAGACGCTCATGGCGTTCGAGGTCGCTCGGGCGCGTGACCTGCTCGGGCGAGGCGCGCCGCTCGTGCGGCTGGTGCCCGGCCGGGCCAAGCTCGCGATCGCCGGGTTCGTCGCCGGCGGCCGCGCCGCGTTGCACGCGATCGCGGCCGAGGATTTCGACGTGCTCGCTGGCGCGCCGAAGGCGACCAAGCAACGGCTGATGCGCGAGGCATTCGGGGTTCTCGTGAGGCGGCCCAAGCGAACCATCGGGGCCAAGCGAACGGGCCGGCGATGACGGCAGAAAATCAGGCCGATGTGGCCGCCGCGTACGCAGAATGCGAACGCATCATGGTCAAGGCAGCGAAGAATTTCTCCTACGGGATAAGGCTTCTCGCGCCCGCCAAGCGCGGGGCACTAGCAGCGGTGTACGCGCTGGCTCGCCGCATCGACGACATCGGCGACGGCACGTTGCCAGCCGACGAGAAGCTGCGACTGCTCGACGACGCCCGGCGCGACATCAAGTCGATCGGCGGCCCCACCACCGACCCGGTTTTGCTCGCCATGGGAGACGCGGCAGCGCGACTGCCGATTCCGGTACCTGCGTTCCTCGAGCTCGTCGACGGCTGCGAGCTCGACGTCCGGGGCACGACGTATGAGACGTTCCCCGACCTCGTGCATTACTGCCGGTGCGTCGCGGGTTCGATCGGGCGGCTCTCGGTCGGCGTCTTCGAGGCGTCGGATCCGATCGCGGCCGATCCGCTCGCTGACGCTCTCGGAGTCGGTCTGCAGCTCACGAACATCCTGCGCGACGTGCGCGAGGATCTTGCAGAACGGGCGCATCTACCTGCCACGCGAAGAACTCGAAGCATCGGGCGTCGAGCTTCGCATCGACGCCGACGGGCACGTTGCCGACGATGGCGGCCGCACCTCGATGCTGATCCGCGAGCAGGCTGCCCGCGCCGAGAAGTGGTACGCCGACGGTCTTCAACTGTTGCCGCTGCTCGACTCGCGAAGCGCGGCCTGTTGCTCGGCAATGGCCGGCATCTACCACCGGCTGCTCAAGCGGATCGCACGCAACCCGCAGGCCGTGCTGCACGAGAGAATCTCCTTGCCCGCCTGGGAAAAGGCCTATCTCGCGGCACGCAGCATGACGAAAAGCCGCCGATGACCGCTACTACTGACAAGCCGACCCTCGTCGTCGTAGGCGGTGGCGTTGCCGGGTTGACTGCCGCCGTTACGGCGGCCGACGCCGGATGGGCTGTCACCTTGCTCGAGGCGCGAGCTCGACTCGGCGGCGCGACGCACTCGTTCACCCGCGCGTTCGATGACGGCGAGGTCGTCGTCGACAACGGCCAGCACGTGTTCCTTCGGTGCTGCACCGCCTATCGCGAGTTCCTGCGCCGGCTCGGCGTCGAGAACGACACCGTCATGCAGTCACGTCTCGACGTGCCCGTCTTCGACCCGACCACAGGTCGCAGTGCGCGGCTGCGTCGCGACCGCCTGCCGGCTCCACTGCATCTGTCGCGCGCGCTGCTGCGCTACCGGCTGCTCACGCCGATGCAACGCGTGCGCGCCATCGTTGCTGCGCTCATGCTGAATCGAGTCGACCGCAACGCACCGTCGTCCGACGCGCAGACCTTTCGCGCGTGGCTCAAGGCTCACGGCCAGTCCGACGCCGCGATCGAGCGACTCTTCGATGTGTTCACGGTTGCGACGCTGAACGCGCCGGCTGCGCAGGTCTCACTTTCCCTTGGTGCCATGGTTTTTCAGGACGGCCTGCTGCGTAAGGCCGACGCGTGCGACATCGGCATCGCCCGCGTTCCGCTCGGTCAACTGCACGGTGACGCCGCGACCGCTGCTCTCGCCGGGCACGACATCAGGCTGCGCACGCCGGTGCGCGCTTTGACGCAGCTGCCCGGCAATCGCTGGCGGGTCGAAACCGACGACACAAACATCGAGGCGGACGCCGTCGTGCTGGCGGTACCCCACGACGTCGCCGCCGACCTGTTGCCGGCGGGAGCGATCGCCGACCCTGACGCCGTGCGCGGGCTCGACGTCGCACCGATCCTCAACGTGCACGTGATTTTCGATCGCGTGGTGCTGACCGAGCCGTTTATCGCAGCGGTCGGATCCCCCGCGCAGTTCGTGTTCGACCGCACCGCGCAATCCGGCCTGCGCGAAGGCACCGGTCAATATGTCGCGGTCTCCGTCTCGGCAGCCGACCAGTGGATCGACGTACCCGTCGCTCAACTGCGCGAGGTCTTCATGCCTGAGCTGCGCAAGCTCCTACCGGCCGCTCGCGACGCTCAGGTACTCGACTTCTTCGTGACCCGCGAGCGCGAGGCAACGTTTCGCCCGGTGCCGGGCAGTGCAGCGCGGCGACTCGGCCCGGCGACGGCTCTGCGCGGCCTCGTGGTCGCTGGTGCGTGGACCGCCACCGGCTGGCCCGCCACGATGGAGAGCGCAGTGCGCAGCGGCTTGGCGGCGATGGGCTGAGTTGGAGAAGTCGCGGCAAACGTCACCGACAGACTCGGCACACCTGGGCGTATCGCAGCAGGCGTCGGCATGACCACCGCTGCCGGGCACCCGGCCAGCCCCTCGCCGTCCGGCCCGCCCGAACCCGGACGTGCAGGCCGTGCTGACGAGATCGCGCGACCTGACCGATCCACCGATGCGTGAGGCAGTCGGCCGGCTCGCGCCCGCGATGCGCGACGTTGCCGCGTATCACCTGGGCTGGGTCGACGCCGACGGCAGCGAGAGCGAAACCCACCGGGGCAAGTCGGTGCGGCCCGCTCTGGCGATGCTGTCGGCCGAGGCCGTCGGCGCACCGCCCGCCGACAGCATCCCCGGCGGGCTCGCCGTCGAGTTCGTGCACAACTTCTCTCTCCTGCACGACGACGTGATGGACGGCGACACCGAGCGCCGGCACCGGCCGACCGCGTGGGCGGTGTTCGGCAGTTCGGCGGCGATCCTGGCCGGCGATTCGCTGCTGTCGCTGGCGTTCGAGGCGCTGCTCGACGTCGAGCCGGTCCGCGCGCATCCTGCTCAGCGCTCACTTGCGGCCGCCACGCAGCGGTTGATCGCTGGGCAGATCGGCGATCTCGAATTCGAGCGCCGCCTCGACGTGACGCTCGACGAGTGCCTTGAGATGGCGGCGGGCAAGACCGCCGCGCTGATCGCGTGTTCGGCGTCGATCGGCGCGCACCTCGGCGGCGGGCCTGCGCAGGTCATCTCGGCCCTCGAGGATTTCGGTTACGAACTCGGCCTTGCGTTCCAGTTGGTCGACGACCTGCTCGGCATCTGGGGCTCGACGGCAAGTACGGGCAAGCCCGTCGGCGCCGACCTGCGCGCACGCAAGAACAGCCTGCCGGTCGTTGCAGCAATGAATTCGGGGACGCCGGCGGGTGCCGAACTTCGCAACGTGTACGCGTCGAGCCTGCTGAACCCCGACGCCGACGACGACGCCGTAGCCCGAGTGGCCGCACTTGTCGAGGAAGCCGGCGGCCGCGCCTGGACCGTCGCCGAGTGCCAGCGCCGCCTCGAGACGGCTGTCGGAAATCCTGTCGACCGCGGATATCGAGCCACAGGCTGGGCAAGCACTGCTAGCAATCGCGCACTACGTGACAGCCCGGGATCGCTGATGTCGACCGGACCACTCGTAACGCCGGGCGCTGCGGCATCCGTGTCCGCGTCCGCCGAAGCGGCGCTGGCCGCGAGCAGGGGCGACGGTCCGCCGCCGGCGCAGACCTTGCTCCCGCGCTGGCTCGTCACCAGCGGTGCGTGGTCGTGGCGCCTGATCGCCTCGGCATCGTGGGCTACTTCGTTCTGCGAGTTCATCCTGCGCATCGAGTTGGTCGTGCTGCCGTTTCTCGGCGCCATGGTGTTGGCCGCGTTGCTGCGCCCACTCGCTGTGCGCTTGCAACGAGTGGGTCTTTCGCGCTGCTTTCGACGTGGGTCACCTTCCTGATTGCGATTCTCGTCGTCCTCGGCATCGGCACGTTGGTGATCTACCGATCAACGGTTGAGTGGCACACGCTGGTGAGCGACCTGTCGGCAACGACCGACAAGTTCCGGCACTGGTTGTCGACCGGTCCGCTGCACCTGAAGGACAAAGACCTGAAGAATCTTCAACAAAAGGGCATCGACCAGCTCAACCAGCACCGCGGAGCCATCGTCAACGGCGTCCTGAGCGGGGCGAGCATCGTCGCCGAAGTGATCGCCGGCATCATCTTGACGGCGTTCATCACGTTCTTCCTCATCTACGACGGTGACCGCATCTGGCGATTCGTGAGCTCGCCGTTTCGGGCGTCGCACTGCCGAGCGCGTCGACCGCGCCGCAGCTCGCGGCCTGGAGCACGTTGTCGGGCTACATCCGCGGCAGCGTGCATCATCGCGACGATCCACGGGCTTGCGATGGGGATCACGTTGTCGATCCTCGGCGTCCCGCTCGTCGCGCCGTTGACGTTGCTGGTCTTCATCACCAGCTTCGTGCCGCTGGTCGGAGTTCTCGTCGGCGGCGGCCTGGCGGTGTTCGTGACGATGGGCACCCAGGGTGTGACGGCCGGCATCATCTTGCTCGCGGTACTCGTGGTCGAGCACCAGCTCGAGGGCCACCTCCTCCAGCCGGTGATCATGGGTCGCTACGTCGCGCTGCACCCGCTCGCGATCGCGCTCGCGCTCACCGTCGGGACGATCCTCGAAGGCGTGGTCGGCGCGATCGTGGCGGTGCCGTTGGTGGCGATGCTGCACGCGGCGTGGCCCCACCTGCGCGAGTCCGAACTCATCGTCACACCTGACGAACCGCCACCACCCGGACACGTGCTGGTCGGCGACCATCTGAACTAGCCCGTGCGATTAGATCGCGAACGTCATCTCGAACCACACCGTCTTTCCGGCGTCCGACAACAACACACCCCACCGGCTCGCCAGATCGTCGATCAGTTGAAGGCCACGGCCAGTGCCAGTCAATGCGGTCGGACGCCGACGCGTGGGCAACGTCGGACTGCGATCAGTGACCTCTGCTCGCAACATCCGGTCGTCGGCGAGCAGTCGCAATTCGATGTCGGTCCGCGCATGGACGATGGCGTTTGTCACCAACTCACTGACCAGCAAACTGGCGGCTTCGACGAGTTCGACGCGATCAGGCACGGCGTGCGCGTGGGTGGTCAGTTCACCCCTGACCAGCTGGCGAGCTGCGGCAACGCTGGCAGCGTCACAAGGCAACACAGCCCGGACGTCCACGTCGAAAACGATACGAGGATCACGCCCGCCAACCTTGCGACTCGCCCGTGCGTTCTCCTCGGTAGTGCAAGTAACCGCACGCCACGACAGCACGGCAGGTAGGGTCGGCCGGAATCACGACGCGAGCAGTAACAGGAAGCGGGATCTTCACGTGCGACAGGTTCGCGTCCGATATCGGGGCAGCTGCCGACACCTGGCTGCACCGGCGGTGCTGATTGCGGGCGGGTTGCTCCTCAGCGCCTGCACGCAGGCCTCACATGCCAGCGCAATAGCGGACAAAACGCCGACGAGCTCACCGGCTTCCTCCGCCGTCGCGGCAAGTTCGGCGGCCGCCGAGTCGGCGATTGCTTCCCAGGCCGCAGCCGCCTCCGAGGCGGCGCTCGCAGCAGGGGTGTCGGGCGCTGCAGGCGGTGCGCTCGGCGGTCTTGACCCGCTCACCGGCTTGCCGCCGGCAAGTCCGGCCGCAGCAACCCGACCCGCGCTCGGTGTGAAGATCGACAACGTCGAGGGTGCGTGGCCCCAGGCCGGTCTCAACCAGGCCGACATCGTGTTCGACCTCCCCGTCGAGGGCGGTCTGACCCGACTGCTGGCGATCTTCCACTCCCAGGACGTGCCACTCTTCGGCCCGATCCGCTCGGCGCGTCCGGTCGACGCCGATCTGCTTCACCTGCTCGGCCACGCGTATTTCGCCTTCTCCGGCGGCACGAGTTCAGATCTCGGCCCGATCAACGACCACTCGAACGCCACCCCGATGTGGTGGGACGTCTCGCCGTCGCTGTTCGTGATCCGTCACGACCACGCGATCCCCCATCAGGTCTTCGGAACCACCGCAATGCTGTACGCAGCTGGCGAGCAACGGTCGCCGTCGAAAACGCCGCCGCCGCCGATGTTCGGCTACGCCACGGCGCTCCCTACCGGTGTGTCGGCGGCCACGAACATCACGGCGCAGTACAGCGCCGCGACCGCGAGCTGGACCTGGAACGGCAAGCAGTACGTGCGCAACCAGAGCGGTCATCCCGACGTCCTGATCGACGGCAGTCAGGTCTCGTCGACGAACGTGGTCGTGATGTCGGTGTCGGTGCAAAACACCGCGGCGCACGACTCCCACGGCACTGTCGTTCCGCTGCCGGTCGTGCTCGGCCAGGGACAGGTGTGGGTCTTCCGCAACGGGCTGGTCGAGAAGGGCACGTGGAGCCGAGCCGGCGAAAACGCGCCGATGAAACTCCAGACCTCGACCGGGCAGATCATCGCGCTCGCCCCTGGCCGCACCTGGGTTGAGGTGCTCCCGAACTCACGACTGCCCCAGATCAGCTGACGCGCTACGTCACGCGTGATCTGACTGTCTCGATATCGAGATACTCCCCCGCAGCCGTCAACGACTGCAGCCGGCGCATCGCCTCATGCACATCGGCAAAACTCGTCGTCAGTGCGGAGACACCGAGCCTGACGAGATCAGGCTCTCGATAGTCGGGCACGACCAGATTGTCGATGAGCGCGCGACATAGCTGATACGCGGCCGGGTGGCGAAGCGAGACATGCGATCCGCGCGACGCTGCATCGCGCGGGCTCGCGAGTTCGAACCCTAGCGGCGCGAGCCAGCTGTCGAACAAGTCGATCAGGTACGAGGTCAGGGCAATCCCTTTTGCACGCAACCGATCGACACCCGCCTCGGCAAGCAACCGCACCCCTTCTTCGACCAGCGTGATGCCGACGATGTTCGGCGTTCCGGTCGCGAATCGGTCGATCGACGGTTGCGGATCGTACGTCGCGCCCATCGCGAACTGATCGCGCTGGCCAAACCATCCCCAGATCGGTTGCCGCAGCGTGGCCTGCAATTCCCTTGCCACGTAGAGAAAAGCGGGCGCACCAGGCCCGCCGTCGAGATACTTGTATGTGCAGCCGACCGCGAGATCGACACCTGCGGCATCGAGAGCGATCGGTATAGATCCGACCGAGTGACACAGGTCCCACAACACCAGCGCGCCGACTTCGTGCGCGGCGCGCGTGATGCCGGCCAGGTCAGCGATGGCAGCAGATCGGTAGTCGACGTGCGACAGGCACACCAGCGCGACGTCAGACCCAAGATCGAGGTCGGACGCCGACAGCGCCGACGAGTGCATCAACGTCGACGTAATCGACTCGTAGGCCTCGTGCCGCGGCCAGGCCTTGCAGCACGTAGCGATCGGTCGGGAAGTTCGCGGCCTCCGTGACGATCGTGTGCCGATCCGGCCGGGCATCGAGCGCTGCGGCGGCGAGCTTGTAGAGGTTCACCGTCGTCGAGTCGCTGACGAGCACCTGCCCTGCGGCCGCGCCGAGAAGTTCAGCGCCGAGCAGGTCGCCCACAACCGTCGGCAGTTCGATCCATGCCGGGCGACCCGATCTCGATCGGTCGCCCCACGATCCGACGCCGGCGGCCCAATCGGTCGCGACGAGTTCGGTGATCGCATCGAGCGCAGCAGTCGGCGGCCGGCCAAGGGAGTTACCGTCAAGGTAGATCAGCCGATCGGCGTCCGGGCCCGGAAAAGGCAGGAACCGCAGGCGAAAATCGCGGAGTGGATCAGTTTCGTCGAGGGATTCTGCGTAGAGATCGGTCGGTGGCGTCGGCAGCAGACATCGCTACTGCGCCGGCTGGTCGCCGCCGGTGAGCACGTTCTCGTAGATGTCCTTGCACTCGGGGCAGACCGGGAACCGTTTGGGATCGCGCGACGGAACCCACACCTTGCCGCACAACGCGGTGATCGGCGTGCCCATCACCGACGCCTCGACGATCTTGTCCTTCGGTGCGTAGTGCGCGAATCGCTCGTGATCGCCGTCACCGTTCGACAGTCGCGGCACCGGCCGCGCGTCGGTCTCGGGCATCGTCAGCGTGCCGATGCCGGGCATTTCGGTGTGCGGCAGCTCTTCGAGGTCGCTCATGACGAGAAGTCTAGGCGAGCGACGCTGGCCCGGGGCGACGCTTGTCAGTTGTTCGTGGGGTCGGCTGGCATCGTGTGCAGAAGTGCGAGTTCGCCACCCTGGCGACGCAGCACCCGCGACCACAAGTTGGCCGGGTCGGCAGTGAAGGCGTCGTCGGGCTCGGCGGCCAGCACGAGCCAACCGCCGACGCGCAACTCGTGCTCGAGCTGACCGGGACCCCAGCCCGCGTAGCCCGCGAATACCCGAAGGCCGTCAAGCACGGCCAGCAGGTCGTCGGGTTCGCCGTCGAGATCGATTGCGCCGACGAAGCCTCCGAGCGGCGTCCAGCCCGGTAAGGATCGAACACTGGGCGCCACGCTGTCGTCACCGCGGATCCGACCCAGGCACACCACCGCCTCTGGCGTCACTGGACCGCCGACGTGGACCACCGCCGGCTCGCTTACGAGGTCGGCCCACCCGGGCAGACGCGGGAGCGGAACTGCGTCGCGGGTCGCGATCTCACTGGGCCGGTTGAGGATGACGCCGAGCGCGCCCTCGCTGTCGTGGTCGAGAAGGAGGACAACGCTGCGCGCGAAGTTCGGATCGGCAAGAGCGGGGGACGCGACCAGAAGCGCCCCAGAAAGTGAGGTGTCGACCATCGCTCCATCATGCCGATCATTTCGGCCTGGCGCTGCACGACTCGGGCGCCAGCCGCGCCAGGTAGGGCCACCAGCACACGCCGACCGCCAACGCGATCAGGTGCCCCCACGACGTCATGTCGAAGCGGTTGGCGATCGGCCAGCCGAGGTAGATCCAGGCCGCGAAGACTCCCGTGCGTGCGAACTCGTCGTGGCAGCAACCCCGCCGTCGCGCCGAGCAGCGCAGCCAGACCGTAGCTGGCACCGACGTCGATGCGCGACGTAGCAGTCGAAGGCAACATCCCGACGTGGACGCCGACGGCGACCGCGCCTTCTGTCAGCAGCGTCGCGACCACGTGCCCTGAGGCGAAGATCGCCACCACCCAGCGAGTGCCGACACGTCGCTCGAGGATCGTCGCGAGCACGCCGAGCACGAGCACGGCAAGTATTCCGTCGACGATGCCGTCGACCCACAGCGCGCTGGTGACGAGGACAAAGATCGGATGGCTCGACAAGTGGTGCACATCGGTGCTCGATGTGCGAAGGACCGCGTCATGGTCGCCGTCATCGAGCAGGCTCAGCACCACGCTGCCCATGGCGATCAAGGTCACGTAGACGATCGTGAACGGCGTCTGTACGCCAGGTTGGGAGCCAGCCCCGAGCTGAGCTGCGAACCGAAATCCGCGAGGGCGCGAGGGTCGACAAACTCACCATGCGCACCTCCTCGAGGGGAAGACTGTAGAACCCTACGAACGAGTGCAACACCTCGCCGGCGCCGCCATCTTCCCGATCTGCCGACGCATCTTCATCCTGAACGTCGGCAGGGAGAGCGCGCCCTCGGACCGCGCCGAGCCGCTCGGCGCGCAACGCATCGACGTCCGCCTGCACCCAGGGCGAGATCGCCTCGCCCACCACCCAGGTCAGCAGCAGGTCGGCCAGTTCGGGATTGCGGGCAAGCGCCGGGCCGTGCAGGTAGGTGCCGAGCATCCGACCTTGCACTGCGCCCTCGAAGATGCTGCCGTTGCCGACCCCGGCCTCGACCCGCGCGAGAGGCGCTGCGCCGCTGCCGAGATGCGTCGCTCCGGCGTGGTTCTCGTATCCGGTCAGCGGTTGCTGCAGGCCAGCCGCGCACGGCACGGCGAGGAGTTCACCGACCGCCCGGCGCGGCAGCCGATCGGTTGTCACGTCGAGCAATTCGACCCCGGGCTCGGGTGCGCCGTCTGATCCGGGGAACACGTCACCGAGCAGTTGGTAACCGGCGCACACGCCGAAGACCACCGCTACCTTTGGCGGCCGCGCGGGCGAGCCCACCGTCGGCCCTGCAGCGAGCGGGCGGCGGCAACCTGGGCGTCGTCTTCCCCGCCACCCAGCAGATACAGATCGGCACCGTCAGGCACCGGCTCCCCGGCGTCCAGCTCGATCGCTTCGACGTCGTAACCACGCGCCCGCGCACGCGTCGCGAGAATGCGCAGATTGCCGCCGTCGCCGTAGGTTCCGAGCAGCACCGGATAGATCGAAACGAAGCGCAAGACGGAGTCAGCTGGCATCGTCGGCACCTCCTGCGCGACGCAGGAGTTCGCGAAAAGCGGTGTACGTGCCGACCGCGTCGAGGGCGGCGTGACCCGCGAGACCGGCGTCGCCGATGGCCCCCGGCAGCGCACCGGCAGCCCACGGATCTTCGACGGTTGCGTGCGCGACATCGGCATACAGCAGGCGGACGGCGAGGTCGTGGCGCCGCTCGCCGGTGGCGACGACCAGCCGATCCGACAAGCGCTCGAAGGGCACGTCCCACAGCCACGAAGGATCCTTGCCGTCGGCAGCGCGTGCGTTGATCGCGATCACGACCGGCGCGGGCGCGGGCGCAAGCATGCCGAACATCTCGGCCCAGCCGGCCGGATTCTTTCCTAGCAGCAACCGCACCTGCCGGCCTGCGAGTGTCACCGTCTGATATCGCCCGCCGACTGACGCGACCGTCTGCAACGCGGGCACCGACATCGCCGGCGGCACACCGAAAACCGCGGCCGCGACCACCGCCATCGCGGCGTTCGCCTGGTTGGCGGCGCCGGGAAGTTGCGAGGTCGAGCGGGTAACGACCGTTCGGGCCGACGAGCACGCCAGGCTCGAGGGTCCAGCTCACCGCGGGCCGTCGAAAGCCGCAACCGCTGCAACTCCAGTCGGGGTTGCCCGGATCGTCGACGTCGGCCCGCCGCAGGATCAGCCCGCACGACGGGCACAGCGCCGAATCGGCGGTCCAGCGTTGACCGACCGACACCCACGTGACGTCCGGAATCACGCTCGCAGCCCACACCACGTGCGGATCGTCGGCGTTCGCGACGGCCGAAAGCCCTTTCACAGCAGCGAAAGCGGCTCGCCACCGCCGGGCCACCATCGCCACCTCGCTCACTCGGTCGAGCTGATCGCGAGTCAGGTTCGCAAGAACGAGCAGCGCCGAGTCGGTGCCTGCGAGAAGCCCTGGAAGGTACGTCTCGTCGGCCTCGATCACCGCGGGTGCATCAGCGGGGACGCCGACGGGCGGGCGTGCCAACGCGGCGACGATGCCTGCCGGCATGTTCGCACCCGACGCATTCGTGACAACGGGACCCGCCGACCGCAATGCGGCGACAAGCAGCCTCGTCGTCGTCGTCTTTCCGTTCGTCGCGGAGACGAACACGACCCGTCGACCCGAGACGAGGCGCGGGAAAGCTCCCGGAAATGTCGCGAGGATCACCCGGCCGCCGATGACGAGACCGTCGCCGCGCCCGAGGGTCTTCGATAGGCCGCCGGCGATCCGGCCAAGCCCGGTCGCTGCGGAGAGCCGCAACGATTTCGTGCTCAGGAAGTGGCCACTTCGCCGTCAGCCGACTCTTTCGCCTGGCTGGCTCGTGCCGACCGGTCGGCGCGCGCCGCAAGGTCGGCCATCGCGTGCGTCGCCCAACCGAGAATCGTTCCTGCAGCGACAACTCCGACACCGAGCCAGAACACCCAGGGAGTTGCGGCGATCAAACCGATACCGCCGACCAGGAATCCGGCACAGACCAGGAAGACCACAACCCACGACACGGGTCGGGCCGGGATGTGACCAAACTTCTCGCCCGCGGAGCGTCGGCACGTCTTGACGCGTCAGACATTGCGTCGGTCTCCTCGGAGCGCTGTTGAGCGGATCTTCGAAGCCACCATCATCGGGGGCAGGTGGGTGGCGTTCACGGCCGGGTGTCGACCTCGCCCTCAGGCTTGCCCGGCGCCGCGTTGGCTGGCCACCCGAACGTGTCGCCGCGTCGGCGCGGGCGCTGCGACAGCTGGACGCCGGGCAGGTCCCGGCCCAGTGCCTCAGCGGGCAGCGGCACTGCTGTGCTGACGGGCGGCGTCCCCGGCACGGCCGGCACGGCGCCTTCGGCGACCGCCGGCACGAGCGTCGCTTCGACCACCGGGCGGCAGGGGCTCGGCGATTCGTGCAGCCAGCAGGAAGAGCGGCAGGGGTTTGCGTCATGACCCTTGGATACCAGAACTGACCCGGCGGCACGCCGCCGGGTCAGTTGTGTGTGGTTAGCTCGCCCAGTCGAGCAGCGAGTCGGGGCGATCGGGCTGCCGAAGCTTGGCGAGCGCCTCCTTCTCGATCTGCCGGATCCGCTCGCGGGTAAGACCCACGTCACGGCCGATCTCGTCGAGGGTGTGCGGTCGCCCTTCTGCGAGCCCGAAGCGCAGCGCAAGCACCCGCGCCTCACGCGGCTCGAGCCCGGCCAGCGCTCGATGCACCGTCTCGATCATCGTCTGGTACTCAAGGGCATCAGACGCTGCCGGGGCCTCGGAGTCCTCGATGAGGTCGCCGAGCCTGGTGTCTTCGTCGTCACCCACCGGGTTGTCGAGACTGACCGGCTGCCGCGCGTTGCGCAGCATCTCCTCGATCTGCTCGGGAGTGCGGTCGAGTTCGGCCGCAAGCTCCTCCGCCGTTGGTTCGCGACCGAACCTCTGGTGCATGTCGCGCTGAAGCCGGCCGAGCTTGTTCAGCTGCTCGACGACGTGCACCGGGAGCCGGATCGTGCGGGCCTGGTCGGCGAGCGCCCTGGTGATCGCCTGCCGGATCCACCACATCGCATACGTCGAGAACTTGTAGCCCTTGGTGTAGTCGAACTTCTCGACCGCGCGAATCAGCCCGAGGTTGCCTTCCTGGACAACGTCGAGGAACGACATGCCACGGTTGGAGTAGCGCTTCGCAACGGAGACGACCAGTCGCAGGTTCGCCTCGAGCATGTGCGCCTTGGCTAGCGCCCCGTCGTCCCTGATCGCTTCGAGCTCGCGCCGCAACTTGGGGGAAAGCTTTGGGCGTCACGCTCAGCTTGTGCTCGGCGTAGACGCCGGCCTCGATCCGCTTCGACAGGTCGACCTCCTGGGCGGCGTCGAGCAGCGCCGTGCGGCCGATCTCGTTGAGGTAGTTGCGGACCGGGTCGGCCGAAACGCCGGGCTCGTCGCTGTCGAGATCGGGCTCGTCAGTCTCGACGGCGTCGACGGCGTCGGTGGGGTCGGGGATGGTGTCAATGCTTATGCCAGCGTCGACCGCGAGCTCGGCATGTATGTCAGCGTCGCGGATGATCTCAAGATCATCCGTGGCTGGCCGAGTCGCTGTCTGCTGGCGGTCACGCGTAGTGATGGCGGTCTCCTTCATCGGGGTGTTTCTGCATAGCTACAACGCTTGACGCTTGGTGATGTTCCTTTCGTTCCACGAGCTGAGCGCGAGCATGCCGACGAAAGCGGTCTAAAACGATCTAAAAGGGAATATCGGGCAATCGGCGCGCCAGTCACGCCTTGTGGTTGTACCCGATCCGACGCATAGATCACTCAAATGGTTCGCAGCCAGCAGGTCAGGGAGCGAAGACCGACCCATCGGGACGCCGCAATACGAACGACGTCCCCGCGGCCGCCGAAGCGTCTGGGGGGAACCGACGCGCGGCACCCTCGTCAAGATCAATGCCGAACCCGGGCGCCGGCGAGGGGGTCAGGTAGCCGCCGGTCGCGGTGAGCGTGCCAGGGAACACCTCATGAACGGGGTCGGCGAAGTTATGCGCTTCCTGGATGCCGAACGCGGGTGAGGTCACGTCGAGCGCGACGTTCGCGGCGGCCCCGATCGGTGACACGTCACCGGGGGCATGCCATGCGGTCTGGACGCCGACGAGCTCGCACATCGCGGCCAGCTTGCGAGCCGGGGTCAGGCCGCCAACAGCAGACACGTGCACGCGCAGGAAGTCGACCGCGTGCTGATGCACTAGCCGAGCGGCGTCGGTGACCGACGACAGCAATTCGCCGACCGCAATCGGTACTGGCGACGCGGCCCTCACCTCGACGAGGCGATCGT
Source organism: uncultured Actinomycetes bacterium (assembly GCA_963809135.1). GTDB lineage: Bacteria > Actinomycetota > Actinomycetes > Acidothermales > Acidothermaceae > PALSA-607. The sequence goes on from CAWEIG010000010.1 coordinate 188,258, forward strand.
AGTGTTCAGGCGCAATGACGTCCTCGAGGAAGAAGAGCCGATGCTCTTCGAGGCGGCGGGCTAGCAACACCGCCTGCTTCGGCGTGAGCCGGCTGTGCACGTCGTGCAGGAGCTCGACGTCGGCGCCGAGATCGCGCCGTGCACGCGCGAACAGCTCAGGGGTCGTGCGCATGTAGTGCGCGACGTCCCAGCCATCGGGATATGGCGCGCCCGGGTAGGCGTTCGCCGAGCCGGGCGCGCCGTAGGTGCCGAGCCCGGGCTGCCCGGTCTGCAAACGCACGTGGGTCCAGCCCCGCGCGATGATCGTCGCCGCGTGCTCGATCGTCTCCTCGACGGTGCGACCGGCGGCGTGCAGGTACGTCTGAGCCGCGGCCCGCACGCGCCCGCCGAGCAGTTCATAGACGGGCACGCTTAGGCGCTTGCCGGCGATGTCCCACAACGCCATGTCGAGACCCGAGAGCGCGTTATTCAACACCGGGCCGCCCCGCCAGTACGACGAGTAGTGCACGGCGCGGGTCAGATCTTCGATGTCGGCGGGGTGCCGACCGACGACGAGGGGCGCGACGCACTGCTCCACCGCCGCGACGACGGCAGGAAAACGTTGCGTGAAAGTCGCGCACCCGAGGCCGTACAACCCGTCGTCCGACGTCTCGACTTTCACCACGACCAGCGCGATGCCCTCAGGTGCCGTGACGATCGCCCGTACGGCGGTGATCCGCAATGCGTCGCGATGAGCCCACGGCTCGGCAAGCGGCGGGTTCGCAGTCACGCCAGAACCTCGTGCAGATCGCGCTCGTCGACCGACCACCCGAACTGCGGCGCAAAGCCGAGCAGGTCGCGGGCGCGGGTGAGGTCGAACGGCGCCGTGCGGCCGGGAAACCGGGTGCGCCGCGGAACGTGAGGGAGAAATGCGTCGAGCAGTTGCTCGGTCGGATACGGCGCGAGCGTCGTCGGTGCTGCGAGGGTCACGACATGGCAGCCCGGACGCCGACGGGCGAGCGCCGCTAAGCAACTTTGCGCTGCATCGCGGTAATCGAGATAGCCCCAGAGTTCGGCCGCACCTCGCGCCGGGTAGGCGGCGAGCTCTGCTGCTCGGCGCGGCAACCGGTCATCGGGATCACCGAGAAACGGGAACCGCAACGCAGTCACGCTGAGCCCGTGGCGCCACCACATCATCGCCGCTGTCAGCTCATCGACCTGCTTTGACAGCGCGTAGGGATCCTCGACCTGCAAGGGAATTTCCTCGTCGATCGGCAGATAGTGCGGCACGCGGACCGACGCAGCGAACGGCAACCCGGTGGCGGCGTGACTACTCGCGATAACGGCATGTTGTACACCCATGCGAGCGGCACCTTCGAGCACGACAAAGGTCGCCGCGGTGTTGCCGCAGAAGACCTCTTCAGCGGTCCCCCCGTTGGGGGACGGGATCGCCGCGAGATGCACAACTGCGTCGACGCCGACCAGCGCACTCTCGACGATGACGGGGTCGCGAGCGTCGCCGATCACAACCTGATCGGTTGCAAGCCCGGGAGCCCCGTCGCGCGCGAGGATCAGGGCCCGGGTGGCGACGCCAGCATCGGCGCAGGCTGTCAGCACGTTGCGCCCCAGCCGCCCCGCGGCGCCCGTGACAAGCACCAGTGCAGGACCGGCCACGCTAGTGCCGATCAACGCGCAACCACGCCGCGGCATCGACCGGTAGCAAGGAATCCTCCATCGGAGCGCTTGCCAGCAAGACGGCATGATGGGGCGGCAGCTCTATCGGCTCGTGCGAGATGTTGGCGATGCAGACGAAATCGGTACCTCGCCCGAACATGACGACGTCCCGAGCCGACGCAAGCCACGACAACTCCCCCGCCCCAAGCGATCGCTCGGCTCGGCGGATATGCAAAGCGGCGCGATACAACTCGAGCATCGAGTCGGGGTCACCCGTTTCTGCTGCCACCGTGAGGGTCTTCCACCCGAGGGGTTGCGGTAGCCACGGCTCGGTGCCCGCCGGACCGAATCCGAACGGCGGCGCATCGCCGTCCCAAGGAATCGGAACCCGACACCCATCACGGCCACGGTCGGTATACCCGCTGCGTGACCAGATCGGGTCTTGCAAGAGCGCCTCAGGAAGGTCCTCGACCTCCCACAGACCGAGCTCCTCGCCTTGGTAGACGTACACGGCGCCAGGGAGAGCCATCGTCACCAGCGCCGCCGCGCGTGCTCTGCGTGTTCCGATCTCGAGGTCGCTGAACTCGCCAAGGCGGCGATTGTCCATCGAGAACGAGGTGTCGCGCCGGCCGTACCTGGTCACGTGACGCACCACATCGTGGTTCGACAACACCCACGTAGGGGGCGCTCCGACGGGTGCGTGGTCGGCAAGTGTTTCGTCGATCACGCTATGGATCCGGCTCGCGTCCCATGCACAGCCGAGGAAGTCGAAGTTGAACGCGGTGTGCAACTCGTCGGGGCGCAGGTAGCGGGTGAAGCGTTCCCGGTCTGGTAACCACACCTCGCCGATGAGGATCCGATCGCCTGGATAACTGTCGGTCAGCCGTCGCCACTCGCGATACACGTCATGAACCTCGTCGAGATCGATGAACGGATGTTGTTCACTCGACCCCTCAGGCGGCACCGGGCGAAGCTGGGGATCCTTGGCGAGCAACGCGGCGGAGTCGATGCGCACACCGTCTGCGCCACGATCGAGCCAGAAACGCAACACATCAAGAAACTCTGCGTGAACCACCGGGTTCGACCAGTTGAAGTCCGGCTGTTCGGGGGCGAACAGATGCAGGTACCACTCGCCCGCGCTGCCGTCAGGTTCGGTGACACGGGTCCAGGCCGGACCGCCGAAAATGGAGTTCCAGTCGTTGGGCGGCAACTCACCGTCGTCGCCACGTCCGGGCCGAAACCAGAACAGCTCCCGCTGGTGGGATCCCGGCCCAGCGGCGAGCGCCGCCTGGAACCAGGCATGCGCGTCGGAGCCGTGATTCGGGACGACGTCGATGATGACCCGGATGTTCAGAGCATGAGCTTCGGCGATGAGCTCCTCGGCATCAGCAAGCGTCCCGAACAACGGTTCGACAGTGCGGTAGTCGGCAATGTCGTAGCCGGCATCGGCCATCGGGGAGACGTACCACGGGTTGAACCAGATGGCATCGACACCGAGATCGGCCAGATAAGGCAGTTTCGAACGCACACCTTCGATGTCGCCTGTGCCGTCTCCGTTGCCGTCGGCGAAGCTGCGCACGTAGACCTGATAGATGGCGGCTCCTGGCCACCAACGATCGCGGTCCGACGCAGGCTGGTGGAGCTCGGACACCGTGTTAACCCCTTCATTTGCGGAACGATCGGGCGAGGCGGGACTCATCCCTTGACGCTTCCCGCCGTGAGCCCGGACATGATATTGCGCTGGAAAATCAGGAAGAACACGATCATCGGCACTGACGCGATAACCAACGCGGCGGTAAAGACGTTCTGTGCTGCGCCTGTACTCAGTTGGTACAACCCTACGTTGACCGTCTGTTTCGCCGGGTCTGTCAACACGAGTAGCGGCCAAAGGAAATCCTTCCAGACCGCAACGACCGCGAAGATAGACACCACTCCGAGTATCGGCCGCGAAATCGGCAACACGACCGACCACAGGGCGCGGATCGGCCCCGCGCCATCGATGGCCGCCGCTGCGAGCAGTTCGTCAGGGATCGAATCGAAGAAACGTTTCAGCAGAAAGATGTTGAACCCGTTAGCTACCGATGGCAACCAAATAACCCATGGCGAGTTAGTGAGGTTGACGCCTATCAACGGCATGTGGAAAGCAGTCAAGAACGTCGGCAGGGCAAGCACTGTCGCTGGGATCATCAACGTCGCAAGCATCAGGAACAAGATGACGTTGCCGAACAGTGGCCGCAGTTTTGACAGCGCATACGCCGCCGCGACCCCGAACACCAGCTGGAAGAACAGCGCGCCGCCTGCATAGATCGTCGTGTTCACCAGCAACCGCTCGAGACGCAACTCTTGCCAGGCGCTCACGTAGTTGTGCCAGTTAAACGCGTGCGGGAACCACGTCGGCGGGTCTTGGATGATTTCTTGCGCCGACTTGAAGCCGCCGGTCGCCATCCAATAGAGCGGGAACACAAAAATCAGCGCAAACGCAGGTATGAAGATGCCCAGGATCGTCCGGTACACGATCTTGCCCTTGCGCCGCGACAGCTGCGCCTGTGAGATCAGCGTTCGCGTCTGGTACCGCTCAGCGGTTGCCATCTAGGACTCCTCCGCGCGACGACTGATGGCCAGATACGCGGCACCGAAGATCGCGAGCACGACCAGCAGGATGAGACCGAGAGCAGCGCCGCTGCCGTAGTTGTTGAAATGGAACGCGTACTCATACATGAGGTAAACGACGGTGGTCGTCTTTCCCTCGGGGCCACCACCCGTGAGGATGAACGGCTCGAGAAACACCTGCATGGTCGCCACGATCTGGAGCATCAGCAGCAATGACAAGATCAGCCGTGTCTGCGGGATCGTGACATGCCAGATCCTTCTCAGGATCCCCGCGCCTTCGAGTTCTGCCGCCTCGTACAGTTCGCCCGGGATGCCCTGCAGGGACGCGAGATAGATGAGGGTTCCGCTCCCCATGTTGATCCAGGTGGAGAAGAAGACCAACGAGATCAACGCAGTGTTCGTCGACTGAAGCCACTGCGACGTCGGCAGATGAAGATCGCGCAGCACGGTGTTGAAAACGCCGTCGCCCGGGTCGTAGAACCATTTCCACAAGAAGGCCGCGGCGGCCGGGGGCATCATCACGGGCAAGTAGACGAGCAATCGGAAATACGATCGGGCGTGCCGCAGCTCATTGATCACGATGGCGGCGATGAATGGCACCGCATAGCCGAAGACGAGCGCGAAAAGGGTGAACTCGATTGTTGAGCGCCACGCGCTCCAGAACTCAGGATCGTGCCTGATGCGGTTGAAGTTCGCGGTGCCGACCCATTGGGTGTTGCCGGCGAAGTTGGTCTTTTGAAAGCTCATTACGATCTCGCGGCCAATCGGGTACCACGAGAAGTACGCGAAGCAAATGACGGCGCCGAGGAGAAACAGGTAGCCCGTGAGGTTCTCGCGAATCCGGACGCTCAGAGGCACCTTGCGCCGATTGCGCCCGAGGGATGGCGCCGACGACGCCGACGACTTTGCACGTCTCGACGCTGCGGGGACATGAATCGCTGCCACGGAATCTGGACTCCATTTTTGCATCGCTGATGCCAGGCGCACCAGCTCCTTCCGAGCGCGGTCCTTGGCGCTCGGAAGGAGCTGGGGCCGGGTGGGCCTTTACTCCAGATGAAACCGCTAGCTCGACATCGGGCTAGCTCGCTGCTGCCAGCACCTGGTTCACCTGTGCGGAGTACTGATCGAGCAGCTTCTGCGGGTCAGCACTCTTGTTGGTCAAAACGGCCGACATGAGTCCATCGAGCACCTTGTAGATCGCTTGTGCATCCGGTGGCTCGACATTGCCCTTCAGGTTCGGTGTCACTGTGACGTACGGCGCGTAGTTCGCCACCGGGAGGTTGGCAGCCGCCGCCTTGTCGGCCGCGTCGGCCGTCGCCGTTGCACCCTGGAACAGGTCGGGCTCTGGGAGACCAACCGGGTTTCCAAGCGATGCCGCCCGGGTGTAGTTGAACTGGCCCGTGCCCGGAGTCAGGTTCTCGTACTCCAACCACAGCAGACCGGCCTTCACCTGGTCAGGCGTGTCCTTCTTGTTGAACATGTAGCCATCGCCACCCAGCAACGTGCCGCTGCCACTGTCGCCGGCCGGCATCGCAGCCATGCCAAAGCCGCTGAGGTTGGCCTTGTCTGTCTGCTGCATGTTGGTCAGGTAGTCGGGTGCACCAACGGTCATACCGAGGTGGCCGGCCGCCATCATGTTGATGGTGTCCTGGTACTGCAGCAGCTGCTTGGAGCCCATGTCATTGTCGGTCCAGCGCATCTGCTTGAGGTTGTTGATGACCGCAAGGCCCTTGGCATTGTCGAAGTCGGCCTTCTTGCCGGTGGCGTCGACGACGTCGCCACCTTGCGAGTACATCTCGGCGGTGAAGTGCCAGCCACCCGTGTTGCCGGCGCTGTAGTCGGCGTAGCCGACATCGCCATTACCGAGGGCTGCAATCTTCTTCGCGTCAGCTTGCACCTGCGCCCACGTGGTCGGAGGGCTGTTCGGGTCGAGCCCAGCGGCCGTGAACAACGTGCGGTTGTAGACCAGGCCGAGGGTGTAGTTGGTCTTCGGCAGCCCGTAGAGGTCTCCGCTGTCCGCGCCACCCTTCTTGAACACGTTCAATACCGACGTCTGGATGTCCGACAGGCCAGGAATATTCGCCGCGTACGACTGGATGTCGAGCGCCTGACCCGAGTCGATCACCTGCTGGGTATCCGTCAGGTAGAGGTAGAAGACGTTCTCTTCCTGGCCGCTGGCCAGCTTCGAGGAGAAGGTGTTCGGGTCGTCGCACGGAGCTTCGTCCTTGCTGACGATCGTGATCTGCGGGTGCAGCTTCTCGAACGACGCAACGTCGTCGAGCCACTGCGTCCGCTGCGAGGGCGCCGTGGTCGGCGGCTCGCAGTTGACGGTGATGCTCGTTGGCGCGCTGACGTCGGTCGCCGGCGCTGAACTGACGGGCGCCGAAGCGGTCGCCACAGGTGCACTCGACGTGGTTGTGACCGGGGTGCTGGCCGACACACTCGGAGCCGCGCTACTTGGCGCAGCCGATTTCGCCTTCTTGCTCGAACAACCGGCCACGGTGACCACTGCCGCGACTGCGAGCAGCGCCACCAATCTCTGGTGCTTCATCGAACGTTCCTCCTGGAAAGTCGGTCCGGGGCGTCGCTCGCCGCGGCAGTCACGCAGGTCGCTCATGCCGGTGACCGAGTCACCTGCCGAGAGATCCGGCGTTCGAGCCCGGCTGCCACAGGAGCGACGCGACGGGTGCACGCCGTCGGACCTTCCATGGCAGCCGAGTTGCACTGAAGGTACAGATGCCGACGCATGTGAGCAATAGATTGACTGACTGTTGCAAAATCGTGACGTGACGTTGGATGAGCTTGACGGGATCGGTCAAAGGCGCCTATGTGGCTGTAGATCGGGCAGCCGGTGTTACGGGAAGACCTCGATCTCGGAGAACTGGGCCGCCGGCCAGCCGGTATTTGCAGTCACTGCCAGGCGCACGTAACGGGCGCTGACCGCGGGCGCCGACGGAAGCGGCACCGTGACCGTGTTCTTCGCGGTGGGGTCGAACGTGTACGTGGCGCTCGGCAGCGCGGTCGAGAACGTCGTCCCGTCGGTACTCGTCAGCACCGTGATGGTCTGCACTCGCGTCGTCCAGGCCGCGTCGGGCGGCAAGGTGAGCACCAGCTTGCTGATCGATGCGGTGGCCCCAAGATCGACTGTTATCGACTGCGGGAACGCGTGGTTCGTGCTCTCCCAGTAGCTGCCGGTGTTGCCGTCGGTGGCGTTGAGCGGCGGGTAGCCGTCCTGGGAGCCGCTTGCCGTCGCGGTCTTGTTCAACGCAAGGTTCGAACTCGCCGTCGCGGCACCCGCAAGACGGACGACGACGGGGTCGGTATCGCCTGCCACCGTCAGCGCACCGAGGCGAGTACCCGCGCCGGTTGCGTCGATCGTCACGTTAACGTCGCACGCCTGCCCCGCCGGCAGAGTCGGGCCACAGTCGTTTTGCTCATCGAAGTCGCCTGTCGTTGTGATCGACGTCAGCGCAACCGCTGTTGACGCGGCATTCTTGATGTGCACGACCTGGGCCGCGCTCGGCGTCCCCTCGCTTTGCGTCGCGAATGTCAGGCTCGGCTTGTCCGCCGTCAGCGACCCGCCGCCGGCTCGCCCGACGACGAGCGTGAACGTCGCGGTGGCTGTCGTCGAGGTGCCGCTCGCCTTGACGACGATCGGATACGTGCCTGGCCGTGCCGACGACGCCGCAGACACCGTCATGACCCGCTGGCCGCCGGCGACCAACGAATCGGCGTCGAAGGTCGCAGTGACGCCCGCCGGCAGCTGCCCGGTCGTTAGCTGCACACGTTGGGTTCCGCCCGTAGTCACCGAGGTCGCAATCGTGGTCGCAGCGGATCCGCCGGGCGCGGCCCATCCCGAGGGCTGCTCAAGGCGCAAGCCGAAGGCGTCGGGGCCAGCCTCAGGCGCGTACACGTAGGTACGGACGGGCACCGGCCAGGGACCGCAGAACGTGGTGCTCCAGCCCGTGTTCCCACCGCCGTTGGTGACGGTGAAAGCCTGCTCAGAGCTACCGGTGAAGAGGCAGTTGTACGTCCCGGCAGAAGCGCCGACTTTTGTCGCGACGACGTCCTTGAACGTCGCCGATCCGTGGGCCTCCAGCTGAAGCGCATAGGTGCCGGCTCCGCTAATAGCGACCTTGTCGAAGCCGACGTTGGTGACCGACGAGCCGGTGAACTGAATGCCTTCGTAGGAGCTGTCGATCAGATCGAGGTCGCTCACCCGAATCGCTCCGGCCATGGGCGAATCGCTTGCCCAGAACCAGATTGCGCCTACTCCGTAGTGCCAGTTCGGGTCGAGCACGCCGGTTCGAAGCGCGGTGTCGCGCGCGACTGTGGTCGTACCAGAAATCGCCACAGCGTTGAACCTGTTGGCAAGGTGGATCCCGCCTCCTTGCGTCTGCGTGTCCGACACCACGTCGTCGGTGACCTGGTTGTCGGCGCCGCCGTAGATCGCAATGTTGTTGGCCAACACAGGTACCTCGACGGTATCGAAACTGATCACGTCGTCGGTGTCGGCGTCGTTCTCCGACCACGCCGCGATCCCGTCGTCGCCCGTGTTCCGGAGGAAGTCATCCGTCACGTTCGCGTTCGTGATGCCGTCGTGCAGGTTGATGCCGTCGGCCGTCGTGTCGTCGATGCGCGTGTGGTCGATCGTGACGGCGTCGAACGGGCCGTCGAACCAGATGCCGACCTTCGTGTGCTCGATCCACAGGTTCGAGATCGTCGAGCCTCCGCCCATCGCCCCACCGATGCCGTTGACTTGCGCGGCATCGTCACGGACGTCGATCGTGCCCTCGATGGCGAAGTCGGACAGATGCACGTTCGTGCTCGGATTCGGCGCCGTATTGCCGTAGATGCCGACTCCGGCACCGGTCAGCACGCTGTACCAAGGCCCGGCGCCGGTGATCGTCGTATTGCTCGGGACGACGAGGTGTTTGGTCACTACAAAGGTGCCCGCCGGTACCCATACCGAGGCGCCCTGCGCGGCCGCGGCCGCGATCGCCGACGTGAATGCCTTCGAGGAGTCGGTCGCCCCAGACGGATCAGCGCCGAACGTGGCCACCGAAAGTGCGCCGGCCGGTTCTGGCCGCGCGGGCGCAACGTCTTCGAAATCTGCCAGGTCGATCGTGTACGAGGCCGCAGTGTCTTCGGCGTCGACTTCGAACCGCACCCTCGAGCCGGCCGCAAGTTCTTGGCCGAGCAGCTCGTGCGCCTCGTCGTAGAAGTGATGCGGATTCCCGCTGCTCGGCGTGTTCGTGAACGGATAGGCGCCGTAGTACCAGCTGAATCTGTTGGTCAGCGTGAGCGCGTGCACCCTGTGGCCGTTGACGTACACCGAGAGTGTCGCCTGATAGGGCGAACCGTCAGCACGGTCGGGAATGCTGTACCGCAGGTCGAGTGAGTTCGCTGGCGCTGTCGTAGTGAACTCGACGTACTTGCCGCGGCCCGTGAGCGTGACAGCGGTACGTCCAACGGCCTCACCGGCGAGCGTGTCCCAATCGCGGCTCTTCGCCAGAACCACGCCGTTGGTCGCGGCGTTGGCGGCCTCCTGCTCGACAAATGGCACCGGCGCACCGCGGCCAGCCGTCAGCGAGGGAGCTGAGCCCGCAACAGTCGGCGCCCCCGGGCGTGACGCGGTGGAGTGAGAGCTCGTCGCGACGATGATGACGCCGGCGGCGGCCCCGAGGACGATCGCGGCCGCCACACTGATCACCACGCCGCGTCGCATGCGGGCACGATGGCACGCTATGCGCGTGTGTTGCAAGAGATCGACGAGATTACGAACGAACTTGACAACTCGGCCTGTCGCCAGCGGCCGGGGGCGAGCCTCCGGCTAGCTCACCGGTGCGGCGGAACGAGTCGGCGGGCGGATCACGGCCGCCTTGCGCGCGGTGCCGGTGCTGTTACGAACCACGAGCTCCGGCTCGAACAGGAGCTCTTCCTCCGAAGCGCTCGCGCCGTCGATCTGGTCGGCGAGCAAGGTCACGACTGCCCGACCCATGGCGTCGATGGGTTGGCGCACCGTCGTCAGCGGCGGATCGGTGCAGTTCATGAAAGCCGAGTCGTCGAATCCGACAACGGAGACGTCACCGGGGACGTCGAGTCGTGCGCGGCGGATTGCCCGGATCACCCCGAGCGCGATCGGATCGCTCGCGCAGATGACGCCGGTGAGACCGCGCTGCAACAACCGCGCACCCGCCGCCTGGCCGCCTTCGATCGAGAACATCGCCCGCTCGACGGCGTCACCCGTCTCGATGCCCGCAGCGGTAGCGACGGCCGTGAATGCGGCGAGTTTGCGCCGAGAGGGCATGTGGTCGGCCGGGCCGAGCACCAGGCCGATTCGCTCGTGGCCAAGAGAGAGCAGGTGGCCGAACGCCTGCTCGACCGCGACCGCGTCGTCGGTCGACACTGCGGGGAAACCGAGGTGCTCGACGGCCGCGTTGACCAGCACGACGGGCACCCCCCGCTCGTGCAAGCGCATGAAATGGGCGTGCGACGCGTTCGCCTCGGCGTAGGCACCGCCGGCGAAGACGACACCTGACACTTGCTGCTCGAGCAACATCCGGACGTACTCGGCTTCCGACAACCCGCCCGCGGTGCGGGTGCAGAGCACGGGGGTGAAGCCCCGCTGCGCGAGGCCGCCGCCGACGACCTCGGCGAGCGCGGGGAAGATCGGGTTTTGGAGCTCGGGCAAGACCAGGCCCACCAGGCGCGCCCGGTCGCCGCGCAGCAGCGTGGGGCGCTCGTACCCGAGGATGTCGAGCGCGGTAAGGACCGCGTCTCGGGTCACTGTCGAGACTCCCGGCTTACCGTTCAGCACCCGGCTGACGGTCGCCTCGCTCACACCGACCTTCTGCGCAACATCTGCCAGTCGTTTAGCCATCCGCCAAAGTTAGCGCAAGTCGCGTAAGTTCTGTGCAAGTACTCGCAAGCAGGGCCGTCAGCGGAGCTCTGGGCGGTTGCGGAAGAAGTCGAGGCTTTCGGGGTTCGCCAGCGCGTCGACCGAGCTGACGGCGCGGCCTTCGACGACGCTGCGGACCGCAAGTTCGACCAGCTTCCCGCTGCGCGTACGCGGAACATCGGGGACGCTCACGATCACCTCGGGCACGTGACGCGGCGAGCACCCCTGGCGGATCACCGACTTGATCGTGGCCACAAGCTCGTCGTCGAGCTCGACACCGTCGACTAGGTGCACGAAGAGCACCACCCGTTCATCGTCGTCACCGTCGCCTCGCCGCTGCCCGACGACGACGCTCTCGAGAACCTGCGGCAGCTGGTCGACCTGGCGATAGATCTCGGCAGTCCCGATCCTGACTCCACCCGGGTTCAGCGTTGCATCGGAGCGGCCGGAGATGACGAAGCCGTCGTGAGCCGTGCGGGACGCCCAGTCACCATGGCGCCAAACGCCCGGGTAGGCGGCGAAATACGCGGCGTCGTACGCCGACCCGTCGGCGTCCGCCCAAAGCCCTAACGGCATCGAGGGGAAGGGCCGGGTACACACGAGTTCGCCCGTGACGCCGACCGGTGCAGCGACGCCGCGCTCGTCGAAGATCTCGACTGCCATGCCGAGCGCCGGACCTTGAATCTCGCCGCTGTAGACCGGCCGCGTCGGATCGCCGATGACGAAGCATCCGCAAATGTCGGTTCCCCCGGAGATCGACGCAAGATGGACGTCGGGGGCGAGGTCGCGGTAGACGTACTCGAATGCTCCTACGCTCAGCGGCGAGCCGGTCGACGTGATCGTGCGCAGGCTTGCGAACTCACTCGCGCGCCGTCACGCCCGCCTTGCGTGCCGTGTCGAGAAACTTGGCTGACGTGCCGAACAGCGTGATGCCGAACTCGTCGACGAGGTCGAACAGCGAGGTCGGCGACGGGTACACCGGCGAACCGTCGTAGACGACCAGCGTCGCTTGCGAGGCGAGCGCGCCGGCCAGCCAGTTCCACATCATCCAGCCGGTCGTCGTGTAGTAGAAGACACGGTCGTCGCGCCTGACGTCACAATGCAGCTGGTGTTCTTTCAAGAGCGTGAGCAGGATGCCGCCGGCCCGGTGCACGATGCATTTCGGCGGGCCGGTGGTGCCAGACGAATACAAGATGTAGAGCGGCGTGTCGAAGGGCACCCGCCGAAACGGCGGCAGCCGATCGGTCGGGCTGGGCGAAGTCGCTCCACAGCACGGCGCCGTCGATCCCCGACACGTCGGGCACGGCCGCAAGACCTGGCACGACGACGACAACGCGCGTGGCCGGCAGGCCTGCGCGAATCTCCTTCAGCGCGTGCGAGGCAGTCGTGTGCGCGGCCGCCGTAGAGGTAGCCATCGGTCGCGACGAGCACCTTCGGACCCACCTGCCCGAAGCGGTCGAGCACGCCGCTGCTGCCGAAGTCGGGGGACGTCGAGGTGTACAGAGCGCCGATCGTCGCAGCCGCCAGCGCGGTGACGTACGCCTCGGGAACGTTCGGCAGCCACGCCGCGACGACGTCGCCAGGCTCGACTCCTGCGTCGAGCAACGCGTACGCGACAGCAGCCACCTCACGTCGTAGCTGCGACCACGTGGTGGTCGATCGCTTGCCGTCTTCTCGAGCAAACAGAAGCGCCGGGACGTCGTCACCGCGCGCGAGCATGGTCTCGGCAACGTTGATCGCGGCATCGGGGAAGAACCGCGCGTCTCGCATGTCGGGCGCATCGACGAAGGCGCGATCGCCCTTCTCGCCGACGACGCCGGTGAAGTCCCAAAGCGCCGACCAGAAGTCACCGGGGCGATCGAGGGCGAATCGTTGCAGGGCTGGGAAATCGGACACATCGGCGCCGTGCCGGTCCGCGAGCAGGTCGCGGAACGCCGTCATGCGAGCGGCCGCGACCCGCTGCGCCGACGGCGTCCAGAGCAGGTCACCCTCGATGCGGGATCACCTCACGACGTGCTCGGGCCGGCCCACAAGTTGATGCCGCCCTCGACCGCGTAGTGGTCGATCTCGGCCAGCTCGTCAGAGCGTGAATCGCGAGATTCTCGAGCGCGCCGACGTTCTGCTCGAGCTGGGCAACGCTGCTTGCGCCGATGAGAACCGACGTCACGCGCTCGTCGCGCAACACCCATGCGAGCGCGAGCTGCGCGAGAGTCTGGCCACGACGCTCGGCCAGCTTGTTCAGGGCCCGCACGTGGGTCATGTTCTGCTCGGTCAGCAAGCTGGCGTCGAGTGACTTGTTCTGCGCGACGCGCGAATCGGGCGGGATCCCGTCGAGGTAGCGGTCGGTCAGCATTCCTTGCGCGAGCGGTGAGAATGCGATGCAGCCCACGCCGGCGCGACCGATGACGTCGAGCAGGTCTTCCTCGACCCAGCGGTTGAGCATCGAGTACGACGGCTGGTGGATCAGCAGCGGGGTACCGAGGTCGCGAAGGATCGAGATCGCCTCGGCCGTGCGCTTGCCCGAGTACGAGGAAATGCCTACGTACAAGGCCTTTCCCTGACGCACAGCGGTGTCGAGTGCGCCCTAGCGACTCCTCCATCGGAGTGTCGGGATCGAAGCGGTGATGGTAGAAGATGTCGACGTAGTCGAGACCCAGGCGAGACAAGCTCTGGTCGAGGCTGGCGAGCAAATACTTGCGCGAACCGAGATCGCCGTACGGCCCCGGCCACATGTCCCATCCGGCTTTGCTCGAGATGATGAGCTCGTCGCGGTAGGGCTTGAAGTCTTCGCCGAACAGCCTGCCGAAGTTTGTCTCCGCGGCCCCGTAGGGCGGGCCGTAGTTGTTCGCGAGATCGAAGTGCGTGATGCCGAGATCGAATGCGCGCCGCAGGATCCCGCGTTGCGTCTCGATCGGCTTGTCGTCACCGAAGTTGTGCCACAGGCCCAGTGAGACCGCCGGTAGATCGATGCCGCTGCGGCCACATCGCCGGTAGGTCATGTGGTCGTAACGAGAATCGGCAGCGTGATACGTCAAGACGAGCTCCTCTGAACGGCTCTCACATTCGAACGGCGGTGACGCCGCTCAGCGTACCGATCAGCGCCATGCTGCCCGACAGGCTGGGTGACGCGAAATGCGGCAGCGAACCCACCGAGATCTGACCCACTGTGGCGCCCGTCGCGGCGTTCGACAGCGACGATCGACCCAGAACCGTCGGTCGTGTACACGGTGCCCGACGCTACGACCGGCGGTCCGGTCAGGTTCGACGCCGCATGCCAGACGATGCTCATGCTGTTACCGGAAACAGCCACCGCACGCACACCGTCGTTGCACGGCAGGTACGCAGTCGCGCCCGACACCGACGCGCCGCCAAACGGCCTGCAGACGTCGAGCTGTGACAGCTGGCCGCCTACTCCCCCGAAGTGGGTCGGGTCGAGCAGGTAGGCCGTACCACGCTTGCCCGCGGTGAGCATCTTGCCGCCGACGAGCACAGGCGACATCGAGCCAAGGTCGAGGTCGTTGTTGTTGTCGTCCGCCCAGGTGCTCGGGGCGAAGTAGTCGAGCCGCGCCAAGGTCGGCGAGAGCCGCGTCACCGAATCCGACCCGTCGTAGGTCGTGTTCGACGCACCGTTGCCGGCAGCAACAAGGATCGTGCCGTCGGTGTCCTCGACTGGTCCGGCCGTCGCCCAGATCCCGCCTTCGCGAGTGGTCGGCACCGCCCAGCCAATCGGCGTCCCGCTGCCGTCGCTTGCGACCGAGACAACCTGGCCGATGTAGCTGGCACAGTCGCCGGCAAGACCGCCGTAGGCGACGTAGACGCGGCCGTTCGCGATGAGGATCGCGGCGCGCTGCTGGCTCGCGATCGCGGTTCCCGACAACGGGTCAATCGTGCGCTTGAAGGCGATCGTGCCCGTCGCGAGGCTTACGCCCGCCAGCATGTGGTGGCCACCTGCGGTTTCAGCTACGGCGAGTACGAGTCCGTCACTCGGAGTCGTAGGCCGGAGTGCCGGTGATGCCGAGCGGGTCGATGTCTCCGCACGGGAGCAGCGATTGCGCGATCGGGTCAGCGATGTGCGCCCGCCACAAGACGGCTCCGGTCGACAGCGACAACCCGTAGAGCGAGCCGCCTTCCGTCGCGGCGACCACGGTCGTCCCGAGCACGATCGGTTGGCCGTACACCGCGCCGTCCAACGACGCTTTCCAGCCTGCAGAGAAACCGGTGAAAGCCGGCGTCGCCGCTCGTGAGGCCGGTGCGTTGCGCATCGTGGTGGTAGGTCGGCCAGTCGGTCGGGCCGCCGATGACCGGCGCGGGCGGTGAGGTCGGCGGGTTACCCGAACCAAGGCCCGACGCCACTCCCGCAGCGATCGCACTCGTCCCACCGAGGACGACCGCGCTCGGTGCGGCGAGACTCTGGATCGTCTGCCAGGTTTCCGGCGTGACGTATGTCGACGGGACCAGCAGCAACGGCCGGTCACTGTGCACCGGCCCATGCGGCGCCGGCGAGTGCGTCGGGGAAGTCGAGACCGGTGGCTAGTAGAACGCCGTTGCTCGCCGCCGTCCCGCCCTTGACCGAGACGAGTACGGAAGCGACCGCATCGGCCGTCTGGTAACGGTCGGGCCCTTGCAGGCGCGACAACGCGGCGCCCCCGGCTGCCGAAACTGCTGCAGCTGGCGACCCCATCGCTCACCGCCGACGTCCCGCCCAGCACGACGATCGCCGACGGATGCAACCTGGTGATCTCGGCCGCGGTCTCGCTCGGCAACGTCTTTGGATCGGTCAGCAACAGCGGCCCACCCGCCACCGCAGCGAGTGCGGCACCTGCGAGAGCGTCGGGAAAGTTGGTGCCAGTCGCGAGATACACGTTGGTCGCGCCGCTCGGATACGTCGCCTGCGAGATTGCAGCCGCCGTGGCGTACCGATCGCTGCCCTGCCAGCGCACGACGGTCACGCCGTGGGTCGCAACCTGCGAGGCGACCGTGCTGCTTGAGTGCTGCGGTGCCGCCGAGCAAGCGCAACGTGAGCCGGCTTGAGCCGGTCGATCTCGGCAGCGGCGGAGGACGACAGCGAACCACTTGCGGTCAATAGCAGCGGGACGCCGAGGTGTCCCGCCGCTGCGGAACCGGCCACCGCATCGGGGAAGGTGGAACCGGTCGCCAGGAGCAAGGTGCTGTTCGCGGGCAGCGTGCCCGGCCACCCGGCGTCGGCGATCGCGGCGGCCGTCGCGTAGCGGTCGGCGCCGGACACGCGAGTGACGGCCAGACCTGTGGCGCCCGCGGCAGTCGTCGCACCGGTTGAGACCGCGGCAATTGGTGCGCCCAACGCGAGCACGGCGATCGCGCTGACGAGGTGCCGTTGCTGCTTGCCCTGTTGCGACGTTGCGCCATGAGAGCCTCCATCTCGGACACCTTGTGAACCGTGGTTCACCCTAGACACCGCAGGGTCGCCCGGGTCAACCGCGGGCGCGTTACAGCAAGGCCCGGTCGACTCGATCGAGGAGCGCGTGCCAGCCATCACCTTGCGCCACGACAGCCGCTGCATACGAGGGATCGAGGTCGAGATCGTGGACCTGCCAATCCCCATCGCCGCCGAGGATCCGCGTCCCCTGCGGGCCGACGGTAACCTCGCGCATCGGGAATGCGAGGCCCCGGCCAAGTGCCTTCCCGTAAGCCTCCTTGCGCGACCACACAGTGAGAAAGGCCCGTTCGCGAGCGGGCTCGGTCATACCGTCGAGGATGCGCAGTTCGTCTGGTGAGCACACCCGAGCCGCAACTCGCGGAAACCGAACCGACTGCCGCAACTGTTCGACGTCCACCCCGATAGGGCGGTTTGCGATGCCGACGACGACGTAGCAGCCGCTGTGGGCGATGCTCACGAAGAAGCTGTTCAGCGGTGGTGCGAGGACGGGTCGACCGCTTGGCTGGATCTCGACGACGACATCTGCGGATTTGGCACCGGCGATGCGAGCAACCGCCGCGCGCAGCAAGGTGCGGCCGAGGACGAAGTTGCGTCGGCGCGAATCGAGCGGCATCGAGACCGCGCGGCGCTGCTCATGCTCGGGCGATCGCTCAATGAGCGCATCGAGTTCGGCCGCCGACATGCCTTCGGAGGACGTCGCTGCAACGGTGACCATGCGGCCATCTTCTCGCAGAACGAGGCGCACAAACGGAAGGCGGCACTGCCCCAATCGACAGTGCCGCCGTCCGCGAACGTCAGTGCTACGAACTGACCTGCGTCGTACCGAGGGTCGCCTTCAGGGTCGTCGGCGAGCCGTTGCGGGTGATGCCAACCGTCACCATGGCGCCTGCCTTCTGCGCGCGGATCGCCTGCTGGAGTGCGGTGCCGTCGGCAACCGCCTTACCGTTGATCGACGTGATGAGGTCGCCGGGCTCTATGCCCGCCGTCGCTGCGGGGCTGTTCGGCTCGACGGCTTGCACGAGCGCACCGCCGGTGGCATCCGCGACCGATACTCCGAGGAACGTGCCACTCTGCGTTGTCTGGCCGCCCTGGCCGCCCTGGGTGCCTGCACCCTTGCCAGCCTTCAATGCGGGAAGCGCGTTGACGACGGTGTTGCTCGGGATCGCGAACCCGATGTTTTGCGCCGGCTCCGTCGTGGTGCCAGATGCAACGGCGACGTCGATGCCGATGACCTGCCCTGTCGTGTCGACGAGCGGTCCGCCGCTGTTACCCGGGTTGATCGCCGCGTCGGTCTGGAGCAGATTCGACAGGTTGTCATCGGTGCCGGTCAGGGCGCGGCCCTTGGCCGACAGGATGCCTTCGGTCACGGTCGGCGCGCCGCCGTAGCCCAGTGCGTTGCCGACTGCCAGCACGCTGTCGCCAACTTCTGCGGTGTCGGAGTTCGCGAACGTCGCGGGCTTGAGGTTAGAGACGCCCGAGATCTTGATGACCGCAAGGTCTGCGGTGGTGTCGATGCCTACGACGGACGCCGTGTGCGTCCCACCGTTATTCGGCAGGGTGACCGTGATCGAGCTCGCGCCGTTCACCACGTGGGCGTTCGTGACGATCTCGCCGTCGGAGCTGATGATGATGCCCGTTCCGGCACCGCTCTCCTGGAAACCGCCGAACCCACCGAAGCCGCCACGCCCGCTCGCGCCCGACGTGATCGTGTCGTTGATGAGCACGACCGAGGGCTCAATCCTCGCGAGTGCTGTTTTCACGTCGGCGGTGACTTGTGCTGCGGGCGGCAAAGATGACGTTGCCGATGTGCCGGAATGGCGAGGCGATGCGGGGGTCGATGAGCCGTTCGTCGAGACTGTCGACCCAGCGGCCGCATTCGAGCTCTTGCTTGAGTGGTCGTCGACGAGGTGGACGACGGTGCCGCTCGCGGCGGCCGAAACAACGACGGCTGCAACGGTGAGGGCGGCCGCCTGGCGAACGCCGCGTCGCGGGTGCGCGCCGTCGTTGGACCTGGGTGCGTCGGCACCATCTGTGACGACGTCGGCGGGCGCTGAGTACAGCGGCGTCGGTCCATACAGCGGTGCTGTGTCATACGGCGACGGCGTCGAGGCTGGCGAAGGCTCGGCCGGCGATGGATCTCGGTCACCGGCGATGGCTCGGTCACCGGCGGTGGCTCGGCCGCCGGCGGTGTCGCCGCCACGGATCCCGATGCCGGGGTGTCCTCGATTCGCGCCCACCATGGCGGCGTCACCTCGGTCGGCTCGCCCGGGATGTTGCTCTTGTCGTCGCCTGTGTCCACGTCCGCTCCTTGAATCATCGGTCAGATGTCGCTGTGAGGTGTCGCAGCTCACGCCGGCGACCCGCTATGACCTCAAAGATGCCCGCCGAACCTGGACGAAACCTGTGGCCAACATGAAAGAGAGCGAAGAAATCGAGCGCAGTAGCTGCACTGCCGTAGCTGCACTGCCGTCACGACGACCGCTTCGGGCTGTGCACAAGCTGACGGTTCATCCACAGATATGAACGTGCATGGCACCGGCCGGAAAGTGTCGGTGGCCGTGGATAGCTTGCTTGCATGTTGATCGTCGAGGCCGATGTCGCACCAGATGAGTTGCGCGACGAGTTGAGCGACGAGTTGCCAGGCGATGATGGCTGGGCGTCGATGGAGGATCTGCTGGGTTTGGCGCCGAGCTCGGCACTTGGCACATTCTTGTCCAGCCTCGACGTGAACGGTCTCGACGATCGCTCGGCGTCGGTCGTCTTGCAGTTGGTCGAACGCCAGCAAGCCTGGGTCGCTGAGCTCGCGGTACGGGTAACTGCACGGCTGGCGGGTCCGACGCCGCGACCCGAGCCCGGCAGCACCGATCCGTTAGGTCGCGACTGCATCGATGTCGGGGCGAACCTGGTCGCCGCGACATTGGGAATGACCACAAGCGGCGCACAAACCAGGGTTGATGTAGCGCGGGCGATCACCGAGAAGTTGCCGGCGTGCCAGGCAGCAATGGCCGCCGGCGCCATGGGGTATCGGCAAGCCTGGATCGTTGCGGACGCCATCACCGCCGCGGGGCTTGGTCAGCTTGGCACCGCCGCAGTCGATGCACGGGTCGCGTCCCTGATCGCCGGCCAGAGCTGGGGCGCGTTTCGCCGCACGCTTCGTCGGGCGTTACTCGCAGCGAACGCGGATCTGGTGTTAGCGGAGCACACCAAGGCGATGCAACGCCGCGCTGTCGAGAAGGTTGACCTGCACGGCGAGGCGATGAGCCAACTACAGATCACCTTGTCGGCGGCCGACGCGCAAACGGTGTGGCTGGGCCTGGACGCCACCGCGATGCAGCTGCAGGCAGCCGCGAAGGCGGCCGGCCTGATGGACGAGGGCATCGACGCGTACCGCGCCGACGCGCTGGTGGCGTGGGCTGATCATGCCTTGGGGGATCCGAACGCGCCGCGGCGACATGGTCGTCGCCACCAGGTGCAGTTCCTCACCGACCTGCCTAGCCTGCTCGGGTTGGCCGACAATCCCGCAGAGTTGATCGGCTATGGCCCGATCCCGGCCGCCCTGCTACGTGGCAAGGCCGCAAAGGCCGACTGGCGACGGCTGATTATCGAGCCGGTCACCGGAATGCTGCTGGACTTCGGCAGCGTGGTGTACCGGCCACCCGCCGAACTGGCCGACTACCTGGTGGCCCGCGACCGACGCTGCCGGTTCCCTGGTTGCAACACCCAGGCGACGTATTGCGACATCGACCACAACATCCCGGCCCCGACAGGATCGACGTCGGCGAAGAACTGTTGTTGTCTATGCCACCGGCACCACCAACTCAAAACCTTCAGCGGCTGGAACGTCGAGCTCGAGCCCGACGGCAGTTGCCTTTGGACATCACCATGCGGCCGCCAATTCGTCTCCGACCCGCCACCCCAACTCGAATGAAGTAGTCGAGTTGCACCATAGCTAGGCGAGGAATGCGCGCAGCAGCGCGGCGGTCCCGTCGAGGTGTTCGGCCATCGCATCGCGGGCGGCGCGTGGATCGCCCGCGAGCACTGCCTGCACGATCGTGGCGTGCTGCTGGTTGGAGTGCACGATGTTGCGCGGAAGCAACGGGATCGCATCGAGCAGGTCGTTCACTCGCACGCGCGCATCGGCGACCGCAGATGCAAGCGAGGGCGAGCCCGACATCTCGGCGATCGCCAGGTGGAGCCGTGAGTCGGCGGGTCGGTATCCCTCAAGTGGCGCATCGAAACAGGCCGCCTGTAGCCGCAGTAACCTTGCGCGCTCGCCCGCGCGAAGACTCCGCCGCGCCGCACTCTGCGCGGCGCCCGACTCGACCGCGAGCCTGAACGCGAGCGCATCTTCGAGGTCTTGGCGCGCGTGCGCTGACGGGAGCAGTCGCTTGCGACGTGCCACCGGCACCGAGTCGGTCACCACAAACGTTCCGCCGCTGCGCCCACGCCGCGACTCGAGGTAGCCGGCTTCTCGCAGCGATCCGATCGCGTCACGCAACGTCTCGCGGCTGACCCGCAGCCGCGTCGCCAAGTCGCGCTCCGCCGGCAGCCGTTCGCCTGGTCGCACGACACCGAGCTTGATCGTGTGCAAGAGCCGCTCGACGGTCTCCTCGAACGCGTTGCCACTTCGAATCGGTCGCAGCACCGGACCAAACAACGACAACTCCGGTTGCGAGCCGGTGTCAGGTGTGTTCGGCGGCACATCAACGTCGAGCACTGCCGGAGATGCGGCGGTACGCGACGGTGTCATCACTACATCCTAGAGAGGGGTCACGTAGGCACCGCTGATGCCGCCGTCGACAAGGAATGACGATGCGGTAATGAAGGACGAGTCGTCACTGGCAAGGAAGGTGACCGCCGCGGCGATCTCTTCGGGCTCGGCAAATCGTCCCAGGGGTATGTGCACAAGGCGACGCGCGGCCCGCTCGGGATCCTTCGCGAACAACTCCTGCAACATTGGGGTGTTGACCGGCCCAGGGCACACCGCGTTAACCCGGATTCGCTCTCGCGCAAACTGCACCCCGAGTTCGCGGCTCATCGCCAAGACTCCACCCTTGGACGCCGTGTAGCTGATCTGCGACGTCGCCGAACCCATCACCGCTACGAAGGACGCCGTGTTGATGATCGACCCACCGCCGCGAGCTTGCATGTGAGGGATCGCGTTCTTGCAACAGAGGTAAACGCTGGTGAGGTTCACCTCTTGCACGCGCCGCCACGCATCGATGCCCGTGGTGAGGATCGAGTCATCATCAGGCGGTGAGATGCCCGCGTTGTTGAACGCGATATCGAGACCGCCGAATGTGTCAACGGCGGCCGCGTACATCGCCACGACGTCCGCCTCGTCCGTCACGTCAGCCCGCACGAAGATGCCGCCGACCTCGTCGGCAGCCGACTTGCCGCTGAGCTCGTCGATGTCGACGCACACGACGTGGGCGCCTTCGGCGGCGAAGCGGCGAGCCGACGCGAGACCGATACCGCTACCGGCACCAGTGATCACGGCAACCTTGCCGTCGAGACGACCTGTCACTTCGACTCCTTCGTGGAGATGAATACGTTCTTCAGATCCGTGAACGAATCGAGGGCGTCGGGACCGAGTTCACGGCCAAGACCCGACTGCTTGAACCCGCCGAAGGGTGTGCTGTACCGCACGGAGGAATGTGAGTTGACCGAGAGGTTGCCCGATTCGACTCCGCGCGCTACCCGCAGCGCGCGGCCGATGTTCTGCGACCAGATCGATCCGGACAGCCCATAGTCGGTGTCGTTCGCGATACGGATCGCTTCTGCCTCGTCGTCGAACGGCACGACCGCAACGACCGGACCGAACACCTCTTCGCGAAAGACTGGCGCCGTATGGTCTTTCGGGGTGACGACGGTCGGCGCGAACCAGAATCCGTCACCGTCGGGCGCCGACCCACGAAACGCCACGTCGGCTTCGTCGACGTAGGCGGCAACGCGCTCTTTTTGATCTGCGCTGATGAGCGGGCCCATCTCACTCGCCTCGTCGCGAGGGTCACGAACCTGTACGCCGCCAACAGCGGTCTCGAACAACTCCATGAACCGGTCGTACACCGTGCGCTGCACAAGGATTCGCGACCGAGCGCAACAATCCTGGCCGGCGTTGTCGAACACCGCGTACGGCGCCGTGGCCGCCGCTTCGGCGAGATCTGCGTCGTCAAAGATGATGTTGGCGCTCTTGCCGCCGAGCTCGAGCGTCACTCGCTTCACCTGCGCGGCGCAGCCGACCATGATGTGCTTGCCGATCTCGGTCGAGCCGGTGAAGCAGATCTTGCGAACCGCCGGGTGGGTTACGAACCGCTCGCCTACAACTGACCCGCGGCCAGGCAGCACAGTGAAGACCCCCTCAGGAATCCCCGCCTCGAGCGCGAGCTCGCCGAGCCTGATGGCTGTCAACGGCGTGAGTTCAGCTGGCTTCAGTACCACCGTATTTCCGGCCGCCAACGCGGGCGCGAAACCCCACCCGGCGATCGGCATAGGAAAGTTCCACGGCACGATCACGGCGACGACGCCGAGCGGCTCACGGAACGTCACATCGATGCCGCCCGCAACCGGGATCTGCCGGCCGAACATCCGCTCGGGTGCTGCCGAGTAATAGGTCAACACATCGCGCACGTTGCCGGTCTCCCAGCGGGCGTTGCTGATGGTGTGCCCGGAGTTCGCGACCTCGAGTTGAGCCAGCTCTTCCGATGCGCCGTCGACGGCCTCGGCGAACCGACGCAGCAGGCGGCCGCGATCAGCGGGCGCAACAGCACGCCACGAGTCGAACACGCGTGCTGCCCGCTCGATCGCGGCATCGGTCTCTTGCAGTCCGGTCAACCTCAGGGTCGTAACAACTTGCGCTGTCGCGGGATTGATCACGTCGTGCTCGACGGAAAGCTCGGAGGAAACGCCGGTTGTCACAGCCGCTCGAATCCTCGTACGCGCTCCCAGTCGGTCACCGACCGTTCGAAGGCCGCAAGCTCTACGCGCGCATTGTTTGCGTAGTGCGCGACGACCTCGTCGCCGAAGGCCGACCGCGCGAGGTCGCTCTTCTCCCACAACTCAAGGGATTCGCGCAAGGTCGTCGGCAGTCGTTCGAAGTCGGCAACATAAGCGTTTCCAGTGAATGCCGGTGGCAGCATGAGTTCGTGCTCGATCCCGTACAGGCCAGCGGCAATCATCGCCGATACCGCGAGGTAAGGATTCGTGTCGGCACCCGGCACCCGGTTCTCCAGCCGCAGGGACGACGGGGAGTGGCCGACGATCCGCAACGCACAGGTGCGATTGTCGTGACCCCATGCGATCGCAGTCGGCGCGAAGCTGCCTTCGGCAAACCTCTTGTAGCTGTTGATGTTCGGCGCATAGAACAACGTCAGCTCACGCATCGCAGCCAGCTGCCCAGCGAGGAAATGCTCGAACACGCGGGAGAAACCGTGTCGATCGCCCACGCCGTCACCTGCGAATACCGGCTCGCCATCGCTATCGCGCAACGACAGGTGAATGTGGCACGAGCTGCCCTCGCGCTCGTCGTACTTCGCCATGAAGGTGAGGCTCATGCCCTCTTGGGCGGCGATCTCCTTCGCCCCGGTCTTGTAGATCGTGTGGTTGTCGCAGGTGACCAGCGCCTCGTCGTAAACGAACGCGATCTCCTGTTGCCCAAGGTTGCATTCACCCTTGGCCGACTCGACGCGCATCCCCGCGCCGTCCATGCCATTGCGGATTCGACGCAATATCGGCTCGACGCGGCTGGTGCCGAGGATGGAGTAGTCGATGTTGTATTGATTGGCTGGCGTCATCTTCTGGTAACGACGCGAGAACGCCTCTTCGAACGTGTCGCGAAACAGCAAGAACTCGAGTTCGGTGCCGATCATCGCGCGCCAGCCGTTGCCTTGCAGGCGGTCGGTCTGGGTGCGCAAGATGTTGCGCGGCGCAGCGACGACCGGAACGCCTGCGCCGTCGATCAGGTCACACATCAGCAGCACGGTGGCCTCGTGCCACGGCACTCGGCGCAATGTCGACAGGTCAGGGCGCATCACGAAGTCGCCGTAGCCCGACTCCCACGACGACATCGCATATCCGCCGACCGTGTTCATCTCGACATCGACGGCGAGCAGGTAGTTGCAGCCCTCGGTGTCGTGGTCGAGTACCTCGTCAAGGAAGAACCGACCGGTGAGTCGCTTGCCTTGCAAGCGCCCCTGCATGTCAGGCAGCGCAATCAAGACGGTGTCGATCGTTCCGGCGTCAACCTCGATGCGCAGTTCCTCGACGCTGATCAATCCTTGGCGCTCCGGCATCTACGCACCTCCTACCTCTCGTCGATAATTCGGGCGGCGCGAGTGCCAGCGTGTCACGCTGCCACCCGCGCCGAATGCCCAGCCCGCGTGGATTATCCGAGAGACGACAGCTCCGCCTCGATAGCAGCAAGTTCTTCCGCAGTTCCCTGCACCTTCGGGCCCTTGAACCACTTGCGCGCCGAGACGAGCCAGTAGACGCCGGCGAAACCGATGACGGCAACGACTGCGATGGGTGCGAAGTTCCAGCTGTTGACACCAGCCGGGTGGAACTGCGGCAGCATCAGCGGGAAGCAGATGATGACGACCCACACCACAGCGGTCCACCCAATGATCGGGCTCCACTTACCGAGCTGCCACGGCCCAGGCGTGAAGTCAGACCCACGCATCCGGCGTAGCAACACCGGAATGACGTACGAGACGTAGAGACCGACGACCGCGACGGACACGATCGCGAAGAACGCGACCGAGTAACCCTTGTTCTGGTACAGCGACGGCAGGCCGAGGACGAACGCGCCTACCACGGCGAACCAAATGGAGTTCGTTGGGGTGCGCGTGCGCTTGTTTACCTTGTGCCATAGCCGCGAACCGGGCACGGCGCCGTCGCGAGAGAAGGCGTAGATCATCCGCGAGTTCGCGGTCACCGATGCCATACCGCAGAAGAACTGCGCTACGAGGCAGATCAGAATAAGGAACTCGGCGGCGTGGCGGCCAATCGCCGCTACCCACAAGACGCCCGGCGCGTTGATTCCTGCGCCGGCGGCGCCCACATAGGCGTCACTGCCGATCGCGAACGGAATCGCGTACGTCAACCCGATCATCAGCACGAGCCCGGCAACGACCGATACCCAGATCGATGTCATGATGCCGCGCGGCCCGCTGGTTGCGGCGTCTCGAGTTTCCTCCGTCATGTGAGCGGACGCGTCGTACCCGGTGAGCGTGTACTGCGCCATCATCAGGCCGACGAGAACCACCCAGATCGCGTGGCCACCGAAGCCCCAACCGAGACCGTCGTAGTACTTGGTGAACACGTTCGACAACGACTGGTGCTTGTGGGCGTCAGGCAAGATGAAGAGCGCGCCCACGATCACGACGACGCCAATGAGGTGCCACCACACGCTGATGTCGTTCAGCTTGGCGATGATGTTGACACCCAGGCTGTTGAGGATGCCATGCGCGATGAGCACCAGCGCGTAGATGCCGAAGAGGCTCTTTGCTGTTCCCTGGAACCCGGTCGTCAGGTTCAAGAAGAATCCGCAGAACGTCGCCATGGAGAAGTCGATGGACGCTGTGACCGCGACCTGCCCGAGCAGGTTAAACCAGCCCGTGAACCAGCTCCACACCGGAGCCTTGCCGTCGGGCGCGAGCTTCGCCGCCCAGTAATACAGGCCGCCGGCGGTCGGGAAGCTCGAGCACACTTCGGCCATGCCTGCGCCGACGAGCATCACCATGCCGCCCACGAAGAGCCAGCCCCAGATGATGACGCGCGGGCCACCCGCGACCATGCCGAGGTAGTACGTCGTGATGCCGCCGGTCAGGATCGAGATGATCGTGAACGAGACGGCGAAGTTCGAGAACCAGCCCATGCCGCGGTGCAGCTCTTGGGCGTAGCCGAGCTCATGCAACCTCTTCTCGTCCGCGCTTAGGACGGCAACGCCTGGCGTACTTGTGGGACGAGACTCCGTGAACTCGGACATCCCGCTTCCTTCCTCGAGGCGAGGGCTGTTTATTGGTCTGGCAGCGGACCATAGTCCGAGCCGGAGCCCGCCACAAGAGGTACCGGTGTTAACGATGCGCCCGATATGCCAGACGTGCGACCTGCGAACGTTGCCGAAACCGCGGATGCGTTAGACCCGCGCGGCAGCGAGACTGACGAACGCCTCGAAGATCCGACGGTCGTCGAGTTGTTCAGGGTGCCACTGGACGCCGAACACCGGCCGACCGTCGTCAGCCTCGATCGCCTCTGGGGTGCCGTCGTCGGCGCGCCCGACAATGCGCAACCTCGGCGCAACCCGACCGACGGCCTGGTGGTGATGGCACGCGGTGGGAACGGTGTCGCCAAGAGTGCGACCGATCCAGCTGTCGGGATCGAAGGTGACTGCTCGCGTGCTGAAGACTCCTGGCGCCTCTTGGTGGGGCAAAACCCCTTCTATCTCAGGCAAATGCTGGAGCAGGTCGCCACCGAGCGCGACGTTGAGAACCTGCATGCCGCGACAGATTCCGAGCACGGGCACACCCTTCTCGACCGCCGCCCGCACGAGTGCCATCTCGGCGTCGTCACGGTCGGCGCGAAACGGACCGGCAGCAACGTGAGCGGGTGCGTCGTACGTGGCCGGGTCGACGTCGGCGCCACCGCTGATGACAAGAGCGTCGAGCGCGCGCAGTACGTCGACGACCCCCGAGGCTGCCGGTGGGACGAGCAGCGACCGACCCACCGCTCGCCGCGACCGCATCGGTGTAGAGCGTCGACTGAAGGTCGGCCAACCGGTCCCACGCGCCCCAGCGTGCGCGCTCGCGGTACGTCGTGAGTCCGATGATCGGCCTGCTCATGACTCAAAAGGTACCGCAACAGACCATTCAGGTCTCGGTGAGTTTCTCAAGACCGGGCGGCAATGGCTCGCTGTGAACGACCCGCAGTCGTTGGGTCGGGCGGGTGAGCGCGACGTACAGGTCGTTCGCACCGCGCGCCGATGCGGCCAGGATCTGGGCCGGCTCGACGAGCACGACGGCGTCGAACTCCAGCCCCTTCGCCTGGTTCACGGCCAGCACCGCAACCGGCGCATCGAGAGCTCCGCTGCCGGCTGCCACCGAACCTGCGGGCAACGCCGCGGCGAGGGCCTCGTGCAGGTCAGCGATCAGGGCGGCCGGCGCGATGACGGCGAGCCGACCCTCGCCAAGAATCTCGACCTCGTCGCGCACGACAACCGCGACCGCACCCACATCGCGCGGCGCGATCCAGTGCGCGGTCGGCGGCACGTCACCCTCTCGCACCGATTGCGGTGCCTTGGTGTCGATCCCCGCAGCGGCGAGCATCGCCGAGGCCAGCACCATGACCTGCGCGGGCGTGCGGTAGTTGACGGTCAACTCGGTCAGGCGCCAACGACCTTCGACGTACGGATCGAGAACCTGCGCCCACGAGTGCGCACCCGCCGCCGAGCCGGTCTGCGCGATGTCGCCGACCAACGTCATCGACTTCGCCGGGTTTCGCCGCATCAGCAGCCGCCACGCCATCGGCGACAATTCCTGCGCCTCGTCGACGACGACATGCCCGTAGGCCCATGTGCGGTCGACTGCCGCGCGTTCCGCGGCACTCAGGATCGGACCCTCGTCGGCGAACCGACCGGCAAGGGCTTCGGCACTGACGAGTCCGCCCGCGCCGCCGGAGATCTGCAGCGCTCCTCGTGCGTACTCGACCTCGGCCTGTCGTTGCTGAGCCGCCTGCCGCTTCAGCTCGTAACCGCCGGTGTCGTCGTCGCCGAGCAGTTCGGCCGCCTCGTCAAGCAACGGGATGTCGGAGATGGTCCAGGCCGCACCGCGGTCACGACGCAATAACGCCCGCTCCGCGTCGTCCAAATAAGGCGCTGCAGCCGCGAGCCGCCAGGGGTCGGCAAACAAACCCTCGACCAGGCCCTGCGGTGTCATCGGCATCCAGGTCAGGTTCACCTCGCGTCGCACGTCGGGCGCATCACGCAGGTCTGCGAGCAACTCGCTCGGTTGTCAGCAGACAGTTGGACGCCGAGTTGCCGGGCATATTGCGATGCGAGGCCGTCGAGAATTTCCTTCACGTAGGACACCCGCGCGAGGTTGTGCGGCTTGCCGCCACGCCGTGCGTGCGCCCGCGCAGCCGCGACGACATGCGGGCGCAGCAGCAATTCGTGACCGCTGACGTTCAGGATGCGCGTGGCGTCGGGCACCCGTTGGCGCTGCTCGACGGCCGCCGCGATCACTCCGGCCATGCGCACGTCGCCCTTCAGCGCGACCACCTCGGCGACATCGTCGGAGGTCGCGACCACACCGGGCAGCAACTCACCCGGCGTCACCATCACGACACCGGTTTCGCCCAATGACGGCAGCACTTTCTCGATGTAGCGCAAGAACGTCTGGTTCGGCCCCACCAGCAGCACGCCACTGCGGGCCAGCCGCTCGCGGTGCGTGTAGAGCAGGTAGGCCGCGCGGTGCAGCGCGACCGCGGTCTTGCCCGTACCCGGACCGCCCTGAACGACCAGAACCCCTGGCAGCTCGGCCCGAATGACGTCGTCCTGCTCGGCTTGGATCGTCGCGACGATGTCGCCCATGCGACCGGTGCGCTTCGCGTTCAGCGCGGCGAGCAAGGCGCCCTCACCCGAGAGCGTCGAGAGGTCGCCGGCCTCGAGACCGTCGAGATCAAGCACCTCGTCTTCGATCGCCGTCACCGCACGGTCGCGCGTCGTCAGATGACGCCGCCGCACGACGTCGCCCGGCGCAGCCGCGGTCGCCTGGTAGAACAGCCGCGCCGCCGGAGCACGCCAGTCGATCAGCAGTTGATGGCGGTCCTCGTCGGACAATCCGATGCGCCCGACATATCGGCGTCCGGCCTCGACCGTGTCGAAACGCCCGAACACCAGCCGGTCTTCGACGGCGCGCAACTGTGAGAGCCGTTGCTCGTACAGCGTCGCGAAGGCGTCGCGTTCGGAGCGGTTCTGGTGAGTGCCAGAAGGCGCAGTGGCCCGGACGGCGATCAGCTCGCGTTCGGCACGGTCGCGCAATTCATCGAGCCTGCCGTACAAGCGGTCGACGTAGTGCTGCTCGCGTTCGAGTTCGGTCTCCGCTTCGCCCACCGAATCCCTTCCGAGCACGCATAAGCGCCGATCGTGCGGCGTCTACCCTATCGGGGCCCAGCCAGGGGTGCTCAGCGAGGGACGTACGCGAGGCTCATGCCCCACAGGCACATCACGGCGACCGCCGCGTAGGCCGTACCGATGCCGACCCGCGTCGACGGCGGGATCGCGTAGTACGCGGCGTCGATCCACTTGTGGGTTCTCCACCGCCGCACGAGCTCGAAGATGCCCAGCACCAAGATGAAGATGAGCACCGGGCTTGGGTGCAGGATCGCGAAGATGCCTGCACCCACGAGCCCGACGATCCACAGCGCCGGGTGCAGCGCGCCCGGCCACCCGGCCACCGTCGAGCGGCAGCGCGGGTACGAGGTTGAACAGGTTCAGGAAGAAGCCGGTGTAGGCAAGCGCGCGCAACAGCGGCGAGTTGAAGATGTTCGACAACTCGAGCGCACCGAGTGCACCGAGCGTGCCGACGGCCGGCCCGGCAAGAGCGCCGATCGCCTCCTGCGCGACCGACCTCGGCTTCGACTGCATCTTGACGAACGCGCCCATGAACGGGATGAACGTCGGCATCGACACCTTGACGCCCATCGAACGCAGCACGACGAGGTGGCCAAGTTCGTGCACGGCGATCAGCGCGACGAAGCCGACCGCGTACCACCAGCCGAAGATGAAGGCGTACGCGATGACCGACACGGCCATGCTCAGCACGAACTTGAACTTGATGAGCACGGCGCTGCCCTTGAGCAACACGAGCAGCTTCGTCAGCAGGCCGGCCTTCGCCGCAACGCCACCACCCGCTGCGACCCCACCGCCCGCGCGCTCCCACCGCCGCCGCCTCGTCCGAACCGGAGGCTGCTGCACCGGTGGCATGCCGGCGGGTTGCTCACCCGGCAGGTAGAGGTAGGGACGTTGCGATACCGGCGGCGGCGCAGGATGCCAGCCGTCGGGGATGCCTTGTTGTTCAGTCACGGTGCTTTCAGTGTAAGCGGGCGCAACTGAGCGCGCGGGGCCTTAGGTTCGTCGTCAGCGAACGTGAGGAGGCGGGCAAGAACGTGGCTGACTTCGTCGGTGCGATCGACCAGGGCACCACCAGCACGCGGTTCATGGTCTTCGACCATGCCGGCATCGAGATCGCGCGCCACAGCCTCGAGCATCACCAGATCCTCCCGGCGGCGGGCTACGTCGAGCACAACCCCGTCGAGATCTGGGAACGCACGCGCGTCGTCGTCGAGACGACCCTGCTTTCGGCCGGCTTGCACGCTTCCGACTTGGCAGCCGTCGGTATCACCAACCAGCGCGAAACGACCGTGGTCTGGAACCGGCGTACCGGGCGCCCGTACCACAACGCGATCGTGTGGCAAGACACCAGAACCGACGCGATCGCCGCGCGACTCGAACGCAGCGGCGCGGGAGATGTCATCCGCCACAAGGCCGGTCTGCCTCCCGCGACGTACTTCTCCGCCGGCAAGCTGCAGTGGATCCTCGAGAACGTCGACGGCGTGCGCGCCGATGCCGAGCGCGGTGATGCGATGTTCGGCACGATGGATACCTGGCTGCTCTGGAACCTCACCGGCGGCACCGACGGCGGTCTGCACGTCACCGATCCGACCAACGCCAGCCGCACCATGTTGATGAACCTAGAAACGCTCGAATGGGACGACGAGTTGCTGGCGCTTTTCGATGTGCCGAGGTCGATGTTGCCGCAGGTAGTGCCGTCGTCGGGGCCGGCCGGCGCGGTCAGTCGCCGCGACGGCCCGCTCGGCGGCGAGGTGCGCCTGGCCGGCGTCCTCGGAGATCAACAGGCCGCGATGATCGGGCAAGCCTGTTTCGACGTCGGGAACGCCAAGAACACCTATGGAACCGGCAATTTTCTCCTTCTGAACACCGGAACGGCGATCGCCCGCTCGAAGTACGGACTCCTCACCACGGTGTGCTACCAGTTCGGCGCCGAGGCACCTCGTTACGCACTCGAGGGTTCGATCGCGGTCACCGGATCGGCCGTGCAATGGTTGCGCGACCAGCTCGGCATCATCTCGAATGCCGCACAGAGTGAGTCACTCGCGCGTGAGGTCGACGACGCCGCGGGGCTGTACTTCGTGCCTGCGTTCTCCGGATTATTCGCACCGCACTGGCGCTCAGACGCCAGAGGCGTCATTGTCGGGCTCTCGCGATTCCACACGAACGCTCACCTCGCGCGCGCAACGCTCGAGGCCATTTGCTATCAGACCCGTGAGGTCGTCGAGGCGATGCAAGACGACACCGGCGTCGCCTTCACCGAGCTCCGCGTCGACGGCGGCGTCACGGCGAACGATCTTTGTATGCAGCTCCAGGCCGACATTCTCGGCGTGCAGGTCTCACGACCCGCGGTGGCGGAGACAACCGCCCTCGGCGCCGCGTACGCCGCCGGACTTTCGGTCGGATTCTGGGCATCGACCGAGCAAGTTCGCAGTCATTGGCGCGAAGATCGCCGATGGGTTCCGACCTGGCCCGCGCAGCGGCGCGCCGAGGGCTACCACGGGTGGCAGAAGGCGGTCGAACGCACGCTGCGATGGGTCGAGCCCGACCAGTAATTCTGCCAGCAGATTCTCAGCGGGTACCCAGTGGCGGTTCAGCCTCCCGGACGAGAGTGGGCCGCAGGACGAACCCGCGAGAGGAGCTTCAGATGAGCATGAAGGTGCCCGTAAAGACGCACGAAAACGCGCCGGTGATGGCGGACGCCGTGATTGCCCAGGTGATCCAGTTGAAGGATCCCGATGAGGCGATCTCGAGTGCGGTCTGGTGGCGGGTCGCCGAGCTGCTGCGCACCTGCACGACGGCGACGACGAGCGGCCCGCACTTGACCACCACGCTGCTCGAGCACGCCTTCAACGCGACCGACGACGTGCTGTCGTCGCTGAGCGCCGACAGCGATCCGCGAACAAATGACGCGAGCAACGCGGCGTCCGTTCTCGACTCTGCCTTGCCGTTGGGTGCCGGTTACGACGCTCTCGCCGCGACCCGTCGCAGTTGCCTGCGACTCGCCCGCCTGCTGTTCTCACTCGACGCGACGACGCCAGCGGTGCTGGCGACTCGGGTCAACCAGCTGCGTCGCGCTTTGACGGCGTGGCGATTCGAAGCTCTCGACGCGCTCAGCAGCTAGGCACTCAGCAGCTGGGCGCCATCGACCGGTCGGCGATCGCGAGCGATTCCCTGACAAGGGCGCCGACTGCGTCGCGTTCGATCAGGAAGCCGTCGTGGCCGAAGTCTGAATGCACGACGCGCAACCCGCCCACTGTGGTCGGGATCAGTTCGGCGAGTTCTCGCTGGAGTCCGATCGGATAGAGCCGGTCGGAGTCGACACCGGCGACGATCACCGGCGCAGTGATCGTGCCGAGCGCGGCGGCGACGCCTCCGCGGCCACGGCCCACGTCGTAGGTGTTCATCGCATCGGTCAACGCCACATAGCGTGCCCGCGTCGAACCGGCGGGCCAGCTTCGTCGCCTGGTGATCGAGATACGACTCCACCGCGAACCTGCCGTCGAGCAACGGATCTTCACCGTCCTGCGGCTCGTTGCCGAAGCGCGCTTGCAACTCCTCAGCACTGCGGTACGTGAGATGCGCGATCCTGCGGGCAAGCCCCATGCCAGCGTCTGGGCCCATCACCGTCGGCGGCGTCGTAGTAGTCGCCACCGCGCCACTTCGGGTCACTCCTGATGGCTCGCAGCTGCGCGCTTTGCGTTCCGATCTGGTCACCGGTGGCGGTGGCGCCGACCGCAAGAACGAGGGCCGCCGCCGTCCGGCTCGGATATCCGACGAGCCACTCGAGCACCCGCATCGCACCCATCGAGCCGCCGACCAGCGACGCCCATTTGGCGATGCCGAGGTGGGTCGCGAGCGCTGCCTCGACGTCGACTTGATCGCGAACCGTGATGCGCGGAAACGCCGAGCCCCACGGCTGTCTGTTGTCGCGGATTGACGAAGGGCCGGTCGTCCCTTGGCAACCACCGAGAACGTTGGGCGCGACGACGAACCACCTGCCGCTGTCGATCGGCGCACCGGGACCGATGAGTCCGTCCCACCAGCCCGCTGTGGCGTGCCCGGGGCCGGCAAGGTCCGACGACGTGCGAATCGCCCGTCAACGCGTGGAGGACCAGCACCGCGTTCGACGAATCCTCGTTCGAGTTCGCCCCATGTCTCGTAGGCGACCCGCACGTTCGGCAGGTGGCCGCCGAGCTCGAGCTCGAACGCCCCGAGATCGGCGAACTTCCTGTCGCCAGGGTGGTCACCCTCCTTCCATGCACCGGATGGAGGGAGACCACCTGCTGATGGCACCGGGCTCAGGCCTCCTTCGCGGCGCGGAAACCGAGGTCGAGGTCGGCGAGGATGTCTTCGATGCCTTCGATGCCGACGGCGAGTCGAACCAGACCCGGCGTCACACCGGTCGCCAACTGCTCTTCGGGCGACAACTGCGAGTGCGTCGTCGATGCCGGATGGATGACAAGCGATCGCACGTCGCCGATGTTGGCCACGTGGCTGTGCAGTTCGAGTGCGTTGACGAAGCGCTTGCCGGCTTCGAGGCCGCCCTTGATCTCGAACGAGACGATCGCGCCGGCACCCTTCGGCGAGTACTTCTTCCCGCGCTCGTACCACGGCGACGACGGCAGACCTGCGTAGATCGTCCGCTCGACTTCGTCTCGCTTCTCGAGCCACTCGGCCACCTTCTGCGCGTTCGCAACGTGCCGCTCGATGCGCAGCGACAAGGTCTCAAGACCCTGCGCGATCAGGAAGGCATTGAAGGGCGCGACTGCCGGGCCGATGTCGCGAAGCAACTGCACGCGCGCCTTGATGATGTAGGCAAGGTTGCCGACGGCCTCGGTGTAGACGACACCGTGGTAGCTCGGGTCGGGCGTGCTCAGCCCAGGGAACTTGTCGGCGTGCGCGGCCCAGTCGAACCGGCCACCGTCGACGATGACACCCGCGATCGCCGTCCCGTGGCCGCCCAGGTACTTCGTCGCGGAGTGCACGACGATGTCGGCACCCCACTCGAAGGGCCGGAGCAGGTACGGCGTGGGCACCGTGTTGTCGATGATGAGCGGCACGCCGTTCTCGTGCGCGATCGCGGCCACCGTCTCGATATCGAGAAAGTCGTTCTTGGGGTTCGCGAGCGACTCACCGAAGAACGCCTTCGTGTTCGGGCGCACGGCCCGCCGCCACGACTCCGGGTCGTCGGGGTCGTCGACGAACGACACCTCGATGCCGAGCTTCGGGAACGTGTAGTGGAAGAGGTTGTACGTGCCGCCGTAGAGGCTCGGGCTCGACACGATGTGGTCGCCTGAGCCTGCGATGTTGAGGATCGCCAACGTCTCGGCCGACTGCCCACTCGCCACCAGCAGCGCGCCGACCCCGCCCTCGAGCGCCGCGACACGCTCTTCGACCGTGGCCTGCGTCGGGTTCATGATGCGGGTGTAGATGTTGCCGAACTCCGCGAGGCCGAAGAGTGCCGCGGCATGGTCGGTGTCTCTGAACGTGTACGACGTCGTTTGATAGATCGGCAGCGCCCGCGCATGCGTGGCTTCGTCTGGCTGCTGGCCTGCATGGATCTGTTTGGTCTCGAAACTCCAAGCGTCAGTCATTGGAAATCCCTTCGGGTATGTGGCTGAGGTTTTGTGACGCGGGCACGGCGACAGCGATGCCCTCATGCAGTCGGGCGTCGAGTTCGTCGCGGTCAGCGACAGCGCTGGTCGAAATGATGCGCGCGACGGCCGACCCAGAACGGGTCGAGCAACAAAGGCATTCGCATCATGGCGCCATGCAACCACATGGTCCGAGGGTGCGTCGAGGCCGATACGCACTCGTCGACCGATTCATAAGTCCAGACTTGTCAGTCCAGCCTTATCAGTTTACGGTCAGAGCTATGCAGGACGGCGTGCGGGTCGAGGACGTGGCCGCGGCGCTCCAGGTCAGCGTCGGGTTGCTCCGAAGGCAACTGCGCCAGGCGCCGGTTAAGGGCGAGCTGACGTCACCCGAAGACATCGGCGCTCGCGCGCCTCGACCGCGGCGGACCGACGACGGCCAGCGCGCTCGCCAAGCTCGAACAGATCAGTGCACAGTCGATGGGCGCGACACTCGGCGGACTCCAGGCGCGAGGTCTGATCGAGCCGACGTCGGACCCGAATGATGGACGCCGCGTTGTGCTGTCGATCACCAAGTCCGGCCTCGACGCGTTGCGGATACGACGCAACGCACGCGTCGAGCAGTTGGCGCAGGCCCTGTCGACCGGGTTCACCCGCGCCGAGCTGAAGCACCTGATGGCGGCTGCACCGCTGATCGAGCGATTGGCGCAGCAGCTTTGACTCGGGACGCCACCGACCGCTACAAGTGGGTGGCGTTGTCGAACACGACGTTGGCCGTTTTCATGTCGGCACTCGACGGATCGATCGTGCTCATCTCGCTACCCGCAATCTTTCGCGGTCTCCACCTCGATCCGCTGGCGGCCGGCAACGTCAGCTATCTGCTGTGGATCATCATGGGCTACCGGTTGATCCAAGCCGTTCTTGTCGTGACCGTGGGCCGGCTCGGCGACATGTTCGGCCGGGTGAAGATCTACAACTCCGGTTTCGT
The DNA here is from genome assembly GCA_963809135.1 of uncultured Actinomycetes bacterium. Lineage (GTDB taxonomy): Bacteria > Actinomycetota > Actinomycetes > Acidothermales > Acidothermaceae > PALSA-607. Next base: position 224,546 of record CAWEIG010000010.1, read on the forward strand.
GGTCTTCACGATCGCGTCGATCCTCTTGTCGTTCGATCCGTACCGCGGCGGCCACGGGGCCTGTGGTTGATCGCGTGGCGGGTGCCGCAGGCCGTCGGAGGCTCGATGCTCACCGCGAACTCGGCGGCGATTCTCACCGACGCGTTCCCCTCCGATCAGCGCGGTCTCGCCCTTGGCATCAACCAGGTTGCCGCGTTGGCTGGCCAATTCATCGGCCTCACGGCAGGCGGCCTACTCGCCGCCATCGATTGGCGTGCGGTGTTCTGGGTGAACGTCCCCGTTGGCGTCTTCGGAACGATCTGGGCGTACCGCAAGCTTCGCGACAACGGCGAGCGACAACCCGGGCGCATCGACTGGTGGGGCAACGTGACGTTCGCGGTCGGCCTCGGAGCCGTGTTAGTCGCCCTCACCGATGGCATCCAGCCTTATCGCGGCCACACGATGAGTTGGACGAACCCGGCTGTATCGGGCCTGCTGGTCGGAGGCGTCGTCCTGCTGATCGCGTTTGTTGTGATCGAGAACTCCGTTCGCGACCCAATGTTCCAGCTCAGCCTGTTTCGCATCAGAGCGTTCACTGCCGGCAATGCCGCTAGTCTCGCGGCTTCGATCGCCCGAGGTGGTCTGCAGTTCGTGCTGATCATCTGGCTGCAAGGCATCTGGTTGCCACTGCACGGATACAACTACAGCGCCACTCCGCTCTGGGCCGGCATCTTCCTGCTGCCGCTGACCGCAGGGTTCCTGGTGTCTGGCCCGATCGCGGGATTCCTGTCCGACCGGTTCGGCGCTCGAGCGTTCGCGACCGCCGGGATGCTGGTGTTCGGCGGCAGCTTCATCGGTCTCATGCTGTTGCCCATCAACTTCCCCTACTGGGCGTTCGCCGTGCTCATCGCAGCGAACGGGGTGGGCTCCGGCATGTTCGGTGCCCCCAACTCCTCGGCCATCATGAGCAGCGTCCCGGCCAAGCAGCGCGGCGTTGCATCGGGCATGCGATCGACGTTCCAGAACTCCGGGACTGCGCTCTCGATCGGAGCGTTTTTCTCGCTGATGATCGTCGGCCTCGCAGGCAGCCTTCCGAAGACGCTCACGAGTGGTCTGCAGCAACAAGGCGTCTCGCACGCGGTCGCGCACCAGATCGGCGCCCTGCCGCCCGTGTCATCTTTGTTCGCGGCCATTCTCGGCGTTAACCCGATCCAGCATCTGCTCGCGCCGAGTGGCGCGCTGGCCACGCTCCCCCTGGCAAATCAGCATGCGCTCACCGGCGCGCAGTTTTTCCCGAACCTGATCTCCGGGCCGTTCCATCACGGCCTGGTCGTTGTGTTCGCCACGGCGGCCGTGCTGTCACTGCTTGGCGCGATTGCCTCGTCACTGCGCGGAGGTCGCAGCCCAGATCGCTACGCGTCGATCTCGACTTTGTCGACGTTCACCCAGATATAGCGAGAGGCCGGGTTGGCCTCTCCGAGCACGGTTAGCACGAACGGTGCTCACCTCGAGGGAGGACCGGACTCTCCCAGGCGAGTCCGCCCTGGACACGCTCTGGCGCGTATTGATCGATCGTCGCGGGCTCCCCGCCGTCCACTGAAAGCGATGCCGTTCCGTGGTTCGCGGCAGCGACGCCGTAAAACCTGATGCGTGTACCTACGAAACGCAGGGTCGCTGTATCGCCGGGCATGCTCGAGTGCGAGTTGGTACCGGCGGCCTCGAGGTTGGACGTGGCATGACCCCAGGTGCCGGTGTACGTGAACTGGTTGAGCCCACCACCCGTCACATCGTTCTCGATCGTGGTCACGCCGTTGACCGTAACCGCAACACGAGCCGGCCCAGTCTCGCGGTCAGCAGCCAACTCGACGCGCTCGAAGCGAAAGCGCTCGAGTATCCCCCGAAGCGTTTTCTCGGTGTCTGCAACTTCGGCTGCGACTGTACGTGCCTTGGCGCCGGCGTAAGCGCCCAGCCGAACCGCATTCGTGAGCGACTTTACGTTCCCCTCGAGTGCAAGTGCCTGGTCCGCAGCGGCTGCCGTGCTGCGTGCGATCGCGAGGGTCGTCGCGGTCTGCTGCTCGACTGCTGCAGCGATCGAATGCTGGCGGCTGCTCATGCCTTGGATCGTTTCGCTCACGCTGTTGATAGAGGAGACAGCACGTTCTGACCCGGTCTCGATCTCACGCATCGTCGCCGTGACGTCGCCCGTCGCCTGGGCGGTCTTTTCAGCCAGTTGCTTCACTTCGCCCGCTACCACGGTGAAGCCGCGGCCGTGTTCACCGGCTCGCGCGGCCTCGATCGTGGCGTTCAGCGCGAGCAAATGGGTCTGTCGAGCGACTTGCCCGATCAGTGCGAGGACGGCGTCGACGCGCCGCGACGCGGTTTGCAGATCCTCCACGGTCTGTCCGGCATGCGCGATTTGCTCGACGCCAGACTGCCCGATCTCTGACGCGTCGACCGCGTGCGACGCGACCTCCTGCATGGTGGCCGTGGTCTCTTGCGTCGCGCCCGCAATGAACTGGATGTTCTCAGACACCTCGCCCGCAGCCCGGGCTGCGGCCGTCACCTCAGCGACCGTTCCTTCCGAGGTGTCCATCATCGTCCACGCCACGTCGTTCATGGTCTTCCATCCGTCGCCCAGAAGCTGCGCGCTTCGCTCGGTCTCGTTCAGCAACTGGCGTTGCTGCGAGACGATGTCGCGAATCGCCACTTCGACGAGTCGAGCGTGGCCTGACGAGACGACAGCTGTCGAAACCATCAAGTCACCGCCAGCAACCTTGTCGAGCCTGCCGATCGCGGCCGCGAGCGCCCTGTCAGAGCGCTTGCGCACCAAGCCGAGCGCGGTCGTACCGAGCGCCGCCGCTACCAGAACGACGAGAAAATCGGACCAAAGTGTCAAAGAGTGGACGCCGCTTACCAGCCTGACGACGGCGAGCGACACCCCGACGGTGCCAGCGCCCACAGCCGCGTCGATGACATGGACACGGGCAGCGACATCCGAGCGCGCGAGCGGCATTGATGCCTCCTGACGCTTCCTCATGCCTCGTTTGTCTAAGAGTGGCCCACGCGAGTCATCGACCCCGAAGAGCGACAGTTGAGGGCGCCCGCACGTGTTTTTTGTCGATCAGGTGGACGCGAGAGCGGTCACGAGCGAGGCGCCGCCGTGCTTTCGCGAACGACCAGTTGGGTTGCCAGTTCGAGGCGCAGCGTTTCGATCGCCTCTCCGCGGACCATCCGAAGGACGGTCCGCGCGGCGAGCATGCCCATCTCGGCAAGCGGCTGACGCACGGTCGTCAGCGGGGGCGAGGTCCAGGCCGCTTCTGGCAAGTCGTCGAACCCAACGACGCTGAGGTCGCTCGGCACGCGCAGCCCATGCTGCCGCGCTGCCTCGTAGACGCCGAAGGCCATCTGGTCACTCGACGCGAAGATCGCCGTCGGCGGATCAGCGAGATCGAGAAATCGCGACCCGCCAGTGAATCCCCCCTCGTGGTAGAAGTCGCCCGTGTGGACAAGATCCTGATCGACCTGCAGACCTGCGGCCTCGATCGCGGCCCGGTAGCCATCGAGCCGCGCGCGACTGCACTGCAGCCGCGGCGGTCCCGTGATGATGCCGATGCGACGGTGGCCCAACTCGATGAGATGTTCAGTGGCGCTGAGCCCGCCCGCCCAGTTCGTCGCTCCGATGGTTGGCACGTCGTACGACGGCAAGCCCGAAGGGTCGACGACAACCGTCGGAAGGTGACGGTGAACCTCGGCCTGGAGTTTGGGATGCAGGTGCGACGTCACCAAGATGATGCCGTCGGACGCGCGTGACTGAACGTTTTGCCACCACCGTCGCTCTGAGGTGGGCTCGTTGTGGATCGCCGAGACGACGGTGCCGATGCCCGAGTCGTGCGCCACGTCTTCGACGCCGCGAATGATCTCGACTGCCCACGGGCTGTCGAGGTCGTTGAACACCAGGTCGATCAGATTGGCCTGCATGCCTCGGGTCAATCCCCGACGTTGGTACGCATGCTTCTCGAGCAACTGTTCGACCCGTACCCGCGTGCCGGCAGCAACATCAGTACGACCGTTGAGCACGCGCGAAACCGTGGGCACCGAGACGCCTGCCTCTGCGGCGATGGCTGCAATGGTGACCCGACCTTGACCGGCGACGGCCACGAAAGATATCTCCTTCAGGTTTTTCCCAAGGATACGCAATCGACTGGGTCCCGTCCGTAGGACCCAGTCGATCGCGAGGTCCTTATTCGATGGTGACGTCGGCCACCATCGACCGCGACATTCCGACAACGCGTTCAGGACCGATGAGCCGCAGGTTAACGACCAGTCGCGGCTCGCTGCTCGATGCCGACAGTTGCAGTTGCAAATCGCCTGGCTCGACAATGCGCCGACCTTCGCGACCGGTGAACGACGACAAGTCAGCTGAGACCTCAAATGAAACGCGCACGGATCGACCCGGTTCGACGACGACGCGGGCATAACCAATGAGCCGAACATCGGGTCGCGTCACCTGGGCGACCGGATCGCGAAGATACAACTGCACCACGTCAGCACCTATGCGGTCGCCGGTGTTGTGCACGACCAAAGACACCCGCACCGCGCCGTCCGTCGTGGTCTCGATGCGGTCGTCGCTCGAGACCTGCATGCCGTCAACGCACGGGTCGTCCCAACGAAAGCTCGTGTACGAGAGCCCGTGCCCGAACGACCACAGCGGCGTTGGGTCGACGCTGCTCACGCCACTGCGCAGTCCAAGCGGAACGGTCAGGTAGGTGCCCGGCTGGCCGCTCGGACTGCTCGGGATCGAGATTGGCAAGCGCCCCGAAGGACACACCCGGCCCGACAGCACGCCGGCCAGCGCCCGACCGCCTTCTTCGCCAGGGAAGAAGGCCTGCACGATGCCCGCCAACCGACCGCTGTAAGCACCGAGGGCATAAGGCCGACCCGACACCATCACGAGTACGACCTGCGTCCCGGTCGCTAGCAGCGCATCGAGCAATTCTCCCTGGACGCCGGGAAGCTGCAGGTCGTCTGCATCGCAACCCTCCCCCGAGGTCCCTCTGCCGAAAAGACCAGCCCTGTCACCAAGTGCGACGACACAAACCTCGGCCCCTTGCGCAGCCGCGACCGCCTCGGAGAAGCCCGACGTGTCGTCGCCGTCAACGTCGCAGCCCTTTGCATGCACGATGTCGGCCATGGGCATCTCGATATGCATGGCCTCAAGCAGGGTCGGGATTTCGACACCAATAGGCCAGCTCGGGTGCTGCACGCCGACGTGGCTCGGGAACGTGTAGCACCCGAGCATGGCGAACGCGTCGTCGGCGCGCGGGCCGACCACTGCAACACGCGCGTGTGGCGGTAGTGGCAGCACGCCCGAGTTAGCGACGAGGACGATCGATTCTTCTGCCAGCTGGCGCGCGACGGCTCGGGCCCGCGATGGATCGAGGTCGATCGAGCCGCGTGCGAGGTCGATGTCGCCGTCGCGACCGTGATCGAGACGCGTGAGCGCCACCGGCTCTGCCGACCAGTCAGGGTCGAGCAATCCGAGTTGTGCTTTTTGCGTGAGCACGCGGCGTGCGGCCCGATCGACGAACTCCTCTGCGAGTCGCCCTGATCTGACTGCGTCGACGACGGGAGGTCCGTAGCAGCGGATCGTTGGCAGTTCGACATCGATGCCCGACTGCAGCGCGAGGACGGCGGCTTCGGCTTCGGTCGCAACGACCTTGTGCAGCGTCGCCAGAAACGTGACGCCGAAGTAGTCGGCCACGACGGTGCCGTCGAAGTCCCACTGCGCGCGTAAGAGGTCGGTGAGCAGGTCGGCGTTCGCTGCCGCGGGGACGCCATCGATCTCGGTGTAGGCGTGCATGATCGAGCGTGCCCCACCATCGCGAATCGCCATCTCGAAGGGGGGCAGGAACACGTCGGCGATTTCGCGTGGCCCCGCCGACACCGGCCCGAAGTTGCGTCCGGCGCGCGATCCGGAGTATCCGACGAAGTGTTTGAGGGTCGCGATGACTCCAGCCGACTCGAGGCCGCGCACGTACGCGGTGCCGATGGTGGCGACGAGGTACGGATCTTCACCGATCGTCTCTTCCAGGCGTCCCCACCGGTAGTCGCGCGCGACGTCAAGCACCGGTGCGAGCCCCTGGTGCACCCCGACCGATCGCATGGTTTCGCCGACCTGGGCAGCCATCAGTTCTACGAGCGCAGGATCGAACGTCGCCCCCCACGCGAGCGGGGTCGGGTAGATGGTTGCGCCCCACGCCATGAAGCCCGACAGGCATTCGTCGTGGGCGATCGCCGGAATGCCGTGGCGGCCGGCAGCAACAATCTCTGCCTGTGCCCGAGCTAGCGATCGAGCGCCAAGTGCAGGGTCGACTGGCACCGTTCCGAATGGACGGGTGAGCTGTCCAAGCCCGTCCGCAATGAAGGCGCCCCAGTCACCCGGTATTGACGCGAGCTCGTGCTGATGCGGCGCGACTCCGTCACCCATCGGGTCGGCTCCAGCCCACACCCCATAGAGCTGGGCGACCTTTTCCTCCAGCGTCATCCGGGCGAGCAGATCCGCGACCCGCTCGGGCACCGGCAGGCCGGTGTCGCGCCACGGAAGATCGGCCGGTCGCGGGAGCGTCGGTCGTCGCGAGCCCGTAGGCGGGCGGCTCGTGTGTCACCACATCATGTCCAGTTCGTCGTAGCCTGCGTCCGGGTGGGCTGATCGAGATGGGCCACCATCCGCGAATCGGTGTTCGGGATAGTACCGAAAACTTCCGGAAGTGTCTCGCGCCAACAATCTCTCTATTCTCACGCGAAGATAACGGTTCGGGAAGGTTCCCAAGAATGGGTTGACCGCGTTCGTGAGGAGCCATAACGTAGCGGCGCCGTCGGAACTATCGTGACGTTCTCGGTAACTTTCGGTACGACCGGTGACGGGCGTACTCACCTCCGGGCTCCCGTGTCGAGTACGGGACCCTCGCTGAAGGGACGCTCATGACGAGCCGCACCAACCCATTCCGCACCGTGTCCCGCTTCACGGCAGTCGCCGCAGTCGCGGCACTCGCCGTCACCGCATGCTCGAGTACCAAGAAGAGCGGGGCAGCTGCGACCTCCGCAGCCAGCACTCCCGCTACCAGCACCTCCGCGACGTACCGCGCCTACGACCGACCGCAAGCTCTGCGTCGTCGTCGGCTGCGGGTGGCCAGCTAAACGGCGGCAAGCCGATGACGTTGACGTGGTGGCACAACTTCTCGACCGAGCCCGGCAAGAGCGAAGTCGCCAAAGGTGGCGACCGATTTCCATGCGGCCAACCCGAACGTGACCATCAGCGTTCAGCCGATCCAGAACGAGACGATCAAGACGAAGATCCAGGTCGCGTTGCAGGGCACGCCTCCCGACATCTTCCAGCAGTGGGGTGGCGGCGCCGAGGCCATTCAGGCCCAGTCAGGCAAGCTCGCCGACCTCACGCAGCTCACGTCGAGCTGGATTGGTCAACTCGGGAAGAGCGCCGCAGGTTGGAACAACGACGGCAAGCAACTCGGCGTCCCCTACGACTATCACGTGGTCGGCTTCTGGTACCGCACCGACCTGTTCGCCAAGGCCGGCATCACCGCACCTCCGACGACGATGACCGACCTCCTGTCCGACATCACGAAGCTGAAGGCCGCCGGCATCACGCCGATGACGGTCGGCGGCAAGGACAAGTGGCCGGACGCGTTCTGGTGGGAGAACTTCGTATTGAAGGAGTGCCCGAAGGACACCATCACAGCGGGCATCGCGGCGGCCAAGTTCACCGACCCGTGCTTCGTCAAGGCAGGCAACGACCTCAAGACGCTGCTCGACGCGAACCCCTTCAACACCGGCTTCCTCGCCACTCCTGCACAGCAGGGCGCTGGCAGCTCAGCAGGCCTGATCGCCAACGGCAAGGCGGCGATGGAGCTGCAGGGTGACTGGGAAATCCCAACGATCATCGGCCTGGTTCCGACGGCCCAGCAGGCGACAGTTCGAAGGCGAGATGGGCTTCTTCCCGTTCCCGTCGATCACCGGCGGCAACGGCGAGCCCGGTGCTGCGCTTGGTGGCGGCGACGGTTTCTCCTGCTCGACCAAGGCGCCTGACGTGTGTGCTGCGTTCTTGCAGTACTTCACGAGCGTCCCGGTCCAAGAGGAGCTCGTGAAGACGACGGCTATCAGCATCCCGTCCAACGGTGGCGCCACCTCGGCGATCACCGACCCGACGTTGCAGAAGGTGCTCACCTACCTGCAGGGTGTCTCGTACAACCAGCTGTACTTCGACCAGGCGCTTCCGACGAATGTCGGTAACGCCGTGAACGACGCGGTGTCGAACTTCTTTGCAGGCCAGGGAACTGCTCAAGACATCGCGGACTCAGCAGGCAAGGCGGCAACGCCAGTAACCGCCACGATCCGATTGCATGGTGTCCAACGAAGTGGCATCCAACTGATTGGTGAAGGTTCGTCATGGTAAGTGGTCACGCCACGACCCGGCCGGGGCAACCCGTGCCGGGCGTGGCGCCTCCATCTCGACGCGAGTCCCGACCGGAAGTCAGCCCGGTCGGGACTTCGTCAGCGCCTAGAGTTGCTGCTGCTCCTCGGCCCCGCCTTCGTGCTCTTCGTCGGGTTCGTGCTGGTGCCGATCGCAGTCGCGATTTACTACAGCTTCTTTAAGTGGAGCGGGTTTGGCCCGCTCAACCACCCCATCGGGCTCGCCAACTATCGGCGGGCGTTCTCCGACACAGTGTTCCTGCACGCGATCCAGCACAACGTCACGATCGCGTTGCTGTCGCTCTTCCTGCAGCTGCCGCTCAGCATCGCGCTCGCGCTGCTGCTCAATCGCCAACTTCGTGGTCGCGGATTCTTGCGGCTCGTGGTGTTCGCTCCCTACGTGCTGTCTGAAGCCGTCACCGCGGTCATGTGGTTGATACTCCTGCAGCCCGACGGATTCGTTGACCAGGTCTTCAAGCATGTGGGGCTCGGCAGTCTGGTGACGACCTGGCTCGCCAACACCCACGTCGTTCTCTACACGCTCTTCGTTGTCATCACCTGGAAGTACATCGGCTTCGGCGTCATCTTGTTGCTCGCTGGTCTGCAGGGCATTCCGACGGAGCTGCGAGAGGCTTCTGCACTTGACGGCGCGAGCCCGTGGCAAACGACGCGGCAAGTCGTCTTGCCCCTCCTCGGCCCGACCATCCGGATCTGGATCTTCCTGTCCATGATCGGTTCGCTGCAGTTGTTCGATATTCCCTGGATCATGACTCTCGGCGGCCCAGCGGGTGCGTCGACCACGATGTCGACATACCTCATCGACAAGGGCTTCCAGAGTTACGAGTTCGGCTACGGCAGCGCAGTTGCAGTGATCCTGTTCATCTTCTGCTTCGCGTTCGCCCTGCTGTACCAGCGCTTTGCACTACGCCGCGACACGGCAGGCGCTCTGACGAGGATGGTGCGATGACGGCGACCGCGCAGCTGCTGACCGTGCGCACAAAGCCTCCGCGCAGCCGGAACAAGGCGGCGACCTCACCGCTGGCGACGGCGCTCGCCTACTTGGCCGCCGTGGTCATCATCGTCGTCACCGTTGTGCCGATTCTGTTCATCTTCATCGGCGGCTTTCGTTCGACCCCAGCGATCAACAGTCATCCGACCGCGTGGCCGCACCCCTGGCTTTGGTCGAACTACAGATCCATCGTCACGTCGCACACGTTCTGGCACTTTCTTTTGAACAGCGCGCTGATCGCCGTCATCGCAACAGTGTTGGCTGTCTCACTCGGGTCGATGGCTGCGTTCGCTCTTTCGCGGTACACCTTCAAGGGTCGCGAGGCGGTCTTCTCGTTCTTTACGATCGGCCTGCTTTTCCCGCTCACGGTCGCGTCGCTTCCGCTCTATCTGCTCCTGCGTGATCTCCATCTGCTCGAGAACATGTTCGGGGTCGCGATGCCCGAAGCTGCCTTCTCGCTGTCGATCACGATCGTCATCTTGCGACCGTTCATGCGCGCCGTTCCCGCAGAACTCGAAGATGCCGCGGTGATCGACGGCACGACCAAGCTGGGATTCTTCTGGCGCGTGCTGCTGCCGCTTTCGATGCCTGCGTTGACGACTGTCGCCATCTTGGCGTTCGTGACGAGTTGGAATTACTTCATCTTGCCGCTGCTGGTGTTCAACAACCAGATCCATTTCACGTTGCCGCTGGGCGTCGCGACGTTCCAGTCGCAGTACTCCGCTGACACCGCAAAGGTTTTCGCGTTCACGGCGCTGTCGATGCTGCCGACGCTCATCTTTTTCACCATTGCCCAGCGCCGCATCGTCGGCGGGTTGACTGGTGCGGTCAAGGGCTGACCGCACCGGTCACCGGCTGGCTTCCCGGGTGATCGGCTTCGTCGTGATTCTCATGCTAGGCGGCTGTTCCAGCACGTCGTCGCAAGCTCAGGCGGACGTGTCCGTTCAAAGCTCTTCAACCCATGCATCGTCAACGAATGCGGTTCCGACGCCAGCGAGCAGCATTTCCATGCCGCCGTGCGACGGCGTGAAATACACGCGGATCGTGGCCTCCGACGGCATCGGGCTTGGCGTAGTCGAAATGGGCACCGGCAAGCGCGGTGTGCTCATGTTGCCCGAGTACCAGGCGAGTGCGTGCCAGTGGGCCGTGGAAGCGACCGGCCTGGTTTCGGCCGGCTTTCACGTCTTGCTGCTCGAGTACCGATGCACCATCCCGTCGGATTGCCCGAGCGACACCGACAGGCAATCGAACCTGTCCCTCGACGCCCAGGCCGGCGTGAGCCGCACTCCGTGCGGCCGGGACCACCAAGGTCGTCATCGTCGGAGCCTCCGCGGGAGGGACGCTTGCGGTCGTCGCGGGCGCGGCGGCCGGTCCACTCGTCAGCGGGGTCGTTGATTTGTCAGGCCCTGGTGATGTGTCGTACCTCTACGGAACTGCACAGGGTCGGATCAACAGCCTGACCGCGGCGCCGCAGCTCGCCGTCCCGTCATTGTTCGTTGTTTCTAAGGACGACCCCTCGACGAGTGTCGCCGAGATCACCGCCGTGTACGACGCCGTACCAAACAAGACGAAGCAGCTGATGGTCTTGCCGGCCGAGGGTGGCCATGGTTGGGACACGTTGGCTTATGCGGGTCCTGAGGGAAACGTTCAGGACACGCTCTACGCGTTCTTGAGAGCGAACGACTGACGCTCCGCAATATGCTCGACCGGGCGCCCGAAAAGCGGGTCGGACGGGCAGGGTGCAATGCACTCCGAGTTCGGTGACCATGTGCAGCGGTCGGAACGCGCGTTTGGCGCCGCCGCTGATCACTACACCGTGCCCACGCTGGGTTTTTGGGATCGATATGGATCGGCGACTGTTTCGCGCTTGCAGCTAGCGCAAGGCATGACTGTGGTCGACCTTTGCTGCGGAGCCGGCGGATCGGCAATACCCGCCGCCCATGCCGTCGGACCGGCCGGACGGGTGCTGGGAATCGACGTTGCGGAACCGCTCCTGGCACTCGCGCGGGCTAGAGCCGCGCACGAGGGGCTCTCGAATATCGAGTTCCGCCACGGGGACGCTACACAGACTGGACTACCGGACGGCAGCTTCGATGCCGTGGTGTGCGTGTTCGGGGTGTTCTTCGCACCCGACATGGCCGCCTTCGTTCAAGAGATGTGGCGGCTCGTGCGCCCGGCCGGCGTGCTCGCAGTCACCACCTGGGGTCCGGGGTTGTGGGAGCCCGCCACCAGCAGCTTCTGGCGAAGCATCGGCGAGGTCGAGCCGTCGTTGTACAAGAAGTTCAACCCGTGGGATGAAATCACTTCACCGGAGACCTTGGCCGACCTGTTGATCCGCGGTGGTGTCCCCCACCCTGACGTGGTGGCTGTCGAAGGCCGTCATCACTTGGAGCACCCCGATAGCTTCTGGGACATCGTGCTTGGGTCGGGCTACCGCGCCACCGTCGATGCGCTCAAGCCCGATCAGCGCGACCGCGTCCGCGAGAGCACACTCGCCGAGTTGCGGTTACGTGAGGTCAGCGACTTGCAAACCAACGTGGTCTATGGGACGGCCATCAAGGGCTAGGCACAGCGAACGCCACACAACGAGCTGCGCGACCGCGAGCGCGGCTGCAAAGGGCAGTACCGTCCAGATGCCGACACTTTGCCCGACGGCACCTGCTATCCAAGGGAAAAGCGCGCCGCCGATCACTGACACACCATTGATGAGGCCGATGGCCGTCGGTATGAGGAACGGCGTCGTGAGCTTGGGCACGACCGCCATCGTTGTCGGAAAGATCGGGCCGAGAAAGAACCCGATGACGGCAAACCCAAGTCCGGCAACGACCGCCGCGGGCGCCCACCACGTGAGCAGGCTGGCGACTGCGACGCCCGACAGGCACACGAAAATCATGCCGGTCGGTGCCAGTCGCACCCGCTCTGCGACGGGACTGATGACGAAGCGGCCCACCGCCAACCCAAGCCAGTAGCCGCTCATCGCATACCCCGCGAGCAGGGCGTCCAGATGCCGGGTGTCGACGAGGAACGTGTAGCCCCAGTTGCCGAGACTCACCTCAAGTCCGACGTAGACAGACAGCAGCAACCCGCCGAGTATCACGCCGCGATCGCGCATGACGGTCGACAGCTTCGGCCGCGCGCTTGCATGTCTTTCGCGGACGGCGGCGGTGACCGCCTCACGCGCCGGAAAGGTCACGCGCACAGCGACTGCCAGGACGCCGCAGGCCAAGCCGAGCACCAGCCAGACCGACGTCCACCTCGTGAAGGTCAACATCTTCGCGGCCAGCAATGGACCAGCCAGCGCACCGACTCCGAAGAAGCCGTGTAACCGGTTCAGCAGCGTGGTCGCATTCGGGAGCGTGGACAGGTACGTGTTCAAGAACGACTCAAGGAGACCTGTGCCAAAGCCCCCCACGATCTGCACGATGATGAAAGCGGCGAACGATGGCCGCGTTGCCACGTACAGCGCCGATGCGACGTACGCGAGGCAGCCGACGACGGTTGCGGTGCGACTGTCGAACCGGCGCGCGATCGCGCCGGCCGACAGGCCCGCAATGAGAAAGCCTGCCGAGAATGTAAAGAAGGTGAGACCGATGGTCGTCTTGTCGACGCCGTAGTCGTGTATCTGCGCGGGCAGCAAAACCCCGCCAACTCCGGCGCTGACGCCGACGAACACAAAACCCGCGTAGGCGACGAGGACCGCTGGCGCGACTCGCTTTCGCGATGGCACGGCGGACCCCTTCATGGTGGAGGTGCCGGGAATCGAACCCGGGTCCTTCGGTACTAAGCCAGGGCTTCTCCGGGCGGAGCCTGCTTTGCCTTTCTCAGCCCCGACGGTCACGCAGGCGTGCCATCGCGACGGGCTCAGCTGTTGTTGGTTTTTCCGTGAGACCCCGCAGCCGGGTCACTCGGTGGAGCCTCCTGCTGATGCCAGATCCCAAGTCGGAGGCGCTCCTGGGCTGACAGATTTCATTCTCTTACTTAGGCAGCAAGAGCGAAATCAGCGCGGTTTGAATTCGCGTTTATCTTTTGCAGCGCGTGGTTAACGAGATCATCGCTGCGATCCTCGGCCCGCTTCCCCTGCCTCAACATCCGAAGTCGAAACCGTTCACCCCCTATGCAGTTATGACTCCATCTTAGTCGGTCATGCCTTTCGCGCGCCGACCGAGCGCGCGCTGGATCTCGCGGCCGGCCTGCCGCTCAGCCAGTGCCTGCCGCTTGTCGTACGACTTCTTACCGTGCGCAAGAGCTATCTCGACCTTCGCCTTGCCGTCCTTGAAGTACAGCGACAACGGAACAAGGGTCACGCCGGTCTCTCGCGTCTTGCCGATCAAGCGCGCGATCTCGAGCTTGTGCAGCAGCAGCTTTCGTGACCGGCGAGGTTCGTGATTGGTCCAGGTGCCCTCGGTGTACTCGGGAATGTGCACACCTTGCAGCCACACCTCGCCGTCCTTGATGAGGGCGTAACCGTCGACCAACGACGCGCGGCCGAGCCGAAGCGACTTGACCTCGGTGCCGGTGAGCACCAGGCCAGCCTCGTAGACCGAATCGATGTGGTAATCGTGGCGGGCCTTCTTGTTGCTGGCGATCAGCTTGTGGCCGGTCTCCTTCGGCATCAGCCGCGCCCGCCGGTGCCTGCGTCGGCAAGCAACCCGCTCAGCACCTCGACTGCTTGCGCCTCTGCCGCAGCTGGCGTCGCGCTCGCGGGGACCGTGACGTCAGGACCGATGCCGACGCCGTCGAGCGATCGGCCGGCCGGAGTCAGGTAGCTGCCGACGGTGAACTCGATCGCCGAGCCATCGGACAGGATCGTCGGTTCTTGCACCGAGCCCTTGCCGAACGTTCGGCTCCCGACGACGACCGCGCGGTCGCGGTCCTGCAGTGCGGCGGTGACGACCTCAGCGGCACTTGCGGTCCCACCATCGACCAGGACGGCGAGGGGCGTGCCCGTGTCGCCACCAGGTTCCGCGGTCAACTCGAGCGGCGGGGCGCCCCGCTTCTGGAAGGTGACGACCGGGCCGCCGTCGAGGAAGACAGACGCTGTCTTGACCCCCTCGTCGAGCAGGCCGCCGGGGTTGCCCCGGAGGTCGAGGACGATGCCGGTCAGATGGCGGCTGCGCGCGGTCGCGACGAACTGCGCGACCTTGTCGCCGACGCCCTTGGTGAAGGCACTCACCTTGATGATCATGACGGAGCCGGTGACCTTCGCGGTGACGTCCTGGCTGGGGAGCGCGGTGCGGCGCAGGCTGACCGTGTGGGTGGCGCCCGCACGGCGGTAGGTCAGTGACACGGTCGTTCCGGCTTCACCTCGAAGCGCGGCCACGATGTCGGCGATCGATCGGGTCGCGACGGCTTGACCGCCGACGGCAGTGATCACGTCGCCCGAACGCAACGAGCCGTCACTCGGCGAACCAGTCTGCACGCTCACGACATTGACGGCACCGGCGTCGTTGCGTTGCACCCACAGACCGACGCCGGTGTATTCGCCGTCCATGACGTCTTGGAATGTTGCGAAGTCGTTGGGGCTGTAGTAGCTCGACCACTTGTCATCGAGAGCCTGCAGCATGCCCTCGACGGCCGCCTTGTCGAGATCATCTTTCGAGATCGGCTTCGCCGCGTTCTGAAGGATCGTGGTCGCGGCCTGATCGAGCAGCCCACCCTGCGATGTCGCGGCTTCGGTTGGTTCTGCGGACGGCGCTGTGGCTGTTTGCGCCGGGTCGTGCGACCCCATCACGCCCGTGAGCAGCCCAGCGCTGAAGGCGACGACGACCACGCCGGTCGCCACCGCCACGCGAGTGGACGTGCGGGAAAGGAGCACTGGCCGATTCTACGGCCACAGGTCAGTCGCGCAGGTACATGCGAAGCGTCACGAACGAGGCCAGACCCGAGATCAGCACCGATACCCCGACGATGAACGGCAGCGTATAGAAGACATCGCTCCACTCGACGAGTGAGCCGAAGGCGCCGAAGACCGCCCTCAGGCTGTGATCGATCAACGCCACCTTGATCGCAGCAAGCGCACCGAAGCCGACGACCGCGCCGAGCAGACCGCCGACAATTCCCTCGAGTAGGAACGGCAGCTGGATGTACAGGTTCGACGCACCGACCAGCTTCATGATGCCGGTCTCGCGCTTTCTACTTGCGGCAGAGACCTGTACCGCAACACCGATCAACACCACCGCCGCAATGATGACCGTGGCCGAGATGACGATCGCGACAACGCGTAGTTGGTTCAGAATCGCGAACAGTTTGTTGAGAAACACGTGTTGGTCTTGAACGGAGTCGACGCCGGGTTTTCCGGTGAGCGCACTGCTAATGACATCGAACTTCTTCGGATCCTGAAGCTTCACGACGTACGACTCAGGCAGCGCGTCTGGTGAGGTGTTCTTCACCAGGTCAGGAGCGTCTTTGAACGTCTCCTTGAACAACTCATACGCCCTGGCCTGGTCGACGAAATCGATGCTCTTCACGGTCGGGCGCAAGGAGTTGAGCTGATCGCCAACCGCCGTGATTTGGTCCTGGGTAGCAGCAGTCGGGCAGTTGGGGTTGGTGCTGTGGTCGGAGCACAGGTACACCGACACCTGAAGCTGGTTGTACCAGTAGTGCTTCATGTGCCCGACCTGTCGCTGCACAAGCAGCGCCACCCCAAGAGCCAGCATCGAGAACGCCGTGATGACGACCACCGAGAACATCATGAGAACGTTCTTGCGCAGGCCGATGCCCAACTCGGAGAACACAAATCGAAAGCGCATGAGGTCCTAACCAGCGAGTCGAAAACGGTCGGTCAGTTGGAATATCCGTAAACCCCGCGCGACTGGTCGCGGATCAGCTTGCCGCCCTCGAGCTCGACCACTCTGCGTCGCATCGAGTCGACGATCTGCGAGTCGTGCGTGGCCATCACCACGGTCGTGCCCGTGCGGTTGATCCGGTCGAGGAGTTTCATGATGCCGACACTCGTGGTCGGGTCGAGGTTGCCGGTCGGCTCGTCGGCGAGCAGGATGATCGGCCGGTTCGCGAACGCACGCGCGATCGCGACGCGCTGCTGCTCACCGCCCGACAGTTCGCCCGGCAGCCGGCCCGCCTTGTCGGCAAGCCCCACCAGATCGAGCACCTCGGGGATGATCTTGCGGATCTGGGCCTGCGGTCGACCGATCACTTCGAGCGCGAACGCGACGTTCTGTGTGACCGTTTTGTTGGGGAGCAGCCGGAAGTCCTGGAAGACGGTGCCGATCTGCCGGCGAAGGCCCGGCACCTTCCACGACGAGAGCCGCCCAAGGTCTTTGCCGGCGACGTGAACGCGGCCCTGGCTGGGCTTCTCCTCCTTCAGCACCAGCCGAAGGAAGGTCGATTTGCCCGATCCGGACGCCCCGACGAGGAAGACGAACTCGCCCTTCTCAACCTCAAGGGTCACGTCGTCGAGTGCCGGCCTGACCTGTTTGGGGTACGTCTTGGTCACGTCGTCGAACCTGATCACGACATCATCACGCAGGCCAGTCTAAGCACGAACGAGCCGGACGCCGGGCAGCGGCGGCACAAGGTGCGCCGCGAATCTGCCGATAACACAGAACGAAATAGCCCTGATCTCTCGCGCCAGGACCGATCGGGAGAGACACTGATAGCAGCGAATAGCACGATGAGACCCAGGCAAGAATCAGTTCAGGAGAAGGGAGGCGAGCGCAATGTCGTGTGAGCACCTCGTATGCGCCGCCTGCGCCGGACCGGTCGACGAGGGCCGCTGCCCCAGTTGCCGAGCTGCCCGCGCCCATCTCCACCACCAAGGATTCAGCGCGCTGCCGCCCGCCGCGATCGTGGCCGTCGTGGCGATGGTCGCCCTGATGCTGCTGCTGCTGACGGTGCACTCACCCGTCTGAGGCTCCGAACATGACGAAGGGCCCCGGCGATGATCGCCGGGGCCCTTCGCTTGTCGTGGTGCTTACCTGTCGAGCAGGGTCAGCTGGCTGGTGCGGTGCCGACGAGTCGAACCGACGAGCATCAACCCTGTGAGCAACAACCCGAACCCGACCAGTGCGGTCGGCACGAGCGGCATGCCAGTGAACGGCAGGGTCGCTACTGGAGCCTTCGGCGGTGTGGCAGGCGGGTTGTTGAACGTGATGCCGAGGACGGCGGTCGGTGCTGCTGCGCACGACGGCAGAGCAGCGTTGGCGACGAGCGTCCACGAGGTCGTCGTCCCGGCCGGGAAGGAGAACCCGCCGGACGCGGAGGCCGTCACGGTCGTGGTCGAGCCGTACGCCACGTTGTGGGTACCGACCGCTACCGAGGCCCCGTTGGCCAGGTAGGTGACGCCGGTGATGCCGGGAATCGTGAAGAACGCGCTGGTCTGCTTACCGGCGACGCACACGCCCTGCGTGATCGTCGGCACGGCGGGTATCACCGTGTCAGGTTGCACGACGACGGGCGGTGCGCTCGAGGGCGGCGGGCTCGACGGCGGCGGGCTGGAGTTGCAACCGGTCGCTGCGGCGATCGTGTGGGACCAGGTTGTCGTGCCCGTGAGGACGAAACCGGTCTTCGCGTGCGCTGTCACGACGATCGCAGTGCCTGCAGGCTCGCTAACGGTGCCGGCAGAGGCGGCGACTGACGCGCCACCGTTGATGGCAACGGAGTAGTTAGCCGACGTCGATGCCGGAATCGTGTAGCTGCCGTTCGCAGCCGCACACGTTGCATCGGTGAAAGTTGCCGCGGCGGTCGTGGTGCTGGTCGGCGGGATGACACAGTTGCCGCCGAGCGTGACCGACGAACCGTCCTGCTGGTGGTACCCGTCCGCCCAGAGACCGTTGATGGTCAGGGTCGCAGATGTGGCCGTGCCAGGCACGCCCGTCTGGGTCGCGGTCGCGGTGTTATACGGCGTGTGCGGGGACGCCGCGATCGTGGCCGGCAACCCTGACAACGTGCCGCCGCCGGTGTTGGAAACCTTGGTGACCGTGTCGCTCACGTTGAAGTCGTTCGCGATGGTCCATGTGACCGTGTACGTACCGTCGGTCTGGTTGCAGACCGCACTACCGTGCACGATGTTCGCGTGGGCGCTGGCGTCGGTGACGAGCGCGAACGACGCGGCGCTACCGAGGCCGATGCTGATGGCGACTGCCGCGATCGCGCGCGGCCGCGGGATTCGTGGATGAAGATGCATGACAGACCTACCCTCTAGTCGAAACGACAAGGGGTCGGTCTCACCACTCGCTCCCCGCAACCATCCGTATGAGCTACGGCAGGTGACCGTGTTTCCAGTCGCGGATCAGTGCGTCCCCACGATTTGCAAAACCAGTACGGCCACATCATTGCCACATCGCAAAGGCTTCGCAACGTAACTTGCCGATTCAGGGTCGAATTTGACCGAAGTTACGCCACGCAGAGTAACGACGATTGGGCCATCCGGAGCAGTGAATTCGATTCGAGGATCACTCCGGATGGGCCAACAGTCCGCTAGTTGAACGGCGTCCGGCCTGAGTTGTTTCGCTGTGGCTACGAGTGTTGGCGTCGCCAGCGGATCCCGGCTTCGATGAACTCGTCGATCTCACCGTCGAGTACTGCTGTCGTATTCCCGGTCTCGACATCGGTGCGAAGATCCTTCACGAGTTGGTACGGGTGCAACACATAGTTACGTATTTGAGTTCCCCAACTGGTAGTGCTGTCACCGCGTATCTCGGCCATCTTCGCGGCTTCGTCCTGTCGGCGTCGCTCGAGCAACTTCGCTTGCAGCACGAGCATCGCGCTAGCGCGGTTTTGGATCTGGCTGCGTTCGTTCTGGCAGCTCACGACAATCCCCGTCGGCAGGTGCGTGATGCGCACGGCGGAGTCGGTCGTATTGACGCCCTGACCACCAGGGCCAGATGAGCGATAGACATCAACCCTGATGTCGTCGTCGGGTATCTCCACGTGATCAGAAGACTCGACGACCGGGACGACGTCGACGCCGGCGAACGAGGTCTGGCGGCGTCCCTGGTTGTCGAAAGGACTGATGCGTACGAGGCGGTGCGTGCCGTGCTCGGGCGACAATGTGCCGTAGGCGTAAGGGACCTTGACCGCGAATGTCGCCGACTTGATGCCAGCCTCTTCGGCGTAAGAGGTGTCGTAAACCTCGGTCGGGTAGTTGTGCCGCTCGGCCCATCGCAGGTACATGCGCAGCAGCATCTGCGCCCAGTCGGCGGCGTCGACCCCGCCGGCTTGCGAGTTGATCGTGACGACCGCCTCGCGGGAGTCGTACTCCCCGGAGAGCAGGGTGCGCACCTCGAGTTCGCCGATCGCCTTGGTCAATGAAGCGATCTCCGCCAAAGCCTCGTTGTGGACCCCGGCGTCGTCTTCTGACTCGGCGAGATCGAGCAAGACGCTGACATCGTCGAGGCGCGATCGGAGCCCTTCGATGCGCCGAACATCGCCCTGGGCATGAGAAAGCTTGCTGGTCACCCGCTGCGCTTCGTCGGGGTCGTTCCAGAGGTCGGGAGCGGCCGCCTGCTCTTCGAGCTTGGACCACTTGCCGCCGCAATCCGGGCACGTCAAGCACCTGCTCGATGCTCGACAAGGTGACGTCGAGTGCCTTGAGCTCTTCGCGGGGATCTGCGGTTACCACCCGAAGGACTCTAGTCGCTGCCGCGCGGTCGCCGAATCGGTGAGCGCGGCCCGCCCGATGCGCGAAGATGAGGGGTGCCTTCATCACTGCCCCGCCGCGTGCGGGTTGCCGGCGGTCATCAGCGTCGCCGCATTGATGTTGGGCGCCTGCTCGACGTCGCGCCACACCACCGCGAGCCCGGCCGTCGTCGCGTCGCAAGCTGTGGTGACGCCGAGCCCGTCGGCCCCTGGCTCTATACCGGCCCCGAGCGCCGCCGTGTCGCCGACGCGCAGCCTCGCCAGCTCCCACTGAGCAAGGTGCGCTCGCGGCCGCCCGACGACAAGCCCGGCCCGGTCATTCTGGTTCCGGGATATGGCGGCGACGATTCGATGCTGGCTGCCCTCGCCGTCCATCTGGAGAAAGCGGGCCGGACGGCGATTGTGCTCGCGCTGCCTGACAGCGCTGAGGGTGACTTGCGGGTGCAGGCCGGCATCCTCGCGGCGCGCGTGACACTGGCGTTGAAGGGAGGCGCCGCCTCGGTCGACCTCGTCGGATACTCGGCGGGAGGCGTCGTGATCGGGCTGTTCGTGGCGGCACATCCGGGCGAGGTGCGCCGCATCGTCTCGATCGGCTCGCCGCTGCACGGCACGCAGATCGCGGGGCTGGCGGTCGCGCTCAACATGCCCGCGTCGGTGTGCGGGGTGGCCTGCCGGCAGATGGCGCCGGGCACCTCGTTACTGGCCTCGCTCAGCGCGGCCGAGCCCGCGGTCACCGGGGTGCCGTGGACCTCGATCTGGACCACCGACGATCAGGTCGTGCTGCCCGCCTGATTCGGCGCGCTTCACGGGCGCGACGAACGTGGTGCTCCAGCAAATCTGCGCGGACGACACGGCTAACCATCTCAACCTGCCGGCTGATCCGCTCGTTATCGGCCTGACCGTGGAAGCTCTCGACACCGCGAAGCCGGCCAGCCCCTCGGCGTCCGACTGTACGAGCTTGCGCGCCTCAGGCGCCTAGCTCTTGCGGCTCGCGCAGCCGCCTCTCATTGCCTCGGGCCGGCGAAATACGCCCTATAGTCCGATTAGGGTAAGTTCTACTGACCAGCCCGTATAGAGGTATTTAACTCTGTGTAGCCGTCTTGTCGGATTTATGCCAGACTGCTGCTATTCGTCGCGCCTGGGCCTCGTCCGGACCTTTGCACCCATGGCGTTCTTGTACGCCGGGTGACTTCCGTCGAATCAGCGGATGATCCATCCGAGAACAAGCCGGCAATCGGTTCGATCCCACTGGAGGCTCGTAGTGCGCACTCTCGGAGCACAGGACGGCTCGACTCGTCGGGTTTCACTACGCCAGCGCCTCACGGCGGGTGTAGCGCTATCGGTCGCAGCGGCGAGTGCGGTGATCGTCGGCACCAGCGTGCCCGCCCTGGCGACCGTGTCCGGCGTCACTGTGACGCCGATCCGTGCTGCGGCGGGCGCAACAACCAACTACACCGTCGCCTTCACGACGACCGTCGCGTTGGTGATCGACGTGGACTCGATCACTCTCGTGGGACCGACACGGCACCGATCTTCCCAGCTGCGGCAGGCGCCTACACCGTGAACGGAACCACCGTAACGGCCACGCCGACAGTGAGTGCCAACACGGTCACCATCGTCACTCACCTAGCTGTGCCAGCCGGTGCTGTCAGCGTTATAGCCAGCGGCGTGACGAATCCTCGCGGCTGGATCGCAGACGATGACGGTAGCGACGTCACAGGAAGCCACACCAGTGACGAGCGCCGCGTACACGATCACGGCCGCGACTGCCGTCACTGCGGTGACTGTACCGTCAGTCGTACCAGCGCAAGCGCTCGTTGACAAACGCGGTGTACACGATCGACTTCACGGCCGCCACTGCACTTTTCGCGACCGTAGACACGATCACGATTACGCGCACCAGCCGGCACAGTGTTCCCACTGCTCGGCGCTAGACTATTCGGTGCTGGTTGGCGGAACTACGCAAGCCGTGACCGTTACGCCCACCCAGACTGCGCCGCAACAACGTGACCCTGAAGGTGCCAGCCGGCTCCACTGGCGGCAGCCGCACCGATCTCGGGGGTCGTGATTGCCTCCAACGTCACCAACCCTGCGCCGCCAGCGCGAACGAACGCGCTCACCGTCTCGACGTCCGCAGGACTCGGCCGCGGGCACAAGCGCCAACTACGTCATCACGGCTGCTACAGCGGTCACCGTGGTAACTGCCGTGCCGACGCCGACTACGCACGGCATCAGCCGATCTACACGATCGGCTTTATGCGACGAGCGCACTCGTAAGCGGCGCTGACACGATCACGCTCGCGGACCGGCGGCACGATCTTCCCCGCGAGCCGCCAGTGCGCTACACCGTCAAGGATGGCGCCGGCGCGTTACCGCAACGTCACGGTTGGTACGCGCAGGGCACGGCACGGTGACATCGCTACACCGGTCACCGTACCAATCGGATCAGCGACGGTCGTCGTCACGGGCGTCACGAACCCGACGTGCCGGTCTCGCACACGATTAAGCTGTTTCGACGTACGCATGACAGCACGTCGTTGTCCCAAGCGGGAACTACACGATCACGGCGACACCGTACGGCCGTGACGGCTCGGCGCCAGTCCTGCGACCGCCCTGGCGATAGGCTATTACACGGTCGGCTTCACCGACCGCGAGCGCGCAGTCGCCACCGTCGGGACGATCACGATCGCCGGCACCAGCGACACTGTCTTCCCTGCCGCGGCAGCAACTACACGGTTAACGGGGCAGCTCGTCACCGCAACCCCGGTTCGGATCCGCCAAGCACCGTGACGATCACGACTCCCGTCGCTGTCGCTGCGGGATCGGTGGCACGACCGTCGTCGCGGTCGGCGTCACTAACCCACCGCGGCAGCACACCGGTAGTCAGCGTCGCCACATCGGCAGATGTACACGCCTGTTACTAGCAGTCAGTCCTACGTACGATCTCGGCGGCTTCCGGAGTACCGCAGGTCAGCGCTGACTGTCGCGCCCGAACCCGCCGACTACCGGAGTGACGTCCACATACACCGTGACTTCACCGCAACGACGTGGTCAGCGATCGGGCGGCACGATCACGCTGGCTACGGTCGGCGTGTCACCTTCCCGGCGCTTGCGCGGAGGCACCTACACCGTGCAAAGACGGGGCGGGTGGCACCGTGACGGCGGCCAACTCGGAACACCTGCAGGGAACAGTCACCATCACGACCCCGGTCACCGTTACCGCGGCGTCCGCTGTGCACGTCGTGATTACCGGCGTCACGAACCCGGCAGCCGGTGTCGCACACATTGAGCGTGTCGACCTCTACTGATGTCACTGCGTTGGCTAGCCCGTTCTACTCGATCACCGCTGTTGTAGGTGGCGGAGGTGGCGGCGCTACGACGCCGGCCACACCTGTCCGCATCTCGGGAGCCGATCGATTCGGTACTGCGATCGCGGCTTCCCAGGTCGAGTTCCCAACGGCACTCAGCGCAGGGGCCGTCGTCCTCGCTCGTTCGGATGACTACCCCGACGCCCTTGTCGGTACCGCACTTGGCAACGGCGAGGAACGCACCTCTGTTGTTCGCCAACGGTGGCGCACTGACGGCCGGAACGGTGACCGAGATCCAGCGCGTGCTCCCAGCGGGTGGCACGGTGTTCCTGCTCGGAGGCCTTGCCGCCGTCCCGGCGAGTGTCGACGACTACGTTGACCGGACTCGGATTCGTCGTGGTGCGCTACGGCGGCGCCGACCGCTTCGCGCACTTCAATCCTGGTGGCCGACGCACTCGGTGACCCATCGACCGTGCTGCTGGCGACGGGGATCAACTTCCCCGACGCTCTCGCAGCCGGGCCGGCAGCTGCTCACGTTGCTGGCGTCGTGCTGCTCACGAATGGCACGGTGCTCACTGCGGCTGTGCAGACGTACCTGACCGGACACCCCGGCAAGGTCTACGCGATCGGCGGACCCGCAGTTACCGCGGATCCGGCAGCAACCCCGCTGTCGGGCGCCGACCGGTACGGGACCGCAGCAGCGGTAGCCGCAGCGCTGTTCACGACACCGAACAACGTCGGCGTCGCGAGTGGAACGCAGTTCCCTGACGCTCTCAGTGGCGGTGCGTTCCAAGGACACTTCGGTGGCCCGATCGTGCTCACCGACCCCGGCACCCTGCCGGCGCCCACGAGCACGTATCTGACCGGCGCCAATACAACGATTGTCACGACAAGCATCTTCGGTGGTACCGCAGCGCTCTCGACAGCAGTGCAGGCGTCGATCTCAACAGCGCTCGGCCTCTGACGTCCGGCCGTCTCGTCGCCATCGCGGCGAGACGGCTGGACTGCAACACCCGTAACGTGGTGCTGCAACACCCGTGTCCCAGGCCGCGACGTCCCAGTACGCCATCCGTATCGCGAGCGCGTCACGCCCCACTTCGGTGGTCCAGTCCTGCTCTCTGACCCCGGGCGGTTTGCCCTCGCCGACGAGCACGTACCTGGCGAAGACGACAACGAGACGGGTCGCTACTGCGGCCCGTCTCGTTTCACGTCACGGCACAAGGGGAGTCACGGCTGACCGCGCGAACGCGACCTGGTGGATCGTGACACCGCCGGTGAACGCGTCGGCAACCAAGCCGAGGAACGGCAGCGGAACCTTGCAGCTGAGTTCGATGCGCACTGTCAGCCCATCGGCCTGAAGTCCCGATTGCTCGTTGCCAGCGGCGTCCATTCCTGCGACAACCTGGTAGCTGGAAGCAGAGCACTCATGCGGAATCCGTGCGGGATCGAGAGCGTAAGAATCGAGGGCGTCGATCGTCGTGGTGTGCGAGAGCGGCAGCTGTGGACCGAGTTCACTCGTGTACACCGCTGCCAAATCGGGCCGTTGGGCGGCTGCGAGTGCTGCGCCGTCCGCCGTCGACTGCATTTCGCGCTGAGCTAGGAACACCGTCGAGACATCGACCACGACCGTGACCAATGCCGCGACGATCACGGCGAAGAAGATCATCAACAACATGACCTGCCCATCGTCGCCGTCATCGACTTCGACGACCCTCACCGTTTCGCTCGATACTCGTCGACGACTTCGTCATGAACAGCGTGCAGACGTACCGTCAGGGGCTGCCCGAAAACCGCAGTCGGGAGAAACTCAAGCCCGACGTTGACGTCGATTTCGACGCGAATGAATTCACCAGGCGTCAGGTCCGTGGAGCATGGCGACGGAGAGAGGCAGGACACGTGCAACTCGGTCGCACAATCGAATGCCGTTGCTGCGTTGTTTCGCAGCGCGACCGTTGCGGCGGCGCAAGCTTGCCGAAATGCGTCTGCCGACGTCTTTGCCTCAACGAAGGCGCGACCAGCCTCCCGCGAGGCCTCTGTTACTCCGTACGCGGATCCCTGTACCTGCAACACGGCGATGATGACGTACACCAGCGGGATCATCAGAAAGGCCGTGAGAACCACAAACTCCAGCACGGCATTCCCAGCCTCGTCACCAGAAATACGACGCCGGACGCCGATGTGCCGCCACCGTTGGTTCACGGCTGTTCCTGCATGGCATCGCCCTGAGCGTGCAGGACCTGAGGCCCGAGCCCGAACAGACCGACGAGTGGAAAAGGTGCCGCGATGCGGACCTCCACGACGACAACGGGAGCTCCGGCAGAGTCTTTGATGTCCGGAACCGTCGCCGCGACGCTGCCCGCGAACGAATCGGGCAATGACTCTTGGATGCACGTCATTGCCTGGTGGGTGGCGGCGTCGGTCATGACACTCTCGCCCTGAATCACGATGTTTTGGTCGGCCGCGTACCGCGCACCGTCCTGCGCACACGCGGCCAAGGTGTTGCGCACGTACAACGCGAGCCCGAGTTGCAAGATTGCCAAGAACAGCG
The DNA here is from genome assembly GCA_963809135.1 of uncultured Actinomycetes bacterium. Classification (GTDB taxonomy): domain Bacteria; phylum Actinomycetota; class Actinomycetes; order Acidothermales; family Acidothermaceae; genus PALSA-607. The sequence goes on from CAWEIG010000010.1 coordinate 250,473, forward strand.
GAATGAGAATGAGAGACACGAGCACGAAGTCGACCATGGCCGAGCCATCGTCAACGTTTAACCAGCTTGCTTGGTGACCCTTCCAAATGCGTTGTTGAGGAGATCCGTTAGCTGGGTGCTTGCGATGCCCCAGATCAGCACGACGATGACCGCCGTCATGAGTGTGATCATGACCCAGCCTGGAACGTCGCCGCGGTCGCTGGCGATCGAGGAAACCGTATAGCGGGCGCGCAGCTTGGCAACGCTTCGGACAAGAACGTTCATCGCTCGGTGGATCATCTGGGTGCTCCTTTGATATCGGTCGATCCATAGCGGAATCGTGCCGAGTGGTTTCGCATGTCACGCCTGTGATTGCGATCTGGTGCGTATCATCGCGGGCTCATGCGAGTAGCCGCAGTGAGACAAATCCGGGAAACAGCGCGAACAACATGGTCACCGGAAGGATGAAGAAGACAACCGGAACCATCATCGCGACTTCTTTCTTGCCGCCGCTTTCGAGCAGCGCGCGCTTACTTGCCTCGCGCACGTCGACGGCCTGGGCGCGTAGGACTTCGGCCAGTGGCGTCCCACGCTCGACCGCAACGGCGATGCCATCGACGAAGCGCGCGAGTATCGGTAGCGACGTGCGCGTCGCTACGTTCTCGAGTGCGCCGATCAGAGATGTGCCGGCGCGGGCCTCGGCGAGAGCGACACCGAGTTCTTTGGCCAACTCACCGTCGCTCGTGCGGGCCACCCTTTCGAGCGCGCTCACGGCACCCTCGCCGGCACCAACCGCAAGGGCAAGCATCTCGGCGACCGTTGGAAACTCAGCCATGATCCGGCGCTCGCGGCGCGACACGTCCTGGGTCAGCGCGAAATCCCTTGCCACGACACCTGATATTGCAGTCGCGACGCACAGCAGCACCAGGAGCAGCGGTGGTCGGTGCGGATTATCTGCGAGTAAGAACAGGCTCATGCCGACGCCTCCCAGCAGGCCGACCGCGCCCCACAAAACCTGCTCCGCGCGGAACTCCTCGACCGTCATGCGGCGACCTGCCTGCTCCAGCCGACGCCGAGTCGAGGCGACGCCTCCGAGCAGCCGATCGAGCAATCGCGTTGCATCGGCCATGACCGGCCGAAGGATTCGCTCGAGGGTCGGGAACGGCGTCCGCATCGGCGTCGTGCGACAACAAGCTCGACCGTCGAGGTGCGTCGCGCAGGTACGGCGCGAGCCGGTCGTCAAGCCCCGGCCGGCGATACCGCGGCACGCTATACACTGCGAAGGTCGCACCAGCACCGGCCACGCCACCGAGTGCAATGCCGACCACGACGCTCATCGCAAGACCCGTTCCTCGGCGGGGAGCCGACCGATCCTGATCATCACCCGATACGCCAGCAAGGACAGCGCGCCACCGACTGCGATGACGAGCGCGCCGGCGGTCGAGTTGTACGCACGAACCGCCTCGGGATGCAACGACAGGGCGGCGAGCAGCAGCCATGGCGCGGCAACGGCAATACGTGCACCGTTGACTGACCAGCCTTGGCGTGTCTCAAGCTCGGCACGGGTGCGGGCATCCTCACGAAGAAATGCCGACAACGTGCGCAGCAGGCGACCGAGGTCCGTGCCGCCGACATCGCGTGCCAACCTGAGCGATTCGACGATGCGATCGCCGGTGGGATCGGCGAGTGCCGCCTTGAGTCGATCGAGGCATTGCGAGAACCGCCCGGTCGCGCGGTAGTCCTCGCCGAACCGCTGGAATGGCCGCCGCAGTTCTGCAGGCCCGCGCAATCCAAGTTGCGTGAGCGCCTCCGGCAGTGAGAGCCCGGCTCGCACCGCGGATGCAAGGTTGTCGACGGCCTCTGGCCACAGATCACGCAGTTCGGTGCGCCTCTTGCGTTGTCGGTGGCGTACGAGCGAAAGCGGTCCGAGCGCGGCAAAGACAGCAAATGCGGCTGCAATGGTGAACGTGCGTGAGATAGCCGCGGTGAACAAAAACACGGCAAGAGCAAGACCGATGGACGACGCGAGCAGCTGATTCGGGGTCACCGACTCGATCCCCGCCTGGGCAAGGACCTCGCTGACGCGCTGCGTGCCCGATGGCCGGGTGCGAGAACGCTTGGGCGGACGTCGCGAACCGGAACGCCACACCAGGGCGAGGCCGACTCCGCACAGCAACCCGAGAAAAGCACCCATGCGTCAGCCGGCCCGAACGGCGTCGTAGCGTTCCTGAGCCAGTAGCTCGAGCAGGTCGAACCCGGCTGCGTCGAAACGCTCAGCGTGAGGGGGAAATCCGTCCGCCCTCACAAGCCGGTTCTTGCGACTCGTGAACACGTCTTCGATCTCGATGACAGTGCCGTCACCGGTGCCCTCGACACGACCCGGGACGGCGACAATCTCTCCGACGCGTCGATGTCCGCGATTGTCGGATCGCGTGTGGACGACGAGGTCGACGCTACTCGCCACGGTAGGCACCACGAACGCGTGGCCGACATTCTCTCCGGCCAGCAGCGGCAACGTGCACATCTTCGTCACTGCTTCGCGGGCACTGTTGGCATGGATCGTGCACATGCCGGGCAGCCCAGAGTTCAGGGCGATGAGGAGGTCGAGGCACTCTTCTTGCCGTACCTCGCCCACGATGATTCGCGAGGGCCGCATACGGAGGGCTTCCTTGACGAGCCGCCGTAGCTTGACCTCGCCGGTGCCTTCGAGATTTGCCTGTCGAGTCTGCATCGACACGACGTCGGGCAGCGGTACCCGAAGTTCGAACACCTCTTCGCAGGTCACCACACGTTCGTGCGCCGGGATCGCCGCTGTAAGACAGTTCAAAAGAGTGGTTTTGCCAGCCTGCGTACCACCCGCGACGATGATGTTGAGCCCGCTCGCAACCGCAGCCTCGAGAAACCGCGCTGCCTGGACGGTGATCGAACCCAGCGCTACGAGTTCATCGAGGGAGTGTGCGGTCAAGACGAACTTGCGAATGTTGATCGCCCAATGGCTGCGCGTGATGTCGGGAATCACGACATGTAGCCGACTTCCGTCGGGAAGCATGGCGTCGACGAACGGCGTTGAGAGGTCGACTCGGCGTCCCGAACTCTTCAGCATCTTCTCGCAGAGATCGCGCACCTGCGAGCTGCTGAGGATCGTGTTCGTAAGCTCGCTGCGTCCGCGCTTGGCGATGAAGACCCGACCTGGTTCGTTGATCCAGATCTCCTCGACAGCTGGATCGTCTAGGTAGCGCTGCAGCGGTCCGAACCCTGCGACTGCGTCGTACACGGCCCGAATCGCGCCTCGCGGGTCGGCCAACGGCGGCAACGAGCTGCTCAACGTGCGTTCGTCATAGTCGGCAACAACTTGCTCGACAAGGAGGCGCACGCCAGCACCATCAACGGCGGGATCGATGCCCCGCCGCCGGACTAGTTCCCTGACTTCGTCCTCGACAACGTCGACGGCGTCCATGGTTCCCCCCACGGGAATACACCGACGCCCACAGCCGGCCCAACAGTCTGGACAGTAGCTGCCATTCGGGATCGATTCGCACCATTCGCTCGACCCTGTGGATAGATCGGGAGCAACTGAGCGTGGCCGAACCTCGAAGTTGGACCGAACGGCCTACGGGCCGGTACGCGGCGCAGATCGCCGAGATGTCTGCATATAAGCCACAAACAAGCACGATGGATTTGATCTCGCCGCGAAGCGCCTTGGAGTACTTCGATCTCGTGCCGCGGCGGGGCGCTGTCCTACTCCGAGGCGGCTTCGCGCCAGGGCAGGGGGTCGTCCCAGTCGGGCGACGTCCGCGTCGATCGCAGTGCCTTGACCGTGGTGACGGACGAGCGCCTGACCGGGCGAGCGACGGTGTCGTCCGCATCGCTTCGAGAAAGAAGGCGCGCACCGACGGCGCGGTCATCGGTCGAGCGAGCAAGAAGCCCTGACCATGGTCGCAGCCAAGCGTCGTCAGCAGCTGCTGTTGCTCCGCGGTCTCTATGCCCTCGGCCGTCACGACGATGTCGCAGCGATGCGCGAGTTCGATCAGTGCGGTGACGATGTGCGTCGTGCGGCCACCGATACCGAGATCGGAAACGAAGGACCGGTCGACCTTGATCTCGTCGATGGCCCGTTCACGCAAGAGCGAAAGCGACGAGTAGCCGGTGCAGAAGTCGTCGAGGGACAGGCTGATCCCCGCGCCGCGAAGCTGGTCGAGAATCGACGCTGCAATGGGGCTTCGCGAAAACACCGCAGTTTCGGTGATCTCGCAAATAAGTCGCTCGGGCGGCAAGCCGTTGCGCGCCAGGCATTCAAACACGAAACGAGGTAGGTCCTCGTCGAGTAGATTGCGCGCCGACAGGTTCACGGCGATCGACAGTTCCAAGCCCATCGAATTCCAGGCTGCGCATTCTTCGATCGCAGCTTCCAGCACGTAACGCGTCAGGTCGCCGACAAGGCCAACGCGTTCGAGCAGCGGAATGAACTCGGCTGGCGGTATCAACCCACGCTCTGGATGGTTCCAGCGCACGAGCGCCTCTGCCGCGATGGGCATCCCACCACGCAGGCTGAACTTCGGTTGGTAATGCAAGACAAGTTGCTTCGACTCGAGCGCCTCGCGTAGATCACGCAAGAGCTCAAGCTGCGCCAATGCAGGTGGTTCGAGTTCCTGCTGATAGCGATATACGGGGACGTCGTCGGCGCGCGACTGGTACATCGCGAGCCGCGCGCGGCGGATGAGGTCGTCGAGGTTGTCGCCGTCGGAGGGCGCGCATGCCACGCCCGTGTGCGCATCGACCGTCAGATCGAGGCCGTCGGCCGTGATCGCAGTTCCCAATGATCGGACAGCCAGTTCAGCCTGCGAGACTCCTGCCGCCGCAGTTGGCAGCTCGCGCAGCAGCAGAACGTACTCAGCGCCATGCAGTCGCGCAACGACGTCACATCGACGAACGACCGACGTGAGGCGGTCGGCAACTGCACGCAACATCTCGTCGGCGGCGTGCGCGCCGAGGAGGTCGTTGACTTCGGCAAATCTGCTCAAGCCGATGACGGCAACTGCGACCAGGCTGCTCGGGTGCAACTCGGCGAGTGCTTCGCGAGCCTGCTCTTCGAGCATCATCAGGTTGCCGACTCCGGTGACCGGGTCGCTGTAGGCAGCTCTAATACGCCGCTTGGCGTCCTCACGGATCGAATCGAATTTGAACGCGTTCGCCAACGCGACTGCGAGCGCATTCGCGAACGCGTTCAAGCAGTCGGTCTCGGTTGCATTGAAGGTGACCGGCGCCGCGAAAAGCAGCCGCAGTTCTCCGATGCGACCTTCTCGAGTGGTCAGCTCGATATCCATGCTGTGACCGTGGCGGTGTTCGTCCTGCGACGGTGCGTGCGCATCTTCGATATCGCTGGCTCGAACCGTAGTGCCGTGCCCGGTGGCTTCGTCGAGCTGAATCTCTGCTGCGTCCGCGCGCATCATCGTTGCAACCGCTGTCGTCGCCTCGCGTATCAGCTGGTCAAGTTCGACATCGCGCAATTCATCGATTGCGACCTGCAGCCGGTGCCATGCGAACCGTTCTTCGCGTATCGCGGTCCGATCGGCGCTAAGCGCCTGGACTCCGAGAAGTGAGCACAGGATCAGCACGGTGAACCAAACCGACCAGCTGAGCGACGCCATGATAAGAAACGCAGCTCCGACGTTGCGCACCCAGATGACCACGGCCACGCGCAGGTCGTCACGCACGCTGAGCCACACCGGTCGTAGACGTTCGGTCGCAACCACCGCCGATGTGAGGCCAGTCGAGACGACATGCACAGCGAGGGTCGCTAGCGCAATGAGGACGACGGTCCGCGCCGTGAAGACGCTGCTCCACACCAGCCCAGGCGAATACACGTGCGCGGATTCGACAATCACGCAGCCGATAACAGTTTCGATCGCAGCAACTGCCGTGTTGAACGCCACCTTGGGGGTCGACGCTCGGCGAGCCAAGGCTGCGATGGTGATGCCAGTCGTCATGGCCAGTACGAGGTGAGCCGGCGGGACGAGTACCAGCCCGAGCACGAACGCGGATTCACGCCAGCCATATCCGTGCCGACTTGCCCCCCGACGGACGCCCACCGTGGCGACGACGTCACCAACGATGGGCAGCACAACGACGAGAGCCCACCGCCAGAAGGCAGGTGTGGGTTCAGACCCGGCGATGAATGCTGCGCCGACCACGCAGAGCGCGCCGAGAACGGCGAGGCTGCCGACGAGCACGACAAGGCGCGGCACCGCACGCAGCCGCGCACGCTGGATCATCGTCGCCCCTCTTGCCGAAGCATCCTCCTGGAGGAACATCGACAGCGGCGGCGCAGATGACATAGGCCGAACGGCCGATTACCTCGGCGTTCGCTACTCCGATGGAACGAGTGTCCGGAAGATTCCGGACAGGAGAAAGGGCCGGCGCGAACCGGCCCCTTCTCTGAGTACTCACGCCGCGGGTTCTAGGACGTCAGACGGCGTGGCCGTGCTTACATCCAGATCGATCCACGCATGCGGGCACCTCCTTCGCGCCAGGGTCTTGAGCGCAACTGCATGTACCGTCACGCGGCGGCTTGCCGGGCGGTCGGGTCCCTTTCAGGCTGTCCATCCACGAAAAGCCAGCTGGCACCCGACGTCCGGCATTGCCGATCTTGACGCATACGTCACCCTTCGTACACCCAAACGGCGTAATTGGTCACTGGGCCGTTCGGAGTAGTCACCGCGGGTGATCAGGACGGGTCACCGCGCGCGCCAAAGGTCCGTTGTCCACAGGCTCAGCCGGCATCCGCTCCACGAGGGCGGTTGGCGCCGAGACTGTCCGAACCGAGCGCCAGGCTTGGCGCCGAGGCAAGGGTTCCTATGCGACCCTGGCGTGGCCAGAGCAGAGTGGGGGACGCATGCGACTGACGGTCACAGTGGTCGGCACGACCGGCCAGGCGGGCGCGACCCGCGAAGACGTCGTGATCGAAGCCCCGGCGGCGACACCGGTCGGCGAAATCGTCACGCGCCTGCGGCGCGCTGGTAGGTGCGCCACTCGACACATCCGCATCAGTTGGACGGTACCCGCATCGACGGCGTCGTCGCACTGCATCCGCTCGGCGAAACCGCACTCCGCGACGGTGCGATCGTGCTGTTCGAACCAGAGCCCTCTCCTTGCGAGCAAGGCGACGAGCGCCACGGGCAGATGCTCGACGCGCGGTCGCCGAGTTACCTCGAACTGCGGGTCGTCGGTGGCCCGATGGCCGGTAATATCCACCCGGTCGCGATGGGCGTCACGCTCTCTCGGCAGATTCTGCAGAGCAGGTATTTCGCTCGACGACCCCGCTGTATCGCGACATCACGCGGTGCTCACGGTCAGCGCTGACGCGGTGACGATCTCCGACTCAGGCTCAACGAACGGCACGATGATCGACGGCGTGTCGATCGGTAGTCGACCCGCGCCGGTGCGACGCGGCATGCGCCTCCGACTTGGCGATTCGACGCTGGTCGTCGCCGCGTCTGACGGGCCCCTCGTCTCGATCAGGTCAACAACCGAGGGACGGCTGTCATTCAACAGCCCACCGCGCCTCGATGCGCCCGATCCTGACGCCCCGCACCGCGCGATAGCGTTCCCGATCGAGCCATTAGACCGATCGCCGAACCGACTGCCGTTAGTGGCAACGCTCGCGCCCTTGATCGCTGGCGTCGCGCTGGCGGCCGTCATGAGGCGTCCGGAGTACCTCCTCTTCACGGTGCTGTCGCCGCTGATGATGGCCTCGCAGTGGGCGGCCGACCGCCTCGGGCATCGCAAGAGCAAGCGCGCCGAACGGATGGCCTACGAGGTAGCCCTTGCCGAGGCGCAAAGTGCCAGCGCCGATGCATTGTCTGCCGATGCACGAGAGCGACGATCACGAGCACCTGACCCAGTGGCGTTGTTGAAGACGGTCGACGCGAGGCCTGGGCCAGAACCACGCGCACGCCGATCGCTCCGGAACTCCCCCGGGCGCGCGCCTGTGGGAACGCCGATGCGACGACGCCGACTTTCTCGTCGTGAGCCTGCGGTCTCGGCACAATGCGCGCCAGCGTCGACTATCACCGGTGGCCGGTCGGGCATACAAGTACCTCCGCCGTCAGTCAGCGACGTCCCCGTGACCGTGTCGCTGCAGGCGATTGGCGTCCTCGGGATCGCCGGTGCGTCGCACGCGACCGCATCTCTGGCGCGCGCGATCGTCGGTCAGATCGCAGCGCTCCACAGCCCGCGTGATGTCGGACTGGTGCTCCTTGCAGAACCGTCACGGGCACACACCTGGGAGTGGGTTCGTTGGCTGCCACATCTGCGGCCTGTGTCACCAGCAAACTGCCAGACGCTGCTCGGCCTTGACGTCCAGAGCGCGGCCTCACGGGTAGCCGAACTGTCAGCGCTCATCGAGCACCGCACGCACCACAGCGTCGGCACCTCAGCGCGCGCAATCGTGGTGCTCGTCGATGGATCGCAGGTATTGCGCCGAACGCCAGCGTTAGCACAGGTCCTCGCAGATGGCCCATCGGTCGGCGTGTACGCGATTTGTGTCGACGACGAAGAGCAACGTCTGCCCGAAGAATGCCGCGCGGTCATTGGGTTTGACGACGTCGCGAGCAGTCGACTGCACCTGACGGTGTCGGGAGCGCCGTCGATCACCGACGTGGTTGGCGACGGGGTCTCGATCGCTTGGGCTGAACACCTGGCCCGCGCCCTATCCCCCATCTGCGACGACAGTCCCGATCGGTCAGGCACATTACCCGACAGCGTCCGTTGGCTCGACGTCGCCGGCATGGCCAATATCGCGGCCGATCTACCGACGCGTTGGCGAAAGCCAGGGGCTGGCACCACGCAGGCACTTATCGGCGCCAGCCCCGACGGCCCCTTCGTCGTCGACATTGCACGCGACGGTCCGCATGCACTCATCGCTGGAACGACGGGCTCGGGCAAGAGCGAGCTGCTGCAAACCTTTGTCGCATCGCTCGCTCTGGCGAATCGTCCCGATGAGCTGACGTTTGTGTTGGTCGACTACAAGGGCGGCGCGGCGTTCGGAGCGTGCGCGACGCTGCCGCACACGGTCGGCATGGTGACCGACCTCGACGGTCGGCTGGTCGAGCGCGCGCTGACCTCCCTTGCTGCGGAACTGAAGCGCCGCGAAGCGATTCTCGCCGCTGCAGGCGTAGCTGACATTGCAAGATTCAGGGCGGACGGCGGCGTGCTGGCCCGACTTGTCATCGTGGTCGATGAATTCGCTTCTCTGGCAGAAGAATTACCGACTTTTGTCGGAGGCCTTGTCGCCATCGCTCAACGCGGCCGCTCGCTCGGCGTCCATCTCATTCTTGCGACCCAACGCCCCGAAGGCGTCGTGAGCGCAGACATCCGCGCCAACGCGAACCTGCGAATCTGTCTAGCAGTCACGCGCGATGCAGAATCGCGGGACGTGATCGACACACCCGACGCCGCTCGCATCAGTCGGACCACGCCTGGCCGCGGATACGCCCGCACCGGGCACCGCGAACTCGTCGCGTTTCAGACAGGCCGCGTCGGAGGAACCTCCGCCACAGACGACGCTGCAATCGACGTGAGACTGTCCCCGTTCCGCGCGCTGTGCCAACCTGCGGTTCGCCACTACCGGGCAGCTGCTGCGAACGCATCCGTCGAGACCGACCTCGACCGCATCGTGACCGCCTGCCGCGACGCCGCACGTCACCTCGGCATCACCAGCGCACGCTCGCCGTGGCTGCCGCCGCTGCCTGAGGTGGCCTCCTTGACCACGAGCGACGATGCCGATGAGCGACGCCCGCTGACCGCGGTGCTCGGCGTGCTCGACGTCCCGGCTCTACAAGCGCGGCAAAGACTACGTCGTCGATCTCGCCGTTCTCGGCCACCTCGTGATCGCGGGAAGCGCACGAAGCGGCCGGACGACGGCGCTGCGCACTCTGGTCGGTGGCCTTGCGAAATCGACGCCGACCGATCGCTTGCACGCGTACGCCATCGACTGCTCTGGCGGCTCGCTGGGCGCTTTGGCCGCGTTGCCGCATTGCGGTGCAGTCGTTTCAAACCACGAACCTGCACGAGCCTTGCGGCTGTTTTCGATACTCACGGCGGAGCTTCACCGCCGGCAGGCCGAGATCGCGCCGGTCGCTCTATCCGGCCCGACGACCAGACCGCACATTCTCGTGCTCATCGACGGCTGGGAAGCGTTCCTGGCCGCCTTCGAGGATCTCGACGCAGGCGCAATCGTCGAAATGTGCACATCTCTCTTGCGCGAGGGCGCGGCGGCGGGCATTCACATCGTTGCGACAGCGGATCGAGCTGGGCTCGTCGGGCGGCTCGCGTCGACGGTCGAGAATCGCGTGGTACTCCGCCTCGCGGATCGCAGCGATTTCTCGCTCATCGGACTGCCAACCCGGTCGGTGCCGCTCGCGATGCCCGCCGGCCGCGGCTTCCTCGTCGACAGCCTTCTCGAGATGCAGATATGCACACTCGGTCGCGATGCGTCAGGCCCAGCTCAACTTGCCTGACTCGATGCGATCGCGCATGAATCCCGCGAGCGTGACGCGACCGTGGCGTTGTCCCGGCGGCCGCGTCGCGTCGACCCACTGCCGACGGTGATCGCGCGTACTGAGGTCGCGAGCGAATCGCGACGGCGTCCGCCGCTACCGGGTTCGCCGCGCGTCACAGTGGGTGTCGGTGGAGATGAGCTGAGTGCCGTCGATGTCGACCTCCTCGACGCGGGTCCGGGTTTCCTCGTCGCAGGCCCGCATCGGTCCGGCAGAAGTACCGCGCTCGCAACAATCGCCGACGGCCTACGGGCGAGCGGCTGGCATGTGGTTGCCGTAACGCCACGGTCGTCCGCGGTTCGCGACCACGCCGACGACGTCTTCGACTCTCCCGGTATCGGATTGGAAGACGTATTGGCCGCGGGTCGACGGCCGTCTGGCGGTCTTGGTCGACGACGCAGAACTCATCACAGACTCACCGTCGGCCAGCGAGCTCGATCGGCTCGTCCGCGCCGCTCGTGATGCCGGGCACATCGTGGTGATCGCAGGGAGCACCGACGAGATGGGCATTGGCTTTCGTGGATTCCTGGTCGACGCTCGGCGCGCACGCAGCGGCATCTTGTTGCATCCGCGTGGCCCGCTCGACGGCGAGATTCTCGGTGTGCGGCTACCGCGCAACACTGGCGGCACCGTGCCCCCGGGTCGCGGCCTCCTCATCGTCCGAGGGTCGATCACCCAACTCCAGGTCGCGATGCCCGACCCGATGCCCAGCGTCACCGAGTCGGAGCGGTCGCCTCGGTCAGCCCCAGACCGTGACCGACAGGGTGCCGATCGCAGCGCCGCCTTGCGTGACCGTCACGTTGACCACGCCGTCCTGGGCACCGTTGAAGTAGCCGTCGTGGCCTGCGATGGGTGTCAGGGACGTGGAAGTCGCCGGAACCAGAGTGAACGTCACCGGCGTGCCCGCCTTGGCTTGCGGGACGGTGACCTGCAGGATCGACCCGCGGTGCAGTCGGATCTGGAAGCCGCCCTTGGTCGCCGGAGCCTGGATGTTGGCGATCAGCGACGCGCCCGGCACCTCGCTCGACACTGGGCTCGCCAGGCTCGGATCCGCCGAGGCGAGCGGGCTGGCCGGGAAGGCAGTGATCGGCACGCTCGAAAACGCCGGGCCTGGCGAGGACGCCAGCGCGCTCGACGCCGGCGCCGACGTCTGGGCAGCGACGGCCTGCGGTGCTTGGTCGATGTACAGCCGGCCAGAACGACGACCGAACCGGCGAAGGCTGCGACCACAGCGGTAGCCGATCGGAGGAATCCCGGACCGCCGAGCGCAGCGATGGTCGACTTCGGTGTCCTTGAAGGTCATCGAGCCACCCTAACCCGAGTGCCATGCAGCACCCGATCCCGGCACGCCGCCTGACCGATCGCCGGCGTCGTCACGATCACATCCGATCGAGCGGCCCGCACCGAATGCCGTGTTGTGTCCGCCTACCCGCTCAGCGCATGCTCTGAACTCATGAGCTTCGCCGACACGCTCGAGCACGGTGGCGAGCCACACCCGGCTCTCCCGACTCCTTCGGCGCGCGGCGTACGCACTGGGCGTGATCCTCGTCGTCGTTTTCGTCGCAGTCTCGGTCTTGCGTTCGATGGACCGACGAGAGCAGCGCGCGTCGTTCGACCGGATGCTGAGCCTGTCGGCCGGCGCCCAAGCTGCAGTCGAGCAGGCGATATCGCAGGAGCGCGACACTGCGCAGGTGGCCGAACCGCTGTTGAACTCCTCCCTCACGACGCAAGCGGTACGCGAGCGCCTGTACGTCGCCGTGAGCGCGAGCGCCTTGCAAGCTCAGCGTGATATCGACGCAGAAGTACAGCGCATCCAGGCAGACCCGACTGGCCGGTCAGGGCGGCTCCGCGCCGCACGCGATGCGACGCTCGCGTACCTGGCCAGCTGGTCAGCGCTGTTCGCGAGCGCCGCCGGCTCCAACAACGCGCCGGCGGACTCTCAAGCCGATCTCGACGCGCAACAACTCGCGGCACGGTTGCCCTCGTGGCGAGCGGCGCCTGACCCCGTGCGAGTCGCCAAGGCACGAGTGGTCTTCGGAACCAGCACGCTGTCATAGGTAACCAGACGTTCAGGTGCGGCGGGCCGGATTGCTCCAGTAGCCGGCCATGAGTTCGTGCGACCACGCAGGTTGGCGGACCTCACCGCGCGCGCCGAATTCGTTCATGTACGGCTTGATGTCGAGCACGGGTGTGCCATCGATCGCGTCGAGCCCGGCCACCCGCAGCACGAGTCCGTCGACCTCGAGCAGTCGGCAGACGGAGACGCCGATGCGGTTCGGCCGCATCTTGGCGCGTTGCGCAAAGATGCCGACCGCCGGCCACGAGAGATTGCCCCTCGGATGCCGCGCGCCGCTCTCGATGTCGGCAGGCTCGACCTGGTCGAACACGAACACGACCTCGATGTGGGAGAACTCCGTCGAGTCCCGCCACCGCATCAGAAGTGAACTGTGCCGTCATCCAAACTGATCGTCGCCGTCACCGCATCCCAGTCGTCGTCGATCGCGTCGGAGCGCGACGACCGCACCCATCCGATCGGTTCAACGTTCATCAGCGAGCGCCTCCGCGTCGACGAGCGACCGGGCGAGATGCCGTGCAAGACGAGCGCCGGCATAAGGCCCGAACGGCTCGGTCTCGACGTACCCGGCGCTCGCGTACAACGACAAGCGCTTCAGGTTGATGCAGACCGGTTTCGAGCCGCAGTCGTGTTGCGCCGAGCGTGCGCGCCTGCGATTCGAGGTTCGCCAACATCGCGCGCGCGATGCCGCGACGGCGGGCCGCCGGCACGACATACATCCGCTTCAGCTCGCCAAGGGATGGCGTGACGAGCCGCACGCCTCCGCACGCGACCGGCTGGTCGGCGTCCCACCCGACGACGAAAATGCCTTGTGGTGGAGTGAATTCGGCGACCGATAGCTCGCTCACGTCACGAGTGCCATAGCGCACGACGTACTCCTGCTGCACGGCCTCGATCAGCTCGAGCGCCACGGCTGAGTCGAGCGACGCGGGCCTGAAGTCGATCACGCGCGCCACCGCCAGCCATGGTCGACCGGACCGATGCCGCTGCCCAGCGCAAACCCGCCGGCGATCGCGCCGGTCACGTAATCCTTCGCGCGCTGCACGGCCTCGGGAACCGCATCGCCGAGCGCCAGAAACGACGCGATCGCACTCGCGAGCGTGCAGCCGGTGCCGTGGGTGTGCCGGTTGTCGAGCCGCGGCGCGCGGTACAGGTACTGCGTCGTCCCGTCGAACAGCAGGTCGACGGCGTCGCCCTCGAGATGCCCGCCCTTGACGAGCACCCATCGCGGCCCGAGCGCATGCACCGCCTCGGCGGCTTCGCGCAAGCCCGACTCGTCGGTGACCTTCACGCCGGTCAATTGCGCGACCTCGTAGAGGTTCGGCGTTACCACGGTCGCCACCGGCAGCAGTTCCTCCCTGATGGCACCGACAGCGTCGGCCGCGAGCAGCGCGTCGCCGTGCTTCGACACCCCAACCGGATCGACGACCACCGGAACGCCGACATCGCGCAACGCCTGCGACACAAGCGAAACCAGGCCGGACGACGCGAGCATGCCCGTCTTGACTGCGTCGACGCCGATGTCGCCAAGGACCGAATCGAGCTGTGCTTGCACCGCTTCGGGAGGCAACTCCCAATAGCCCTGCACGCCGAGGGAGTTCTGGGCCGTGACCGCGGTGAGCACGCTCATGCCGTGCACGCCGCACGCGAGCATCGTCTTCAGATCGGCTTGAATCCCTGCCCCGCCGCCGGAATCGGAGCCCGCGATCGTGAGCACGCGCGGCAGGGTCATGCGTGCCATGTTATTCAGCGAGCACCTCATTCGGCCGGCATCGAGCGGGTGCCCGACCGGATCACCAGCGCGAGCCCGCCGAGCAGCAGCGCAGCCGCTGGCAACTGCTCGAGCCGGATGTGCTGATGCACGAAGATCGCCGCGATGATCGTCGCCCCTGGCACCTCGAAGAGGATCGACAGGCTGACGACCGTCGCACTCGTCGTCCGCAGGACGCGGTTGAACACCGAATGGCCGAGCAGTTGCGCACCTGCCGTGAGGCCCGCGATCCGCAGCCAGTCGGCGCCGCTGTAGCCGTGCAGGCTCTGGCGTCCGACGAGGCACACGACCAGCAGCAAGATGGCGGTCGTCGAGTAACACAGCGTGGTGTAGCTGGTCGTGGTCACGGTCCGCCGCACGGCCGCGCCCGCCGTCACGTAGCCGGCGGCCAGCATGCCGCCGATGAGTGCGAGCAGGTCGCCGGTCAGCGCGCGGCCCGACACCCGCACATCGAGCCCGGTCAACAGCGCGGCGCCAAGCACCGCGATCACGATCCCGATCCAGGCCGAGCGCGCAAGCACGACGCCCCGAGTGCGTGCGAGAAGCGCGGCCCAGACCGGCTGCGATGCGACGAGCGCAGTAGATGACGCGACGGAGGTGTATCTGATGCTCGGGATCCAGGTCGCGAAGTGCGCCGCGAGCAGCGCTCCCGCGGCCAGCGTCAGGCCCCACTCGCGTCGCGACAGGTTGCGCAGTTCGGACCGTTGCCGGGTCAACGCCACCGGGAGCAACACCCCTGCGGCTAGGGCGTTTCGCCAGAACGCGAGCGCCAGCGCGGGTGCAGCCGTCGCCGCGATCAGCGGGCCAGACGTCGATACGCCGATCACGGCAATCGTGATCAGTCCGAGGTCGGTGGTCGACGGCAAAGCCAGCTCGTGCACCGGCCCCGGCTCGCCCTCGCGCATTCCGATCATGATGCCAGGCATCGCCGAGGTCGAACCCACGACAGCGGCGTGCGACGGGACCATACTGAGCCCGTGACCCGCAATATCCCTGATCCCACCGGCGGCTGGGCCGACGGCCGCAGTCCTTACCTGTGGGACAAGCAGGTCGAGGGTGAGGCACGGGTCTTTCGCGGGCTGGTCCGGCCCGACTTGCGCAGGCCCGCGGTCCGCCGAGCGATCATCGGCCTCATCTTCGTGGTCGTGGTCTTCGTCGTCGTGCCGATCGTTGCGATGCTCAGCGCCGCGAACTAGACCGTCAGGCGAAGTGGTCGAAACCGCCTGCTGCGTAGGGAGTTCCGTCGACCGTGACGGCGCCCTCAACGACACCGCCATCAGCCTCGACGACGCCCCCGACTACCGAGCCGATGTCGTGCCAGCCGATCGGCAGCTTCGTACCCGCTGGGAAGGTCGCGACGAGGGCGTGGTCGTCACCACCGCGCAGCACCCAGGTCAGCGGGTCAACTGAAAGCGCCGACGCGACCTGACTCAAGGCGTCGGGAATCTCGAATGCACTCGAGCGGATATTGACGCGCACCGCACTCGCTCGCGCGACGTGGCCGAGGTCTGCCACCAAGCCGTCACTGATGTCGACCATCGACGTCGCGCCGGACCTCGCGGCGTCCGGCCCTGCTTGATAAGGCGGTTGCGGACGCCGATGGGCGTCGACGACTAGGCGAGGCGACCGGAATCCCCTGCTCAGGGTGGCAAGTCCTGCCGCGGCCCAGCCGAGCCGGCCGGCGAACGCGACGACATCGCCGACCTGCGCACCCGCCCGCGTGACCGGTGCGCGTCCCTCGAGATCGCCGAGCGCGGTGACCGCGATGACCAGGAGGTCGCTGCGCACGACATCTCCACCGACCACACCGGCCTCGACCAGGTCGCATTCGTCGCGCAGTCCGTCGGCGAATCGCTCGGCCCAGAACGCGGCCAAATCGGGGGGCGCGGCCAGACCGACGAGCAACGACGTGGGCACCGCACCCATGGCCGCGATGTCGGCGAGGTTCTGCGCAGCGGCCTTGCGGCCGATGTCGTAAGGCGTCGACCAGTCGCGCCGGAAGTGCCGCCCGTCGACGAGCAGATCGGTCGTCGCGACCACTCGGCCGTCAGGCGTGCTCACCACCGCCGCGTCGTCGCCGGGCCCGAGCAGCGTGTGCTGCCCGGCCGGAAGGCGAGCCGTGATGCGCGCGATCAGGCCGAACTCCCCCAGGTCGCCGATGCTGATCTCTCACCTCCGGACTTTCGTTGCTACGGTGTCACCGACATTGTTGGACATCCTCGTATCGGCTACGACCTCGGAGGGAAGCGCGCCATGGTGGTACAGGCCTACATCCTGATCCAGACCGAGGTCGGTAAAGCAGCCTCGGTAGCCCGTGAGATCTCCGGCATGAAGGGTGTCACGCTCGCCGAAGACGTCACCGGCCCCTACGACGTGATCGTGCGCGCCGAGGCTCGCAACATCGACGAGATGGGCCGCATGGTGGTCGCTCAGGTGCAAAGCGTCGACGGCATCACCCGCACCCTGACCTGCCCGGTCGTCCACCTGTAGGTGCCGGCCGGACGGCGGTTAGCTGAGGTTGGCGCGCAACCTCGCCTGTTCGAGCGCGTCGGCGGTGTCTTGCGCAGAGATCTGCTCGCCGAAACCGAGCAATGACGGCGTGCGTTCCCTGCCACGCGCAGAACGGGATCGACTGACCCTGCGCTCGAGATCGTCGCGCACTCCAATGTCGAAGCCCCCGACGTCAGCGTCTGCGGCGTGACCGTGACGCCGGCCGCCTGGCCGACCTGGCCCACGGCGTTGGCCAGCTGACTGAAATCAGGAACAGTCGACGGCGTGCGGCCCGGCGATCACCACGAGGCCCGCTGGGCGCTCCGAGCAGAGACTGCCGTAGACGCCGATCGAGACGTCGTGCACGCCGTCACCGCGCAGGCTGTGCTTGTCGGAGTCGAGTTCATGCGCCTGCGCCGAAGGAAGCGAGATCTTCGGCAGGCCGGCGAGCGTCGTCGGGCAGCGGCACCGGATGCGGGCGACGTGGAGACGTAGAAGGCGCCCCCCGCGATGACCGCGACTACAGCAACGACGGCAACGATGGCGAGCGGCCGCCGCGACGACCGGGACGCCGGGGCGAACTGTCCGGTGGGCGGGGTCGACATGGGCTGCCATTCGCCGACAGCCGAGCCGAATCGCTGGTCTTGCTGCGCCGGCGGCGCCCATGCCGAAGCGGCCGCGGGTGCCCACGCCGAAGGAGCCGCTGGCGCGGCCGGTGCCGCCGGCGTGCGCGGCCCGGCGAAGAAGTCGAAGTCGCTCGACACGGTGCCTCCCGTGGATTGGCGTGACGATCTTCGACGGGTGGCGGGTCCGGCTTTAGACAGGCCGGGACCGCCGCGAGCGGACTAGCAGCCGCGCGCGGGCTAGCGCAGACCTGCCGGGCGCCGCAGCGCGCTCTGGATCAGGCGATCGAGCAGCGACGGGTAGTCGATGCCACTCGCCGCCCATACGCGCGGAAACACCGAGGTCGGGGTGAATCCGGGCATCGTGTTGACCTCGTTCACCAGCACCCGCTGTGCCGGCGTGACGAAGAAGTCGACGCGGGCAAGTCCCTCGCACGACAAGGCCTCGAACGCCATGACCGCGAAGCGCCGGATCTGCACCTCGATGTCGGGCGCGAGCACCGCGGGAACGGTGATGTCGGTATCGAGGTCGAGGTACTTCGCGTCGAAGTCGTAGAACTCGCGCTCGCCGCGCATGGTGATCTCGGCAGCGACGCTGACGTCGGGCGGCCCGCCGTCGACTCCTTCGAGCACCCCGACCTCGATCTCGCGGCCCTCGATCATCGCCTCGACGATCACCTTCGGATCGCTCTGGCGGGCCAACTCGATCGCGGCGTCGAGCTCGCCCAGCATCGTGCACCTTGCTGATGCCAATGCTCGATCCCCCGCGAGCGGGCTTCACGAAGACGGGAAACCCGAGACTCGCAACGGATTCGCGAACCGCCGACGGATCGTCGTCCCACTCGCGCCGCTGCACCACGACGTGCGGGATGTCGGGCAGGCCACTGCTGTGCAACACGAGCTTCATGTACTGCTTGTCCATCGCCGCCGCCGATGACAGGACGCCCGCACCGACGTAGGGAATGCCGGCCAGTTCGAGCAGCCCCTGGATCGTGCCGTCTTCGCCATAGGGCCCGTGCAGCAACGGAAGTACGACGTCGACATCACCCAAGACACGTGGGACGGCGAGGGGTTCGAACACGACAAGCTCGGGCGCAGTCGGGTCGGCGGCGAGCACGATCGACGCATCGGACGCCGCGACCTCGGGCAATATGCCCCCGCGGATCTGGAGGTCGGCCGGATCACCCGTGGTGAGCACCCAGCGACCCTCACGCGTGATGCCGATCGCAACGATGTCGTACCGCTCGCGGTCGAGCGCTGCGAGCACGCTGCCCGCGGTCACGCACGAGATGGAGTGCTCGGTGCTGCGCCCACCGAACAGCACGGCGACCCGCACCTTGCCGTCAGGGCGTTCCTTGGTACCAGGCTTTGGGCGCATCGACTCCACGACGCCGACCTTATCCGTCACTGCGGTCGGGACCCGCGTCTCTAGCCGTGGTGCCGTTCTGACTTCGCGCTTCGCCCCATCAATCTCGCCACGCCGTCGCGCGGCTGCATCTGCTCGTACAGCACCGAGACGACGACCTCGATGATCGGAACTTCGATGTCGTGCTTATGGGCCAGCTCGAGGATCGATCGCGACGACATGACTCCCTCGGCTGTCGTGGTGGTCGCCGCCAGCGCTGCGTCGACACTCATGCCGCGGCCCAGATGCTCACCGACGCTGCGGTTGCGCGACAGCGGGCTCGAGCAGGTTGCCACCAGATCGCCGAGACCGGCCAGGCCAGAAAACGTCAGCGGGTCGGCACCGAGTGCCATACCGAGACGCGCGGTTTCGGCAAGCCCGCGGGTGATCAGCGATGCCTTCGAGTTGTCGCCGAAGCCCATGCCGTCGGCGATACCGACCGCGACGGCGATCACGTTCTTCACCGCACCCGCAAGCTCGCAGCCCACGACGTCGGTGTTCGTGTAGGGCCTCAGGTAGGCCGTCTGGCAAGCCGCCTGAAGACGACCCGCATTCTCGGCGTCAGTACACGCGACGACGGCAGCGCCTGGCTGGCGCTCGGCGATCTCGCGCGCGAGGTTCGGACCGGTCACCACGGCGACCTGCTCTGCTGGCACGTCGACGACCTCGCGGATCACCTCGCTCATGCGCTTGGTGGTGCCCAGCTCGACACCCTTGATCAGGCTGACCAGCAACGCGTCGCGGGGAAACAACGGCGCCCACGCGATCAGATTCGTGCGGAGCGTCTGGGCCGGGATCGCCAGGACGACGAAGTCGGCGCCATCGAGCGCCTCAACCGGATCGGTCGTCGCGCGGATGGTGTCGGGAAGCTCGATGCCCCTTTGGTACCAAGGATTGTGATGCTGCTCGTTGATCGATTCGACGATCTCGGGACGCCGACCACACAGCGTCGCCGTCGTGCCGGCGTCGGCAAGCACCATCGCGAACGCGGTGCCCCACGAACCGGTGCCGAAGACCGCCGCTCGACTCACGCCGCGCTCGCCGGCTTTGCCTCGAAGAACGTCGCGGGCGGGGTCTCGCCGCGGATCTCGCCGAGCAAGCTCGGTCACTCTCGTCATCAGCAGATCGGTGACCTCGCGCAGCACTTCCTTGGTCGGTTCGACGCCCTCGAAACGCGAGAGATCGCAGGGGCGCGCCCGCGACGGCGTAGACCTTCTTCGGCGGAAACGGGTGGAGTCGCTTGGATCCGTACCGCAAGATCTCCTGGCTCCCCCAGTGCGCAACGGGAATGACCGGCACGCCACTGGCGAGCACCAGGCGAGCCACCCCTGTCTTGGCCACCATCGGCCAACCGTTCGGGTCGCGGGTGCAGGTGCCTTCGGGGTAGATGATCACGCACTCGCCCTCGGCAACAGCGGCCTCGGCCTCGCGCAGCGAGTTCACCGCATCGCGGGTTCGGCGGTAGACCGGAATCTGACCTGCCTTTCGCAGCAGCCAGCCGACGACCGGCACCTTGAACAGCTCCGACTTGGCGAGAAAGCTCGGGGTGCGGCGCGCGCCGTCGTAGACCGCGTGGGCAAGCGTGATCGGGTCGACGATCGTCACGTGGTTGGCGACGATGATGACGCCACCCTCGGCAGGGATGTTCTCAAGCCCGCGCCAGACCGGCCGAGTGCAGGTCCAGAGAAACGGCTTCGCGATCGCCGCTGGCACGTGAAACCAGGCGAGGTGCTTGCCTGTTCGGGCGCCGCTTTGCTGCTGTCATTCACCAATCCTGCCGGTCGAGGTGTGAATGGTCAGTGTCCCGTGCTCGCCTGCGCAGTGTCGAGTCGGGCCGGTCGGCGCGGCTCAAGCGTCCACCTGGTGCTAGTAGCGTCGGTGCCCAAATGGGTGCCGCGATACCTTCCGACGACGTGACCTGGGTCGTCGTGATCCCTGCCAAGAGCTTGACCATCGCAAAATCTCGCCTCGCTGACGTCGCCGGCGCCCGGCGTCCCGCACTGGCTCTGGCTATGTTGCTCGACACCCTCGCCGTCGCGGCGGCGACACACGGCGTCAGATCGGTTCTCGTCGTGACCGATGACGACCGGATACGTGCGCGCGGCGACGGCGCTGGGCGCGACCGTTGTGCCCGATGCAACCACGAGCCGGGCTCAACGCAGCGCTCGAGCACGGGATCTCGATCGCCGCATCGATGCTACCCCGGCTGCGGTGTCGCATTGCTGACGGGCGACCTGCCCGCGCTGCGTGCGGCCGAACTTGGCGGCGTCCTGAAGCATCGCATCGACGCCCGCGATGTCGGCCGTCATGGTCGTGGTCGCCGATCGTGCTGGTGACGGCACCACGCTGCTCGCGGCGCGGGCGGCGGAGCACCTGCACCCGTCGTTCGGCGCCGGGTCGTTCGCACGGCATCGCGCGCTCGGCGCGGTGGCAGTCGACGACAGCATCGAGGGTTTGCGGTGCGACGTCGACGACGACGCGAGCCTGCGCGCGGCCCTGCGCATCGGCGTTGGTAGCGCAACCGCAGCGCTGCGTTGCTAGTGAACATGCGCACGCAGACAGAACAGGGGCCGGGATCCTGACGGATCCCGGCCCCACATAAGCGTTCGCAGTCTGCTTCTTCGCTACCGCTTGGCGGGAGCCTTCTTGGCCGGAGCCTTCTTGGCGACAGCCTTCTTCGCGGCGCAGCCTTCTTCGCAGGTGCCGCCTTCTTCGCGACGACCTTCTTCGCAGGCGCGGCCTTCTTCGCGGGTGCCGCCTTCTTCGCGACGACCTTCTTGACCGCAGCCTTCTTGACCGCAACCTTGCGTACCGCCGCCTTAGCCGGTGCAGCCTTCGACCGGCCTTCGCGGGAGCAGCAAGCTTCACTGCGCCGCTGACGACAGCCTTCAGTTGCGTGCCGGGCCGGAACTTCGGCACGGACGTCTTCTTGACCTTGACCTGCGCGCCTGTCGCAGGGTTGCGGGCGATCCGTGCCGCCCGCTCGACTTTCTCGAAGATGCCGAACCCGGTGATGGCGACCTTCTCGCCCT
The DNA here is from genome assembly GCA_963809135.1 of uncultured Actinomycetes bacterium. Classification (GTDB taxonomy): domain Bacteria; phylum Actinomycetota; class Actinomycetes; order Acidothermales; family Acidothermaceae; genus PALSA-607. Next base: position 272,403 of record CAWEIG010000010.1, read on the forward strand.
TCGCCACGGTTCGAGTGATCGTGTCGATGACGGCCTCGACCGCCTCGGTTGCAGCTTTCTTGTTATCGCCTAGGCGGCCGGCGATGGAGTCGATCAGTTCCGCCTTGTTCACGTGCCCCTCCGGAGGATGTTGTCGAGTGCACACTCGACTCGGGGTGAACCTAGGCCCCGAACGGCCTCAAGACAACGACCGGAGACAAGAATTTCCTTGTGTCGCGGAAAATCTGGGCTAAATGCTGACCGGAAACCCCATCAGTCACGCGCTTTCGCGCTTCGCGATCACGTGCGATCACACCGCCGCCGGGATCGTGCGCGGCTTCCATGCCGGACGCGTCGTCTCGAAGGTGTCGACATCGTCGGCGTGCCGCAGAGTCAATCCGATGTCGTCGAGCCCTTCCATGAGACGCCACCGCGTGTAGTCGTCGATCTCGAACGGCAACACGACGTCGGCGTAACGAACCTCGCGCGCGACGAGATCAACGGTCACTGCGAGCGTCGGATCGGCCTCGATCGCTTGCCACAACGCCTCGACATCGTCCTCACCGATCAGCACAGTCAGAAGGCCGCCCTTCAGCGAGTTTCCCCTGAAAATGTCGGCAAACCGCGGCGAGATGACCGCCTTGAAGCCATAGTTCTGCAACGCCCACACGGCGTGCTCACGCGAAGACCCGGTGCCGAAGTCAGGACCGGCAACCAAAACATCGGCGCCCGCGTATTCGGGCTTGTTCAAGACGAACTCCGGGATCAGCGCGCCATGCAGCGAAGAGGCCGTCCTCGAAGCCGGTGCGCGTGACGCGCTTCAGATACACGGCAGGGATGATCTGGTCGGTGTCGACGTTGCTGCGGCGCAACGGCAGCGCCCGACCCGTGTGAGTCGTGAACTTCTCCATCGAGAACGTCTCCTTCAGATGCGGGCGTCAGTCGAGATCGGACGGCGCGGACAGGTGTCCTGTCACTGCGGTCGCGGCGGCAACCAGTGGCGAGACCAGATGGGTACGGCCACCCTTACCTTGGCGGCCTTCGAAATTTCGGTTCGACGTCGACGCCGACCGTTCGCCCGGCGCCAACTGGTCGGGGTTCATACCGAGACACATCGAGCAGCCGGCACTGCGCCACTGGGCTCCCGCCTCGGTGAAGATCTTGTCGAGGCCCTCCGCTTCGGCCTGCGCCTTCACGGCCATCGAGCCGGGAACAACGAGCACCCTGACGGAGTCCGCAACCTTGCGTCCGCGCAGAACTGCTGCGGCGGCGCGCAGATCCTCGATGCGGCCGTTGGTGCACGACCCGAGAAACACGGTGTCGACCTTGATGTCACGCAGCAGCGTGCCGGCCTGTAACCCCATGTATTCGAGGGCGCGTTCGACACTGCCTCGCTCGCCTGCGTCGGCGATCAGCGCCGGGTCGGGAACGCTCGATCCCAGTGGCGCTCCCTGGCCCGGATTGGTGCCCCACGTAACGAACGGCGTGAGCTCCGCGGCGTCCAGCGTCGACATCGACATCGAACGTCGCGTCGTCGTCGGTCACGAGCGTGCGCCAGTGCGAGACAGCAGCGTCCCAGTCGGCGCCCTGAGGCGCGTGCGGACGGTCTTTCAGGTAAGCGAAAGTGGTCTCGTCGGGTGCGATCATGCCCGCGCGCGCACCGGCTTCGATCGACATGTTGCATACGGTCATGCGGGCTTCCATCGACAGCGCGCGGATCGCTTCGCCGCGGTACTCGATGACGTATCCCTGCCCGCCGCCGGTGCCGATCTTCGCGATCACGGCCAGGATGATGTCCTTGCTCGTGACGCCCGCCGGCAGCACGCCGTTCACCGTGATCGCCATCGTCTTCGGCCGGTAGAGCGGGAGCGTCTGGGTCGCGAGAACGTGCTCGACCTCACTGGTGCCGATGCCGAACGCGAGCGCGCCGAATGCGCCGTGGGTCGACGTGTGCGAGTCGCCGCACACGATCGTCATGCCCGGCTGCGTCAGCCCGAGCTGCGGTCCGATGACGTGCACGATCCCCTGCGAAGCGTCGCCCATCGGGTGCAACCTGATGCCGAACTCCGCACAGTTGCGTCGCAGCGTGTCGACCTGCGTGCGCGATACCAGGTCGGCGATCGGCTGGTCGATGTCGATCGTCGGCACGTTGTGATCTTCGGTCGCAATAGTGAGATCGGGACGCCGAACGGTGCGGCCCGCGAGTCGCAACCCGTCGAATGCCTGCGGGCTCGTGACCTCGTGAACAAGGTGGAGGTCGACGTAGACCAGATCGGGTTCGCCCTCAGCGTGGCGCACGACGTGCTCGTCCCACACCTTCTCCGCCAGTGTCTTACCCATGAACTCACTCCACCCTTGACTAAGTGTGACTGTGTGCGACTTGCGTCTCGCATGCTGAGACGGCAGTATCAGTACATGGACGAGTCTAGCGGTGTTGGCGTTCTGGACAAGTCGGTTGCCGTACTTTCCGCCCTGGAGGCGGGTCCGGCGTCACTGGCGAGTCTCGTCGCACTCACCGGTCTCCCGCGGCCGACCGCGCACCGCCTGGCCGTCGCCCTCGAGCGACACCGCTTCGTCGCCCGCGACAGTGAGGGCCGCTTCGTGCTCGGACCCAGGCTTGCGGAGCTCGCGGCAGCCGGCGGCGAAGACCGGTTGATCGCGGTCGCCGGCCCGGTGCTTGCGAAGCTGCGCGATGCGACCGGTGAAAGCACGCAGCTCTACCGACGCCAAGGCGACGTGCGGGTGTGCGTCGCGGCGGCCGAGCTCCCGGCGGGCCTGCGAAACACGGTTCCGATCGGAACCCGGTTGCCGCTGACGGCCGGATCGGCGGCCCAGGTGCTGCTCGCGTGGGAGGACGCCGAACGGCTCCATCGCGGCGTCGCGAACGCCGTCTTCACCGCGCAGACCTTGGCGCGGGTGCGCCGACAGGGCTGGGCAGCCAGCGTCGCGGAACGGCAGCCCGGCGTCGCGTCGGTCTCAGCACCGGTGCGGTCACCGCCGGCCGCGTCGTGGCCGCGGTCTCGGTGTCGGGTCCGATCGAGCGGCTGTCGCGCAACCCGGGTCGGTTGCACGCGCGCGCGGTGGTCGCTGCCGGTGAAGCGATCAGCCGGACTCTCGCGCGACCCACGCCCTAGAGCGCTCAGGCGCGAGCGGTGCCCTACTTCCCTGCGGTCACTGCCTTGAGCTGGTCGATCGACTCGCGGATGAGCTGCGTCAGACCGCGCTGCTCGGCGTCCTCCGCCTGGTCGACCCAACGTTCGAACGCGACCTTGAACGCCGCGATCCCGACCTCGGCAGCGAGGCTGGCGGTCGGGTCAGCGACTCCGCGCTGGCGCAGTGTGTTCGCGAGCGCGACGACAACGCGGCGAGCTTGATGAGCTCGCGCTCCTGCAGGTCGGGGTTCGCGGCGATGACGGCCTGCCTCGTGCGGGAGTACTCACGTCGCTGACCGAGGAGATCACCGGCGGCCGCAAGTGCCGCGGCGACGGCGTCGATGGGTGGCGCCGAATCAGGTGTGCCGGCGAGCGTGCTCACAAGGAGTTCTTGCAAATAGGCGGAGCCCGCGAACAGCACTTCTCGCTTGTCAGTGAAGTGCCGAAAGAACGTGCGTTCGGTGAGGCCGGCCCGCGCGGCGATCTCGGCCACGGTCGTTTGTTCGAATCCCCGCTCGGCGTACAACTCCATGGCCGCAACCTGGAGCCGGCCGATCGCGTCTGGCTCCCATCTGCCCATGCCCCGGATCCTAGTTGATGACAGCCTCTGACATCGTGTGCTACGGTCATGACAGTAACTGACATCGATCGTTTGGAGACCTTCATGCGGGTATTCGTTACCGGCGCGTCCGGTTGGCTCGGATCCGCTGTCGTCCCGGAACTCCTTGGGGCGGGGCACCGCGTCGTCGGATTGGCCCGCTCAGATCGAGTCCGCCGCCGCGCTCGCCGCGGCGGGAGCAGAGGTCCAGCGGGGCACAATCGACGATCTCGACGTCCTTGCGGCTACTGCCGCAGCTTCGGACGGCGTGATTCACCTGGCTTTCAAGCACGACCTCGCCTTCTCCGGCGACTTCCAGGGCGCCGCTACCGCCGATCGCCGCGCAGTCGAGATCTTCGGCGAGGCGCTCGCCGGATCTGACCGCCCGCTCGTCATCGCGTCAGGGATTCTCGGGCTCATCACAGGCCGAGTAGCGACCGAGCGGGACGGCCACGATGGCGCCGGCGTGACCCGCTCATGGCCCGGGTCCGAGCGCACGGGCAGCGACGGCCGAGTTCGCGCTCTCGTTGGCCTCGCGCGGCGTCCGGTCGTCGATCGTGCGGCTTTCTCCGACCAACCACGGTGACGGAGACAACGGGTTCATGGCGGCAATCGTCGGGATCGCACGCGATAAGGGTGTCTCGGCGTACGTCGGCGACGGGTCGAACCGGTGGCCCGCAGTACACCGGCTCGATTCCGCGAACCTCTTCCGCTTGGCGGTGGACAAGGCTCCGGCTGGTGCAACGCTGCACGGAGTCGCCGAGGAGGGCGTGGCGATCCGCGAGGTCGCGGAGGTCATCGGTCGGCATCTGAACGTGCCGGTGGTCTCGATCTCCCCCGACGACGCGGCCGAGCACTTCAGTTGGCTCGGCGGATTCATCGGGCTCGACGCCCCGGCGTCCAGCACGTACACGCGCGAACTGCTCGGATGGCAACCGACTCAGCTCGGCCTCATCGACGACCTCGACAAGGGACACTACTTCGATCGGCCGGCGGCCTGAGCACTAGCTCGACGCTGCTGACCCGAGTGTGAGTTGAGCGGTGGTCGTGTGACCGCCCCGGTAGTAGCTGATGGTCACCGTCGAGTTCGGCACGGCCGCGTGGGTGGCCGCGATCAGCGAATCAGCGTCGACGATGGTGCGCGTGTCGAATTTCACGATGATGTCGCCCACCTGGACGCCGGCCTTGCCCGCAGGGCCGCCGCTCGTGACCGTGACGACCTTGGCGCCGTTCGGGGTATGGAGCACGGCGTCGACCGAATCCTGAAGTCCGATGCCGAGAAGTGCGTGGTTGGCGTGGCCGGTCTTTTCCAGCTCGTCAACCACGCGCCGTGCCTCGTCGATCGGGATCGAGAATCCGACGCCGATGCTGCCCGACTGCGCGCCCGACCCGGTCTGGCCTTGGTCCAACGTCGCGATCGCCGAGTTGACCCCGACCACCTTGCCCGACATGTCGACGAGCGGGCCGCCGGAGTTGCCGGGGTTGATCGCCGCGTCGGTCTGGATCGCGTCGAGCACGGTCGGCGTCGATGCCGAACCGCCGCCGGTGCCATCACAGTTCTGCGTGCACACCGGGCGGTTCAGCGAGCTCACGATGCCCGAGGTCACGGTGTTCGACAGGCCGAGTGGCGAACCGATCGCGATCACCTGCTGGCCGACCACGAGCGAGGAGTCCTGCCCCAGGGTGGCGGGGTGCAGGTTGGTGACACCCGCGGCCTTGATGACGGCCAGGTCGGTGGTCGGATCGCGGCCGACGATCGTGGCCTTGACCGTGCGTCCGTCGTTCAAGGTGACCGCGATGATGCCGGACGACGCTGCCGACTCGACAACGTGATTGTTCGTGAGGATGCTGCCGTCGGCAGTCAGCACGATGCCGGTGCCCTCGTCGCCTGAGTCACCAGACGTCACGATGATCGACACGACCGAAGGCAGCAGCGTCGCTGCGATCTGCGCGACCGAGCCCGACGGCAAACTAACGGGCGGCTGCACCGCAACTGTCGATGCTGATCCCGAAACTGAGGGCGTCGACACCGCGGCAGGTGTCTTCGTCGTCTTCTTCGTGGCGGCGACTAGCCCCCCCGCGACAAGGGCACCGATCAGAGCAGCGATGCCCGCGACCGCGAACAACGATGGCCAGCCAGACCGGCGTCCGGCCTTCGTCGCTCGCGGATCCGCTACTGGCTCGCCATACGGGGTGGCTGCGGGAAACGCCGGGGCGGACGAGGTCGGAGGCGGATAGCTCGAGGGGCCATAGCCAGAAGGGGTGGACGGCGGCGGCGGGCCATACCACGAGGGCGGCGGCGCGTACGCCGGAGGCGGGTAGGTCGGCGGCGGCGCGTACGCCGGAGGGGCATAGGTCGACGGCGCTGGGTACGTCGGAGGGGTATACGCCGGCGGCGCCACGTTGTCAGGCACCGTGTAGTCGGGTGCCGGCGCCGGGGGTGCTACGTACGCAGGCCGTTCGGCTTCGTTGTAAGGAAAAGATCCGAGATGGGGGTCGGCGCCGTAGCGGGGCGTGAACTGATGGCGCGGGTGCGTTCTCGGCGGGTTCAGCCGGCGCCGTCGCGTCGGGGTCGGCCGAGTCGACCGGTTGATCGCTCGGCGACG
>CAWEIG010000011.1:0-353521 GCA_963809135.1 uncultured Actinomycetes bacterium
CCCGCGATGTCGTTCGCCCCGCCCGACGCTGTCCTGCCTGCGGTCGCGGGAGCGGGGGATGCGAGCGTCGGCCCGAACGTAGTGGCCACCCTGAAGAGGTCCGTGCCCGACTGGGCGACCCGTTGCGCCAGCGGTTGGCTCGCCATCGACACCGCGTCGAGCGCGCGCAGCCCACTGCCGTAGCTGCCGTCGGGCAACGTGACGCCGCCGGCTGACGGAAGGGCAGCTCCCGCGCACTTTTGCCCAGCGAGCAGCGGGGGCAACACCGGACCAACATTGACCGCGAGCAACGGGTCGGCGCCATTGGCGTCGAGCCAGCGTCCGAGCCAGCCCGTCACCTGCGGAGTGTCGGGAGACGCGGTCTGCCAGATCGACATCGAGCGGAAATGACTGCGATCGGCGTTTGGATAGCCAACTCCACGGACGACGGCAAGCTGCCCGGCGTCGTAGAGCTTCTTGAATCCCGTCATCGACGGATTCAGCCCGAGGTCATCGGCCAGCGGGAGCACGTCGGCCTGCTCGTAGGCGAGGTCAGGCCGCCCCGCGTAGTACGCCTTGTCGGTGTACGGGATCACGGTGTTCAGTCCATCGTTCCCGCCGTACATGGTGACCAGCACGAGGATCTTGGTGCCAACAGCCAGCGGCGTCTTCTTCCCAGCGGCCACGAGGTGGTGGAACGAGCAGCCCGTCGCGCCGGCAGCAAGGGCAGCGCCGCTCACGACCCCACTCGTGATGAGGAACTGCCGTCTCGACATCGACCTCGGCATGACCGACTCCTTTAATTCACGACGTATTCGGGAGCGCACAGGGCAAGGGTCACGAGCGAAACCGGATCGTCTGCGACTTGGGCGAGCGCGACTTGGGTCTGCGATCCCCACGCGTCGACTGAGAGCAGGTGTGCGGCCGCGTCGGCCCGTGCTGATGCGGGCTCATCGGCGACGGCCGAGATGTCACCGGTGCTGGCAATCGTGCGTGCGAACTGGAGCCTTGTGTAACTCGCCGCGGTCGTAAGCCATGCGTCGTCCGTCGGCCAACCGCCTACGTTCGGCGGATCGAACGGCACCTGGCCCAGGTTTTGCAACACTGCCAGGTACTTCTTGTTGTCCGCACGCAGATTGAGCGCTCGCAACGCGCCGACGACAAACTCGACCGGCTGCTTCACAAGCTCGCCTTTGGTTGCGAGAAACTCCGGTGCCGTAAATGCCGCTTTCATCAACTCGCCGACGTCGAGGTGTTGGGCATACGTCGTCATCAAGGTGTTGACCACCGGATCGGTGGTGATCGTCTTTGCGAACCGACACCAGACGCGCGTGCACAACCAGCGCTGCGAAGCGGTGCTGTGAGTGAGAATGCGGACGACGTCCGTGCCGTCGAAGTCGCCGGTCTGGCCAAGCACGGTCTTCGACCCGTTGTCGTGCAGGCGGGCGACCTCGGTAAAGGCATCTGTCGCTCGGTTGTACCGCCAGCCCGTGTAGCAGCGAGCAGCCTCTCGCACGTCGTCCTCGGTGTAATTGCCGTAGCCCAGCGTGAAAAGTTCCATGTTCTCGCGCGCGAAGTTCTCGTTCGGATGCGAGGAAACGTCCTGCGCGGTGTCGAGCCAGATCATCATGGCGGGATCGCGGGCCACGGCCAGATCAAGCACGTCGAACGCACCAAGCCCCTGGGTTCTGAACAGCTCGTTCTGCCGCAACATCAACGCAGCACTGCGCACTTTCTGGATAGCCGTCGCAAAATGCCCGTGCCAGAAGAACGTCAGCTTCTCCGGAAACGCGTTGGTTGCCACCACCATCCGGTCGACCCACCACAGCGCGAGGTTGACTGACTCAGTGCGTACCTGCGCGGCGTACTGCTGGCGAGCAGCAGCGGTCGCGGTCTTGCCCGGCGGCGCGAGCACATCGAATTGCGGTGCCGGCGTTGCCTCGACGCCAGGGTCAGTGCTGGATGCGGGCACTACGAGAGCAGCTAGCGTCGCGGCGTAGCCCGCCGCCATTGCGGCGTCGAGTTCTGCGGCGGTCGCACCGAACCCGGCGCGGCGGTACAGGTGGGCCAGGTCACTGCGCGACGCGTCAGAACTCTGCGTGCTCATACCTGCAGTAGACGCCGCGAATGTTCGAGGAACGTCAGGAGCGCGTCACGGTCGCGTTCAGTAGCCCAGTTCGTGCAGGCGCTCGTCGTCGATGCCGAAGTGGTGGGCGACTTCGTGTACCACCGTTTTCCTGACCTCGGCGACCACCTGCTCCTCGGAGTCGCAGTAGGCGCAGATGCTCAGGCGATAGATCATGATCCGGTCGGGCAGGACCCCTGCGTAGGACGTTGTCCGCTCCGTCAGCGGGATCCCGACATAAAGGCCGAGCAGTCTCGGGTCGCCTGACGAGTCCTCGACAAAGACAGCCACATTGCGCATCGCCTTGGTGAACTGCTCCGGAATGCCGTCGAGGGCTTGGGCGACAAGCGCCTCGAAGCGCTCACGCGTGACGTCAACCACTGCTGACCACCCGGCCAGCAAATCATGGGACCGTCCCCTATGCTTGACCAGTCCCCGACGGATGACGCCGGGGCTGTGGCCTAATGCGAGCCCAACTGGCTACCGTCCCCATCGTCTAGTGGCCCAGGACACCGCCCTTTCAAGGCGGCGGCACGGGTTCGAATCCCGTTGGGGGCACGCACCGCAGATCGATCAGCAGTTCGAAGTCAGCAGTTCGAAAGCCATGGTCCCGTGGTGAAGCCTGGAGTTCACGCCGCCCTGTCAAGGCGGAGGTCGCGGGTTCGAATCCCGTCGGGACCGCACTTGCTCTTCTAGCTCGTACGCACGGCCAGGTAGCTCAGTCGGTATGAGCGCCCGCCTGAAAAGCGGGAGGTCGACAGTTCGATCCTGTCCCTGGCCACTCGAGGCTCCGGCACCGCGCCGTCCCGCCGTCATGGCCCTTCGACGCCAGCGACGGTCTGTCAGGTTCCGCCCACCCGAACCGCACGTGTGAACCGCGTGCGGACCAAAGCCGTTGCGCTGATCAAAGCTCACCAACGGTTGGAGGCGTCATGGGCCCGACCAAGATTCAAGGCCTGCCTGCCCACGTCCTGCTTGTCCATCTCGTGCTCGCGGCCGTTCCGATCGCCGCCCTCGTGCTGATCGCGGCCGCGGTGTGGCCCGCTGCGGGTAAGCGGCTCGGTGTTCTGACGCCGCTCGTCGCACTCGGAGCGCTGATAACCGTTCCGGTCACGACCCACGCCGGCAAATGGCTGCAGGCTCGCGTCGCTTCGACTCCGCTGATTCTCAAGCACGTGGCGCTCGGCAAGCAGGTCTTGCCCTGGATGATCGGGCTGTTCGTGATCGCCGTGCTGGTCTGGCTGTGGGAGCGCAGCAGCACTCCGTCCCTGCACGGTCCGGCCGGTCGCATCGTGGTCGGCGTCCTCGCCGTCGCAATCTCGGTAGGCGCGGTGCAACAGGTCGTCCGCACGGGTGAAGCCGGCTCTCGCGCGCTGTGGACCAACAACTTCAGCAGCCAACCCCGCAACTAGCTACGCCTAGAACTGACCGCATGCCTCGACTGAAGGCATCCAGGCGGGACGCCGAAAAGACGGCATGGCCCTCATTGTCGGATCGACCGCGCCCACCTTCACCCTCGCTGGCTGGTATAACGGCGTGGCCGATTTCAGCCTCGCCAAGCGACGTGGTGCCCCGACCGTGCTCGCCTTCTATCCCGGCGACGAGCGGCTGGTCTGCACCCGCCAACTGTGCACTTACTCCGACAACATCTCCGACCTGCACCTCTTCGACGCCGAGGTGTGGGGCATCTCACCCCAAAGCGTCGAGTCGCATCGAGAGTTCGCCGGCGCCAAGAAGCTGAAGATGCCACTGCTCACCGACGTCGACAGCGAGGTGGCTCATGCGTATGGCATCGTCGGCCCCCTCGGAATCCGCCGGTCAGTGTTCGTCATCGATCCCGAGGGCCGCATCGCCTGGCGCAAGGTCACCTCGCTTGGCGTGTCGATCCCGTCGACACACGAGATCCGCGAGGCCCTGCGCGCCTTGCGTGCCGCTGCCTGACATCATTTGGGTATCGCCACCGCGCCATTAGGCTTAGGCCGCGGCGGGACACGGGTGCAGAAGGGAAGAGCGATGCCGGAGGCGGACGACGCTGCGCGTACGTACGTCTGGCGTGGTGTAGCCGGGCCCTTCGAGGTTGTAGTCGACCCAGGCGTTTTCGTGCCGAGCTCGACCAGCAAAGTGCTCGCCGAGGCGTTACGCGTCGACCCGGGTGACGTCGTGGTCGATGCCGGCTGTGGGTGCGGGGTCCTCTCCCTCGTGGCGGCCAAGCTCGGAGCGGCAGCGGTCATCGGCACCGATTTCTCGGTGGCTGCGGTCAACTGCTCGACCGCCAACGCCGAGCGCCTCGGGCTTGCCGACATCGTCGAGTTTCGCTCAGGCAACCTTCTCGAGCCGGTCGCGGGCACTCGAGCCAACGTGGTGATCGCCGACGTATCGGGGATCCCCGACGTGATCGCGCAGGTGACCGGGTGGTTCCCCGACGGCAAGGGCGGCGGCCGCACCGGCGCCGAACTCCCCGTGGCGATGCTCGAAAACGTTGCCGACTACCTTGCTCCCGGCGGCCGGGTGTACTTGCCGACTGGGACGATCCAGGACGACGCAGCGATCCTGGCCGCGGCCTCCAAGGTCTTCGGTACCGCGATGGAACCGGTCGCCAAGAAGGAATTCCCGCTTCCCGACGTTGTGGCAACGTCGGCGATGGTGCACGAGCTCATCGACGAGGGATCGATCCACCTGTCGCAGCGTGGCAGCCGCCTGTCGTGGGAACTAACGATCTGGTGTTGCACGCTTCAGACGACGTAAACGATCTGGGAGTTCTGGCATGAAGACCCGATACCTCGGTTCGGGCGCCCACCAACTCGCTGTTTCCGAGCTCGGCCTCGGCTGCATGGGCATGAGCGAGTTCTATGGCGCCACCGACGACGCAGAATCGCTGGCGGTTATCCGGTACGCACTCGATGCAGGGTGCGTTTTCCTCGACACGGCCGACATGTATGGCCCGTTCACCAACGAGCGACTGGTCGGTCGTGCGATCGCAGGCCGCCGCGACGAGGTCGTCGTCGCCACCAAGTTCGGCAACGAGCGCAGTCCCGACGGCACCTACGTCGGAATCAATGGCAAGCCCGACTACGTGCGCGCTGCGTGTGACGCGTCGTTGGAACGCCTTGGGGTCGACCACATCGACTTGTACTACCAACATCGCGTCGACAAGTCCGTCCCGATCGAAGACACCGTCGGCGCGATGAAGGAGCTGGTCGACGCCGGCAAGGTTCGTCACCTCGGCCTCTCGGAGGCGTCGCCGTCGACGATTGGCCGGGCACACGGCGTCCACCCGATTACTGCTTTGCAGACCGAATACAGCTTGTGGAGCCGCGATCCCGAGGACGAGTTGCTGCCCCTTGTGCGTCAGCTCGGCATCGGGTTCGTCGCGTACAGCCCACTGGGCCGCGGCTTCCTAACGGGTCAGATCAAGACCGCCGACGACTTCGACGAAGGTGACTTCCGGCGGCACGGACCGCGGTTCCAAGGCCAGAACTTCCAGCGCAACCTCGACCTCGTACAGCGCGTGACCGAGATCGCCGCGGCGAAGGGATGTACGCCGGGGCAGCTGGCGATCGCGTGGCTGTTGGCTCAGGGCGACGACATCGTCCCGATCCCCGGCACCAAGCGGTTGGGTTACCTGAAAGAGAACCTCGCGGCGGTCGATGTGTCGGTCACGGCTGACGAGTTGGCCGCGATCGAGGCGGTAGCTCCCAAGGGCAGCTTCGTCGGTGACCGGTACGCCAACATGGGCTCGATCGACCGGTAGGCGCGGGATGCCGCCCGCGATGCGGGCGCGGCGTCCGATCGCCCTGCGGGCAGGCAAAGGGTCCTCGGACGCCGCGTGGCGGATCACTGCGACGGTTGTCGGGCGACCCGTTACGAACCCATCGGCACCGGATTACGCAATGTGACGACAACCGGTCGACTAAACACTAAACGGACAGTGATCGGCGGCCGGCAGCGTCGGTTCTAGAGCTCGTCGTCCTCTGGATCGGTCGGGATGGCTAGCGCGCTCGCAAAGACCGTGACGATGAAAAGCACGAACGTCGTGATGTGGACGCCGGTGCACCACAGACAGATCTTCTTGATGATGATCGCCTCGGCGTAGATCAGGTAACAGACGAACCCGATGCCTGACGCGCCGTACAGGAGCCTGCCGATCTTGATCCGAGGGTCGGGCGACCGCCACGCCGCCGGCAGGTTCCACGGCAGCATCCCGACGAAATACGCGAGGCCGAGCACGGCGACCGGGATGCCGAAGAGCTTCGACTCCGCACTCGTGGTGACGGCTTCGCAGTTGATCGCGCCCTTGCTCGAGCACGCCAGCGTCACGTGGGTGTCGTAGTGCGCGATCGTCAGATAGGTCGCAAGACCGATGCCGATGAGTGTCAGCACCAAGCCGACCGGCGCAGCCCACACGGGTGCGCCGGACTGCCTGCCGGCTCGCACCGGACGTCGCTTGAGCACAGCGCTGGAAATCGGCGTCGCTACTTGATCGAGCTGAGCGCCGCCGTCGCCGCCACGACGCCGACCGAGCTACAGACGTTCGCCGGCTTACCGCCGTCGAGGCTGCAAATGATCGCGCTGAACGTGTCGGCACCGGCCATCGTCATCGCGCCGGGCTTCGTTGTCGGGTCGGCGATGTCCTTCGCGACGTCCTCAGGCGTGAGGCCCGCCAACTCGGTCTGATCGGCGCTCGCGCCGCTTTGCATCCAGGTGCCGCCGAAGTCGACGAACGGGTAAGAGCCCTTGCCGTAGTTCTCGAACAACGAGGTCTCGGCTCCGGTGAGCGTCTCCAACGGCTTGCCGACGCCGTCTTCCTGCTCGCGGGTCACCAGGTCAATGTAGGGGCTGCTGTAGCTCGCACCGTGAAACGACAACGTCGGGGTGTTGGGTCCAGCCGCATCAGTCGCCGACGACAGCGTCGTCTTCAAGTTGCTGAAAGTGCCGAATCGGCTGAGCGCGACGGTGAGGGGCCAGCGGGTCACCGCGCAGTACGGGCAGTACTCCGCGCCGACATAAAGAACCTCGGGCTTTCCACCGCTCGTGAGAGGTGCGCCGGTGAGACGCGACGGCGGACCCTTGACCAGTGAGATGTCAGGCGGCTGCGTCGTCAGAGCCGCGGCGCTCGCCAACCCCGACGTGATCGTGCTCGACGCCGCGTTCACCGGGTTGCCGGCGCCCGTAGCCTTCTTGGTCGAGAGCCCGATGCCAACAATCAGCCCGATGACGACGATGACCGCGAGCGTGGATCCGCCAGCGACCATGATGTTGCGTCGGCGAGCGGCCTTCTGTTCGGCGGCCCGAGCGAGGGCAATCCGTTCGGTCGCGGCCTTCTTAGCCGCGTACTTTGTCGACGTCCGGCCTTTGTGACCGTCGTCGCGTCCGTCGACCATCAGACACCCTTCGCTTCGTCCACAGAGCTACGGCTCACGAGAAGTACTAACGGGAAGCGTAACTGCTCGCCCTATGCCCAACGCATCGGAGCACGCCTGAGGTTCCTTGACGACAACGGCGCAAAAACGGGGCGCCGCGGCCTGGGCAAGCTAAAGGCGCCGACCGTCTGGTCGACGCCTTCAGTATTGGAGCAGGCAGATGCCGATCAGCCGTCAGTCGCTTTCGCGCTGCTGAGGAATCCCGCCAAGAAGGGCACGAACCTCGGTCTCACGGTAACGGCGGTGGCCGCCCAGCGTGCGGATCGACGTGAGCTTGCCGGCTTTCGCCCATCGCGTGACCGTCTTGGGGTCAACACGAAACATCGTCGCCACTTCGGCTGGCGTGAGCAATGGCTCTGCCTCGGGTGTACGAGTGCTTGCCAAGGGAACTTCCTCCTCGTCGGACCGGCGACTGCCGGTCCCCCCACAAACGGAACCGGCGGACGCCGGTTCCCGAACTACACAAGGATCGGCAGAGCCGTTCCCCAGATTTCCGAGGATCGAGAGCAATCGACCCACTGAATCAAATACTGGCATTAGTGCGGGATGTCCGAAATGGCCCGACCGGGCCATCCTTCGATCTCCGTGGACTAGTCCGAGATACGCCATTTAGCCCTGGTTGACCGTGCGACAGGTCATCGCCCGATCGGCGTAGCCGACGGATTGGCAGATCGGGCGCAGCCGAGGCTAGGAGGCGTGCTCGTGAGCGCGGATTTCGTCCCATCTGTCCCGCACCAAGGACAATCGCGAGACCCCAGCCTCGACGTTGCCCGCGCGTAGCTCGCCAAGGCCGCGGCTGACCTCGGCGACCGAATCCTCGACCGCTTCGTCCCCGCCAGCCCCACCAGTCCTGCTGCCTCGGTCGCCTCGCCCGATCCTGCGGCCTCGCCGGGCTGCCCGACCCGCCCGAGCCAGCCGATCCGCCCTGGCTCGCGCCGGCCCGGGTCACCAACCCAGACCCAAGGCCGGTGTAGTCGAGCTCGACGTAGGACCTCGCGTGGAACTCTTCGAGCCAGCGACCCAGTTCTTCGAGCTCCGCGAGTGGCAGCAGCGACGTATCGGCTACCCGTACCGACGCGAGAGCCCGGGCCACGCAGCGTCTGGCGTCGGCCATCGGTGCGAGATAGCGCGACGACGGCGCCGGCTGGACCGATGGGCGCAACCGCTCGACGTCCGCCTCGGTTTCTTGATGACTTGAGGTCGCGGGTGGGTGCGCGGCGGACTCCTGCACCTCGACGTGGCGATGACTCGGCTGGAACACGGCCAGCCAGGGCAGCGGCACCGACCACCGGCAGCTGCGAACGTGCGGCCCGGTCAGGGAACTGCGCTCGGAGACCAGGCTGGTCAGCGATGTCGACGCTGCGTCGACGACCGACGCAGGCAGGAACGATGGGCAGCACGCTCGGAACGATGTCGGTCTGGAACTCCTCGAGGGCGAGCAGCGACCGCCACGACATCTCGATCGGGCACACGCGCAAGCGGCCATCAGCGGCCTCGGGC
This sequence comes from uncultured Actinomycetes bacterium, assembly GCA_963809135.1. Classification (GTDB taxonomy): domain Bacteria; phylum Actinomycetota; class Actinomycetes; order Acidothermales; family Acidothermaceae; genus PALSA-607. The sequence continues at coordinate 9,025 of CAWEIG010000011.1, forward strand.
GCCAAAATGATGCCGACCGGTTGGGCGATGCCGTCGGTCAGGTCGAGGTCGGTGACCACTCGCGGCGGGAGCGCAGCTAGCGCACGCAGGGCCGCGGCGTGTTCGCGGGCAGCCATCTGGGACGCCGTCAGCGGACCGTTTGCGGCAACCGCGCGCCACCACGCTCGCTCGTCGGCCGGGAAGGCCTCGAGCGGCTCGTAGACCCGAAGGAACGAGGCGACCGCGGTCAGCCCACCGCGGGCCGACCCGGAACTGGCAGCCACCCTCGCATCGTCGCACGACCGGGAGCCGCCAAGCCGAAATGGGGCTCCCGCGTCGCGATCAACGGGGGTGCCTGCGACGGATTCGAACGGGTACGCTGTACCGACGGCCTCGGCGGGAACGCCCGGGCCTAGCTACTGTGTATGAGTCTGAACATGTCGTCCGATGCGGGGCAACGGCCCCGACGAGGGGGTCGAGCCATGGGGCGCGGCCGGGCCAAAGCCAAGCAGACGAAAGTCGCCCGCGAGCTGAAGTATTCGAGCGGCGGGACCGACCTCGACGCTCTGCGCAAAGAACTCGCGAGCGCTGCGTCGACGCCTGCCACCAGTACGTCGAGCTGGACCGATGACGAAGCTGACGAAACTGACGGCGACTTCAATGACGCCGATGAAGACGAAGACGACGATCTCGACGACAGCTACGGAGCCTCCGGCTCTCGCTAGGGCCTGATGCCCGCTGCGATTGTGCTTTTGCACGACGCCTGTGCACGGCTCAGCGTGCGTGCGTGCCCACCAGCGTCGTTGTGCCTGGGCCATCGCCTGGATGTGCTCGCCCAGCCACCCAAGCCGAAACACCGCGTGCTCGCAAAACCTCGAGCGCACGGTCGACGTCCGCCGCCGCGACAACGCAACCATCCCGACGCCCATGTTCAGCGTCCGCTCCAGCTCTGGCGTTGCGACGTCGCCCAGACGCTGGATCAAATCGAAGATCGGCGCAGGTGCCCACGTCGTCCGATCGATCTCGAGGTCGACGCCTACCGGCAACACGCGGTCGAGGTTCGCGGCCAGCCCGCCGCCGGTGACATGCGAAAACGCATGAACGTCGACCGCTGCCATCAGGGCGAGACAGTCGAGGCTGTAGATGCGAGTCGGGACTAGCAGTTCCTCGCCCAAGCGTGCGGCCGAGTTCGTCGACGTGTTGTCAAGGGCCAGCGAAGCCGGGCGCGACAGCAGGACGTGGCGGGCGAGTGAGTACCCGTTGGAGTGCAAGCCCGCTCGACGCCATCGCGATCACGACATCGTCGCTCGACCCGATGTGCGCCGAGCACGTCGTCTTCTTCGACGACGCCGGTGCCCGCACCAGCGAGGTCGTACTCATCGGGCGACAGCAATCCCGGATGTTCCGCGGTTTCGCCGCCGATCAGCGCGCAGCCAGCCTGCCGTGCATCCTTCGGCGATGCCGCCGACGATGGCTACGATTCGCTCGGGCACGACCTTGCCGCACGCGATGTAGTCGGTCATGAAGAGCGGCTCTGCACCACAGACCACGAGATCGTCGACGACCATGCCGACGAGGTCGATGCCGATCGTGTCGTGCTTGTCGAGCGCCTGCGCGATCGCCACCTTCGTACCGACGCCGTCCGTCGATGTCGCAAGCAAAGGGCTGCGGTACTTCGTGGTGTCGAAACGGAACAGGCCGGCGAAGCCACCGAGGCCACCCACGACCTCGGGACGCGACGCCCGACTCACGGAAGCCTTCATCAGTTCGACCGCGCGATCGCCGGCCTCGATGTCGACCCCCGCGGCGGCGTAGGTAGCGCGGTCTGTCACGGCCGTTTCGCGGTCACGGATGTTCGAGGGCCGAGTGCGCGCCCACGGAGGGCACCGTGCGCATCAACGCTTCGACCGGGGTGATCTCGAGCAGTTGCTTGCCCATGAATTGCGGGTCGGGCAACACGGTCGGGTATTCGCCATCGAAACACGCACGACACAGGTTGGCCTTAGGCCGATTGGTCGCTGCCACCAACCCGTCGAGTGAGACGTACGACAGCGAGTCGGCACCGATCGACGTCCGGATCTCTTCGATCGTCAGACCGTTGGCAATCAGCTCGGCTCGCGTCGCGAAGTCGATGCCGTAGAAGCACGGCCATTTCACGGGCGGCGACGAGATGCGAATGTGCACCTCGGTTGCCCCTGCTTCGCGCAGCATGCGGACCACGGCACGCTGGGTGTTACCTCGCACGATGGAGTCGTCGACGACGACGAGTCGCTTGCCGCGGATCACGTCGCGCAACGGGTTCAGCTTCAACCGGATACCGAGCTGGCGCAGCGTCTGTGACGGCTGAATGAACGTGCGGCCGACGTACGCATTCTTGACAAGGCCTGCTGCATAAGGGATTCCGGACTGTTCGGCATAGCCGATCGCCGCCGGAGTTCCGGAGTCGGGTGTCGGCATCACGAGGTCGGCCTCGGCAGGGGCTTCGCGCGCGAGTTGTCGACCGAGCTCCACCCGTGTGGCATGCACGCTGCGACCGTCGAACGACGAATCCGGACGCGCGAGATACACGAACTCGAAGACACAGAACTTCGGGTTGGGTTCGGCGAAACTTACCGACCGCGGCCCGTTCTCATCGATCGCAAGGAGTTCGCCTGGTTCGATCTCACGCACGTAGGAAGCACCGACGATGTCGAGCGCCGCAGTCTCACTCGCAACGACCCAACCGTGCTCGAGCTTGCCAAGAGCCAATGGTCGGACGCCGTAGCGATCGCGGGCGGCATACAGCGTGGTCTCGTCCATGAACACGAAACTGAAGGCGCCTTCGACCTGCCGCAGCACTTCGACCGCGGCGGTCTCGAGGCTGCGGTCGGGGTGGCTCGCGAGCAACGAGGTGACAAGATCAGTGTCGGACGTCGATCGCAGCGGTCGGTGATCAAACGCGATCTCGCCGCTGTCGGCCTGGGCCTTTTCGACGAGTTGTGCAAGATCACCGGTATTCGTCAGATTGCCGTTGTGCGCGAGCGCGATGCTGCCGACGGCGGTCGAACGAAACGTCGGCTGCGCGTTCTCCCAGACCGATGAGCCGGACGTCGAGTAGCGGGTGTGGCCGACCGCGATATCACCGTGCAGGCTGGCGAGGTTCGACTCGTTGAAGACCTGCGAAACCAGGCCCATGTCTTTGTACACAAGGATTTTGCGGCCGTCGCTGACCGCGATGCCGGCAGATTCTTGGCCTCGGTGCTGGAGTGCGTAGAGGGCGAAGTAGGTGAGGTTCGCTACTTCTTCGCCAGGGGCCCAGATGCCGAAGATGCCGCACGCATCTTGCGGGCCGTTCTCGTCAGGGTTCAGATCGTGATTCAGACGGCCGTCGCCACGAGGCACCTGCGGGGCTCCTTGCGAGAGTGATTCGCGGGAGTGGATCAGTGGTCCGTTAGGTCTCGCAGTGTACTAGAGATCGGCGACGGTCACCGCGATCTCGACAGGGCCGAGAGTCGTCCCGCTGGTCAGTCGTAGTTCCACGACGGGACCTTGCTGTGATCAGGTGGCACCAGTTGCCGACCACCACGATCGCTCACCGACCACCACGAGGTCGACGAGTTCGGACCGAGCGACCGCCATCCGGCTGCGCAGTTCCTCCCACAAGCGCCAGTCTTCGGCGCGCGGTTGGCCGTCAAATCGCGGCACCGCCACGATCACTGCAGGAGCGTCGACGTCGTCGACAACGGACGCCAGCCCGTCGAAATCCAGGGGCCCGAGCTCTTCGTGCGGCAGTGCCATCGCGTTAATCGGACGCCGGGCTTCGTCAAGGAAGAGCACCCACGTGCCGCCCTCGTCGTCCAGCCTGCATTGCTGTCTGACACCCTGCGCGATCTCGTCGTACCAGCTGGTCTTCATGGGTGGAGTTTGCAGCCAGGCACACGCAAGCGGGTGGCCAACGGCGGTCGCTGTGGACAACTTCCGCCTCGGCGCACCCGCATGTGCGAACTACATGTCCCGCGCCCTACATGTCCTGTGCCGAAAGTGCGAACTCCTCATACGACGGTCCGTCGTCCCCGCTCGTGATGTCCTCGACCGCGGCGAGCCGACCGCGCCGGTCGCTCCACACTCCGGCCAACGAAACCAAGAGGCCGAGTAGGCCGATCCCCGTAGCGACGGCGATGCCGGGGCGGAAGCCGTCGAGCACCGCCTTCGGGCTCGTTCCGACGCCCGTGTGGCTCGTCACCACTGCGGTCACGACCGCGAGTCCGATGGCACCGCCGAGCTGGAACGAGGTGTTCAGCAGCCCGGAAGCTAGCCCCTGCTCGTCGTCCGCGACACCGCTTGTCGCCTGCACATTCAGCGATGGGAACCCGACTGCGAAGCCGATGCCTAGCAGCACCACCGTCGGGAGCATCAACGTCACGTACGACGCACTCGTGCCGAGGCGGATAAACAACGCGTACCCGGTGGTGAGCACGGCGAACGCGACCGCTAGCAACCGCGGCGTGCCGAACCGGTCGATGATCGGCGCGATGCGAGTCGATCCGAAGGCGACGATGACGCCGGCGGGCAGGAACGCGAAGGCTGTCTGCAGCGACGACCAGCCGAGCAGGGACTGCAAGTACAGCGTGCCGATGAACTGGAAGCCGACGTAGGAGCCGAACAGCGCCATGGCCGCGATGTTCGCGCGCACGAGCCGTGACGACCGCAAGATCCCCAAGCGGACGAGCGGGTGAGGCGAGCGCAGCTCGATCGTGACGAACGCCGCGAGGAGCGCGGCACTTGCGATGAAGCCGCCGAGAGTGCTTACGGATCCCCAGCCGGACGCCGGGGCGGTGACGACCGTACGAACGAGCAGCAGCATGGCGGCACTCGCCGTGACGGCGCCTGGCACGTCATAACCCCCCGCGCTGCGGGCGTGCGTGTCGCGTGCAACGTACTTGCGACCCAGGACCACGAGGGCTGCCGCGATCGGAGCAGGCAGTAAGAAGGTCCAACGCCAGCCGAGTTCGGTGAGCAGGCCGCCGAGGACGAGGCCGAGTGAGAAGCCGCTCGCGCCGACGGTCGTGAAGATGCTGAGCGCGCGGTTGCGCACCGGACCCTCGGCGAACGTCGTCGTGATGATCGAAAGCGCGGCTGGCGCCGTGAACGCGGCGCTCGCGCCCTTGATGAAGCGGGCCGTGATGAGCAGGTCGCCGTTCGTCGTCAGACCGCCGAGAGCAGAGGCAATCACGAAGACGGACAGTGCCCACAACAGCACCCGCCGCCGTCCGAGCAAGTCTGCTGCTCTGCCGCCGAGCAGCAGAAGGCCGCCGTAGCCGAGCACGTAGCCGGAGACGATCCACTGGAGCTGGTCGGTGCTCAGTTTGAGGTCGCGCTGGATCGAGGGGAGCGCCATGCCGACCATCGAGACGTCGAGTGCGTCGAGGAAGACGACGCCACACAGCACGATGAGCGCGGCCCAGAGGGCGGGGCTCCAGCGCAGTTGGGTGGCGGAGGGGTGACTGGTGGGATGCGTGTCTGAAAGGTCCATGCGTCGACAATACATGCACATGCATTGATTGCAAGAGAATATTTTGCGCTGGTCATATTTGCGCGGTACCGTTACCACATGCCTGGCACCGATGGTCCCGTCGTCGATCCGAATCCGCTGGTAGACCACTGGCGCACCCTGCTCGAACAGCACGCGCGGGTGACCGCCGCGCTGGAAAAGGCGCTCGGCGAGCATGGGCTTGGGGTCAGCGAGTTCGAGGTCCTCGACGAACTGGCTGGCCAGCCTGACTGTGAGTGCCGGATGCAGGCGCTGTCCGACGTCGTCCACCTCAGTCAGAGCGCGTTGTCGCGGGTCGTCGGCCGGCTCGAAGAAGAGGGCCTGGTGACCCGCGTCATGTGCCAGCAAGATCGCCGCGGCATCTTCGCGCACCTGACCGACGAGGGACGTTCCCGGTATGAGGCAGCCCTACCGACCCACCGCGAAGTCCTCGCCGAGAACCTGCAGGCCTAGACACCGCGGGGGATCTTCGACGCCCCGCTCAAAGACGTCGACGTACCCGCTCAAAGAATGGGCAGCAGGGCGCTGATGTCGCTGCGTTCGCCGCTGGCGCTGAGCCTGCCGTCGCCGAGCGCCTCGCTCCATGACAACCGGCCAGCCGCGAGTCGCACCCAGGTGAGCGGATCGACTTCGACCACATTCGGCGGCGTTCCCCTGGTGTGGCGCGGACCCTCGACGCACTGCACCGCGGCTATCGGCGGCACCCTGACCTCGACGGCGTGCCCCGGCGCCTTCACAACCAGGGCCGCAAGGAGCGCTCGCGTCGCGATGCGCAGCGCAGCCGGATCGGGGTCGACGGGAGGCGACATGTCAAGACCGTGTACGACGCCTTCGACGCATCGGGTGGCCAGGAAGTCGTCGAATCGCATCCCGCCAACCGAGTCGGGATCAGCCGCGCGGGATCCGTCGACGACACGACCTCGTTCAACGAGTCGACGGCCTGGTGCACAAGTACTCGCAACTCCGCCGGCGTCTTTCCCACGGCCTGGGCGCGGGTGGCCTCGTCAACCGCGGGTGCAGCTGCGCCCAGACTGAGCAGATACGGCCCGACGCCCGCCTCTAGACGGTCCGGCGTCGGCTCCGCCACCCACCGCGCCGCCAAGCCCGCACACATCGACAGGTGGGCGACCAGGTCGGCCACCCGCCACCCAGGCAAGCGGCTTGGCCACGAGAACTGATCGTCCGGTAACGCATCGACAGCGTCGACAACCCGGGCCCATTGCGCGACGCACGCCACCCCGGCGTCCGCCCATGGGTTGACTCGCATCAGCCAAAAAGTGCTGGAAACGTGCGTTCGCTGGCAGCCCGCAGTGCAGCGATGTCGACGGTGAAGTTCTCGGCGACGTCGAGGGTGTCGCCGCCAGTGACACCGATTTCCTGACACGGGACGCCGCGGACAGCCGCCATCGCGAGCAGCTGAGGCACGTTGGCCGGGGGAACCGCCACGATCGCTCGCGCTGCCGACTCGGCGAACAGTGCGACGAACGGATCGCCGGCCAAGGTGATGCGCGCACCCCGGCCCCCACGTAGGCACGACTCGACGAGAGCCTGGGCCAACCCAGCGTCGGATAGATCGTGGGCGGCCGAGACCAAACCGAGCGCGTCGTGCAGCAATCCCGCCAGAGCGATCTCCGCGTCGAAGTCGACGACCGGCGGCAGACCCCCCAGGTGGCCATGAACGACGTGCGCCCACTCGGATCCGCCGAACTCGTCGCGGGTTGTGCCGAGCAGGAAGATCAGCTCGTCGTCGACCGAGAACGCAATCGAGCGGCGCGTGTTTACGTCGTCGATGACACCCAGCACGCCGATCACAGGCGTCGGGTTGATCGGGGTCGATCCAGTCTGGTTGTAGAAGCTGACGTTGCCCCCGGTGACCGGGATGCCGAGCGCCAGGCAACCGTCGGCGATGCCGCGGATCGCCTCGGTGAACTGCCACATCACCTCGGGATCTTCTGGCGAGCCGAAGTTCAGACAGTCGGTGATCGCGAGCGGCCGCGCACCGGAGGCCGCGACGTTGCGATAGGCCTCGCACAGTGCGAGCTGGGCGCCGGCGTACGGATCCAATCGGGTGTACCGACCGTTGCCGTCGAGTGAGAGCGCAAGCCCGAGGTCGGTCGACTCGTCGACTCTGATGACCCCGGCATCGTCGGGCATCGCCAGTGCCGTGTTTCCCATCACGTACCGGTCGTACTGGTCGGTGACCCAGCCCTTGCCGGCCAGGTTCGGTGACGCGACCAACGCGAGGAGGGTGTCGCGAAGCGCAGCCGGCGACGACGGCCGAGGCAGCGCCGCGGGGTCGTCGGCGTTGAGCGCATCGAGGTCCGCGGGCCGCGCGATCGGTCGGTCGTAGACCGGGCCGTCGTGCGCGACGGTTCGTGGCGGCACGTCGACCACGAGCTCGTCGTGCCAGTAGATCTCGAGGCGGTCGCCGTCAGTGACCTCGCCGATGACCGTCGCGTTGACATCCCACTTGTCGCAGATCCCCATGAACGCCGCGATCTTCGCGGGCGAGACCACAGCGCACATGCGCTCTTGCGACTCGCTCATGAGGATCTCTTCCGGTGCAAGTGTCGGGTCGCGCAACGGCACGGCATCGAGCACGACCCGCATGCCGCCGGTGCCTGCCGAGGCAAGCTCGGAGGTCGCGCACGAGATGCCCGCGGCGCCGAGGTCTTGGATGCCGACCACGAGATCGGCCGCGAAGATCTCGAGGCAACACTCGATCAGCACCTTCTCGGCGAACGGGTCGCCCACCTGCACGCTGGGTCGCTTGCGCTGGCCCTCGGCTTCGAAGGTGGCGCTGGCAAGCACCGACGCGCCGCCGATGCCGTCACCTCCGGTGCGGGCACCGAAAAGCACGACCTTGTTGCCAGGCCCCGGGGCGGTCGCGAGCTTGATGCCGTCGGTGCGCATGACGCCGACCGCGAGCGCGTTCACCAGCGGGTTGCCGTAGTACGAGGGATCGAACGCGATCTCGCCGCCGATGTTCGGCAACCCGAGGCAGTTGCCGTAACCGCCGATGCCGGCGACAACACCTGGCAACACGCGGGCGGTGTCGGGTGCGTCGGCGGGCCCGAAGCGCAGTGAATCCATCACCGCGACGGGCCGCGCGCCCATCGTCAGGATGTCGCGCACGATGCCGCCGACGCCGGTCGCTGCGCCTTGATAGGGCTCGACGTAGCTCGGATGGTTGTGCGACTCGGCTTTGAACGTCACCGCGAAGCCCTGGCCGACGTCGACGACGCCAGCGTTCTCGCCGATGCCGACGAGCAGAATGTGCTTGGCCTGCGGGGGAATTCGCTCACCGAACTGCCGCAGGTGCCGCTTGCTCGACTTGTACGAGCAGTGCTCACTCCACATCACCGAATACATCGCAAGCTCACACGACGTCGGTCGCCGGCCAAGGATCGCGATGATGCGCGCGTACTCGTCGTCCTTCAAACCAAGGGCAGCAAACGGCAGGACGGCGCCGGGCGTCGCGGCAGCGCGACTGACCGAGTCAATGGCGTTGAGGGTCTCGCTCACGCCGCGATCAGAGCCTTGACGATGCTGGTGAAGAACGTCAGACCGTCGGCGCTCGGACCGGTGAGCGGATCGATCGCGTGCTCGGGATGCGGCATCAGGCCGACGACGTTGCCGCGCTCGTTCGTGATGCCGGCGATGTCGCGGACGGAGCCATTGCGGTTGGCACCGTGAGAGTTGTGCGAGGCATCGGCGTACCGCGCGACGACGAGACCATCGGCTTCGAGCTGGTCGAGAACGTGCTCGTCGGCGACGAAGCGGCCCTCGCCGTTCTTCACCGGAATCACCACGCGGGCGCCCTGCTCGTAGCCGTTGGTCCAGGCGGTAGTGGTGTTCTCGATGACCAGCGGCTGGTCGGCGCAGCGGAAGTGCAGGTCGGCGTTGCGGGTTAGCGCGCCGGGCAGCAGGTGTGCCTCACACAGCACCTGGAAACCGTTGCAGATGCCCAGCACCGGCAGCCCTTCGCGAGCGCCCGCGATGACGAGATCCATGACGGGGGAGAAGCGGGCGATCGCACCGCAGCGCAGGTAGTCGCCGTAGGAGAAGCCACCGGGGAGCACGACCGCGTCGGCGCCGTGCAGCGAAGGATCCTTATGCCACAAGGAAATCGGCTCGGCTCCGGCGGCCTTAATGGCGCGCAGCGCGTCGCGATCGTCGAGGGATCCTGGGAACGTGACGACGCCAACCAGCGGTGCCATCAGGCATCGAGCCTGACGACGAAGTCCTCGATCACGGGGTTGGACAGGAAGCTCGCAGCAAGCTCATCGACCTGAGCCAGGGCAGCAGGGTCGGCCTCGCCGTCCAACTCGATCTCGAAGTGTTTGCCCTGACGCACCGACGCGACGCCCGAGCGGCCGAGCCGGCCCAAGGCACCGAGAATCGCCTGACCCTGCGGATCGAGGATCTCCGGCTTGAGCATGACGTCGACGACGACGCGAGCCACTGGTGGCCTCCACAACGCGAGGGATCGGTGCGAACTCACGTAGCGCGATCCTACCGGCGCGCACCGACGCACCGGCCGGTCTCCCCTGGTGGCACAGTTATGGCGTGACTGAGGGTATGGCGTGACCGAGACAGGGGCCGAGCGGGCCCGGCTGCGTCAGGCCGATCGGCACGAGGTCGATTGGCGACGCTGGGGCACCTACCTGTCGGAGCGGGCGTGGGGCAGCGTTCGCGAGGATTACAGCGCGGACGGCGATGCGTGGGCGAGTTTCCCCTTCGAGCACGCCAGGTCGCGCACCTATCGGTGGAACGAGGACGGCCTCGCCGGTTTCTGCGACGTCGACCAGACCTGGTGTCTCGGCCTTGCCATGTGGAACGGCAACGACCCGATCCTCAAGGAGCGGCTGTTCGGCCTGACCAACAGTCAGGGCAACCATGGCGAAGACGTCAAGGAGCGGTACTGGTTCGTCGACGGGACGCCCGCGCACACGTGGATGAGCTGGCGCTACCACTATCCCCAACTCGCCTTTCCCTACGAGCAGCTCCTTACCGAGAACGCCCGGCGCAGCCGCCTCGACCCTGAATACGAGATCGACGACACCGGCGCGTTTGCCGGCGGCATGTACTTCGACGTCGGAGTCGACTATGCCAAGGCCGCTGCTGACGACCTGTGCATGCGGATCTCCGTGCACAATCCGGGGTCGGAAACTGCCACGATCGAGTTGCTCCCGACGCTGTGGTTTCGCAACACCTGGAGCTGGGGGTTACCCAAAGCGCTGCCCGCTCCGAGAATCACCTGCGACGGGCCTTCGCTGGTCGCCGTCCACGCGAAGCTGGGCACGCTGACCCTCACAGGCGCACCGACCGACTTCGTCGAATCGGTGGCCTGCGACAACGAGACGAACACGCGGTTGCTGTACGGCGTGGCCGGGCCGCCGTACCCGAAGGACGGCATCGGTGACTACGTGGTCAGCGGCGCTGGGACTGTGAATCCGGAGGGGTTCGGCACGAAAGCGGCCCTGCGTTACCGGCTGGTGCTCGCACCGGGGGAGACACGCGAGGTGCGGGTGCGACTGCAAGCGGGCGCCGCGCCGTCGGCCGATCTGGCGGGGAGTTTCAACGCGGCGATGACCGCGCGCAAGCAGGAGGCCGATGAGTTCTACGCCGGGCTGCCGGCGATGGCCATGGCGTCTGCCGAGCCGCCCGATGTCACTGCGGGCGAAGCGGCGATCGTCCGCCAAGCAATCGCGGGATTGCTGTGGAGCAAGCAGTTCTACCACTACGACGTCGAGAGATGGCTTGAAGGCGACCCGGCGAGTCCGCCACCACCAGCGGGGCGAGGCGACATCCGCAACGGGCGCTGGCTGCACCTGAACAACCACGACGTGCTGCTGATGCCCGACTCGTGGGAATACCCCTGGTACGCGTCGTGGGACCTCGCCTTTCACTGCGTAGTCGTCGCGCAAGCCGATCCGGAGTTCGCGAAGCAGCAACTGCTGCTGCTGCTGCGCGAGTGGTACATGCACCCCAACGGGCAGCTACCGGCCTACGAGTGGAACTTCGCCGACGTGAACCCGCCCGTTCACGCGTGGGCCGCGTTGCGAGTCTTCGAGGTGTCGGGCGGCACCGACTACGACTTCCTCGAACGGGCGTTTCACAAGCTGCTGCTCAACTTCACCTGGTGGGTGAACCAGGAAGACCACGACGGCAACAACCTCTTCCAGGGCGGCTTTCTCGGCCTCGACAACATCGGCCCGTTCGATCGCTCCAAACTCTCACCCGACGCGGGGGAGCTCGAACAAAGCGACGGCACTGCCTGGATGGCGATGTACTGTCTCGACCTTCTCGACATGGCCCTTGTGCTCGCGACACACGACCCGACCTACGAAGACGTCGCGACGAAGTTCTTCGAGCACTTCGCCCACATCGCGACGGCAGCCCAGCAGCAAGGGTTGTGGGACGACGGTGACGGTTTCTTCTACGACCAGCTCCGCATGCCGGACGGCGAGCGGCGCCCGATCAAGGTGCGCTCGCTGGTCGGTTTGATTGCCGTCTGCGCGGTGAGCCACGTCGACAACACGTTGCTGGCGCAACTTCCTGGGTTTGCGAGCCGGCTCCAATGGTTTCGCACCAACCGGCCGTCGTTGTCGCATTGCGTCGTCGCGACGGAGGACGACGACACGATGTTCGCGATGCTGGATCCGGATCAGTTGCGCAGGCTGCTCTCGCGGATGTTCGACGAGGCCGAGTTCTTCTCACCGCACGGCATCAGGTCGATCTCGGCGTACCACCGCGATCATCCGTTCGAGTTCTCGTTGGACGGGCAGGACTTCCGGGTCGACTACGAGCCTGGCGAATCTTCGACTGGCCTGTTCGGCGGCAACTCCAACTGGCGCGGGCCGGTGTGGCTCCCGTTGAACGCGCTGCTGGTCGAGGCACTCCAGCGGTTCGACCAGCACCTCGGCAAGGACTTCCTCATCGAGGTGCCCGCAGGTTCGGGCCACGAGATCACTCTCGGCCAGGCGGCCGATGTGCTTGCTGGCCGGCTCATCAGCCTCCTGCTGCCTGACGGTGACGGCGGTGCTGGTCACGTTGTGGCGTCCGGCAATCGCTTCTGGCCCGAAGGCCTGCTGTGGTTCCACGAGTACTTCCATGGCGACACCGGCGCGGGGCTCGGTGCGTCGCATCAGACCGGGTGGACCGCGCTGCTCGCGCATCTCGTGCTGACGAGGCGGCACGTGGACTGAGTCCACAGGGTGAGACGGTTCTGTGAAATCGCTCAGATTTCTGCTGTCCACATGCGGTGGACGCCGGTAGCCGAGGCCCGAGGCGTGGCTGGAGGATACGACTCTGCGCTGTCCACAGGACCTACACACCCGTTCCACAGTTCCAGGCAGGTTCTGCACATGGCGCGCACAACCCCCTGTGCGGGGGAGGCTTCCCGGCGAGGTCGCGAGTGCCTAGGGTCCGCATGGCGGTTGCGCGGATTGGGTGCGAGCCAGAAAGTTTGCGCTCAGCAGAAAGTGTCGGCAGTTGCCCGTATCGATGTGATCCATGAGTTCCAGATCGGAAGGCGCGGCTGCTGTGAGTGTCATCGAGCTCCCCGGTTCGGCACGGGAACTCGAACGCACTCCACCCCAAGACATCAACGCTGAGCAATCCGTTCTCGGCGGCATGCTGCTGAGCAAAGACGCCATTGCTGACGTCGTCGAGTCGCTCCACGGCACCGACTTCTACCGCCCGGCGCACCAGACGATCTTCGACGTGGTCCTCGACCTGTACGGCCGAGGCGAACCAGCCGATGCCGTCACCGTGGCGGCCGAGCTCACCAAGCGCGGCGAGATCGCCAGGATCGGCGGCGCGCCCTATCTGCACACCTTGATCTCGTCGGTGCCGACGGCCGCCAACGCCGGCTACTACGCGAAGATCGTCGCCGAACGCGCGATCCTGCGGCGGCTGGTCGAGGCTGGCACCCGCATCGTGCAGCTGGGCTACTCGGGCGTGGGCAACGAGGTAGACGACATCGTCGACCGCGCGCAGGCGGCGATCTACGACGTCACCGAGCGGCGGCAGTCTGAGGACTACAGCATCCTCGAATCGCTGCTCCAGCCGACCATGGACGAGATCGAGGCGAGCGGTCATCGCGGCGGCGGGCTGACCGGCGTCCCGACCGGATTCTCTGACCTCGACTCACTGACGAACGGCCTGCACCCGGGCCAGCTGATCGTGATCGCCGGTAGACCTGCTGCGGGCAAGTCGACCCTTGGTTTGGACGTTGCTAGAGCGGCTTCGATCAGGCACAACCAGACATCGGTCCTGTTCTCCCTTGAGATGAGCAAGCACGAGATCACCATGCGCTTGCTGTCGGCCGAGGCGCGGATCCCGCTTCAGACCATGCGCACTGGTCAGATGCGCGACGACGACTGGGTGAAGCTCACCCGGCGGCTCGGTGAGATGGCGAGCGCTCCGCTGTACATCGACGACTCCCCGAACATGACGATGATGGAGATCCGGGCGAAGTCACGACGCCTGAAGCAGCGCAACGAACTGCGCCTGGTCATCGTCGACTACTTGCAGCTGATGACCTCGCACTCCAAGGTCGAGAACCGGCAGCAAGAGGTGAGCCAGATCTCACGTTCCCTGAAGCTGCTCGCGAAGGAGCTTGAGGTTCCCGTCATCGCGTTGTCGCAGCTCAACCGCGGTCCCGAGCAGCGCACCGACAAGCGACCACAGCTGTCTGACCTGCGTGAGTCGGGCGCGATCGAGCAGGACGCCGACGTCGTGATCCTGCTGCACCGCGAAGACATGTACGAGCGCGAGTCACCGCGCGCGGGTGAGGCCGACCTGATCGTGGCCAAGCACCGCAACGGTCCGACTAGCACGATCGTGGTCGCGTTCCAGGGCCACTACAGCCGGTTCGTCGACATGGCCGCCGGCTAGGGCTGCACTCTGGCTCGGGCTGCGCTGCCGAGCTAGGGCTGCGTCGCCTCGAGGCGCAGCGCGAGGGTCGGGCAGGCCCCGACCGCGCGCCTGGCGTGGGCCATCAGCGACGCTGGCACCGCGTCGGACGCGATCAACGGGAAACCCCAATCGTCGCGACGCACCATCTCAGGCAACAGTTCGGCGCATAGGCCGCGGCCGTCACATGCCGTCCAGTCGACGGCGAGTCGAGTACCTGTCCGCGCGTTCGTTGTCGTGGCCATCTGCCCTCCTCAGTCTCGTGAATCGGAAGTGACAGGAGTCGGCAACACCGCGTCGTCCGACGTACGACTGCAACGGCCCTGGAGGTGCAACTCGACCTCGCTGGCGAACACCCGCAACCCGCTGCCAAGGAACCGCATGCTGCCGTCGGGATGGTGGCAGGCGCCGCGCCCGACGACCAGCGTGCTGAGCCGCTGCAATTCCGCGACCGCTCCGGGATCGGTGCCCTTGAAGGCCAGCGAACGCGCTTGCGCCGCGATGCGCGGCAACCCGTTCAGGCACGGCCCGCACTGGCCCGCGGATTCACGGGCGAGATAGCTCATCACGCGGCTGATCTCGGCGAGCCCGCAACTGCCCTGCGCCAGTGCGACGACGACCCCTGCGCCAGGCGATGCACCGAAGGCGGCGAGGTCGGCGCGCGACATGCGAGCCGAACCTGCCTCGGCAGGGGTGAGCCAGGTGCCGTGATAGCCGCCGAGCAACACCGCCTGCAGGGGCCGTGAGAGCCCACCAGCAAGATCGAGGACGTCGTGTAGTGGCGTTCCTTGACCAGCCTCGACGATTCCGGGCTGGCGAACCGCGCCGCCCACCGTGAACAGCATCGTGCCCGGAGCGTCGTGCGTGCCGGCGGACCGAAACCACTCCGGGCCGCGCCGCGCAACCAGTGCCAGCAGCGCGAGAGTCTCGACGTTGCTGACCAGGGTCGGCCGCCCGCTCAACCCACGCTCGACGACGCGCGGTGGCTTCGAGCGCGGTATCGCAGCGCCACCTGCGAGCACGTTCACGACAGCGGATTCTTCGCCTGAGATGAATCGATCGGGGGCGATCCCGCGCCTTACGCCGACGCGGTCGAGACCTGCGTGGCGACGCGCCGAAATCACGGACGAGATGCCACCAGCTGACACCCGCTCGCTCGCGTAGAGATAGGCGTCTGACGCGCCTACGGCTTTCGCGACGAGTTGCAGCCCATCGAGAACCAGATGCGGGCGATGGGTGAGCAGCCACCGATCCTTGGCGCTTGCGGGTTCGCCCTCGGCGCCGTTGGCGATCACGATCGCCCCGCCTCGTGCGTTGGCGACGGCCTCAAGCTTGCGCCACAAGGGAAAACCTGCGCCGCCTCGGCCCGTCAGCCCGGCGTCCGTAGCGAGCTGAACGATCTGGCTCGCGCTAAGAGTTGGCAACTGCCCGTGCACACCCAGGTGGGCGCGAACGTCGAGTTGCGCGGCCGGGTCGAGGCCGATCAACGCCCCTTCCGCCATCACGTCGAATCTGTCGCGGTCAGCACTGATAGTCATCGGGGTCCTCTCGTACCGGCAAGCGAGCGAGTCTGTGGAGATGGCACCCGGGTGCCGGCTACGCGATCAGCGGGGTCAAGGAAGCCGGCCGAAGCGCGCCAACCGAGCAGCATGACGAACCCGCCGGAGCACGCGACGAGGAACGCGATCATCCACGTTCGGCTCGCATCGGTGCCGGCGCCGATCGTGTGGAGCACCGCAAATGGCCACAGGGCGTAGGCCCCCCAATGGATCGCACGCCACACCCGTCGTCCGATTCGCTCGCGCAGAAGGCTCGTCACGACGAGCGCGACCATCAGGTCGAGCGACAGCGCGCCGAGCCCGATCCACAACGGCCTGAAGTGGCTGCCGAACGGAATCACCGCATCGATCCATCGCAGCTGCGACTGCGGGTCGAGCGTCAGCGTCACGATGTGCACGACGAGGAAGACGACAGCCAGCAGGCTGGCCGACCTGTGCACCGCACTGACCGCGAAGCGCGGCAATCCCGGCAACGGGCGGCCCGAACGCGTCACGATGCCGAGCGCGACCACGATGGTCAGCAGGGCCAGGCTCACCACGCCGGTCGCGCGTCCGAGATACCACAGCGCGGTGTCTACCGCCTTCGCGCTCATGCCGCATCCTCCGTGGGCCAACTGCCGATGGTCGAAACAACTCCGTCGACGCTGACGAGTCGAGCCGCGAGTGCGAGATCTCCCAGCCACTGCGGCGCTCGTCGCCCACGCACGATCGCAGCGGTGCTCACGGCGTTGGCTCGCACGCATGAGGTCGCGGCGACCGTCGCGGTGCGCCACACCGGATCTGCGGGGAGTCGCGTCGCGGGATCGAGGATGTGATGCAACCGGCTCGCACCGCGCCGCCACGTCCTCGTCAACGTGCTCGAGGTAGCGACCGCATATCCGTCGTGCAAGACGACTGCACAACTCGGACCGTCGGCAGTGTCGGGCTTGTCTTGCACCCGCACCACCCAGCCCTCGCGCGGCCCGACGCCGGCGGTGGCAATGTCGCCACCAATGCTGACGAGGACGCCGGTCCCAAGTTCTGTAGCAACTCGCTGGGCACAGCGATCGGCACACCATGCCTTCGCGACTGCGCCGAGGTCGATAACAACCCCCGCAGGAACCCGCACTCGCCGGTTCGCCTCGTCGAGTTCGATGTCGCGCCACGTAGGTCGTCGCACGATGCGCAATGTCACAGACGTTTGCGTCGCCGACGAAGAAGCGGCTGCCGGAAGCTGCACCAGCTCGCCAAAATCCCTGTCGTAGCCGAGGGTTTGCAGATCTGTGCCCATCGTCGGGTCGACGTCGCCATCGGTAAAGCTGGCGACCTCAAGTGCCGATGCGAGCACCTCCGTCAGCAGACCACTCACCGTCACCCACGCGCCACCGGCACTCGCCAGCGTCGCTATCTCGGAGTCGGCACGAAATCTGCTGCAGGCGCGGTCGAGCGCATCGAGTTCCGCTGCCACAATGCTGGCTGCCGCATCAACGTCGGTGCGAGCCGTCACGACTACATGCGCCGTCGTGCCGATCGCCGGCCACTGCCTGGTGGCAACGTCGGCGTCAGGCTCGACGCGTTGCAGTCTCTCGGCGGTCATGAGCCACTCGTCACTGCGTGGTGGTGCGTGGGCTTCTGCACCGCTCCAACGGCAGGCGCGGCGCGGCAGGCACTAGCTGGACGGGAGCCTGCTGCGCGGGTTGCTGCTGGATCGACGACTGTGTTGGCGATTCAACGGCCGGTGCTTGCGCACCGAGTGATTGTGGAGTGACGCTGCCCAACGCATCATCGTTGTTCGCCGCTTGACTTGCCGGCGCAATGCCGGTGTTCGATCCGTCATCGGTCTGCGCGGATGGCGAAACAGTCGCGTGATGCACACCTTGATGGGCTACGACCCCGGTGACCACAGCTGCACCCGCCACGCTCGCGGCGACGAGCCCGTACGTCGCAGTGCTGACACGGCGCAGGCCAGCAGATCGCCGGGCGTTTGTCATCACATGCCTCCTCGTTCGGGTTTGCTGATAATCACCTTCGAGGGCCTACCTGACCCGAGGCCGAGAGCCCGCTGAACGATCGCTGAGAATCCAAAGTCGTCAGCGCCAGCGCCCCCTGCCCTCTACGACCACGATGAGCGGCGAACCTTACGGCGGCGTGACATGGGACCGCTGCGGAGTCAAGACATCGACACGCCAGGCGGCCAAGGCCCACCGGCTGCGCTTACAAAGCCCGTACACAGTGCCGACCTGTCAGTTGACGTCCAGGGCCGACAAAGGAGGTGACACAAAACAGCGCCCGACCCTCGGGCCACCCTCGACCCAAGGAGCACACCATGAAGCGCTTCACCAAAACGACAGCGGGTTTAGCAGCTACAGCTGCCGCAACCGCAGCACTCATCGGGATCTCGGGCAGCGCATTCGCGGCCAGCCCAGCGCCGGCCGCGAGCGCCTCACCTACGCACCAGGGACAGAACCTCGCCGCGATCCAGCAGAAGGCGGCCGCCGACATCGCGCGCAGGCTCGCATCGCTGAGCGTCGCGATCAACGACGTCAACAACAGCACGGCGATCTCGTCGGGCGACAAGACCACATTGCTCGCCACGCTGAACGGCGACGTCACCGGATTGACCGCCCTCGGTGTCACGATCGCAGGCGACACCACCGCACAGCAGGCGCTGACGGACTCGAAGACGATCTTCACCGGATTCCGCGTCTATGCGCTCGCACTTCCACAGGTGCACTTCGCGGCAGCGGCCGACACCATCACCGTGACAGTGCTGCCGAAGCTGACCGACGCGCAGAGCAAGCTGGCGGCCTTGCTGGCCGGGGTTGACTCTGGCAAGAACACTCCCGCCGTCCAGGCCTTGATGACCGACCTGGGCAACCAGATCACCGCGATCACGGGTGCCACAACCGGCCTGTCGAGCACGGTTCTCGCGTACACGCCCGCTCAGTACGACGCCAACCACGCGCTGCTTTCTCCGGCCCGTGCGTCGCTCGCGATCTCTCGCAACGACATCAAGACCGCTCGCAGCGACATTGCGAGCGTCGTCGCGGCCCTCAAGTGAGCCGCTCCAAAACCGCAGTAGCGGTGGCCGGCGTCGCGATCGTCGCGGCGCTGGTCACCGGGTGCTCGCGGAACAACAGCGCTGCCGCACCCTCGACGGCCGGCAATACATCGGTGACAACGCCCGTGTCGGTGGCAACGCCAGTCTCGTCAGCACCCGTCGTCTCGAGCTCGCAGCCGACCGTGCAGGCGCCACCGGTGGCCGCACCGTCGACCGCAACACCGACCACAGGTGCAGCGACCACCAGTAAGGCACCGGCACAACCGGCCGGCGCAGCCGACCTTTCAGCGGTCACCAACGACCTGGCCGGGATTGACGCGGGAACGTCGGCCACCGACAAGGAGCTGGCCGCAGGCGACTCGGCCCGTGCACAGAACGACGACAACTAAAGGCGAGCGCACGCCGGGCAGGTGCCCACGACCTCCATGGTGTGCGAGACGTCGACGAACCCAGCTTCGGCGGCCACCTTCTCAGCCCAACGCTCGACAGCAGTGCCGGCAACCTCCACCGTCCGGCCGCACACGCGGCACAGGAGATGGTGATGGTGGCCGGCACTGCCGCATCTGCGATAGAGGGTCTCACCGTCCGGCGATCGCATGGTGTCGACGAGCCCGGCGTCTGCGAGCGCCCGCAGCTGGTTGTAGACCGTCGTCAGCCCCACCTGCTCGCCCCGGCCCCGCAAGGCCTCGTGCAACTCCTGGGCGCTGCGGAACTCCTGGGCGTCGTCGATCACCACGGCGAGCGCGCGCTTCTGTCGCGTTGACCGGCCGCTGTTCGTCGTCGTCATGGCGACACCAAATCTAGCCGACGGCCGTGCGGCGGCGAATCGCACTTGGAAACGGTAACCATTCCCGATAGTGTACTCTGCAATGGTTCCGGATAAGTCGGAGCCGCGGCAACGGGAGTGGATACGGTGCAGTTCTTCAACACGACGGCGGTGGGCCGCGATTCAGCGGATCGACCAGGCTCGGCGCGGCGTCCGCCCTGGCGGTCGGCCTTGTTCTCACGGGCTGTGCGACGTCGACGCACAAGACGGCGGCGGCCGCCGGAAGTCCCCTACAGGTCGTGGCGGCAGAGAACTTCTGGGGCTCGATCGCGACCCAACTCGGTGGGAGCAAGGTCGACGTGAAGAGCATCATCACGAACCCCGACACCGATCCGCACGACTACGACCCGAGCGCTGCGGACGCGCGCACGCTCGCGGGTGCCGCAGTCGTTATCGAGAACGGCATCGGCTACGACCCCTGGGTGCCCAAGCTGCTCGCGTGCCAACCAAGATCACCGGCCAGCACGTCGTGACCGTGGGAGACGTCGTCGGAGTAGCCGACGGGGGCAATCCCCACCGCTGGTACAACCCAGACGACGTCACCAAGGTCATCGCTGCGATTGTCGCGGCCTACCAAGCCGCAGACCCGACTGACGCCGCGTACTTCACCACCCAGCAGCAGGCGTTCGAGACCGTGGGGCTCGCGAAGTACCACGCCGTCATCAGCCAAATCAAAGCCGCGTACAGCGGCACACCTGTCGGCGCCTCGGAGAGCATCTTCGCGATGATGGCGCCCGCGCTTGGCCTCAATCTGCTCACCCCGCCAACGTTCCTACGAGCGATCAGCGAAGGCACCGACCCCACGTCGGCCGACAAGCAGACGATCGACAACCAGATCAAGACCCACGCCATTAAGGTCTACGTCTACAACTCACAGAACGCGACGCCCGACGTGCAAGCACAGGTCGACGAAGCGAAGGCCGCCGGGATCCCCGTGACAACGATCACCGAAACACTGGCTCCAGCAACCGCGACGTTCCAGGATTGGCAGGTGAGCGAACTGACGGCGCTGCAAGCGGCCCTTGCCGCGGCATCGAAGGGCACCAGTTCGTGATCGGTCCAACCGATTCGGCCGTTCTATTCCGAGATGCCGCCGTCAGAATCGGCGATCGCCTGTTGTGGCATGACGTCAACGTCGACGTCCCTGCCGGGCAGTTCGTCGCGATCCTCGGCCCCAACGGCGTCGGCAAGTCGACGCTCATCAAAGCCGCGCTCGGTCTCGTCCCGCTGGCCGAAGGCGAAGCCTTCGTCCTCGGCAAACCGGCGGGCACGGCGAACCCCGACATCGGCTACCTGCCACAACGACGCAGCTTCGAGCAGTCGCTGCGCGTGCGCGGCATCGACATCGTCCGGCTCGGGCTCGATGGTGATCAATTCGGCTTGCCGTGGCCGTGGAGTGCAAAGAACCGCGAAGCCGGACGGCGGGTGCGCGAGGTCATCGAGCGCGTCGGCGCATCAGCGTTCGCCGGCCGCCCGATAGGTGAAGTATCTGGTGGTGAGCAGCAAAGACTTCTGATCGCGCAGGCACTGGTGCGCGAGCCGCGGCTGCTGATCCTCGACGAGCCCCTCGACAGCCTCGACCTGCCGAACCAGAGCGCGATCGCCGAGCTGATACGACGGGTGTCTGTCGACAACGGCGTCACCGTGTTGATGGTCGCGCACGACGTGAACCCGATCCTGCCCTACCTCGACCAGGTCATCTATCTCGCCGGTGGCGGCGCGGTGTGTGGCACCCCCACCGAGGTGATCACTTCGCAGACTCTCTCTGCGCTCTACCAGACACCCATCGAGGTGTTGCGCACCTCCGACGGCCGCCTCGTTGTTGTTGGCGGTCCTGAAGCGCCGGCACATCATGCCGATCGGCACACTGGAGAACAACACAGATGATGCCGGTGGCCACTGGCAGCGCGAGCCCGACGTGGTCGTGGAATGCACTCAACGACGTTCGCGACATGTTCAGTTATCCGTTCATGGTGAACGCGTTTCGCGCGGGCACCATCGTGGCGATCGTCGCGGCCGTCGTCGGTTGGTACATGGTGTTGCGCAAGCAGACGTTTGCGGGTCACACGCTCTCGGTGGCCGCCTTCCCGGGTGCCGCTGCTGCAACGCTGATCGGCGTCAGCGCAACGATCGGCTACTTCGGATTCTGCCTTGCAGCCGCCGTCGTGATCGCGATCGCCTCGAGGCCAGAACGAGCTCGAGGATTCAGCGCCGAGTCGGCCGTCGTCGGCACTGTGCAGGCCTTCGTTCTGGCATCGGGCTACCTGTTCGCGACGCTCTACAACGGCGTGCTGAATGGATTGAACAACCAGTTGTTCGGCTTCACCTTCGGCATCACCAACGGTCAGGTCGTGACACTCGGCATCGTCGCCGTCGTCGTGCTCGGTGCGCTGGCGGTCATCGGTCGCCGACTGTTTTTCGCGTCTATCGACGGCGATGTCGCTGACGCGCGCGGTGTCGGCGTCCGCTTCTTGGGTGTGCTGTTCTTGCTCGTGCTCGGTGCCGCCGCCGCCGAGGCGAGCCAGATCACCGGTGCGCTGCTGGTGTTCGCGCTTCTGGTCATGCCGGCGGCGGTGGCGCAACGCGTTACAGCCCGCCCGCTCGCCGGCATCTCACTGGCCGTCGTCATCGGTGTCGTCGCGAGCTGGGCCGGCCTGACGATGGCGTACTACACGTCCTATCCGAGCGGGTTTTGCATCACGACCTTCGCGTTCGCTGCGTTCATCGCGGTCCGTCGATGGGGGGAGCCTGCATGACCGCGCCCTATATGCAGCACGCATTCTTGGCTGGCACGGCGATCGCAATCGCCGCGGGCTTGATCGGCTACTTTCTTGTGTTGCGGTCGCAGGTTTTCACCACCGACGCGCTCGGCCACGTCACCTACACCGGCGCAATGAGCGGGCTCGCGTTCGCGTTCAACCCGCTCCTCGGACTCTTCGTCGCGACGATTGCGGTCGCAGGCGGCTTCGCCGTGCTCGGACGACGGGCGCGGGCCGATGATGTCGTCATCGGCTCGACCTTCGCATGGGTACTCGGCCTCGGCGCGCTTTTCCAGCGCTTGTATACGACGCGCCACAGCAGCGGGGGCAACGGGCGCGCCGGAGCGACCTACCTGTTCGGTTCCATCTTCGGGATCTCCTCATCGCAGGCTGTTGTCTCTGCGGTGGTCTCGCTCGGTGTCTGCGCAGTGATGATCGTCATCGCGCGACCGCTGCTGTTCGCGAGCCTCGACGAAGCCGTCGCCGGCGCGCGTGGCGTGCCCGTGCGCGTGCTGGGCGCCGCCTTCCTCGTCGTCGTCGGTGTCACCTGCGCGCAGGCGGCCCAAGCGGTCGGCGCGTTGCTCTTGCTCGGCCTGATCGCAGCGCCCGCAGGCGCCGCGCATCGATTGACGACACGGCCATTCGTCGGTCTGGCGCTCGCGGCCGTGATCGCACTTACCTCGACGTGGCTCGGCTTGTTGATCAGCTATCTCGCGCCGCGCACGCCGCCGAGCTTCGCCATCATCGGCGTGGCGTCTGCCGCGTATCTGCTCGCATACGCGCTCGCGGTCGCAACGACGCGCCGAAAGGCCCCGCGTCCTGCAGGACAATTAACCCTGCGGCGGTTACCGTCCTTGGGTCATGCGTTTACTTCCCCGACGCGTCATGGCACGCGCATCTGTGCACGCAGCACTGCTCGCAGCGACCTCGGTCGTCGTCTGTGTTGCTGCGTTGTTGCCTGCGACCCCAGCCGCCGCCGTTATGGAGGCGGTGCCCGGGTTGCCCCCGACGACCGCGACCGCCTTCGTCGTCGCCGACGCGACCACCGGTCAGATCCTCGCCGCTCGCGACATGCACGGCCGCCTCGCTCCCGCCAGCACGCTGAAGGTGTTGACGGCTCTCACCGCGTTTCCGTATCTGAACGGCTCTGCCACTGTCATGGGCAGTCAGGCAGCCGCAGGGACGGAGGGCACGGCGGTCGGGATCAACGCGGGCCAGGCGTACACCGCGAAGCAATTGTTCACCGCGATGCTCGTGATGTCGGCAAATGACGCAGCGGTCTCTATCGGCGATGGGATCGGCGGTGGGTCGAAGGCGATCGCGCGTATGAACGCCGAGGCTGCGCACCTCCGGGCCCGCGACACTGTTGCTCATACGACGAACGGGCTCGACGCGCCCGGCCAATCGTCGTCCGCCTATGACCTTGCCTTGCTGTTTCGGGCTGGGCTCGCAAGCTCGAGGTTCCGTTACTACATCTCGCTTGCGCAGCGCAGTTTTCCCGCTGGCGAAAGGGAAGTCGTACACGATCTACACGCACGACCGGCTGCTGAACAACTATCCGGGGATGATCGGTGGCAAGAACGGTTACACGATTGCCGCGCACGCCAGCTTTGTCGGCGCGGCGCGGCGCGGCGGGCACACGATCATCGTCTCGGTGATGCGCGACGTGCCCGACTTCTGGCCCGAGGTGGCCTCGCTGCTCGACTGGGGGTTCGCGGCCGATGGCCACGTGAAGCCGGTCGGTTACCTGGTCGCGCCCAAGCGGTCCTGACCGTCTCAGGCCCTAAGACCTGCCTTCTCAGGCTCAAGACCGCATTCCGGAACGCTCACATGGCCCAACGTTCGGCCGAAAGGGCTATGTGAACCCAACCGGCGTGCTCACAGCGCAGTCGGCTCCGACGCTCCACCAGCGGCGGCGGCTCGGCGATGTGCTGCTCGAGCGCGGCCTGCTCACGCCTGAACAGCTCCAGGACGCCCTCGCGAGCCAGCAGAGCCTGGTCGGCGCGCAGCGCAAGCGGCTCGGAAAGCTGCTCGTCGACCTGGGCTTCCTGACCGAGCGTCAGGTCGCCGAGTCACTGGCGGAGTTGCTGTCGCTCGACATTCTCGAGAGCTCAGACCTGCTCGTTCCGTTGGAGGTCGCGCGACTACTACCGCGACAGGTCGCCGAGCGGGCTCAGGTGCTGGTGCTGGGTCGCACGTCGACTGGCCTTCGAATCGCAACCTCGGATCCAACCAACGTCGTCGCTCTCGACGACGTGCGCGCCTACACCGGATCGCACGCGCTCACGCTGGTCGTCGCGACCGCCTCGATGATCCACAAGCAGATCGCCCGGGTGTGGTCGCTCCGCGAGGATCCGTCCGGAGACTTCAGCGACGATGTCGAGACGGACGCACTCACCGAAGAGGAAGAGATCATCCACGTCGCCGATCAGGCGCCGACGGTGAAGCTCGTCAATCAGATCCTCGCCGAAGCCGTGCGAGTAGGCGCGAGCGACATTCACGTGGAGCAGCAAGCCGACGGGATCTGGATCAGACACCGCATCGACGGAGTACTTCGTGACGTCACTCGGATACCGAAGGGCGGCGCGGCTGCCCTCGTCAGCCGGCTGAAAATCGTGTCAGGCATGGATATTGCGCAGCGCCGGCTGCCCCAAGACGGTCGCATGAAAATCAGCGCCAACGGCGTTGCGGTCGACGCACGTGTGAGCACGCTGCCCTCGATCAACGGCGAGAAGGTCGTCGTCCGGTTGCTGCCGGAGGCCGAGGAAATCACGCCTCTCGAAAAGCTTGGACTCGAACCCGATCAGCTCGAGGCGCTCGTCAGCGCATCGACCGCGTCGCAAGGGTTGGTGCTCATCACCGGCCCGACGGGATCGGGCAAGACCAACACGCTGTACTCGTTGCTCGCCGAGGTCGCGACCCGCGACAAGAACGTCATCACCCTCGAAGACCCGGTCGAGATCCAACTGCCCGGCATCACGCAGGTGCAGGTCAACGAGCGGGCCGGCATGACGTTCGCCCGCGGGCTGCGTTCGATGCTGCGGCAAGACCCCGACGTCATCTTGGTCGGTGAGGTCCGCGACACCGAGACTGCACTGCTCGCACTTGAAGCGTCCTTGACCGGCCACCTCGTCATGTCGACGCTGCACACAAACAACGCGTGCGCGGCGGTCACCCGGCTCGTCGACATGGGAGTCGAGCCGTATCTGGTGGCGTCGTCACTCGCGCTCGTTGTCGGCCAGCGGCTCGTGCGTCGGCCGTGCCGCGTGTGTGCCGCGCCCGTACAAGCCGCCGGCCGAGGTGCTGAGCCGGCTCGGAGTGACGGCAACCTCACTGCGAGGCTGCGACCCCGATGCGCGGCACCGGCTGCATGGAATGCAACGAGTCGGGCTACCGCGGTCGCCTCGGCATCTTCGAGGTTCTGAAGATCGACCAGGTCGTGCGCGACACGTTGCTGACGACCCCGACCGAGGCGGCGGTGAGCCTGATCGCCGTCAAGAACAAGATGGTCACGATGCGGCAAGCCGGGATCATGAAGGCGAAGCGCGGCGAGACGACGTTCGAAGAGGTTCTGCGCGTCACCTGAGCGTTCCCTACGATCGACGTGTGCCCGATGACGAGCCCGTGCTGAGCGCGGAAATCCTCGAGGCTCATGCACAAGCCATATCGGACGGCGAGGACGGCTACCTCGACCCGAGCACCGGTCTTTTCGTGCTGACGGCAGACTTCCTCACCCGGCGTGGCCACTGCTGTGGTCGAGGCTGCCGGCACTGTCCTTACGAACGCTGAAGTACCTGAATGGTTCCGTTCAGCGCGCGCTTCACGACCGAGGTTTTCCTTAGTTCGCAGCCGAAATCCGCGAGCAACATGTCAGCAAGGCGTGAGAGGGTTGAGCGTCTAGCCGGAGGAGTGGCATGTCGAAGCGCGGGTGGTTGCTCTTCGCTGCGATGTCGGTGATCTGGGGCATCCCGTACCTGCTGATCAAGGTGTCCCTGCGAGATCTGACGCCAGGCACGCTGGTCTTCGCGCGCACCGGTATCGCGGCTCTCCTTCTCGTGCCCGATTGCGGCCAAGCGTGGGATGCTGCGCCCGCTCCTTGCGAAGTGGCGCATCATGCTGCTGTACACGGTGATCGAGATCGCCGGCCCGTGGTTCCTGCTCTCGACCGCCGAGCAACGCCTGTCGAGTTCGCTCGCCGGGCTGCTTGTCGCCTCGGTGCCGCTGATCGGTGCGGTCGCAGCCATGGTCGTCGCGTGGCGGCCACGACGAGCGTCCGGATGCGCGGCGCATGATCGGGCTGCTGATCGGTCTTGGCGGCGTGGCCGTCCTGGTCGGGGTCGATGTCGGCGGCAGCGACGCGTGGGCCGTGGTCGCGATCGCCTTCACCGCGCTCGGATACGCGACCGGCCCGATGCTGATCGCTCGCAAGTTGACGGATCTCCCGACGCTCGGTGTCGTCGCAGCGTCGCTCGGCCTCACCGCGATCGGCTATGCGCCTGTCGCTGCGGCGCAGTGGCCTTCGCACCTAGGCGCGAAGGTCATCTGGTCGGTGCTCGGCCTTGCTCTCGTGTGCACTGCGCTCGCGTTCTTAGTGTTCTTCGCGCTCATCGCCGAGGTCGGGCCGGCGAGGGCGACCGTCATCACGTACGTCAACCCGGCGATCGCGCTACTGCTCGGTGTCGTGCTGCTGAACGAGCCGTTCACGCTGGGCATCGCTGTCGGCTTCCCGCTCATCTTGATCGGATGCTTCTTCGCTACGTCACGCAACCGCGTGCAACGAGAACCGACGCAGAACGCGGGCGCAATTCCGCAAGCTGCAGACGCCTAGCAGGCCGATCGGCCCAGCTAAATGCTCGCTGCCGCGTTGCCGGTGCTACTGGCTGCCGAAGGCGGTGTGCAGTACGTCGACGTATTGGCCGTACCCGTCAGGGCTCGCCCATTGCGTCGCCGACTCGATGTTCGATCCGTCGACCCACTCGTTCCAGGTCGTCACGAGCTCGAACTGCTTGTTTGACGCTTTCATCGCCTGCACGGCGGCGCTGAACGCGCTCACCGATCGGGCGAGCTGCGACGCACTGCCCTTGTGCCAGAACCCAGGTGACACTGAGTAGGACGTCGGGGTGACCTCGACCTGCGTTGCGGGTGCGTACTCGTGCCACGCGTCCGGCTGATTTGGGCATGACAAATACGACTGAGTGAAGAACTCCTTCTGCACCACGTACCACTGGTGGTCGGCATTCGCGGCCGCCCACCTGGCGAGCATCGAGCAACCGTCACCCGCGTCCGGCCAGACGAAGATGACCGGCTTGCCGTTGATATGCAGGAAGTTCGGGTCGTTCGCGTAGGTGGCGTAGAGGTACGCAAGGTCGGACTGGATCGAAGCGACGGGTGGATTGCCCTGACCTTCGAGCTCGTAGTAGACCGACCACTGGAACGGGGTGCCGTGCGCGGCCGCAAGGTCTAGTGACAACCGCTTGCTGAAGACGTCGGACTGGCCCTCCCAGGAGAAGATGGCGCCGTTGAGTCCCGCGTAGCGCATCTCGGTCAGTTGCCGCGAAACCTCGGCCGGATTGGACGTGTCGTAGTTGCCGTCGCTGGGGGTGAAGTTGCTGCCAGGTTGGGTCCACCCGGCCGGGAACCACGGGTAGTAGAAGGTCAGCCGAAGAGATGGCGCGGCAACCGGCACCGGCGCGCCAGCGACAGTCACGTTCACTGCCGCACTGCGGGACGCGCCGAACTGGGCGTTGCCCGGCCAGAACAGGCTCCACGATCGCGACGTCGACAGCCCGACCGCATAGGCGCTCACACCCCCGGCGCCGTTGGTGATGACCGACCCGGCGTTGGTCCAGACGCCGTTCACGTCTTGCTGAAGGTAGACACGACCGCCTCCGAGCGGTGCTCCGTTCGATGCCAGGGTCAACCGACCGCTGAACGCCACGCTGCCGCCGTAGGCCACATCTGCCGCGCTCGCCACGATGCTGAGCTGCGTCGCGCCTGTCGAGCCTGTCGCTGGCGACCCGGCGACGGTGACGGCGACAGCTGGCGACCGGCTCGCGCCGAAGGTCGCGTTGCCCGGCCAGTACAAGGTCCACGACCGCGAGACGCTGAGCCCGACCGCGTACGCGGTCGCGTTGCCGTTCCCGTCGGTCAGCACCGAACCGGCGTTCGTCCACACCCCGTTCACCGATTGCTGAAGGTAGACCCGACCACCAGGCAGCGGCGCGTTGTCTGCCGCGCGGACCAGTCGCCCGGAGATGGCCACAGCACCGCCGTAAGCGACGGTGTGACTAGTCGAGGTCACGCTCAATCCGGTGGACGCCGGAGCCACGGCGGCGGTCGCCGGCGAGGCTGACAGCAGCGACCCTCCGAGGAGGCCGGTTGCGAGTAGGGCGATGGCAACCCGGCGCACGCCGGAGGACGAAATACGCATATCTGCATTATCGGCGCCGGCCCGCGGCCTCTTGAAGGCGCCCCCGGTGCAGCTAGCCTGGCCAGATGGGCAGCCGCGATCGCACCGTGCCAGCCGCCTGGACTACTTCGATCCTCGCGCTCGCGCTCACGCTCGCCGCCTGCACCAGCAGCCACCCTTCGGCCGCTCGCAAGCCAGCCGCCCCCATCGAGCAGCCAGTCCGTATCGACGCCGGCTACGACAAGCTCACCAGCGAGCCCAGCGAGCGCTGCGCCCGTTAGTGGAAACGCGGCGACTCCTAACGTCGCTAGCTCGCCACTGACCCCCACTCCTGTACCCTCGACCGCAAAGCCAACGCCGACCACGACACCCACAAAGCCCAGCCCGTCACCGACGCAACCACCGTCGAAGACCGCAACGCCCGCACCGCCGTCGCCGCTGCTCGTGCAGCAACTCGCGAATGTCGGCAACGCAAAACAGGTCGTGATCGTGACGTCGTCAGGCTGGTCGACCGATGTCGCGACGCTGCAGACGTTCCAGAAGGATGCCACCGGCTGGCATGCGGTTTTCCCAGCAATGGCAGCGCACATCGGGCGTGACGGTTTCTCGGCCGACAAGCACGAGGGCGATCTCAAGACCCCGGCCGGCAGCTACGGCTTCGGCACGATGTTCGGCCAGCGTGCGAGCCCGGGAGTCAAATTCCCTTACCGGGTAGCGGATTCGGAGTCTGTATGGGTCGACGACCCGTCGTCCGCCTTCTACAACACGTGGCAAGAAAACGCGGCGCTCAGCGGCGAGCATCTCGCATCAGCCGGGTTCGCGACGTCCTATGCATACGCGGTCGACATCGCCTACAACACCAACCCCATCGTGCCCGGCAAGGGCAGCGCGATCTTCCTGCACGTCACCACCGGCGGCGGGACGGCGGGCTGCGTCTCGATCGCACAATCGAACCTGCTCGAGATCCTGCGCTGGCTCGACCCGGCCCAATCGCCGGTCATCGTGATGGGCCCGACGTCGGTTATCCGCCAGTACTGAGCAAGGTCAGGCGATCGGCCGGTACCTGTCGACCGATGCGATCGTGTTCGTGTCGCCGTCCCTCGCGATGTTGAGCACGACGAAGCCCCCCTTGGGAACCGAGCCCTCCCACGGAATCGGAGCCTTCATCTCGGCACACACCCGCTGGAGCAGCGGCGGGATAACCCTGCCTTGACTACACACCGTCGTCGGGACGGCATCGGCTGCGAGCAGCGCGATCAGCCTGTCTGCGGCCGCGTCGGGCGCACCGAGGTGGCCTGACTCTGACAGCAGCGGCTCGCTTTGCACCGAGAGCCTGCGCTGCGCGGCGTAGGGGCCGACTGTGTCAAGGCAGCGCAGGACGTCTGCCGACAGCACCCGCTCGACGCGCAACGCCTGGAGGACCGGGATCAGCGCCAGCGCCTGCCGATGACCGAGGTCGTCGAGTGGCCGTTCGCGGTCGTCGCCCACGAACGAGGACCGCTCGCCAGCGCTGCCATGCCGCACCACCGCGCAGGGCGTCGTTACCCGGACGTCGAGGGCGAACTCCTGCGCGATCTGCCGGTCGCGATCAGGGCTTAGGTGCAGGCTCGCCTCGCGTGGGGGGAGCCACATCATCTGGTCGACCTCGGCGTTGACAGAGAACCCGCCACCGGTTGCCTCGATCGCCCAATACCGTACCCGCTTGGGTGAGCCGTCCTTTAGGTAGCGGGTCTCACCCAGCGCACGACCTGGTCGCCCGGTGAAGCCGGTCTCTTCTGACACCTCGCGCAGCGCGCCGACGAGCGCGTGCTCGTCGGGCAACAACTTGCCCTTCGGAATCGACCAGTCGTCGTACTTGGGCCGGTGCACGAGCGCGATCTCGACTCCGAGGCCACCAGCAGCGGGTCGCCAAAGGACGCCACCCGCGGCCTCGATGAAACGGTCGGTCGCATCGGCCATCAGCTGATGAGCCAACGACGTCGTTTGGCCCGGACGACGTCGGGCCAGATCTCATCGAAGCTTCGCGCGGCAGCAGCTGCGGCCGCCTCTTCGCGCGCGAACAGCAGGCCGAGACCAAACCCAAGAGATCCGATGCGAGGAAGCGCGGCGACGTCGGCCAGGAACTCGGCAGCGACGACGGCGTCGTGGTGCTCGCCGAGCACGTCTTGCACGCGAGCAACCTGGGCGCCGAGCTTGCGTGCTTTCGGTCCGAGGGCCGGCGCCGCCGCGTCACAGAGGTAACGCACGTGCTTCGCTGCGATCCGCACCTCGTGGTACTGCGTGGCGATCGGAATACCGCGGCGCTTGCGCGTCACCGGGGTAGCGCGTCGCCGCATCGTCGCCCAACTCGCCCGAATCGCCGGGGGTAGCACGACCGACGACGGACGCCGCGCAGCGTCGGTGGTTCGCGGGTAGGTTGCGGCGTCGACGAGTTGCTCGATGAGCGCGATATACCGGTCGCTCGTCAGCGTCGCAGTTACCTCGTCGAAGGCCGCCCGGCACTGTTTGTCACAGATCTCGGCGAGTTTCGCGGCGACTGCGCTCGGCTTGGCTTCGGTCGGCAGTTCGCGTGCACCGACGAGCAAGCGAGCGCGCAGAACCTCGCTGTCGCGCGCGGCTCCGAGAACGCCGGCGAGCCAATGAAGTTCGGTAGCCAGGGCGTCGGCCCACTCTTTGTCGAGCAGCGGCTCGAAGCTTCGCAATGCGCTACGCAGTCGCCGAGTCGCGACCCGCATCTGATGCACCGAATCGTTAAGACCGCGACGCACGGCGACGTCGTAGCTCATCAGCAGCCGCGTGTAGCGACGCAACGTTGCCGCCACCAGATCGCTCACTGGATCGCGAGCATCGACCGGCAACGGTGGCGGCGGGTCGGCGGGTGTCGTTGCCTGCGGACCGAGGGCACGGACAACCTTCGGCACGAACTCACCACCGACGGCACCGGCGTCGCGCAACACGGCTGCTACGTCGGCGACGATCCGCTCGTCGCCGCCGGTCGCCTCGACTTCGAGTTCGCGAAACCGGGCCTGGTTGTGACTGCCGCCCTCGACCGACACGGTGTCGTCGACGAGCTCTGCCAAGCCGACGCCGTCGGCTCCCCGCAGGATCAGGGTGGTTCGCTCGCTGGCCAATGTTGCGACCGGCCCGAGCGCGGCCGTGCGCGCCCACACCGTGACGAGGCGCGACAGTTCCGTTGGGATCGCGGGGGAGTCAGGCAACTGGATCTCGTCACGGACCCCTGTGCCGTCGGGCACGGTGTGCGACAGGACCGGGAGTTTCAGGTGCCACCCGGCGTCGGATCCGCCGGAGCGGCGCCGCAGCGTCACGCCCTCGCGGGCCAGGCGCAGATCCTGGGTGTCGTAGTACACGGCGTTCATCGAGATTTTGGTGGGCGCATCGACGGTCGCTACGGCAGCAACTGCGCCAAGGATGGAGGGGAGTTCGAACGTCGGATTGACCCGGAACTTAGCCTCGGTCTCGCGGACGGTTCGGGAGCCGACTTCCCTTGAGTCCTGGGCGTCCTGCGCCTCCCGAGCATCCCTGGCCACTACACCAGCCTAGCGAAGCGCCGCATCAGCCAACGACCGGAGCATCGTGGCCCTGCGAAGCGCGGTGACTGCGTACCAACTCGCCCTGAATGTCGATGCCCTTGTTGGCCACGAACGTCGCGTCGGGCTGGAGTTCCCACGCGGCGATCTCGGGAGACATCGAGCGTTCGAGGATGTCGTCGAGGATTCGGCGTGCCTCGGGATCGACGACGCGCACCATCGTCTCGACCCGCCGGTCAAGGTTGCGGTGCATGATGTCGGCGCTGCCGATCCAGAAGTCGTCGTCGCCACCAGCGCGGAAACGAAGGATCCGCGAGTGCTCGAGAAAACGACCGAGAATGCTGCGCACGCGCACGTTCTCCGACAGGCCGGGAACACCTGGGCGCAGCGCGCACATCCCGCGCACGATCAAGTCGATCGGCACCCCGGCGCGCGACGCTGCATAGAGGTCGTCGATCAGTTCTTCGTCGACCAGGCTGTTCAACTTCATCGTGATGCCGCTTGGGCGTCCTGCGATCGCGTTGTCGACCTCGCGTCGGATCATCAGCGTGATGCCGGTACGCACCGTGTCGGGTGCGACGAGCAGCGTCTTGTACGGATCGGGCCTCGTGTATCCGGAGAGGTGGTTGAAGAGATCAGCCACATCGCCGCCGATGGCTGGATCGGCGGTGAGCAACCCGACGTCCTCGTACAAGCGTGCAGTCTTTGGGTTGTAGTTGCCCGTACCGAGATGTGCGTAGCGACGAAGGGATCCGTCGGGCTCGCGTCGCACGACGAGGCACAGCTTGCAGTGGGTCTTCAAACCGACCAGGCCGTAGACGACGTGGCAGCCGGCCTGCTCGAGCTTGCGCGCCCACCGGATGTTCGCCTCTTCGTCGAAGCGCGCCTTGATCTCGACGAGCACCAGCACCTGCTTGCCCGCGCGTGCGGCGTCGATGAGGGCGTCGACGATGGGGGAGTCACCGCTGGTGCGGTAAAGGGTCTGCTTGATGGCCAATACATTCGGATCAGCGGCAGCCTGCTCGACGAATGCCTGCACGCTCGTCGCGAACGAGTCGTACGGATGGTGCACCAGAATGTCGCCGGTGCGTAGAGCAGTGAAAATATCGCGGACGCCGTCACCGTCGGAGTTGACCAACTTCGGATGCGTGGCCGGCACGAACTGCTCGTACTTCAGCTCGGGCCGCTGAAGTTCGGCGATGCTCCACAAGCCAGCGAGATCGAGCGGCGCGGGCAATCGGTACACCTCGGCGGCATTCACACCCAGCTCGCGCACGAGCAGATCGAGCACGCGCGGGCTCGTCGTCTCCTCGACTTCGAGGCGCACCGGCGGACCGAACCGCCGACGCAGCAGCTCACGTTCGAGAGCCTGCAGCAGGTTGTCGACGTCGTCTTCGTCGACCTCGAGATCTTCGTTGCGTGTCACTCGGAATCGGTGGCTCTCCAAGACCTCCATGCCGTGGAACATCACCTGCAGGTGCGCGGCGATGACCTCTTCGATCGTGACGAAACGACCGTCACCCACCGGCAGGAAGCGCGGCAGGATCTCGGGAACCTTCACGCGCGCGAATCGCTCTTCGCCGTTGGTCGGGTCGCGCACGACCACGGCGAGGTTCAGCGACAGCCCGGAGATGTAAGGGAACGGGTGCGCGGGGTCGACGGCGAGCGGCGTGAGAACCGGATAGACGCTCTCGTTGAAGAATGTGCGGAGCTTGGCGTGATCGGAGTCGTCGAGGTCGTCCCACCGCAACAGATGGATGCCACGCTCGGCGAGCTCGGGCCTGATGACGTCGAAGAAGGCCCGCGCGTGCTCGGTCGCCAACGTGTGCGCGTATGTCGAGACGAGCTCGAGCTGGTCGCGCGCGGAGAGCCCGCTCGGCGCGGTGACCGCGATGCCTGTCGCGATCCGTCGCTTCAGACCCGCGACCCGGACCATGAAGAACTCGTCGAGGTTGGTGGCGAAGATCGCGAGGAACTTCACCCGCTCGAGCAACGGCACGTCTGGGTTGGTGGCGAGCTCGAGCACGCGCATGTTGAAGTCGAGCCAGCTCGCCTCGCGGTCGATGAACCGATCGGCCGGCAGGTCGGGGCTCATGCGTTGCGTGGTGCTCGGTCACCGCTTCGTCGAGGGCCTCGACCAGCTCGTCGCTGAAGTCGGGCGCATCGACCGGCGAGCCGGACTGCGAAACCTGCGTCACGTCGACCTCATCTCCCGCCCCATTATCGCGGGTCGCAAGCGATCGGGCGAACAACCGACCTCGCTACGGCGACCAGGGCGCGTCTGGCAGGTGCAGGTCGAGCGCACCACCCCGGTGGCAATCGCTGCTGGTGTAGCCGTCGGGCATGTACGGATAGACCGTGTGGAAATAGACCACTGCCAGCGAGCGCGCTGCGGTGGGCGGCGCGCCGAGCTGCTCGGCCATGGCAGCGTCATGCTGCATCGCGTGGCACTCGGCGATCGAATTCCGAGGTCGTCCCCGACATGTGCATCGTCTCGTGGGTCAGCACGTGGACGGCCAGGATCTGTGCGGCACTGGGGTGCAGCTTGTTCGAGTCGAGGTAGGAATTCAGGTCGTTGCACTGGGTGTGCTTGATCAGGGTCTTGTGCTCCGGAACGCCGTCGGGTCCCCATTTCACGTACCCAAGCTCGCGGCCGATGTCGAGCGATGAGCCAGTCAGCGTCTGGCAATCCACCTTGACCTGGACGCCGATGAGCTGCGACGCCGCGTGGCTGAGCCGGCTCTCGAGGGTGATGCGGTTGAGGATCGGGAACGTGGCGACGACGGCCAGCACGAGGCACGAACTGATGCTGATCGCGGGAAAGTTCGCGTCACGAATCGTGCGCTGCGACAGCCAGCGCACCAGCAACGCCAGAGCACCGAGCCCGAAGGCGACGGCGCAGTATTGAAGGACCACGCCTGCGTATCGGCAACGAACCCGCGCTCACTAAGCACCGGTGAGCCAGGGCTAGTGCGAGAGATCAGAGGCGGACGGCGCTGCTCGGCCGACCCCAGAGGCCCTGGATCTGGACGTCAGTGCCGGTGTGCGGCGCATCGAGGATGCGGCCGCCGCCCACGTAAATGCCAACGTGGTAGGCGGGGCTGCCCCAAAACACCAGAGTCGCCCGGCTGGAGCTGCGACAGGGGCACTCGGCGTCCGGCATGTTGTTGCGCCGCTGCCGAATGCGGCAATGAGATGCCCGCCGCAGCAAACGCACGCATTGTCAGGCCCGAGCAGTCGAACGAGCGAGGGCCGGCGCCGCCGTAGTGGTAGGGCTTGCCGAGCTGCGCGTACGCCCAGGCGAGCGCGGCGCTGACTCGGCCCGACGCGGCAGGCACGACGGCAGATACGAGAGCCGGGACGACGGGTGCCTGGCCTTGCGTTCGCGACGTTCGCAAGGCGGGGCGTGCCACCACTGAACGCGAGACGGCGTCCTGGCGCTGGGCCTGGACTGCCGCCGCCTCGTGCGGCTTCACCGTGGCGGCTTGGTCTTGCGCGGCCTTGGTCTGCAGGACGTTGAGCAACGATTGCTGCTGGCCGACGACCTTGTCGACCGCTGCCTTCTTCGCCGTGAACTTGACGGTCGCGGCCTGCTGAGCCGCGACAGCCTGCTCGGAGCTTGTCTCGAGGACTGCGAGCGTGCGGTCGGCGTTGATCACTGCGGTCAGACTCGCCGATTGGTAACGGCTCACCTGCTGGAGCACTTGGCTGCGCTCGAGGAACGTCGTCGGGTCACTCGACAGCAGGACGGCGAGGGCCGGGGTCGCGCTCGTGCCTTCATAGCGCGCGACGGCGAAGGCCTGGACTCCCACCTTGGCAGCGTCGACCACGGTCTGCTCTTGGGCGGCGGCTGCTTTCGCTGCACTGGCGGTGGCGGTAACCGAGGAGAGCGCCGCTTGGGCCTCGTCGTAGGCCTCGACCGCCTGGTCGGCCTGCACCGAGAGGGCGTCGAGCTGCTTCTGGGCGTTTGCGACCGCGCTGTTCGTAGTCGCGCCATACGCGTTGGGAGCGGCGACCAGGCCAGCGACGATCGCGGAGGTCGCGGTAAGGACGGCCGCTCCGCGAGTGATCGCAAGGCGGCCGCACATGACGAACGGCAAGCGCGAGCCCTTCTCCCTCGACCGCCTACCGGGTTAGCTGACGGGTTCGGGCGGGAAGTGCGCCCTACGGCCTTATGGCCGATTCACCCCAGGATCGCTCACCTTGGGTCCCCGATCCCGCTCGCGCGGGTTCGGCGGTGACCGGAAACCCCACAAGTAGTGGGGGATCCCGACCGCCACAGACCCTAACGGGGGCTCGCTGTCGTCACAAGTTGGTCGCCGGGATTCGTCCCGGTTCGGGACGCCGTTCACCCAGAAGGACTACCCAAACCGGCACGTAACCGCTGGTGTCCGGGGCACGACGATCGGGCGCGACTACCCGGCCACGACGTTTCCGGACTCGACCTTGACGGGGATCGCGGCGAGCGGAGCCGGCGCCGGACCCTGGATCACTGCGCCGGTCGCCGCGTTGTACACCGAGCCGTGGCAGGGGCACTGGAACTCTTTGCCCGCAGGCGCCACCGTGCAGCCCTGATGCGTGCAGATCGCGCGTGAAGGCGACGATCTGTCCGGAAGCCGGCTGGGAGATCAGAATCGGCTTGCCGTTGAGGGTCGCGCTGACCGCGTTGCCGACCGGGATGTCGGCGACCTTTGCAAGCACAGCAGGACCAGTGGCGGCTGACGCCGAGGTGGTCTTCGCGCACCCGGCGAGTGCTGCCAATCCCGCTGTGCCGGCCGCAGCCACCCCGACGGCGAGCACCGTTCTGCGGGTGACGAGATGTTCTGTGCCGGGAGTCGTTTCGGCGGGGGTGTTGACAGAGCGCTGCGGCATCCATCGGGCCTCCTCGAAGCGTAGGAAGGCACCGGCCGGAAACGCGCCAGTGCCTCTACGCCTACCCACGGATTCCGGTGAGTTACCGGTTCAATCCCCCCCTGGCTTACGGCTTCCCGGTTGAGTAGGCACGACTACCGGCCGGTGCTGGGCGGGCACCACAATCAGGGAGTCTGATCATCGCCGTCCGGCCGGAGGCTCTTGTGGAACAAGTCGACGTCGTTGTCATAGGCATGGGCCCCGGTGGTGAGTATCTCGCCGGCCGGCTGGCGGAGACGCACCTCGATGTGATCGGAATCGACCAACGCCTGCTGGGCGGCGAGTGTCCCTACTTTGGCTGCGTGCCGAGCAAGATGATGATCCGCGCGGCAAACGCGCTCGCTGAAGGTCGCCGAATTCCCTTGCTGGCAGGCGATTCGCGGGTCACCTCCGATTGGGCACCGGTAGCAGCACGAATACGAAATGAAGCCACCGATGACTGGAACGACCAGGTGGCGGTCGATCGCTTCGAGGGCAAGGGCGGTCGCTTCGTGCGAGGGCACGGCCGCCTGACAGGCCCGAACACGGTCAGCGTCGGCGATCGCGAATTCGAGGCGCGCCGGGCGATCGTGCTGAACACCGGGAGCGACCCGGCGATCCCGCCCATCCCGGGGCTGGCCGGCACGCCGTTTTGGACCAACCGTGACGTGATGCAGACGACGGAGGTGCCGGCGTCGCTCATCGTCTTGGGTGGTGGCGCGATCGGCGTCGAGCTGGCGCAGGTCTTCGCGCGCTTCGGTTCCCGGGTGACCGTCGTCGAGGCGACGCCACACCTGCTCCCGTTCGAAGAGCCCGAAGCCGGAGCGGTCGTCGTCGGACGTGTTCGCGCGCGAGGGCGTCAACGTCCGCGTCGGGACGTCGGCTACTGGCGTCCAGCACGACGGCACCGGGTTCACCGTCGACCTCGCCGGCGGCGACAGCGTTCACGCCGCCCAGTTGCTCGTCGCAACCGGCCGCCGGGTCGATCTCGCCGGCGTCGGGCTCGACACGGTCGGCGTCGACGTGACAGCCCGGGCAGTGCCGGTCGACGGCCGGATGCGAGTCGTGTCAGGGATTTGGGCTATCGGCGACATGACCGGCAAGGGCGCCTTCACCCACGTCTCGATGTACCACGCGGAGATCGCGGTCGCCGACATTCTCGGCATCAGCGGAGTTGCCGACGCCGAGTATGCAGCGCTGCCGAGGGTCACGTTCACCGACCCCGAAGTGGGCTCCGTCGGCATGACGCAAGCACAGGCAGCGGCGGCCGGGATCGACGTCCTCGTCGGCCGTGCGTTGGTCTCGTCGTCGGCGCGCGGCTGGATCCACGGACCCGGCAACGACGGCTTCATCAAGCTGATCGGTGACGCCACCAGCGGGGTGCTGGTCGGCGCGACCGTGGTCGCACCGTGCGGCGGCGAGGTGCTGTCGGCGCTCGTGGTCGCGATCCACGCAGGCGTGCCGCTCGAACGGCTGCTTTCGATGATCTATGCGTATCCGACGTTCCACCGCGGGATTCTCGACGCCCTGAAGGACCTGCGCCGCCCAGCCTGACCGCACCCGCGGCGTCCCGTTAGTGGAGGGTGTGGATCCGCGTGATCGGCCAGATCCTGACGAACGCATGGCCGACGACGCTGCTCTCGGGGATCGTGCCGTTGTAGCGCGAGTCCGATGAATCCGAGCGGTGATCGCCCATAACGAACAGCTGCCCCTTCGGCACGACGACCGGGCCGAACGCGTAGTGGTTGTCTTCGAACACGTA
Organism: uncultured Actinomycetes bacterium; assembly: GCA_963809135.1. Taxonomy (GTDB): domain Bacteria; phylum Actinomycetota; class Actinomycetes; order Acidothermales; family Acidothermaceae; genus PALSA-607. The sequence goes on from CAWEIG010000011.1 coordinate 48,249, forward strand.
CGGCTCGTTTTGCGAGACGCCGTTGAGTTCGACGCGACCCTGCGCGTCGCAGCACTGCACTGTGTCACCGGGGAGTCCGATCACCCGCTTGATCACGTCCTCGCGGCCGCCGACAACGGGGATCCAGTTACCTGTCGCCTGAAAGACGACAATGTCGTGACGATGAATGCCGTGCAGTTTGTACGACAGTTTGTCGACGAGAACGCGGTCGTCGTTGCACCCAGGTGTGCAACCGTGCAGCGTCTTTTCCATCGATCCTGAGGGAATCCGGTACGACTGCACCGCGTAGGTCCGCAACAAGAACGTTCCGATCACGGTCAACACGATCAAGATGACCCACTCGCGTCCCCAATGGACCTTCTTCGGGGTGTCCTTGGGCACGGTCTCAGTGGTCACCATGAGTGATCCCGGCCAGCCCCGTGGGCGTTGGCAGCCTCGGTGGCCGCGATCATCAGCACGGTCCGGGGTTCGCGCGCATCAAGACGCCATAGCCGGCCACATCAAGGTCTGTACCTGCAAAAGCGAAGGCCGACTCGCCGGGGTTCAACCGTCACCGTGCCGTCGCCATCACCGACCTCGACACTGCCTTCGGTGCACAGCAGCACGGAAGGACCAGCAGTCGCGAGCCGCCTCGTCGTCGTGACGTGCACGCGCCGCAGTTCGAACTCGGGCTGCGGCGTCGGCCAGGTCTCGTCGCCGCCCTCGCCAGACGCCGTCGGACGCACCAACGCGGGCTCGACCGCCTCGACGGACAGGATCGTGCGCAGGTCGGTCGCCGAGACATGCTTGGGCGTGAGCCCGCCGCGAATCACGTTGTCGGATCCTCCGAGTACTTCGACGCCGGTGCCGTGCACATAGGCGTGTATCTGTCCTGGACGAACATACAGACCCTCGAGCGGGCGCAGGATCAGGTAGTTCAGCAACAGAACGCCGACCACACCTGGATCGTTCGGGTACTCGATGGCCAACCAGTCGATCCACCGGGCAATACCGTCCGGGCCTCCGGCGGCGCCCGCGACGCTGGCCGCGTGCACATCGCGCACCAGCCGCGCGCGGTCGTCAGCCGGCCACTCGATCAGCCGAAGGAAGACCTCGCCCGTCGGCGTCCCGCCTTCAAGTGCTTCGTATCAACGGCTCCAGGCCGAGAACTTCGAGCGCTTTGAGCGCGGCAGCGGCGTCGCTTGCAGCCCGAAAACCCTGCAAAACATGGAAATCCGTGAGAGCGACGAGCATCTCGGGCTTGGGGTAAGGGTCGCGGTAACAACGATTCGGTGCGGCTGCGTCGATGCCTGCGGCCTCTTCGGTCGCGAAGCCTCGCTGTGCCTGCTCGGCGTCTGGATGTACCTGGAGTGACAGCGGCTGATCGGCCGCCAACACCTTCAACAGGAACGGCAGCCGGGGCCCGAAACGCTCGACACAACGCTCACCCAGGACGCCGAGGGGATCCGTCGCGATCACGGCGTCGAGGGCCTCGCCAGGCGAACCGTCGGCGTGCTCAAGGCGCGACGGGGCCTGCGGGTGAGCGCCCATCCACAGCTCCGCCTCGGGAGCATCGCCCACTGGCCGGCCCTGCAAGGTCGCGATCGCCGCGCGGGAGCCCCAGGCGTAGGGCATCACGGGATTCACCATGCGCCGGACCGTCATACCTCACGAGCCTAGGGCCGGGCCTGCCTGATCGTGAGCGCGGCTTCAGTCGCCTTCAGTCCCGAGCGCCAGCGTTCGATGGACAGGTATGACGGCCGTCACGACTGGGAGATGGGTGTGCCCTGCGTGCCGCCACGCCAACCCGGTCGAGGCCGACGTGTGCGGGGGCTGCGCGGTCAGTTTCACCGAACTGCTGCGCGGGCCGCGATTGCAACAGACGGCACCGGCGACAACTCCAGGAACCCTCGACAAGGTCGCAACCGCCGTCCGTGAGATCAGCATCGTTGTGGCCCTTTTCGTACTGTGGCGGCTGGCGAGCGCGATCTCTATTGGCGGCGACTCCGGCGCCTTCGCGCGGGGTCGATGGATCTGGTCGCTCGAACGAACCCTTCGACTGCCAAGCGAACTCAGCGTGCAGAACGGACTGCTGCGCCACCACGATCTCGTGCAGGTCGTCAACGTGTTCTACCTGGCTGCCCACGTGGGCGGGCTCCTGCTGTTCTTGCCGTGGCTGTTCATCCGCCATCGTGACCACTACCGGCACTGGCGCAACGTCATCGCCGTGTTCACCGGCCTATCGGTGCTGATCCAGCTGCTGTCGGTGGCACCACCTCGACTGCTCCCGCAATACGGCTTCGTCGATACCGGTGCGCTCTACCACCAGTCGGCGTATCAGCACCTCGGCCAGGGCCTGATCGGCCAACTGTCGTCGATGCCGTCGATCCATGTGGGCTGGGCGATCGCGATCGCCATGGCGGTGATCTCGACCAGCACCAGCCGCTGGCGTTGGTTGGTCGTCGCCCACCCGATCCTGACGATCTACGCGGTTGTCGCGACGGCCAACCACTTCTGGCTCGACTGCATCGCTGCCGCCGGGCTGCTTCTGCTGGTCATTGCTGGCGTGAACGCATTCGCGCGGCACCGTACAGCCACGCAACAACCAGACGTCACGTAAGACCGGGCGGAGCCGCGTCGAGGATCTCCAGAATCGCGTGCGCCAACGCCCTTGCGGAGTCGGCCGTCAACTCGGCAGCGACCCGCGCAGCCGGCCCAAGGCTCGGATTGCGAAGGTCGATGTTGAGGGTGTGCCCGGCCTGCGCGTGCACCGGATGGTCGAGGTAAACGCTCGCGTCGGTGACGTTGAACCATTCGCCCTGGCCTTTGGCACTGCCTTGTGCGGCAAGCGTCGCTGTGATGTAGGTGCACATGGTCAGGCTCCCAAGTAGCGCGTGAAGAACTCGGTGATGCGCTGCCAACCTTCGACCGCTGCCGCGGGGCGGTAGCTCGGGCGATCGGTCGCGAAGAAGGCGTGCCCGGCGTCGTCGTACGAGTGGAACTCATACGTCTTGCCCGCATCGTCGAGAGCCTTCTTGAGCTCGCCAACCTCTTCGGGAGTTGGGTTCTTGTCGTCGGCGCCAAACAGGCCGAGCAGTGGACACGTAAGCAACGGCGTGCGTTCGACGATGGGCACCATGTGCAGGCTCGGCTCCTCAGGAGGCGGCCCGACGACGCGGGCGCCGTAGCAGTCGACCGCGGCATCCAACGCAGTGCTCGTGGCGGCGAGGAACGCCTGCCGGCCACCTGAGCAGTAGCCGATGACCCCGACTTTCCCGTTTGTATAGGGCAATGCACGCAGGTACGCCGCTGCGCCGGCGACGTCGCCGACCAGCCGCGCATCGGGAACACCACCCATCGCGCGCACGGTCGCCGACGCGTCATCAGGGCGCGCCCCCGGCGCTTCTCGGGAGAACAGATTGGGCATCAAGCAGGCAAATCCAAGCGTCGCGAAACGCCGCGCGATCTCCTTCGTCGCCGCGTCGTACCCGGGCAGGTGGTGAATCACCACCACCGAGCCAACCGGATCCGGACCAAGCGGGCGCGCAAAGTAGGCCTCGATCAAGTCGCCGCCATCGCCGGCGATGGTGGTCGTCTCCGCAAAGATCCCGTCGTACATCGATGCTCCTCATGAAGAGCGAAACGCCAGAAACGCCACAGGCCGGACGCCGAGATGGCCCGCGTCGGGTCCACGCTACGTCGACCTGATCAAAACCCTCACGCGCCCACCCAGTTGGCGTCATCATCGACGGATGCTGAGGTTCAGACGGCTTGGATTCGGTGTCGCCATCGGTGGCGCCGTCGCTGGTCTTGGTCTGACGGGGCTCGTGGCCGCAGCCGCGCACGCATCGGCGAGTACGACGATCGACATCCGCGGATCGTGGTCGGAGGTCACGACCACCCAGGGCGCCACCTATCCGCAGACGGTCACCTTCGTCACGGAGAATTTCTCGACCGGAGCCGTGACAGGGACCGACGTCGGCAACGGCCAGTCGTTGACCGTAACGGGCACTATCAAAGGTTCGACATTGACGACGCGCAGCGTTGAGGCCGGATACACGTCTGACGCCGTCGGCACGATCAGCAAGAGCGGCAACACGCTGGCCTGGAACGGCACGTTCACCGACAGCGTCGGGCACCCGAACGGCACGTTCACCGCAACACTGACCGCGCCCGCAGCCGGCGGTGGCACAGGAACGAACGGGTCATCCGGCTTGGGACCGGAGCCTGCGCCCTGCACCGCGAACAGTCCGCCTGGAAGCCTGTGCACCTATAACTCCAGCGACGGCGCGCTGACCTTCACACCGGCTGCCGTCGAAGCTCGGCGGCACGATCGTCGCGAAAATGGTCTCACCGGCGGGCGTCGGCAACAGCTGGAACTGGAGCGCACTGATGGGGCTCACCCCCGAAAACTGCGCGCCGAGCGCCGTCACGTGCACCTACCTCGCCACGGCGTTCACCGGGAACGCCAGGAGCTCGCTACGTGATCGGCACGATCCCTGGCGGTTCGGTGCAGGGCGCGTGGACCTCGGCGCAGGCGTACGCAGTCTCTGACAACCTCGCGCCACGGCGTCGGGCATTCTCGACGTCCGCGGGTTGTGGGACGGCTACTACATCCAGCCGGGCGGTGCGAAGTTTCACAACCCCGTCGACTTCGTGACCGAAGACTTCACCACGGGTCAACTCACCGGCACCGACAACGGCACCGACGGTCCAGCGACCATCGCCGGCACCATCTCTGGTCGAACGATCACCGCGACGATCACCCAACCGCCGTCCTACTCGGCGAAGGTCACCTGGGTGATCTCAGCCGACGGCACGAAGCTGATCTCAGGTGGCATCACCGACCCGACTGCCTCGAACGCGTTCGTGCTGTTCCGGCACGGCGCCCCCGTCGGAGCTGCGGGTAGCGCTGTGACGAGCGGCGCCGGCGTCACGTCAGGGCCCGCGCCCATCACCGCACTGCCCACGCCCTCGGAGGCGTTCTCGTCGCCCGGTCGCATCGTCGCGAGCGCGGCCATCAGCATCGCCGCACTGTTGTTCATCACGTTCCCGGCGAACCTGTTCAACAAGACGTTCGAAGAGAACTACGACGTGATCGCGGCATGGTGGGAACCCCGCTTGCGACGGTTCCGGCGCAAGCCTTCAATCACGAGCGCGGACGCCGGGGAGCCGGCCGAGAAGTCAGCGCCCGACGCTACGGCAAAGAAAGACCAGGTGACGTTCGGCGTCGTCGTCGTCGCCGGCGCGATTCTCGGTGGCCTGCTCAATCCGAAGTTCGGTGCGAACAGCGCCTCGGTGAACAGCTTCGTCGCGACCCTGCTGTCGGTCGTCACGGGCACCGCGGTCGGAACCGCGGTCGGATTCCTTTACCGCAAGCGCAAGAAGTACGACGTGACCCGCCACTTCGAGGCGCTACCCGCCGGCCTCGCGATCGCGGCGCTGTGCGTCGTGCTGTCGCGAGTCTCGGACTTCCAACCCGGCTATCTGTACGGCGTCGTGTGCGGTGTCGCGTTCGCTGGGCAGTCTTGGCGAAGAACGAGAACGGTCACCTGGTGGCGCTGGGTCATCTCGCGACGATCGCCGTCGCGGTTATCGCGTGGTTCCTTTGGGTGCCGGTCAATCACGCGGCGATTCACCACACCGGGGTGTTCCCGCTGGTGATCCTCGACGACCTGCTCGCGTCGCTGTTCGTCGGTGGGCTTGGTCGGCAGCGTCATCAACCTGATTCCGGTGCGGTTCATGCCAGGTCACGCCTTGGCCAGTTGGCACCGCGGAGCGTGGATGGCGGTGTTCGGCATCGCCGCATTCGGGATGACCGAGATCGTGGTGTTCCCGTCGAGACACAATCACGCCGGGCACGCGCCGCTGGTGACAATCCTGGTCTTGTTCGTGCTGTTCGGTGGTGGCTCGCTCGCGTTCCGCGAGTACTTCTCCCGCCGCGACAAGCGGCTCGAGCTGGCGGCAGCTCCAGACGATGGCCCACCCCCCGCCGTCCCCGCTGCTGCTGCTAGCCCTGCGCCGGAAACATCCGGGCTGTAGTCTCCCGCCGTCGGGCCTGATGGGCTCGCGAGAGGAGTGCGTGCGTGGACGCCACCGCTGACACCCTTCAGAAGGCGTTGCGGATCAACCTCGACCCGCGCTGGTACGGCACCATCGCCGAGATCGGCGCCGGCCAAGAGGTCGCGCGGTGGTTCTTCCGCGCCGGAGGCGCCGCCGGCACCGTCGCCAAGTCGATCTCCGCCTACGACATGGCCGTCAGCGACGCGGTCTACGGCAAGTCGGGCCGGTACGTCTCGATGCCCCGCCTGCAGGCCATGCTCGACCTCGAGTACCGGCTGAACATCGAGCGCCTCGACGCCGAGCGCGGCGACTCCAACGCCTTCTTCGCGTTCGCCGACACCGTCACGGCGCGCAGCTTCAGCGGCGGCAACGAGTGTCACGGCTGGATGGGCGTGAAGTTCCAGGCCCAGCCCCACGACGAGCCGAGCCAGATCATCATGCACGTGCGCATGCTGGACGTCGAAGCTGCGCTTCAGCAGGAGGCGCTCGGCATCGTCGGGGTGAACCTGCTGCACGCCGCGTTCTTCCAGCACCACGAGCCGGAGACGCTGGTCGAAAGCCTGCTTGACCGGCTGACCACCGGCCGCATCGAGATCGACATGATCGAGCTGAAGGGCATCGAGTTCCGCGCGGTCGACAACCGGCTGATGGCATTGAAGCTGGTGCAGGTCGGGCTGAGCGGCGCCGCGATGTTCGGCCCCGACCGCGAGGTGCTTCAGCCGAGCGAAGTGCTCCGCAAGAAGGCGATCCTGGTCGAGCGCGGCAGCTTCCGCCCACCCACCGTCGTCAACATCGACATGCTCGAGTCGGCGCTGGCGAAGTTCGAATCCGACCCCGAGGTCAGCAGCCGCGAGATCCTCATGCTGACCGAGTTGACGATGGCGAACCTGCTCGCCGGCGGCGGCGACGTCGACCGCCGCGACTTCCTGGCCAGGGCCGACCTGCTCGCGGCCTGCGGCATGACGGTGCTGATCTCCGACTACGTCGAGTACCACCGCCTGGCCGCCTACCTCGCGTGGCGTACCGACGGGCGCATCGGCATGGTGATGGGGGTGCCGAGCCTGATCGATCTGTTCAACGAGAGCAACCACGCGAAGCTGCCCGGCGGGATCCTCGAGAGCTTCGGTCGGCTGTTCAAGAACGACCTCAAGCTCTTCGTCTACCCGATGCTGCGCGACGATCAGGTGACGACGGTCGACGACCTGGTCGTCGGCGGAGATCTTCAGCCGCTGTACGACTATCTCGCCCGGCGCGGGAGCTTCGTCGGGTTGGACAACTACAAGCCCGACTACCTACCGATCCTGAGCCGCGACGTGCTGCGCCGGATCGCCAGCGGTGACGCGATCTGGGAAACGATGGTGCCGCCCGAGGTGGGCGAACTCATCAAGAAGCGCGGGTTCTTCGGCTACCGCCGAAACGAGGAGTGACGGAACCGGTCAGCGGGGAAGCGGGATCAAGAACCTGCTCGACGAGTTCTCGGCGGGCAGCGTGATCTGCCTGGTTCCCGCTGCTGACGCGTCAAGTACCCGGTAGATGAGCTCGGCCGCGTCGGTCAGAGCATCGATCAACCGGTACTCCTGGTCGCGGTCGTAGCCGTCGAAAACGAGTCCACGGCGAGTCGACGGCCCGACATCCTCGGACGCGCCAATGCCGACGACGTCCGCGAGCGGATCGAAGCTCGAGATCTCGATCTGGTCGAAGATCGGAGTGTCGCTCGCCACCGACACGACGGGCGTGCCGTCGGTCCTGATGCCGTAGTAGACCCGCTGGCCGGCACGGACATTGACCGGGGTGCCGAGCCTGAACGTCTGGCCCTTCGACCCGATGATGCTTCTCACGGTCATGTCCTGCGTGGACTGCATTTCCTTCATGTACCCCCCAGACGTTGAACTCCCCCGGGAAGGCTAGAGCGGGCATCGCATCGGCGTGCCTACGACGGTGAAACAGTTGTTGAACAACGGGTGCGGGGGCCGCTCGTGTCGAGCGACCCCCGCCGTGTTTGTCCAGGACCCCGTCCTACGCCGACGCCTGGAGAACTCCCACGAGACCGTGCTTCTCGCCGTCCGGCCCCGCGGAGAAGATCACCGACTGCGGGTCAGCAGCTACGCCGTTGCCCGGCAGCAGACCCCACAACCCGTCGATCACAATCGTCTTGCCGCCGTTGTCGATCAGGGCACCACGTGCAGCTCCATTCGAGGCGTTGTACGCGTGAATCTTGCCGTTACCGAAGTTGCCGACCAGGAGGGTGCCAGCTAGTACGCCCCATGAGGATGGCGCGATGGCCAAGCCCCAGGGCGAGTTGAGTGAACCATTGCTCACGAGCCGCTTCACGAGCTTCCCGTTTGTTTCAAACACGTCGACGAATCCGTGACCCCGACCGGGCACGTCATCATGCTTGGCGTCGGTCCTGCTTGGCGTACGTCACATAGAGGTCACCGTTCAGAAGCTGAATGTTGAACGGCGCGTACCCGCTTGGGATCGCTCTGTCCCGGAAGGCGCCATGCCAGTGCTGGAGGCTGAAGGAGCTGTCAAACACGTCGACCTTCGCGTGGTGGAAATCGGTTGCGTAGAGGAAGTTCGCACCGTTCACCGTGGCCAGGGCGAGGCCCTTGAACACCGCGTTAGCGATCCTCTTTGCGGGGGTGGCTTGAGTCGATCCGGTTGCCGGGACGTTCGGGTTCCAGCCGGAGATCCACCCAGTCTCGGATGCAAAGATGAACTTGGCCGGACCGCTCGCGCCGTTGGTGACGACGAAGTCGGTGGCTGATGGGTTGAACACCTGCCCAGTGGGTGCACCACCGGACGGGATCGAAACGGTCAAAGCCGCCTTCGCGAACGCTGGCGGGACGGTGTTCCCGCTATAGAGCGTCGAGACGTTCATGCCGTTGTCCGAGACCCACACGGGTGTGGCGGCCCCGAAGGACATTCCCCACGGGTTGACCAGATTCGGATCGACGAGTGGAGCATGGGCCACCTGGTCGGAGACGAGATTGGTCTGGGTGATCGGTACATTGGCGGCGCTGTCGTGGGCCGCGGCGCGTGGCGATCGTCGACGACCCGAATATCAGGCCCGTCGAAACAATGCCGGTGCCGAGCAGTGTCGCTCCCCTATGCCATCTGGTGCCCATGTGGCCTCCTCTGATCGGCCGGGCGGAGTCCCTGTTTGACCCCGACCACCGGCTCACAGGGCGCCACGGATCGCCAACGGGAACGGTTCAGTCGCGATGCGTGTCGAGTGGATTGCCCCGAATCGTTCAAGCACAGGCCATGCAAGCTTCACGCAGACGTAAGGCAAGATCATCCCGTGCGCATCCTGGTGGCCTCTGACCTGCACTACCGGCTGCCGCATTACGACTGGCTGGTGAAGTCGCTGGCGGATGTCGACGTGGTGGCTCTGGCCGGCGATCTCGCTGACGTCGTGAACCCAGTGCCGTTCGAAGTGCAGACCGTCGTCCTCGAGCGGTACCTCATGACCCTGGCGTCGCGGGCAACGGTTCTCGCGGCCTCAGGCAACCACGATCTCGACGGTCCTGGCGATCTGGGCGAGCAGGTCGCGGGCTGGTTGAGGGGACTGCGGACCGAGACGCTGCTCTGCGACGGCGCGTCGATCGACGTCGGCGACGTGCGCTTCACGGTGTGCCCGTGGTGGGACGGTCCGGCAACGCGCGACGCGCTGGCCGCGCAGCTGGCGGCCGCCGCGATCGACCGTCCGCCGATCTGGGTCTGGATCTACCACGCACCCCCGGCGGGCACCGTGCTGTGCAACGACGGACGACGGACGTTCCCCGATCACGAACTTGCCGCGTGGATCGAGCAGTACCAGCCCGACATGGTGCTGTGCGGCCATATCCATCAAGCGCCGTGGATCGACGGCGGCTCGTGGCACGCCCGCCTCGGCACCACCTGGGTTTTCAACGCCGGCAAGCAGGTGGGTCCGATACCTCCGCACATCACGATCGACACCGAACTCGGCACTGCGCAGTGGTACGGAGTCTTCAGCTCAGAAACGATCAGTCTGAGCTGACCTCAGGGTCGCGCACCGACCCCGTGCGTGCCGGGCGCGGCTGGTGATGCACGAGCGTGTCGAGAATGCCGTCGACCATGCCGAGGTGGTCGTCGCGATCTGCATACTGCCGCTTGACGTCGACGAGGTATTGCGTCAGGCCGTCAAGGCGCGCGGCCGTCATGCGCAACACGGCCAGCGCGGCACCAGGCTTGTCGCGAAGGAAGTCGAGCGGCTCCGTTATTGCGTACACCTCGACGTCCGTCTTGGCTCGTACTGTCGCGGTTGCGACCTTGTCGAGCACCACCGACATCTCCCCGAACACCGCTCCTGGAGTGTCGACGCGAGCAAATGGCACACCGTCGCGCTCGACGTTCACGGATCCGGAGACGAGCACCAGCATGCCGTTGTGGCGCACGCCCTCCTCGATGAGGGCCTCGCCAGCAGCGATCGACTGCGTGGGCAAGCCGGCGCAGAATTCGAGCAGATCGGTCACGACCCCATTGTGTCGAGCCGCCCCCTCGAATGACTACGCCGGTGCGCCGCCGAGCACTCCTCCGGGACTTTGCGGAGGGCAAGGGATTCGAACCCTTGATGAGCTTGCACTCATAGCGGTTTTCAAGACCGCCGCCATCGGCCTCTAGGCGAGCCCTCCAGTCGCGAAGGTTACGGCACGCGACGACCGCACCGCAGGCGGCGACTTAGGGCCAATGGGCTCGATGGTCCGATAGCGACTCAAGTTCGCGTGTTTGGAAGTCGAGGCGAGAGGAGGCTGCTCTCCCAGCCGCCGGTCGCACCGACGGAGGATCCGCTTGTGACCAACGACCCGAACGCGCCGTACGTGCCGCCATCGCAGCCGTGGCAACCCATCGATGTGCTCCCGGGCGGTCATAGCGCAAAGCCGCCGCGCCGGTCCCTCCCGTCGGTCGGCACCGCGGCGATCACTGCCGTGTCGCTCGTCGTCGTCGGCGGCGTGGGGTACGAGGCGTGGCACCAGCTGAACAAGCCGAGCTCACCACACGCAGCCGCGACGCATCCGGCCGTGGTCTCGGCGGCCCCGTCTTTGGCCGCACCGACGGTGACCCCAACTCCCACCCCGAGGTCGGACGCGAAGATCTCGGCCACCGGATGGGACCTCGCGACGGTGCGCCCGGTGGATGCGCCCGTCTCCGTGGCGGGCCGCATCGTCATCTACACCGCGGACGCCGGTCAGCTGACGCTGCGTGGACTCGACCCGGCGACCGGGGCAGGACTGTGGGCAATGCCAGCAACCACCGCGCAGAACCCTCCGGGTGAGACGTTTGAAGTGGCACATCTCGGAACGTCTGTCTTCTATTACGTCGCGGCAGGAGACCCGACCGACCATCTAGCCGAAATCGCTGCCGTCGATGCGGCGACCGGAAAGCAACTGTGGGTGACATCGCAACCCGCCAGCTACTCCGACATGCCGTCTCTTGTGCTCCGACAAGGCGGCGCTGTGCGATTCCGTCAACACCGGCACCAACTCGTCGCAGCAGGTCAGAACCAATGTGACAACCGGAGCACAGACGGTGATTTCGTCAAGCACCGGCCGGTTGCTCGGAACTGGCGTGTGGGATGCCGGCGTCCGGGCTCCTGAGTACATCGAGCACATCAATGACGTCACCGGCGCGGTCGCGTGGAAGGACTCAGTAGATCAGCTGTTCGGCACCTCCGTTAGTTCCGACAATGGATGGGCCTGGGATCCCTACGGTGATGTCTACATCGGCTGGCTCGGCAAGATCCCAACCGACCCGGCCTCGCTGACGGTCAACTTGGGCGCACAGGAAATGGTGGCGGTGCGGGCCTCCGACGGCGTCCGGCTCTGGAAGCGATCTGCTCTCTTCGGATGTCCGACGGACGGCCTCACCGACGAAGCCGGGCAGCCGATCGCAGTGCGATGCGTGGTGTCAGGGACAGCTACGTACGACGCCAACGGTGGAAACCCGGCGCGCATGGACTGGATGTCACGATCCAGGGCTTCAACGTGCACACCGGCGCCACGCTCTGGAGCTACCACGCGGCAACGCCCCTAGGTGCGCTCGGGATCGGACCGCTCAGGCAGTGGTCATCAGTGGGTATGTGTTCGCCTTGACCAACGTCGCCGGCCACACAACTGTCATCGATCTCAAGACCGGGGCGATCTCGGCCGCCCACCGCTACCACGGTCGGATGGTGCGTCCAGAACGGCACCTACACGCTCACCGGCCTCGATCAACAAGACGGCACGCCCTTCGACTTCACGTCCGGCGACCTCGTCGATCCCTGCACGGCAAGTGGAGCACCCTCCAATCCCGTGATGGAACCGCGGCGCAGGCGGGGTGACCGTCGGTGGCTACTTTGTCTGGCCATCGATCGACGGACTGCACGCGTTCAAGATCGGCGTACCGACCTGAGTACCGCACGGCCGTGCCTGCCATGTTCGGGTCGCTTAAGACGTCAGGTAGTACGTCAAATCGCCGATCAATAGACGTGACGGAGATATCCGGGACGCCAGGATCGACTCGCCGCGCCACGCGCGCCGAGCCGGGCCGACACGCGCACGACGTCATGCGCTATGTCTATGCATTCCTCGGCCTACTGCTCGCGGCTTACCTGATCTCTTGGGCGTTCCGGACGCAGTCGTCGTCGCCTCTCGACGATTGGTGGGTCGACGGGTTCGAGGTCGTCGCCGCCGGGTTGTGCCTTGCCAAGGCACTGCCGAGACGACCCGGTCGTGCGATGCCATTGATCCTGGGACTCGCCCTGCTGTCGTGGGCGCTGGGCGACATCGTGCTCGCAATCGAGTCCCTCGGAGGAGCCGAGCCCCCGACACCGTCGATCGCCGACGCGTTCTACGTCGCGTTTTATCCACTGGCGTATGTGGCGATCGTCATCTTTATGCGCGGCCAGGTTCGCCGACTCTCGACGCCGAGCTGGTTGGACGGCGCGGTGGCAGCCGCAGGCGCGGCCGCCGTGTGCGCTGCTTTCGAATTCGAACGCATCCTGCATTCGACCGGCGGCGACAAGCTAGCGACGGTCACCAACCTGGTCTACCCGATCGGCGACCTGCTGCTGTTCAGCCTCGTTGTCGGCGGCTCCGCCATCATGTCGGGGCAACGAAAGGCCCCGTTTATCCTGATGGCGGCCGGGATCGCGTTCAACATCGCCGGCGACACTGCCAACCTCTTTTCGGCATCGGCGTGGCCCGCTCACCTCGGCGTCGTTCTCAACGCGGTCGCGTGGCCGACATCGTTGCTCCTGCTATCGATGTCCGTCTGGTTTCGCCCGCGGCCGCTGAACCCATTAGTACTTCAAAAGCCTGCGGGATTCGTCATCCCGGGTCTTTGCGCGGCTAGCGCGTTGGCGGTGCTGTTCGTAAGCGGGCTGCTGAGCGTGAGCCTGGTCGCTCTTTATCTCGCAACCGCGACGATGTTGCTGGTCGGCTTACGACTGCTCCTTTCGATGCGCAGCATGCGGTCACTGTCGCAAGAACGTCGGCGCTTGTCGTTCACCGATGAACTGACCGGGCTGGGTAATCGACGCCACCTCTTCAGCGTGCTCGATGCCTTCTTTGGCGATCCTGGGACGACGGCAGACCCGCGGATGCTTGCCTTCCTGTTCGTTGACCTCAATCACTTCAAAGAGATCAACGATGCATTCGGGCATTCGGCGGGCGACGCGCTTCTCACCCAACTCGGCATACGTCTGTCGGCATGCATGCGCGAGACGGATCTACTTGTCCGGCTCGGCGGGGACGAGTTCGTGGTCCTGCTCGTCGATGCCGATACCGCCTACGCCACGACTGTCGCGCAACGCATCACCGACAGCCTGACCGAGCCCGTCGTGCTCGACGCAGTGCAAGCGCGTATCGGTGCAAGTATCGGCATTGCATTCGCGCCGACAGATGCGACCGATGCCGCAAGCCTGCTGTGGTGTGCCGATGTCGCTATGTATCGAGCGAAGTTCGCGGGTACCGCATTCGCGGTCTACCACACGGATCTCGATGACGGCGCCGACCACTTGCTGTTGCTGGAAGAGCTGAGAGCGTCCATCCAGGAACGCCAACTGATCCTGCACTACCAGCCCCAACTCGACCTGCGCACCGGCAAGATCGTTGCTGTCGAGAGTTTGCTCAGGTGGTCCCATCCGCAACGCGGGCTCATCCCCCCTCTCGAATTCCTCCCGCTTGCCGAAGAGGCGGGCCTGATGGGCGCGATCACGACGCTGGTTCTCACGTCGGCACTTGCGCAATGTGCGATCTGGCGCGACGCCGGCAACGCGTTGACGGTCGCGGTCAACATCTCGACGACAGACCTGCTCGATGCCGGTTTCGTGCGGCTCGTCAGCGATCTTCTCGAGCAGCACGGCGTCCCGGCCGACGCGCTCGTCTTGGAGATCACCGAGACCATCGTCATCTCAGACTTCGGTCGGTCTGAGGATGTGATCCGGCAGCTACGTGAGCTCGGGCTTGTCGTCTCGATTGACGATTTCGGGGCTGGCTTCACCTCACTCGCCTACCTGAGCAGCCTTGCCGTCAATGAACTCAAACTCGACCGCACCTTCATCAGCGGCCTCACCGCAGGCGACGTCGGACGAGGCCGCGACCTCGTGCATGCCACGATCGACCTCGGCCACGCCCTCGGCCTGCGAGTCGTCGCCGAGGGCATCGAGGACGCCTTCAGCCTCGAACTGCTTACGGCCCTCGGATGCGACATCGGTCAGGGCTACTTCATCGGCCGCCCCGTGCCAGCCGGAGAGCTCTGTTTCGAGCAAGTATCGACGCAGCTCAGCACGCGATCGTGACGTCGGCGCTACCCGAGGTCGTCTAGGTGTATGCTTGCCGATAGGCAACTATCGGTGAGGGCACAGTGACAGCAATCGAACCCGACGACGTGGCGCGACTACGCGCGGTCATCGGACGTCTCTCGAGGAAACTCAACGCTTCGGTCGTCGACGTCGGGTTCAGCCCAAGCCAGCTATCGGTGCTCGGTTCGGTCACTCGTCGCGGGCCCCTCGGCGTCGGTGAGCTCGCCGAACTCGAAGGCATCAACCCCACGATGATGTCGCAGGATCGTCGGCAAGTTGCACGACGCCGATCTGATCGCGCGCATTGCACACCCCGACGATGGGCGTGCTGTCGTGGTGCAGGTGACACCCGCTGGCCGCAAGCTGCACCAGCGCGTGCAGACGTTGCGCAGCAAGGCATTGGCCGATCAGCTAGCGAGCATCCCGGCAGATCAAGCAGCAGAACTCATGGCCGCATTGCCGGCACTCGAAGCGCTGGCGGCCCGATGAATCGGATGTTCGCGTTCAGCCGGCAGACCTTTGCAGCGCTCGCAATTCCCAACTACAGAAGGTATTTCACCGGCCAGGCGATATCGCTGATCGGTACCTGGATGCAGACCATCGCGCAATCGTGGCTGATCTTCAAGCTCACCGGCTCGGCGACCGATGTCGGCTGGGCGGTGGCACTGCAGACACTCCCGGTGCTGGTGCTCGGACCGTACGGCGGTGTGGTGGCCGACCGGATCGACAAGCGCAAGTTGATGATGGTGCTGCAGTCGATGATGGGTGTGCTCGCGAGTCGTGCTCGGGCTGCTCGTCGTGACTCACAGCATCCGGGTGTGGGAGGTGTTCGGGCTTGCTTTCCTGCTCGGCCTCAACAACTGCTTTGAAAACCCGGCCCGCCAGTCGTTCGTACTCGAGATGGTTGGCCAGAAGGACCTGCGCAACGCCGTCAGCCTGAACTCGACGCTCGTCAACGCGGCGAGAGCCGTCGGAGCCGCCGTGGCCGGCATCGTCATCGCCGCCGGCGGCATCGGACGTCTGCTTCCTGATCAACGGCGCCAGCTTCGGCGCGGTCGTCTACTCACTCGCGTCGATGGACACCACCGCCTTGCGACCGACAAATCCCACCCACCGCGAGAAGGGTCAGCTGCGGGCCGGGTTCCGATATGCCGCAACCACGGTCGCCATCGGCGTGCCGCTCGTGATGATGGCACTCGTCGGCTGCTTCGCCTACGAGTTCCAGGTGGTGCTGCCAGCGCTCGCGAAGAGCTTTCACGGCGGTGGCGCGACGTACGGATTCATGACCGCTTCGATGGGCGTGGGCGCGATCTTCGGCGGGCTCTACACCGCCGCGCGCGGCCGCACCGGCGTGCGAGCCATGATCACGTCGTCGGCAGTATTCGGAGTCGTCCTGCTGCTTGCGTCGGTCGCACCTACGTTGCCGCTCGAACTTGTCGCGCTCCTCGATCGTCGGCGCGGCGAGCGTGTCATTCCTCTCCAAGGGCAACAGTTCGCTGCAACTCGCTGCGGCACCGCAGATGCGCGGCCGCGTGATGGCGTTATGGGCCGTCGCATTTCTCGGCTCCACCCCTATCGGCGGACCCATCGCGGGCGCTGTCAGCGAATACTTCGGCGCCCGCTGGGGATTGGTGCTCGGCGCAAGCGCGTGCCTGCTAGCCGCCGCGTTCGGCGCGATCGTCTTACGAAGAATCGCCAGGTCGGACGGCGATCCGCTACCGACTCAGGACGCCGCGCCCGCTTTTGTGGCGTCGGGAATCTCAACTGTGGCATCGGGAATCTCAACAAGCGCGAGCTAGACGGGCAGCGGTTCGGGCCGGGCGATATGGAAGCCCTGCGCCCAGTGCGCGCCGAGCCGTTCGAGCGTGGCGAGCTCCTCGACGTGTCTCGATTCCCTCGGCGATGAGTTCGGCGCCGACATCGTGCGCAAACGAGACGAGGGACGACGCAAGCGCCCGCCGGGCCGGATCGTGATCGACTCCATGGGTCAGCGACCGGTCGAGCTTGATGATCTGTGGCTGCAGCAACAGGATGTGCCGCAAGCTGGCGTAACCGGCCCCGGTGTCGTCGACCGCGATCCTGGCTCCCGCCTGCAGCAATGGCTCCATCCGGTCGCGGATCGGCCCGTAGTCGTCGACCGCTTCGTGCTCGGTGAGCTCGAATACGAGGCGCGAGCAGGCCGGATCGTTCGCAAGACGGTCGAGCTTGCCCGAGATCATCAGCTCGGGTGAGGCGTTGACCGCCATGAACGCGCCGTGTGGCAGCCGGCTGACCTGCGCCACGGCGGCGCGCACGGCCTTCATCTCCAGCGTCGGCCCAAGGCCCACCGATGCGGCCTCTTCGAACCACAGGTCGGGCGAGCGCAACGGTTCGCTCGCGAACCTCGACAACGCCTCCATGCCGACCACGGTGTGATCGGTCAGGTCGATGATCGGCTGGAAGACCATGCCCATCGTCGTCCCGTCGCTGAGAACGGCTTCGATGCGGTCGCGCTGCTCATCACGCATCCGCTTGCGCAGGTGGTCCTGAGCAGAGCGACGTTCGAGCGCGTCGCTGAGCGCGATGTTGTGCTCGCGCAGGGTGCGATGGAGGTAGCCGGTCTCGAGCAGGTTGCGCACCCGCAAGATCACCTCGGTCGCGTCGAACGGGGTGGCGAGAAAGTCTCGCGCACCAAGCGAGAGGGCGCGGTGCACGGTGTCCTTGGTGGGGTCGACCGTCACCACCACCGGCAGGTAGGCGGCGTCCGCTGCCGTAGTGGCCAACTCTTCGAGCACCGCGTACCCGTCCATGCCCTCCATGACGAGCGCGAGCAGAATCACGTCGGGGTGGATCGCGGCAGCGACGTCGGCACCGGTGCGGCCGTCAGGTGCCGAGGCGATGCCGTGCAGCCCAGCCCGCTCAAGGAGCCCGACCAGGAACTCGACATGGGCCGGGTCGTCGTCGATGACTAGGGCCCGAGCCTCGCTGAAGCGGTACAACATGATGTCGATCATGGACTCCGTTTTGGTTACATTCAAGACCTGAAAGTACGATATATCCGCTTCACTTGGAAGGTTTAGAGCGCATAACCCGCCTGCGACAATGAGCCATGACCATCAGTGGCCCAGAACACGTCCAGCCAGACGAGCTCCCAGGTCATGATCGTCGATCCCGACGACGAGGCCGCCACTGACGGTGGCAACATCACCGACCTGGTCAACCAGCCGGCGAAGGTCATGCGGATCGGCAACATGATCCGCCAGCTGCTCGAGGAGGTGCGATCGGCACCGCTCGACGAAGCCGGCCGGGTGCGATTGAAGGAGATCCACGCCGCCTCGGTCAAAGAGCTCGAGAGCGGACTATCGCCTGAACTGGTGGACGAACTCGAACGCATCACCTTGCCGTTCAGCGACTCCGAGGTGCCCAGTGAGTCGGAGTTGCGGATCGCGCAAGCACAGCTCGTCGGCTGGCTCGAAGGTCTCTTCCACGGGATTCAGACCGCTCTGGTCGCCCAGCAGATGGCAGCGCACGCCCAACTCGAGCAGATGCGTCGCGCGTTACCTCCCGGCGCCAGCGCCTGACGGCCAGCGCGCACCCGGCATGTACCTCTGAACGAGCTAGCTGAACAGCTCTTCGAGTACCAGCGCTACGCCGTCGTCGTCGTTGCTCGCCGTTTTCAACTCGACCGCCGCGAGCACGTCGGGGTGCGCGTTCGCGACCGCATACGAGTTGCCGGCCCAGGCCAGCATCGGCAGGTCGTTGGGCATGTCGCCGAACGCGACGACGTCGACACGGTCGACGCCGAGCTCGGCGGCCATCGCCGCCAGCGCGCTGCCTTTCGTCACGCCGATCGGACCCATCTCGACCAGGCCGCGGCCATTGGAATGCGTCGGCTCGACAAGGTCACCGACGAGCCCGCGAGCAACGACGAGCAACTCATCGGCGTCCATCTCAGGATGTGACGCGAGCAGTTTCGCGGCGTCGTGCGCCGTCAGCACGTCGAGGTCGTAGGTCGGCAAGGCATGGTCGAGCCCGAGGTAGCCAGCCGCCTCTATAGGCGTGCGAGCGGTAGACGTCGGACTCGTTCTCGACCGCGAATCCGAGATCGGGCAGCGCGGTCGAGAGCCGCTCGATGACGGTCAGCACCAGCGACGAGGGGATCAGCGTCGACTGCAGAATCCGCTCGGTCGGCAGGTCATAGATGATCGCGCCGTTCGAGCAGATCACGATGCCATGGTGATCGGTCTGCTCGGCGATACCGGCGATCCATCGCGGCGGCCGGCCGGTCACCAGCACGACGGTCGCTCCGGCCTTCTCGGCGGCGGCAAGCGCCTTCACCGTGCGGGTCGAAATGGTGCCGTCGGACCTGATGATCGTGCCGTCGAGATCGGTGGCGACCAGAGCGGGGCCTGGGCAGCGTCGACGAGTGCCGTCGAGCATGCGTCGATCAACGCGTATGGCGGGGGCCGGAGTCAGCGGTTGACTGGCTCGAGCACGTCGCGACCGAGGAACGGGCGCAGCGCGGCGGGCACGACGACCGATCCGTCGGCCTGCTGATGGTTCTCCAGGATCGCGACGATCGTGCGCGGAATCGCCACCAGCGTGCCGTTCAAGGTGGCGACCGAGCGCACGCCGTCGCGGTCGCGCATGCGGATGTTCAGCCGCCGCGCCTGGAACTCGGTGCAGTTCGAGGTCGACGTCACCTCGCGGTACTTGCCCTGAGTCGGAACCCACGCCTCGCAGTCGTACTTGCGCGCGGCGCTCGAACCGAGATCACCAGATGCGACGTCGATCACCCGGTACGGCACCTCGAGTGCGTCGAGGAACTGGCGCTCCCAGCCGAGCAACCGCTCGTGCTCCGCGGCGGCATCCTCCGGGGGGCAGAACGTGAACATCTCGACCTTGTCGAACTGGTGAACGCGGATGATGCCCTTCGTGTCCTTGCCGTAGGTGCCGGCTTCGCGCCGAAAGCACGGTGAGAATCCGACGTACCGCAACGGCAGGTCGTCGGCGGGCAGCGTCTCGTCCATGTGGTACGCCGCGAGCGGCACCTCCGCCGTCCCGACGAGGTAGTAGTCGTCGGCTTCGAGACGAAAGACGTTTTCTGCGGCCTGGCCCGAGAAAGCCGGTGCCTTCCATCGCCCGCGACCGCACCAGGGCCGGCGGCAGCATCGGCGTGAACCCGGCGTCGACGGCCTGCTTCATCGCCATGTTCACGAGAGCGAGTTCGAGCAACGCCCCGACGCCGGTGAGGTAATAGAAGCGGGATCCGGAAACCTTGGCAGCTCGTTCGACGTCGATCGCGCCGAGCATCTGCCCCAGCTCGACGTGGTCACGCGGGGTGAAGGCGAACGAGGGCAGCGCACCGACCTCGGCGACCAGCGCGAAGTCGTCCTCGCCGCCCTCGGGTACGCCCGGCTCGATCACGTTCGACAACGCCAGCATCGCCTCGCGCAACGTGTCGTCGGCGGTGCTCTGCTCGGCCTCGGCCTCCCGAACCTCTGCCGCCAGATCCTTAGCGCGGACGAGTAACGGCTGCCGGTCGGCGTCCGACCCAGCGCTTGCGACCGCCTTGCCGAGCGTCTTCTGCTCACCGCGCACGGTGTCGAAGCGGAGTACGGCCGCGCGTCGTTGTTCGTCGGCGGCGAGCAGCGCGTCGACCAGTGCCGGGTCTTCGCCGCGCGCCAGTTGTGAGGCGCGCACACGGTCGGGATCGTCGCGCACGAGCTTGAGGTCGATCACCCGCCGAGGCTACCCGAGTGCGTCGGTGCGGCCGGAGCGAACGTCGTCGAGCCAGGCTGCGGCGTCGTGAAACTCGGCGTCCGATGTGCCGACCCGCATCGTCGGCTGCAACCCGTCAGCACGCGGGTAGCTGCCAAGGAAGCGGACGTCGGTGCAGATGCGCCGAAGTCCCATCAGCGCCTCACCCACGCGAGCGTCGACGATGTGCCCTTCGCAGTCGATCGAGAAGCAGTACCGGCCGAGCCCGCCGCCGGTGGGACGCGATTCGATCCAGGTCAAGTTGATGCCGCGCACTGCGAACTCGGTGAGCACCTCGAGCAGCGCGCCCGGGTGGTCTTCACCGATGAACGCAACCAGCGACGTCTTGTCGGTGCCGGTCGGCGCCTTCGGTGCCGAGGGTCGCTCGACGAGGACGAACCGCGTCACCGCGCCGGCGTGATCGTGGATGTCGTCTTCGACGATCTCGAGCCCGTACCGCTGGGCGGCCAGCGCAGACGTGATCGCCGCGTCGAGGCCCGACGATGGCGACGCGACCGCCGACGCCGCTTCGGCGTTCGACGCGGACGTGACGATCTCGACATCGCTCAGATTGTCGGCGATCCAACGTCGGCACTGCGCCTCAGCCTGCGGGTGCGCAGCGACCCTCTTGAGCGAAGACTGCGACGATCCCCGTCGCACGGCGAGTGCGAATCCGACGTCGAGCAGCACCTCGCGGCTGATGTGCAGCAACTCGCCGGTCGACAGCTCGTCGATCGTCGATGCAACGCCGCCGCCCACGGAGTTCTCCAGCGGCACGAGCGCCGCGTCGACCTCACCGCGCCGCACGGCATCGAGCGCGGCCGACACGCTACGAAAGGGAGGAGCTGCGCGGCATCTGCCCCGGGGATCGTGCGCAGCGCAGCCTCGGTGAAGGTGCCTTCGGGACCTAGGTAGGCATAGCGGCGCAGACATGTCCGCACCCTAGCGCGCGCGGCTCACGACTCGATCGGATCGACGGCGTGCGCCGTTATCTCGTCATCATCGAAGAGCCGAACCTCGTCGGCGACTCGCCGTCTTGATCTGCACGGTCGGAGAATCAGGCTGGACGGCGGTGGGCTGGCGTCCGGAATGACCGGCGTCGGACTTGGTGGCAAAAGCAATGGCCTGGCGTTCTTCCGGCGACAACTGCTGGTCGCTGGTGCCGCCCTTGACGCCCTTGGCGTACGACCGGGTCTCGGCCCGACCGTGGATCGCACTGATGACAAGCCCGTCACCGGCATCGTCGAGCAACGCGGCAGAAAACGACATCCGGCCACCCATGTCGCGAAACGCGTCGTAGCGCACGACAGCAACGTGGCGCAGTGCGTCGGCGACGTCGACCCGCAGATCGTGCATGCGGCCCTCGACTGAGGAGAGTTCGGCGCGAAGCCGGGCGATGTGCTCGACCTGCCGGGCAGCCGCAGCAAGGAATGATTCGGCGTCGTCGCCTGCCTGCAGAACAGCAAGATCGCGGCGCAGCCTGCGCAGCCGCAGGTGGGCGAGAGCGCCGACGAGCAGACCGAGGCCACCGGCCGACGTCCCGATCACGGCAAGCAGGGCAGCAGTCGAACTGTTCAACGACACGGCGGCCAGCCTAACGGCACCCAGGCCGCGGGACTCCGGCTCACGCGCCGCCACGTAACTGCCACTAAGGTCCCCGGCATGACAGTCGTGCGCGCGCTCGCGCTCGCCGGCGGCTTCGTGGTGCTCGCCGGGACGGCCTCGAGCGTGCTCCGCACCCTCGTCGTCCCGCGCGGCGTGCTCTCGCGGTACTCCGAGATCGTGCTCGACTCGACCGTGCAGGTGTCGCGGCTCGCGGCTGACCGGATCAGCGACTTCAACCGTCGCGACAACATCCTTGCGTGGGCGGCGCCGCTCTCGCTGATGGCCTTGCTCTTCAGCTGGATCATCACGTTCTGGCTCGGCTTCAGCCTGCTCGATTTCGGCTTCACCCATTTCACGATCGCGAACGCGATGCGTCAGGCGGGCTCGTCGATCGCCACGCTCGGGTTCGCCGCCTCACCGACGCCATCGCTGACGATCCTCGACATCCTGACCGGCATCACGGGCATGGTCGTCGTCGCGTTGCAGATCGCCTACCTGCCGACGCTGTACTCGGCGTACAACCGGCGCGAAACGCTGATCACGGTTCTCTCGGCACGGGCAGGCGAGCCTGCGTGGGGCCCTGAGATCCTGGCCCGCCACGCGTGGCTGAACCTGCTGCCGAACATGCCCGAGCTCTACAGCGAATGGGAAAGCTGGGCCGCGACCGTTTCCGAGAGCCACACCAGCTACCCCGTACTGATTCATTTCAGGTCGCCGCAACCGCTGCGATCGTGGCTCATCTCGCTGCTCGCCATGATGGACGCCGCGGCACTCCAGACCTCGCTGGCACCGGCGACCGCACCGATCGAAGCTCGCCTGATGCTGCGCATGGGATATCTGGCCCTGCGTGACATTGCGGCGATCGAGTCGGTGCCGACCCGCACCGATGTTTCACCCGACGATCCCATCGAGTTGCCATTCGAAGAGTTCGAACGAGCGGTCGAGATGCTTCAAGCAATCGGCATGACGATCGAGCGCACCGCAGCGCAGGCGTGGCCGCATTTTCGGGGCTGGCGGGTCAACTACGAGGAGGCCGCCTACGCGCTGGCGAAGCACATCGACGCGGTGCCGGCACCGTGGTCGGGACCGCGGCGCCACGCGGAAGAGTCGATCGCTCCAATGCGGCCCGAGAACCGCAAGCCGACAGAGCCAGCCCGGTGGCCAGCGCCAACCGCTGGATCAGTGAGCGGCGAGTTGGCCGAGGAAGGTCAATGACCCGATAACCGAGCCGTCGTCAGCGTGCAACGGCGTGGCGATCGCGTCGAGAGTCAGGGTCACACCGTCGGCCCGACGAAGTCGGACAAGCCCACGGGACAGGACGCCGGTGGCGATCGCCTGGGTCGGCGGCACCAGCGACTCGTCGGCGATCGGCTCGGCTGCGCTGCTGAAGTCGATGAGGGTGAAGACGTCGCCAACGAGACGGCGACCGACCACGTCGATGGGTGATTCGGCGACGAGTGCGGCGGCGGAAGCAGACAGGCCTGCGACGCGGCCGTCACGGTTGAGCACCAGGCAGGGATCGGCCGAGGTCGTGACGACGGTCACCCACGCGCGCAGAGTTTCACGCAACGGAGCAAGCTCTGGCGACGGCCGCTGGATGAGCGGAATCAACAGATACGACATGCCATCGTGTCTAGGCTCAGGTACGACAGCAACGTCAAGGTCGGTCACCTAAATTCCCCCGGTTTCGAGATCCCCATGCTGCCGTTGGACGCCGCTGTCCCCACAGTGGTGTCCGATCTTTAGCGTGACACACAGCACGCTCGATAGACACCGGGCATAGGTACCGTGACGGGCGCGTCCATTCGGCGCACAGCGGCCGCGCAAACGCGCGCGAACCGGTGGAAACGAGCCGAAGCCGAGCGTGGGGCAGCTTCAGCGGGAATCGGCGTCGGTGAACGGCACGACGGCCCACACCGTCGTCGAGGAGTCATGGCGCTCGACCCCCCAGCGCGCCGCCAAGTTTGCGACGATCGACAGTCCGCGACCGCGCGTCTCGGTCGGGCCGGCATCGCGGGCGACCGGGATGGTCGGCCCGCCGCCGTCCGTCACTGCGATTTCGACGCCGTAGTCGCCGACGCCCCAGGCGATCGTCAGCTGGCCGTCATCGAGGGCGCGCGCGTGACGAACCGCATTGCCGAGCAACTCGCTGGCAACCAGTGCAACCTCTTCGCGGACGGGCTCTGGGAGCACGGCAAGATCATCGCGAAGAACTGCCCGAAGGTAGCCGACACTGGCCGGGGTGGCCGCGACACGCAGAGAGCTCACCCAATCACCTTCCCGCGCAATGCGCGTGCGCAAACTACGGCGCTGGCCGCAAATACTGGTGTTGACGACCCGCCGCGTACGTTCCCTGGTCAAATCGTGTCAAACCTAGTCGGCGGCTCGCAGCGTCACTTCGAAGCAAGTTCCGCCACCGTCGCGCGGCAGGGCCGCAACAGTGCCGCCTTGTGTCTCGAGCAGTCGCCGCACGATGTAGAGGCCGAGCCCGACGCCGCCGAACCGCCGGCGATCCCCACCGACCTGGTAGAAGCGCTCGAAGACCTGCGCGTGCTCACCGCCGGGTATCCCAAGGCCCCGGTCGCAGACGGCCGCGATGACCTGGTCGCCCTCGGACCGCGCCGAAACCGTGATCGCGCCGCCGTCGGGGGAGTACTTGATCGCGTTCTCGAGAAGCTGCCCGAAGATGATCTCGACCGAGGCCGGGTCGCCGACAATCTCGGGCAGGTCTGGCGCGATGTCGAGGATCAACTCATGATCGGCGCGTCACGGTCGCGAAGCCGGCCACCGCTGTGCGCAGCAAGCCACCAAGATCAAAGCGCACGTCCGAGTTCGCGGGCGCGGCAAGACCGGCTCGCGAACCGAGCAGCAACTGCTCGACGAGCGCGGCCAGTGACCGCGTTCGCTCGGCAATGCGCTCGACCGACCCCCGCCGCTCGTCGTCGGTGATGACCGTCCCAGTGGGTGAGCAGCGTCGACGCGTACCCCTGCACGACGGTGATCGGGGTCCGCAGTTCATGGCTCGCGACGGCGAGAAACAGGTCCTTGCTCTCCTCGATCGACTTCGCGCGCGTGACGTCGCGGAAGTCGACGACCGTCTCCCCGGTGTCACCGATCGGCGCGCAGAGAACCTCGAGCCAGCGTCCCGACGGCAGTTGATGCTCGGCGACGATGCCCGGCTCAGGTTGGGGGAACGGCAACGGCCGGCCCAGCGCGCCGGCCGGATCGAGGCCGGTCAGCTCGTGCGCGGCCGGGTTCCATTGCTGCACCAGGCCGGCCGCGTCGAGCACCGCCATGCCGTCGAGCGTGGCGTCGACGACGGCACGTTCGTGCTCGCGCTGCTTTTGGGTCCGGTCGAACGCGCGCGCATTCGTGAGCGCTGCCCCCGCGGCGTCCGCCAAAAGCTCGAGAACGCCGAGCTCAGCGCGCCCGACTGCGCGACGCTCGGCGGCGAAGAACACGTACAACGCACCTGACGGCAGCCCGTCGAGCCGGGTGAGGCCGATGGCGAACCGCGGCAGTCGCCGGATCGTGCTGGCCACGAGCCGCGAGGTGTTCGGGTAGTCGCTGTTGTTGAGTGCCATCGAACTGCGCCCCGACTCGAGCAGGGTCGCCACCGCCGACTCGGGCAGCGGGATGCGCTCGCCCACCAGATCGGCGTTCAACTCCGAGACGGCCGCAATCACAAGATCGTCACCGTCGAGCACGACGTACGCGGCGCCGTCGGCCGCGAGCAGCTCACGCCCCGACTCGCTGATGCGCCGCAGCACCGTGCCGAGGTCGAGGTCGGAGTTCAGGCGTCGCAACGACCGTGGCGAGCCGACCCACGAGCTCGGCGCGGCGCCGCAGCTCGCGCTGCACCGCCCGCTGCTGGGTGGCATCGCGCAGGACGGCGAGCCAACCGTCGATCGGCCCGTCGAGCCACGCGCGCATCGGACTGAAGACGATCCAGACGTCGACGACACTGCCGTCAGCCCGACGCCGCTTCGTCGCAAGCGAGACGTGCTCACCCGACATGACGCGAGCAAGCGCCACGTCACGCTCGCGCTCGGCTTGCTGGTCGGGGATGCCAGGGAACGGCCCGCCGACTACCTGCCTCGCGGTCCACCCGAACAACCGCTCCGCGCCGAGATTCCACAACCGCACCCGGCCGTCGTTGTCGCCAGCGACTACGGCGTCGGCCATGGAGTCGAGCGCCCGGGCCGCGAGCAGGTTGTCGGACACAAGCGTCATCGTGTCACCGCGAGGGCGCTCGACAGCGTTACTGGTGCCCTAGGCTCGCGCGTAGCGGCGTCAACGCCTGCTTCGAATCGACTGCATCCTTGGGGCCAACCATGCTGATCGTCACGACGAACGACTTGCCCGGCTACCGGGTCGATGAGGTTCTTGGCGAGGTCTTCGGGCTCACCGTCAGATCTCGCAACGCGTTCAGCCAGATGGGTGCCGGGCTGAAATCCATTCTCGGCGGGGAGCTGCGGGGCATGACCACGGCACTCACCGACAGCCGCAACCAGGTGATGCAGCGACTCATCGACGAGGCCACCACGCGCGGGGCGAACGCGATCCTCGCCATGCGCTTCGACACCTCAGAGATGGGCGGGGTCTGGACCGAGATCTGCGCGTACGGCACGGCGGTTCGGGTCACCAAGCTCTAAGGCATTCGAACCCGGACGCCGATCGGCGGCCCGCACCACGAAAGTCAGCAACGCCGCTGCCAGGAACGACAGCAGCGATGCGCTCATCCACGTCTGCGGAGTGAAGTCGATGTCGTGCGCGACGCGAGTCCAAAAGCCAGCCCAGCGGGGAATCGCGCCAGGATTCACTAGCTGGTACACACAGAAGCCGACCGCCCACGGCAACAACATGAGCCAACGCGACGGCGCCAGCATCGCGACGTCCCATCTGCGGTGTCCTTGCAGCACGAAGTAGTCGACGACCAAGACACCGAACAGCGGTACGAACACTGAGCCGATCAGGAACAAGAAGTTCTGGTAGTTCGCGATGTGAAACACCAGGGCGAGCAGGGTTGCGGTCGTGCCGACGACGCACGCGATGATGCGGCGATCCCAATGCGGGCGCAGGTTCTGCGTGCTCACCGCCGTCGAGTACACATCGCAAAACGACTGGTCGATCTCGCGGATCGCGAGCACTGCGAAGGCGGCCTTGCCGAGGAACACCGCGATGAACGCTCCCCACACTCCGTGGTTCGATCCGTCGCTTGCGGCCGGCACACTCAGGATCGCGATGATGCCGAGTGCGTAGCACGCCGTCTGGGTGATGGTGTAGCCGACGAACGCGGCACCGAACGCCGTCCGGCCTGTTTTCGAATGGCGCGAGTAGTCAGCCGCGACCGGCACCCACGAGATCGCCACCGCAAGCGCGATGTCGACACCGGGCCAGAAGTTGCGCCACGAGCTGTGTGGAACCGCCGGGAGCGGATGCCGCAGCAGCTGCACGAAGAGGTAGACGATGACGATCGCAACGGCAGCGGTCACGTACTTTCTAAGCACGCGGACGACGCCGAGCGGGCGCAGTGCGAGAGCTGTCGTGATGACACCTGCGATGACGACGTACCCGTTCTGCGGCAACGTCGGCCAGAGCTGGTGGGCGGCCGAGGAGATGATGACGATCTCGAAGGTGCCCCAACCGATGAGTTGCAAGATGTTCAGGCCGGTCGGCAGGAACGAGAGGCGCGCTCCGAAAAGCCCTCGCAGCAACACCATCGACGGCGCGCCGGTGCGCGCGCCGGGGATGGCGGCGAGACCGACAGCGGCTGCACCGAGCGCAG
Source organism: uncultured Actinomycetes bacterium (assembly GCA_963809135.1). GTDB lineage: Bacteria > Actinomycetota > Actinomycetes > Acidothermales > Acidothermaceae > PALSA-607. The sequence continues at coordinate 76,232 of CAWEIG010000011.1, forward strand.
TGCCGACGAACGTCGCGAGCAGGGCCGCCGCGATCGAGAGGCCGGGGCTGTCGGCCCGCGGCTGGAGCACGAACAGGGCGCCGGTGAAGCCGAGCAGGCTGACACCGAGGTTGCCCCAGAGGCCGACCTGATCGAAGAATCCCAGCGCTTTGGCCGCCGGCTGGTCGAGGGTGATGCGGCGCCTCGACGTGCGCCGGCACGGTTGCGGTCACTGTGCCACTCCCTACGCCGGCATTACCCGGTCAGGTTCGAGCGGTCGGCGGCCCTTCGGCCGGTGATCCCGGCCAGCCGCCCTCTCAGCCCGGTTTCGCCCGAGCTCCCGCGGTGTACGAGGTCAGCCTAGCGACGTCCCAGTCGCACTCGCGGCGGGCGGCCGATTGGTACGGTCATCCCGTGCATCAGGCGCAACGCATCGTCGCCATCATGACCTGTCACAACCGACGTGATCTCACGGTGCAAAGCCTGTCGTCGTTCTTCGCACAAGACATCGTCGGCGCCGAATTTTCGGCGGTGCTCGTCGATGACGGCAGCACCGACGGCACGGCCGATGAGGTCGAGCGCCGTTTCCCGAAGTGTGCGGTGGTGCGGGAGAATGGTTCACGTTTTTGGGCGGCCGGCATGGCCATCGCCGAAAGTCATGCGTTGCAGGGCCGACCCGACTTCGTGCTGTGGCTGAATGACGATGTCATTCTCGACGAGTCGGCGGTGCGCACCCTGGTCGACGTCGCGGAGCACAGCGACAGCAACGACGGCGCGGTCATCGTGTCCGGCCCGCTTCGCGATCCCTCGACCAACGCAGTCAGCTACGGCGGGCTCCGCCGGACCGACTGGCACCCGTTGCGTTACAACCTAATCGAGCCGGACGGCACGACCCAGGACGTCGACACGGTGCACGGGAATGTGCTGTTGGTCCCGGCACGAACGCTGGCCCGCGTTGGCGGCATTGACGGCTCGTTCGCCCATGCCTACGCGGACTTCGACTACGGATTGCGCGTTCGCAAGCATGGCGGCCGCGCAATCCTGGCATCAGTAACGGTGGGGACCTGTGCTCCGAACGTGGCGTTTGCGACACGCTTGGACTCACCGCCCGGCCGCTGGGAGCGGCTCCGTGCCGTCAACACGGTTAAGGGGCGACCATTGCGGTCTGAGGTTCGCTATCTGCGCCGCCACGCAGGACCAATGTGGCCTTTGTTCGTTCTCTCCCCGTACCTGAAATCCCTTCGCGGCAATCCTCATCGCGCGGCACGTCGGTCCGTCGTCATGACCGACGGCGCCGTCCTTGGCTACCGCATCCCGCTGTACGAATGCCTCGCGCGCGAGTTGCGTCCCACTCCGTTCGTCTTGTCGGTCGACGAAGCCGCGCCGGGCGTCGTGACTTCCCTCGAGGCTGCTGGCGGGCGGTTCGTGCGGCTACCCGTGCTGCGCATCGCACGGACATGGAAGCATCCACAAGGATTCGCCGAGGCAAACAGCGTCGTGATCTGGGCACGACTGTTTCGAGTCTTGTCACGAGAGCGTCCCGTCGCGATTATCTCGTCGGAGCTCGGCGTCCGGACGCTGCAGGCCGTGACTTATAAGCGTTTGCATAGGTCGGTGCGCCTGCTCGTGTGGGCGCGTCTGTCCGAGCACTCCGAGCGCGGACGCGGTCGCACTCGATTTCGTCGTGCGCTCCTGCGCCGAGCCGACGTCGTCATTGTCAATGGCACCTCGGGCAAGTCCTACATTCAGTCCCTTGGGGTATCCCTCGACCGGATCGCGGTCGTGCCGCAGGTGTCAGCAGTAGCGGCGGCTTCCGAAGAGGAAGCGCGCAGGCGCCGGCGATCTCGTCCCGGGCACACGAATCTGTTGTTCGTTGGGAGGCTTGTTCAACTGAAGGGCGTCGACGTCGCGTTGCGCGCGCTGGCGTCAGTCAAGACCGCCACGACCTTGCGTATCGTCGGTGACGGTCCCGAGCGGGCGAGTCTCGAGGCCCTCGCGCGTGACCTGCGGGTGAACGCCATCTTTGTCGGTACCGTGACCGACCTTGCACAATTGCGTGATGAGTTCGCCGCCGCCGACTACTTCGTCTTCCCCTCGTTGTCCGACGAATGGGCACTCGTCGTGGTTGAAGCTCTATCACAGGGAACTCCGGTAGTCGGCAGCAACTACGCCCAAGCCGTGACGGAGCTTGTTCGCGACAAAGAGAATGGCTTTCGCGCCTTCCCGGATTCGCAGGAGCAATTTTCTGCCGCGCTCGCGGCAGCCTGCGCTGCGACCGAACAGGAGTGGGAGGCCATGAGCCACGCGGCGTGGAGCAGCGTGGCCCAGATCACCCCTGAGGCGGTCGCACACCGGTTCGCGGAGCTCGTTCGCGGCGACGACGGCTTGCTCCACACCACCGCCGCGCACGCGCCCGCCCAATGAAACCCGGCGACGCTCGGGTGTATCGCATCGGTCGGACTGCGACGACTACCGTCATCGCGCGGGTGGTCACCATCACCGTGTCGCTCGTCAGCGTTCCGCTGATTCTGCACGAAGTCGGAGCCACCCGATTCGGCCTGTGGAGCACCGTCACCTCAGCCGTTGCCCTGCTGAACCTTGCCGACCTCGGCATTGGAAACAGCCTGCTCAACGCGGTCACCTCGGGGCGTGCCCGCGGCGACGAGCGCGGCACGATCGGGCTTGTCTCCACTGCGACGTTTGCCTTCATCGCGATCGCCGGCGTGCTTCTCGTGGCCTTGGTCGTTGCCACGCTCACGGTCGACTGGTCGCAGGTGTTCCGGGTCACCAATACCAGGGCGGCGAGGGAGGCCGCACCGACGTTCTTCGTCGTCGGTCTCGCAGTCGTATTCGCTCTTCCGTTCAGTGTCAGCGGCAAGGTTCAGCTCGCGTTCCAAGAGGGCTACGTGACCCAACTCTGGGGGATCGGCGGACAACTTGTGGCTCTCGCCGCGCTGCTCATCGCAGTAGCCGACCACGCATCGCTGCCCGTGATCGCTGCCTGTGGACTTCTCATACCAGTCGCTGCTCAGGTCGGCAACTCCATGCAGATGTTCGCGGGTACACATCGCGATCTTCGTCCGCGGAAGAGCGCGATCGAGCCGGCCGTGGCGCGCAACTTGCTCACCGGCGGCGCCCTCTTCATGTTCTTGCAGCTCTCATGGACAGCTGCGTTCGCGTCGGACAACCTCATCATCGATCGCATCCTGGGTTCGGCTGCGGTCACCGGATACGCGGTGCCCTATCGCGCATTCACAGCCGTGGCGACCCTGGCCGTGTTGCCACTTGCTGCCCTGTGGCCGGCGTACACCGATGCCGCAGCACGCCGCGACTGGCCGTGGCTGCGACGGTCGGTCGCCCGCACCGTCACCGCAATGACGTCGATCGGCGTCGCACTGGCCGTAATCGCGCTGTTCACGGCCAAGCCGCTGTTAACTGCGTGGATCGGCAGGACGACGAAGTTCAGTACGCCCCTTCTCGTCGGGTTCTCGATATGGATACTGCTGTTTTGCGCGGGGAACGCGCTGGGGTTGTACTTTAACGCGCTTGGAGTGCTGCGATTTCAGGTCATCACGGTGGCTGCAATGGTCGTGGCCAATATCGCGTTGAGCATCGTCTTCGTGCGGGCGTGGGGCATTTCCGGCGCGATCTACGGCTCAGTGGTGTCATACACCGTGATCGTTGTCGGACCGTATACGTGGTACCTGCGTCGGCACCTGCGCGACATGTCGGCGACGGCGATCGACGGAACTCAACTCCCTGCTGCCGCCTCGTCAGCGATATCGAGCAACCCGTTGCCGTAGTGCACGACCCGCTCGCGCGCGCGCTCCAACGATGCCGCCTCGGCCGCGTCAGAACGCGCGGGAGCCCAGGCCCAGACGTCGATCAACGCCTCGGCCAAACCCTGGGGGTCGTCGACCTCGAACAAGGCGGCACGTACGCCTGTCGTCTGCTCGACGTGCACGCCAATGTTCGAACAGACCAAGGCGCGACCAAGTGCCTTTGCATCTTCGACCGACGTGTTCCAGCCCTCGTAGCGGGAGGGCTGAATCACAATCGCTGCCTCACGCATCAAGCAGACGAGGTCGCCGTATGGCACCTTGCCGAGCACGGTGATCTGCCCAGAGAGGTCGGCCTTGGCGATCTGTTGCATCAGCGCGGAGAACGTCGAGTTCTCCGGATCGCGGTAGTCGGCAGGCAGCCCGGTCATGACGATCGGAACGCTCACTCCCATGTCGCGGGCGCGCCGCACACCCTCAACGACCACGCTATGGTTCTTGTGTTGCCAAAACTGGTTCGCGACCAGCGCGAACCGAGGTGGCACATGGTAGGCGCGCACCACCTCTGCGGGATCATCAACCAGCTCGTCGTTGCCGAGCATCGAAGGAAACGACAACACCCTGACCTTGTGCGCGTAGCCGGGGTGATACCGATCGAGTTCGGCCGCCATTGCGTCGCTCGACAGGAGTACGAGTGCCGAGCGCTTGACGAGCGCCGCGTGTCGCTGACTGCGACGACGCCGATCGACGTCGCCGAAAAGGTGAGGCATTGCCTCGTGTTGGAAGTCCGGTATCCAACCGATCGCGCCAGCGAGCCGCGGCCGCACCGGCACCGACAACATCGGAAGCACCGCATCGGGCTTTCGTCGCCGCAGGTATGCGAGCGGGTCACCGATGTCGGGAAGAGCCAGCGCACGACGCAGCCTGCGATCGGGACTATTGCGTGATGCAGCGAGCCGGTGCAACCGCAGCGTACGGATAGCCGCTGGCGGCGCGGCCTGCTGCGGCGCGACCTCGACACCGAGGGAAGCGAATCGAGCATCGTCGGGATTTGGCTGCGTAGGCGTGAACAGGAGCGTGCGATCAGTCGTCGCACCAGCGGCAATCATCGATCGCAACATCGTCCGCGAGACGTGAGCTCCGGCCGTCCAGTACGCGTCGCCCGCGTCGAGAACCGCAATGGTGGTGGCGCGATTCACTGGATCTTCCATGCCTGAACGCAATCGGCAACAGCCACCGTGAAATCGGTGGGATGCCAGTCCACCAGCTGACTCAGCAGCGAGACGTCGGCCTGCCACCTATCCGGATCGCCCGATACCTGCTGCCGTAAGAACCTGGTCGGTTTCTTCGAGCCGCAGAGCGTGGTGATCAGGTCCACCACACTTCCGACCGTCTGGGATTCGCCAGACGCAATGTTGACAACGCTCGGCACAACAGGCGCCGCCGCCAACGCTAGGAGGCCGCTCGCAACATCGCGCACATGCAGGTAGTCACGCGCAGAATCCGGGCTGCCCGCGAGCACCGCCTCATCGAGGTCCGACTCAGCGAGTTGACGGTAGATCTCCCAGGCGAGCAGCCGCCGCTGAGCCGGGCCGACAACGGAGAACAGCCGGCCAGTGACAGCATCGATGCCGAAGCAGTCGGCGTATTCCTGGGCCGCGATCTCACACATCATCTTGTGGTAGCCGTAAGGCGAAATTGGACGTCGAACTTCGGCCTCGGCCACCGGCAGCCGATCTGGTTGACCGTATACAGCTGCACTCGAAATGAGTAATGCGCGCGACGGCACAGCGCTTCTGCGCAACGCGTCCAACACGTTGATCCAGCTCAGCAATGAGGCCCTCAGTGTCGACGCCGGCGCGTGAAAGGATTCACCGACCGAGGCTGGCCCGGCAGCGTGGATGATGGCGTCGGGTGCGAATGACGTCACGATGTCAGCCAAGTCATCGTCGATGACGTCCACGCAGTAGTGGCGACCAGGCCAGCCACGTGCCGCCTGCGCCGATCGGCTAAGGCCAACGACCGTATCGCCACGACGGGCCGCCTCATGACCAACCGCCTGGCCGATGAAACCCCGGCTCCCCGTCACCAAGATCCTCATCGCCGCGCGGCCAGGAAAGAGTAGAGCCGACCAGGCTCGCGCGATGTCATCTTGAGCGCAACCTTGGCGATCCGGCGTGCCCGGGTACCTGGATAAAAGTTGACCATCGAATCGAGTGGACCGTAGACGCGCGTCACGGTCAACCCTGCCGCACCGAACGCCGACTCATAGCGGGCGAGCGGATACGCATGTTCGCCGCCATACATCTGATGCAACGCGTGGTCGGCAAGGAACTCCTCCAATTGCACGTCGTCATCGACGACGTGCTCGCGCACGAAGAGGGCGCGGCCTGCCGGGCGCAACACCCTCGCAACCTCCGCGAGCCCTGCATCAAGGTCGATGAGGTGATGCAAGACCTGCCGCCCGAAGACGAGGTCCGCCGATCCGCCGGCGAAGGGCAGGTGCTCGCCATCGGCACGTACGGCAGTGAGTGCGCCACGCGGCACGTCGATCAGTTGTCGTACCGCGCCCATCCCGACGTCTCCACTCGCGTCGGGATCGATGGCCGTCACGTGCCAGCCGCTACGGGCGAGTGCGTAGGCCGTGACTGCGCGACCTGCACCAACATCGAGCGCCCGGCCGGCACCGCGGCCGAGGATGCGAGAGATCGCGCGATACTCGCTACTTTTCGCGTACCGTGCCGCCGCTTGCGCAACGCGAACGTCGAAATAGTTCTGTTTCACTGAAACTGCATTCAATGGATCGGATCGGAACTCCTGAACCGCGCTCTCCCACGAAATGGGTATCCGCTCAACCATGATCAGCCCGATCAGCTCGTGGCAGATCTCGGATGAACCGCGCAGGAACGCCAGCGACAAGTGTCCATGGCGCAACGTCCTGGGTCACGACTGCTCCTGCTGCGACGACACAGCCTTCGCCGAGACGCACGCCCTTGAGCACCATCGCGCGGGCACCCACCCACACCTTGTTCTCGATATGGATCGCGCCCCTTGCAACGTGCGTCCAGTCCTTGCGTCCGTTCATCCAGTCCGCGACATCACCACTGCGGTGGGCGAAGTCCAACGAGTGCGAATCGTGATCGATAAGAAGTGCGCCGAAAGCGATGAGGACGTCGTCCTCGACGACGATCTCGACGGCTGCGTCGAGCAAGCTTCCGCCCCCGAGATGCGTGCGATCACCGATCTCGACTCGAGCTCCCGCGGCCTCGAAGACAATCGCGCCCCCAATGTCGCTGGCTTCGCCGATCACCAGCCGACAATCCGTACGGTCACGGACCACGAGAGACGCACCCGCCAGACGGGTCCGTGACCCGACGGCGAAACGTCCACTAAGAGCGTGGCGCCAGAGCTGGCGGCGGTACGTCGCTTGCAGCAGCTGCCGAAGCTTCGTCATGCTCATCATCGAATCAGATGTGCGGCTCAAGGCCGCGCATCCGTCGACAACCGCGGAGGGTGGCGAAGGATGCCGACGACGAATGCCGGGTTCGTACGCAGGTACCGCCGCCACAGCCGGCGCGGCTCACGGCAGAGCCGATAGCACCCACTCAAGTCCGTGCGCGCTGCATCCACAACGGCGCCTGCTTCACGACGCCCGCGTGGAAGTCAAAGGCTGCACCGACACCGATCAGTAGCGTTCGCCTGCAGCGACTCGCGGTGCGTTCGCCATCCAGTACTCCTGCTTCACCGCACCGAGGCCAACCCACACGACGTCCGCACCGCTGTCGTTGATGAGTCGCACGACGTCGGCGTCCTCAACTGGCGTCAACGGACGGAACGGTGGGGCGTAGCTCCCGGCAATACGCAACCCCGGGAAGTGCGACGTCAAACGCGCGGACAGCAACTCCAGTGTTCGCGGTGTAGTGCCGTAGAGAAAGACAGAACGACCCGACTCGGCCAGTGGCTTCGACAATGCGAGCATGAGGTCGGGTCCGTAGACTCTGGTGACACCCCGCGCGCCAGCTCGCTTCAGGCACCATACGATCGGCATTCCATCAGGTGTCGTTAGACCTGACGCGTTGTGAATGCGGCGCAACTCCTCGTCATGCTGGCATTCGATGACAGTGTGCACGTTCGTCACGCAGACGTAGTGTCGCTCGCCGTCGTCGATCCATCGCATGATCTCGTCGACGGCACCGTCGAGGGAGATCGCGCTGATGCCGACACCGAGCACGTCGACGCGGCCCGGTTGCAGGGCGAGGTCAGTAGGCACCGCTACCTCGCAACACAGCGCGCGCGGTCTTCCACAAGAATCATGAGGTCGAACGCCGGCGACCAGTTCTCGACGTAGTAGAGGTCAAGACGAATCGACTCGTCGAACGGCAGGTCGGAGCGGCCGCTGACCTGCCACAGTCCCGTCATTCCGGGCCGCACCAGCAGCCGGCGGCTGACGTCGTATCCAACCTGCTCGACGGACGCGGGCAGCGGTCGCGGACCGACCAGCGACATCTGTCCCAGCAACACGTTGAACAGTTGCGGCAACTCGTCGAGTGAGTAGCGCCGCAGGAACCTGCCGACCGACGTCACGCGATCGTCGGCGACGTCCTTCGCGAACATGCCGCGCGGTTTGTCGGCTTGAGCCGCAACGAGTTCGTCGAACGTCGCGTCGGCGCCCTGATGCATCGTGCGGAACTTGTAGATCGTGAAGGGCGCACCGCCGCGCCCTGCGCGCCGCTGCCTGAAGATGGCTGGGCCGGGGCTCGTCACCCTGATAGCGATCATCAGGCCGATGAGGAGTGGCGACGCGACAATCAAGAGCAACAGCGCAGCGACGCGGTCGAACCCCGACTTCGCAAGCTTCTTGCCGCCGTCGAGTTGCGGCTCTTCGACGTGCAGCAGCGGCAGACCGTCGACCGGGCGCATGTGAATCCGCGGACCCGCGACATCGGTCAAGGCGGGCGAGACGAGCAGGTCGACGCCACTGCCCTCGAGTTGCCAGGCAAGTTGCACGCAACGCAGCCGGACTGAAGCCTGACGACGCGACCGCGACCGTGTCGGCCTGCGTTCTGCGCCAGCACGTCGAGCACCTTGCTGCGCTCACGAGTCGAGAGTGTCGACGCCTGCGAAATCGGTCGCCGACGGCGACCAGGTTCCGCACACGTGATACCCCGTGTAGACCGACCGGCTGAGGCCTTCGGCCAGCTTGCTCGCCGCCGACGGCGTGCCGACGACCAGCACCCGGTGCAGGCACTGTGCTTTGCGCCGCAGGTGATGCAGCAGTTGGCGCGCGGCGTAGCGACCGGTAAGAGTCGAGACGAGCCCGATCGGCAGCGCCATCGCCACGAACCCGCGCGACAGCGGGAGCTTGCCGACGAAGGTCACGAACGCGACTAGCGCGGTGACCCGGATCGCGGCGTCGGCGACCCGGCGGAACTCGTCGGAGCCGATGCCGAGATACCTGCGCGTCGTAGGAGTGAGTCGTCGCCAGCATGACCAGCCACACCACGGCAGTGAGGGCGGCGATCGCGTAGTAGTCGAGACCGCCGACCTTGATGCTCCCCGCGGGCGCGCCCCACCGCAGCACCGCAGCGAGCGTGGTTCCCGCGAACAGCAGGACCGCATCGAGAGTGACGAGTGCGAGCGCGTAGCGCCGCTGCCAGTGACTGCGGGCGGCCGGCCCGTTCGACACCGGCCGCAGCGGTCGGGCCAGCCGGTCGGAGCTGTCGGGGTCGGCCGCGACAGCCGCATGTCGAGGCGGTCGAGCGGATCTGCACTCACCCTTGGTGTCTCGGCGAGTCGCGGGGCGAGCATGAGGGCCTGACGGGCGCGATATACGCCCGTTCGGCCCAATCCGCCGCGCCCGGGCGGCTACTTCAGCAGGCGCGAGAGCCGGCGGTCGGCGAGCGGCTTGCCGCCCGTCTGACAGGTCGGGCAGTACTGGAGCGACGAATCGGCGAACGAGACCTCCCGCACCGTGTCACCGCACACCGGGCACGGCTGGCCGGTGCGGCCGTGCACGCGGAGGTTGGCCTTCTTCTCGGCTTTCAGTTCGCCGGCGTCGAGGTCGGCCGCCCGCTTTACGGCGTCCCGCAATGTCGTTTGCATGGCCTCGTACAGAGCCGCCACCTCGTCGGGGGTGAAGCTGTCGGCGATCTTGAACGGCGACATCTTGGCCACGTGCAGGATCTCGTCGCTGTAGGCGTTGCCGATGCCCGCGATGACCGATTGGTCGCGCAGCAGGCCCTTGATCTGAGTGCGCCGGCCCCGCAACAGGGTCGCGAGCGCCTCGACGTCGAACGCGGGGTCGAGCGGCTCCGGCCCGAGCCTCGCCACGCCCTCGATCGTCGCCGGGTCGACGACGACATACGCCGCAAGGCGCTTCTGGGTGCCCGCCTCGGTCAGATCGAAGCCAGAACCGTCGTCGAGTTTCACCCGCAGCGCGATCGGACTCTTGCCCGGCCGGATCGGCGCCGGTGCAAGCTCTTGCCGCCATCGCAACCAACCAGCACGAGCAAGATGGACGACGAGGTGCGGCCCAGTTGTCTCGATGTCGAGAAACTTCCCCCGCCGGCTGGCGCCGGTGATGGTCGTGCCCTGCAACGCCGAAGCCGGCGGGTCGAACGTCTTCAGGACCTGGAACGAGCCCACGTCGACGCGATCGATGCGGTGACCGACGGCGTGGGTGACGAGAAAGGTCGCCAGCGCCTCGACCTCGGGCAGTTCAGGCACGACGTCGATGATGCCGCATCTCGCCGCACGGCGGCCGCCCCGACCGTCTGGCGATGACCACGTTCAGGGGGTCGCCGACCCCCGAGGACACGCTTGTAACGGTGTCTTCGGGCGTTCCCGCCTGTCCTCGGCCACGTCAGGGCTTGAGATGATCTTGCGCGGGCGACCCGGTGTTCAAGATGAAGGCACCGGTCGCAAGACGTGGGGTATATGGCTGAGCTTCATGGGCTGGTGGTACCCACTGCCCGGCTCGATGCCGCTCTGTTGAGATCGTTCGCTGGCGTGCTCGGGCTGGCGGACGGCTTCGGGCTCGCGGACGGCTTCGGGCTCGGTGACCGACGGCTTCGGGCGTCACAGACGCCGACGGCGCGCCCGCGAGGTTCTGCAAGAACGCGAGCGCGACCGGCGCCGCGACGGTGCCGCCGCTTTGGCCGTCTTGTACGTAGACCGCGAAGGCGATGTCGCCCTGGTAGCCGACCAGCCAGGCGTGGGTCTTCGGTGTGGCGCCGGGCCCGTATTCGGCGGTACCTGTCTTCGCCATGACTGGTCCGCCCGGTGCCTTAGCGAGCACCGCGCCCGTACCCGGCCGTCACGACCTCGCGCATCAAGGAGTGCAGGTGGCTGACGACGGTCGCGTTCAACGGAGCAGCTGCTGACGCGGGTGACGGACAACTCGAAGGCGTGCCGTTCACCACCAGTTGAGGAGCGATGTAGCTGCCGCGCGCAACGGTTGCCGCGGCGACCGCGAGGCTGACCGGACTCACCAGCGTCGAGCCTTGCCCGAATGAGGTGGCGGCGAGGTCGACCTGGTCACCAGGCAACGCCACCGAGCCAGCGAAGGCCGGAGTTCCAAGTGACCAGCACGCGCCGATCCCGAGGCTCTTCGCAGTGTCTGGCAACGTCGACCCGCCGACCTTCGACGACAGGCTGATGAAGGCCGTGTTGCACGACTTGGCGAAGTCGGTGTGGAACGGCACGCTGCCGAGCTGCTCGCCCTCGTAGTTATGGAACGTCTTGCCCAAGACCACGATTTGCGGCAGGCACGGCACCGAGGTGTTGACGTTGAAGCCTTGCTCGAGCAGCGCCGTCGTCGTCACGATTTTGAACGCTGAACCGGGCACGATCTGACCGAGCAGCGCGGTGTCGAAACCACCACCGGCCGGGCCGTTGGCGACTGCGATGACCTGTCCCGTCGAGACGCGCACGGCCACGAGTGCGCTCGGCTGCGTCGTGACGCTTCCGAGCGCAGCATCGGCGGCTGCTTCGACCTGCTGGTCGAGCGTCGTCTTGAGCGAAGTGCCGGCGACTGCCGCTTGCACGTGGACGACGGTCGGCGGCGACGCAGGATGCACGGCATCGATCTCGAATCCCGGCGTGCCACCGAGCAAAGAGTCGAAGTCCTTCTCGAGACCGCCGAGACCGCCGACGTCGCCTGACACGTAACGGCCGTTCGACGCAGCGACGATCTCCTTGGTCACCGGCCCGACCGTGCCGAGCAACGACCGCGCGAAGTCGTGCGACGGGCTCAGTGGTTCTGTCAGGTTGCGCAGGATCACACCAGGAATGGCGTTGATCGCAGCAGCGACCTTCTCGAAGTCGGGCTCTCGCAAGCGTGATGACATCGACGAACTCGTCAGCCGAAGACCCCCTGATGCGCGACGCAAGTGCGGCCGCGTTGACGCCGAGGATCGCCGCCATCTGGTTCGCGGTCGAGTTGACGTTGACGACATTGCCGGCCTCCAGGCCGATGTCGACCACGGGCCTTGCCGTGATGATCGGTTGCCCAGCACCGTCGAGGATCGTCGCGCGTGTTGGCGCGAGCCGGGTGTACTGCAGCACGTCGCCGGCGCCGAGCACGGGATTGATGACCGACGGCTTCCACGCGAGCAACCAGCTGCCGTCGACCTCGTTGACGTTCACGCTCGACTGGTACGTCCAGACCTGACCCCCTGGTAGCTGCCAGGTGACGTTGAGCGCCGACTGCGACACGTGATCGTCGGCGGTGGGCTGCGCGGGTTGCGCGGTGACCGCGACCGAGACCGCGTGCAACGGAGCAACGATCGCGGCGTACGCGCGTCTGGACGTCGGCTCCCGTGAGCCCACCCAGATAGGGCACGCCCGTCAGATTTCCCTTGGTCCACGCCTGGGTGAACTGCAGGACGAGGGCATCGGTCGGGGGTAGATGAGAGGCGCTCGCCGAAATCGTCGGCGCTGACGACGCGGTCGCACCCGGCTTCGCCGGTGCCCTTCGAACTGCGCGGGTACAGGTAGTAGCCCGCGACTGCCGCGCCGGCAAGTACCACGACGAGGACGACGATCAGCGGGCCGCGGGAACGGCGCCGGCCGCCACCGCGCGGCCGCAGCGGCGATTGCCGGTAGCTCACGAGCCGAGCCTAATGGGAGCGGAGGCGCCACCGGCGGCGGCGACGGAACGCGTGTTCAGCTTGCCTTCAGGTCGGCGCGGTTAGCCTCTGAGGCATGACGGTGGTGCCCGACGAGCACACGACCTCGACCGCGGCGCGCCCATGAAGACCCGCCACCGGATCGTCGCGACGCCGTCGCTGTCGGTTCGTGGCGATCGCGGTCTTCGAAGTTCGGTTCTACGTCGTCCCGACGTCTAATCGACGCGGCCCGACCGATGCGGTCGTGGTGCTCGGCGGCGGCACCTTCATCGATCGACTTGTACGCTGCCGGTGCAGCTGCTTCGGGAGTACCCCGGCGCGGTCGAAGTGGTCTCCACTCCGGGCCGCCAAAGGTGCCCGCACCCGTATCCCGGCGCATCGGACATCATCTGTTTTCGTCCCGACCCGACCACCACTCAGGGCGAGGCGCGGGCAACCGCGGCGCTTGCCGCGCAGTACGGCTGGAAGCACATCACCGTCGTGACGACCGCAGACCAGGTGTGGCGCGCAAGGCTGCGGTTCAGCCGCTGCTGGTCGGGGGATCTGAGCGTCGTGCGCGCACCGACGAGCATCGTTTCGCGATTGTTCTCAGCACCTTACGAGACGGCGGCGACGATCAAGGCCGAGGTATTTCAGCGCAGTTGCTAGGTCCCCCAGTTGTTAAGCGCCTACGGCTGCCGGCCTGACAACCCGAGCAACTTCGTCGCCCGGGTCATCGCTGTCGACCGGTACCGGTGCTGCAAAAATGCCCGCCGCGTGCCATTCCTTCGCGTTCGCTTCGAGGTAGGCAAGCACCACGGCGGCGGCCGCCGGGTCGATCGACTCGTCGAGACCCGCGCCGCGCGCAACGTCCCAGCCGTGGATCACCAGGTCGGTCAGCATCTGCACGCCGTACTCGAGCGCGGGGTTGTCGCCGAACGACAGGTGCACAACGTCGTCAGGTGACGCGAACTCCCACGCCGCCCGCGACAGGGCGCTCGCACGTTCCCACGCATAGACCGGATCGTCGCCGAGCACGTCGCCGTCGTACCGGGAGCCGACCTGCGCGATGGTCTCTCCGCGAAGCAAGTGGGGCACCCACAGGTGCTCGCTCGTCACGTGATTCACGACATCGCGCACCGACCAATCGGTGCACGGCGTTGCGTGCAGCCACCGGTCGGGCGTGATCGCCGTCACCTTGGCACCGAACGTGTCGAGGCCGGCCACGATGAGTTCGAAGGTGTTGCTCGAGTCCGCCATGACCGGCACCGTAGACCCGGCGCGGCCTCTGACTAGCGGCGACTAGCGGCGCCGAAGCAGGTAGCACTCCTCCGGGAGAGCGGCGTTTCCCATGTCTGCGGCGAGCGCCTTGAGCTGGCTCGGATACTCCGCCAGCGCCGCGACTTTGCGCTCGCCGAGGTCGAACGACAGCGGCTCGAGGTCGTACCCGAGTTCGCGAGATGCTCGAGGCGTTGCACGGCCTGCGCGCGGAAGCGGGCCCGGTACGGGACGTCGATGAACGCCACCCAGTTCGTCGCGAGGGCGGGGAATTCCTCGAGCAGCCAGACGCAGGCCTCGTGAGTGCGCTCGTGATCGGTGTGCGACAACCCGAGCGGGAATGCGATGGTCTCGACAGACCGCCCCGCAAGCGACGACGCGATACCCGCCGCGATCAATGGCACGGTGGCCGGCTCTGTCGTGTACTGACTGTCGAGAAAATCAAGCCACAGCGGGACGGCGCCGAGGTGGGCAAGCGCCGAGCGGTCCTCGTCGCGACGGATCGCCACGACATCGTCGCCCAGCGCGAATCCGGAGGCGGCGTCCCACGGCGTGATGCCTTCGCGCAGTGACTCCGGACGCCCCGGCGGGTAGCCCGCGAAGACCGTGATCACGGTCGCGCCAGGAATCGACGCGATGAGCCCCGCGCAGCTGAGCACGACGTCGTCGAGGTGCGGGGACACCGCGACAAGGGGCCCGGGTACGGAGGATTCAAGCGTGATATCGGTCACAGGCTCGCCCCTGTCGCTAGAGGTGGCTGATTAGCAGCGTCAGGGGCTCGCGCGGCGTCATCTGGAGTGGTAGAGTGGCGTTCAGGAGTGGGCGAGGGGGGACTTGAACCCCCACGTCCTCACGGACACACGGACCTGAACCGTGCGCGTCTGCCATTCCGCCACTCGCCCGAGTGGACGCTCAGCGTAGCAGGGGCGGCCGCGAACCAGGACTGGCTCGCCAAGCGTCCTAGATACGATCGATGAGGCCCGTACGGACACGCGCGACCTGGAACGCCTGGCACGACGTCGGACGGAAGGAGGGTCAGTGGGCGTGCTTTCAGCGCTTCGAGCGCAAGCTCGGCGGAATGGTCGAAGGAATCTTCGCCCGCGCCTTCAAATCCGAGGTCCAACCGGTCGAGGTCGCGGCCGCCTTGCAGCGCGAACTCGACGACCAGGCTGCCGTCGTCGGCCGCGACCGCACGCTGGTCCCGAACCACTTCGTCGTCGAGCTCGGCGACCACGACCACGACCGGCTCGCGCCCTACGAGAAGCCGCTGACCGACGAGCTCGCGGCGATGGTCCGCGAGCATGCCGATGACCAGCGCTACAGCTTCGTCGGACCGGTTCGCGTCGAGCTCGAGCGCGTGCATCCACTCGACACGGGCGTGTTCCGGATCCGCAGCGACGTGGCGCCCGGGCGCGAAGGCATGCCCGACCTGCCGTCGGTCCCGCCTCCAGCACGGCGACCGCCGACCGCGACCGGCAGCGGCACCCCTCGGCGTCCGGCCGGAAGCACTTTTTGAGCTCGGACGCGAGCCCGACGACACGAACCTGACGACAGCGATCCCGCGGCGCCGCTGCCACGCCGAACCTCGGCCGGATCCAGGTGCGCGAAGGCAAGGCGGCGTCGTACGACTTCGAGCTGAAGCACAACGATCACGGTGATCGGTCGTGGCACCGACACCGACATCCGGCTCACCGATCACGCCGTCTCGCGCCGCCACGCCGAGATCCGCATCGCCAACGGCGCGACGATGCTGAACGACCTGCAGTCGACCAACGGCACGACGGTGAACGGCATCACTGTCACGACAACGGCTTTGTCGGACGGCGATGAGATCCGTATCGGCGAGACGGTGCTCACCTACCGCGCCCCACCGACTGCCCCCGGCACGCCGCGCTGCCCGGGCCTGCCGAGCATCCCCGACAATCAGGGCCCGTGGGGCTGAGCGCCGCCGATGTCAGAACTCTCGCTCTTTTTGCTGCGAGCGGGATTCGTCGCCCTGCTGTGGGTATTCGTCATCGTGGCCTTCGGCATCGTGCGCTCCGACCTGTCGGGCGGCGCCCAACCGCGCGTCGTCCGGCCGCAACCAAAGAAGCAGGTCGAAGAAGCCGAGCTCGCGCAAGGCGCCGCGCAAGCTGGTCGTCGTCGCCGGCGCACTGGCCGGGACGTCGATCAACCTCGGCGACGCTCCCGTGACGATCGGGCGGGCGAACGACTCGACCCTCGTGCTGACCGACGACTACGCCTCGACCAAGCACGCGCGGGTGTTCATGCGCGACGGCCAGTGGCTGGTCGAAGACCTCGGCTCGACCAACGGCACGTTCCTCGATCGCGCGAAGGTCACCCAGCCGACGCCGGTGGCTACCGGCACGCCGATCCGGATCGGCAAGACCGTTCTGGAGTTGCGCCGGTGATCGCCGCATGACTCTCATGCTGCGGTTCGCAGCGAGGTCTGACGTCGGGCTCATCCGGACCAACAACGAGGACGCCGTGTACGCCGGGCCTCGTCTTGTCGCCGTCGCCGATGGCATGGGTGGGCACGCGGCCGGCGATGTCGCGAGTGCGGTCACCATCGCGACCCTCGCGCCCCTCGACGACGACGATCCGCCGTCGGATCTGCTCGGTGCGCTCGAAGAATCCATCCGGCAGGCCAACGACCAGCTGCGCCAGATGATGGATTCCGATGCCGAGCTCGACGGCATGGGCACCACCTTGACGGCGTTGCTGTGGGGCGGCACCCGTCTCGCGTTGGCGCACATCGGGGATTCACGCGCCTACCTGCTGCGCGACGGTGAGCTCACGCAGATCACCCAAGACCACACGCTCGTGCAGCACCTCGTCGACCAAGGCCAGCTCGACGAAGCCGACGTCCCGACGCATCCGCAACGCTCGGTGATCCTGCGGGTGCTCAACGGCCGGCCCGACGCCGAAGCCGACCTGTCGATCCGCGAGGCGCGCGCCGGCGATCGTTACCTGTTGTGCAGCGACGGCCTGTCGGGCGTGGTGAGCAAGGACACCTTGCGCGAGACTCTCGACGATCGCCGATCCCGAGCAGGTCGTCGACGCCCTGGTCGACCTCGCGCTTCGAGGCGGCGCTCCTGACAACGTGACGTGCGTGGTGTGCGACGTCGTCGAGGCAGGCACCGCGACGGCGGGGACGCCGGTGATCGGTGGATCCGTAGCCGACGGCGACGGCGATCGCGTCGGCGAGCCCGACACCGCGGCCGGCCGCGCTGCGGCCTTGCGTATCCATCGACGGCCCGCCACGACTCGCACCACCGACGAGGAGCCCGTCCGGCGACGCTGGCGCGGGCCCGCGCTCGTCGTCGTCCTGCTACTCGTCGTTGCTGGTGGCTTGTTCGGCGGCACCTGGTGGTACTCCCAGCATCAGTACTACGTCGGCAGCAACGGAACGCAGGTCGTCGTCTACCGGGGCATCAACGGCAGCGTGCTCGGCTTGAACTTCTCCTCACCGATCGAGAACACCGGCATCGCGATGTCGTCGTTGCCTGCGTTCGAACGCGACCGCGTCAACGACACCATCGGCGCGCGCAACAAGACCGACGCCGATCGCATCGTCGGCCAGCTGCACCCGTCTCCTTCGCCGCTGTCATCACCGGCGCGCAACCGTCGTCGCCGCCCGTGCGGTCGGCTCCGGGGTCGACGGCCCCGCCGTCCGTCCGCACCATCGAGCCCAGCGGTGTCGCCATGACGACTGCCGCAACGACCGGTGCCGGTGGTCTCGTCCGGGCGATCAAACCAAGACGCCCGCGCACGCGACGCTCGGTTGAACTCGCGATGCTGGTGTTCGCGGTCATCATCGCGCTGGCCGCGTACGCCGACGTCGGTCTCACCCGCTCGCAACACGTACCGCCCGACATCTTGACGTACGGTCTCGGGCTCGGCGCTCTTGTCCTTCTCGCGCACATCGCGGTGCGCAGGTTCGCGCCGTACGCCGATCCTTTGCTGCTTCCATGCGCCGCGCTGCTCAACGGGCTCGGTCTTGTCTTGATCCACCGGCTCGATCTGGTCGCGCCCAAGGCTGCACGGTCCGACGCGACCTTGCAGCTCGCCTGGAGCGCGATCGGCGTCGTCGGCTTCATCGCGGTTCTGGTGATCGTCCGAGACCACCGCCGACTACAGCGGTTCACGTACACGTCGATGCTGCTCGGTCTCGTGTTGCTCGCGATTCCGTCGATACTGCCGGCGCGGTTCAGCGAGGTGAACGGCGCGCGCAACTGGATCAGGTTCGCCGGCTTTTCCATCCAGCCAGGCGAATTCGCGAAGGTCCTGCTCGTCATCTTCGTGGCCGGCTACCTCGTGGCGAAACGTGACGCTCTCGCGCTGGCCGGTCGCCGGTTCGCCGGCATCGATCTGCCGCGCGGTCGCGATCTCGGCCCAGTCGTGCTCGCGTGGTTGGTCAGTGTCGGCCTCCTCGTGCGCGGCCGCGACCTCGGCATGTCGATGCTGTTCTTCGGCTTCTTCATCCTCATGCTCTACATCGCGACCGAACGATTGTCGTGGCTCCTCATCGGCACGCTGCTCTTCGTCGGCGGCACGTACGTCGCCTACCACCTCTTCGCGCACGTGCGCGAGCGGTTCGAGATCTGGCTGCATCCGTTCGCGCACGCGCAAGGTTCTGGCTACCAACTCGTGCAAGGCCTCTACGGATTCGCGACCGGCGGCCTGATGGGCACCGGTCTTGGCAACGGACGCCCCGATCTCGTGCCGTTCGCGAACAGCGACTTCATCATGGCGACCATCGGCGAAGAACTCGGACTCACCGGCCTGATGGCGATCCTGCTCGTGTACGTCGTGATCGTGTCGCGCGGTCTTCGCGCGGCACTGTCGGTACGCGACTCGTTCGGCAAACTGCTGGCGGCCGGACTGTCGGTCTGCCTCGCCGTCCAGGTCTTCGTCGTCGTCGGCGGCGTGATGCGGCTGATCCCGCTCACCGGCATCACCACGCCGTTCCTCTCCTACGGCGGCTCGTCGCTGGTCTCGAACTGGATACTGCTGGCAATCCTGCTGCAGGATCAGTGATGCCGGACGTCGACCGGTGGCCGCACCCACACCACGGCCCGACGACGCCATGACGCAGGTGATCTCGCTGTGAACAAGCCAATCCGTCGCGTTGCCATCACCTGCCTGTTGCTGTTCGCCATCTTGCTCGTGAACGACAACGTGGTGCAGTTCGCCGACGCCAAGACGCTGCGCGACAAGCCGGGCAACACTCGATTGCTGTTCCAGCAATACGACCGCAAGCGTGGCGACATCGTCACCTCGACCGGCGTCACGATCGCGAGCTCGATCCCGACGACCGACGCGCTGAAGTACCTGCGCACGTACCCGAACGGCCCGCTCTTCGCACCCGTGACCGGTTACTACTCGATCGTCTACGGCGCATCACAGATCGAGAGCTCGGAGAACTCGATCCTCGCCGGGAGCGACGATCGCCTGTTCGGCGTGCAGCAATTGTCGAACCTCATCACCGGCCGCACGCCCGAGGGCGGCAGCGTCGTCCTGACGATCGACCCGGTGCTTGCAGCAGGTTGCCTACACGGCGCTCGCCGGTCGCAAGGGTGCGGTCGTCGCGCTCGACCCGACCACCGGCGCGATCCTCGCGCTGGTGAGCTCGCCGTCGTACGACCCGAACATGTTGTCGTCGCACGATCAGGCGACGATCACCGCCTACTGGAAGAAGCTGCTTGCTGACCCGGCCAACCCGGGGCTCGATCGCGCACTGAACCAGACCTATCCGCCGGGCTCGACGTTCAAGCTGATCACCGCTGCAGCTGCCCTCTCGACCGGTCAGCTACACGCCCGACGACGGTGATTCCCGCGCCGGCAACGCTTCCGCTGCCGCAGTCGACCAGCGTCCTGCACAACTTCCAGGGCGAGAGCTGCGGCGGGCAGGCCACCCTGATCCAGGCGCTGACGATCTCGTGCAACACCGCCTTCGGCGGTCTTGGTCTCACGCTTGGCCAAGACGCGCTGCGGACCCAGGCCGACGCCTTCGGGTTCGACTCCCCGTACTCGGTGCCGATGAAATCGGCGACCAGTGTCTTTCCGGTCGACCTCTCCGACGCGAACACGATCCAGTCAGCGATCGGCCAGTTCGATGTGCGAGCCACGCCGCTGCAGATGGCGATGGTCGCCGCGGCAATCGCCAACGGCGGCGTGGAGATGAAGCCCTACCTGGTCGATCAACTGGTCGGACCCGATCTGCGCATCGTCGACCAGACCAAGCCGACCCAACTGCGACGCGCGGTCTCACCGCAGGTCGCCGCCGAACTCACCCAGATGATGGAGAGCGTGGTGCAGCACGGCACGGGCACCTCGTGCACAGATCCCGGGGGTCGCGGTCGCCGGCAAGACGGGCACCGCCCAGAACGCGACCGGAGCCGCTCCTCACGCGTGGTTCGTCGCGTTCGCACCCGCCGTCCAGCCCAAGATCGCCATTGCCGTTCTCGTCGAGAACGGCGGCGGCAACAGCGACGCGACGGGCGGCGCGATCGCCGCGCCCATCGCCAAGGCAGTCATCCAGGCCGAATTGAAGAAGAAATGATGAGGCCTGACCTCACGCGCAGTTATCGATGCGCAGGGTTCAATCAAGTAGCGCCTGCACCGGGCTCGACGGGGCCGAACGCGCCTAACATCCAGAGAGGGTTCTCACATGACTGAGCCACGGCGGCTCGGCGATCGCTACGAACTGGGCGAAGTGCTCGGCTACGGCGGTATGGCCGAAGTGCTCCGAGGGCGCGACATCCGGCTCGGCCGCGACGTCGCAGTCAAGACCCTCCGCGTCGACCTCGCGCGAGAGCCATCGTTTCAGGCTCGGTTCCGGCGCGAAGCACAGTCGGCCGCGTCGCTGAACCACCCGGCGATCGTCGCGGTCTACGACACCGGCGAGAGCTCGCTCGACGGCGTCACGGTGCCCTACATCGTCATGGAGTACGTCGACGGCCGAACGCTGCGCGACGTGCTGAAGGCCGAGCGGCACATCATGCCGACACGGGCGCTCGAGATCACCGCACAGATCCTGAATGCGCTCGACTACAGCCACCGCAACGGCATCATCCATCGCGACATCAAGCCCGCGAACGTCATGCTCACCAGGTCCGGTGAGGTCAAGGTCATGGACTTCGGCATTGCGCGATCGGTGGCCCAGGCCAGCGCCGCCGTCACCCAGACCGCCGCCGTCATCGGCACTGCGCAGTACCTGTCGCCTGAGCAGGCGCGCGGCGAGCAGGTCGACCCACGCAGCGATGTCTACTCGACTGGCTGCCTGCTCTACGAACTGCTCACCGGCACGCCGCCCTTCACCGGTGACTCGGCGGTCGCAGTCGCCTACCAGCACGTGCGCGAAGACCCGATCCCGCCGTCGCGAGTGAACCCCGACGTCAGCCCGGCCATCGACGCCATCGTGCTGAAGGCGATGGCCAAGAATCCGGCCAACCGCTACCAGAGCGCCGCAGAGATGCGCGAAGACATCGAGCGTGCACTGAGCGGCGTACCGGTGCAGGCCACGCCGTTGTTGCACGACCAGACGGTGAGCATCGCGCCGGTCGTCGAAGACGAGTACGTGCGGCGTCAGCCGCGCGGCCGTCGCTCGCTGACGTACATCATGGTGGTCCTGATCGCGATCGGGATGTTCATTCTGATCGGAGTGATAGCCCGCCACCTGCTCACCACCAAACA
Organism: uncultured Actinomycetes bacterium; assembly: GCA_963809135.1. Classification (GTDB taxonomy): domain Bacteria; phylum Actinomycetota; class Actinomycetes; order Acidothermales; family Acidothermaceae; genus PALSA-607. Next base: position 98,073 of record CAWEIG010000011.1, read on the forward strand.
CCAAGCGGTCACGGTGCCGGTGCCGAACGTGTCGGGCTTCTCGCAATCCGATGCGATCGCGACGCCTCAAGACTGCAGGGCTCAATCCGGTGGTGCAGCCAGGCGACAAGCGCGACAGTCGCCAAGGGCATCGTCATCAGCGAGAACCCGCCGCAAGGCACGCCGCTGCCGCTGAAGACCAACGTCACGATCTACATCTCGACCGGCCCGCAGGCGGTGCAGGTCCCCGACCTCACCAACCAGTCGCTGGCTGACGCGAAGTCGGAACTGCTACGCAACAAGCTGGTTCTCGGGACGACGACGACCAAGGATTCGCCCCAGAGCCGCGAACACGGTGCTGAGTCAGACACCAGCGGCCGGGCGCGAACGTCACCTCAGGATCCGCGGTGAACATCGTGGTGGCCAGCGGCAACAGCACGGTGCCCGACGTGCGCAACCTGCCCGTCGCCGAGGCGGAGACGGCCTTGACATCCTTCGGATTCAACTTCCAGGAGATCGACCAACCGAGCAGCAGCACTGCGCCCGGCATCGTCATCAACCAGTCACCGCCGCATGACTCACCGGCTAAGACAGGCACCATCGTCAAGCTGTTCGTCTCCGTCGCACCGCCGCCGTCGTCGTCCCCGCCGCCAAACTCACCACCGCCGAGCGGCCCACCAACGAACACCGCCACCGCGTCGCCGTCGGCCTGAGCGAGGCATACGGAGCAAGCCGAGCAAGCCGAACTACAGCGGCGAACTGAGCAGGCCGGCGCGAGCTGGCGCGTCGGCGTCACCGCATCGCACGAGCCAGTTGGCGAGCATCTGGTGACCACCCTGGGTCAGCACCGACTCGGGGTGGAACTGCACGCCTTCGACGTCGACATCGCGATGCCGCATCGCCATCACGACGCCCGAGTCGGTGCGCGCTGTCACCTCAAGACAGGTCCGGCAGGGTCGACTCGACGACCGCAAGTGAGTGGTACCGGGTCGCGGTGAACGGGTCGGGCAAGCCGGCCAGCACGCCGGCGCCGCTGTGGTGCACGGCACTGGTCTTGCCGTGCAGAAGTTCAGGAGCGCGGTTCACGACGGCGCCGTACGCGACGGCGATCGCCTGATGTCCCAGGCACACGCCGAAGATCGGCACCCGCCCGGCGACCTCGCGGATCAACGGCACGCAGACTCCGGCGTCCTCAGGAGTGCCCGGACCAGGGCTCAGCAGCACGCCGTCGAAATCGAGGGCATCGGACGGCGAAAGCTGGTCGTTGCGCAGCACCACACAGGTCGCCTCGAGCTGGCCCAGATACTGGACGAGGTTGAAGACGAAGCTGTCGTAGTTGTCGACGACGAGGATGCGCACTCCGCGAGTCTCCCAGATCTGCCGCGCGTCGTCGTGCGACTATCCCGCCGGCAGCACCGAAGGACCGCCCGGCACGGCCGACGGCGGCGGCAGTGCGCCGGCGGATGACGGCGACGCTGACGGAACGGTCTCCTCGATCGACGGCGAGTTCACTGTCACGTCGTTCCACGGCAGCCGCGGCTCCGCCCACGGGAAGATCACGAAGAACAGCAACGCGAGCACGCCGACCAGCAGCACCGCGCACCCGCCGACCTTGGCGCCGAATCCGCCTGGCAGCTCGCCGCCAGATCCATCCGTACATGCCTAGGCCCCCTTCAGGGCGGGCGGCAGGCCCGCCGACTTCGGCAGCGCCGACTCGAGCAGGCCGGTCACGACCAGCCGGTGCGATCGCCGAGTACTTCGGCGTGCAGGTCGTCAGCGTGATCAGCGCCTGCGTCGGCGTCGCGCGTGGTTGGCCCGGCACCGGGAGGATCACGGCCACGTCGGTCGGCAGAACCGTCTGGATCGTCGTGACCCGGTAGGTGTAGTAGGTGTCGCGGGTCTCGATGACGATCGCGTCGCCCTGGGCCAGATCGCCGAGACCGTTGAACGGCGCGAGGTAGGTCGTGCGGTGGCCAGAGATCACGAAGTTTCCGAGGCCACCGGGATCTGCGGTGCCCGGGTAGTGACCCGGCCCCTTCTTCAGATCGTCGGTCGAGACGCCTTGGACGATCGCGTAGCCGTAGTTCGCGCCGAGCCGCGGGATCCGGATGATGCCGATCGCATTCGCCACGCAGTGCCACCGGCGCAACGGCCGGAGCTGACGCAGTCGGCACGCTGCTCGGGCCCGGGTCTCGATGCGGTCGCGGCCGGTGGCGCGGACGCTACGGGCGCGGGTGACGCCCAGCTCGCGGCGAGGTCCCGCTTGATCTGGGCCTGCGCGTGTTCGGTGTACAAGCCGGTGAAGTACAACTCGTACGGGATGAACAAGAACACGATGACGCCCAGCGTGATCAGCAGTTCACCGATGACCCGGATCACCTGATTGACCCGCGACGTCCGCGTCACGAGGGCGAACTCCCGCGTCGTCGTCACGAGGCTGACCGCCCGGGCGTACGCCAGCGTGAGCGGACCGGTGAACGCCGGCATCGTGACATCTCCCTCGAGAGCGAGCTTGTAGCCGAGCTGGTAGGCGTCGACGTACTGCTTGTAGATGATCACATCGGGTGCATCGTCAAGTGCCTGCTGCAACTTCTGCGGATCGCCAATTGCTTCGACCGTGTAGGGCGGCGAATACACCACACCGTGCAGCAGCAAGGTGTTGCCGACACAACGTACGGCGCTGGTGGAGATCACCCGTTGGCCCTGCAACGTCATCGCTTCCGCGCCGCCAGCCCACAGCGCGTTCACCACTGCCTGCACATCTTGCTGGTGGACGACGAGGTAGTCAGGCGGGACGGCGTTGCGCTGCTTCCCAGGCAGCGCTGGCGCATCGTTCAGCGTGACGCTCACGGCGGGTCCGCTGACCGGCTCGAGGCCTGCCGCGTCGGCGAACGCGTCGGCTTCGTCGCGTGCCTGGGCGACACGGGTGTCGGTCTTGGCCGCTTGCGATGTTGCGGCCTGAAGTTTGCGCTGGAGTGCTGCGAGTTGCGCGCCCTGCGTGATGACCGTGCGCTGCTGGCGGTTGACCAGGCTGTTGACGTCGTCGCGGCCGGTGACCCGCAGGTCAAACCCGCGGGAGAGCGTTGCGGAGGTGGCGAACATGAGCCCCGCGAGCAGGGCCGCGAGCGGGACGCCGTAGCGCCAGGCGCGCGCCGCCCGAGTTGTTGCTGCCACCGTCGTGCGCACCGCCTTCCTCGACTGCAGTTCCTACTCCCCGGCGGCTACGCTAACCGAGGGAACGGCCCAGGGCGGCCCGCAGTCACGCCCTGCTTCATTGAACTGTCAGACGCTTCCGAAGGGTTCGTCGTGCCGAAGTCGCGCGTCCGTAAGACCGAGGTCTTCACCCCGCCACCCCGGCGATCCGCCAACAAGCGGGTCAGCCCGCCGTGGCTCGCACCGACCATGGTCGGGTTCATGCTGGTCGGGGTGCTCTGGCTGGTGCTCGGCTACGTCACCAACTACGCGTTCCCCGGCATGTCGACGCTGGGCAGCCAGGGCGGCAACCTGATCGAAGGCTTCGCGCTCCTGGTCATAGGATTGGGTCTCGCGACGCAGTGGCGCTAGGCGCTTGTCGGTAAACCCAGCGCGGGCGAGCGCCCGGTTAACCCCCAATTCACCAGCTGGTGGCGAATTACACACCTGTAATTCATCCACAGCGGTTGTCCACAATGGGGACAACGACAGCCTGCGACCGTCGGCTCAGCCCGTGAGGTTGTGCGTGCGCAGGACGACCGCCACGACCATCACGGCAATCAGCGCGATCGAACTGCCGATCTGGATCGCCGTCCGGGTGGGTCGTGGCGCGTAGGCCCACGCCGCGCCAAGCGCCGCGCCGGCGACGCAGCCCGCCGATGTGGGCCTGCCAGCTGATGTTGGCGAGGGAGAAGCGTCAGCACCAGGTTCAAGCCGATCGTGACCGCGATCGGCTGGATGTTCAGCCGGAGCTTGCGGCCGACGACGAGCAGCGCTCCGAACAGCCCGAAGATGGCCCCTGACGCTCCGAGTTCCGGAACGTTCGGTGCCGTCAGCACGTAGGCGAGCACCGAGCCGGCCAGCCCCGTGAGCAGGTACATCGCGACGAACCTGACTCGCCCGAGCAGTGCCTCGAGCGGCGGGCCGACGATGTAGAGCGCATACATGTTGAAGAGAATGTGCAAGATGAACAATCCGCCGGACGACGGCGGCTCGTGCAGGAACATGCTCGTCAGCAGTCGGTAGTACTCGCCGTGCGCGATACCGACGACGTGCGGCGCGCCGTTCGTGACCTCGACTGCGCTGCGCCGATCTGCCGAAACGGTGTGACGAAGGCGGTCGACGCCATCTCGCCGAGGTACGCCAGGACGTTGAGCCCGATCAGGGCGTACGTGACCGCCATCGGGTTCGCGGTCGGACGCCCACCAAGCGGCGTCCGGCCTTGTCGCACTGTCTTTTGTCCGTCGCGAACGCACTCAGGACACTGGAATCCCACCGATGCAGTGACCATGCAGTCTGGACAGATCGGCTGCCCGCATCGGACGCAGCTGACGTAGGTCTCGCGGCCTGGGTGGCGGTAACACGTGGGTGCGGCGCTGCTGCGGGCAGGCCCACCTGGGTCTGCAGCCATGCGCCTCTAGACCGTGCGGCGTTCGACGGTGATGGAGTTGATCACGATGTCGGTGCGTGGCTTGTCGCCAGCACCAGCGGGCGCGGTCGCAATCGCGTCGACGACGTCGCTGCCCTTCGTGACCTCGCCGAAAATGGTGTGCTTGCGGTTGAGGTGCGGGGTCGGTGCGACAGTGATGAAGAACTGCGAGCCGTTGGTGTTCGGCCCCGCATTTGCCATGGCCAGCAGGTAGGGCCGGTTGAAGACCAAGCTCGGGGTGGAACTCGTCGGCGAACTGGTAGCCCGGGCCACCGCGGCCGCTGCCCAACGGGTCGCCGCCTTGGATCATGAACCCCTCGATCACCCGGTGGAAGATCGTGCCGTCGTACAGCTTGGCCGTGGTCTTCCCTCCGCTGCGCGGGTCCTTCCACTCCTTGCCGCCTTCGGCGAGCTCTACGAAGTTGGCGACCGTCTTCGGCGCGTGGTTGGGAAAAAGCCGAACCTCGATGTCGCCTTTCGTCGTGTGGAAAGTCGCGAAAGTCTCGTCGGCCACTGGGTGATTCCTCCCGGTCGGTTCACTGATACGTCATCTTCCCACGCGCTCGGAGCGGTTGGCGGCGATGGCGGCCGGGAAGGGCATACTGGACACCAGCGGAAACTGAACACGAGGCCGCTTCCACGGAGGTTCGCATGTTCACAAAGACCGACAAGCTCAACGACACCTTCACCGCGCGAGTCGCCGCGGCGCGCCAGCTGCTCGACGCCAAGGTCATCCCTTACGCCGTTCCGGCCGGTCGCAAGGCTGCCAAGCAGGTTCGCCAGGTCGTAGGCGAGCGCATCGTTCCCGTCGTCGACAACGCCCGGGTCGCATCGGCGCCGGTCCGCGCGGAGGCGTTCCGCCGAGGGCGGCTCGCAGCTGCCGCGTTGCGCGGTGGCGGCACGATCATCACGAAGAAGCGTCGGCGCTGGCCGGTCGCTCTGGTCTGCCTCGGGCTCGGCGGCGCGCTCGGCGCCGGCGCAGCGTGGCTGGCGCAGGCCGGCAAGCCGGTCCAGTTGACGCCGTATCCGCTCGACGACGACACCGACACGGGACACGGCCACGATCCGATGGCCATGAGCACCACTCGCTGAATGGCTCGCAGCCCCTCGACCTGACCGACGAGTCACACGCGCATCACTGAGGTCCGGCTATCGAGATCGGCTGAGATTTGGCGGGCGCGTCAGCCGGGTTCGTGGGCTGACGCGCTCGCTGCATCGATCGTTGCCTGCAGGCTGAGGTTCCAGGCCTGCCATAGGTCGGCAAAGCCGCGAGTTCTCGGATCGTCGCCGCTGATCCCGTCGTCCGTTGCACCGAGCGCGTCGAGCGCCTTGCGGGCAAGCGCCACGAGCGTCGTCGTCGGTCGTTTCCAGTGTCAGGACCTCGCCTCGCAGATGCACGGCCAGCTGACGGCGTCCGGCCTCTTCTGGCAGTTCGTCGGTCGTCCCGACGAGGTCGACGCTGCGCAGTGCCGTGCGGGCTTGCTCGAGATCGACGCCCAGGGCGCCCAGCGCTTTCGCGGCGGCGCTGTGCGGATCGTTGAGGGTCGCGAGCAGCAGGTGATGGGATCCGACGGCGGCCTCACCGGCGAGTCGACGTGCTTCGTCGAGCGTGGCATCGGTCGCGCCGGTGGTACGGATCGCAATCGCGGCCGCTGCCTCGACTTCGGCGGGTGTCCGCGATCGCGGCCAGAACAACCGGCGCCTCGACTCCGACGGCGCTGCCGGCGGCACGAGGTCGAGAACCTTCAACCGCAGCGCGAGCAGGTCGCCAGCGGTCTCGGTGAGCACACGGCAGCCAAGGCCCTCGCCCTCGCGGATGAGGCCGAGGAGAAGGTGCTCGGTGCCGATGTGGTCGGCGCGCAGGTGCACCGCCTCGCGCAACCCGAGCTCGAGGACCTTCTTCGCACGCGGTGTGAACGGGATGTGCCCGGACAGCTTGCGCTTACCTCTGCCCACCGCGGCTTCGACGCTGCGCCTCGCGTCGTCGAGCGTGACGCCGACATCGTCGAGCGCTTGCTTCGCGACGCCCTGGGGCTGAGCCAGCAGACCGAGCAGCAAGTGCTCGGTACCGATGTAGTTGTGATTGAGCCGCCTCGACTCTTCCTGGGCGAGCACGACGACCTGGCGGGCTTCTGCTGAGAATCGTTCAAACATGTGGCTAGCGTGCGCCGGTTGCTTCCTACCCCGTCAAGACCATGATATTAATAGGGTTTCCAGCGTGCCAGATAGCGCAAGAGGAGCGGGCTCATGGATCCGATCGATTGGGACGACCGCGTCGACGACTGGGACGCGACGCTTGAACTGTCGGCTCAGCTCGATGGCTCCGACTGGGTCACGCTCGATGTCGCGGCTCGCCAGACCGGGGCTTCCCGCGCCGCACTGCGTACCTGGTACCGCAACGGGGAGATCCCGTCGCGGCTGACAGAAGGGCCGCACGGTCCGACCAGGTTGGTTCCGCTGACTGTGGTCGCCGCGCGCGCCGAGGCATCGCCGCGGTTGAGGTACTCCGCACAACGACGGCTCGACGCCGAAGCGCAGGTCGCGCTGCTTCGCCATCGCGTCGACGTCCTCGAAGGCTCGCCTGTCGGCGCTCGAATCGCGACTGACCGCAGCACAATGAGGCCCGGAGCACATTGGCCTAAGAGGAGCCGGCCCATGCCGTTGAGGTCGTTGCTGTCGCTGAGCTCGTCGATTGCTGCGGGCTTGGTCGTGCTCGCCGCCAGCGCTTGCTCTAGCGGAATCCACCGACCGCCCGCCATCAGCGTGTCGAGCTTTGCTCCGGTCCCAATTGGCTCGGGGGCTCCCTTGGACGAGAGCGCCGACACCGGCACACAAGCCGGCCAACTCGCGAGCCAACTCGGATGCACGGATTTCTCGGCAGACGTGCATCTGGACCGCTACGTGGAGGACGAAGCCACCTGCCTGATCAACGGTGACACGTGACCTCGAAGTGACGATCCTCGACTTAAGCGGCCAGGCCGCGGACGGAGGCCGGTTCGCCCTGGGCCCGAGTGCAGCTGAAGCCGAGCGTGTGAGCACCCGTGGTGGCCCTGCTCGGTGAGCGCTGGGCAGAAGGCCGTTCGATGCGGGCCGGCGCCGTTCATTCAGCAGACACTCGGCGGCACGATGTTCGCAACCGAGAGCCCAGAGTTCGAGCTAGGCGGCGACGCGGTCAGAATGTCGACGGTGTTCTGCGGAGTCGGCGAATGTCTCGTGGAGACGAGGGGAATCGAACCCCTGACCCCCGCCTTGCAAAGGCGGTGCTCTACCAATTGAGCTACGTCCCCTGGGAGACGCGATCGCGCGAGACGGTGACGACCTAGGCCACCGGCTCGGGCTCGACCGCGCTCGTCGCCTCGATCCACAGATCTTCTTCGGCTTGCGCCGCCTGAACTCGACGGTAAACCACCAGACCGCCCGCGAGGACGACCGTCAACAGCAGGAGCTTCTTCATCGTTTGCCACCTCGACTCGACGACGGGGGTGGGCCTGGGAGGACTTGAACCTCCGGCCTCATCCTTATCAGGGATGCGCTCTAACCAACTGAGCTACAGGCCCCGGCTTCGTGCCTCGCCGAGGGTATCCCACGGCCTCGGGTGGGGCCATTCCGAGCAGTTCACGGATCGGTGAGCGTGACCTCGACTCCGCCGACCAGGTCGGAGATCAGGTTGTAGATCGCAGCACCGAGCGTCGACAGAGCCGTGAGCAAGACGACGTTGATCGCGCCGATCACCGCCGCGACGCCCACGACTCGCCCGGCGCTCACCGGATTGTGCAGGGCGTTGCTCGTCGTCGTCGGCGAAACCTCGTTCACCAGGGTGTTGATCTGGGTCCAGACGCCCATCCGCCCGAGCACGCGCGTAGATCACCGCAACGGCGATCACGATGACCGCCAGCATCACGATCGACACGACGAAGCTGATCTTCAGCACGGTCCACGGGTCGATGTGCTTGATGACCAACCGGGCCCGTCGCGGTCCGCGGCGGGCGACGGCGACCTGCACGGCCGGTCGAGCGCACCGGAGGCCGGCCAGATCCGCCGTCACGCACCGGCTGCCGACCAGTGACGCCAGCCGTCGCCGACTTCGTTGCCATCGATCCAGCGGCCGACGCGCCGGCCCAGCCGGTCGGCGCGCTTGCTACAGGCACGGGAGCCGAAAGAACGGTCGCGGGTCCGTGTTCGTCTGACGTCAGCAGGCTCGTCGGCGCTCGACGGCTGCGACGGGCGAGCGTCTTGACGGGCACCGACTCGACGACGGCTGCACGCGGCTCGGCCGGGCGAACCGGATCGGGGCCGAGCGTAAGGACTGCGCGCCGGCCGCCCGCCCAGGTCTGAATCGCTCACGAGTCTCCCTGGTCGTCATCGGACGGCTCCGAGAGCCTCGGGTCGTCCGAATCGACCATGTCAGTGCCGGTGGAGGTTGGCGCCGGCGGCGGTGCTGTCATCTTCCCGTCTACCCCATTGTGCCCATCGGACTCCTCTGCCGCGCCGGAAGCTTCGGTGTCGGAGTTCGAGTCGTCGAGATCGAGCATCCAGGTCGCCGTCGAGCTCGCCCTCATCGGCGACTTCCGAGGCCGCCTCGGCGTTCCGGGTGATACCGACGACCGCGTCACCGTCGCCGAGGTTGATCAGCCGCACGCCCATCGTGGCGCGCGAGGTCGGCCGAACCTCGTCGGACCGGGTGCGGATCACGCCACCACCCGACGTGATCGCAAAGATCTCGTCACCGGTATCGACGATGAGCGCGCCCACCAGCCCGCCGCGGTCGTCGGTCAGCCGCGCCGTCAGCACGCCCTGCCCGCCGCGGCCCTGAACCGGGTACTCCTCGATCGGCGTCCGCTTCGCAAAGCCGCCGTCGGTCGCGGTGAAGACGAACGAGTCGGCCCGCGCCACCATCATCGCGAGCAACTCGTCGCCTTGCCGGAACCGCATGCCGATCACACCACTCGTCGCACGACCCATCGGGCGCAGTGCTTCGTCGTTGGCGTGGAACCGGATCGACTGACCCTTGCGGCTGATGAGCAGCAGGTCGTCGTCGCCGAGACGAGCCGGGCGGCGATCACTGCGTCGTCCTTCGCGCAGGTTGATGGCGATCACGCCGCCGGATCGGTTCGAGTCGAACTCGCCGAGCGCCGTCTTCTTGACCAGACCCTCGCGAGTCGCGAGCACGAGATAGGGAGCAACCTCGTAGTCGCGAAGCGCGAGCACCTGCGCGATGGTTTCGTCGGGCTGGAAGGCAAGCAGGTTCGCGACGTGCTGGCCCCGCGCACTGCGTGCAGCCTCCGGCAGTTCGTACGCCTTCGCGCGATAGACGCGACCCTTGTCGGTGAAGAACAGCAGCCAGTGATGCGTGGTCGTGACGAAGAAATGCTCGACGACGTCGTCTTGCCGAAGCTGTGCCCCGATGACGCCCTTGCCGCCACGACGCTGGGCGCGGTAGAGGTCGGTCTTCGTGCGCTTCGCGTAGCCGCCGTTGCTGATGGTGACGACCACATCTTCTTCGGCGATGAGGTCTTCCATCGACACTTCGCCTTCGGCGGCGATGATGCGCGAGCGGCGCTCGTCGCCGTGCTTCTCGACGATCTCCGCCAGCTCGTCGCGCACGATGGTGCGCTGCCGCGGCTCGTTGACGAGGATCGCGTTCAGGTCGGCAATATCGGCCGACAGCTCCTCGTACTCGTCGATCAGCTTCTGCCGCTCGAGCGCCGCGAGCCGTCGCAACTGCATGTCGAGAATCGCGTTGGCCTGGGTCTCGTCGATGGTCAGCAGCGTCATCAAGCCCTCGCGCGCAACCTCGACCGTCGCGCTGTTGCGAATCAGCTCGATCACCTCGTCGAGTCGCTCGAGTGCTGCAAGGTATGCGCGCACGATATGCGCGCGCTCTTCCTTCTTGCGCAAGCGGTAAGCGAGTGCGCCGAACGATGACTTCGATCTGATGTGCGATCCAGTGCCGGATGAACCCGTCGAGTGCCAGCGTGCGCGGCACGCCGTCGACGAGCGCCACCATGTTGCAGCCGAACGTGTCTTGCAGCTGCGTGTGCTTGTAGAGGTTGTTCAAGACAACCTTCGCGACCGCGTCGCGCTTGAGCACGATGACGAGACGCTGGCCGGTGCGCGATGACGAGTCGTCGCGAATGTCGGCGATACCGGCGAGCTTTCCCTCGTTCACGAGTTCGGCGATGCGCAGCGCGAGGTTGTCGGGGTTCACCTGGTACGGCAGCTGCGTGATGACGAGAAGCTGCCGACCGCGACTGTCTTCTTCGACATCGATGACTGCGCGCATCGTGACGGAGCCGCGGCCGGTGCGGTACGCGTCTTCGATGCCACGTCGCCCGACGATGAGACCACCGGTCGGAAAGTCAGGACCAGCGATGCGCTCGAGCAGCGCGTCGAGCAGTTCCTCGCGAGTTGCATCGGCGTGCTCAAGGGCCCACTGTCGCGCCTGCAGCAACTTCGCGCAAGTTGTGCGGCGGAATGTTGGTCGCCATACCGACGGCGATGCCAGCCGAGCCGTTCACCAGCAGGTTGGGGAATCGCGATGGAAGCAGCAGCGGCTCCATCGTCTTGCCGTCGTAGTTCGCGGTGAAGTCGACGGTCTCTTCGTCGATGTCGTCGACCATCCGCATGGCGAGTTGCGCCATGCGGCATTCGGTGTAGCGCATGGCCGCCGGCGGGTCGTTGCCGGGTGAGCCAAAGTTGCCTTGACCATCGACGAGCGGATAGCGCAACGACCACGGTTGCGCGAGCCGCACGAGTGCGTCGTAGATCGAGGAGTCGCCGTGCGGGTGGTACTGGCCCATGACGTCACCGACGACGCGCGAGCACTTGTTGAACCCGCGATCTGGCCGGTAGCCACCGTCGTACATCGCGTACAGCACGCGGCGATGCACCGGCTTCAATCCATCGCGGACGTCGGGCAGCGCACGTCCGACGATGACGCTCATCGCGTAGTCGAGATAACTGCGCTGCATCTCGCCCTGGAGGTCGACCGGCTCGATCCGGCCGTGGTTGGGCGGCGGTGGCAGTGTGGTGTCTTGGCTCATGATGTCCTCACGGGCTACGAACGGACTGGAGCCGATAGCATGCGGGTGCTGGATGCCTGCTAGATATCGAGGAAGCGAACGTCTTTGGCGTTGCGCTGGATGAACGACCGCCGCTGCTCGACGTCCTCGCCCATGAGAATCGAAAAGATCTCATCGGCCCGCAAGCGCGTCGTCGATGCTGACCTGAAGAAGCACCCGTTGGTTGGGATCCATCGTGGTGCTCCACAGTTCTTCGGCGTTCATCTCACCGAGGCCCTTGTATCGCTGGATGCCGTCCTTCGGGCAACTTGCGATCGGCTTCGAGACCAGCCGCGACAAGACCTTCGCGCTCGCGTTCTGTGTAGGCATATTCGGGATTGCCGCTGCTCCACTTCAACCGATAGAACGGCGGCTGCGCAAGGTAGATGTGCCCGGCCTCGACGAGCGGCTTCATGTAGCGGAAGAGCAGCGTCAGAAGCAGTGTGCGGATGTGCTGGCCGTCGACGTCGGCGTCGGCCATCACCACGATCTTGTGGTAGCGCAACTTGCAATGTCGAACTCATCGTGGACGCCGGTGCCGAGCGCAGAGATGACCGCCTGCACCTCGGTGTTCTGAAGCACCCGATCGATGCGCGCACGCTCGACGTTCAGGATCTTGCCGCGAATCGGCAGGATCGCCTGCGTGCGCGGATCGCGACCTTGTCGAGCAGATCCGCCGGCGGAGTCACCCTCGACGATGAAGACCTCGCACTCTTCAGGGTGCGACGACTGGCAGTCGATCAACTTGCCGGGCAGACCCACCGCCACCGAGCAGGCCCTTGCGGTTGCGCGCCAGATCTCGTGCCTTGCGTGCCGCGACGCGCGCACTCGCGGCCTGGATGCCCTTGCGGACGATCTCTTTGCCTTCAGTCGGGTTCTTCTCGAACCATTCGCCGAGCTTGTCGTTGCAGGTCGTCTGCACGAAGCCCTTGACCTCGGTGTTGCCGAGCTTGGTCTTGGTCTGCCCTTCGAACTGCGGATCGGTGAGCTTCACCGACACGATGCAGGTAAGACCCTCGCGCACGTCTTCGCCGGAGAGCCGGTCTTCCTTCTTCTTGATCAGGCCCCAGTCTTCGCCGAACTTGTTGACCAACGTCGTGAGCGCCGCGCGAAATCCCTCTTCGTGCGTGCCGCCCTCATGGGTGTTGATCGTGTTCGCGAACGTGTGCACCGACTCGGTGTAGCTGGTGTTCCATTGCATGGCCAGCTCGAGCGTCATCGCGTTCGCCTCGCTCGATTCGAACGCGATGATGCTGCGATGCGCCGGCTCCTTCGTGGCGTTGAGGTGCTCGACATAGTCGACCAGACCGCCGTCGTAGCGGTAGCGTCACCTCGGCCGGATCGGCATCGACCTGCGCCGCCGCGATGTCGTCTTCGTCGCCCTCGGTGTGCTCGCCCGGACGTTCGTCGCGCATGCGCAGCGTCAGGCCCTTGTTCAGGAACGCCATCTCGCGGAACCGGTTCGACAGCGTCTCGAAGCTGTAGTCGGTCGTCTCGAAGATGTCGGGGTTGGCCCAGAACGTGATGGTGGTGCCGGTCTCTGACGTGTCCTCGCCACGAACAAGAGGCCCAGTCGGGACGCCGATCAGGTAGGTCTGCCACCAGACGTAACCGTCGCGCTTGATCTCGACCTCGAGACGCGACGACAGGGCGTTGACGACGGAGACGCCCACGCCGTGCAGACCGCCGGAGACCTTGTAGCCGCCGCCACCGAACTTGCCACCCGCGTGAAGCACCGTGAGCACGACCTCGACCGCAGGCTTCTTCTCACTCGCCACCTCATCGACCGGGATGCCGCGCCCGTTGTCGGACACCCGGACCCCGCCGTCGGCCTGGAGCACGATGTCGATCGTGTCGCAGTACCCGGCGAGCGCCTCGTCGACGGAGTTGTCGACCACCTCATAGACCAGGTGGTGCAGACCGCGCTCACCGGTCGACCCGATGTACATGCCGGGCCGTTTACGGACGGCTTCGAGACCCTCGAGGACCGTGATCGAGTCGGCGTTGTACTCGGCCGGCCCACTGGCGTCGACAGTGTCGAGATTGTCTAAGCAGCGTCTAGCGGATCGACGACCTCAACGGCGTCGAACTCTTCGGGAATCACTGACTCTTGGGTCACGAGTGCGGTTGCCTCCTGCCGGGTCCTGCGCATGCCGGCGTGTTCGCGTACAGAACCGCTGCAGGGCCGCTGCGGTTCGGGGGTTGTTCTCCATTGTAGTCGGTTCGGGCACAGAAATGCCTCCTGCGGGGCCCTAGCTGTGACTCTGTGCCACGTTCCCCAGGCCCTTGTGGATCCCCGTACCTGACCGGGCTCGATCTCAGGCCTTTAGACCCCTAGACCTGCGGACCTCGCCGCCGCACTGGGGCTGCCGGACTCTCGACCGGCACGCTCAGCCGTAGGTGTCGCGAGGGCCGGGACCGCGAACTCGCAGGGCGCCGCGGCGCCAATCGGGGCCGGTCGGTCCGCGAACCTCGATCCGGGTGACGACGCCGTGCGCCGATGACCTCGTCGATGCGGCGGTGCAGTTGCGGCACCAGCAGCCGCACCTGGGTTGCCCACGCGGTCGACTCCGCGACGAGGTGCAGCACGCCGGTGTCGAACTTCTCCGGCCGGCAGTGATCAGCCAGGTCGGCGCCGGCGATCTCAGCCCATCGCTCGGTGACCCCGACGACAGCGGCCGGCACGTCCCATCCTCGCTCGACGAGCAGCCGCGACAACGGTCTCGCCCAGCAACTCCGGATCGCCGACGTCGCGTCGAGCGCTGCCGCCGCCAGCACGACCGCATGCGGCCGTGCTTCGCCGGCGCCGCTACTGCCTTTCGCGCCGGGCCTCGTGCCGAGACCTTGGCGAGCGCGGCGCGCGCGAGGTCGACGCCGGACAGCGGTCGGATCACCGCTGACTCCTCGTCCGGCTCCTGGTCGAGCGGTGCCCGCCGTCGTCTGCGATCGTCGTGCATCGACGGGATCGGCTGGATCGATCGGCCAGAACTCGTCACCTGACACGGTGCACCTGACCCTCCATCACGTCGACCCGGGCACCGGCCAGCAGTTCGGGAACGTCGGCCACCACCGCGGCGGTGATCAGCACCTGCTCGGCCGGCGCGACCAACTGGGCGAGGCGGTCGCGCCGATCAGCGTCGAGCTCCGCGAACACGTCGTCGAGAATCAACACCGGCTCCCCGCCGTCAGCGCACAGCAGGTCGTAGGAACCAAGACGCAACGCGAGGGCCAGCGACCACGACTCGCCGTGGCTCGCGTATCCACGTGCCGGGTTGCTCGCCCAGCTTCAGCACGAGCTCGTCGCGGTGCGGGCCGACGAGGGTGATGCCGCGGTCGAGTTCTTCTGATCGGACGCCGGCCAGTGCTGCACCGAGCGCAGCCGCCAGCACGTCGCGATCGGGAGTGAGGTCGATCTCGGCGCCGAGTGAGCTGAGGTAATCGATGCCGACACTTACCGATCGACTGTCGCCAAGAGCCACTGCGGCGTAAGACTTTTCGACCAGCGGCCGCAACTCTTCGACGAGTTCGATCCGCGCGGCAAGCAGCTCGCCGCCGACGCGCGACAGGTGGGTGTCCCAGACGTCGAGGGTGCGCAAGTCGGGGCCGCCCGTTCGCCGCGAGAGACCCGCCGTCTTCAACAGCGCGTTGCGTTGCTTGAGAACCCGGTCGTAGTCGGCGCGCACGCTGGCGAGCCTTGGCGTTCGCGCGACCAACAGGTCGTCGAGGAAATGCCGGCGATCTGACGGATCGCCTTTGACCAGCGCAAGGTCCTCGGGCGCGAACACGACGGTGCGAAGGAGCCCAAGCACGTCGCGCGGGCGTGGCACCGGCGACTTGTTGATCCGCGCTCGGTTCGCCTTGCCTGGGTTGATTTCGACCTCGAGCAGCAGCGACCGACCGTCGCGGACGACCTGCCCGCGAACGATCGCGCGCTCTGCCCCGCTGCGAACCAGCGGCGCGTCGGCAGCTACTCGGTGGCTGCCAAGTGTGGCGAGATAGCCGATCGCCTCGACGAGATTCGTCTTGCCCTGCCCGTTCGGACCGACCAATGCAGTGACCCCGCGCTCGAGTGGCAACTCGACAGCTGCGTACGACCTGAAGTCGACAACAGACAGATGCGCGAGATGCACGACGTCAGATCAGCTGCTGGTCGACGACCATGGTCAGCCGCCGTGCTCAGTGGTGCCATCGGCCGTCTCCGGCAGGATCGCGTGGCCACCGAACTGGTTGCGCAAGAGACGCGACGACCTTCATCGCCGGCGATTCCTCCTGCCGCGACGAGAATCTCGCGAACAACGACGCGGTAATGACCGGCAGCGGCACGGCATGGTCGATCGCGGCCTCGATGGTCCACCGACCCTCGCCTGAATCTTCGGCGTACCCGCGGACCTTGTCGAGCTTGGGATCGGCGCTACAGCGCGTTGTCGAGCAAGTCGAGCAACCACGACCGGATCACGGTGCCTTCGCGCCAACTCTTGAAGATCGCCGGAACGTCGTTGACGACGTCGACCGCGGCGAGAAGTTCATACCCCTCGGCGTAGGCCTGCATCATTCCGTACTCGATGCCGTTGTGAACCATCTTCGCGAAGTGCCCCGCACCGACATCGCCCGCGTGGACGAAGCCGAACTCGCCATCGGGTTTGAGGACGTCAAATGCCGGCTGTACAAGGGAAACGTGGGCGGCGTCTCCGCCGACCATCAATGCGTAGCCGTTCTTCAGACCCCACACGCCACCGGATACGCCGGCGTCGACGAATCCGATGCCCTTCGCGCCCAGCTTCGCGGCGTGCACCTGGTCGTCGGTGTATTTCGAATTGCCTCCGTCGACGACAAGGTCGCCGGCCTCGAGCAAGTCGCTTAGTTCGTCGATGGTTTGCCGCGTCGGTTCGCCGGCGGGAACCATCACCCACACCTTGCGTGGAGCACTGAGCTTCGAGACGAGATCCTCAAGTGAACTCGCGTCGCTGAGCTCTGGATTGCGGTCATACCCGACGACAGTCAGGCCGCCTTTGCGCATGCGCTCGCGCATGAACCCGCCCATTTTGCCGAGACCGATCAGGCCGATCTCGAAGTTGGCTGCTGTCATGCGTTCCTCCGCGTTCTCATGTTCGTGTTTTCGAGTCGGGCCTCAACTCGAGCCCGCGTCTGTGCAGTCGGCTCAGCCTGAGAGCCGCACCGGCATCAACAGGTAGCGATAGTCGGCGCGTTGCTGACGTGTCGGCTTCTTTGCTGCCGCGAAGCACCGCCGGCTTCGTCGGTGAGGTGAAGTCGATCCGCGTGGTCTCGGACTCGACCGCGTTAAGACCGTCGAGAAGGTAGGCGGGATTGAACGCGATCGAGAACTCTTCGGTCGAACCGTCGCGGCTGACGAACTTCGCGTCGAGTGACTCCAACGCCTGCGCGTCGTCACTCGTGCCAGCCTCGAGGGTGACTTGATCGTCGTTGAACGTGAGCCGCACCGGGGTGCTGCGTGGCGCGACGAGCGACACGCGCTTCACCGCCTCGACCAGGCCCGCGGTCTCGACAAACGCGTTCGCGGACGAATCGTCAGGGAGCAGCGATCGGTACTTCACGTATTCGCCGTCGAGCAACCGGGTCGTCGTGCGCCGCTGCCCGATCTGGCCTGCACCAGCGCGGCCAGAGAAACCGATGAGACCTTCGCCGGCACCTCCGGTCGACAACGACACGGTCACCTGGGCTCCTCCGACGAGAGCTTTGGCGGTGTCAGCCAAGGTGCGGGCCGGCACCAGGGCGACGACGGAAATGCCGCTGCGCTCGGGCTGCCAATGCAGTTCACGCACGGCCAGGCGGTAGCGGTCGGTGGCTGCCAGCGTGATCCGATCGTCTTCGATCTCGATCCGGACGCCGGTCAGCACCGGCAGCGTGTCATCGCGGCCAGCTGCAATGGCGACCTGTGAGACGGCGGCCGCAAAGACGTCGGCGCCAATACTGCCTGCAGTTGCTGGCATTTCGGGCAGGGCAGGGTAGTCATCGACGGGCAACGTCGGCATCGTGAATCGAGTGCTGCCACACAAAACGACGACACGGCCCCCTTCGACCGATACGTCGACTGGGAGTGCCGGCAGGCTACGGCTGATCTCCGCGAGGAGCCGCCCAGACACCAAGGCTCGGCCCGTCCTCCGCGCCACTGATCTCGATCTGAGCATTGGCCGAAACTTCATAGTCGAAGCTCGAAAGCGCTAGCGCAGCCGGGGACTCCGACACTTCGAGCAAAAGACCGGCCAGCACCGGAACGGGTGGCCGAACCGGCAGGCTACGAGCAGCCCATGCAACCGCCTCCGCGAAGACGTCGCGCTCGACTCGAAACTTCATGCGATACCCACCCTGCTCCTGCCCGGTTAACTGCCCGCTCATGCTGCTCATTAACCGCTGCACCCGGGACCCCTCCTTACTGCTTGTGTCATTCTTAATCCTTGTCTCAAGGAAGTCGTCATCGGTGGGGTGGACACTGTGGAAAACTGCCCTTTCCGCAGGTCAGTCGGCATAGAACACGCTCGGCCAGTTGTGGATGACCGAGCCCTGATCGGTGAGTTCGCTGGGGACAGATGCCTGGATCTCAGCGGGTCCCCACACGCCGTCCCACGGCAAGGTCGCTCGCACGCACCGAAACGCACCGCTGGTCCACAAGGTTGTCCCCAGGCTGTGCACAGCGGCGGTAAATCATGCTATTTCGCCTGTGACTTGATGCGGTTCGTGAGCTCGGTGACCTGGTTGTAGATCGATCGGCGCTCTGCCATCAAGGAGCGGATCTTCCGGTCGGCGTGCATGACCGTCGTGTGGTCGCGGCCGCCGAACAGCTGACCGATCTTGGGCAGGGAGAGGTCGGTCAACTCGCGGCACAGGTACATGGCCACCTGCCGAGCCGTGACGAGCACCCGGCTGCGGGACGAGCCGCAGAGGTCTTCGAGCGAGATCCCGAAGTAGGACGCCGTCGCACCCATGATGGTCGCCGCCGTTATTTCCGGCCCCTGGCTGTCGGGAATGAGGTCCTTCAGAACGACCTCGGCGAGGGACAGGTCGACACCCTGGCGATTCAGGCTGGCGAACGCGGTGACCCTGATCAGAGCACCCTCGAGCTCGCGGATGTTGCTCGCGATCTTGCTGGCGATGTACTCCATCACGTCGTTGGGTACGTTCAATCGCTCTTGCGCCGCCTTCTTACGCAAGATGGCGATACGGGTCTCGAGTTCGGGCGGCTGGACGTCGGTCAGCAGGCCCCACTCGAATCGGTTCCGAAGACGATCCTCGAGCGTGACTAGCTGCTTTGGCGGTCGGTCACTTGAGATCACGATTTGCTTGTTGGCGTTGTGCAACGTGTTGAACGTATGGAAGAACTCTTCCTGCGTTTGCTCCTTGTTCTCCAAGAACTGGATGTCGTCGACGAGCAGCACGTCGACCTCGCGATAGCGGCGCCGGAACCCTTCGGCTTTCCCGTCGCGAATCGAGTTGATGAAGTCGTTCGTGAACTCTTCTGAACTGACGTATCGCACTCGTGCGCCGTGGAAGAGACCCATCGCGTAGTGGCCAATTGCGTGCAGCAGATGGGTTTTGCCCAAGCCCGACTCGCCGTAGATGAACAACGGGTTGTACGCCTTCGCCGGAGCTTCGGCGACTGCGACCGCGGCCGCGTGTGCGAAACGGTTGCTGGCTCCGATGACGAATGTTTCGAACGTGTACTTGGGATTGAGGCGTGCCGGTTCGATCTCGCGCCGGCCACCTGGTTCGCGCCCGGTGCCCAGGTGTGACCGTGTCGGCTGGGATTGCTGGCTGCCTTGCTGGTTCGCGTGCGGTGCATTGTCGGAACGACGCGCATTCTCCGACCCGGCATCACGGCCAGCATCAGAGTCGATGTCGGCGTGCGGACCGTCGGCGGAGCGCTGCTCGACGAGATCCGTTTCAGCTCTCGGTGCCGGTGGACGTCTCGACCGTTACTGCCACTCGCACCTCACGACCGATTTCGGCCGCGAGTGCGGAGGTCAGGGCGGGTCGCAACCTGCTCTCGAGCACGTCTTTGGCGAACTCGTGCGGGGCCGCGAGGACGACGGTGTCCTCGACGAGAGCGATCGGTCGCGTGAGCGACAGCCACGCCTGGAACTGGGGGGTGACCTCACCTTGGGCGGCCAGTCGTTCCAGTGTCCGGGCCCACAATGCCGCGAGCTCAGGCCCGGACTCTTGCGCGCCGTTCTCGTATGGGGCGGACACTCACACCCCTCTCACCGGCTGAACTGACTCAAAACGGTCAAATCTGTAGTCGAGCGTGGAGCAATGTGGACATCAATCGAGCAGCAGTGGGGGATTTAGCCCTTATTGCGGCCATTCGTGAATGTCAAGAGGTCGTTCGTCCACACCGTCGTCCACAACCTGTGTACGCAGCGCTTGGTGGAGCACGTCGGACCGGCGATGCGACTGCCTTGCGATGCATCATGGCGGATGATCGCTGGCGCGAATCGATGAGGTCCGGCCGTGGGACGCTAACAGCGTGCGACCCCGCGCATCAAGGCGTTCTCCACAACCCAGCGTTCTTGTTTGCGTTCTTGTTTGCGCGACGCGCGGTGGGTGCGCTCCCGACGGGCGAACACCGGCTGGCAGCTCTCGCCCGTTTGACCGGGTCCAAGGTCGGCCCGTACCGTAGGAGGTTCTTGTGACCTGCTGATGCCCAAACCCCCTTACGCTGGGGATGCTTTGGGCGCCCTGTGGCGCACAGCCTTTCGCCCCGTTGACCCGCCGAACTGCTTCTTTACTGGAGTCCCCGAGTGAGCAAGCGCACGTTCCAGCCGAACAATCGCCGCCGCGCAAAGACCCATGGTTTTCGGCTGCGCATGCGCACTCGTGCCGGCCGAGCCATCCTCGCTGCTCGTCGCCGAAAGGGCCGTCAGGGCCTGTCGGCCTGACGTCGCCAGGAAACGGGATTCCCGTGCTTCCGGCCGCGTCTCGACTGCGGCGGCGTCCGGACTTCAGCGCCACGATGCGTCTGGGTCGACGCGCATCGCGACCCCGGCTCGTCGTCCATCTCGCTTTCGCTGAGACTGGTGACATGCCTACGCGCGCGGGATTCGTGGTCTCTCGTACAGTCGGCGGTGCGGTCGTTCGCAACCGGATCCGGCGGCAGTTGCGTCATCTGGTCGCAGCTCGTCTCGCCACCTTGCCCGCAGGCAGTCGGCTCGTCGTGCGAGCGCTGCCCGCTGCCGCTGGAGCGACTGCCGCTGCGTTGGCAGCCGATCTCGATGCTGCCCTCGCGCGTTGTCTTCGCGGCTCGATGAGTGCAGACGCATCGGGGAGTTCGTCGTGACCAATCACCGGCCGACGTGTCTCGCGCGCCTGCCCTCCTTCTCATCGTGCCCATCGAGGGTTACCGGCGCTTCGTCAGCCCGTTCCTCGGCCAGCGTTGCCGGTTTGCTCCGAGCTGTAGTGCGTACGCCGTCGACGCGATCCGGACGCACGGCGCGATCAAGGGCTCTGGCTGGCGGCTCGGCGGATCGCCCGCTGCCATCCATGGAACCCCGGCGGTGTCGATCCCGTTCCTCCTGTGCGATCCCTCGGATCCGGACGTGCCCGCGATGTCTCAGACCTGTTCGCGGCGACGGCAGCCTCGCCCTCGTCGTCCGTTATGACGCCAGGAGCCACCCGGTGCCACACGTCCTGAATCCGCTGTACGTCGTCGTCACCAAGGTGATCCTGGCGATCCATTCGGTGCTGTCGCCACTCTTCGGCAAGACCAGCGGGGTCACGTGGGGCCTGTCGTTGTTCTTCCTGACGGTGCTCGTGCGCATCTTGTTGTTCCCGATCTTCGTCAAGCAGATCAAGACCCAGCGGGCGATGTCGGAGCTGCAGCCGAAGGTCAAGGAAATACAGGTCAAGTACAAGAAAGACCGCGAGCGCATGAACCAAGAGGTCATGGCGCTCTACAAGGAACACAACGCGAATCCGCTGATGGGCTGCTTACCGCTTCTCTTGCAGATGCCGGTTTTCTACGCACTTTTCCACGTCCTGCGCTACATCTCCGAGCATGGCGGGCAGGCAACTGCGACTGCCAAAGGCATTGCGGCGTGTACTGCCTACCTGAAGACCAAGCCCAAGGGATTCGGTACCGCGCAGTACGGCTGGTCTCCCGACACGTTGTGTACGGCGGGCCACGCGAAGGTTTTCGGCGTCCCCCTCGCGCTCGGTTTCAAGACGGCGTCGAAGGCGTTGTCGTTCGGTGCGGATCCGTCGAACGGTCGGATCGTCACCGTCATCGCGATCATCGTGATGGCCTCGACAACGTTCCTTACGCAGCGCCAGCTGATCGCTCGCAACGCCGCGAGCGGCACCGCGATGCCGTCGCAGCAGCGGATCATGCTCTACGTCCTTCCGCCGATGTTCGCGCTGTTCGGCCTGAACTTCCAGATGGGCGTGCTCATCTACTGGGTCACGACGAACGTGTGGTCGTTGGGCCAGCAGCACTTCGTGATCAAGGCCATGCCGCACATCGCTCCTGGCGGGCGCACCGCCGGGTGGCGTGGTCGCGAAGACAACCGATGGCTCGTCCCCCGGGCCGACGCCTGCGGCCGGCGGCTCGAACGGCGGCAAGAAGCGCGGGCAGGCAACGCTCACCACCGCCGCCGCCTCCTGTGGTGATTCGGCGGCAGCAGACGACTCGGCCACCCAGAAACAAGCGCGGCGGACGCCGGCCGCAACGTCCCGGTAGTCCTCGGTGAGGAAGCGCGACGGTGTTGCTTCCTGCCCATGACACTGCTGCCCTGAGATCTGATGACTCTCATGACTCGACCACAGCTCAGGAGGATTCCCCCGTGGCAAGCTCGACCGATGAACCGCTTGAGGTGGAGCAGGTCGATCTCGACGACGATGTAACGGATGAGACCGTTACCGATGCGGAGACGGTCGAACCGCGGTCGCTGGCTGACCTCCTCGAACGCGAAGGTGAGGTCGCCGCTGACTACCTTGAGGGATTGCTCGACATCGTCGACGCCGACGGCGACATCGATATGGACGTCGAGGCCGACCGCGCTGTCGTGTCGATCATCGGGGACCGGTTGCGGCATCTCGTCGGCCCCGACGGCGCGGTGCTCGACGCGCTCCAAGAGTTGACCCGGTCTGGCAGTCGCCCGCGAGACCGGCGTTCGGAGTCGGTTGATGCTCGACGTCGGAGGTCATCGTGCACGGCGGCGCACTGATTTGACCGTGATCGGCACCAAGGCTGCTGAGGAGGTCATCGAGACCGGGGAGCCGGTGACACTCGCGCCGATGTCGGCATTCGAGCGGAAGGTCGTTCACGACGCGATCGCTGCCGCAGGCCTGCGGAGTGAGTCGGAGGGTGTCGAGCCGCAGCGCTTCGTCGTTGTGCTGCCGGCCTCTGGATCGGGAGCAAGACACGTCGAGCCCAGGGCATCACGCACGTCGGGCACCCCAGCCGCCGGAGCCACCGAGGCCACCTAGGCCACCGAAGCCAGCTCAGCCGACTTGCCAGCCGCGGCGGCGGACCAGGAATAGCCGAATGACAGACCCTCCGGGGTTGGCCCTCGCCATCTTCGGCGACAGGTTGCCGCTGGCGGTGCGGTATGTCGACTGGCTCGCTGGGGCGGGAGTCGAGCGGGGTTTGATCGGACCTCGCGAGACCGACCGGCTGTGGGAGCGACATGTCGTGAACTGCGCCGCGGTCGCTGCCTTGATCCCGCCACGAGAGTTCGGTCGTCGACGTCGGCTCGGGCGCCGGCCTGCCGGGTGTGGTCCTGGCCATTGCCAGGCCCGATCTGAAGATCACACTTGTCGAACCGATGCTGCGCCGTACGGCGTTCCTCGAGAGCGTCGTGACAGATCTCGGCCTGACCAGCGTGACGATCGATCGAGCCCGCGCGGAAGACATGGCAAGCAGCCACCAGGTCGCCGAGTCGGGAGCCGACTACGTGACCGCCCGAGCCGTCGCCCCGATCGATCGGCTCGCTGCGGTCGCGGCACCGTTGCTGCGCTCGGGCGGTGAGCTGCTGGCGATCAAAGGCGCCGGAATCCGCGCTGAGCTCTCCGCCGGTTGGCCAGGAGTGCAACGAGCGAACATGACGCGGGCGGTCGCGCTGTTTTCCGTCGCTGAGGCGGGCGCCTTGGCGGGGCAGGCCGGTGCTTCTGCGGGCGAGCCACGCGTTGGGGCGACCTTGATGAGCTGGCTGCCCGGGCTCGAGCTGACGTGTGTGTCGACGTGGACTGCTGCAGGTATTGAGAATGCAGAGGACCCGCATAGGGCAGAGCCAGTGATCGGAGAACAGCCCGAACTCGGAGTCCGCAGGTCCTGTCGCCCTTGTCCTGCGCCTCGGCCGGCACGGAAGGACAGGACCGGTTGTGCGTAAGGGCTCTCGCGAGAGCGTGTAACTGGTCTAGGCTGACGTGCCCAGGGCGCAGGCTGGGACTCGATCCCAGGAGCGTGAGCTGTGAACGGAGGGCCTCTACGGTGAGCGATCTCGACGCCGTGGCACCCGCCCGTGTTTCACGTGAAACCTACGGGATCGTGAGAAGGTCCCTCGTGGTCCGCCTGGAGCCTCTTCAGCCACAGACCTCGAGCCCGACCACGAACGGGTCGGTAGCTTCCGACACTCGATGTTTCACGTGAAACTATCTCCGAACCGGTCGCTCTGATCCAAGGAACCACCGTCACCGCAGAGGTTGATGAGATGCCCGTTGTCGTAGTTGAGTCACCGCCCACGGTCCAGGTCGAGGAGGTCCAGGTCGAGGAGATGCCGGCCGCCGTGTCGCCCGACGAGACGCCGATCGCGACCCAGACCGCAACCGCCATGCAGGTACTCGGACAGACCGGCGAGACGTTTCCCCGCCCGCCGCGTCGCCGCGTCGTTGCGATCGCGAACCAGAAGGGCGGGGTCGGGAAGACGACGACCACGGTCAACATTGCCGCCGCCATGGCGCTGCACGGATTGCGCGTGCTCGTCATCGACCTCGACCCCCAGGGCAACGCATCGACCGCACTCGGAATCGATCACCACGCGGAGATTCCGTCGGTCTACGACCTGCTCATCGAAGGAAAGTCGCTCGGCGACGTCGCGATCGAGGTCGCCGAGATTCCCGGCTTGTCGTGCGTGCCGGCGACGATCGACCTTGCTGGCGCTGAGATCGAGCTCGTCTCACTCGTGGCAAGGGAGGCGCGACTCGAAGCGCGCGATCGCCGACGCCGTGGGTGCGGGCGACGTCGACTACGTGCTGATCGACTGTCCACCCTCGCTTGGGCTGCTCACCGTGAACGCGCTCGTCGCCGGCGAAGAGGTGCTGATCCCGATCCAGTGCGAGTACTACGCGCTCGAGGGACTCGGCCAGTTGTTGCGCAACATCGAGCTGGTCAAGTCGCACCTGAACCCCGACCTCCACGTTTCCACGATCCTGCTCACGATGTACGACGCCCGCACCAGACTCGCGTCCCAGGTCGCTGACGACGTGCGGACTCATTTCGGTCCCAACGGTCTTGCGCACCGTCATCCCGCGCAGCGTGCGGGTGTCGGAGGCGCCGAGCTACGGCCAGACGGTGATGACGTACGACCCCGCGTCGCCAGGCGCCCTGTGCTACCTCGACGCCGCGCGTGAGATTGCCGAACGCGGTGCGTACGCCGGCGAGCCGACCGACGCCGCCGAGCCGACCGACGCCGCCGAGCCGCCGACGCCGCGGACCTGCGTACGCCCGCGAGAGTTCTTACAGCGAAGGTGAGGCGCAGTGAATACACGGCGAGGTGGACTTGGGCGTGGGCTCGGCGCGCTGATCCCGACTGCGCCGCTCGTCGCACCGGCGCGTTCGGCGCGCTCCGACACTCGGACCGACGGCGATCTGTGGCCCGACCCGGCGCACACCGCCATCGCCAACACCCAGTCGGCCCAGCCCATGGTCGACGTTCCAGGTGCTCGCTATGCCGAGTTGCCGGTGGCCGACATCCGACCAAACCCCAAGCAGCCGCGTCAGGTCTTCGACGATGCCGCGCTGGACGAACTCGCTCACTCGTTGCGAGAGGTCGGGTTCTTGCAGCCGGTCGTCGTTCGACCCGCGCCATGGGGCTACGAGCTGGTGATGGGCGAGCGGCGATGGCGGGCAGCGCGCCAAGCCGGTTTCACCACGATCCCGGCGATCGTTCGGGAGACGAACGACGACGTCCTGTTGCGCGACGCCCTGCTGGAAAACCTTCACCGCGAGCAACTGAATCCGCTCGAGGAAGGCGCAGCGTACGCCCAGCTGCTTGAGGAGTTCGGAGTCACGCACGAAGAGCTGGCGAAACGGATCGGGCGTTCACGGTCCCAGGTCAGCAACACGATCAGGCTGCTGAACCTCCCGCCGTCCGTGCAACTCAAGGTCGCCGCGGCGGTGTTGTCGGCGGGGCACGCCCGTGCGCTCCTTGGGCTCGACGACGCAGCGGCGCAGGAGCGTCTCGCGCAACGGATCGTGGCAGAGGGCCTCTCGGTGCGCGCCGTCGAAGAGCTCGTGGCGGTCGGAGACGACGGTGCCGCGCGCCGGCGCTCGCCGCGAGCGCAACGACACAAAGCGGCTGGCCTTGACGAGCTTGCGTCGAGCCTCTCGGATCATTTCGAGACCCGCGTCCGCGTCGAGCTCGGGCGAGCGAGAGGCAAGATCACGATCGACTTTGCCTCTGTCGACGACCTTGAGCGCATCGTGGCAGCGATGGCGCCTGCGCTCGCGGTTCAACACCCCAAAAGCCAGGAAATCAGGACGTAGGCCCGAAATCGACTTCCTTGGTCGACACGGTCCCGGCAGTCCGGCGCGGCGCGGTCTGATAGGTCCAGTACAGGTTCGTGTGCGCGATGACCTCCGCCGGCTCCGGGGCGCCCCACGCCGTCTTGTCGCCCGTGGTGTGGGCGTCGTCTACGAGCGTCGCGTCGTATCCCCTCGCGAATGCGCCGTGCAGCGTCGAGCGGATACATGCGTCTGTCTCTGCGCCGGCCACGATGAGCCGGCCGACTCGAAGGTCTGAGAGCACCTCCTCAAGGTCGGTGGCCTCGAACGCGTCGCCGTAGTTCTTCGAGATGAGTGGCTCGGTTTCGCCCGGATCCAACTCGGGGACGATTCGCCAGTCGTCGCTGCCTTCGACGAGTTCCTCGTCGGAATGCTGAACCCAGACGACGGGGACCTGCTCTGCTCGCGCTCTCGCGACGAGGCTGCCAACGTTCGCGACCACCGCATCGCGCTCGTAAGCTCCGCCCACAACGCCGTTCTGCACGTCGACAACAAGCAGTGCCGTGTTCGGTCGGTTCTCGAGTGTGGTCATCGCGTTCCTTGTCGGTGCGAACGGTTAGAGCGGCGCGCCTGGCGCGGAGAATCCACGGACTGCCGCGCGGTGGAGCAGGTCGCGGCAGAGGGCGCCGAGCTCCATGCCAGCCGCCGCTGCTGCCAGTGGCAGCAGGCTAGTGGTTGTCATGCCGGGGGCGACGTTGGTCTCGAGGTACTGGATCGTCCCGTCTGTCGACACGATGAGGTCTGTGCGTGAGAGGTCGCGCAAGCCAAGGGCCCGGTGCGCCAACACCGCGACGGCTCCCGCCGCTGTCGCAAGCTCGGGGCTCAACCGGGCGGGCACGTGATACTCGGTCATGCCAGCGGTGTACCGCGAGGCATAGTCGAAGGTGCCGCTCAGTGCCTCGATTTCGACAGCCGGCAAAGCCACGGGCCCACTCCCGTCGTCGATGACGCTGACCGCGAGCTCGACACCCGCTATGTGTCGCTCGAGCAAGGCGACTCCGTCGTAGGAGTAGCAGCCGACCATCGCCGAGGGGAGTTCGTGCGCATCGCGCACGACGGTGACCCCTAACGCCGAGCCGCCGCGCGCGGGCTTGACGACGAGGGGTAACCCGAGCCGCTCGACGACCCGTTCGAGCAGTGCGGGACCGCCGAGGTCGCGAAAAGCTGCATGCTGCAAGGCGACGGACGGCGGGGTGTGCACGCCGGCGCGGCCCACGATCGCTTTGGCCACCGGCTTGTCGAAAGCTAACCGCGCGGCCGCGCCGGTCGCCCCGACGTAGGGCACGCCACTGAGATCAAGGGCATCACGCAGACCGCCGTCTTCGCCTTCAATCCCATGCACAGCAAGGAAAACGGCGGACGGCGGGTCTTGCAGCAACCGCGGCAGCAGCTGCGCATCTATGTCGACGAGCTCGACCTCGACCCCAAGGCCAGCCAGAGCGTCAGCGACCCGACGCCCTGATGACAGCGACACCTCTCGCTCGTACGAGAGGCCGCCGGCCAGGACCAGGACGTGGCCGAGGTCGCTCAAGCGACGCCACCGAAGGTTGCAACGATGTCGAGCTCTTCGGCGAGTACGCCAGCAAGCCTGCGGATGCCCTCACGGATGCGATCGGGCTCGGGGAGGCTGTAGGCGAGGCGCAAGTTTCGGCGTCCCTGCCCGTCGGAGTAAAAGCCGACACCCGGCACGTAGGCAACGCGGCCCTGGATCGCTCGCGGGAGCATCGCTTTGGCGTCGATGCCCTCCGGGAGGGTGACCCAGACGTAGAAGCCGCCGGCGGGTCGGGTCCAGGAAGAGCCCACCGGGAACGACGCCTCGAGCGCTTCGAGACATGCGTCGCGTCGCGTCTCGGTACAGCTCGCGAAAGACCTTGACCTGCTGCTGCCACGGATGGTGGGCCAGGAACTCGGCGACCACGTATTGCGACAGCGCGACCGGGCACAACGTCGTGGCCTCGCTCGCCATGATGAGCTTTTCTTTCACCCCTGGCGGGGCAAGCACCCAGCCGACCCGCACGCCGGCCGCGAAGGTCTTGGAGAACGAGCCGAGATAGATGATGCCGTCGGAGACCCGGGCCCGCAGGGCGGGAAGCGGGGGACCGTCGAAGCCGAGCAGTCCGTAGGGGTTGTCCTCGAGAATCAGCAGCCCCGCTTCCGCGCAAATGGCGACAATCTCGTCGCGCCGCTGTTCGATAAGGGTGATACCTGCTGGATTGTGATAATTCGGGACCGTATAGACGAATTTTGCCCGCCGCCCGGAACGGGCGATCTCGGCGATCGCCGCCCGCAACGCGTCCGGGACCAGCCCCTCGTCGTCCATCGTCACATGCACGACGTCCGCCTGATACTGAGTGAACGTTCCGAGGGCGCCAACGTACGAGGGCGCTTCGGCGATGACGACATCACCCGGGTCGAGAAAGATGCGTGACACCACGTCGAGGGCTTGCTGCGAACCCACGGTGACGATCACGTCGTCGGCGGACGCCGATATCCCTTCAAGCGCCATGACACCGCAGATGAGCTCGCGCAACCGCTCGTCGCCCTGGCCACCCATGTATTGAAGAGCCTGCGCGCCGTGGTCGGTGATCAGCTTCGCGGTCATCTGACCGATGACCTCGAGCGGCAACGCGCTGACGCACGGCGAGCCGCCGCCCATGCCGATGATCTCGGGCCGGTTGGCAACCGCGAACAGTGCGCGGATCTCCGACGTCGTCATGCCGTGAGTACGAGCGGCATAGCGATCGACATACGGGTCGAGCCGCGACCCACCTGACATGTCCACGAAAACGTCCTCCTTGAGAGCTCAAGGCTACCGTCCCTGTGATCGGGCTCCGCCTATTTAGCGGTCCGCTCGCCTCGCTGAGAGGGATTACGCTGACGGGGGCTTTCGGGCGCCCGGTGCGCCCGTGGAGGTGCGATGTCGCGACGCGTGGTCGGGTTGACGCTCGACAACCTTGACGATCTGCCGGTGCGATGCAGGCGCTGCGCATTCTGGGAGTTGGATCCCGTCAGTCGTGCGCGAGCCGAAGAGTCAGGCGACGTTGCGCTGGAAAAAGAAGCCTGGGTTTCGGCGGTGCTGCTCGAGTGGGGCAGTTGCGGACGCTTGATCGAAGTCGACGGATCGCCGGCGGCCTACGTGCTCTATGCGCCACCGGCGTACGTGCCTCGCTCGGTCGCGTTTCCGACGAGTCCGGTGAGCCCTGACGCGGTTTTGTTGATGACCGCTTTCGTGTTGCCAGAGTTCACCGGCGGTGGGCTTGGTCGCATTCTCTTGCAGTCTGTAGCGAAGGATCTGACGCGACGCGGAGTCAAGGCGATCGAAGCCTTCGGCGACAGCAGGTGGGAGACCGCGGCGTGCGTTCTGCCCACGGATTTCCTGCTGGCATTGGGATTTAAGACCGTGCGGCCGCATCTGAGGTATCCCAGATTGCGACTCGATCTCAAGACCGTGCTGACGTGGCGCGAGGACGTCGAGGGTGCGCTCGAGCGGTTGCTCGGGTCAGTTGCACCTGAGGGTGCATTGCGGCCCGTGTGAGCAGCTAGCTACACCGAAATCGTCTGCCGGCTCAGTTCGATTGATTCACGCGACGGCAACTCGGCCGGAGAAAACAATCGCTGGATCGCGACGACGATTGCCTCGGCAAGCTCGTCGCGAAACTCGGGCCGGCCAAGACGCGCGGCATCACCGGGATTGGTGAGATAACCCAATTCCATGCGGACGGCGGGCATGCGGGTACGGCGGAGCAGCTCCCAGGTCTTCGGGTGGCTGCGGCAGTCGAGTAGGTCGGTGCGCGACAGGATTTCTTGCTGAATCAACTCGGCAAGACGTGCGCCGACAAGCGACCGGTCGTTGGCGGTGCCGTAGTAGTACGTCGATACACCGCGGCACTGAGGGTTCGCATGACCGTCGACGTGAATGGAGACCAGGAGGTCGGCTTCGGCTGCGTTGGCAAACGCTCCACGTTCGGCGTCGCTTGGCGGCCGGTCGAGGAGCTCGAGGTCGCCAGGGCTCTGCGCCGACCCTCGCCACCGCGGGTTCGGTACGCAAGGGCACCGGCGGCCGCGAGCCGGCCCTCGACTCTGTTCGCGATGTCGTCGACGAGGCCGGCTTCGTCAAGCACGCCGTTCGTTGATCCCCGATCCGCTCCGCCGTGACCGGGATCGATGACGACGAGCTTGCCCGCCATCGTGGGCCCGCCGTGATGCAGCCGCTCGTACTCACGCAACTCGTTCGCTTTGCCACCGACCACGGTTCTGGCGAGCTGGCGCAATGCTCGAAACGTGGCGGGGCCGCAGGCACCGTCGGCCGGCAGGCCGACGTTGCGCTGGAACTCGCGCAACGCGTTTTCTGTTCGCGGGCCGAACACGCCGTCGGCGCGGCCGCAATCGAAACCCATGTCGATCAGCCGGTGCTGCAGGGCGGCGACGTCGTCGCCGACGTAGGGATGCCGAACAGCAAACGACAACGGTCGATCGCCCAACCGCCAGCGCGCTTCGTCAAGGCCACGGTAGGTCTCGCGATCGACAACTCCGTCTATGCGCAAGCCTCGTTGCTGCTGAAAGCTTCGGACGGCCAAGTCGCACGCGTCGTCGAAGGCGTCGAGCGCGGGCGCACCGCCAGCCACCTCGTCGGTGGGAAGCAGTTCGAGCTGGCGCAGCCGGTGCCGTAGTTCGACGACAGCAAGACCGCGATCGCCGAGCCGCAGAGGCTCATCAACCCGCTCGTGCTGTTGCTGCATGGGGGTCCTCATGGCTCGGGTACGTGATCGACGCCCCAGTGCGCCGCCAGGTTTACCGCTCGGCAACGGTGCGCTCGAGCTGGGTCAACGCCGGATGGCGCCGGGGGTCGGAAGAGCCATGCTAGCGGGCTACAGGAACGCTTCCAGATCCTTGAGCAGCGCAGACTTCGACTTGGCGCCGATGATCTGCTTCACGACCTGGCCACCTCGGTACACGTTCAGGGTCGGGATCGACAGGATCGAGTAGGCGCGGGCGGTCTCGGGGTTCTCGTCGATGTTCAGCTTGACGACCCGGACCTTGTCGGCGTGCTCGTTCGCGATCTCTTCGAGGACAGGCGCCACCATGCGGCAAGGACCGCACCATTCGGCCCAGAAGTCGACCAGCACCGGCGTATCGCTAGCGAGGACGTCGGCGGCAAAGGTCTCGTCGGTGACGGACTTGGTGGCTCCCACGGTGGGCTCCTGTCGGTTGGGCACTGATTTTGGGTTTCTGTTGAGTGCTATCGGTGTTATTCGTACTGGATTTGTTCGGTTTCGGGTGTTACTCGGCGAAGGCCGGTTTCAACGCCGCCTGCTGAGCAGCCAGCCAACGTTCGGCATCGAGAGCGGCGGCGCACCCGGTGCCGGCTGCGGTGATCGCCTGGCGATAGGTGTGGTCGACCAAGTCGCCACAAGCGAAGACCCCGTCGAGGTTGGTTCGCGTCGAGGGCTGTTCGACTTTGACGTAACCGGCGTCATCGAGGTCGACCTGGCCGCGGAAGAGTTCACTGCGCGGATCGTGCCCGATGGCAACGAACAGGCCCGTCACTGGCAGGTGATCGTCGGCGCCCGTGACGGTGTCTCGCACGGTCAGCCCGGCGACTTTGTCGTCGCCGATGACGTCGACAACCTCGGTGTTCCAGCGGAAGCCGACCTTGTCGTTGGCCTTCGCGCGATCCTGCATGATCTTGCTCGCACGAAGTTCGTCGCGGCGATGGACCACCGTGACGCTGCGCGCGAACTTCGACAGGAACGTCGCTTCCTCGAGCGCGGAATCACCGCCACCGACGACGGCGATGTCCTGGTTGCGGAAGAAGAATCCGTCGCACGTCGCACAGGCAGAAACCCCATGGCCGAGCAACCGAGCCTCGTTGTCGAGACCTAGGTAGCGATATTTCGAGCCGGTCGCGAGGATGACGGCGCGCGAGTAGTAGGTCTCGTCGCCGACCTGCACGATTTTCACCGCGCCGGTCAGATCGACGGCCGTGACGTCGTCGGTGACAAGTTGAGCGCCGAAGCGCGCGGCCTGCTTACGCAGGTTGTCCATGAGATCGGGGCCCATGATGCCCTCGGGGAATCCCGGGAAGTTCTCAACCTCGGTAGTGGTCATCAAGGCACCGCCGGCGCCAATCGCGCCCTCGAACACGAGCGGATGCAGGTCGGCGCGCGCCGCATAGAGGGCGGCTGTGTAACCCGCCGGGCCTGAGCCGATGATGATGAGGTCGCGCACGGTGCTGGCGTCGTTCAGAGCCACCGCATTCGTGCTTGTTGTGACCACGTCGACCTACCTTGGACCTCTCGAAGTTGCTCGCCAGTTGCGGCGACTTACCCGTCAACAGATCCTAGGCTGCGGCGATTCCCGGCTCGGCAGGCTCGCGCGCCCAGGTCAGCCAGACGGCGGGAGGAAGGCGGCGTAGGTGAATTCCTGGTTCGCGCAGTTGGCGGTGTCGGCCTCGACATAGATGTCGAGCTTGCCGCGCGACGTCGGGGTCGGGCAGCACGATGATCGTCGACGGCGCGCCGTTGAACGTCGCGAAGTCGACCAAGACAGGCAGCTCCGGCTTGCCCGCGAGGGTCTGGATGCAGGCTGCGAGGGCCGCCGGGTCGGCGAGTGGTCCGCCGGGAGCGGTGATCGCGGCCGCGTTTTGCCGGGGTGCTGGCGCCGTGCCGGCGCTCCGGCGGCGAACAGGGGGGAACTGGCGGGCGTGGCGGCCGCGGTGGTTGCAGGGCGGAAAGGCGGCGCTGCGGAGGCCGCTGATGCAGATCCGGCGGCGGCTCGCGGCCACTGGCGGGTACGGCTGAGCTCGCGTCGGCGCCGAACTGGGTGAGGCCAGGGAACTGCGCGGCCGCCCCGGGCACGTTGCTGTTCACGACCGAGGCGACCTGGGCGCGGAGTTCGTCGGCCGTGTAGTTCGTACCGGACTCGATCGTTGCCGAGCCGATGCTTTCAGCAGACGTGGCGGCCGGTACGGCGCGTTGAGGCGCTCTTCTTCGACTCACCGCCTGCGTGCTGCAGACCCACGACGGCCGCCACGACAAGAGCGAGAATCACGACGACCGAAGCGGCCGCGCCGTAGGGCATGGTCCGCCACCATTGTTGTTGTGGTCCGACCGCCCGCTGCTTCGAACGCTTTTGGAGCGGAACGATGTTGGCGGTCGGGGCGTTCGCGGCCCGCAGTGCCGCATCGAGGCGCTCCGCGACATCAGCCGGCATCGGCACCGGCGGCAGCGCGCGCAACGTGGTCCGGACCTGGCGCAGGGCTTCAAGATCCGCGGTGCACGTCTCGCAGCCAGCAACGTGATCGAGTACGGCTGCGGTCTCGGGGTCGGCCGCTGTAAGCCGCCGTCTCAGGGTCTGCGAGTTCCGCAAGGGTCTCGAGGTCCGGGTGCGGGGTGTTCACCGGAAATCCTCTCGGGGTGGGTTCATCGGTGGTTCGACGTGGTCAGCGTCGCGCGGGTTCCCTCCGGTCCGAAGATGCGAGAGGAGCGGCACCAGCTTCGCGCGACCGCGAGCGCACCGGCTCTTGACCGTGCCCGTCGGCACTTCGAGCATGAGCGCCACCTCGTCGACCGGATAGCCCTCGATGTCGACGAGGACGATCGCTGCTCGTTGCTCGACTGGCAACGTCGCCAGCGCGGCGTGCACGTCGGCGGCGGTGTCGCGGTCAGCGAACTCATCGCGGCTGTTGGTGGGTGCGTGGTCGTCATCGGGCAGTGCACTGGTCGGGTGCGAAGCCCGACGACGCAGCCGATCCAGGCACGCATTGACGACGATGCGGTGCAGCCAGGTGCTGAGCTTGGCATCGCCGCGAAACGACGCCGCATGGCGCATCGCGGATATCAGGGCTTCTTGCACTGCGTCGGCGGCCTCTTCGGGGTCACCGGTCGTTCGCAAGGCGACCGCCCAGAGCTGGTCGCGGTGCCGGCGGACGATCTCGGCGAACGCATCGGGGTCTCCGGCGAGATGCCGTGTGAGCAACTCGACGTCAGGATCTGTCACCCCGTCCGTCACGCCCGGCAGCCTATCGACGTGACCGGCGAAATCACGGCAAGAAGGTCATCTCTGCGATGCCGCCCTGAAAGCCAGCGGCCGTGGCAGGCAACTTGGTCAGCCAGATCACCCAATACCGCGCGGACGTCGCGTCGTCGGGTCGCAGCGTCACGTCGGCGGGCGCGTTGGCCTGCGACGCGACGGAGGTCATCGCTTTCTCACTTGTCGGAGCGGTGTCGCCCGTGCTGTCGAACAGTTCGACGGATGTCCCGTTGCCCGACCAGCACAAGGTGAACAGCGGAAACCTTGCGTGGCGAACCGAAGTCGACAAGCAACCCGACGCCGGGCTTGAGCTTGCCGAGATCTGCGGTGCGGTAGATCTGCGTTCGCCACGCAGTCGCGGGATTGCCGTCGACAGCGCGGGGCGCCTCGACGACGTGCGGATCCTTGTGATTGCCGTAAGGGTCGAACTCGACAACGAGGCCCGACGTGGTCGTGTTGACGGCCGCAGATGTGCGTGGTCGGGGTGGGGGTTGGCGTCGTCGTGGGCCCGGGTTCTGGCGCACCGGTGACGAATCGCAGGTAGCCCGACGAGCCGGAGAAAGCCAGGCCGGCGATGACGACGGCGAGTAGGGCAAGACCGATCACGATCGCAATGCGGCGCCACCGGCCTTGACCGGCGATGCGGCCTGCACTGCGGCGGACTTGCCTGAGGTCGAGCTCGGTGATCGGTTGCGTGTCGGCGCCGTACGGATGAGCGTCGTCGCTTGACGTGCGAAGCGGCGTCAGGGCCGCAGCGAATTCGGCCGGCGAGGTGATCGGGGGAAGTCCGCGAAGGAGGGAGTCGTCGCCGATTGCTTGAGCAACCACATCGTCGATTTCGCGTGCCACACCGCCTCGCACCTGCCGCGGCGTCCGCAGATGGCCCTCTGCATAGGGCGCCGGGGGCAATGCGCTTTCGTGCGGGGGCCCTGGCCACTTCGCTGTGAGGGCCGCGTACAGAAGTCTCGCTAAGCCGATCGCGTCGAGACGTGCTTGTTCGACCTTGTCGGCGTGCGGGGCGAGCGGTTGGCCATCAGGACCAGCGACGGTCGCGTCGCGCGTGTTGTGATCGGCCAACGCGATGCCGACCAGCCGCGGCGCCCCGGTCGCGGTGAACAGGACACTGCTAGGTGTCAGCAAGAGACCATGCAGTCCGACGTCGTGCGCAGCCGCTACTCCGACCGCGAGATCGGACACGAGATCGACCGCGTTCGCGGGATCGAGCGGACCGATGAGCAGCTGACCCTCGAGCGAGCCACCCGACAGAAACTCCGTGACGACGAAGGCCAGCCCGGGCGCCTCGCCTGCGTCATAGACCCGGACGACGGCCGCGTGCGTCAGCCGCGCGGCCGCGCGCGCCCCGGCAAGCACCTCCGGCACGCCAGGGTCATCGCCCTGAACCAGCAGGATCGCGACCGGACGGGCGAGCACCTCGTCGTAAGCGCGCCAAAGGCGGCCGACTCGCTGCGATGTTGTGTCAACTGACAGAGCGGATTCGAGGCGGTAACGCTCGGCGATGAGCAAGCCAGGTGCCACGGCCGGTGCGCCGCCCACAGCAGACCTCCCGCGGTGCTCGCTGCTCGGGTGCTCGGGATACTGCGCGCAGATCTAAGTTGCCATGCTATTCCCGTCAGCCGACCCGAACGGCTCCGATGTAGCCATCGAGGTAGACGGGCTGGATCTGGACGAGGTCGCCCGTGTGTGGAGCAGCGAGCATCTCGCCGGCACCCAGATAGATCGCGACGTGGTGAATCGTCGCCGGATCGTTGATGTCGGTCGCCCAGAACAGCAGATCACCAGGTTCGAGATTGCCGAGCTGAACCTTCGTCGGTACGGCTGCGTACTGGTCGGCGGCCGTACGTGGCAGCAAGACGCCGGCCTGCGCGAACGACCATTGCGTGAGACCGGAGCAATCCCAGCTGTCAGGACCTGAACCGCCGTAGACATAGGGCTTTCCAAGCTGGGTGCGCGCAGCATTGATCGCTGTTTCAGCCAGCGCACTTGGCGCACCTGCGGCGCCCCGCCTGCGACCAACGCCGCGTGCTGGGCGGCCGCCAGGGTCGCTGCGTCTCGAGCCGCGTTCTGCTCGTCGATTTGGATTTGCAGCTGAGCTTCCAGCGCCACGACCTCGGCGTTGGTGTTGTCGAGAATCGCCTGCTCCTGAGCCAGGGCGCTCTCGGCGTCGGCGGACGCGGTGGCCGCTTGCGCGGTCAGTGTGTCTTGCCGGGTTCGCAGCGCCGCGACGTTGGCATCGGCGTCCGCCGCTGACTGGACGGCGGAATCGACGTGCGAAAGCGACGCGGCCGCCGCGTCGGAAACCACCTGCACGCTATGGAGACCGTCGAGCAATGTTCCGGGGTTTTCGCCGGTGAGCACCGTCGCGTACAGCCCCGTGATGCCACCCGACATGTACAGCGCCCGGGTGCTCGATTCGGCCGCCGCTCTCGCGTTCTGTGCAGCCACCGTCGCCGCAGTCGCGACCCTGGTCGCCTGTTCCTGGGCGTTGATTAGCTGGGCGAGATCGGCTTGCGCACCGTCGAACTTCTCACTCGCGAGCTCGACCCGCAGTTGTAGTTGCGTCACCTGCACTTGGAGTGCGGCCGCCTGCTTCTTTGCGTTGGCAAGGGGATCGGCTCTGGCAACTCCGCTGATGCTGGCCGACCCGACGCTAGCGACGATGACAGCCAGGAAGGCACAGAGCGCGGCGATCAGGGTGGTGAGGCGATGCTTCATGACGACGTGTCTGACCGGCCCGACCCCTTGACGATGACGGTCGCCCACGAACTCACTGGGCCGATGTGTCGCACAAGAAGGGTCGTCGCGATGCGTTCGAGCTTGAGATGGACCGTGCCGTCTGGGTCGACGGTGAGGCTATTCGTGAGCACGGTTTCCCCGTGCTGCGCGGCGGAGTTCTCGGCAGCCAGCAGGGTTGGAGCGAGCAGCTCCTTGTCGGTGCGCCAGGCCGTCGAAGCGGCGACGGCGGCGGTGTTGGCATCGTCCTTGGCGCTCACCCGAGCGACGGCGATCGACGAGACCGTCGAAGCCCACGACTGCAACGACAGCGATCACGGCCACGACGCGCGTGAGCCAGCTGAGGATGACGTCGCCCCTGTCGGGCGCGCCACCCTCGTACATGCGTGCCCCCAGGCCCGGTCTTCAGCTTCGTCACCTCGACCGTTACGTCGGCGTCGACGACACCTGCCTTGAGCCGTGACGTGTCGGTTACGCCCGTTTGCCGCTGGACAATGCACCCGTTTGGT
Source organism: uncultured Actinomycetes bacterium (assembly GCA_963809135.1). Classification (GTDB taxonomy): domain Bacteria; phylum Actinomycetota; class Actinomycetes; order Acidothermales; family Acidothermaceae; genus PALSA-607. The sequence goes on from CAWEIG010000011.1 coordinate 135,777, forward strand.
CTAGCGGTGGACGCCACTCTCCGTGCGCTTCGGGTGCCGCCCTATCCCGCGATGCGCGTTCGCACCGCATCAAGGACGCGCGTCGCCTCGCTGACGCGCATCCGCCTGAAGGCAGTCGTCAAGATCCCAAAACCGATGCCACCGCCTGCGACAAGCGCGACGACATCACCGCTTACACCACGACCGAGCAGGACGCCGGTGAGGTCGGCGAGCCCGAAGGCGGCCCCGCCTGCTACCGCAGAAGCGACGGTCACCCTGACGTAGGTCTGTGTCACGCGGCGTCCATCGAGGCCTGCCAACCGACGCCGCAACGACCTTGCCGTCAACACGAACGCGACCCAGTACGACGCCGCGAATCCAACCGCGAGGCCGACGACCCGCCAGCCTGCAGGCAGCGTCAGGTAGAGCCCGATGTCGAGGCCGATGTTGACCGCAGTCGCGATGACGTTGATGAGTGCCGGCGTGCGCGTGTCGTGCAGTGAGTAGAACGCGCGCAGGAGGAGCTGGAAGATCGCGAACGGTACGAGGCCCGCACCGAACGCGACGAGTACCCACCCGATGTACCTCGCGTCGGCAGGGCTGACGCGGGTGTCTGGCAGGCCGCGGAACACGACAGTCGATATCTGGGGCGCCAACGCGATCAGCATGATGGCGGCCGGGACGACAGCCACCCCACTGGTTCGCAGGCCCGTCGACAAGTCGGCGCGAACGTCGTCGAACCTGCCTTCGGCGGCGTGACGGCTCATGCGCGGAAGCAGGGCCGTGATCACCGATACCGCGACGATCGCGTACGGCAGCTGGAACAGTTGGTAGGCGTACATGTACGCCGAGAACGTGTCGGTGTGCGCGACGTGGTGATTCGCGGCCGCACGTCCGGCCGCCTTGCCGAGGTTGGTGATGACGGCGAAGCCGATCTGGTTGACGCCCACGTACGCAAGGACCCAGCCACCGAGCTTGACCGCCTCTCCCAATCCGTTGCCGCGCCAATCGAACCGTGGCCGCCACCGAAATCCCGACGCACGAAGCGACGGCCACAAGAGCGAGGGTCTGCAGGACGACGCCGGCAGTGGTGCCGATTCCGACCAGGCGGATCTCACCGGTCGTGAGCCGCACGTCGAGGTTGGTGAGCTTGGCGACGGGCTGACCCGAGGTGAGGCCGATGAATAACAACCCGGTGCCGATCAGCACGATGTTGTTGAGCACCGGTGCCCACATCGGGGCCGCGAATCTCCCACGGGTATTGAGAATTGCGCCCATCGTCGCGCTCAGCCCGTAGAAGAAGACCTGCGGTAGGAAGTACCGCGCGAAGGTGACTGACAGCGAGCGCTGCTCACCGGTGAGCCCGCGCGCGTAGACGTCGATGATCAGCGGCGCGGCCAACACGCCCGCCACGGTGCAGATGCCGAGGACGACGGCGACGACGGTCAGCAGTCGCTGCGCGTAGACCTCGCCGGCGTGCGCGTCGTCCTTGACGGCCTTGACGAGCAGTGGAACGACAACGCTGGTCAGGATTCCGCCGAGCAGCAGGTCATAGATCGCGTTCGGCACCGTGTTCGGGATGTTGTAGCGTCTCGGCGAGGGCGCCGCTGCCAAGCGCCGCTGCTAGCACCGCAGTCCTGATGAACCCGGTGCCACGCGAGGCGATGGTCCCGATCGCCATGACCGTGCTCGATCTGGCGAGGCTGCTCGTCTTCTGGTGCGGCCGGGGTCACGGCACGGGCGACGCGTCAGCTGGCTCGGATTCCGCGGGCGGCGTGGTCGCGGCCTGCTTGTGCGCCCGCCGCGCGCGGCTGATCCGCCGGACAATCCGGATCGCCGACAGCAGGAAAACCAGACCAGCCGCGGTGGCAGCTATCACCAGCGCGACCGCACCGTAGGCGGTGGAGTTCAAGATGAACGGAACCGGCGCGCCGAACGGGCGAGGGTTGGCTTCCGGCGTCCACAACTGAGCACTTACCTGGAAGCGACCACCCGTGGTCGCTTCGACTTCGATCAGCACCTCGTGCCTGCTCTGGTTGCCAGGCACGGTGAAGGGCTGCGCGGGCGACGCTACGAGGCGTGCGGCGTTCACCGCGGTCACGCGGATCTGCACGGTGACGGGGTCGGGGAGATTGTTGACGACTGTGATCGGGATCTTCTGTTTTCGGCTGGTCAACGTGATCAGTCCGGGTTTGACGATGTAGACCTTGGCGGTCTGGGCGTCGAGCTCGGCCTGCACTGCTGCCCTGATGGCGGCTGACCGTGCAGGCTGGCCGCGAAGTCCGCTCGACTCGGCGCGCAGGATCGCGATGCTCGCGGTGTTGATGAACGTCTCGGCGGTGCTCGAGCCGAGGATCGCGCTGCACGCGGCCAGCGTGCCGCGCAGACCGATGATCGGGAGTAGCTCGCTGCTCGGCAGTTCGGCAGCTTGTGCTGTAGCCGGATACACAAGCGACTTGCGCTGGACGCCGTCGGCGGGCTGCCACGGCGACCTGACCCAGACTTGCGCCCTGCAGCCACGGCATCGTCGCGCTGTCGGACAGCATTGTCGATGCGAAGTCGCCGGTCGGATCCCAGTTGCGCGGAGGTGCGACGACGATCGAACTGCCTGCTCCTGGTCGCTGTTCGGTGACCAACATGGTTTGCGCGAGAAAGCGCTGCTCGGCGGCGCGATCGCCGTCGCTAGCCTGGGGGCTCGTCACCATGGCACTGATGGTCGAGTCGGTGAGGACGGCCCGCACTGTGCCCGACTCGGTCTGGAGATTCGTCCGAGCACCGGTGACCGCGTTGGGGTCACGCGGCGGCAATGTCGCATCACTGAGCACGACGGTGTCGACGAGATCCCCGGCAAGGTCATCGAGCGTTGCTTCGTCGAGCGTGCCGTCTATCGGCCACACCACGTTAGGCAAGGTAGGCGGTGAGAGGTCGGCGGTCAGCGTCGACTGGCCGGTCGATCGGGCGATCGCGATTTCTCTCGTCAGGCCCGCTCGCTCGACCGCGACAAGGTCGGTATCGCCGTACGGAAGTCCGACGAGCGCAGCGGCGGGCGCGGCGACAGCGGTGCGAAGGGTTGCGAGCCAGCTTGCTGCGGCCGCTTCGCCGGTGCCGCCGGTCACGGTTTGCCCACCGGCCTGGCCCGCGACTTGATACCCGGCTGGCGGGGATGCCGAGGGCGACCCAGGCGCGGATTTGGAGCCGGCCTTCGGTGCCGCCGATGCCTTCGCCGTCGGCTTCGGGCTGGCGCTGGCTATCCCGGTGACGCCGGTCACGCCGGCCGACGGTTGGCCGTTGGGCAGGGCACTGGCGCCGGCCATCGCCGTGGCATCGTCGACGAGCGCAGGGTCGACGATGTAGGTCATCGGAACGCCTGCGGTCGACGCCAGATCGAGAACGCGGCCCAGGCGACCAGTTGGAGCGAGATCGGTGGCCAGCTGGTCATCGAGGAAGGTGTCGCCTTCGCCTCGGTGGATGCCGTCGACGAGTGGCACCAACCAGCTGATCTGCGTCTGAACGAATTGCGAGCCGCTCGGCAACCACATCAGCGTGGTGGGCAGCCGAGTCGTCAGAGTGGTCCGGCCGGTGGTCGACCGGACGTCGACGGCAAACGGGTAGGCGCCGAAGTCGGCCGCAGAACTCGGCAGGTCGAGCCGGTCGACCGGCAAAGAGAAATGCCAGCTCATGGTCTGCTCGACGGCCAGCGAGCCGAGGGTTTGCCGGGTGTTCGAGACGGTAGAACCGAGCACGTTTCGCCGGATCGGCCTCGCGAGCCAGGTCGTAGCGGGTGTCGATGCGGTGCGTCGATGCGCGCAGCGCGATGCTCACGCTGGTGAGCGGACTGCCGGAGATGTTCGTTACCGTGCCGTCGACCACCACGGTGTCGTGCGGATGCACGGCCTTCGGCTCCAACGTCTCGAGCGTGATCGAGACCCGGTTGGGGGCGTTCGACGAGGTCGGCGTCGGGCTCGGCGCAGCCCTCACTGCGGCGTGAGCAGCTTGGGCGGTTGCGGCCGCCACGGCAACGAGCGCCGACCCGCTTAGTGCGGAGATCGCCAGCACGACCGCCAACGCCACCGGCAACCGGACCCGTCGGCCGGCGGGAGTCACGCGATGTCCGCGAGCAGCCCCGGCACCTGGTCGACGAGGCGGCGCTCGTCGTCGTAGGCCAACCGCTGGGCGAGCTCCTCAAGGGGCACCCAGGCCACCTCGACGACCTCGATGTCTTCATCGGAGAGCTCGCCACCCTCGGCGAGCAGCAGGTAGTGGTGGACCGTCTTATGGATTCGGCGGCCCTCGGCAACGAACCAGAAGTCGATCGTGCCGAGCGGGGCCACGACGCGGCCCGCGATCCCGGTTTCCTCTGCGATCTCGCGAACCGCGGCCACCTCGGGGGTCTCGCCCTCCTCGACGTGTCCCTTGGGGAGCGACCACACGAGACGGCCGCGCCGGTCATGCCTCGCGATCAGTGCCGCGCGGCGACCCCGAATGCCTGGAATGCCGGCATCGACGACCAATCCGCCGGCAGATGTCTCTTCAACTCGGCGAAGACGCGGTACGGGGCGACGTCCGGCAGGCACGCCTCGATCGTAATGGCCTGCCGGGCCTGGCCCGGTCAGCTTGTGCTGGCGGCTACGGCCTCGATCGAGTTCGGGTGCAACGCATGCGTCGCGGGCAACGCGATCGCGTGACTGAGGCTCAGCAGATCGGTTGCACCGATCCCGAGCGCGGTGCCGCCGTCGCCGGTCGCCGTGTAGATGATCGACGTCGCGAGGTCGACAACCCCCGAGGTCGCGACCACGAGGACGTCGGGTGGGAGGAGCAACGGAGCTAAGTGACCCGCCAGGTAGTCGGTGTGACTGCTGATGAGATCGGCGCCGGCGACGCTGAGTTCGACTCCGGGTCCGAGGTGGTCGCGCAACAACTCGCCGAGCACGCCGATGAACTCTTCTGCGGGGGTGGCTGTGTCGGCGGGTGCGAGAAGAAGAACCAACACGTCGCCGTCAGGCGTGATGGCATGGAACGGGTGGATCGCTAGGCATCGCCGTGGCGTGATCCCGAGAACCTCGGCGAGGTGTTCCGCACTTGCCGCCGGGCGCGGCAATCGGACGATCTCGTGGTGCACGTCGTGCTGGAGCAGGTACTGGTGGATGTCGAGCGGACCCAACATGTCGACCTCGCTCACGAGCGGCACCCGGTGGGGACCGCCGGTCCGACGTTAGGCGGATTCCCCGATTAAGGGAACCCCTGGGAAGTATGAGGGTCTGACGACTGGGTCGGTCGTATCGATCGGTACCAATCGCAGGCGGTATGCCCTGCGTTGAAGCGTACGCGACGATTTTCCCCGCTGCGAAGATTCTCAACCGCGCCGCCGCCCATGTTCGCTGCACCATGAGTTGTTGATCTTGCGTGCGTGCCGGCCGTCGCTTCGGCAGCAAGGGTTCGGCGGGGCCTACGCTTTGCCCCCGTGCCTGCGCCGCGTTCTGATCCGCCGTCGCTGCGCCCGCAGCAGCGGGCCGCGGTCGATGCGCTTATGGCGTCGTTTCCTGTGGTCGTCGAGTTGGGCGAGCTTTTCGCGCACGCCGGCCATGATCTTGCTTTGGTCGGCGGCTCGGTGCGCGACGCGTTGCTCGGCCGGGTGGTGAGCGATCTCGATTTCGCGACCAGTGCCCGGCCTGACGAGACGCTGCGCATCACCAAGCAGTGGCGCGACAGTCAATGGGAGACCGGGATCGCGTTCGGCACGGTCGGCCTGCTTAAGAACGGCGTGCGGCTCGAGGTCACGACGTATCGGTTCGAGACGTACGACCCGGACTCACGCAAGCCGGAAGTGGTCTATGGCGATTCGTTGGAGGAAGACCTGCGGCGCCGCGACTTCGCTGTGAACGCGATGGCGGTCAGCGTCCCTGACCAGATATTTCACGATCCGTTCGGCGGCGCCGCCGATCTTGCCGATCGCGTGTTGAGAACGCCGGGGCGACCTGAGGACTCGTTCGCTGACGATCCGCTGCGGATGATGCGAGGGGCGCGGTTCGCGTCGCAGCTCGGGTTCGCCGTAGATCCGCACGTCTTCGCCGCGATGACGGCGATGGCCGACGAGATCTCGAAGATCTCCGCCGAACGCGTGCGGGACGAGCTCTCGAAGCTGATGACCTCACCTGACCCACGGCGTGGGTTGGCGTTGCTCGTCGACACCGGCCTTGCCGACCGGGTGCTGCCAGAAGTGCCAAGACTTCGGCTCGAGACCGACGAGCACTTCCGGCACAAGGACGTCTACGACCACACGTTGACCGTCATCGAGCAGGCGATGGCACTCGAAGACGGCGAGCCCGATCTGGTGTTGCGACTCGCGGCTTTGCTGCACGACATCGGGAAGCCGGCGACCCGTCGCAAGGAGCCGGTGGGCGCGTCTCGTTCCATCACCACGAGGTTGTCGGGGCGAAGATGGCGAAGGCGCGGCTCACCGCGCTGAAGTACCCGAAGGACGTCGTCTCCGACGTGTCGCGCCTGGTCGAGTTGCACCTGCGCTTCCACGGCTACGGCACCGGAGAGTGGACCGACTCTGCAGTGCGTCGCTACGTGCGCGACGCCGGTCCGCTGCTCGAGCGACTGCACAAGCTCACTCGTTCTGATTGCACGACGCGCAACAAGCGTCGCGCGGCGGCGTTGTCGGGTGCCTACGACGAACTCGAACGGCGCATCGAGGAACTGCGCCAGCAGGAAGAAGTCGACGCGCTGCGGCCAGAACTGAACGGCGACGAGATCGGCGCGGTGCTGGGCATTCCACCCGGCCCCGAGATCGGCCGCGCCTACCGCTTCCTACTCGAACTCAGGCTCGACGCGGGCCCGATCGGCAAGGATGCCGCGGCGGCCGCCTTGCGCGAATGGGCCACCGAGCACGGCGTCGGGCCGGCCTAGCCGTCGACCCGGGTCGGCTTACGCTGGTCGACGGTTCCGGCGATGAAGTCGGCAACGGCTTGGCGCGCGTCGTCGTCGCTGTACTGCACCGGCGGGCTCTTCATGAAGTAGCTGGACGCCGAGTTGATCGGTCCGGCGATGCCGCGATCCTTGGCGATCATGGCCGCACGGACTGCGTCGATGATGACGCCGGCGCTGTTCGGGGAGTCCCAGACCTCGAGCTTGTACTCCAGGTTCAGCGGGGTGTCACCGAACGAGCGACCCTCGAGGCGGACGTAGGCCCACTTGCGGTCGTCGAGCCACGGCACGTAGTCGGACGGGCCGATGTGCACGTCGGCCTTCGCCATCTCGTGCGGGATCTGCGACGTGACCGACTGCGTCTTCGAGATCTTCTTCGACTGAAGGCGCTTGCGCTCGAGCATGTTCATGAAGTCCATGTTGCCGCCGAAGTTCAGCTGGTACGTACGCAGCAATTCGACACCGCGGTCTTCGAACAGCTTGGCCATCACGCGGTGCGTGATGGTCGCGCCGACCTGGCTCTTGATGTCGTCGCCGATGATCGGCAGACCGGCGTCCTCGAACTTCTTGGCCCATGTCGGGTCGCTCGCGATGAACACCGGAAGCGCGTTGACGAAGGCCACGCCGGCGTCGATGGCGCACTGGGCGTAGAACTTGTCGGCTTCCTCGGATCCCACCGGCAGGTAGGACACCATCACGTCGACTTTGGCGTCCTTCAGTGCCTTGACGACGTCGACCGGCTCGTCCTCGGACTCCGAGATGATGTCGCGGTAGTAGTCGCCGAGACCGTCGTAGGTGTGGCCGCGCTGCACGATGATGCCCGTCGAGGGCACGTCGCAGAACTTGATGGTGTTGTTCTCGCTTGCACCGATCGCGTCGGCGAGGTCGGATCCGACCTTCTTGCCGTCGACGTCGAATGCCGCGACGAACTTGATGTCGGACACGTGGTACGGCCCGAACTGCACGTGCATGAGACCCGGTACCCGCTCCGTCGGATCCGCGTTCTTGTAGTACTCGACCCCCTGGACGAGCGACGCGGCGCAGTTGCCGACGCCAACGATGGCTACCCGAACCGAACCCATGAGCGGTGCTCCTTCATCTCGTACATGCCTGTTGCAGGGGGAAAGAACTAGTTAGCGGACGACGAGGTGTCGGCGCGTCGTTCGGTTTCGATCAATTCGGTCAACCAGCGAACCTCGCGCTCGACGGACTCGAGTCCGTGGCGCTGTAGTTCGAGGGTGTAGCTGTCGACCCGCTCGCGGGTACGTGCGACCGAGGTCTTGACGTGGTCGAGGCGTTCCTCGAGCCGGTTGCGACGGCCCTCGAGAATGCGCATGCGCACCTCGGCGTCCGTCTGAGAAAAAAACGCGAAGTGGACGCCGAAGTTCTCGTCCTCCCACGAGGACGGGCCCGCCTCGGCCAGGAGGTTTTGCAGGTGCTCCTTGCCGTCGGCAGTGAGCCGGTAGACGATCCGGCTGCGCCGGTCGGGCCGGTCGGCTCTGCCACTTGACTCGCTGTCGGCGCTGACGTGGCCGACCACGAGCATTTGCTTCAGGCACGGATAGAGCGAGCCGTAGGAAAATGCCCGGAAATGCGCCGAGCATGGTGTTCAGGCGCTTGCTGAGTTCGTAGCCGTGCATGGGTGACTCGTGCAGCAGTCCGAGCACGGCAAGCTCGAGGACGCCGGAGCGTCCCGATCGCTTGACTGGCTGAGCCACTGGTACTCCTCGATGTATCGAGCCGATACATCCGGACGATAGTGGGCAGGCGGAGAGGATAAGCAAACCCGACGCGCTGGGAATTCGCTGGGTGAGTGGACGCGCCTGGACGCCATCAGGAGATGGCCCGGGGTTTGGTTCCAGGCTGCCGCGGCGTGACCTAGGCTTATCCACGTGGAGACCACCCGGTCGTTCATCGATTACGCGCTCGCGCGGCGGGCGACGCTGGCCGCCCTCTTCGGTGGCCGGGCCACGGTGACCGACGTCTGCGATGCCCACCCCTACCTGCTCCGGGCGGCCAAGTACCACGGCGAGGCGACCGACGAGCAGTGCCCGGTCTGTCGCAAAGAGCCGCTCACCAGGGTGACCTACATCTACGGCGACGCCCTCGGGCAGTACAGCGGCCGGATCAAGGCCACTCGCGAACTGGCCGAGCTTGGAGTACGAGGTCAGCGAGTTCACGGTCTACGCCGTCGAGGTCTGCCAGAACTGCGGATGGAACCACCTGCGCGAGTCCTACGTCCTTGGCTACGGCGACGCGGCGCGGCGAGCGGCCTCACGCACGCGCTGCCGCCGGTGGCCGCAGGGTCACCCATTCTCGTGAGCGGGCCCTTTCCGAGTAGCGACTCGTCAGCGCCCGCGCGGGGGGTGCGCACCTGCGCGAGGGTCGGCCGACTAAGTTTCATCCATGGACGACGGGGCTGCAGCCGTGAGTTCGACAGCGGTCATTCCACCCACTCACGACGACCCGTTCATCAGCGGCGGCAGTGCGGCTTTCGGCGGTCCACTGGGGCGACACGCCGGATCAGGGTGGTCGTGGTGGACCCCGCTGCGCGTGCTGATCGCGATTGCAATCGCGAGTTCGGTGCTCGGATACATGCAGAAGTTGCCGTGTCGCAATCAGCCATGGCAGGGCGGCTTTCAGTACAGCCACGCGTGCTACAACGACATCTATCCGCTGTACTTCGGCGAAGGTCTCGCCGACGGGAAGCGGCCGTATCTCGATGCGCACGCCGACAGCAACGGAAAGCTCACCGGCGAGGTCGAGTACCCCGTTCTGATCGGTGCGGCAATGGACGTCGGCGCGCAGGTCGACAAGCTCCTGTATCCGAAGAGCGACCGCGGACAAGGCTTTCTTGATGTCACCTGGCTGATACTCATGATTGCGGCCGTCGTCATGGTGGTGGCGACCGCGCTCACGGCGAGGCGCCGGATCTGGGACGCCGCGATGGTTGCGGCGGCGCCGGCGCTGGTGCTAGCCGGACTCATCAACTGGGACCTGCTCGCCGTCGCGCTCACGTCTCTTGCGATGCTCGCGTGGTCGCGCAAGAACAACTTCGTTGCCGGTGCCCTGCTCGGGCTTGCCATCGCGACGAAGTTCTACCCGCTCGTGTTTTTCCTACCGTTGCTCGTGTTGTGCTGGCGGGCCCGCCAGATGAGGGCGTTCTGGGTCGCCGTCGGAGGAGCCGTCTTCGCGTGGGTCGTCGTAGACGTGCCGATCTGGATTGCGTCGCCTGAAGGCTTTGCGCGGTTCTACTACTTCAGTAAGACGCGCGGCGCCGACTGGGGATCGATCTGGTACATCTCGGAGAAGATCTTCACCTGGAACCTCGGGACGCCCAGCCTGAATCTCTACGAGGCGGGTGCGATTGCGATTGCATTTCTCGGCGTGTGCTGGCTCGCGCTGGCCGCCACGCGGCGTCCGCGCCTGCCGCAGTTGTTCTTCTTGACGCTCGCCCTGTTCCTGGTTTTCAACAAGGTCTACTCACCGCAATACGTGCTGTGGCTGCTGCCGCTCGCGGTGCTCGCACGACCTCGATGGCGGGCGTTCCTGCTCTGGCAGGCCGCCGAGATCATCTACTTCCTGGCGATCTGGATGTACCTGCTCGACGCACCGAGCGGCCGTGCCGGCAAGGGGTTGGCCTGGCAGCCCTATGCCGTCGCCGTCGGTATCAGGGACGTCGCGGTGCTGGCGTTGTGCGCACTCGTCGTGCTCGACATCTTGCATCCGGAAGGCGACATCGTCCGAGCCGACGGGAGTGACGATCCGGCCGGCGGGGTGCTCGATGGCGCGCCGGACCGGTTCGATCGCGAGCCGGAGCCCCGGAGTCTGATGACGCGGTGGCCGTGCCGGTCTGACTTCGAGGCTCGGGTCTGGCGTCTCAGCCGAGGTGCTTGCGCAGGTAGGCGATGTCGGCGCTTTGACCGGCCACTGCTCCTGGTGTCTCGCACACGACGGGCACGCCCGCTTGCCGCACGACGTCGACGATGAGCGCCGGGTCGATCTCGCCGTCCTCGAAGTTGGAATGGCGATCGGCGCCCGAGCCGAACAGGTCGCGCGAGCCGTTCGCGTGCACGAGGTCGATGCGCCCGGTGATGGCCATGATGCGGTCAACCGCCGTGGCGAGATCTTCGCCGCGCGGCGTGGGCGTGGCAGGTGTCGAGGCAGAAGCCAGGACCGAACTCACCGACTGCGTCCCACAACATCGCCACGCGGTCGAAGTAGCGGGCCATCGCGTTGTCGCCGCCGGCGGTGTTCTCGATCAGGATCGGCAAGGGTGGGGTCCAGCGTTCGAAGGTCTTGCGCCAGTTCTCGACACCCGTCTTCGGGTCGTCGTCCTTCAGGACGTGCCCGCCATGGACGATCAGGGCTTTCGCCCCGATGCTCGCGGCCGCATCGGCATGCTCGGTGAGCAGCTTGCGGCTCGGGATTCTGATGCGGTTGTTCGTCGTCGCCACGTTCAGGACGTAGGGCGAGTGCACGTAGAGGTCGACGGGTGAGCTCTTGAGGTAGTCGACGCCGGCCCTGATCTCGGGCGCTTTCCAGCCCTGCGGGTCGCCGAGGAAGAACTGCACGAGGTCGGCTTCGCGGGCGACGGCCTCGGCGAGGGGGTCCTCCTGGTCGACGTGGGCGCCGATCTTCGGTAGCTGGGTATTCACGGGTTTCACCTTAAGCCGGGCCGCGGACACTTGCGCCTCGCGCCGGCCGCTCGGGTCCGGTCGGGCTGATCTCGTCAGTCGCGGTGCAATAGGCGTCCGCTGCCGCGGCTGTGGACAGATTTCGGGTTGGGCGCGCTGGCCTTGGTACTGTGACACGTTGCTTCGACGCAACGAGCCCTCCTGTCACGGATCGACCGTGGCCGCCCAGACCGAAGGAGGTCGGTGCACGCATGCGTCGTTACGAACTGATGGTGCTTCTCGATCCCGACGTGGAAGAGAAGACCGTCGCCCCCTCCCTTGACCAGTTCCTCGGTGTCGTGCGCCAAGACGGCGGCACTGTCGAGAAGGTCGACGTGTGGGGCCGGCGCCGCTTGGCGTTCGAGATCTCCAAGAAGACCGAGGCTATCTACGCGGTCATCGACATCGTCGCCGAACCGGCGTCCGTCAAGGAGCTCGACCGTCAGCTGAACCTGAACGAGACCGTGCTGCGCACCAAGCTCATGCGTCCGGAAAAGCACTAGCCATGGCCGCGGGAGACACCGTCATCACGCTGGTCGGCAATCTGGTCGACGACCCCGAGTTGCGCTTTACCCCCAACGGGCAGGCCGTCGCGAAGTTCCGCATCGCTTCGACGCCGCGTTTCATGGACAAGGCGACGAACGAGTGGAAGGACGGCGAGAGCCTGTTCCTGACGTGCAACGTCTGGCGGCAGGCGGCTGAGAACTGCGCCGAGTCGCTTACGCGTGGCATGCGGGTGATCGTGCAGGGCCGCCTCAAGCAGCGGTCGTACGAGACCAAGGAAGGCGAGAAGCGCACCGTCTTCGAAGTCGAGGTCGACGAGGTCGGCCCGTCTCTGCGCAGCGCAACCGCGAAAGTCATCAAGGCCGCGCGCGGTCCTGGCGGCGGCGGTGGTCGGCGGCTTCGGTGGCGGCGACGACCCGTGGGCATCCGCGAGTCCGCCTGGTGGCGGCGGCAGTCTTTCCGACGAGCCGCCCTTCTAAGAGACCTCGCTGGACGGCGTCCAGCTGGGCGCCGTCCGCACACAACAAACCTGACTGTCCGAACTGACTGCCCGGGCGAAAGCCACACGGGCGCTGAGATTCTTGGAGTAATGCGATGCCGAAAGTTCCCCTGCGCAAGCCGAAGAAGAAGGTTTGCGTGTTCTGCAAGGAGAAGGTCTCCTACGTCGACTACAAGGACACCAACCTGCTGCGCAAGTACATCTCCGACCGCGGCAAGATCCGTGCCCGCCGGGTCACCGGCAACTGCACCCAGCACCAGCGCGACATCGCCACCGCGGTGAAGAACAGCCGCGAGGTGGCGTTGCTGCCCTACACCAGCGCTGCGCGCTAGACGACGGGACGACGACTATGAAGCTCATCCTCACTGCCGAGGTCTCAGGCCTCGGCGCTCCCGGCGACGTTGTCGAGGTCAAGGACGGCTACGGCCGGAATTACCTGGTGCCGCAGGGCATGGCTATGCGCGCGACCAAGGGTGCTGAGAAGCAGATCGCCTCGATCAAGCGGGCCCGCGATGTCCGCGAGGTGCGCGACCTCGCGCACGCCCGTGAGATCAAGACCCAGCTCGAAGCTTTGACGGTCACGTTGCCGACGCGGGCAGGTGCTGCGGGTCGGTTGTTCGGGTCCGTCACCGTGTCCGACGTGGTCGATGCGGTGAAGGCGGCCGGCGGTCCGATCCTCGACAAGCGCAAGGTCGAACTCTCGGCACCCATCAAGACCCTCGGCACGCACGAGGTCGTCGTGCGGGTGACCGGAGATGTGTCGGCCAAGGTCGCGATCGAGGTCGTCTCCGCGTAGCCCGCTACGACCAGGTGAGGCCGGTGAGCCGCTCGTAGGCCTCGATGTACTTCTCGCGGGTCTTCGCGACGACGTCGTCGGGTAGCGGAGGCGGCGGCTTCTCCGAGCTCTTGTCCCAGCCCGATGCGGGCGACGTCAGCCAGTCGCGGACGTACTGCTTGTCGTAGGACGGTTGCGCGTGGCCCGGTTCGTACTGGTCGGCCGGCCAGAACCGCGACGAGTCGGGGGTCAGTACTTCGTCGGCAAGCACAATTTCGCCGCTGGCGCGACGCCGTCCGAATTCGAATTTCGTGTCGGCCAAGATGATGCCGCGTGCTCGCGCGATCTCCTCGGCGCGGCCGTAGGCCGCGAGCGTCAGCCGCTCGAGCTCGGCGGCAGCCTCGGCGCCGACTGTGTCGACGACGTCACCAAGTGAGATGTTCTCGTCGTGTTCGCCGATCGGCGCCTTCGTCGACGGGGTGAAGAGTGGCTCGCGGCAGCCGCGATCCGTCGACAAGCCCTGGTGGCAAAGTGATGCCCGACACCGCGCCGGTGCGTCGGTAATCGGCGAGCCCCGAACCGGTGAGGTAGCCGCGCGCGATGCACTCGACCGGAAGCATGTCGAGCCGCTCGCAGATCATCGCCCGGCCTTCGAACTCGGGCGGGACGTCGGTCGAGAGCAAGTGATTCGGGACGACGTCGGCGAGCTGATCGAACCACCAGATCGACATCGCGGTGAGCACGCGGCCCTTGTCGGGGATCGGCGTCGGCAGCACGAAGTCGTAGGCGGAGATGCGGTCGCTGGCGACGAACAGCAGCTGCCCGTCGTCCATCTCGTAGAGATCTCTGACCTTGCCTGAGGCGATGTGCTTGTAGTCGGTCACGCCGGTGAGTTTCTCAGAAGCGGAGCGGACGCCGATGGGCGGGCGCCGTGTGCCGCTACAGAATCTCGCCAGGGACGTAGAACGCGGCATCGGGATGCAGCGCTGTCACGAGTGCGACCTGATCACAGAAGGCCGCCACCTGCGCGGTTGCGGCACCGGTGAAGCGGAGCGGTGTCGAGACCAGGGCGTCGAGGTCCGCACTGGTCAGTTTCAGGCGCTCGTCAGTAGCAAGCCGTTCGAGGAGGTCGTTGCGGTCGCTGCCCTTCTCGCGCAACGCCAAGGCCACCGCGACGCGCGTGTTCCTTGATGACCTCGTGGGCGACCTCGCGCCCAACTCCCCGTCGGACCGCAGCCATGAGCACCTTGGTCGTGGCAAGGAAGGGCAGGTAGCGATCGAGTTCGCGTTGCACGACTGCGGGATACGCGCCGAAGTCATCGAGCACCGTCAGGAACGTCTGGAAGAGACCGTCGGCCGCGAAAAACGCCCCGGGCAGCGCCACTCGCCGCACGACCGAGCACGACACGTCGCCCTCGTTCCACTGGTCGCCGGCAAGCTCGCCGGTCATGCTCGCGAAGCCCCGTAAGACGACCGCCAGCCCGTTCACTCGCTCACAGGATCTGCGTGTTCATCTTGTGCGGCATGGCGCTCGACCCGACCTGCCCGGCCTTGAATCCTTCAGTCACCAACTCGTGGCCGGCCATAAGACGAATCGTCGTTGCGAGACTCGACGGTCCGGCGGCAGCCTGAACGAGTGCCGTAAGAACGTCGTAGTCGAGCGAGCGCGGGTACACCTGTCCGACGCTCGTGGCGATCCGATCGAATCCCAGATGGCGGGCCACGCTGCTCTCGAGTTGCTCGAGTCTGGCGGCGTCGCCGTCGACCAGATCGAGCATGTCTTGTGCCGTGCCAACCGGGCCTTTGATACCGCGCAAGGGGTAGCGCTCGAGCAGGTTTTCGACGCGCTGGAGGGCGATCAGCAACTCCTCGCCAGCCGACGCGAAACGCTTGCCGAGCGTGGTTGCCTGTGCCGCGACGTTGTGCGTGCGCCCGACCATGACGAACTCGGCATTCTCCGTGGCGAGCCGGGCGAGCCGGGCGAGCGCGGCGACCATGCGGTCGCGCACGACGATCAACGATTCCCTCACCTGCAGCTGCTCGACGTTCTCGGTGAGATCACGCGCCGTCATGCCCTTGTGGATCTGCTCGTGGCCGGCGAGCGCGTTGAACTCCTCGATCCGGGCCTTCACGTCGTGCCGGGTGACCTTCTCCCGCTCGCGGATCGACTCGAGGTCGACGTCGGTCAGCACCCGTTCGTAGTCGCCGATGGCACCAGCCGGGACGTCGATCCCGAGCTCGGCCTGCGCCTTCAGCACCGCGAGCCAAAGGCGCCGCTCGAGAATCACCTTGGCGGCCGGCGACCAGAGCTGAACGACCTCGGCCGAGGCGTAGCGGGTGGCCAGCACGTCGGGGACCTGGGGCGGGCTTGTCATGACCCGCCCATTCTCGCACCGCCGTGGCCTGACCCTCAGAAGTGAGCCGCCACCGCCTGCGCGAGCGCCAGCATCGTCGCATCGCTTGGGAGCTGCCCCGATGCTGCGATCGAGGTGTCCTTGCCATTGCTCGCTGCGACATCGACTATCAGCGGGGCACCGCCTGTGCGCATCAGTTGAAGGTCGACGACGGCCAACGAGCCCTTGCTTGTGTGAGAAACGCACGCATCCTCGTTCGTACCAACCGCGAGCACGTCTGGTTGTCGACTCCCTTAATCGCACCCGGGGCGGGCGAAGCGATTTCGCCCGCGCTTGCCATGGCGCGCTTCTGGGCTTCGAGGCTGGCAAGCGCCGCAGCATCGAGGGGCGCCGACGATGAGGGCGCAGGCTTCCCAGACGACGGACGCCGAGTTCAAGGCTTCGGCCGCGCCGTGGGCCAGCTTGCTCGCCTGGAGACTGGCGATCGCCGCCGGATCCAGCGAATCGGACGGCGAAGCGCCGACCGTTCCCTGCGCGGCGCCAGTCTTCCTGGCGATGTCGGGACCGCTACCGACGGTCACCTGCAATTCGACGGTACCGGTCGACAGCTTGAACATTGCCTGGACGCTGCGCGACCCGTCCGATGTCTGCACGCAATTCGCCGAATGGTCAGGTGTGGCGGTGACGCCCGTCGGCAATGCCCCGTTCACAACGCTGAGCCAGTCGAGCGCAGGTGGAGTTGCGCACGGGACCCCCGGAGATGGCTTCGCGTGATCGGGCGCCGAGCTCGACGACGACGGCGCGGGTGAGGCGGGAGGTGTCACTGCTCCGGACGCTCCTGTCGAGATGCCGGACGGCGAGTTGCTGCCGAGCCCGAGCAGTGCCGGGCCGCCCACCACGCCAACGACAGCGACCCCGGCCAGCACGGTCGTGCCGGCGGCGTACGCGCCGTGCCGGTATCGGTTCGCGCGCCTTCCGTTCAGCGCCAGCAACTCGACGTCCGGCAAAGTTGGCGGTTCTCCCGTTTGGCCGGAGCGGAACGCGGCCGTAAAGGCATGTCGGGCGAAGTCTTCGTCGTTCATCGTCGTTGTCCTTCCATCGAGGGCTCGCTGTCAGAACGGCTGTTGGAAGGGCTAGCAGAGGGTGCGAGGAGCTCGCGCAACTTTGCGAGCCCACGGGCACTTTGGCTCTTCACGGTTCCTTCGCTACAGCCGAGCAGGTGTGCTGTTTCGGTGACGTCGAGGTCCTGCCAGAAGCGCAGGACGACGACAGCTCGTTGTCTGGGTGGCATCTTCGCGAGTGCGTCGAACAGCAGCAGCCGGTCTTCGACGCTGCTCGGTGTTGGGGTCGGGGTTTCTGGTGGCGAGGCGGAGCTCAGTTCACGCCGCCATGACATGCGGCGTCGTCGGTCGAAGGTCGCGCGTACGAGCATCGTCTTGACGTAGCCGTCGAGCCGGTCGTGTCGTTGGACCTTGTCCCAATTCACGTACAGCTTGGTGAAGACGGTCTGCACGACGTCGTCGGCGTGGTGCCAATCGCCGCACAACAAGAACGCGGTGCGTCGAAGATCGCGCATGCGCGCAGCCGCGTAGGCCTTGAACTCCGCCTCGTCGGTCGCTCGCACGCCTGGTCCTCTCGCGTTGCCTGCACCCTCTTACAGGTGCGGGCCGGCGCGCCAGGTTGCACGCTACGCTTGACTTCTACAGTTGATTTCTCCTCGGACGGCGAGCAGCGCGATGTCGCTTCGATGCTGACCGCCCTCGAGCGTGATCTGGTCGAACGCCCGCGTAGGCCGCATCGCGCGCGGCGTCGAGGGTGTCGCCGGTAGCGGTCACCGACAGCACCCGGCCGCCTGCTGAGACGACCTCGCCTGACGCGTCAGTTGCGGTGCCGGCGTGCAGCACGTAGGCAGGTGCCCGAATGCCATCGAGCCCGCCGATCGGGTCGCCGCTGACCGGCTGCCCCGGATAGCCCTTGGCCGCGATCACGACCGTCACGGCGAATCCCTCGCGCCATTCCAGCGGCGGCTGATGCTGCCAGCGCGCCGGTCGCGGCGGCCTGTAGGAGCGATGCCAGTGGCGTCTCGAGCAACGCGAGCACTACCTGCGTCTCTGGGTCGCCGAAACGCGCGTTGAACTCGACGACTCGGGTGCCTTTCGATGTCAACGCGAGCCCGGCATACAGCAGGCCGGCGAACGGTGTGCCGCGCCGGCGCATCTCATCGACGGTCGGCTGGAGAACGTCGCGCATGACGTCGTCGACGAGGGTGGGCGGCGCCCATGGCAGTGGTGCGTACGCGCCCATGCCTCCGGTATTCGGCCCCTGATCGCCGTCCGCTATGCGTTTGAAATCCTGGGCCGGTATCAGCGGGACGACCGTCGTGCCGTCGGTGATCGCGAACAGCGAGACCTCGGGACCGTCGAGATACTCCTCGACGACGACGCGCGCGCAATGGCTCGCATGCTCGAGTGCGACATCTCTTTCGAGAGTGACGACGACTCCCTTGCCGCGCCGCGAGTCCGTCGTCTTTCACGACGTAGGGCGGGCCGAACTCGTCGAGTGCGGCAGCCGTCTGCCTGGCGTCAGTGCAAACGCTGAGAAGCAGCAGTCGGGACGCCGGCGGCGAGCCATTACTTCTTTGGCGAACGCCTTACTCCCTTCGAGCTGCGCGGCTGCTTGGGTGGGCCCGAAGCACGCGATGCCCTTGGCTTGCACCGCGTCGACAACCCCTGCTACCAAAGGGATTTCTGGACCGATCACCACCAGATCGGCAGCGAGTTGTGTTGCTAGCTCAGTTACTGCGGCAGGGTCGCGCACGTCGACTTCGTGAACGTCGGCGATGGCGGCGATGCCCGCGTTGCCCGGCGCGCAGTGCAGGGTTGTGACACTCGGGTCGTTTCGCAGGGCGAGACAGAGTGCGTGTTCGCGCGCACCGCCGCCGATGACGAGTACGTTCACGGCGTCAGTGGACGCAACTGCAAGGACTGGTCGCGGGCGGGACCGACGCCGATCACACTGAACGGCGCGCCGGACATGTCCTGCAGCGCTTCGATGTACTTGCGGGCGTTCTTCGGGCAGGTCGTCGAAGTCACGTGCCTCGGAGATATCTTCGCGCCAGCCAGGGAATTCCTCGTAGACCGGCTGCGCGTGGTGAAAGTCGGTCTGCGTCATCGGCATCTCGTCAATGACGCTGCCGTCGGGGAGCCGGTAGCCGACGCAGACCGGGATGCGATCGAAGTCCGACAGCACGTCGAGTTTGGTCAGCACGAAGTCGGTGACGCCGTTGACCCGCGTGGCATAGCGCGCGATGACTGCGTCGTACCAGCCACAGCGTCGTGGCCGGCCAGTTGTGGTGCCGAATTCCGCTCCGATGGAGCGCAACTTCTCGCCGTCCGCGTCTTCAAGCTCTGTCGGGAAAGGACCGCTGCCGACGCGCGTCGTGTAGGCCTTGACGACGGCGATGACGCGGTCGATGCGGGTGGGTCCGATGCCAGAGCCTGTGCACGCACCCCCGGCGGTCGCGTTCGACGACGTGACGAACGGATACGTGCCGTGGTCGACGTCGAGCAGCGTCGCCTGGCCGGCCTCGAGCAGCACGGTCTTGCCCTGATCGAGGGCGTTGTTGAGGAGCAGGCTGGTGTCTTGCACCATCGGCTTGAGCCGGTCGGCGTACTCGAGCAGTTCGGTCACGACGGCACTCGTGTTGATGGCGGCGCGGTTGTAGATCTTGACGAGCAGCTGGTTCTTCGGCAGCAACGCGCCTTCGACCTTTTGGCGCAGGATCTTCTCGTCGAAGAGGTCCTGCACGCGCACGCCGATGCGCGACATCTTGTCGGAGTACGCAGGGCCGATGCCGCGACCCGTCGTGCCGATCTTCGCCTTGCCGAGGAAGCGTTCGCCGACCTTGTCGATCGTGCGGTGGTAGCTGGCGATGATGTGCGCGTTCGCGCTGACGATGAGACGGCTGGTGTCGACGCCGCGCTGCTGAAGCATGTCGATCTCGCTGAACAAGACGCCGAGATCGATGACGACGCCGTTGCCGATGACAGGCGTGACGGACGGCGTCAGGATCCCGCTCGGCAACAGGTGGACGGCGTACTTCTCGCCCTTGACCACGATCGTGTGGCCGGCGTTGTTGCCGCCGTTGAACCGCGCGCAGTAGTCGATCTGGTCGCCCAGCAGATCGGTGGCCTTGCCCTTGCCCTCGTCGCCCCACTGGGCGCCGACGAGCACGATGGCTGGCATGGGCGCGAGCCTTCCTGATGGCGGGACCGTGAACGAGCGCCGAAACCGAAACGACCAGAGACCCCAAGATCGCAAGCGCGACCGGGGCCTCTTGCGGAGAGAGGCTACCCGATAGTGACCGTTTAGCGGGAATTCACCCGCCCTCTAGCCCCGCCGAGTTTGACCGTCGGTTGATCACGTAAGGGGGGCGTGGGGTCCCCTCAACAGGTGGGCGCACCTGTTGAAGTGACGGTTCACCTTGCGTGGCGGCCTGTTCGAACCGCACCAGACGTCGAGGGTGACGGCGCGGTCGAACTAGGCGGGACGTCGAGGGGCGGGACGTCGAGGGGCGGGGCGTTGGCCCTTTAGTCGGAAAGCGCTGCGGCCGCCGACGGGCTTGAATCGCGGAGGAAATCCGCACAGCGAACGGCCTCGTCGTTCTCACCGATCGCGGACGCTGCCAGACCAAGGGCGTTCAGGCTGCGTAAGAAACCCTGATTCGGCTCGTGCTCCCACGGCACCGGGCCATGGCCCTTCCAGCCAGCGCGGCGCAGCTGATCAAGCGAGCGGTGATAGCCGGTGCGGGCGTAGGCGTACGCGGCGACGGGCTCGCCGGCAGCCAGCGCTCGATCTGCCAGTTCGGCCCACGCCGCGGCGTAACTGGGGTGCGCCGCGGCCACCGCCGTCGGATCGAGACCACCCTCAAGCTCGGCACGCGCGTCGGGATCATCCGGAAGCAGCGTGGGGGGAGGCTCGCCGAGCAAGTTATGGGTCATGGCGCCATCTTGCCCTGACTGGCGCGTCTTCGTCGCCGTCACATCGAGCTGGACTGGCTTACGGGCCGATCCCGCCCCTGCGCGCGGCGCGCGCAAAGGCCGCAGTCACCCGGCGTCCGAGCACTCTTGCCTCACCCTGCACGTCGGCCCACCCGAAACGCACGACTTCGAACCCGGCCTCGCGGAGCCGGTCTTCGCGGCGCTTTTCGTCGTACAGGGTTTCCCTGCGTTCGTCGTCGTACTTGAGTCGACCATCAAATTCGCCGATCGTGCGGAACTCATCCCACAGGAAATCGACCCGCCCAATAAGGCCCAAGGCATCGCGGACGGCGACCTGCTGACGCGGTTGCGGCAGGCCAAGCCGCTCGAAGGCGATGCGCGCTAGCGACTCTCCGGGCGACTCAGACAGGCTCGAGGCGAAGGCGATCACCCGCCCCGCATTTCGCGCGCCAGGCCAGTCTGCGCAGCTCAGTAACACCGAGCGCAAGGACTCCGACGTCGTCCGCTCGTGCCAGAGGGCGGATTCGGCAAGGACGATTCCCTGTTCGAAGGTCGACTCGCGGGCGGTATCAATCACGGTCCAGGTCGGATCCGTAACTCGGATCCCGGCGACCGTCATCACTCGCCCGGACGGTACCCGCGCGACGTGGTGGTGAACTCCCGCTTCGGTGCGGGATGAGGCGAGGCCGATACGCGTCAGGTGGACAATCGTGAAGTCCGGGTCGAGGAAGTCGAACCCATGTACAGCGACTCCCGTGAGGTGGCTCGCGAACGCGCCATCCGTCACGCGTAGCAGGGCGGCTCGCGCGCTGATGACATGCCGCGCCGTGTCGTCATCGGGGAGGAGATAGGACTCGATATAGATGCCGCGACGGAGTCGAACCCACTCCCGTGTGCGCGCAAGGAACTTGATTTCGCGCTCGTTGTATCCGGCGGCCAGGGCCTGCGACGCGGTGAAGAGCCCGTGCTGCGTCGCCGCGACGCTGGCAAGACGCGGAGGCAAGGGCATGGGCCACATCGTGGCGGCTGGCATCGCGACTCGGTGATAACTGTCCACAGGCCAGCCCACCGGCGTCCCGGCTGGAGGGCCGCACCATTGCGACTCGGCGTCCCGTCAACGTGCGCCAGGCAAAGTGAGGCCTGTCACGCTAGGCGAACCGTCACTTCAACAGGTGCGCCCACCTGTTGAGGGACCCCGAGACCCCCCTTACGTGATCAACCGGCGCGGGGAGGGGGGTTAGGTGGTCGCCTTCGTGCCGGTCGAGCGCAGGTCGGTGCATGCTTCGACGACGCGCGCGGCCATCCCGTTCTCGGCCAGCTTCGACCACGCCCGCGGGTCGTACGCCTTCTTGTTGCCGACTTCTCCGTCGATCTTCAGCACGCCGTCGTAGTTCTTGAACACGTGGTCGACGATCGGCCTGGTGTAGGCGTACTGGGTGTCGGTGTCGACGTTCATCTTGACGACGCCGTAGTCGAGCGTCTCGCGGATCTCCTCGAGCAGCGACCCGGAACCACCGTGGAACACCAGATCGAAAGGCTCGACGCGACCGTACTTCGCGCCGACTTCGTCCTGGATCTCCTTCAGCACGGCGGGCCGCAGCTTGACGCCACCCGGCTTGTAGACACCGTGCACGTTGCCGAACGTCGCCGCCAGCAAGTAGCGGCCGTTCTCGCCGAGCCCGAGCACCTCAGCCGTGCGCAGCGCGTCTTCGGGGGTCGTGTACAGCTTCTCGTTGATCTCGTGCGAGACGCCGTCTTCTTCGCCGCCGACGACGCCGATCTCGAGCTCCATGATGATGTGCGCCTCGACGCAGCCGGCGAGCAGTTCGCGCGCGATCTTCAGGTTCTCTTCCAACGGCCACCGCGGAGCCGTCCCACATGTGCGAGCCGAAGAGCGGATTGTCGCCCCGCGCCACCCGCCCCTTCGAGATCTCGATCAGCGGCCGCATGTAGCCCTCGAGCTTGTTCGGCGGGCAGTGGTCGGTGTGCAGCGCGATGTTCACCGGGTACTTCGCGGCCACGACGTGCGCGAACTCGGCAAGCGCGACAGCGCCGATCACCATGTCCTTGACCCGCTGGCCTGACGCGAACTCGGCGCCGCCCCACGAGACCTGGATGATGCCGTCGCTCTCGGCGTCGGCGAAGCCCTGGATCGCGGCGTTGAGCGACGACGACGAGGTGACGTTGATCGCGGGATAGGCGAACTTGCCGGCCTTCGCCCGGTCGATCATGTCGGCGTAGACCTCGGGGGTGGCGATCGGCATGTCGTGCTCCTGACGGATCAGAAAGACGTGGGCGGGACGGCGCGGGCGACCGTCACCGGTCGCTCAAGAAGTATCCCCCGGAGCCCAGTTCAGCAGCTCAGGCGGCTGCCGACACAGGCGCCGGCGCAGACGTACGCAGGGGTGCGGGAGCTTAGGCGGGTAAGGAAGAGGGGCGGAATGCGCTCGGATAGCCTCAACACATGATCACCCAGGTTGTTGCCCTGAATCCCCTCGACGCGAAGTCGCTTATCACCAGCTTCGGCCTCATCGGGATCTTTGCGATCCTGTTTGCGGAGACGGGCCTGTTGATCGGGTTCTTCCTGCCCGGGTGACACGCTTCTGGCACTCGCGGGCGCGTTCGCTGGCCCGCATCACACCGGCTCCGTGCACCTACCGCTGGTCGCGCTGCTGATCGGCTGCCCCATTGCGGCGATTGTCGGCGCGCAGGTCGGTCATCTGATCGGCGTCCGCGGTGGGAGCCTGCTTGCCAAGCCTGGTTCGTCATTCGAGCACTCGATGCACAGGATTGAGCCGCTTCTCGAGCGCTTTGGGCAGGGATGGGCGGTACTGTTGTGCCGATTCATCCCGGTACTTCGCACCTTCATCAATCCGGCGGTCGGGATCCTCGGGATGTCCGCCCGGAAGTTCGCCGTCTGGAACGTGCTCGGTGGGGTCGTCTGGACTGTTGCGATTCTGCTCGCCGGTCGTTTCGTCGGCGAAAAGCTCCACATCGACCGTTACGTGCTGCCGGTGGTCGGGTTCGCCGTGATCGTGTCTGTGTTGTCAGTCGTGATCGAGATTCGCCGCAACAAGCGTCGGCAAGCCGCGTGAGGCGGGTCGCGCGCGCGAGCGCGTCGACCCAGACAGTTTCAGTAGCCGGAGGTCCACGCGGGTGAGTGACGCCGACCTAGCGATCGTGACGCGCGACCTGACCAAGACGTTCACGGTCGCGCGTCGCCACGTTGGCCGGTTCGCTGCGCTGCGCGCCCTCGTCGATCCCGTGCGCGAGCATCGCACTGTCGTGAGCGAGCTCACGATGAGTGTCGAGAAGGGCGAGTTAGTCGCTCTGCTCGGTCCGAACGGCGCCGGCAAATCGACGTCCATCAAAATGCTGACGGGCGTGCTGACGCCGTCGAGCGGTGAGGTGTTCGTTGACGGGCGAGTGCCCTATCGCGATCGCATCGCAAATGCGCGCAATATCGGCGCGGTCTTCGGCCAGAAGACCCAACTGTGGTGGGATCTGCCGGCGAAGCAGTCGTTCGCGATCCTGCGCGACATCTTCGACGTTCCGCAAAACGTCTACGATCGCCAGCTTGCGGAGTTCGACTCGATTCTCGAACTGTCGGAGTTCTGGGATACCCCGGTGCGCCATCTGTCACTCGGTCAGCGGGTGCGCTGCGAGATGGCCGGTGCGATGTTGCACGATCCGGCAATTGTGTTCCTCGACGAGCCGACGATCGGCATGGACGTTGTCGTCAAGGAGCAGACACGCAGTTTCCTGCGTTCGCAGGTCGAAGAGCGTGGCCGCACCATCGTTCTCACGACGCATGACATGACCGAGGTCGCTCGGTTGTGCGAACGCGTCCTGCTCATCAATCACGGCCGGCTCGTGTTCGACGGCACGCTTGACGATCTCAAGGCGGCCCATGGTGGTAAGCCCGTGGTGAACGTGACCTTCTCCGAACCGGTGGGCGCGCCGGAGGTGCCGGGCAGCAGAGTCGTCAGTCACGACGGCATTCAGGCGGTACTGGCGCCCATCGGTACGGCAACTCCCGAGGACATCGTGCGCGGACTCATTTCTCGCTTCCCCGTCGTCAACATCGCCGTCGTCGAAGCGAATCTCGAGGACGTCATGCGCGACGTGTACTTGACGAAGGCAGACGATCAAGACGACGGATCCGAAGATGCACGCGACATTCGAACCGACGCCGATCGACGTCCGGCGTGACAGCATTTGTCATTCAGCCGGACGCCGAGGAGTTGCGGCCGCATCGTTCGTGGCGCATCGTCCGGCTCGGGGTATTGAACGAACGCGCATATCGGGTGCGGCTTCTTGTTGCGCCGGTCACGCTGGCTGTGCAGCTGTATCTGTACGACCGGCTATGGACGTCGGTTTTCCGCCATACCGCGGTCGCTGCCGGGCTGACGTTGCACCAAACGCTTACGTACTCGTTGATGGCGCTGTTGCTTGCGCGGGTGAGATGGAATTCGCGAACCTTCAACGTGCGCGACAGCCTGGCGGTTGCAGTGCGCGAAGGCACTGTCGCGTACTGGTTTCTTCGGCCGGTTCCGCCAGCGCGTTTCTACATGTGGCGTCAGTCCGGCGACATGCTGTACGGCGCAGCGTGGGCGCTCGCCGGCTATGTCGTCTTGGTCTCGACCGGTGTCATCGATACGCCTGCGGGAGCCGGGCGCGCAGTTGTCTTCGGCGTGAGCCTGCTGCTCGGTCAAATCATTCTGTATTACCTGGGCCAGGTCGTTGATCTCAGCATGTTCTGGTTCGTCAACAACAACGCGATCGTGCGCATGTATTACTTCATCCAGGATCTTCTGTCGGGAGTCTTTGTACCGCTCCCCTTCATGCCCGTGTTGCTGCTCACCTTCGCGACGTGGCTTCCATTCAGTGCCGGCATCAACGTGCCGCTGTCGTTGTACGTCGGTCGGATTCCGTTTGCGCACGCTGGTCGCGAGCTCGCCTTGCAAGCTATGTGGGTCGTTGCGCTTGCGGCGCTCTCGAAATGGCTATGGGATCGCGCATCACGTCGCGTGACTGTGCAAGGCGGTTGACGAAGTGACGCTCGTGACATCAGTGGCCGAGCCGACATCGGCCATCCGGTCGCGCGCACGCCGCGCGCGGCATACGGCGCGCATCGTCCGCAAAGTCAGTGCGCTCAACTTTCGCGCCCAGCTGGAATATCGCGGCAACTTCATCGCGTCGATCATGTTCGGCATCTTGTGGCAAACGTCGACGCTGATGTTCGCGAGCGTCCTGCTGACGCGATTCAAGGGAGGGCTCGGCGGGTTTCCGAGTGCGGGCGTGCTGCTCATCATTGGCATGCGACTCGTCGCGCACGGACTCTACGTCTTGTGTTTCTACAACCTTGCGTGGCTGCCGCTCCTCGTAGACGAGGGTCGTATGGATGGCTACTTCCTGCGGCCGCTCCCGGTGTTCATGCAGCTCTTGCTTAGCCAGTTCAGTGTCAATGCGATCGGCGATCTCTTCGTCGGGCTGTCGACTCTCGGTGTTGCTCTCGTTCTCGTCCACTTGCACTGGACTCTGTGGATCGCGC
Source organism: uncultured Actinomycetes bacterium (assembly GCA_963809135.1). Lineage (GTDB taxonomy): Bacteria > Actinomycetota > Actinomycetes > Acidothermales > Acidothermaceae > PALSA-607. The sequence continues at coordinate 162,048 of CAWEIG010000011.1, forward strand.
TGTATGTCGTGGCCGCAGTCATCGGAGGCGCTCTTGTCGAGGGCGCCGTGCAACTGATGTTGTCGTGCCTGCTACTGAGGTCGCCGGCATCGCGCGTGCTCGGCACCTGGGTCGATGAGTTGATGTCGACGTTCGGCAACTACCCGCTCTCGATTTTGCCGCGCACCGTGCAGGGGTTGTTCACGTTCGCGTTGCCGTTGGCCTTCGTTGCGTTCTTCCCCGTCGAGGTCATTCTCGGGATCGGGGCGAAGCACGGAGCTATGTCGGTGCTTGCACACTGGTCGCCCGCCGTCGGCTTTCTGCTGTTTCTGCTCGCGCGTCGGGTGTGGGGCTACAGCCTCCGGCACTACCACTCGGCCGGCGGCTGACGCGTTCAAACCGCAGTTCGACTCGCGGCAGCTGCCCGCGCACGGTAGGGGCCAGTCGAGCCGCGCGCGACCAGGGCGACAGGCAGAACCACTGACTTGGCGCTCGTCGCTGGATCGGCCAACCGATCGAGGAGGAGCTGCGCAGCTTGCACCCCTACCTCGTATTGAGGGAGGCGGACGGTCGTCAGCGGCGGACTCAACTGGTCGACGAAGGGCATGTCGTTGAACCCGACGACAGACACATCATCGGGGCAGCGCAAACCGTCAGCGCGGAGAGCCTGGAGCGCGCCGATGGCGATCATGTCGTTAGCAGCCACGATCGCGGTGAGCGCCCGGTTAGTGGAGACGAGCCGGTGCGCCGCAGCAAAGCCGGCGGGCACGGTGTAGCCGTCGCACTCGACGATGTCGGCTCGGCGGATACGAAGCCCGTGCGCCCGCATCGCAGCACGAAACGCGTCAGCTCGGGCGGTGCCGGTCGACAGCTGTTGCGGGCCGGCGAGGTGGGTGATCGAGCGGTGACCTAGCTCGACGAGGTGGTCGACGGCGGCTGCAATCCCGGCGGCCTCGTTGCCGAGCACTGCCGAGATGTCGTGGCGATCCGTAGTGCGGTTCACCAAAACGATGGCCACGCCCTCTAGTGCCATCGCCTCGAGAAGGGGATGGTCGCGGCGAGCAGTGGCGACGATGAAGCCGTCGACCCGGCGCGCCCGCAGCGCATCGATGTGAGTGATCTCGCGCTGGTCGTCGTTGTCGGTGTTGGCCAGCAAGGCGACGTACCCGCGGGCCGCGAGCACGTCCTCGATTCCCCTCACGATCGGAGGGAAGAGTGGGTTGGTGAGGTCGGGCAGGACGACGCCGATCGTCGAAGTACGTGCGGTTCGTAGGCCCTGCGCGAGCGTGTTCGGGGTGTAGCCCAGTCGCTGCGCGACGGCCCGAACGCGGCGTACCGTTTGCTCGCTCACCCGGCTGTCGGTCGCCGGGTTCAGGGCGCGCGATGCGGTGGCCTTGTGGACGCCGGCAGCTCTGGCGACGTCCTCGAGAGTCGGGGCGGTCGGCACGTCCCGACCGTAGCGCTGGTGCCGTATCCGCACAACCGATTGCGCGCTCGACCCTTGACAATGCTCCCCACCGGGTCTTGAATCGCGGCCAATAGGTGCACAACCGATTGCACAAATTCTCGACTCACCGCTTCCGCACGCTACGGCCAAGTCAGGTACCGCGCCCGGACACCCACCCACCTCTCGTGGAGGCTTTCGATGGTCTCGCACAATCGATTGCACGCATCCCGCCTATCGCGGCCGCTTTCCAAGGCGTCGGTTGCTGCTGTTGCAGTAACGGCGCTCGTCATCGCTGGCTGTAGCTCGTCGAAGAAGTCGACCCCGACTGCCACGTCGGCGGCTACAGGTGGGTCGTCCGCCGCTTCGAGCGCGCCGGTGGCTGCGTCAACGAGTGCGTCCGCGCCTGCCACGTCATCGGCGTCGGCTCCCGTCGCAAGCCCGACCGGTACCCCCATCACGATCGGTATCTCGCTGTCGTTGACTGGTGACTTCTCTGATCCCGGCACAGCGGCGCAAAAGGGCTACCAGACCTGGCAGAGCGTCGTGAACGCAAAGGGCGGGATCAACGGCCATCCGGTACAGCTGAAGATCGTCGATGACACGTCGAGCCCCGACCAGGTGACGACGAACTATCAGAACCTCATCAGCAAAGACAAGGTCAACTTCGTGTTCGGTCCGTTCTCGAGCCTGCTGACCGTGCCTGCCGGCCAGGTTGCCAACCGTTACGGCTACGCCTTCATCGAGCCAGCAGGTGGTGGCCCAGCCGTCTTCGCCGAGCACCTGCCCAACCTCTTCTTCGTGCAGCCAGCTCCGACGATCTCCGAGGGCAAGGCCTTCGCTGACTACGTGCTCTCACTCCCGGCTGCTCAGCGGCCGAAGACCGCCGCGTACCCCGAACTCGATGACCCGTTCTCCGGACCTATCTCGGAGACCGTGCGCACGCAGTTCGAGGCAGCCGGGATCAAGACCGTGTACAAGCAGGTCTATCCGCCTGAGTTGACTGATCTCAGCTCTATCGTGCAGAAGATGAAGACAACGAATGCGGACGTCGTGGTCGCCGGTACCCAGTCCGATGACGCGTTCGCGATGGTCAAGGCGATGGTGCAACTGAAGTTCGCACCCAAGATGCTGTTCTTCGCCAACGGTGCGAACGACCCGCTGAACTTCCCCGACAAGGTCGGCGCGGCCAACGTCAACGGCATCTTCTCGGCGTCCGACTGGTTCCCCGACGCGACGACCTTTAGAAGCGCGGAGTTCGTCCAGGCCTACCTCGCGAAGTTCGGTGGTACTGCGCAGCAGATCGACCCGACCTCGGCAGAAGCGTTCTCTTGCGGCGTTCTGCTCGAAGAAGCGATCGCCAAGACCGGCGGTACCGACAACAAAGCCATCATCGCGGCGCTTCACCAGGGCAGCTGGCCAACTCCTGAGGGCAACCTCTCGTGGGACGCCGACGGCGCGCCTCAGGGCAGCGACACGCTGGTCCAGTGGCAGGGCGGAAGCCTGCTCCCGGTGTGGCCGCAAGCCGCGGCAAAGGTCCCGCCGATGCTGGTGCCCCTGCCGTGGGCATCGTAGGCGCGGCGGATGCGCAACTTTGTCCAAGCCGTCATCATCGGCGTGCTCACCGGCGGTGTGTATGCCCTGATGGCGTCGGGTCAGACCTTGATCTTCGGCATCATGAAGGTCATCAATCTGGCCCAAGGGGCACTGGTGATCGTCGGGGCGTTCCTGTCCTACTCGCTGTTCGTCCACTTCGGGATCGACCCGTTCCTGTCGATCCTCATCACGACGCCGCTGCTGTTCGGCATCGGCGTGCTGATCCAGCTGGCATTTCTTCGACCGCTGCGTAACGACGACGCAGCAGAGATGTCGCTGCTCGTGACGTTTGCGGTCGCGTTGGGGATCGAAGGAGTTTTGACACTCACCTACAAGACGAACTACAGGTCGATCCAAACCAGTTACGCGAACAAGTCGTTCGACATCGCCGGCTACGAAATCAGCGCCGTCCGGTTATACGCGTTCATCTTGTCGCTGGTGGCACTTGTCGTGCTCTACGTCGTTCTTGAGCGCACGAGGCTGGGCCGCGCTATTCGAGCCACGGTTCAAAATCCGACCTCGGCCCTGCTGCTCGGCGTCGATTCGAAGAAGGTCGCGGCGATCGGTTTCGGCCTCGGGGCCGCTACCGCCGCGGCGGCCGGGGCGGTGTTCGGGTTGGTGTATGCGTTCAACCCGAACAGTCATTACGACCTCATATCGCGGCTGTTGTCGATCGTGATTCTGGGCGGCCTCGGCAGCATTGGCGGCGCAGTTGTCGGCGCGCTCGTGATGGGAGTGGCGTCGAGTTTGGTTGCCGATTTCGGCTCGCCGGTGTGGAGCGACTTCACGTTCTTCGGCGTGCTGATCGTGGTTCTGCTTGTCAGGCCACAGGGTTTGTTTGGCACGTCGCTACGGGGATCATCGTGACCAGGTTCGGCGTCGCGAGAGGCGCCGTCTTCGTGGCACTGCTCGTGTCGTTTCCGTTTGTCGTACACGCGCACTGGATACTGAACATCGCGGTCTTCACGCTGATGTACGCCGGCCTTGCGTCGGCGTGGAACCTCGTCGGCGGGTTCGCGGGCTATCCGTCGTTGGGTCATGCCGCTTTCTTCGGTGCAGGTGCCTACATCGAGGCGATTTGGTTCCACCACCATTCGATCGGCTCTGGCTACTTACCGTTCATAGCGCTGCCGGTGGTCGGACTGATCGTGATGGTGGCGAGCATTCCGATCGCGTGGGTGGCGATGCGAACGCGCGCCGACGTTTTTGCGATCGTCACGATCACCGTCTTGTTCATGGCACAAACACTCGCGTTCAACCTGCGTAGCATCACCGGAGGATCGCAGGGGATGAGCATTCATCCACCGCCGTTCGCTCTCGCGACCTTCGAGCGGCCGTTCTACTTCGCGTTGGCCTCGATTCTGATCGTGGCCGCGGGCATCACGTTCTTGACGTCGCGCAGCAAGGTCGGACTGTCGCTTGCTTGCGGTGCGATCCGACGAAGACAAAGCTCGCGGAATCGGCGTGCATGTCACACTCGCGAAGCTGACGGGTTTCTCGGTGTCGGTCTGGCTGACGGCAATGATCGGTGCGGTCTGGGCCTATTACGTCTCGTTCGTGTACCCGCAGTTCGCAGTTGACCCGCTCATCACGATCGCGATGGTTCTCATGACGTTCCTCGGCGGTCGCGCGACGCTGTGGGGTCCGATTCTCGGTGCGTTCATCCTTGCGCCCGCGCAGCAGTACCTCGCCTATACCTACGGCGCGAGCAGGTTGTATCTGCTGGCGTATGCAGCGGTGTTCCTTCTCATCATGCTGTTCCTCCCGCGCGGCATCATTCCGAGCATTGCCGACCGGCGATTCGCGCGTACCAGGAAAGCCCGTGTCGATGTCGCCGGCGGGGGTACGCCGGGTTCGTCGGGCTCGCCAGGGGCTAGCCAACGCGAGCAGCCGGTGGCGTCATGACCGCACTGCTCGACGTCCGGCATCTGACGAAGCGATTCGGCGGGATCACCGCCGTCGACGACTGCGCGTTCGAGGTCGCCCACGGGACGATCACGGCGCTCATCGGTCCGAACGGATCTGGGAAGACAACCGTGTTCAACCTCATCACGGGGTATGTGCGCGCAGATGCCGGCGACATCGCGTTCGCCGGTCGGGCCTACACACGACCCGAGCCAGGGACGCTGTGCAGGCGAGGCTTGGTGCGCACGTTCCAGCAGGCTCGGGTCTTTCCCGTGTTGAGCGTTGTCGAGAACTTGGTGGTCGCGGCGGTGCACCCTTGGTGGGCGCTGGCAACTGCTCGTGCCTCCAAGGTCGACCGGGCGAGGGCCGACGAACTCATGGCCGACTTTGGCCTGTCGCACGTCGCCGATCTGCCGGCGTCGCAGCTGTCGTACGGCCAACGGAAACTGCTGGAGTTCGCGGCAGTCCTGATGAGCCGGCCCCATCTTGTGTTGCTCGACGAGCCAACCGCTGGTGTGAATCCCACGATGGTCGCGACCATGGAGCGGCACGTGCGCGAACGCAATGCCGAGGGCATCACCTTCTTGGTTGTCGAGCACGATATGAACGTCGTCATGCGATTGTGCGATCCCGTCATCGTGCTCGACCATGGCGCACCGATCGCTCAAGGCGCGCCTGCGACGGTTCAGGCCGACCCGGCCGTTCTCGACGCGTACCTGGGTCAGTGATGGCAGCCATGAGCGACTCGACGACGGCGGAGACCGCCGCGCCGCTGCTTGTACTCGACGGCGTCGTCGCCGGTTATGGCGCCGGCGACATCTTGAAGGGCGTCAATCTCGAGGTCCAAGAGGGCGAGGTGGTCTGCCTCATCGGACCCAACGGCGCTGGAAAATCGACCGTGCTCAAGACGATCAGTGGTCTCCTGCGACCGACGAAGGGGTCTGTGCGATTTCGCGGCGAGGTCATCACGAAGATGTCGATCCGCGAACGGCTGGCCAGGTCGATCGTGCACGTGCCGCAAGACCGCAGCCTGTTTCCCGCGATGAGCGTGTGGGAGAACGTGATCATGGGTGCCTACTCACTGCGCGATGAGGCAGAGGCGCGCCGCCGAGCCGACCGCGCGGCGGCGGCATTCCCTATCGTCGTCAAGCGGCGGCACGAGGCGGCCGGATCGCTTTCGGGCGGTGAGCAGAAGCAGGTCGAGATGGCCCGTTCGTTGATGCTCGATCCCGCACTGATCCTGCTCGACGAGCCATCGATCGGACTCGACCCCAAGTCGCGCAAGGTCGTCTTCGACTCGATCAAGCAACTTGCCGCTGACGGTCGCACAGTGTTGCTCGTCGAGCAGAACGCACGGTCAGGGCTTGCAGTTGCTGACCGCGGCGCGGTGCTCGAATCGGGTCTGGTACGCCTCGTCGGAACGGGTAGCGCATTGTTGCTCGACCCCGAGGTGGCTCGTCTGTACCTGGGGGGCGGCGCTGTGAACGCGGGCGGAACGGTCGCGGCCTCGACGAGCGAGCAAGCAGCGCTATGACGACGAGCGGAGAGCAGATGGCAGGGACCGAGGTGACCGACGCTCCACGGCTGGGTTGGATTGGCGCCGGTCGGATGGGCGCGGCGATGGCGCGTCGGCTGCTCGCCAACGGTCATCAGGTGTCGGTCTACAACCGAACCCGAGCCAAGGCAGAGGCCCTCGTGCCGGACGGCGCGGTTGTGGTTGACACCGTTGCCGAACTGGCAGCGTGCGATGTGGTTTTCACGAGCGTCTCGTCGTCAGCTGACCTTGAGCAGGTGCTCCTCGGCGAGGGCGGTTTGTTACGCCAAGGCCGGGTGCCAGGCATCGTCATCGATACGAGCACCGTGAGCGCCGAGATGTCCGCTCGGGTGCGCGAAGCCGCCACGGCAAAAGGTTGCGCATTCCTGGCCGCTCCGGTGTCGGGCAACGCCAAAGTCGTCGCGGCTGGGCGGTTGACACTGGTCGTCTCCGGAGCTGACGACGCCTATCGACGGGTCGCACCATTGCTTGAGGCACTCGGCTGCGGTGTCACGTACGTCGGTGACGACGAGTCGGCGCGGCTGGTGAAGATCGCGCACAACGTCTTTCTCGGTGTAGTGACTCAGTCGCTTGCCGAGATCCTGGTACTGGTCGAGAAGGGCGGCGTGAGCCGTTCTGCGTTCCTCGAATTCCTCAACGCCTCGGTCATGGGCTCGACATTCACGCGGTACAAGTCGCCCGCGCTCACGCACCTCGACTTCACCCCGACGTTCACGACCGAGTTGCTGCGTAAGGACTTCGAGCTCGGGCTCGCCGAGGCACGGTCGATGGGTGTCTCCATGCCGGTCGCGGCGCTAACGCACCAGCTCGTGCAAGCGGCGGTCGGGGCTGGCCATCGCGGCGTCGACTTCGCTTCTCTGCTGCTCGAGGTCGCGAGAAACTCTGACCTCGCACTCGAACCCGAAGACATTTTCGTCGACGATGGGTTGCACTGATGGACAGTTTCGCGCCCATACCAACGCCAGGCCGCATGGCGGTCGACTTCGAGGACCGCGTCGACTTTCGCCGCCTGCGTGACTATCGCCTCGCACGTACCAGGCAGGCGCTCGCTGCGAGCGACCTCGGTGCGCTCCTGCTCTTCGACGTCAACAACATCAGGTACGTCACGTCGACGATGATCGGCGAGTGGGCACGCGACAAGATGTGCCGCTACGCACTGCTACCCGCCGGCGGCGAGCCCGTCAACTGGGACTTCGGTTCTGCTGCACGCCATCACCAACTGCACTCCCCTTGGCTTAAGCCGGAGAACTCCCGGGCTGGCATGTTGGGGCTGCGGGGGTCGGTCGCCGCAGAGGCAGGGCTGTTCGAGTCGGCGGTCCGTGAGATCAAGGGCATGCTGACTGACCTTGGGTTGGCCGACGCGCTGATCGGTGTCGACGTCGTCGAGCCGCCGATGCTGTTCGAGATGCAACGTCAAGGCTTGCACGTCGCCGACGGCCAGCAGGTCATGCTCGATGCTCGGCAGATCAAAAGCGAAGACGAGATCATGCTGCTGTCGACCGCCGCGGCGATGGTCGACGGCACGTACTTCGACATCGCCGAGGCGCTGCGGCCCGGGGTGCGCGAGAACGAGCTCGTGGCGCTGGCGAACAAGCGGCTTTACGACATGGGCTCCGACGACGTCGAGGCGATCAACGCGGTGTCGGGCGAGCGATGCAACCCGCATCCGCACAACTTCTCCGACCGGATGATCCGACCAGGCGACCAGGCGTTCTTCGACATCATCATGTCGTTCAACGGATACCGCACCTGCTACTACCGCACGTTTGCGGTCGGAAGCGCCACCCCGTCGCAGCGCGACGCCTACACCCGGGCGCGCGAATGGATCGATGCCGCCATCGCGCTGGTTAAGCCGGGTGTGACGACCGACCAGATCGCCCGACTGTGGCCAGCTGCGACCGACTTCGGCTTTGCCGACGAGATGGCTGCTTTCGGCCTGCAATTCGGGCACGGGTTGGGTTTGGCCCTGCACGAGCGGCCCATCATCAGCCGGCTCAACTCGCTCGAACATCCGAAGGAGATCCTCGAGGGCATGGTCTTCGCGCTCGAGACCTACTGCCCGGCGAGCGACGGTTTCTCCGCAGCGCGGATCGAGGAGGAACTCGTCGTGACCGCCGATGGCGCGCGCGTCATCACCTTGTACCCGGCGCAGGAGCTTCCCATCGCCAATCCGTTTTGAAGAGGGGCACTCACATGACCACGAGCACCACCGACCTCCCTGCGGTTGACATGAACCCGGTCGTGCGGCTTGCACTCTTTCGGATGATGGTCGAGATGCGCATGTTCGAAAAGCGTGCGTACGACTTGTTCATGCAGAGCCTCGTCAAGGGCACCAGCCATCTGTCACTAGGGCAGGAGGCGATTGCTGCTGGCTTCGGTGTCGCGATGCGGCCCGACGACTGGACATTCGCCACGTACAGAGGGCATGCGCACACCCTCGCACGCGGAGCATCGATGACCGGCGTCATGGGCGAGTTGCTGGGTCGCGAGAACGGCTTGATGGCGGGCAAGGGTGGATCGATGCACCTGACCGACGTCGCAAAGGGCGTCATGGGAAGCTACGCGATCATCGGCGGCCACCTGCCGATCGCGTGCGGTGCTGCGTGGTCGGCGCAGTACCGCGGCACGGATCAGGTGGCTGTGTGCTTCTTCGGTGACGGCACCACGAACATCGGTGCCTTTCATGAAGCGCTGAACTTCGCTGCGATCTGGAAGCTGCCGGTGGTGTTCGTATGTGAGAACAACCTGTACATGGAGTACACGCCGATCGCATCGGTGACTGCAGTACCCCGACCGGCGGCGGATCGCGCAGCATCGTATGGGCTCGAGCCGATCGTCGTCGACGGAAATGATGCCGACGTGATGTACGACATCGCGATGTCGGCACTGAACAAGGCTCGCGCCGGTGAGGGTCCGGTCCTGATCGAAGCGCTGACCTACCGGCACGGCGGGCACTCGCGTGCCGACCCCGGCAAGTACCGACCGCAAGCCGAGGTCGACGAGTGGATGGCACGCGACCCGATTCCTGCCTATCGCGCGCGGCTTCTCGATGCCGGGGTCGACGAAGCGACGCTCGCCGATATCGAGCGCAACGTCGCTGCGCGCGTCGACGAAGCCACCGAGGCCGCGAAGGCATCACCGGCCCCCGGGGTCGAGTTCTTGATGAGTGACGTGTGGGCTGACGGAGGTTCGTCGTGGCGCAACTGAGTTATCGCGAGGCCGTCGTGCGCGCAATCGCGCAGGAGATGCGGCGCGACGAGTCCGTCGTGTTCCTGGGCGAAGACATCGGTGCAGCCGGCGGTGTGTTCAAAGCAACTCCTGGGTTGCTCGAGGAGTTCGGCCCGCGCCGGGTGCGTGATACCCCGATCAGCGAGCAGGCGATTCTCGGCGCTGCGATGGGCGCCGCGATGACAGGCTTGCGGCCGATCGCCGAGATCATGTTCGCCGACTTCTTCGCCGTGTGCTGGGACATCGTCGCCAACGAGATCGCCAAGAGTCGCTACATGACTAACGGGCAGGTCTCGTTCCCCCTCGTGATTCGCTCGGGCAACGGCGGCGGTTTGCGTTTCGGTGCGCAGCACTCACAGTCGATCGAAAACTGGGCAATGGCGATCCCTGGACTCAAGGTCGTGGCGCCGTCGAATGCGGCTGATGTCGTCGGACTCTTCGCTGCAGCGGTGCGCGATCCAGATCCGGTGCTGTTCTTCGAACAGAAGTCGCTGTACGCAGTGAAGAGCGAGGTGCCGGACGGCGAGATAGTTGACGAGCTCGGCAAGGCGAAGGTACTTCGCGACGGCGATGACGCCACCATCGTCGCGCTCGCCGCAATGGTCCCGCGCGCACTGGCTGCCGCCGAAGAACTCGCGTCATCGTTCGGCATCGAATGCACAGTCGTCGACGTGCGCAGCCTGGTGCCACTCGACACCCAGACGATCCTTCGCGAAGTGACGAAGACCGGTCGCCTTTTCACCGTCGAAGAGAATCCGCGGCTGTGCGGCTGGGGTGCCGAGATCGTCTCGATCGTTGCCGAGGAGGCGTTCAACGATCTCGACGGCCCGCTGATCCGCATCACTACGCCGCACATCCCGTTGCCCGCCGCCGATGCTCTGGAGGACCTTGCGATGCCGAGCGCGCAACGCATCGTCGAGACTGTCCGCAAGAATCTTGACTGACGTGACCACCGAGATATCCGGGTTTGCAGGGCAGGTGCCGACGCAGCTCTATATCGGCGGGAAGTGGGTCGGGGCGTCCGACGGGTCGAACATCGAGGTCGTCGATCCATCGCACGGTCAGGTGGTCGCTCGCGTTGCCAACGCGACAGTGAGCGATGCCATGGACGCCGTCGCCGCGGCGTCCGACGCATTGTCCGACTGGGCGGCGACGCCACCCCGCGAGCGCGGCGAGATCTTGCGCCGGGTCTTCGATTTGATGACGCAGCGCCGCGAGGAGCTCGCGCGACTAATCTCGATCGAGAACGGCAAGGCGCTTCCCGATGCGCGTGGCGAAGTCGCGTACGCGGCGGAGTTCTTTCGGTGGTTCTCCGAAGAAGCCGTGCGCATCAACGGCAGCGTCCAGGTAGCTCCCTCTGGCGCGAACCGCATTCTCGTGCTGCGGCAGCCGGTCGGCGTCTGTGTGCTCGTCACGCCGTGGAACTTCCCGGCGGCGATGGCGACGCGCAAGATCGCCCCTGCACTCGCGGCAGGTTGCACGGTCGTGCTGAAGCCGGCCACCGACACTCCGTTGACGGCTCTCGTCTTGGCAGCGTTGTACGAGGAAGCCGGCGTCCCTTCTGGCGTGGTGAACGTCGTCCCGTCCAACCGCTCTGGGCCCGTTGTGTCGGCCATGTTGCACGACCCGCGGGTTCGCAAGCTGAGCTTTACCGGCTCGACCGAGGTGGGACGCATGCTGTTGCGCGAGGCGTCCGACGCCGTGGTCAATTGTTCGATGGAGCTCGGCGGCAATGCGCCGTTCCTGGTCTTCGGCGACGCTGATCTCGACGCGGCGCTCGAAGGCGCCATGGTCGCCAAGATGCGAAACGCTGGCGAGGCGTGCACTGCTGCGAATCGGTTCTACGTCGAGCGCTCGATCGCCGACGAGTTCAGTCGCAGGTTGGCCGCGGCGATGGGTGCGATGCGGGTCGGCCGAGGTCTCGACGCTGCCACGCAGGTAGGCCCGCTAGTCAACGCCTCGACGCGCGACAAGGTCGCGTCGCTGGTCGACGACGCCGTCGCGGGCGGTGCGACCGTCGCAGTCGGCGGCCACGCCGTCGATGGTCCGGGATTCTTCTACGAGCCAACCGTGCTCACTGGCGTCACGGGCCACGCCGCTCTTTTGCGCGAGGAGATCTTCGGGCCGGTCGCGCCGATCGTCATCTTCGATGATGAGGTCGACGCGGTCGCGATGGCCAACGACACCGAGTACGGCCTCGTCGCCTACGTCTATACGAGCGACTTGGCGCGCGGGCTTCGCGTGTCTGAGGCGCTCGAATCCGGCATGGTGGGGCTGAACCGCGGTCTGGTCTCCGACCCCGCCGCGCCGTTCGGCGGCGTCAAGCAAAGTGGCATCGGTCGTGAGGGCGGACACGACGGACTGCTCGAGTTCACCGAGAGCAAGTACATCGCCGTTTCGTGGTGACCAGGCCCGGGTCGGGCGTTTGTCAGCCGGCCGCCGCGCGCTCTGCGGCAGGTCGGCCAACAATCATTGCCGCTCGTAGGCCGGGCGAAAACGACTCAGCTGTCTCGGCGTCGAGCTGCGCACCGAGCCCATCCAAGGCTCGGGTGAAGAACGAGCGCGCTGCGGCGGCGAAGACGACATCAGCTATGTCGGCGTCGGACAGGCCTACCGCGCGCAGCGCGTCGACGTCGCTCTGCTGCACGGACGCGGCATCGGCAGCAACTTGGCCAGCAAATCTGTACACCGCGCGATCGACATCAGATAGCGCGCTGCCGCTTGGGTCCTCGGCGATGGCCTGCATCGTCTTGTCGTCGCCGCATACGTCGCGGAGAAACTTCGAGTGCGCCGCGGTGCAGTACGACGAACGCAGCGCGCGGGCAGCCGCAATTGTGGCGATCTCGAATCGTCGCCGATCCATACCGCCGCGGACCGCGCCGTTGAGCGCATCCCACGCTCGCGCGATGTCCGGTCGGCTGGCGAAAGCGGCCGCGTAGTTCGGTAGGAATCCCCATACGGCGCGTTGCCGATCGAAGTACTCGGCGACCTCGCCGTCGGCGTCCTGCTCCGCCGTCGTCGTAATGAACACGGCCACAAGTATGGCTATCTCCCGCGCCCAGCGGAAGCACAAAGCTCGAAGGTGCGGCGCGCCTCGCTCAGGGGGGCTAGACGAGCCCGAGGTCGGCGAGGGAGAACGCGGCGCGATATTCCAAGACCGGCGTCGGCGACGGCATCTGCTGCACCGCGTTCGACGATGACCGCGACGCCGACAACCTCCGCGCCGGCCTCGCGCAACGCCTCGACCGCCGTGAGCACCGAACCGCCGGTGGTCGAGGTGTCTTCGACGGCGAGCACCCGGCGTCCGGCTACGTCGGGTCCTTCGATGCGACGCTGAAGCCCGTGCGCCTTTCCTTCTTTCCGGACGACGAATGCGTCGAGCTTGCGTCCGCGGCTGGCGGCTACGTGCAACATCGCCGCTGCTACCGGGTCGGCGCCAAGGGTGAGGCCGCCGACGGCGTCGAAGTCGAGGTTCTCGGTGAGGTCGAGCATCACGGCGCCGACAAGCGGGGCAGCGGTCGCGTCGAGCGTGATCCGGCGCAGGTCGACGTAGTAGTCGGCTTCGCGGCCCGAGCTCAACGTCACCTTCCCGTGGACGACGGCCTTGCTGGTGATCTCGCGCAGGAGTGCGTCACGGTCGCTCATGGCGCACGAGCCTAACGTGCCGCAGAGGGGTGTCGAAGATTGCGGGCACGAGCGACCACGTTCGCCGGAAGCAGCCGCCCGACCCCGACCAGCACCTTGTAGCGACGGGTCGGGATGCAGATCTGCTTGCCCCGACCGAGGTCGTGAAGGCAGGCGTCGACCACCTGGTCGACGTCGAGCCACATCCAGCGCGGCGCGTTCGAGACGTCGACCTTGCCGCGCTCGTGGAACTCGGTGTGCACAAGCCCCGGGCACAGCGCGATCGCGCGCACACCCGTTCCCGTGAGCTTCACCGACAGGGCTTGGCTGAACCGCACGTCCCACGCTTTGGCCGCGCCGTACGTGCTGTGGTTGAGAAACGCTGCGATGCTCGCGACGGTGATGATGCTGCCGTTGCCTCGCGCCAGCATGCCGGGCAGCGCCGCTTTGGTGATGCGCATCGGTGCCCGGATCATGACGCGCAGCGGCTTGCTCCTCGTCGTCGATCGAGGAGTGCACGAAGTCGAGCCCCAATCCGAAGCCTGCGTTGTTGATCAGGACGTCGATGGGCCGGCGGTCATCGGCTGCTCGGGTCTCTACCTCGGCACAGCCCGCGTCTGTGCCGAGGTCAGCTGCCAGCACCTCGGCGTCCACGCCGTATTGCTTGTGCAGTGTGGCCGCTTGAGTCTCGAGGCGATCGCGGTCGCGCGCGACGAGCACCAGATCGTGGCCGAGGCGGGCATAGCGCGCGGCGAACCCGGCGCCGATGCCCGACGTCGATCCGGTGATGAGCGCGGTCGGCATGAGGGTCAGCCTGCCAGCCCGGCGCATCACTAGGCTGACCGCATGCCGAGCAATCCGCTGGTACCGCGCCTCCAGGGGCTCGGCACCACGATCTTTGCGGAGATGTCTGCGCTCGCTCTTAAGACGGGCTCGATCAATCTCGGGCAGGGATTCCCCGACGTTGACGGTCCCGACGTCATCAAGCAAGCAGCGGTCGACGCGATCTGGGCAGGTCGCAATCAATACCCGCCGGGGATCGGCGTCCCGGAACTGCGGCACGCCATCGTCGACCATCAGCGCCGGTTCTACGGGATCGAGCTCGACGCCGACACCGAGGTGCTTGGTGACGGCGGGTGCGACCGAGGCAGTTGCGGCGGCGATGCTCGCGATGGTCGACACCGGTGATGAGGTCATCGCACTCGAGCCTTACTACGACTCCTACGTCGCGTCGATCGTGATGGCGGGCGGCGTGCGGGTGCCGGTCACGTTGAGGGCACCAGATTTTCGGCTGGACGTCGATCGGTTGCGCGCCGCGGTCAGCCCGCGTACGCGACTCATTCTGCTGAACACACCGCACAATCCGACGGGCACCGTGCTGACCCGCGACGAGCTCGAAGCCGTTGCCGCGGTGGCGATCGAGCACGACCTCATCGTGGTCACCGATGAGGTGTACGAGCATCTGGTTTACGACGGCGAACATGTGCCGATCGCGACGCTGCCCGGCATGTGGGAGCGCACGTTGACGATCTCGTCGGCCGGCAAGACGTTCGCGATGACCGGGTGGAAGATCGGCTGGGCGACGGGTCCGGCCGCTCTGGTGTCGGCGGTTCGCACGACCAAGCAGTTCCTGACCTACGTGAATGGCGCACCGTTCCAGCCGGCGGTTGCCCTGGGCTTGGCGTTGGACGACTCGTTCTACGCCACGTTGTCAGGGGACCTTCGGCGCAAGCGCGATCTGTTGTGTGCGGGCCTGGCCGACGTCGGGTTCTCGGTGTTCAAGCCCGCGGGGACCTACTTCGTCACGACCGACGTCCGACCTCTTGGCTACGACGACGGCGTCGCGTTCTGCCGCGACCTGCCGAAGCGGGCCGGCGTTGTCGCGATCCCGCACTCGGTGTTCTACGACAACGTCGACGTAGGCCGGTCGCTGGTACGGTTCGCGTTCTGCAAGCGCGACGAGGTGCTGGTCGAGGCAGTCGAAAGACTGCGCGCATTGGGAGGTCACGCGTGATCGTGGTGTGCGGCGAGACGCTGATCGACCTCGTGCACGTCGAGGGCGAGAACTGGCGTGCGCTGCCCGGCGGATCGCCCGCCAACACGGCTGTCGCGCTGGCACGTCTTGGTACCCCGGCGGCCATGCTCGCGCGGATTTCGAGCGACGCGTTCGGCACCCGCTTGCGGGCTCGGCTTGTCGGTGACGGTGTCGACGTGCGGTATGTCGTCGAGGCGGCAGAGGCGAGCTCGATGGCGGTCGTCGACCTCGATGACTCCGGCGGCGCGCGGTACAGCTTCTACCTGCAAGGCACTGCCGACTGGCAGTGGTCTTCGGATGAGTTGCCTGCATCGTTCGACGCCTCGGTGACGGCAATCCATGCCGGCTCGATGGCGTTGCTGATGCCACCTGGTGGCGCGGTGCTCGAATCGATGCTGCTACGCGAGCGTGTCGCATCGAGTGGTGTCGATCGACCCGAACGTGCGGGCGTCGATCTGCCCTGATCCGGTGCAGTACCGGGAGGCGGTCGAGCGGTGGCTGACCGTCGCGCACATCGTGAAAGCCAGCACGGACGACGTCTCGTGGCTGTACCCGGATCGCGCGCACAGTGAGGTGCTGGCGGAGTGGGCGTCGCGCGGTCCGGAGTTGGTGGTGTTCACGCGCGGTGACGCGGGCGCCACGGCGCGCCTGCGGTCAGGAGTCGAGGCCAGCGTCGACGGCGTCATCGTCGACGTCGTCGACACGATCGGGGCTGGCGACACTTTCACTGCCGGCCTTCTGCACGCTTTGAGTGACGCCGACGTGCTGAGCGTCGCAGCGCTGGCCCGCATTTCGGCGCAGCAGGTCGAGGAGGCACTGCGGTTCGCCGTCCTGGTCTCCGCGATCGCTTGCACCCGCGCAGGCGCCGACCCGCCCTACCTCGCCGACCTGTGAGCCCCAGCTTTGCGCCGACTGTGCGCAATCGGTCGCGAATTGGGCTTTAGGTGAGCCGATTGCGCACAATCGCCGACGACCGGTCCGGGCTAGCAGTTGAAGCCAGAATGCGCCCACTCGCGCAGCCAACCTTGAGTTGCGGACGCGTCGATCGGCAGGCCCAAAGCGCCCTGGTAGTCGACGACCATTTTCTGCGGCGATCTGAAGAGGTCGCTAGCCGTATAGGGGAAGACCTCGAACCCGGCGGCACGCAGGGCTCTCCAGCGTCTCACATCGCTCGCATGCCGATGCGGTTTGTCGTGGTCCGCGCCGTCGTACTCGAAGACGGCACGTACTCCAGGTGCCTTTAGGTCGACGCGCGCGACGAACCTTCCGTCGGCGTCATAGATCTTCACTTGTGGGATCGGCGCAGGCAATCCCGATAGCACGAGCACCAGCCGCTGCAGCGTCTCCATTGGTGATTCGGACCGGCTATCGCACAGCGGGAGTGCGCGCCGATACATCTTGATCCCCGGCACACCAGCGCGTTCCGCTTGGCCCACTAGCTCGTCGAGCCTGCAATCACGCTTGGACAAGGCGGCGTCCATGACAACAACGAGATCGATCAACGGAAGCTGGCCCGCGAGATCCAAAAGCGTGCTCGCTGGCGACGTCAGTTGCAGTCCAGACCGTTCGACCAAGTCCCCCGCTGCGAGCCCGCTCCGATGGCACCGGACGCCCGGTCGGCGAATCTGAAACCCTTCGGGCACGGTGACGTCGAGAGGGGCTGTCGAAGCGCCGGGTGGAAGCCACCAGTCGTACGTGAGCGCCGCTGTGATCCGGCTGAATGCAGTCCCAAGGGGCAAGACAACGTGCAGTGCGCGGCATCGATTAGCGAGGCTTGTTTCGACCACCGCAGATGTGCGGACACCGTGGAACGGTGCTCTCCACCGACTGCCGCGCAATTGTCCTGGCGTAAGCCCGTTCGCCAGCGCGTCACGAACGACGAAGATCTCGGGGGCAGCCATGTCACGACCATGACGGTCGAACCGACCTCGACCCGCCGATATTTAGCGGTGTGTGGACGGACTCGTGCGCCGGGGGATAACGAGGCGGCTCCGCGAAAGTGCGCAATCTGCGCCAGAACTGCGGTTCCGACAACCGATTGCGCACATTCGGCGGCGGGCGGCGGTGGCGGCGGGCGGCGGTGGCGGCGGGCGGCGGTGGCGGCGAAGGGTGGCGGTGGCGGCGAAGGGTGGCGGTGTCGCACAGGCGGGTTAGGCGGGATGGACCTCTAGTTCGTCCTTCGACGCCGAGAGGTCGACGAGCACCGTATCGCCGTCGTGAATCTCACCGGTCAGCAGCGCGCGTGCGAGTTTGTCGCCGATCGCCGACGCGACGAGCCGTCGCAACGGTCGCGCGCCGTACAGCGGGTCGAAGCCGGTCATCGCCAGCCATTCACGTGCGGCAGGCGACACCGACAGGGTGATCCGCCGATCGGCGACGCGCTGCTGGAGCCGGGCAACCTGCAGATCGACGATCCGCGTCAACTCCTCGGTGCCAAGCGGATCGAAGAGGATCACGTCGTCGAGGCGGTTGAGGAACTCGGGCTTGAACGTTGCCCGCACCAGCGCCATGACGGCGTCGCGACGCGCTTCGTCGGTCAGCGCCGGGTCGACGAGATACATCGACCCCAGGTTCGACGTCAGGATCAGGATCGTGTTGCGGAAGTCGACCGTCCGGCCCTGCCCATCGGTCAGGCGACCGTCGTCGAGTACCTGCAACAACACGTCGAACACCTCGAGGTGGGCCTTCTCAACTTCGTCGAGCAACACGACGCAGTACGGACGCCGACGGACGGCCTCCGTTAGCTGGCCGCCTTCTTCGTAGCCGACGTATCCAGGAGGTGCGCCGACGAGTCGCGAGACAGAGTGCTTCTCTGAGTACTCGCTCATGTCGATGCGAACGATCGCCCGCTCGTCGTCGAACAGGAAGTCGGCAAGCGCCTTCGCCAACTCGGTCTTGCCGACGCCTGTCGGGCCGAGAAACAAGAACGAACCCGTTGGCCGGTCGGGGTCGGAGATGCCGGCCCGGGCTCGCCGCACGGCATCGGAAACTGCAGCGACCGCACGGTGTTGGCCGATCAGCCGCCGGCCAAGTTCTGACTCCATGCGCAGCAACTTGCCGGTCTCGCCTTCGAGCAGACGTCCCGCCGGGATGCCTGTCCACGCGGCGACGACTTCGGCGATGTCATCGGGCCCGACCTCTTCTTTGACCATGGCGCCGCCGGTCTCGGCAGACGCCGTCGCCTCCGCGAGCGATCGTTCGAGCGCTGGGATGTCGGCGTACATCAACCGGGACGCCGTTTCGAAGTCGCCGTCACGTTGCGCGCGCTCGGCCTGTCCTCGCGCGTCGTCGAGGCGCTGCTTCAGCTCACCGACCCGGTTGAGTCCGGACTTCTCCTTCTCCCAGCGCACGGTCAGCGCGTCCAGCTGCTCTTGCCGGTCGGCCAGTTCGGCACGCAGCCGTTCGAGACGTTCACGACTCGCCGGGTCGTCTTCGTGCGCGAGCGCCATCTCCTCCATCTTCATCCGGTCGACTGCTCGCCTGAGTTCGTCGATCTCGACCGGCGAGGAGTCGATCTCCATCCGCAGCCGTGACGCAGCTTCGTCGACCAAGTCGATCGCTTTGTCCGGCAGGAACCGTCCGGTGATGTAGCGGTCAGACAGGGTTGCGGCCGCCACGAGCGCAGCATCGGAGATCTGCACCTTGTGGTGTGCCTCGTAGCGGGACTTGAGCCCGCGAAGAATACCGATCGTGTCTTCGACGCTCGGTTCTCCGACGAGCACCGGCTGGAACCGCCGCTCCAATGCGGGGTCCTTCTCGATGCGCTCGCGGTACTCGTCGAGCGTTGTCGCACCGACCATGCGCAACTCGCCGCGAGCGAGCATCGGCTTCAGCATGTTGCCTGCGTCCATCGCTCCCTCTGCAGCACCCGCACCGACGACGGTGTGCAGCTCGTCGATGAACGTGATCACCTCGCCGTCCGAACTCTTGATTTCGTTGAGCACGGCCTTCAGCCGCTCCTCGAACTCGCCGCGGTACTTCGCGCCGGCGATCATCGCGCCGAGGTCGAGGGCGATGAGTCGCTTGCCACGCAGTGATTCGGGGACGTCGCCGGCGACGATGCGTTGGGCCAGACCCTCGACGACGGCGGTCTTGCCGACGCCGGGTTCGCCGATGAGCACCGGGTTGTTCTTGGTGCGGCGTGCAAGTACCTGCACGACGCGGCGGATCTCGTTGTCGCGGCCGATGATCGGATCGAGTTCGCCACCGCGCGCACGCGCTGTCAGGTCGATGCCGTACTTCTCCAGTGCCTGAAAGGTCGACTCGGGGTCGGGAGAGGTAACGCGCGTGTGCCCGCGCACCTTTTCGAACGCGCCCAGCAGCGCCTCCGGCAGTGGCGCCATTGCGTCGCAACAGCGACGCAACTTCGCCACCTTCGTCGGCCAGTCCAACAAGGAGATGTTCGGTCGAGATGTACTCGTCGCCGAGGTCGCTCGCACGCTTCGCCGCTGCGCTGATGACCTGCATCGACGGGCGGTCCATGCCTGGCGCGGAGACCGTCGATCCGGTCGCGCGCGGCAGTCGCGCAGTGATCTGGTCCGCCTCGCCGCGAATCGTGCTGAGCGACACCCCGACTGCTTCGAGCAGTGCCGCGGCAGTACCGTCGGCCTGACCGATGAGCGCCAGCAGCAGATGCACTGGCTCGACGTGCGGGTTGCCTTCGGCAACGGCCAGCCGGATAGCGTTGGCAACTGCCTCTTGGCTCTTCGTGGTCAGCTTGTAGGTGTCCATACATCGATCCTCGTTCGCAACCCGCCTGAATACCAGAGCGGATCCCTACACTGAGCACCGCGACGATCGAGCGCATCCGCGGTGGCCGTGGGCGTTCAGAACTACTCGACTTTCTGATTCATCCACGTCGCGGCCCAGGAGCCCCTGATGTCCACACCACGGCCGCGGTCATCTGGGCGATCGGAACGAGGTCGCGCCGGTGAGAGGCGTGCGCCTCTGCCACCTGGCGAGCGGCGCTCGCGTGCACGGCATCGAGTTCGTAGGTGAGCTCGGCGAGCCGCTGCCGCAGCGCCGTCACCTGGTTCTCGAGCTCAAGGATTCGCTTGATGCCCGCCAGATTCACTCCGTGCTCTTGCGACAGTCGCTGCACCTCGCGCAGCTGGGAGATGTCGCGGCTGGAGTATCGCCGACCTCGACCGACCGCTCGGTCTGGTGACACCAAACCGAGCTTGTCGTATGTGCGCAGTGTCTGCGGGTGCAGGCCCGACAGCTCTGCAGCCACCGAGATCACGAATACCGGACTGGTTTCGTCGAGCATGGTTACCCGCCTCCCGGCAGATGCGCTCGCGGATTGTCCGATGCGGTCGCCGTCGCGGTAGGCCTCGAGCGCTTCCTTGGCCTTCCCGGAAACCTTCTGCGGCACCGCGACCTCGATCGTGACGAGCAGGTCGCCCTTGGTGCCGTCGCGACGCGGCACGCCCTTGCCGCGGACGCGCAACACTCGCCCGTTGGTGGTGCCCGGCGGCAGTTTGAGTGTCACGGTCGGGCCGTCGAGCGTCGGCACCTTGACCTCGGCGCCGAGTGCCGCCTCGGGGAAGGTGACAGGCAAGTGTGATCGTGAGGTTGTCGCCCGCCCGGCCGAACAACTCGTGCGGCCGCACGTGCACCAAAACGATGAGGTCGCCGTTCGGGCCGCCGCGCTCACCTGGGGAGCCCTTGCCCTTCAGGCGGATGCGCTGACCGTCGGCGACGCCGGCCGGAATGCGCACCTGCATGGTGTGTTCGCTCATCGCCCGGCCGCTGCCATGGCAGACCGGGCACGGGTCGTCGACGATGAGACCGCGGCCGCGGCAGTCGCGGCACGGCTCAGAGAACGCGAACCCGCCGGCACCTCGCGAGGTCACGCCGGTGCCGCTGCACGTCGGGCACACGCGCGGAGTGGTGCCGGCCTTCGCGCCGGTGCCGTTGCAGGCGGTGCAGGGGTGCGGAGTCGCCATGCGCAGCGCGACGGTCTCGCCGCGAACCGCGTGCTCGAAGTCGAGGGTGACCTCTGTTTCGACGTCGGCGCCGCGGCGCGGTTGCTGCGTTGCGCTGGGACGCCGACCGCCGCCGCCGAAGAGGCCGCCGAGGATGTCACCGATACCGCCGGCTGCGCCGGCGCCACCTGCCCGGGCGTTACCGAGCAGGTCGCCGAGGTCGAAGTTGAAGCCGCCGGGAGCGCCGGTGCCGCCGCCCGAACCACCGGGCATCCGGAAGCCGCCGCTGCCGAACAGTGACCGCGCCTCGTCGTACTCCTTGCGCGACTTCTCGTCGGACAGCACGTCGTAGGCCTCGGAGATCTCCTTGAACTTCTCCTCGGACTTTGCGCCGCCGCCGGCATTTGCGTCGGGGTGATGCACGCGCGCGAGCTTGCGGTATGCCTTCTTGATCTCGGCAGCGGTCGCATCTTTAGGGACGCCGAGTGACTTGTAGTAGTCCTTCTCGATGTAATCGCGGGTACTCATCGACGTCCCTCCCTTCTGCGTCTTGTGTCGTGTGCTTACGCGTTACTGGTCTGACGGTTGCTCGGCTTCGGTCATCGACGTCGATCGATTCGACCGGTAGCGGCGACAGTTGGTTCGGCAACCGCGACGCGTGCGGGCCGAATGACGCGGCCCGCGTAGCTGTAGCCGGGCTGGAGAATCTGCACTGCAGTCGGCTCGCTCACTTCGTCGGAGTACGAGTGCATCAGCGCCTCGTGCTGCGTCGGGTCGAACGGGTCGCCCGGCTGCCCGAATCGGGTGAGCCCGAGCTTGGTGACCGCCGCATCGAGCGCCTCGGCAACCTGACGGAAGCCACCCTCGAGTTCGCCATGCTCGCGTGCGCGGCCGATGTCGTCGAGGACGGGCAGCAGTGCCGCCAGCGCCTCGGCGACCGCAAACTCCCGCACCGCTTCGCGATCGCGTTCGACGCGCTTGCGGTAGTTGGCGTATTCGGCCTGCACGCGTTGAAGATCTGCCGTGCGCTCGGCTACCTCGGTGCGCAGCTGGGACAGTTCGATCGAGTCGATGCCGCCGCGACGTCCCATCGAAAGGACCGCGGGATCTGAAGGGCCCGCCGAAGCGGGCCCTTCACCTGATCGCGGGTCTTGCGAGACCGCGCCTGACGCCGGATCGAAATGCACCCGGCGCTTGTCGCGGACGATCGGCTGATCGAACGGATCGGCCCCGCTCACGACTTGCCCTCGTCGACGATCTCGGCGTCGATCACCTCGTCAGCGCCGTCGGTCGAGCCCTCCCCGGAGGTCGAGCTGCTCGTGGTCGGCGTGACCGTCGGCACCGTCGCTGCCGCTGCTCGCACTGTTCGCCTGGGCGTTCGCGTAGATCGCTGAACCCATCTTCTGGCTCTCGGCGGCGAGCTGATCGGTCGCGGTACGGATCGCGGCGATGTCGGTGCCTTCGAGTGCCTTCTTCAGACCGGCAAGTGCCGTGTCGACGGCGTCCTTCTCGGGCGCCGGGACTGTCTCGGCGTTGTCGCGCAAGAACTTCTCGGTCTGGTAGACGAGGGTCTCGGCCTGGTTGCGGGTCTCGGCCTCTTCCTTGCGTGCGCGGTCTTCCTCGGCGTGTGCCTCGGCCTCGCGCATCATCCGCTCGATGTCTTCCTTCGGCAGCGCAGAGCCACCGGTGATCGTCATCGACTGTTCCTTGCCGGTACCGAGGTCCTTGGCCGACACGTGCACGATGCCGTTCGCGTCGATGTCGAAGGTGACCTCGATCTGCGGGATTCCGCGCGGCGCCGGTGGGAGTCCGGTCAGCTCGAACATGCCGAGCTTCTTGTTGTACGCAGCCATTTCGCGCTCGCCTTGGTACACCTGGATCTGCACGCTCGGCTGGTTGTCGTCAGCCGTCGTGAAGGTCTCCGACCGCTTGGTCGGGATCGTGGTGTTGCGCTCGATGAGCTTGGTGAACACCCCGCCCTTGGTCTCGATGCCGAGCGACAAAGGCGTGACGTCGAGGAGCAGAACGTCCTTGACCTCACCCTTCATGACGCCGGCCTGAAGGCTCGCGCCGACAGCGACGACCTCGTCGGGGTTGACGCCCTTGTTGGGCTCCTTGCCGCCGGTCAGTTCGCGGACCAGGTCGACGATCGCGGGCATCCGGGTCGAACCACCGACCAGGACGACGTGGTCGATCTGGTCGACCTTGATGCCGGCGTCCTTGATGGCCTGGTGGAAGGGGCCCTTGGTGCGGTCGAGCAAGTCAGAGGTCATCTTCTGGAACTCCGACCTGGTGACCTTCACCTCGAGGTGCAGCGGACCTTCGGCGCTGGCCGTGATGTAGGGCAGGTTGACGGTGGTCTCGGCCTGCTGCGAGAGCTCGATCTTGGCCTTCTCCGCCGCCTCACGCAGTCGCTGGAGCGCCATCTTGTCTTTCGACAGGTCGATGCCGTTGCTGTTCTTGAACGCCGTCACCAGGAAGTCGACGAGGCGCTGGTCCCAGTCGTCACCACCGAGGTGCGTGTCGCCGCTGGTCGACTTGACCTCGACGATGCCTTCGCCGATCTCGAGCAGGGACACGTCGAACGTGCCGCCGCCGAGGTCGAAGACGAGGATCGTCTGCTCCTTCTCGCCCTTGTCGAGGCTGTAGGCCAGAGCGCGGCCGCAGTGGGCTCGTTGATGATGCGCAGGACGTTCAGGCCGGCGATGGTGCCGGCCTCCTTGGTGGCCTCGCGCTGGGAGTCGTTGAAGTACGCGGGGACGGTGATCACCGCGTCGGTGATCTGCTCGCCCAGGTACGCCTCGGCGTCCCGCTTGAGCTTTTGCAGGATGCGCGCGCTGATCTCCTGCGAGGTGTATTTCTTGCCGTCGATGGTGACGGACCAGTCGGTGCCGATGTGGCGCTTGACCGACCGGATGGTGCGGTCCGCGTTGGTGACGGCCTGCCGCTTGGCGACCTCACCGACCAGGACCTCACCGTTCTTGGCGAACGCGACGACCGAGGGCGTAGTGCGCGATCCTTCGGCGTTCGCGATGACCGTGGGCTCGCCGCCTTCAAGAACGGCGACGACGGAGTTCGTCGTGCCCAGGTCGATGCCGACCGCTCGTGCCATGGGGTACTCCTTCATGGATCTGATGGAACCGGGGGTTGTGTCTCACTGAAAGTTGAGTCTGATGCGCTCATGTTAATCGGCCCACCAGCCGGCGTCAAACAGACTTGAGCCCGCCGCGCTCAAGTCTGGAACCGGGAGATAAGGTCGTCCCCATGCCATCGATTCAGCGCTCTCTTGGGAGTGGCATCGCAGTGGTCAGCGTGCTTCTGGGCGGGCTCGGATTCTCCGCACCTGCGCAGGCCAGCCCGGCCGCGAGAACAGCTGTGCCCATGGCCACTACTGCCTACGCCGTCACTGCTATCTGCCGTCGCCGCACCCGCGGCGTCCCTGCCGTCGTCCGTCCTGCGCATCTCCGGTGCGAGCCGCTTCGACACCGCGATCGCGACCTCGCAGGACGAGTTTCCGACGCCGGGCAGCGCGAAGGCTGTCGTGCTCACCCGCGCCGACAACTACCCCGACGCATTGGCGGGCGTTCCGCTCGCGGCCAAGGTCGGCGGGCCGCTGTTGTTGACCTCGTCCGCCGCGCTGAATCCGAGCGTGGGCGCCGAAATCGTCCGGGTCCTGCCAGCCGGCGGCACCGTCTACATCCTTGGCGGGACGGCGGCGGTGGGCGCGGCGGTCGTCACGACCCTCACCGACGACCACTTCGTCGTGAAGCGCCTTGCGGGCAGCGACCGATTCGCGACCGCGGTCACTATCGCCGACGCACTCGGTGACCCCACCACGGTGTTCGAGGCGACCGGCCTGAACTTCCCTGATGCGCTGGCCGGCGGTCCGGCCGCGATCATGTCCGGCGCGGCGATCTTGCTGACCAACGGCTCGACCCAGGCGCCGGCGACGGCCGCGTACCTGGCCGCGCACACCGGCGGCACTCATTACGCGCTCGGTGGTCCCGCCGCGGCCGCCGACCCCGGGGCGACCTCGATCGTCGGCACCGACCGGTACGCGACGGCGGCTCGTGTCGCCGACACCTTCTTCACCGCTCCGACCGTCGGTCGGGGTCGCAACTGGGGCCAACTTCCCCGACGCGCTCGCGGCTGGGCCCGACCTCGGCTCGAAGCAGGCGCCGCTGCTCCTCGTGCCGCCGGCCGGCGCGCTGCCCGAGGGCTCGACGCGCGAACTGGTCTTGGACAACCCGACCGTGCGCAACGCGTTCGTCTTCGGCGGCACCCTGTCGATCTCAGACGACGTCGCGACGCAAGTCGGCGTTCTGGCGAATCTCGGGGCAACGGTCGCTACCGAATCGACGTCCGCAGCATTTAGCGGCCAGTACGGCGTCCTCGGCACGCATCTGCAGACTGGTTCCGGTTCTGCGAACACCACGCAGGTGTTCGACGGCCTTGGTGGTACCTCGACGCTTCTACACGCAAGGCGCAGGTTCGAAGACGATCCCGAGCACGCCGACCCGGGCCGACTTCGCCGCGTTCCCGACCACCAACCCGGGCGCGCTCGAGAGCGCGATCAACACGAAGTTCGCAAGCGTCTACGCGGCCGAGGGCTACTCATCGACTGCCCCCGACGCCCAGTTCCTGGTCAACGCCGAGCAGGTTCTGCTGAACCCGCTCGCCTCGCCGACACTTCGCCTGGCGGTCTTCGCCGCGCTGACCAGGTTGGCCAGCTACCCACATCGAGTCGGGCGTGAAGGACACGACCGGACGCATCGGCGTCCTCGTATCGGGGACCATCAGCGGCAACAGTTCTCTAAACGGCGACCTGCTCGGGTACCTCATGGATCCAACGACCGGCAACGTTGCTTGAAGACAACATCGTCACTCCCACCGGTACCACGGTCGCTGCGAGTACCGTCACGGCATTCACCACAACCACGACCGCACCGGCAGACCCGTACGCGTCCTGACCTGATCTGAGCTGGGTGCTGAGGAGGGCCGATGACTGTTCGGATCGTCATCGGCCTCGGTGTGACCGTAGTCGCGTTCGCGCTGGCCGGGCGCCGGCTGTGGTGGTTGTACCGGCTGATCCGGTCAGGGCAACCGGCAACAGATCGGGCCGGACGTCGATCGGCTGACGCCTCTGCACGGCCGCGCGTGCGAGCTCGGTGAAGGGCACCCGCGCCGAAGTGACCGAGGTGATCGGGCAACGCAAACTGCTCGCGTGGACGGTTCCTGGTCTCGCGCACGCATTGACGTTCTGGGCGTTCCTCGTGCTCGGCCTCACGATCGTCGAGGCGTACGGCGCGTTGTTCAAGGCCGACTTCGGCATCGGCCACTGGGCCGCGCTCGGGTTCATCGAGGACCTGTTCGCGACGTTCGTGCTTGTCGCGCTGATTGTGTTCACCAAGATCCGCTTCCTCAACCGACCATCGCGGCGCGGTCGTGACTCGCGGTTCTACCGTTCGCACACCGGCGCCGCGTGGTTGATCCTCGGCATGATCTTCACGGTCATCGCCACGTTGCTGGTCTATCGCGGCGCGCAGATGAACACCGGCAACTACCCGTACCGGCCTTACCGGTGGTCGTTCGCGTCATGGCTCGTCTCGCGCGCGTTGCATCCACTCGGTGCGGCCAACCACGGCATCGAAACGTTCTTCGTACTCGCACAGCTCGTGGTCGTCCTTGTCGTTCCTGGTGTCTCGTCACCTACTCGAAGCACCTGCACATCGTGCTCGCGCCGTTCAACATCTACTTCGCCCGCAAGCCCGATGCGCTCGGGCCGCTGCTGCCGATGTATTCGGGCGATCACGCAGATCGACTTCGAAAACCCTTTGGACGACGACAATTTCGGCCGCGGCAAGGTCGAGGACTTCACCTGGAAGGGGCTGCTCGACGTCTCGACGTGCACCGAGTGCGGTCGCTGCCAATCGGTGTGCCCGGCGTGGAATACCGGCAAGGTGCTGAATCCGAAACTCATCATCACCGACCTGCGTGACCACCTGTTCGACAAGGCGCCCACGCTGTTGTCGGGCGCCGAAACCGCAGCCGCAATGCGACCGTTGGTCGGCACGATTGAGGCCGGCGGCGTGATCGACCCGGAAGCGCTGTGGGCGTGCACGTCGTGTGGCGCGTGCGTGCAGGAGTGCCCGGTCGACATCGAGCACGTCGACCACATCATGGACATGCGCCGCCATCAGGTGCTGGTCGAGTCGGCGTTCCCGGCCGAGGCCGGCGGCATGATGCGCAACCTCGAGAACGCGGGCAACCCGTGGGGCATGCCAGCGTCGACGCGGCTGGCGTGGACCGAAGGCTTGTCGTTCGACGTTCGCGTTGTCGGTCGCGGCGAGCAGATTCCTGACGACGTCGAGTACCTGTTCTGGGTCGGCTGCGCGGGTGCATCTGACGACCGCGCTCGCTCGTCGACGCGTGCGGTGGCCGAACTGTTGCAGTCGGCGGGCGTTTCGTTCGCGGTGCTCGGACCGTTGGAAACGTGCACGGGTGACCCGGCGCGGCGCATGGGGAACGAGTTCGTGTACCAGCAACTCGCGCAGCAAAACGTCACGACGTTGCAGTCGGTCGGCGCACGAAAGATCGTCGCGTCGTGCCCGCACTGCTTCAACACGATCGCGCGCGAGTATCCGCAACTCGGTGGTGAGTTCGAGGTCGTTCATCACACCCAGTTGCTGTCGTCGCTGGTGGCCGAAGGCCGGTTGCAGGCGACGTCCGCCGTTGATTCATCGGTGACCTATCACGATCCGTGCTACCTCGGCCGTCACAACAAGGTCTACGGCGAACCGCGCGATGTGCTCGCCGCAGTGCCGGGGCTGACGTCGACGGAGATGCCGCGCTGCAAGGAGCGCGGATTCTGTTGTGGCGCGGGCGGTGCACGGATGTGGATGGAGGAGCGCGTCGGCAAGCGCATCAACCACGAACGCATCGACGAAGCGCTCGCGCTCGATCCGGACCTCGTGGTGACCGCATGCCCGTACTGCCGGGTGATGCTCGGCGATGCGGTGCGTGACCGGCAGTCGTCAGGTGAGGCGCGGCACGACGTCGAGGTCATCGACGTCGCCGAAGTGTTGCTGCGCTCGGTGCGCGGGCGCGGCCCGCTCGAGCTAGCTGGCGCAGAGGCAGAACGGGTGACCGTCGAGGTCGGCGAACACCCGGAAGGTCGGATGTTCGGGGGAGTCGTCGAGCACCTTCGCGCCGAGGGCCAGCGCGCGGGCCTGCTCGCCGTCGAGATCGTCGGTCTCAAGGTCGAGGTGCGCCTGCTGCGGCCACGCAGGGTCTGGCCACTTCGGCTTCACCAGGTCGGGCGCCAGCTGAAGCGAGAACGCTGCGCCATTGCCCATGTCGAGATCGATCCAGTCGCCGTCGGTGCGCACGATCGGCCAGCCGGTGAGTTCCGAATAGAACGCCGCCGCTGCGTGGGGGTCGGGGCTGTCGAAGACGATGCTGCCGAGGCTGATAGCCATCGGACCTCCGTAGCGCTAGATCTGGGTGCGGTGAAAGTTCTGCCACGACCGGGACGGCGTCGGCCCGCGCTGTCCTTGATATCGCGAGCCATAGACAGAACTGCCATACGGGAACTCGGACGGCGAGGAGGTGCGGAACAGGCACAGCTGGCCGATCTTCATGCCGGGCCAGAGCTTGATCGGCAGCGTCGCGACGTTGCTCAGCTCGAGGGTCACGTGGCCGGAGAATCCGGGGTCGATCCAGCCAGCGGTGCTGTGGGTCAGCAGGCCCAGGCGGCCGAGGCTCGACTTCCCCTCGAGGCGCCCAGCGACGTCGTCCGGCAGGGTGATGACCTCGTATGTCGACGCGAGCACGAACTCACCGGGGTGCAAGATGAACGGCTCGTCCGCCGCGGGCTCGACCAGGCGGGTGAGGTCTGGCTGCTCGGTGGCGGGGTCGATGTGGGGATAGCGGTGGTTCTCGAACACCCGGAAGTACTTGTCGATCCGGACGTCGACACTCGACGGCTGCACCATGATCGGGTCGTACGGATCGAGGATCACGCGGCCCGCCGCGAGCTCGGCTCTGATGTCGCGGTCGGAGAGCAGCACGCGGGCAATCTACCGGGCTTCGGCCGTTGGTGTTGACGGCGGTCGGGCCGCGTTCAGACGGCAGCTTCCGCCGTCCGGCGAAGCTGGTTCAGATGGGCAAGATCGTGCGCGGCGATCTTGCGGAGCGTCACGTCGAACGTCTCGGGGCCCTGCTGGGAGTGGATCGCGACGCGCTGCGCTGCGGCGGGCCAGTTCGCCTGGAGGACGAGCATGTTGGCTGCGCGCAGGCCGGCCCACGCGTCGAGCAGATCGGGGAACGGCAGGCGCGGCATCGGGGTCCACAGCTTCTCGTCGTAGCCGGGGTAGGTCGGGGAGTCTTCGGTCAGCAGCAGCCGCCAGCGGAAGCCGTAGACCAGGTCGACGTCGAAGAGGTGTCCGGTGATTTCGGCGGCAGACCACTCGCCGTCGACTGGTTCGGTCGTGAGCTGTTCGGGCGTCAGCGCGCCGGTGATCTCGCGCCACTGCTGCACGGTTGCCGACATCGTCTCGACGGGATCGGTGTCGCCGATGAGGTCGAGCAGCGCCTGCTTGTAGGCGGCCGGCTCGGCGGTCGCGTCGGGGATCACAATCGGTTCAGTCGCCATGGTTTCCTCCGCGGGCCGGGGTTGGTGAACGACTGTTTACCGGTCGTATCGGTGTCGCGCCAACTGCATTAGCTGCGCCTTCATCGTCGGTGAAGGTGAGGCTGCACGGCGTGGTTACTTCGCCGGGACAGTTAGGCGGGACGTCGGTACAGTGGGCGGGTCGTTCGCCCCGGACCGCTGGTTTCGGCCGTTCTGGGGGCGTACGCGCGGGTGTAGTTCAATGGCAGAACATCAGCTTCCCAAGCTGACAGTGCGGGTTCGATTCCCGTCACCCGCTCACATTTTGCGGACAGCCGGATACAACCGGACGGGCTCTTCCGCTGCCGTCGGCATGCATGTAAGTATCCGAACAGCCTCCGGCAGACCTTTCAACATTTGCGATGTCGTGGGCCGTCTTGGTTCCCGACCACAAAATGCGAAGGGGATGACTGCAATGAGGATGCATCGAACGCGAGGTTTCAGGATCGTTTCTGCTGGGGCGGTGATCGGAGTTATCGGCGGCCTAGCCGCCGCTGTACCGGCATCCGCTGCGGGCTCGTCGAAGCCGCTGGCAGTGACCGCGCCTACCTGGACCGCGAAGGCGGCGAAGACTGGCGCAGCGGCCTCGACCGCGCAGGTCGCGGCGCGCGTCTATCTGGCGCCACAGGGCGGACTCGATTCGCTGGCATCGCTGGCTACGTCGATCGCGACGCCGGGCAGCGCGAACTACCGACAGATCCTGACCGCGGCGCAGTATCAGGCGCAGTTCGCGCCGACTGCGGCCTCGGTCCAGGCCGTCAGCGCCTTCCTGGGCAGCAACGGGCTCACGATCACCGCTACGGGCGCTGAAAACAGCTACGTGGCCTTTACCGGAACCGTCGCCCAGGCAGAGAAGGCGTTCGGCGTCACCATCAACGTCTACAAGCGCAATGGCGCGAAGGTGCAGGCACCCGCCGGACCGGTGAACCTGCCCGACTCGCTCGCGTCCAACGTGCTCACGGTCGAGGGACTCGACACGTCTCGAGCACTACGCCACGCCGCCGAAGCCCGCCGCAGCTCCACCGCCCGGCTTCCGCAACGCGAGGCCGTGCTCGACCTACTACGGCCAGATTCCGGCGACGTACAAGGCGGACTTCTCGACGCCGCTTCCGCAGTTCGACGGCAAGACGCTGGCCTACGCGCCGTGCGGCTACACCGGTCCGTTCCTGCGGTCGGCCTATGAGGGCGCGACCTCGCTCGACGGCTCCGGCGTGACTGTCGCGATCACTGACGCCTACGCGGCGCCGACGATCGCGAAGGACGCACAGACCTACGCGACGAGGAACGGAGACGGCGGCTACGCCGCCGGCCAGCTCACGCAGACCGACGCGACCTCGTTCACGCACGCCGCTTTGTGCGGGCCCTCGGGGTGGTACGGCGAGGAGACCCTCGACGTTGAGGCTGTCCATGCCATGGCACCTGGCGCGAACATCCATTTCTACGGCGCCGCGAGTTGCTTCGACAACGACCTGTTGGACTCGCTGGCCCAGGTGGTCATCGACGACAGCGCACAGCTGGTGACGAACTCCTGGGGCGAGCCCGAGGAGTCCGAGGACGCGAGCCTCATACCGGCCTACGAGGCTGTGTTCCTGCAGGGCGCAGTCGAGGGGATCAGCTTCATGTTCTCCTCTGGTGACAACGGCGACGAGTTGGCGAACACGGGCACCAGGCAGGCCGACTACCCGACGTCCGACCCGTACGTGACCAGCGTCGGCGGCACGTCCACCGAAATCGGCAGCGCTGGCCAGATCATCGACGCGACCGGCTGGGGCACAGTGAAGTACTCGCTGTCGAGCACCGGCACGGCCTGGAACCTGGTCGGCTTCCTGTACGGATCAGGTGGCGGCTTCTCGTCGCTGTTCAACAAGCCGGCCTACCAGGGCACGGCAGTGCCCGGCGCGTACCGCGGGGTGCCGGACGTCGCTATGGACGCCGACCCCAACACCGGCATGTTGATCGGGGAGACGCAGACGTTCCCGGACGGCAAGTACTACGACCAGTACCGCATCGGTGGTACGAGCCTCGCGTCTCCGCTGTTCGCGGGACTCACGCGCCCTGGCGATCGAGAACGCCGGCTCGGCGTGTCGGACTGCTCAACCCGACGATCTACGGCAACGCCGCCGCGTTCACCGACGTGAAGGGCAAGCCGAAGTCTGAGGGCGACGTACGCGTTGACTTCGCGAACGGCGTCGATGGCACTGGCGGGTTGCTGTACTCGGTGCGCACCTTCAATCAGGACAGCACGCTGAGCATCAACAAGGGCTGGGACGACGTGACCGGGCTCGGCTCGGGTGGTCCTGCCTGGATCACGGCGATCGCACCCTGATTACCTGATCGGGTCCTGTCCGGCCGGTGGGTTCGCCCACCGGCCGGACAGCTCGTCAGGGCCGGTGTAGCGCCGTCTACGACGACGCTACTTCAGTCTTCTGATCGAAGGCGCTGATCACTAGTAACCATGCTGCGGTAATCATGTAACAGGTGTTGCTTACGATCGCGATCGCTGCAACATAGAGGCCGGATACGTGCCCAAAAAAGAAGAGGGCGGCGCCGATCATCTCGGCGAAGTGCACAAGGCTTCCGCCGACGATGCGAGAGAGCCGGAGACCCTTGCTCATCCGCAGGGCCTTGGTGTAGCCCTTGATGAAGATGGCTGCCGAAATGCTGCAAACTACGAACAGTTCTGCGCCGATCGCCCGATGGTTTTGCCCGGCCATGAGCACGAGCGCACAGCGCATGAAAACCAGCGCCAGACCCGTGAGTGTGTTGATCGCTCGGTTGCGATGCGTCGCGCCGATGGCGATTGCTTTGATATTGAGCGACATCGCCACGAAGACCAGGCCGGTGAGCGTGATCGCGCCTGTCCCGACCAGAACGAAGAAATCGGTCCACTGCTCAGGTCTATAAATGTCGGCTCCGACCATGATCAAATGCTAGCGCTTTGCCAGATCGGTTAGACGTTCCGGGCGGTCATTCGCGGCCACACTTGAGCCGCCGCGAGTACGACGAAGAAAGGGAAGAACAGGTACAGCACTCGCGTCGCAAGGGCAATGTGATGGCCGACGGTGAGATCCACGACGACGAGCATTGCCTCGGCTGCCACTATGGTCACTAGCCCCACTATCACCGCCTCGAAGTGCGCCGCTAACGCGCCAAGCAGCAGTGCAACAGCGATCCCCAGGACGACGACGTGTGGAGTTTGTGCGGCGTGATGGGAGAGCAGTGCTAGCACCAACAGCAGTGCGTGGATAGCCGCGATATTGCGAATCCTGCGGGCGCTACCTGGCAGCGCCTCACGAATCGGTGTGCCGACACTGGCCCCTGACATCGGGAGGATCGATGTACTTGTGCTTCGCGGTGCTGCAGCAGGCAGTGTTGCGGCGGGGGCCCGACGGCGTTCAATCTCTGCCTGGAGTTCCTCAAGGCTTGCGGGTGCCAACATCTCCGGGATCGAGATGAGCCCGAGGCCCGTACGCACATTTCGCCGTGCGACGCGTGCTCCTGACTTCATCTGGCGCAACCTGGATTCAGCGTCCCGCACATCTAAGGCGAGGTATCGCTGACCGCGACGAATGACGAGCCGGGTCCCCTGGACGTCGGCCCACGGAAGCAAAGGCCAGCCGTAAAGCGGAAACCGGATTCCGTCTGTTCCGAGCACATAGACGCAGCCGGCTCGTAGCAGCCGCACACCCGCGTAGAGCGACAGCGGCCCGAACAACGCAATCGTCAAGACACCGACGATCTTTTCGGCCACTTTGGCGTGCGGAGCGACGGTCAACGCAGCGCCAAACATCGCGAACGCGGCTCCTGCGGCTAGACCGAGGAAGGTGGATCGACCGCCGCCGACGCGTACGTCGGCCACAATCGGTGAGGACATCGACACGATTTCCTATCGGAACGACGCTCCCGAACCTGAGCTCGTGGGTTACGGCGTGCTGAGGTTGGTTCCGCTGGGATGTTCCTTGCGGACACCGTCGCTGAGCACCCACACAGACTGCCGACCGCGCACTTCCCAATCATGCGGACCTCCGACGAGAGCGGTGTCTTCGTCGATGCCGAGCAACGTCGTGCCCTCTGGCAGGCGCAGCAGGGCGTTGCGCAGTACGTCGGGTACCCGCGAAGGCATCGTGTCGAAGTGCGGGATCACCCGAACGTGCGGCACCAAGCCGAGACCGGTCGGCTGGCGGCTGTTGAGCTGGCCGATGCGCGGCGCCCAGTCAGCCAACGCCATCGCACCCGCGCTGCAACCCGGCGACCGCCGCGCCCGCTTGATGCGCAGCGACGATCGCGCGCCACACCGCCGTGTCGCGCAGCGTCTCCGCGAGATACGCCGGATTGCCGCCCGACAGATAGATCAACCCCGCACCCGCGATGGCATCAGCAAACGCCGGCTGATCGGCGTCCTCTCGCGTTCGTACGTCGACGACCACCTGCTGCACCCCGAGCCGATCCGCTTGCTGCTTACCGAGCGCGTGCCACCGGCGCAACGAGCCTTCGCCCTCAGGTGCCGCGGCTGTCGCGAGTTGCACGTAGCGCGGCGGCCGCCCGGCGATGAGCGCGCCCTCGATTTCTGTCATGACCGGCAGGTACTCACCTGACCCGACGAGTGCGATCGGCGCGATGGACGGCTGCGTCATCGGGTGAACCCCCAGCTCACGCCGTCCGGACTATCTCTGACCTCGATGCCAAGCGCGCTGAGACCGTCGCGAATCGCATCGGAGTCGCTCCACCGCTTGTCGTCGCGAGCCCGCGCCCGCTCCGCCAGCAGCAGTTCGACGTAGGGCGTCGCCGTACGGTCATGTCGACCGAATCCTCGAGAGCCGCGATGCACCGCGCAAGATACGACCCGACGGCTTCGCGCTGCTCGGATGTCGACGCGGTGCGGTCAAGCTCAGCCAACAAAGCAAGCGCAGAGCGGACGTCGCGTTGCTCGAGCGCCTGTTCAAGTGCTGCGACTGGGCCGGGCGCGAAGCCGACGGCAGCGGCCACCGCAACAGGCTCGACGTTCGCATGCTCGGCGATCTCGGCCAGCGTGGTGCTCGACGCCGGTGCCGACCGACCACTCGCGGCCGTTGGCGCGAACGGTGACCGACCCGCGGCCCACGACGTCGGCAGCGCCGGTGTCGAGATCGATGACGAGACCGGTGTGCTCGTCGATCCCGAGCACGAACGCGCCGTCAGGCAGCACGTCCTCGAGCATGCGCAGCCTGCGCTCGCCGAGGTAGCAGAAGCGGGTGTCGTGGGTGCCGCCTTCGGCGTTGTTCCAGTGCGGCACGATCGCTGCGCGCAGGCCAGTAGCACGACCGAAGACGTCGAGGCCGTCAAGCCACTGTGGCACCGAACCCACCTTGTAGATCTCGTACACCGGCACGGTGACGAGCCCCAGCGTCAGTGCGGCGGCCGATGCGAAGACAACGGCGCCACCGTCACGCAACACGGCGTGCAATGCGTCGGGCACCGCGCTGCCGGCCCAGGTGTGCAACGCATATGACGGGCTGCCCGGGCCGGCGAAGATCCAGCCGGCCGATCGCAGCTTGGCCATTTCGATTGCGTGCGCAGCGGAGTCGACAACCGGCGCCGACCGGAACGTGACCGCCTCGACCTTGCGGCCGACGCTGTCATCGAAGTACTGAATCGTGCGTTGCGTCAGTTCGTCGGCGTTCTCCTGGAACCCGTACGGCGAGTCGAGAAGCACCGCCCGGGTGTTCGTCTCAAGTCGCGCGAACAGCTGCTGGTGCGGCGTGACCATGGCTGGGCTGGTCTCGCCCGAGCCGAGAATCATCAGCACTCGCGTCATGGCGACGATCATCGCTCATCCCTAAGACACGGTCTCGCCGAAGGGCGGCAAAGATCGCGACGCCGATGATGACGACGAGGGGCGCAGTGTTGGGGTCGGTGCCGTGTCCGCTGATCAGCTGGCTGAACCCTGGTCCGATGATCCAGAAACCGCCGCTGACAAGGCAGCCGACGAGCACGGCGACCTGGCGTACCTGTCGCGGCGCGAACGCGGCCAGCCCGATGAGCGCTTCGATGCCGATCCAACCGGCGATCAGCGGCGGGACTCAGATGCTGAAGCGTTCGGGCGAGGGAGAAGTCGATGCGGCTGAGCCAGCCCGGGGCACCGTTGGCCAACTCGGAGACGGTCGCCGCCAGGTCGGGTCCGATGCGGGGGCCGCGCCAGACCTGGAGCAGCGCGCCGCCCACCCAGTAGCCGGCCCAGGCGAACGCCAACCACGATGCGGGGCGCTCGCGGCCGTTCGGCCACGCTGCTGCCGCCAACACCGCGTACAGCAGCGCCGCGCCCGGCGCGCCGGTGAGCAGCGCCGGGTTGTGTCCGGTCAGACCGCCGAGACCCTCACCTAGGTACCAGACCGTTAGGGACCAAACGATCGAAGCAACAAGAGCCGGGACGACGAGTCGGCGCAGCAGTAGACCCAGGCCGATCGCCAACTGCGCACAGGCAAACGCGGCGTTATAGAGGGCGGGGTGCGCACCGACGACATGGACGACGTGCTCGATCGGAGTGCTGACGAACGATGCCTGGCCGGCGCCCGCTGGGCTGATCACGTCGCTGGCGAACTTCGGACCGAACATGTACGGCTGGAACTGCAAGCCGGCATCGAGCAGCCACAGCACACCGAGCGTGATCTGAAGGCCTCGCCGCGTCATCTGCAAGTGATCCGAGTTAGCGGAAAACCCCGGTGTGACCCAGGGAGTACCGGCCGGGTTGGGGATACACGCACAGCCCGTGCGGACCGCTCCCGACCCTGATCTTCTTCAACAGCCGACCATCGGTGGTGCTGATGTCATAGACGACCCCGCTGTAGCGACCGGACACCCACAGCTGCGTGCCGTCGGCCGACAACCCACCCATGTCGGGAGAACCGCCGCCGGGGATCTTCCACGTCGTCTTCACCGTGCGGGTCGCGAGGTCGATGAGGGAGATCGATCCCTCACCGCGGTTGGTCACGTACATGACCGACGCGTCGCGGCTCACGTAGAGCCCGTGCGCGCCCTTGCCGGTCGGCAAGAAGCCGATCTTCTTGAACGTGTCGCCGTCGATCTCCCAGACGCCGTTGCTCTGCATGTCGGCGATGTAGAAGACCTTGCCGTCAGGTGAGAGCTTGACGTCTTGCGGCATCGCGTCGGGAGTCAGTTGCATGACCCCCACGACCTGCTTGGTCAACGTGTCGACCTTCAACACGCGGCCGTCGAACTCGCAGCTGACGATGAGGTAGCGGCCGTTCGCAGCAAAGTCGGCGTGGTTGACGCCCTTACATGGCACCGCGTGTCGTGTGAATCAACGCCATCGTGTGCGGGTCTCGCCAGTCGATGCGACGCAGCCGCTCTGCCATGACGAGCGCATACGCGCCGTCCGGTGTGAAGTAGAGGTTGTAAGGATCAGCGACCGCGATCGGCTTGCCCGGCAGCCCGGTTGCCGGATCGATCGGAGTCAGCGCGTTGCCGACGTCGCTGTTGACCCACAACGTCTTGAGGTCGTACGACGGAACCACGTGCTGTGGCTGGGCCGGCACCGCGAAGTGCTCGACGATTGCGCCGGTCGTTGGGTTGATGACGTCAACGGTGTTGCTGTTGCTGTTCGGTACGTAGACGAGATTCGGAAATCCGCTGACGACGGGGCTGAGCATGTTCGGGCCGTCATGGTTGTAGATATTCGTCGCGTCGTCGGCAACCGGCATGCCAGGCAGTGGATCGGCAACACCCGAGGTCGACGGCGTGGGAGTCGCTGATGCTGGATCTGGCGCAGCGCTGGCGATCACGCTTGGGTTAGCCGGATCCAACGGTCGCGGACGGCGCAACAGTCGCGCGGTGACGCGGCCGGTGAGGCAGCTGGTGCTGCGGGTTGTGCGTGCGCGGCGATCCGGGGTGCGAAGTCGTCACGGTCGCTTGCCGTGCAGCCACTTACGATCACCGCGAGCAGCAAGAACGTCGCCAGCTTCCGCGGCAAGCCCGGCGCTGAACGTGAATCTCCGAACACGGCGAATCTCAACCCATCAACTCAGACATCGTCACTGCGGCCAAACCCCGAGATCGTAGGCCATCGAGGATCGCAGGCATTGCCTGCACTGTCCCGAGATGGCCGAGATGGAGCGACACGATAGATCCCGAGCGGACGGCGGACAGCACTCTCGATGTGACGGTTGCTGCACCGGGGTCTGCGTAGTCCGAGGGGTCGACGTCATACGACAGAGCTCGTCGCATAACCCGCACGACCGGCCGCTTCGAGAATCGCTGGCGTCGCATGCACGGTGCCCGACGGCCGAAACCAGCGGCCCGCAGAGCCCGTCAACCGTCGCAGCACGTCAGCACATCGGGTGATCTCGGATTCGTCGACTGTCTCCGTGAGTGGCGGCATCGTCAGGTGCCGGTAGGTGTGATTGCCCAACTCATGACCTCCAGCAAGGATCCGCTTGGCCATCGCCGGCTGTTGGTCGAGCCACTGCCCGACCGCGAGCACGGTTGCCCGCGCACCTGCGGCCTCGAGTTCTCCGAGCAGTTTCGTTGCGAGCGCCACGTCACCCGCGCCGTGGAATGTCAGCGCGATGCCAGTCGCCGAGGCGGGGCCGTGCACGATCTCGACCGCGGGTGATCCAGGTGTCACAGGGGACGAGGATTGTGCGGTGGATTGCGTCGGAGACGACGATGCCGATGCGAGTTCGCTCTCGGCAGGGCTTGCGTCAGGGCTCGCGTTCGGTGTGCTGGCCGTCGGCGCCTGACTGCGACGGCTGCGCTGGGGAAGGCGTTAGCATCGTTCGCAGTACGTGGAGCGATGCGTGCGGCCGGGTGCGAGCCCGTCGTGCACCCGACCAGGGTGCCGCCTCAGACACCGACCACCGCGGCAGCAAAGCCGGCCTTGAGGACGGTGCGCCGAGCCACCTGTGCGGTCTCGTCGTGCGCACCTTCGCGGCCCATGACGTCGAACTTACGCGACGCAACGCGAGAAGGTCTATGAGTATCGGAACGCTTACGCTTTAACGATTTCGTCAGGTCGGGTGCCACCTTCTTCGATAGCGGCACCCGACGTAAACCCCCACCGCTCCGGCGCCCTCCGACGGTACCCGCGAAGCGATTCGAAAGCTGATCGTCAGGTTGCAGGTTGATGGGGCGACGGTCCCGTTCGATCGCACGTTCAAGATCCCCTGGCTCGGAGCCGATAAAGAAGTCGCCGGCCGCGCCCACCCCGCGGCTGTGGTGTCTCGACATGGTTTGTCGTGGCATGCCCCTTAGTGGCTGCGCCATTTGCCATGCCCCCTCAACCGAAGCGTCGATTGTCGTGCGCCGTGTGCGATGACAACTTGGTCGCGGGGCGATGCAGTTCTTCGCCATGGGGCGGTTGCCGGTTCTGCGGCGTAAACGGGGCGGGTTAATGCAGGTTCGATTGGGCCATTTCGGGCTGGCCAGGCGCATGCTCGTACTCGGAACTGTTTCCGCGTTGGTCATGGTTGGCTACGGTCCAACCGCAACCGCCGTTAGCGGTCCGTCGATCCGCATCGACCTGCGGGCACTCGTCGTCGAGGACGGGACGCCGTCGGCGAACGCGATAGCGGTCGAGTTCTCCCGCGAAGGCGTTCCGTTCACCACTGTCGACCTCACCTCGGCCACGCGGCCGACGATCAATCAGGCGTACCTGGAGACCGATAGCGCGACGGTCCACGAAGGGAAGTTCCAGGCCGTCGTTCTCCCGAACGCGGCACCAGTCGGCCTGACGGCCGCCGAACTCACGGCCTTGACGACGTACGAGCAGACGTTCGGCGTCCGGCAGATTTCGGCCTACGTATGGCCTCCCGGCCTCGGTCTCAACACGCCCGCGTATTCGGGCACCCTCGACGGGCGTACTGCGACTGTCACCGCCGCCGGCCTTACCGGCCCGTTCTCCTACCTGCACGGCCAATTCGCATTCGACAACTTCGACCCTTCCGTCAGCGAAACCTACGGTTACTTGGCGACGATTCCAGCTGCATCGGCGAGCACGGTGCAATCGCTTGTCACTGCTGCTGACCCTGGGACCGGCACGAGCGGCACGATCGTCGGGGTCAGCACCGCTGGCGGCCACGAAAACATGTTCCTGACCGTCGGCTACAACGAGAACCAGCAGTGGTTCCAAGACATCGCACATGGTCTTGTGACATGGGTGACGCGCGGCATTCACCTCGGCTACGACCGCAACTACTTCTCTGTGCAGGTCGACGACACGTTCCTCGCTGACAACCGTTGGAGCATCACCGGTCATTGCACCCCTGACAACGACTGCACTAACCCAGCGATCACCACGACCGACATCCGGATGACTGCGGCCGACGTCCAGCGACTCACGAGCTGGCAGACGACGAACGGCTACCGGTTCGATCTGGTCTTCAACGCAGACGGAACCGTGCAGTATGCGGCCGACAACGGCGGCAGCGACCCGATGGCGAACGCGTTGTTGGCTGCCCAATCGCAGTTCCACTGGACAAACCACACGTGGTCGCATGCGTTCCTTGGCTGCCGTCAGGACTTTACGACGATCCCGTGGGGGTGCCTGAGCACAATCTCCGGTCAGCTGCGTGTGACCCCCGGTGACACCAACCCGGCCGACTACCAGTGGTTCCCGCAGGTGGGAGACCCGACCGACGGCGGAATCATTCCGCAGATCCAGGAAAACCAGCAGTTCGCCGTCCAAAAGGGTTTGACGAACTTCGACCCGACCGAACTCGTGAGCGGCGAGCACTCCGGTTTGCTGACGCTGCCGCAACAGCCGATGGACAATCCGAATTTCGCGCCGGCGTTACTCGCGACCGGTATTCGCTACGCCGCGTCAGACGCCTCACGTGAGACCGCGCAACGTTTTGTGCAGGGCTCGACCACAACGCAAACCGTGCCACGGCACCCGATGAACATCTATTACAACGCAGGTACCTACCAAGACGAGGTCAGCGAGTACAACTGGATCTACACCTCGGTGGCGAACGGCGGCAGTGGAATCTGCACCGCTAACCCTGCAACGACGACCTGCATTACGCCACTCGACGCGTCGACCGAAGCAGCCGCCAAGGCGAGCTTTACGTCTTACATCCTTCCGCTCGAAAGTCGAATCGCTCTCTCGCACGTGCTCACAAACGACCCCAGGCCGACGTACGCGCATCAGTCGAACCTGTCCGAGGACGCGATCCTGTTGCCGACTATCAGCAACGTGCTCAGCGACTACCGGGGGATCTTTGCGACCAATGCGCCGATCGTCGAGCAGACGCTGACCCAGGAGGGCCAGACCCTGGGTCGCACCGACGCCTGGAACGCGGCGAGTGCCAGTGTGTCCGCGTATATCGATGGTCTCGGCGTGCACCTCGGTGGCTCGGCAGTGGCAGTGCCGTTGACCGTTCCGACGGGCACGACCGGACCGGCGACACCGAGCATGACCTCCTACGCAGGTGAGCTGTCCGGTTGGATCGGTGCCTCCACGACCGGCGTCGTCGCCAACCCCGGGAACGTGGGCTACCAGATCCCAGCCGCCGCGGTACCTGGCGCGCCGACAGGCGTCTCAGGAATCGCCGGCAATGCTGCGGCGACCGTGAGCTGGACGGCGCCAGTTAGCGACGGCGGCTCCGCGATCACCGGTTATGTCGTGACACGGTATGTCGGCGCGACGGCCCAGACACCGATCACCACGTCGACGACTGCGACATCACTGTCACTGACCGGATTGACCAACGGAACGTCCTACACGTTCACGGTGGCGGCAGTGAACGCTGCAGGCACCGGACCCGCATCAGCGCCGTCGCCCGCGATTGTGCCCGTCGCCCCAACGACTGTCCCCACCGCGCCGACAAGCCTGACCGCTAAGGGGTCGAACGCATCGGTCGCATTGTCCTGGAAGCCTCCGGTGAGCAATGGCGGCTCAGCCATCACCGGCTACCGGATGACTGCGTCGATCGGGGCCACCACGAAGAGCACCGCGTTGGTGCCGGCATCTGCAACGTCGGCCACGATCAGTGCCCTGACGAACGGCACGACCTACACGTTCGCCGTCGCGGCGATCAACGCCGTCGGCTCCGGGCCTGCGGCGACTGCAACGGCAGTACCCAGTGGGCGACCGACCATCAGGCTGACGCCCCTGCCGCCGTCGTCCGCACCGTTCACCTCACGCAGCAATGTGACGTACTCGTGGGTCGGCACATCGAACGGCTCGCCGATCGTGCACTACAACGTGTTCGTCAAGCGGGCCAACATCGGTGGCCCACTTCCGGCGACGTGGTCGAGTCTTGGGTCAACGACCCAGTCGTCAATCGTCGCGTCGCTGGCGCGCGGCCAGTCTCAGATCGTTGCGGTGCAAGCAGTCGACGCGGCGGACAACGTATCGCTGCTATCGGCCTACACCGAGACCACGTTCCCACGCAACGGCGGCGGTGCGTGGGGGAATCCGCGACGACCGTTGATCGCTCCGCAGCTGCGCCGGGTGCGCTAGCCCTCGCACGTTCGATCCAGGCATGAACGTGAAGGGACTGATGGGCACGCCTAGCGCCACACTGCGCCCGCTGAATGTCGCGCTCCTCACCGAGGGCTGCTATCCCTTCTCAGCTGGAGGTGTCAGCACTTGGTGTGACCAGCTGATTCGCGGCTTGCCCGAGCACGACTTCCACATGGTTGCGATTACCGCCGACGATGACGCGCAACCCGAGATCGCGATGCCCGGCAACGTCGTCAGCCTGACGGCCGTTCCGCTGTGGGGTCGTGCACGTCCCATCGTGGCAAGGACCGCGCGCCGTGCGGGCGTCAGGCCATCGCTTCACCGGTTTCTTGAATCCCTCGTTAATCCGGACGTACCACAAGAGCAGTTCGAGACTGAGCTGCACCATCTCGCGACCGTCGCTCCAAGCGGTTGGCTCGCGTTTGCCTTGCGTACCGACGTTGTGACCGAATCGCTCAACCGACTGTGGGTGCGCCAGCACGGAGCAACGATGAGCCTGCACGAGGCGATGTCGGCCCTTGAGCTTCTTGAGCATTCGTTGCGCCCGTTGATGTTGCCGCCGATCCGCGCAGATATCTGCCACGCGGTGTCCAATGGCCTTCCTTCGCTGCTAGCGCTCGTCAGCAAGTGGACCTACGGCACGCCGTTCGTCATGTCGGAGCATGGTGTCTACTTGCGTGAGCGGT
Organism: uncultured Actinomycetes bacterium; assembly: GCA_963809135.1. Taxonomy (GTDB): domain Bacteria; phylum Actinomycetota; class Actinomycetes; order Acidothermales; family Acidothermaceae; genus PALSA-607. The sequence goes on from CAWEIG010000011.1 coordinate 205,158, forward strand.
ACCTCGCTTTCGCCTCGTTGGATTGCAGCTGGCCGGTAAAGTCAATCCTGCTGTCGTTCTTCCGGCGTCTCACCTACACCGCGTATGCCAACGCTGACGTGATCGCGCCCGTCAATGTCTACAACCAGCGGTGGGAGATCGAGCACGGCGCCAACCCAGACTCGATCGTCACTGCGTTCAACGGCGTCGACGCGGCAAAGTACCCGCTCGCGAAGACCGAGCCCGACGTGCCGACCGTCGTCTGGGTTGGTCGCATCGATCCACTCAAAGACCTCGCGACGCTCATCGAGGGCTTCGCCATGGTTCGCGACGTCATCCCCGACGCGCGGCTGCGGCTGTTCGGTCCGACCCCCGCCGGCAACGAGGAGTACGAGCAGGAGTTGCGTGCACTGGTCGACGACCGCCGCGTTGGAGACTCCGTGGCATTCGAAGGGCCAGTCTCGCCCGTAGCGGCCGCGTATCACGGTGCCCATGTCGTCGCCTTGACGAGCATCAGCGAAGGCTTGCCGTACACCGTCATCGAGGCGATGATGTGCGGACGTGCGACCGTCTCGACCGACGTGGGTGGGGTTCCCGAGGTCGTAGGAGACGCCGGGCTACTGGTACCGCCTGGCAACCCGGCGCGCCTTGCGAGTGCGTTGCTGGATGTGTTGCTCGACGTCCGGTTGCGTTCACGCCTAGCCGTCGCTGCCCGTGCTCGCGCGTTGAGCTGCTTCCAGCTTGACCGGATGCTCGATACCTTCCGCGGCATCTACACCTCGGTGAGTCCGATCGCTGCCCAAAGTGGGGAGCTGCGGGAGCGGGAGCGTGCACTCACGTGAGTGCCGGCACCGAACTCGACAAGGGCGCACTCGCACATGGTCTCCTGGTGCCGCGGCGCCGTCCCAGCTCGGCGCCCGCGCGCAGCAAGGAGTGGTATTCCCACGCCGCGAAGGAGGTGCGCAGCCAGTACCCAATCGCGTTGCTCGCCCGCGACCACGACACCGTGTGCACGCAAGCCGTCGACTCCGCTGAGATCGCGGCGAGCCTCGAAGCCTGCGGATTGAACGACCACCTGGTACGTGAGCGGTATCGCGTGGGTAACGTCTTCGAACTCTCGCGGCGGCTTTATGAGTTGGTGCCGCGCCGAGAGAGTGCACCGCCGTTGCCGTCGGACCCATGGCGCCTCCCTATGGCGCGCCACCTCGGCAGAGGCGTTCTCTACGCACTCCCGATGCTGCCGTATGCGGCGGTGTTGCGGCTGCTGCACGTCTCGACGCCGGTGATCGTCGCATTGCTGCTTGGGAACGTCGCGTCGATGTCGATCACCCAAGGCGTCTCTCATTTGGCGTACATCTTGAAGGGTGGTGGCGCGTCGGGGGCGGCAGCGAGATTCCTCCGGCGAGCCCTGGTGTGCACTGCCGCAACCGCGTGCGTGCTTGCACTCGTTGCGGCCGCAACCCGCACCATGCCGCGGGGTGCGGTACTGGTCGCCAGCGCGCAGCTTGTCTATGTCGTGGCGGCGACGGTGCTGCTTGTGTTCGACCGCGACCGCCTGTTGCTCATGTCCCTCGCTCCGGTGGCCGTACTGTCTGCTCTTGCCATCACGCTGCCTACCGCCGTCATCGGCACCGGGTTGCTCGCGACGCTCGCCTGCACATCGCTGGTTGCCGTCGTCGTCGTCAGCGCACTTGCGTGGAAGACGATCAGTAGCGTGACGCGCGGCACCGCGAACGAGCGTCGGATCAGGTTGGGCCTTCGCGACGTGCGCGGCGCGCTTCTCCACGCACTGTACGGAGGGCTGACCGCTGGGCTTCTCATGTACGCCGTGCTCGACATCGTGACGTCATCGGGGCATGGCAGCGTCAACACCGTGATTGGCATCGGCATGTTGCCGCTGGCGGCCAGCCTTGGAGTCGCGGAGATGCAGCTATGCGGGTTTCGTAGTGGTTGCGCGTCCCTCTTGCAGCGACTCGACGAGCTGCCTGCGTTCAGGCGACGGATGCGCCACATGCTGGCGTCGCGTGGCTTGGCGTACGCGCTGGTGTTGGCCGTGCTGACGGCCGCCGTGCTGCTGCCTGCTGCCCGGGCCCACGACCTCACTACGGTCTCGACGCTGCACCATCTGGGGTATGGCGAACTCGGTATCGGTTTGCTCGGTGCGACGATCCTCGTCTCGTGTCAGATGACAGGACGAGCGACGCTGATTCTGGCCGTCGCGCTCGGGTGTGACCTCGCGATGCGAGGCGTCGTCCACAATGTCGTTACGCTGTTGTTCGTGCATCTTGCTGTTTTCGCCGCGCTCGCGGTGGCGGTGTGGGCCACGGCGGCTGTGCAGCTCGGCTCGCCGTTTCGTCACCGATGACAGTCGAGCAACCGCTCAACTACGCCGTCCCGGCGTATTTTCATCCGGCGGTCGCTCGTCGCGAGTGGAGCGTCCTCGCGGACTCGGCGCCCGGCCTGCGCTTCGTGGTGCTGAACGTCCACAACGGGGTCGGCGAGAACGTCGAGACCGTCTATCGCGAAGTCGCTGACGAAGTGAACGATGCAGGCGTGCAGCTCGTAGGCTACGTCGACAGTCGCTATGGCACCCGGCCGCTGAAGGAGATCCTCGCCGAGGCCGCGGCTTATCAAGACCGGTATGGAGTGACGGGTGTTTTCCTCGACCAGGTGGCGACCACTCTTGATGCCTTGAGTTCTTACGAGACGTACACCGTCGGCCTACGGGCCGGCGGTGCACGCTTCGTCGTGCTCAACCCTGGAACGCATCCGCACCCGGCGTATGCCGATCTTGCGAACGTCACTGTGACCTACGAGGGTTCGTGGGCCGCCTACGCGAGCATGGTCGAGCCGGCGTGGGTGCGCAGTCGGCCGGCGGCGCGATTTTGCCATTTGATCTACGAGACGCCGCGCGAAGTAGCCGCCGACCCGATGGTCGCGATGACTAGGCGTCATGCACGCACGGTGTGCCTGACTGAAGGCACACCGCCGAATGTATGGTCGCGATTGCCGACCGTGCTCGACCGGCCATGACGACACGTCGGCTGCCCCGGTGGGTGGCTGCCGCGGGGAGCGCGCGTGTCACGGTGGTTGCCGCGGTCGTCACGGTTGTGGCCGGAGCCATTCTCGGTGGCTGGGTGCTCGCCGGATCGTCGCCCGGCCACAACGAGAGCCGCAGCGCTGCTGACGCGAGCATGCGCGCGACGGCATCGACAGAGCGGTCGTCGCCAGCACCCGTGTCGTCCGCGGCGATCTCCTCGCCGGTCGCTTCCCGCGGGGCTTCCCCGCCGGGCGTCGCGCCGGTGGCGTCGTCGTCCGTTTCTCAAGCCCGCAGTGAGATGTGGCGGCCGACGCCAGGAACGACGTGGCAGTGGCAGCTCTCGGGCGTCGTCGACACGTCCGTCGACGCGCAGGTTTACGACATCGACGCTGACACGCCTGCGACCACCGTTGCGCAGTTGCACGCCATGGGTCGACACGTGATCTGTTACGTCGATGTCGGCTCGTGGGAACCTGATCGGGCGGACGCTGGCAAGTTTCCAGCTTCCGTGCGGGGCAAGGAACTCGACGGCTGGGTCGAGAACTGGCTCGACATCCGGCAAGTTGCCGTGTTGCGTCCATTGATTGCGGCGCGTTTCGACGTCTGCAAGTCCAAAGGCTTCGACGCGGTCGAGCCCGACAACGTCGATGGTTATACCAACGATACGGGCTTTCCGTTGACGGCCACCGATCAGCTCGCCTACGACACGATGGTTGCTCAGCTCGCCCATCAACGTGGGCTAGGGGTCGCACTGAAGAACGACATCGAGCAGGCGGCTACTCTCGCGCCGTCATTCGACTTCGCGATCAACGAACAATGCGTCGAATACGACGAATGCAATGCTCTCGAGCCGTTCGTGGCCGCCGGAAAAGCAGTCCTGCATGTCGAGTACAACGAGTCGGTGGGTGCCTTTTGCGGGAAGCTCCCGGGATTCTCCTCGATGCGTAAGCATCTTTCGCTCGACGCCTGGCGCGAGGCGTGCGCGTGATTTTGGCGGACGCCGATCAGCTCACGATGTGAGGATTTCCCGGCGTCGAACATCCCACCGCAAAGCGTCGGCGACTCCGCGCTCGAGATCTAGCATCGGCGTCCAACCGAGTAGGTCGTGAGCCAGGTCGCATCGCGCCCAGGCGCCCGCCACGTCACCAGCCCGGCGTGGTCCATCGACGACGTCGAACGGACCGGCGGCCTTCTGGACCGCTGTAACTAGCTCGCGAACGGTCGTACCCTTCCCGCTGCCGAGGTTCAGCACGCGATGCCCATTAGGCGCGACGACTGCGTCAAAGCGCTGGAGTGCGGCTACGTGGGCGAGTGCAAGATCCCAGACGTGCACGTAGTCGCGCAGCCCAGTGCCATCGCGCGTAGGCCAATCGGTCCCGGTGATGGTGAATCGGCCGCCCGAGCGGTGCGCCGACAATATCCGGCCGAGCACATGACTTGGTTCGGCCACTGACTGGCCGGTGCGCAGTTGCGGGTCGGCGCCGACCGGGTTGAAGTACCGCAAGCTCAATGCCTTCAGTGTTCCCGCCGCCGTGGCGTCGACGAGCACCTGCTCAACGGCGGCTTTCGTTCGCGCGTATGGGCTGCTCGGTGCGAGCTCGGAAGATTCGCTCACCGACCCGTCATCTGACGGCGCGTAGATCGCAGCGGTCGAACTGAAGACCACACGTGTCACACCGAGATCCACTGCGTGGCTAAGCAGATTTACTGTGCCAGCGACGTTGTTAGCCCAGTACTCGAGTGGCTGCTCCGTCGACTCAGGAACGCTCGTGCTCGCCGCACAGTGGACGATGACTTCGATGCCAGGGTGCTCGCGCATCACCTGTTCAAGCAGTTCGCGGTCAGCGATGTCGCCCAGGTAGAACGGGAATGCGGCTGCAAGCTCGCGGCGCCCGGTTCGAAGGTTGTCAAGGATCACGGGCTCGATGCCCGCATCGCGACAGGCCCAGGCCACCGTGTTACCGATCCAGCCGGCGCCACCGGTGATCAGAACCTCCACGTTCGCAGGCTAGCAGCCCATTTCGGGTTGGCCCTCGCTCAGTTGCGGCCCCAAGCTTTACAGCGCAGCGGCGTAGACAACGGCAACCAGTGCTGACCAGCCGACCACGCCGGTGACGGCGACGCTCGCGGCGCGGCCTCCGCGCGCTAGGAGGAGCAGCTGCCCAACGACGATGGCCTCGTTTGCCGCTCGAACGAACTCGACATCCTGGTTCCAGGCGACCGTCAAGCGCGAGTAGCGCAGCGAAGATCCAGCCGAGCCGCAGCTCAGGCGGCGCGGCCGATCGCAGCAACCCGCTCGCGACCACGATGAGGAGCGCGAGCAGCAGGAAGCGTTCGACCAGCCAGATCCCGTCGAGGATTCCTTGATGCGACAGGCCGATGCCGCTCGCGTTGAAGAAGAACGATCGCACCGGCCGCAACAAGCTGAAGCCGACCTGGTTGTTGCCCGACAGGGTCGGCAGCTTCTCCGCCCCAGACCTCCCGCACGTGCAACTGCCATGCGACCTCGATTGCCGCCGGTATGCAGAGTGCAGCGACCTGCGCTATGCGGGTGCGCCGGTGTGCCGACCACCACCGCGCAGCAGTCGCCCGAGACACCACACGCCCATGCCCAGCAACACGATCAGCACCGTTTCCCGGCAGAGGACGGCGACGGTGAACGCAATCGATGCCAGCCACCAGCCGTCTCCGCGTCCACGACAGCAGACCGATGACGAGCGCCGCGGTCGCGAGCGGCTCGGTCAGGTCGCGCGCAAGTGCCATGACCAGCGCCGGGGAGGCCGCGAGCGCCAAACCCCACCACGTCGATCGACCGTATTGCCTCGCCCACACCGCTCCCGCCCAGCCAACGGCAACGAGCGCGAGCACGTTCACGAGCACAAGGGCGAGGGACGTCGGGTGCGCGAAACACCTCGCGCACGAACCACGCGGTGGCGGGTAGTCCGATGCGTTGTTGACGGTACGGCGGGTTGTCCAGGGTGATGTGAAACGCCGTGGCCTGGTGTGTCAACGGATCGAGCGCCAGGCGGTAGTAGAACTGCCCGTCGTATCCGTTGGTGCCGGTGTGCACGGGGAGGTCGGCGCTGGCGCCGGGGTGGACGAAGACCGAGCTCGCCAACGCGAATGCACCGAGGTGCGCGCCGTGCGTGAGATCGCGCGCCGCGACGAACAGCACAGCCAGCGCGCCGGCAACCGCGGCGACCACGCCGGGTGCCGGAGCCGCATCGAGTCGACGGTCGAGTGCCCTGATGGTCCGGACTTTAGCCGAGAGGCGGGACGCCGACAGGCCGCGACGCGGGCGAGCGGGACCGAGATGCGTCAGGAATGCGTCAGGGTTTTGCGGCCCCGCGTCAGGGTTCCATCAAGAAACGCGCCGACACAGCCTGCTCAGAGGTTCACTCGGATCAGTTGCCGCTCCCGGCACCGATTCGAAAGGAGGCCGTCGTGCTGAACGTCATGCACGAGCGGTCGACGAAGATTGAAGCCGCGGCGCGAGACGGTCGCTGCTACCGATCCCGCGATTGCCAGACGCATTCGTCGGCATGGTGGCCTTCGGCGCGACCCTGGCCGTGGCCGTCGCGCTCGCCAGAGCAGGTAACCGCTGTCGGCTGGGGCACTCAGCTCGCCGTCATGGCGGTCGCGGTCGCCCTCCTCAGCTGGTGGTGCCGACCGCTGACGAGCCTCTTCGTATCGGGCTCGCCTGGCTGATGCTGAACGGCATCGTGGTCAACGGCGCCGGCCAGCTCGGCTGGGACGGCCACCACGACCCCATCCGCATCGGCGTGCTACTCGGCAGTGGGCTCGCCGTGGCACTGGCAAGGGCGCTCGAGTTGCAGCTGCGCTCGGCTCCAACCGACAGCCGCAGCTGTCGAAACCGATCGCCATCTTTACGTCGTGCAGTCCGACATCGAACGTCGAGGAGATCGTCATGCGTGACCTGTTCTTCATCCTGCTCACCCTCGCGGTGTTCGCCATCTTCGCGCTGATCGCTCGTGGGGCGGAAAAGCTGTGAGCGCCGAAAATCTCATCGGCCTGATTCTCGCCGTCGGAGTCACCATCTACCTGGTGGTCGCGCTGCTGTTCCCGGAGCGGTTCTAGATGAACGCGACACTTGCAGGCATTCTCTTCTTGGTCTCACTCCTCATCGCGCTGGCGTTGTCGTACCGGCCACTTGGCGACTACATGGCGCGGGTCTTCAGCAGCAAAACCCACTGGCGCGCCGAGCGGGTGATCTACCGCGCGATCGGGGTTAACCCGGACGCCGATCAGAAGTGGTCGACGTACCTGCGCAGCATGTTGGCGTTCTCGCTCGTGTCGGTGCTCGGGCTCTACTTCATGCTGCGCGCGCAGCATCATCTGCCGTTCAGCCTGGGCTACAAGGGCATGGAGCAGGGCCAGTCGTTCAACACCGCCGCGAGCTTCACGACCAACACCAACTGGCAGTCGTACTCGGGCGAATCAACGCTGGGCTACACCGCGCAGATGGTCGGCCTGGCCGTGCAGAACTTTGCATCGGCTGCGGTCGGCATCTGTGTCGCGATCGCGCTGGTGCGCGGCTTCGCGCGTTCGCGCACCGACCAACTGGGAAACTTCTGGGTCGACCTGATCCGCACGATCACCCGCATCTTGTTGCCGATCTCGGTCGTGTTCGCGGTGATCCTCATCGCAGGCGGGGCGATCGACAACTTCCACTCCACACACGTCGTCAACACCATTGCCGGCAGCCACCAGTCGATTACCGGTGGGCCGTATCGCCTCTCAAGAGGCGATCAAGGAGACTCGGCACCAACGGCGGCGGTCCGTACAACGCGAACTCGTCGCACCCGTTCGAGAACCCGACCAACTGGACCAACTGGTTCCAGATCTATTTCCTGCTGGTCATCGGGTTCGCGCTGCCGCGCACGTTCGGTCGCATGGTGGGCGACAAGCGCCAGGGCCTCGCGATTGTCGCCGTCATGGCGGTGCTGTCGATCCTCAGCGTGATTGGTATCAACGTCGCCCAGGGAGTGCACCACGGCAGCGTGCCGACCTCGGTCGGCGCGGCATCGGAGGGCACCGAGACGCGGTTCGGCGTGCTCGACTCCGCGACGTTTGCGTCTGCGACGACGTTGACGTCAACTGGTGCGGTCGACTCGATGCATGACTCCTACACGAGCCTGGGCGGCGCGATCACACTGCTCGACATGCAACTCGGTGAGGTCGCTCCGGGCGGCACTGGTAGCGGCTTGTACGGCATCCTCGTGCTCGCGGTGATCACGGTGTTCGTGGGCGGCCTGATGGTCGGGCGAACACCGGAGTACCTCGGCAAGAAGATCGCGGCGCGCGAGATGAAGTTCTCCTCGCTGTACTTCTTGACGACGCCCGTGTTCGTGCTGATCGGCACTGCGGTGGCAATGGCGTTACCCGGTGAACGCGCGGCGATGGAGAACACCGGCGCGCACGGCCTGTCGGAGGTGCTGTACGCGTTCACCTCGACTGGCAACAACAACGGCTCGGCGTTTGCCGGCATCGGCGTGAATACGAACTGGTACAACACCGTGCTCGGCATCGTCATGCTCGGTGCACGGTTCATTCCGATGATCTTCGTGCTCGGGTTGGCGGCGTCACTGGCCAGGCAGCAGCCGGTTCCTGTGTCCGAGGGCACGTTGCCCACGCACCGCCCGCTGTTCATCGGCATGGTCGTCGGCGTCGTGCTGATCGTCGTCGCTCTCACTTACTTGCCGGCGCTCGCGCTCGGCCCGTTCGCGGAAGGTCTGCACTGATGACGTCGACTACGCTCAGCCCGACCATCGCCGGCGCTGCACTGCGCATCGGGTGCAGGGCGGTCTCCTCGATCCCGCATCAATTGTGGCGCTCGACGCCTGACGCGTTCCGCAAGCTCAACCCAGCGACGCTTGTACAAGAACCCGGTCATGTTCATCGTCGAGATCGGCTCGGTGTTCACCACCTGGTTGGCGATCCGCGACCACACCGCGTTCGCGATCATCACCACGGCATGGCTGTGGCTCACCGTGCTGTTCGCCAACCTGGCCGAGGCGGTGGCCGAAGGCCGCGGCAAGGCGCAAGCGGAGACGTTGCGACGCGCCAAGACGACCACGATGGCCCGCCGCGTCAGTGGCTGGAAGCCGGGCATGACGGTCGACGCGCGCAGCATCCAGGAGGTCGTGGCGAGCCAGCTCGCGCAGGGCGACTTCGTCGTCGTCGAGGCAGGCGAGACGATCCCCGGCGACGGTGACGTCGTCGAAGGCATCGCCAGCGTTGACGAGTCGGCGATCACCGGCGAGTCGGCACCGGTCATTCGCGAATCGGGCGGCGACCGTTCGTCGGTGACCGGCGGCACGAAGGTGCTCTCCGACCGGATCGTCGTCGTCATCACCCAGAAGCCGGGCGAGAGCTTCATCGACCGCATGATCGCCCTCGTCGAAGGTGCCAGCCGGCAGAAGACACCCAACGAGATCGCGCTGAACATCCTGCTCGCGTCGCTGACCATCATCTTCGTGCTGGCGGTGGCGACCCTGCAGCCGCTGGCGATCTTCTCCAAGGCGCAGCAGCCCGGCGTGCCTGAATACGAGTGCACTGACCGGCAATGGTGTGACCGGCATCGTGCTCGTCTCGTTGCTGGTCTGCCTGATCCCGACCACGATCGGCGCGTTGCTTGTCGGCCATCGGCATCGCCGGCATGGACCGCCTGGTGCAGCGCAATGTGCTCGCGATGTCGGGCCGCGCTGTCGAGGCCGCCGGCGACGTGAACACGCTGCTGCTCGACAAGACCGGAACGATCACGCTCGGCAACCGGCAGGCGTCGGAGTTCTTGCCGATGCCAGGTGTGAGCGAGGCGGAGCTCGCCGACGCGGCACAGCTGTCGAGCCTGACCGACGAGACACCCGAGGGTCGCTCGGTCGTCGTGCTGGCGAAGGAGCGCTACGGCTTGCGCGAGCGGCACCCGGGCGAGTTGACGCACGCGACCTTCGTTCCGTTCACCGCGCAGACCCGCATGAGCGGCGCCGACCTCGCTGAAGACAGCGGGCGCCGCCAGGTTCGCAAGGGCGCAGCAAGCTCGGTCGCCGAGTGGATCCGCGTCGGCGGGCGGCTCGATCCCGCCCGAGCTCGGACCGCTCGTCGACGGCATCTCTGCCGCCGGCGGCACCCCGCTCGTCGTCGCGATGCAAGACACCCAGGGCGCTCGTGCGCTCGGGGTGATTCACCTGAAGGACGTCGTCAAGCAGGGCATGCGTGAGCGGTTCGACGAGCTGCGCGCGATGGGCATCCGCACCGTGATGATCACCGGCGACAACCCGCTGACCGCGCGGGCGATCGCCGAGGAGGCCGGTGTCGACGACTTCCTCGCCGAGGCCACCCCCGAAGACAAGATGGCGCTGATCAAGAAGGAGCAGGCCGGCGGCAAGCTCGTCGCGATGACCGGAGACGGCACCAACGACGCGCCGGCGCTTGCGCAGGCCGACGTCGGGGTCGCCATGAACACGGGGACGTCGGCGGCGAAGGAAGCCGGCAACATGGTCGACCTCGACTCCAACCCGACCAAGCTGATCGAGATCGTCGAAATCGGCAAGCAGCTGCTCATCACGCGCGGCGCGCTGACGACGTTCTCGATCGCGAACGACATCGCGAAATTCTTCGCGATCATCCCCGCGATGTTTGCCGCGGTCTACCCAGGCCTCGACAAGCTCAACGTCATGCGACTGCACTCGCCGCAGTCGGCGATCCTGTCGGCGGTCATCTTCAACGCGCTCATCATCGTCGCGCTGATCCCGTTGGCGTTGCGCGGTGTGCGCTACCGGCCGAGCAGTGCGTCAGCGATGTTGCGCCGCAACCTGTACCTCTACGGCCTGGGCGGGATCGTGCTGCCGTTCCTCGGCATCAAGGCCATCGACCTGCTCATTCAGTTCCTGCCCGGAATCCGGTGACACCCATGTTCAACGCTTCGATTCGCCAGTACCTCGCCGCAATTCGCGCGCTGGTGGTGCTGACCGTCGTCACCGGGCTCGCCTACCCGCTGGTGATCCTCGTCATCGCCCAGGTGCCCGGGCTGAAGAGTCACGCCGACGGGTCGCTGGTGAAGGCCGGCGGCACCGTCGTCGGGTCGGCGCTGCTCGGTCAGAGCTTCACCGACGCCAACGGCAATCCGATCCCGAAGTACTTCCAGACCAGGCCGTCGGACGCCGGCGCCGGGTATGACCCGACCGCCAGCGGCGGCAGCAACCTCGGGCCGGAGAGCATCATCGACACGCTGCCCGACCCGTGCGAACAGCAAGGACACCGGTAAGCAGAGCCTGCTCACGCAGGTGTGCTCGCGCAGCGTGGCTGTCGGCAAGCTCGAAGGCGTCGACGGGCAGCGGCCCTACTGCACGAGCGACGGCGTTGGCGCCGTGCTCTCGGTGATCCATGACACCGGCCTGACCGGGCCCGATCAAGAGTGTCGTGGCGGTCAACCAGGAGTGCCCTGCGACGCCGTTCATCTCTACGTACGACGGAGTAGCGGTTACCTGCGCGACGTTCGGCGTCGACTACCGCATCGGCAAGATCGTGCGTCGTTCACGGGCCGGGCAAGGGTACTGACAACGCGGTTCCGGCAGATGCCGTGACCGCAAGCGCGAGCGGTCTCGACCCCGACATCTCCGTGGCGTACGCGAATCTGCAGGCACCGCGGGTCGCCAAGGCACGCGGCATCAGCCTCGACCAGGTGCACAAGCTGATCAGCAGCACACGGTCGGCAGGACGCTCGGCTTCATGGGCAACCCCGGCGTCGACGTCCTGCAACTCAATCTCGCCCTCGACAAGTTGTCCGGAGGCGACATAGCGCGCAACGGATTTAGCTGTGAGTGTGGAGGTGTCGTCGATGTCAGGTGCGCGTGGCACGTTGCGCATCTACCTCGGCGCGGCCCCAGGCGTCGGCAAGACCTTCGCGATGCTCGGCGAGGGGCATCGCCGGGCCGAACGCGGCACCGATGTCGTCGTCGGTTTCGTCGAGACCCACGGCCGGCCGCACACCGCCGAAGCCATCGGCGATCTCGAAGTCATCCCGCGGCGCACGATCAACTACCGCGGCAGCGACTTCACCGAGATGGATGTCGACGCGATCCTGGCCCGGCATCCGAAGGTCGCACTGGTCGATGAACTGGCTCATACCAACGTGCCCGGCTCGCGCAACGAAAAGCGTTGGCAGGACGTCGAGGAGTTGCTCGCCGCCGGGATCACCGTGTTGTCGACGGTGAACATCCAGCATCTCGAGTCGCTGAACGACGTCGTGGAAAAGATCACCGGCGTGCCGCAGCGCGAGACCATTCCCGATTCCATCGTGAGGTCTGCCGACCAGGTCGACGTCGTCGACCTGTCACCCGAGGCGTTGCGCCGGCGGATGGCGCACGGCAACATCTACGGCCCCGACAAGGTCGACGCCGCGCTCGGGCACTACTTCCGCATCGGCAATCTCACTGCACTGCGCGAGCTCGCCCTGTTGTGGGTGGCCGACAAGGTCGACGACGCGCTCCAGCACTACCGGCACGAGCATCAGATCGCCGAGACGTGGGAGACGCGAGAGCGTGTGCTCGTCGCCATTACCGGCGGGCCCGAGGGCGACACGCTGATCCGGCGGGCAGCACGAATCGCGGCGCGCAGCGGCGCCGACCTGCTCGCGCTGCACGTTGCGCCCTCCGACGGTCTGACCGGCGCCAACCCGGCGATGCTCGCCACGCAACGGTTGCTCGTCGAATCGCTCGGCGGCACGTATCACCAGGTCGTCGGCGACGACATCTCCGCGACCCTGATCGCGTTCGCGCACGCAGAGAACGTGACGCAACTCGTGCTCGGCGCGTCGCGTCGGTCGCGGCTCGGTGCGTTGCTCAACGGTGCGGGGATCGGATCGACCACGACGCGCATGTCGGGTGACCTCGACGTCCACACCGTCATGCACGATCAGGCCGGACGCCGGCACACCGGCCCGTCGTTGCCGCGAGGCCTGACTCGGCAGCGCCGTCGTCGCAGGCGCCGCGCTCGGGGCCGTGCTGCTGCCACTGCTCACGCGTCGTGCTTGCCAACACCCGCAGCAGCTTCAACCTGTCGAGTGACCTGCTCGGCTACTTGCTCGGCGTCGTCGCGGTTGCGCTGGTCGGTGGCTTGTATTCGGCGCTGGCGACCGCCGTGGTGTCGAGCCTGCTCATCAACTATTACTTCACGCCGCCGCTGTACAAGTGGACCATCGCCGATCACAACAACATCTTCGCGATCGTCGCGTTCGTCATCGTCGCTGCGACGGTGAGCTTTGTTGTCGAACTTGCCGCACGCCGTACGTCGCAGGCCGCCCGAGCATCGGCTGAGTCCGAGACGCTGGCCACCTTGGCGGGCAGCGTCTTGCGCGGGCCAGACCGGGGTATCGGCACTTCTCGAGCAGGTGCGCGAGACGTTCCAGCTCACGTCCGTCGCTTTGCTGGAACGGGAGGGCACGCCCGACGGCGTTGACCAGGGATGGACCGTCGTCGCGTCCGTCGGGGCGCAGCCCTGCCAGACCCCAGCTGAGGCTGACACCGAAGTGCCGGTTGGAGAACGCTTCGCGTTGGGAGCGTGCGGACGCCCGATGGCGGCATCCGACCTTCGTATTCTCGGCGCTTTCGCAGCGCAAGCCGTGACCGCCATCGAACAGCAACGACTGGCGGCGGCGGCCGAAGCCGCCGGGCCGCTCGAAGAGGCTGACCGCATGCGCACGGCGTTGCTGAACGCCGTCAGCCACGACTTGCGCACGCCGCTCGCGTCGGCGAAGGCGGCGGTGACCGGGTTGCGCAGCGCCGACGTGGCGTGGACCGACACCGAGCAAGCAGAGTTGCTCGCCACCGCCGACGAGTCGCTCGACCGGCTGCACCGGCTCGTCGACAACCTGCTCGACATGAGTCGCATTCAGGCCGGTGCGCTCTCGATTCGCCGGCAGCCGGTCGCGTTGCACGAAACGGTGCCCGATCGCGCTCGACAGTCTCGGACCGGCGGCGCGCGATATCGAGCTCGATATCCCGGACTCGCTTCCCGAGGTCGAGACCGACCCTGCCTTGCTCGAGCGGGTCATCGCGAATCTCACGGCGAATGCGCTGCGCTACTCACCTCGCGGAACACCACCGCGGGTGTCGGCGAGCACGCATGCCGATGTGGTCGAGTTGCGAATCTCCGATCGTGGGCCTGGGATCCCCGAAAGCCAGCGCGAGCGGATGTTCACGCCCTTCCAGCGGCTCGGCGACACCGACAACACGACCGGCGTCGGCCTCGGTCTTGCGCTGTCGCTTGGACTCATGCAGGCGCTGGGTCACACGCTGACGCCCGAAGAGACGCCTGGCGGCGGGCTGACGATGGTGCTGGGCATGCGGATCAGCCCAGCTGCGAGCCGCCGTGCCGGTTGAGGTGCCGCGTCGACGCCGAGCACAGTGCCGGTACCCGAGGGCCGCAGATGACCAGAGTGCTGGTCGTCGACGACGAGCCGCAGATCTTGCGCGCCCTGAGCATCACGTTGAAGGCTCGCTCGTACGACGTCGTCGTCGCGACCAGCGGCAAGCAGGCGCTGGCGATCGCTGCGCAATCGTCACCCGACATCGTGGTGCTCGACCTCGGGCTGCCCGATCTCGACGGCCTCGACGTGATCCGCGGCCTGCGCGGGTGGAGCAAGGTGCCGATCATCGTGTTGTCGGGTCGCAGCCAGGGGGTCTCGAAGGTCGACGCGCTCGACGCCGGTGCTGACGACTACGTGACGAAGCCGTTCAACGTCGATGAGTTGCTCGCCCGCCTGCGCGCGGTGACGCGTCGAGCGCCTGCAGGCAGTGACGAGGTGCGGGCCGTGATCGGCGACATCAAGGTCGAGTTGCCCGGACGCCGATTGAGCTCGCGGGTTTCCGGCTCCGCCGAAACCGGCGTTCCCGACGTCCGGCTGACTCCGACGGAATGGCAGCTGCTCGAGGTGCTGATCCGAAACCCGGGGCGGCTCGTGACGCAACGCGAGATGCTCCGATCGATCGACCGGGCTGACGTCGGCGACCAGAGCCACTACCTGCGGCAGTTCATGAACCAGCTGCGACGCAAGCTCGAGCCCGACCCGGCGCGGCCGCGCTATCTCATGACCGAGCCAGGGATGGGTTATCGCTTCCAGCCTTGAGGCTAAACGGTTGCGTCGAAGGATGTGCGGCAAGCGCGGCGATCGCCGCCAGGTTCGCCAGCTTCGCGATCTCGCTGTGGCGAAATCGCGGCCCGATCGGCCGGACGGCGAGCAGCACCATCTGTGAGTCACCGACCGGCGCGGCGGCGAGCTGCGGGATCGGCGCCCCATTCGTGCGGGAGCCACGACGGATCGGCGTCGACGTCACCCGCGCTCGCGTAGTGGGAGCCACGGCAGCGCTGACCACCGAACCCACGGCGCACCGGCGCTTGCTTGGGTGATGGCCACGCCGCCGTTGACGTGGTCGATGAGCACTACCCACCGGGCGCGCAGCACGGCGGGTGCGATGCGGGTGATGGCCGCGAGCGCCCGCGATGCCGTCGACCCGAGACCGTCGACGATGTCGAGCCCGTCCCTTAGCTGGTCGCCTTCGGTGAACGGTTGCCAGGCTTCGATGACGATCTGCGGCAGCGCCTGGAGCTTCGCCAGAATCGTGCTCGCCGACGTCGGCGTCGGCAGTCTCGACCAGGACGTCGTCGACGGCCGCTGTCGGACCCCGCTCGACGACGTCCACCGCCGTGATGTCGCCGCCGGCCTCGCCGATCGCGCTCGCCAGCGCGCCGAGGGCGCCGGGCCGATCAGGAACGCTGACCCGCAGTAGGTACAACACGAATTCGCTCCCGTCTCCGAGCGCATCAGTCTATGGTTGCGGCGCCGTGTGTCGGCACTGTTCAACCGCACGTGACGTTCGGATTTCACCGGCGTGCCGAGACTGTTTGGGGCCGCGCCGCGGTCCGTCGGCGACGCTGTCCGGTGGTGCGTGCATGATGGCCGGTGACACGAGAAGTGCGGAGGAACAGCGTGGAGTTCTTGCACAACCACGTCGGTTATTCGGCCGACGACGCCAAGCTCGCCTTGCTGCAAACTGACGCCGAGTTCGGTGGCGGGCGTTTCACCGTTTACGGCAGCCGGCGGCTTCGGAGCCGGTCCTCACCGGCGACTTGCAGCGTCGCGGTGGCGTCATGCACTGGCGCGACTGGCGCTACTGGGAGGCCGACTTCTCGGCGGTGCAAGACGCCCGGCCGCTATTTCGTGGCGATCGACGGCGCGGTGCCGCCGGTGGTGACGCGCGACGTTCGTGATCGCCGACGAACGTGCTCGACGGTCAGGTCGTGTCCGACCTCGTGCACTACCTGAAGTCGCGTGCGCTGCACGGGCGTCTTCGACATCGCCGACCGCAGTTGCCCAGTGTTCGACAGCACCGAGCGGGTCGACGTCCATGGTGGCTGGTACGACGCATCGGGTGACACCTCGAAGTACCTGTCGCACCTGTCGTACGCGAACTTCCTGAATCCCCAGCAGACTACCGCAGGTCGCCTGGAACCTGATCGAGGGCCGGGTCAGGCTGAACGAGACCGATCTGTGGATGGACGATCGGCTGGTCGACGAGGCGTTGCACGGCGCCGACTTCTTGGTGCGGATGCAGAGTCCTGAGGGCTACTTCTACATGACGGTGTTCGACCGGTGGAGCAAGGACGTCGACGAGCGGATGATCTGCAGCTTACACGACGCAAGAGGGGCATCGCTTCGACACCTACCAGGCCGGCTACCGGCAAGGTGGCGGCAGCACGATCGCCGCGTTGGCACGGGCGAGCACCTTGCCACGCGACGGCGACTTCGTGCGCGCGACGCTATCTCGCGGCGGCCGAAAACGGGTTCGCGCATCTCGAGAAGCACAACGCGGAATACCTCGACGACGGCACCGAAAACATCATCGACGACTACTGCGCGCTCCTCGCAGCGGTCGAGCTGTTCGCAGCTACCGGCGACGACACGTATCGCGACGCCGCCGACCTCCGACTGGGCCGTCTCGTCGACCGCCAGCACCCCGACGGGTGGTTCTGGGCTGACGACGCGAAGACCCGCAGTTACGTGCATGCGGCAGAGGCCGGCATGCCGTACGCCGTGCTGCTGCGTTACATCGAGGTGTTCGCCGGCGTCAGATGCCGCACTGCTCGCAGGCCGCGCAGCTGGCGGTTCGCCGAGGTCTCCAACACGAGCTCGACGTCAGCGCGTCGGCGACAACCCGTTCGGCTATCCGCGGCAGTACGTGCTCGTGCCCGGCAAGCCAGGATCGCGTGCAGTTCTTCATGGCGCACAAGAACGAGAGCGGCTACTGGTGGCAAGGCGAGAACGCGCGGCTAGGCTCGCTCGCGTGCGCCGCCCGATGGGGTTCGCACGTCTTCGCCGACGACGCGCAGTTCAGCGCCGCATCTGCGGCGCTATGCCCAGGCGGCGCTCGACTGGATCTTCGGGCTGAATCCCTTCGACACGTGCATGATGCAGGGCCACGGGCACAACAACCCGCGCTACGACCTCGACAAGTGGAACGCGCCGGGCGGCGTCTGCAACGGCATCACCGCCGGCGAGCTCGACGAGGACGACATCGACTTCAAGCAGGCCTGGGAGACCGACCCGTCGCAGTCCTGGCGCTGGACCGAGCAGTGGATCCCGCACGGCGCCTGGCTCTTGGCGTCGCCCCAAGTAGGCCCACCGGTAGCATCACGTTAGTGATCGACCGTCTCGCTGACAGCGGAGTGCAGTCCAGAACTTGACTCACTCCAGAAAGCCGGATTAGCTGGGCCTCATGCCAGTCGATCTCAAGACCACGACCATGGCGGACGCCGGGATGCCCGACGCCATCACGATGCTGCGCGAGAGTGGGTTGCGGGCGACGGCGGCTCGAGTCGCGGTGCTGTCGGAGGTCGCTCGCCAGCCGCATGCGCCGGCCGACGAGATCGCCAGCGCGGCCCGCCAGCGTCTGGGTGCCGTTGTCGACGGCCGCGGTCTATGAGGTCTTGAACACGCTCGCGGCGCCGGCCTGATCCGTCGCATCGAACCGGCTGGCTCACCTGCGCGCTACGAGACGCGCATCGCCGACAACCACCACCACATCGTCTGCCGCCGCTGTGGCGCGGTCAGCCGACGTCGACTGTGCCGTCGGCGCGGCGCCGTGTCTCGAACCAAGCAACGCGCACGGGTTCGTCATCGACGCAAGCCGAGGTGACGTGGTGGGGGATCTGTGCCAGCTGCAACGACAGCACTAGCTCCTGACTACCACCACTGATCGCGAAAGGATCTCCCATGTCTGAGGACCACCCTGACGCCGTCGTTCGCGAGATGAACGAGCCGGAGGCCGCAGAACGCGAGTGCCCGGTGGTGCACAGCCGCCGCGCGTATCCCTCCGAGGGAGGGAGTAACCGTGACTGGTGGCCCAACCAACTGAATCTGAAGATCCTGCGCAAGCACTCCGACGTGGCCAATCCCATGGACGCCGACTTCGACTACGCCGCGGCCTTCAAGACCGTCGACCTAGACGCTGTGCGGGCCGACATCGAGCAGGTCATGACGACGTCGCAGGACTGGTGGCCCGCCGACTTCGGCCACTACGGGCCGTTCT
The DNA here is from genome assembly GCA_963809135.1 of uncultured Actinomycetes bacterium. Taxonomy (GTDB): domain Bacteria; phylum Actinomycetota; class Actinomycetes; order Acidothermales; family Acidothermaceae; genus PALSA-607. The sequence continues at coordinate 223,782 of CAWEIG010000011.1, forward strand.
TCATCCGGATGGCGTGGCACAGTGCCGGCACCTACCGCATCCACGACGGCCGCGGCGGCGCCGGCGCCGGTATGCAGCGGTTCGCACCGTTGAACAGCTGGCCCGACAACGGAAATCTGGACAAGGCTCGCCGGTTGCTCTGGCCGGTGAAGAAGAAGTACGGGCGTGCGTTGTCGTGGGCCGACCTGATGGTTTTCGCCGGTAACTGCGCGCTTGGAGTCGATGGGCTTCAAGACCTTCGGCTTCGCCGGCGGTCGCGCGGACGTTTGGGAGCCGGACGAGGACGTCTACTGGGGTCCGGAGGAGACCTGGCTCGGCGACGACCGTTACACCGGCGACCGCGAGCTCGAGACCCCGCTCGCCGCCGTCCAGATGGGGCTTATCTACGTGAACCCCGAGGGCCCGAACGCGCACCCCGACCCGCTGGCCTCGGCTCGCGACATCCGCGAGACGTTCCGCCGGATGGCGATGAACGACGAGGAGACCGTTGCACTGATCGCCGGCGGCCACACGTTCGGCAAGACGCACGGCGCGGCTGACCCTGCGCAGTACGTCGGGCCGGAGCCGGAGGGTGCGCCGCTCGAAGAGCAGGGCCTCGGCTGGAAGCAGAGCTACGGCAGCGGGAAGGGGCGCGACGTCGATCACCAGCGGACTCGAAGTCACCTGGACGCCGACGCCGACGACGTGGGACAACAGCTTCTTCGAAATCCTGTTCGGCTACGAGTGGGAGCAGACCCTGAGCCCCGCCGGCGCTCACCAGTGGCAGCCGAAGGACGGCGGCGGCGCGAACACGGTGCCCGACCCCGAAGACGGCTCCTTGGTGCGACCGCCGACGATGCTGACGACCGACCTGGCGCTTCGATTCGACCCCGTCTACGAAGCAGATTTCGCGGCGATTCCTGGAAAATCCCGACCAGTTCGCGGACGCATTCGCGCGCGCTTGGTTCAAGCTGACGCACCGCGACATGGGTCCGATCCAGCGCTACCTCGGACCGTTGGTGCCGCAGGAGACGCTGATCTGGCAGGACCCGATTCCGGCCGTCACGCACGAGCTCGTCGGCGCCGAAGACATTGCTGCGCTGAAGGGTCAGCTGCTCGCGTCAGGGCTGTCGGTCTCCCAACTCGTTTCGACGGCGTGGGCATCGGCCTCGACGTTCCGCGGCAGCGACAAGCGTGGTGGCGCGAACGGAGCACGCATCCGCCTTGAGCCGCAGAGCGGTTGGGACGTCAACAATCCCAGTGAATTGGCAACAGTGCTGCGCACGCTCGAGGGAATCCAGCAGAGCTTCAACGCTGGCGGGAAGCACGTCTCGCTCGCCGACCTGATCGTGCTCGGCGGGTGTGCCGCCGTCGAGCAGGCCGCCAAGAACGCCGGCCACGACGTGACGGTCCCGTTCACCCCGGGGCGCGCGGACGCATCGCAGGAGCAGACGGACGTCGAATCCTTCGCCGCACTCGAGCCGACCGCCGATGGATTCCGGAACTACTTCGGCAAGGGTCACCGGCTGCCGGCCGAATATCTCCTGATCGACCGCGCGAACCTGCTCAACCTGAGCGCACCTGAACTGACCGTTCTCATCGGCGGCCTGCGGGTGTTGGGCGCGAACTACGACAACTCGACGTTGGGCGTGCTGACGACGAGGCCCGAGTCGCTCACCAACGACTTCTTCGTGAATCTGCTCGATCTGGGCACCACGTGGAAGCCGACGTCAGCCGACGCGTCGACCTTCGAAGGACGCGATGCGAGCGGTGCGGTGAAGTGGACGGGCAGTCGCGTTGACCTCGTCTTCGGGTCCAACTCCGAGTTGCGGGCCGTCGCTGAGGTCTACGCGAGCGACGACGCGCAGGACAAGTTCGTCCGCGACTTCGTCGCCGCGTGGGACAAGGTCATGAACCTCGACCGGTTCGACGACCACCTGAATCCGGGCTTGATCCCGACGTCCGGCGCGCGATGATGTGCGGATGGGACTTCGAAAGCCGCGACGACTTCGTGACGTGCATCCGACCAGGCGGGGCTTGATCCTCGCCTGGTTCGCGTTCGCGGTGACCTTCGGCGTGCTGCGCGTGATCACCTGGTCGATCCACGCACACGTCGGCCACTTCGCGAATGTCACGGCCGGCTCGGTGCATCTGCATCACTACCTGTGGGGCATCTTGCTCGTGGTCATCGTCGCGTTCCTCGGCCTCGTCGAGCGATCACCGACATGGCGCACGGCGATGGGCCTCGTGTTCGGGATCGGGCTCGCGCTTATCGTCGACGAACTCGCGTTGCTCATCGACTTGAAAGACGTCTACTGGTCAGGCGCCGGAGGTGTCAGCATCGCTGTCGCGCTGGTGTTGATTGCCGTCGCCGGTGGGCTGCTAGCGCTGACGCGTGCCCCCGACCGACCCGAAGATCAGCCGACGACGCGAACGGCTCCGGAGTAAGAGCCGTGACCCATGATCGATGCGATGCGCACGACGTCGCCGGTGTGCGGAGCATTGATCATCAGTCCGTTGCCGATGTAGATACCGACGTGGTGATGGTCGCGGTAGAAGAACACGAGGTCACCGGGCTGTAGCTGGCTCGCCGAAATGTGTCGATACGCGTTCCAGAGCGCGCCGGTGTAGTGGGCCGTGCCGCACGCCCGCCTGGCGGTAGGCCCACTGCGACGAGTCCTGAGCAGTCGAACCGCGTCGGGCCGGTTGCTCCGAACACGTACCGATCGCCGAGCCGACTCATCGCAGCGGCGACTGCGCGTTGCGCAACAGTCGAGCCGCGTGAACTTTGCGGCAGCGCCTGGTATGGCCGCGGTCGTTCTGCACTGCCTGGGCCCTCGCGGCGGCAGCGCGCGCGAGACTGCGGCTGACGGCCTGCGCTGCCTGCGCCGCTTGGGCCTTGCGGTACGACGCGAGTGCAGCCGCTGCGCGAGCCTGATCGGCCGCGGCCTTCGCCTGCTGGGCCGCGATCAGCTGCGCGCGCTGCGCTGCAGTCAGCTGCGCGAGCACCTTCTGGCTCTGCGCGAGTGCGGCGTTGATCTGCGCCTGCTCTTGCGCGAGCTTGGCCGACAACTGCGTGGCGGTCGCGGTGGCCTGTGATGCGGCCGCTGACCGACTGCTGATAGCGAAGATCTGCCGACCGGACGTCGGCCAGTACCGCCGACTGCTGGGTGCCGAGTTGTTCGAGCATCGACATCCGCGCCATGGTCTGCGCCGGGTCGCCGCTGCTCAGCACGACCGCGAGCCCTTGCCGAAGCCCGCCGGTCTCGTACGACTGCGCTGCGAGCACGCCGACCTTGGCTTGCTCGGTCGCCACGTCGGAGTGGGCCCGGTCGGCGGCGGCTGTCGCCGCGCTCGCCGCCTGCTGCGCCCCGGTGAGCGCGAGCTGTGCACCGTTGTACTGCTCGGACGCGATTTCGGCCTGGTTGTTGAGGTCGTCGAGTTGCGCCTGCGCCTGCGCGACGTTCTTTGGCTGCGCGGCAACGCTGGTGACGGCCGGCAACAGTGCGGCCGCAATGCACGCAACGCCAGACGCCGAGACGACCTTGATGAGCACATGCAACGTCCGACGCGACAAGCGGCTGGTCAGCCACTGACATGCCGGTACGACGCAGCAAGGCGCGCGGCCCTCCTCCTCCGGCCGCCGACCGAGTTAGCTGACGGGTTCGGGCAAGAGGAACGCCCTACCGTTCCGGCACTGCCGGAACGGATTCACCCCCGGTTAACACGTGGTTCCCCGGTTCCCCCGTGGGGGATTAGGCGGCGATCCGCCCGCCGCATCCTGGGGATGAATGCAGGTCACGAGCAGATCACGGGGAAGCATAGGAGAGGTGAACAGGCACCACAACGACGACCCGCCGCTTTGCGGCCATTTAGTCCAGAACGCGTCGCGTGGGGGCGCTGTTAAGCCCTGTCACGCCCTGTTGCGAGCCTCCATCCGCCTACCCTGAAGCATCGTGATCAAGTACATCGGCTCCAAGCGGCTGCTCGCCTCGGTTCTCGGCGACATCGCCACGGCGGTCGGGCGCCCGCACCGCAGTTGATCTCTTCACCGGGACGACGAGGGTTGCGCAGGAGTTCAAACGTCGAGGTGTCGACGTCACTGCTGTCGACTGCGCGACGTATGCCGACGTGCTCGCTCGCTGTTACATAGCGACAGACGCGCACTCGTGGTCGACAAGGACGAACTGGCGAAGCGCGATCGACGAGCTGAACTCACTCCCGGGCCGGCCCGGGTACTTCACCGAGACGTTCTGCGTTGCGTCGCGCTACTTCCAGCCGAAGAACGGTGCCCGCGTCGACGCCATGCGCGATGCCATCGAGGCCCGGTATCGCGGCGACCCGCTGTACCCGGTCTTGCTCACGGCACTCATGCTCGCTGCCGACCGCGTCGATTCGACGACCGGTTTGCAGATGGCCTACCTCAAGCAATGGGCGACACGCGCGCACAACGACATCGAACTGCGCGCACCCGAGTTGCTTGCCGGCCCAGGCACGGCGATGCGCGGTGACGCGATCGTCGCTCGTCGACGACGTCCCGCACGTCGATCTCGCCTATCTCGATCCGCCGTACAACCAGCATCGCTACTTCACCAACTACCACGTGTGGGAAACGCTCGTGCGCTGGGACGCTCCGCCGCACTACGGCATTGCCTGCAAGAGAATCGATTCGCGGGACGACGGCACGCACTCGCCGTTCAACGGCAGGCGTTCGATGCCGGCTGCAATGCAGTCGGTGATCTCGCGGACGAAGGCCGATGTGGTGGTTGTCTCGTACAACGACGAGGCGTGGGTGACACCGGTCGAGATCCGCTGCTGGCTCAAAGACGCAGGCCACGCGGACGTCGCGATGCTGGCGTTCGACTCCAAGCGTTACGTCGGTGCGCAGATCGGAATTCACAACCCAGCCGGCGAAAAGGTCGGTTCGGTGTCGCACTTGCGCAACACCGAATACGTCTTCGTGGCGGGGTCGGCCGAGCGCGTCGAGGCGGCGGTGCGGTCGGTCGCCGGTGACGGCGCTGAGAGTGCCGGTTCTCAGAGTGGCCGCGGTAAAAGTGAACGTGCTCAGATGTCGCGGTCGTCGCGCTGACGCTTGGTGTGGTCGGCCAAGAACCGCTCGAGTTCTGCGCCGAGTTCGTCGGCCGACGGGAGGTCACCAGATCCCGCGGCGAGCAGATCGCTGCCGCGACCGCGCACGAACGCGTCGTATTGCTGCTCGAGGGCGCCGACCAACGCCATCGCTTCGGGTGAGTCGGCGACCTGCTTGTCGATCTCGAGCTTGGCGGCAGTGCCGGCGACGTGCAGTTCGTCGGTCGGCAGCACGAGGCCGCCAGCCAACGCGATGGCGCCGACCAACCGCTCTGCGGCGTCAGGGAATTCGGTCTGTGCGAGGTAGTGCGGGATGTGCGCGGCGAAGCCGATCGCGTCGAGCCCGCGCTCGGTCAACCGGAACTCGAGCAGATGCCCGGCGCTCGCCGGCACCTGCACTCGCTGCACCCACGGCTCGTTGTCGGGGATGAGCTCTTGGCGCGAGGCGTGCGAGGTGATGCCGACGGGCCGGGTGTGGGGCACGGCCATCGGGATCGCGTTCAGGCCAATCGTCAGGCGGACGCCGAAATGTTCGATCAACCCGATGACGGCCGCGATGTAGCGCTCCCATTGGACGTCAGGTTCAGGGCCGGTCAGGAGCAGGAATTGCTCACCTGCGGCGTCCGTCATGGCATAAAGCAGCAACTCAGGTGCTGCGTAACTTTCCCAGTGGTCGGCGTCGAAGATCATCGGTGGTCGCCGTGCGCGGTAATCGTGCAGCTGGTCGACGTCGAACCTGCCGACGATCCGATGCGTCAACGTGTTGAGCAGGTGCTCGTGGGTGAGCCGCACCGCCTCGCCGGCGTCGACGAACCCGTTCAGTGCGTGGACAAGAATCGGGCGGTCGAGCCGCGGGCGTGCTCGGGTTCGAGGGTATAGAGCTCGCGCGGGTCGAGCACGGTTGCGGGCCTCCCTCTGTCCGGACTTCTATCCGGCCGCCGATCTGCCGAAGTGACGTGAGGATCCATTCTCTCGCACGACGGCGCATTCGGTCGGACGGCGGTCGGGCCGGTGGGTCCGACGGTCGGGTCAGGTTCGAAGGCATGTTCGGGTTCAGGGGATGTTCAACTGCGACACCCGACATCTCGGACGCGAAAGCGCGACGATGGAGTAAGACAAGAACGAAAGCACAGGCGAGGGAGGGTCGACAGGTGGCAGCGGTGGCGGTGTCTTCCATGCCTTCTGTACCTGCCATGCCCTCCGTGCTCGCTGATCGGCGGCGGGTCACCCGCGAAGCCCTCGAACGCGGCACTTTCGACGTCGTCGTCATCGGCGGCGGCATCATCGGGTTGTCGACGGCCTGGCATGCTGCGCGGTCGGGCCTTCGGGTCGCTGTGGTCGACGCCGGCGATTTTGCGGGCGCGACCTCGAGTGCTTCCACCAAGCTGGTACACGGCGGCTTGCGCTACCTGGCCATGGGCGACGTCCGGCTGGTGTATGAAAACCACGCCGAGAGGCGCGCGCTCGGCGACAAGCTCGCCCCGCACCTCGTGCAGCCGGTGCCGTTTCTGGTTCCTCTCTATGAGGGTGGTCCGCACGGGCGCATGAAGATCGGCGCGGGCATGCTCGTCTACTCCGCGTTGTCGAGGTTCGACGACGGACCGGGAAAGCTGCTCTCCGCGCGCAAAGCGGCCGCGATGGTTCCGGCTCTGCGCACCGAAGGGTTGCGCGGCTGCGGTCTGTACTACGACCACCAGATGAACGACAGCCGGGTCGCGCTGATGGTTGCGCACGCGGCAGCAGATGCGGGCGCCGTCCTCGCGAACTACGTCGACGTGGTCGCGCTTCGAGAGCTCGACGGCCAAGTCGCCGGAGTCGAGGTTCGCGACCGCATCGACGGCGCCGAGTTCGGCGTCAACGCACGCGTCGTCGTGAACGCGAGCGGGCCATGGGTCGACCGCATCCGCGCACTCGAAGACGCATCCGCAGCTCCGAGTGTGCGGCTGTCGAAAGGCGCCCACGTGCATCGTCGCGCAGCGAGAGCCGTGGCGAGCCGCCGTGACGTTGCCCCTCGAAGCCGGCCGGGTCTCGTTCGCGATCCCGTGGGAGGGGCAACTGCTCCTCGGCACGACCGACGAGCCGTACGACGGAGAGCCCGGCGAGGTCTCGTGCACCGACGCCGACGTGGCGCAGATCTTTGCCGAGGCGGGTCAGGCCATCGACGCGGCCTACCTCGACCCCGCGGGTGTTCGCTACTCCTTCGCGGGGCTTCGGGTGCTGCCACTGGGCGACCGCGATACGCAGCACGCCAAGCGCGAGACGGTCATCAGCAGGGGGCCGCGCGGCCTGGTGAGCGTGGCCGGCGGCAAGTGGACCACGTTTCGGCGGATCGGCATGGAGGTGCTCGAGCACGTGCACGAGCTCCTGCCCGGAACAGAGATCGACCGCGCCGACGCCGTGCTGCCCGGCGCCGCGCATCCTGACTCGGTCGCGCGGGTTCTGCGGGCATCGACGCCCGACTTACCCGACGACGTGGTCGCCCACCTGGCCATGCACTACGGCACCTACGCCCACGAGCTCGCGGCGTTGATGGCGATCGACCCGACGTTGGCGCGCAGGATCCACCCCGAGGGCCCTGACGTGTGGGCGCAGGTCGTCTACGCGGGTACCCACGAGTGGGCCTGCAACGCCGACGACGTCCTTCGACGTCGGACCACTGTCGAGGTGCGGGGGCTTGCCACGGCAGCGGTTCGGGCCGAGGTCAGCGCGATGTTGAGCGGTACTCGCGTCGGCTTCGACGTGCCCCGGCCGCGGCTCGGCCGGATCGCCTTGTGGCCGCGTCGACGGCAGGCGGCCGGGGCCTAACCGGTCGTTCGGGTCATGAAGGGGCTCGTTGGCCCGTATCGTTTGGCGGAAGCATCCGCCGTCCCCTGACACTTTGAGGCCCCCGCGTGCCAGTCCCGACTGACAATCCGCACATCAACTTCTTCCAGGCCATCACGATCGGGGTCATGCAAGGCGTGACGGAGCTCTTCCCCGTCTCCAGCCTTGGTCACTCGGTGCTCGTGCCTGCCCTGATCGGTGGATCGTGGAAGACCCTCGTCAGTCAGGAGCACGCGGCGGAGTCGCCGTATCTCGCGTTCATCGTCGGTTTGCACGTCGCGACCGCACTGGCGCTGCTGCTGTTCTTCTGGCGCGACTGGGTGCGGCTGATCGGCGGGTTCGCTTCGTCGTTGCCGCGGCTGGTTCGGCGACTGTTCCGCCAGCCTGTCGACGGGCCGTTGCTGCGAACCGTGCACGAGAAGATGGCCTGGCTGATCATCGTCGCCACGATCCCCGCCGGCGTGATCGGGTTGGCGCTCGAGCACGTATTCCGGACGCTGTTCGCCAAGCCCCTTGCCGCCGCCATCTTCTTGACGATCAATGCGGGCATCTTGTTCGCAGGTGAGAAGTTGCGTCGCAGCTCGAAGGAGCGAGTCGACGCTGGATTGGCGACCTGCAGAAGCCGGTACGACAGCCGCGGTCGCCCACGACGACCCCGATTACGACCCCGAGCACGACCCGGAGAACGACGTCGAGATCACCCGCCGCTTCACGTTCCGCGACGCGGCCGTCGTCGGTGTGTTCCAGAGCCTGGCGCTGCTGGCCGGCATCAGCCGCTCAGGCATCACGATGGTCGCTGGCCTGATCCGGGGACTCGACCACGAGCAGGCCGTGCGATTCGGCTTCCTCCTGGCAACTCCGGTCATCTTCGCCGCGGGCGTCTACAAGATCCCCGACCTCTCAGGGCCGCTCGGCAACGGCATCCGCGGTCAGGTGGTCGCGGGCAGCGTCGCCGCGTTCATCGCCGCGATCGTGACGATCAAGTTCCTGGTCCGGTGGTTCCGCACCCGCACACTGACACCGTTTGCGTGGTACTGCGGCATCTTCGGCGTGGTCTGCATCGTCCGCTTCGCCTGACCGTCGAGCGAGGGGCGGCTAATTACTCAGGCATGGTGCCCGGCGGCCCGATGAGGAGACATGCAACGACGCGGGGTCCCACGGTTCGCCTCTTTGATCTTCTGCCTGGTTGTCGTTCTCGCCCTCGGGGCTGTCGGCTGGGGAGCCAGTCACGGCAAGTCGACGGGAGACGGCATTGGAAGCGCCAAAGACCAGGCGGCCGCCCGAACGACGCTCCAGACGGGCCTGAAACTGCCGCCTGGTCTGACCCGCGATCCAACCTCCACCGCCTGCGGGAACGTCTCAGACGCGTGTCTGACCGGTAACACCAGCGTCGCCGCGACCCTCGAGACGTTGACGACCGTGATGCACGCCGCCGGCGGGAGCCTTCGGAACATCTGTGACGCAACCTTCGGTGGGTCGTCCGGCACCAGCGGCGGCGTGCCGACGTTCACGTGTGGTGCACAGGGGAAATTGAAGGGCGCGCAGGTCGTATTCCTCCTCGGCGGCGGGTGGCTGTTACCCGGGCACCCCACTCCCAGAACGGCCGTGCAGGTACATGTCGTGACAGGCACGGACCCGCCTAAGCAGATTCCTTCGACCGGTACGGTCGCTGATGTCACGTACTTGCTGCCGCCTGGGTGGTCCCGAGCCTCGCAGCTGTGTGCCGGGGGATCGACCGCGCCCGCTTCGTCAGGTGCCACCCCGGCAACGGCCACCGGTTCGACCTCCGCGCCGCCGCCGCCGTCATCCGTCGTCACGTCCCCGCCACTGCCGGCTTGTGCGCCTAACGCGATCACGGTCAACGTCGGCGTCCACCTCGCCCTGAACGCTGCCGCCACGCAGCTCTCGGATCTCGCGCTGTCGAAGGGCTTCCGACTCGACGGTCGGCCGTGCATCTCGGGTGCGACGGCGACGAGTTGTGGTGTCTGGGGTGAGCGCATCACTTCTGGCGTGCAGGAGCTGTTCGTCGCCACGTTGTCCGACGACGGTCGCGGCGACACGATCGGGCACCCTTGCCGTGACGCAACTGCGGTAGCCCCGGCAGCTGTACATGACCCAGCAGAGCTAGAAACGAGGCAGCGGCAGGCCCAACCTGCGGTCGCCAAGCACTGGGAACTCGGCGCGGATCTTTGCAACCACAGCCGAGATCGATGTCGACCGTCAGCACTTCTTCTTCGGTGCCGGCCTCGGCGACGACGCGGCCCCACGGATCGATCACGACGCTGTGTCCTGCAAGCTCGACACCTTCTTGGGTTCCGACCTGATTGCAGCCGATCAGGAACACCTGGTTCTCGATCGCGCGCGCCCGGGTCAGCACCTGCCAGTGCTCGAGCCGTGCCGCTGGCCACCCGGTCGGGATCACGAACAGTTCGGCGCCCTGGTCGACGAACAGGCGATACAGCTCGGGGAACCGAAGGTCGTAACACGTGGTGATGCCGAGCTCGGATCCCGTCGATCGCGCGTCACCGACCAGTCGTCGCCGCGGGTCAGCACGCTCGCTTCGCCGTGATCGAACCCGAACAGGTGGAGCTTGCGGTAGGTGTGCACGAGGTCGCCGCGCGGCGACAGCAACACCGCGGTGTTGTACCGCTGATCGCCGTCGCGTTCGATGAAGGTTCCGGCAGCTACGAACGCTCCGATCGACGCAGCCGCATCAGCGATCGCCGAGACCGCGGTGCCAGGAATCTCGTCGGCAGAAGGCTCGTAACCGCGGTACGCGAATGCGCCCGGCACCCACAACTCCGGCAGCACGACGAGGTCGGCGCCGACCTGCTCTTTGACGAGTGCAACGACACGAGCAATACGGGCGGACGCCGATTCGCTGTCGTCGATCCGCAGCTGCAGAAGTGCTACCCGCAAGGAGAAACTCCTACAACCGGGCGAGCAGCGATGACGCCGGATCTTCGAGGAACATCGCTACATCGCGCAAGAAGCGCGAGCCGAGTTCGCCGTCGACGATGCGGTGGTCGAACGACAACGCGAGCGTCGTGACCCAACGCGGCTTGACCTTCCCGCGGTGCACCCACGGCTGCTCGCGGATCGCACCGAACGCCAGGATCGCCGCTTCGCCGGGGTTGATGATCGGCGTGCCGGTGTCGATGCCGAAGACGCCGACGTTGGTGATCGTGAAGGTGCCGCGCTGCATGTCGGCGACCGACGTGCGACCCTCTCGCGCCGTCGACGGCGAGCATGTTGATCGACCGAGCGAGCTGCGGGAGCGAGAGCGCTTCGGCGTTCTTGATGTTCGGAACCACGAGACCGCGCGGCGTCGCCGCCGCAATGCCGAGGTTGACGTAGTGCTTCACGACGATCTCGCCGTTCGGCTCGTCCCACGTCGAGTTCACCATCGGGTAGCGCTCGAGCCCGAGCAGGATCGCCTTGGCGACGAGCAGCAGCGGCGTCACCTTGACGTCGACGAACTCCGGCAGTTCGCGCAACCGCGTGACCGCCCGCATCGAGCGCGTCACGTCGATCGTCGTGAACTCGGTGACGTGCGGCACGGTGAACACGCTCTGGACCATCGCCTGCGCGGTCGCCTTGCGGACCCCGCGGATCTCGATCCGCTCTTCGCCACCTCGCGGCAGCGGGCGCGTCAGGTGCGGCCGCCCTTGAGGTGTCGGCCGCTGCCTCGACGTCCGACCTGGTGATCGAACCGTCGGGTCCGGTGCCGCGCAGTGTCTGGACGTCGATGCCGAGGTCGCGCGCGAGCTTGCGGATCGGCGGCTTCGCCAGGACGCCGACCGTCGCTTTCGCCGACCTCGGGCTCGTCGGGCACCGCAACCGCTGGCGCTACCGATGGCCAGCTCGGTGCGGGTCGCGAGGTCGCGGCCGCAGGCACTGCGCGCGGCCTGCGACGTACCGCAGCGTCGGCTCGCGGGCCGTAGCCGACGAGGTTGGCAGTGCGGCTGGCGGCGGCCGCGACAACCTCGAGCGGCGGCTGCGCGCCCGGGGCGACGTCGATGATGATGATCGGAGTACCGACCTCGATCAGTCGTGCCCTCGGCGACGAGCAACTCGCTCACGACGCCTTCGAACGGGCTCGGCAGCTCGACGAGCGCCTTCGCCGTCTCGATCTCGACGATCGTCTGGTTCTGAGTCACCGACGTCACCGACCCCGACGTGCCAGTGCACGATCTCGGCCTCGGTCAGACCTTCACCGACGTCGGGGAGCTTGAACTGCTTGAGCGATGCCACATCTGCCTCCAGCGGTTCAGTACGCGAGTGAGCGGTCGACCATGTCGAGCACTCGATCGAGGTCGGGCAGGAAATGCTCCTCCAGACGCGACGGCGGGTAAGGGGTCGGGTACCCGCCGACCCGCATCACCGGAGCTTGCAACTCATAGAAGCACTGTTCGGTGATGCGTGCCGCGAGTTCGGCACCCATGCCGAGAAACGTCTGTGCCTCGTGGACGACGACGCATCGCCCGGTGTGACGCACCGAGTCGGTCAGCGTCGGCCAGTCGACGGGTGACAGCGACCTCAGGTCGACGACCTCGAGTTCGTGGCCCTCGTCGGCGGCCACCCGCGCGGCGTCGAGGCAGGTCTTCACCATCGGTCCGTAGGCAACCAACGTCAGATGCCGACCAGGCCTGACGACGCGCGCCGCGTGCAACCCGACGGCTTCCGCAAGAGGTGTGTCGACGTCGAGCTCGGCCTTCTCCCAGTAACGCCGCTTCGGCTCGAAGAAGATGATCGGATCGTTGCTCGCGACCGCCTGCTGAATCATCGTGTACGCGTCGGGAGCGTTCGAACACGCGACGACCTTGAGGCCGGCGACGTGCGCGAACAACGCCTCGGGCGATTCGCTGTGGTGCTCGACCGCGCCGATGCCACCGCCGAACGGGATGCGGATCGACGACAGGCATCGCGACCCGGCCCTGCGAGCGGTAGTGCAGCTTGGCGAGCTGGCTGACGATCTGGTCGAACGCGGGGAACACGAACCCGTCGAACTGGATCTCGCAGATCGGCCGGTAGCCGCGCATGGCCAGCCCGATCGCGGTGCCGATGATGCCCGACTCGGCGAGCGGAGTGTCCATCACGCGGTCTTCGCCGAAGTCTTTCTGGAGGCCGTCGGTCACCCGGAAGACGCCACCCATCTTGCCGACGTCCTCGCCCATGATCATGACCTTGGGATCTGACTCGAGCGCCTTGCGCAGACCCATGTTCAGGGCCCGCGCCATGGCGACCGGCGCGCCCATTACTGACCGCCTCCCGATCGTCGCCGGCTCGTAGCCCGCCTGGTACTCGTCGAACGCCGCGCGCTCCTCGTCGACGAGCGGCGACCCACCGGCGTAGACCTGCTTGAAGATGTCCGCCGGGTTCGGCTCCGGCATCGACAGGCACGCGGTGCGCACCCGAGCGGCCAGCGCGGCAGCCTCTGCGTCGATGGCTTCGTAGAACGCGGCGTCGGCCAGCCCGTTGCGCGACAGGTAGGCCTTCACGCGCTCGATGGGGTCGCGCAGCTTCCAGTTCTCGAGCTCGCTCGCGAGGCGGTAGCGCGTCGGGTCGTCGGACGTCGTGTGCGCACCCATGCGGTAGGTGAACGCCTCGATGAGGAACGGTCCTTGACCCTCGCGCGCGTGCTGCAGCGCCTTGCGGGTGACGGCGAGGCAGGCCAGCACGTCGTTGCCGTCGACGCGGACGCCGGGGAAGCCGAACCCGTGCGCCCGCCGGAACAGCGGGATCCGCGACTGCCGTTCTTCGGGGACCGAGATCGCCCACTGGTTGTTCTGCAGGAAGAACACCACGGGCGCGTTGTAGGACGCCGCGAAGATGAAGGCCTCGTTGACGTCGCCCTCACTCGATGCGCCGTCGCCGAAGTAGGCGATGACAGCGTCCTCGGAGCCGTCGCGTTGCATGCCCATCGCGTAGCCCGGTGGCGTGCAGCGTCTGCGCGCCGATGACGATCGTGTAGAGGGCGAAGTTGTGCTCCTTCGGATCCCAGCCGCCGAAGTTCACGCCGCGAAACAGCTGCGAGCAGGGCCTCGGGCTCGACGCCGCGGCACCAGGCGACGCCGTGCTCGCGGTAGGTCGGAAACGCCATATCGCCAGGGAGCAACGCGCGGCCCGAGCCGATCTGCGCGGCCTCTTGGCCAAGTGACTGATGCCCAGATGCCGAGCTCGCCCTGCCGCTGCAGTGCGGTCGCCTCGATGTCGAAGCGGCGCACGAGCGAGAGGTCGCGGTAGAGACTGCGCATCTCGTCTGCGGTGATCTCGAGCGGGTAGTCAGGATGCTCGAGCCGCTGCCCCTCAGGGGTCAACAGCTGTACGAGGTCGCGCTCGCCGGTACCGGGTTCGGCCGTCATCGTGTGCCACTCCCTGCCACTCCTCTGCTCGCCGTCGCGAGGGTCCCTCGCCGATGGGCGCCGGTCGCGGGTCAGCCGGTGGGCATCTTCCGTGCCGGGTATCTGCGTAATGCGTCGCAGATCGCGAGCCGGTAGTGGGTATCGCTTCGGTCAGCGCTCGCAGTTGGTGACCGTAGCGTACGGCTGGGTGGTGCGGGCACGGGTGCATCGCCGTCGGCCCGCGGCTTCGGTGTGCGGGTCTTGTCGCCGGCGGCGCACTGTCGCTATCGGGGTCGCCGGTCGCTCTTGGGCCCGTCGCCGCTGTGGCCGGGTCGCGGCTCGTGACCCCGGCGGCTTGGGATCGGCGCGGCTTGTGAGCACGGCGGCAGGGCGGCTTCGGGGTCGGCTTGGACCACCGGCGGAACGAACGACAGGGGGGACGACAGGGGGCGGCGGTCACTGCCGGCGGGACTACAACTGGCGGACCGGGACGGTCACCGGACGACGACTGGCACCGGGACGTCGACCGTGACGACGACCGGCTTGGGCTTCACCGGCGGCGGTTTTGGCGACGTCCCGTGCCCGGTCGGGTTCGACGTGGGCGGCGTTGACGGAGTCGGAGGTGGGCGGCGTTGACGGCAGTCGAGGTCGGGCTGGCGAATTGTGGCTGGCGTGACAGAACCTGACGACGCTCGGCGTCGGGATTCACCGACGGCGTCGGCGGAGCCCGTTGCCCGTGGCTGTGCGCTGCTTCGGAACGACGATGAGCGGGCTCGCCGCCGGCTGCGGGCGGAGATCCGAAGTTCGAGCCGGCCACCGGCTGATGCGACGGCGGTGACACGACCGCGTTCGAGCCGATGACGATGACGCTGACGGTCGCGGCCGTGGTGATGCCGACCAACGAGATAGCCGCAACCAGAGTCTTGACCGGGGTCGCCGCCAGCGCTGAGGGCAGTCGCAATGCAGCGCCGAGTTTCACGGCAGCGACACCTCCCTAACAGTTGCGGACATGCCCTTTGGCGAGCGCCGTAGCTACCGATAACTACTCTATACGGACGGTACCGACTAAGTCACTCAGCGTTGCAAGTATGGCCGAATCGGCCTAGTGACATCCGTTCGTATCGACACAAATCGGCCGAACTCAAGCGCCCTCCGCGAGTCGGCGGCCTCGAATTTGAGCGCTCCGACCCGGACGGACTCGTGGAGATCGGGCCGGCGGCGCTAGGCCTGAGGGAAAGTCCACGAGAAGGTGAACCCTGAGCTTAGGACATGGAGCGGCCGCGCAGCCATCGCCAACCCGGGGGGCTTGCCGATAGCTCAGATGGCGCTCGCCGCAGCCGTTGGGCGGGCCAACGGCGTCGGCGCCATGCCGAAGGTCGTGGCGAACAGCCGCGTCAGGCGTCGATCGCCGACCGGAGGTCGGCGGCGACCGCGAGAAAGATGTCGTTGGCCTCGGGTTCGCCGATGGTGACGCGCAGACCTTCGCCGGCGAACGGGCGCACCGACGATGCCCAGCCTCGGCGCACGCGGCGGCCGCGTGGTCGGTGTCGCCGGCCCGTCGCCAACCAGACGAAATTGGCCTCGCTGTCGGGAATCTCCCATCCGACTCCGCGCGAGCGCCTGCTGACGCGCGCCGCGCTCGCCGACCGTGGCCTCGACGCGGGCAAACAGCTCGTGCTCGGCGGTCGGCAGCAGCGACGCGACGGCCGCCGCCTGGGCGATCGAGCTCACGGCGAAGGGGACGCTCGTCATGCGGATCGCGTCTGCCACCGCGGATGCGCGACCGCGTAGCCGACCCGGAGCCCGGCCAGCCCGTAGGCCTTCGAGAAGGTGCGGAGGACGGCGACGTTGGGTCGATCGCGGTAGATCGAGATGCCGTCGGGCACGTCCGGGTCGCGGTTGAACTCCCGATACGCCTCGTCGAGAACGACGAGGCAGTCGCTGGGCACCGCGTCGAGGAAGGCCTCGAGCTGCGCCGCGGCGAACCGCCGTCCCGGTCGGGTTGTTCGGGTTGCACACGAAAACGACGCGGGTTCGCGGCGTCATTGCGTCCGCCATCGCGGCGAGGTCGTGGACGGCGCCCGCTGGTCAGCGGCACCGGGACCGCGGTCGCGCCGGCGACCTGGACGATGATCGGGTACGCCTCGAACGATCGCCAGGCGAACACCACCTCGTCACCGGGCCCAGCAAAGGCTTCGACGAGCTGGGTCGCGACGCCGACGGATCCGCAACCGACGACGACATGGTCGGTGGGAACGCTCGAGCTTGGCCGCGAGTGCATCAACCACGATGGACGCCGCGAGGTCGGGGTACCGGTTCGTCTGCTGAGCCGCCTCGGCAATCGCGTCGAGCACGCTCGGCAGCGGCGGATAGGGCGACTCGTTGGACGACAGCTTGAAGCTCGTTGGCCAGCCGGCAGCGAGGGCGACCTGGCTTGTAGACCGGCAATGCCGGCGAGATCGGCCCGGGCACGCGGGATTGCGAGCTTTCATCGACCACGAGCTACCCGCGCTCACAGCCGCCCGCTTGGTCACGCCGCCAACCCTACGGCGGCCAGCGTCACACTTTGGCGCGCCCGTCGGCGTCCCGCTACCCTGCTCCGGTACAGCAGGGGACCCGTCAGGGTTCCGGGAGGCTTCGCCTAGTCCGGTCTATGGCGCCGCACTGCTAATGCGGTTTGGGTCTTAAAGCCCATCCGGGGTTCAAATCCCCGAGCCTCCGCCATCCGTCGTGACCACGTCCGTAGCAATCGGTACGCTGTCTCTTGCTCGGCGCGGCACCTTGGTCGCGCAGTCGCGCGCTCGTAGCTCAACGGATAGAGCACTTGACTACGGATCAAGAGGTTGGGGGTTCGAATCCCTCCGAGCGCACTTCCCGCACAACGACACTCGGCCTGGTCCTCGGCAGCAATCACCGTGGGACCAGGCCGAGCAACGTGGAGTACGTCGCCGCGCGTCAGCGCTTAGTGCAGCACCACGCCCGGCCAAGCGGCCGCGTTCGGCCAGAGCTTGGTGGTTCCCGAAATGTTGACGTTTGTCGTGTGGATCGCGTAGGAACCGCCGTCGCGCCACAGTGCGTAGCCCTCAGCTGTGATCGACACGTTGCGGAGATCCCAGTTCGACACGACGATCGACGAGTGCTGATCCGGCAGCAGGAACATGCCCTGGTAACCCGATGTGCAGGTGAGGCCGTCGACCTGGAGCACAGACGGACCGGCCCATGACTGGACGCAGTCGGCATGGTTCGTCGCATATGAGCCCTGGAGCCCACCGAGGAACGTGATGCCCTGCAAGGTGTCCGTATTGGTGTCCCCTGCAAGGTCCAAGCCTTCGGTGAGCGAACTTCCGCTCGCCTCGAACGTCACGTTCTGCATGAACAAGTGGGTGCCGACCTTGAGGTAGCCACCACGACGGGCTCCGGCGTTGCCGGCCCCCACGTCCACCGTGCAGTTCTCGAAGATGACGGTCCGGCCACCTGTGACATCGAATCCCTTGGCGTTGTGCCAGGTACCGGACGCCGGACACAAGAGCACGTAATCCTTGCTGGTATCGAGGACCATGCTGCCCACCTGATCAGTCAGGTGCACGGTGGTCGGGCTGACCTCCGCCGGTGCGGCCCAGGTGAAGCCGGCCGTGGGAGTGCCGGACGACGTCGGTGATGGGGTCGGTGACGGGCTTGTCGACGGCGTCGTCGATGGGCTCGGGGTGGTGATCGGCGTCAAGCTCGGTGTGGGGCTAGTCGTCGGGCTCGGGCTCGTGACCGGTGCCGGGCCGACGTTGAGGCCGAACGCAGCGGCCATATCCGGGGCGGTCGCACCTGACCGGAGCGGCGTCGTACCGATGACCTCGGCGTAGAGCCGGGTCAAGGAGTAGTGCGTAAGCGGCGTGCTGACGGTGACGCCGTGCAGTCCGGCTTGCAGCACGACGGTAAACACACCGTTGTTCCCGCCGGAGTTGTCGTCTTCATCTGCGGTGACGACGATCGCGAGGCGGCCGCTTGTGAAGTCGGTTGATCCGAGCACGGTCGGCAGGTTCGCCTTCAAGTAAGCGTCGGCTTGGGCCAGGGTGCCGTCGTGGGCGTCGTCGCCCTTGTTGGGCGTCAACATCGCGACATTCGGCAGTCTGTTCGCGGCCGCGTCAGCAAGGAAGCCTGCGGAGGACTTGTCGGTCGCCGCGCACGCGGTGTGCTCGTCGACGAAGTACGCCTGCGGGTTGTGCTTGACGGCATAGCCGAAGTCGGTGTTGCCGGTCATGACGCAGTTTGCTGACATCGACTCGTTGTAGGAGCCGGACGTCAAGCCCGCGGCGGTTGCTTGGCCGAAGATCGACTGCCCGCTGATCTTGTGACTCGACGGGTCGTTGTCGTGCTCAGCACGCTGGTGAAGTGGGGCGACCGCGCTGTTGTCGATGACGCGGCACTGGTGGTCACCGAACTGGCGACAAACGCCGTTGTGCACGCTGATTCGGACTTCACCGTCGCAGTGTCGTCCTCGCCGTTTGCTGTCCGCATCTCCGTCGGCGACGCCAGTTCGGTTGCTCCGACGCTTCGCGACGCATCGTTGATCGCGGCTTCAGGCCGCGGCCTCGGCATGGTTTCCTCACTCGTGAGCCACTGGGGCGACGAACCCTTCGGCGTCGTTTCGGTTGCCCCCAAAATGGGCAAGGCCGGTGACCCGAAACAGAAGTAGCGGACCTCAGACGCTCGCAAGCCAGTCATCGACGTGGGATGTCACAAGTTGACCCGGAAGGTGACTCAATGTGACCGATTGGCCATTTATCCCCCGTTTGGGGTAACTGACAGTGATCATGGACAGCGCGCAGAGGTGCCGGCTGGGCGGGAGTTCCAACGGCCCGCCGCGGTCAGGCGGCGGGAGTGCGCGTGGCCGACAATCGGCTAGGTCACGCTGCGGAACGGCCCGTTCAACGCCGCCCACTGCAACAGCATGATGGTCTTGGCGTCGGCGATCTCGCCGGTGCCGACCATCGCCAGCGCGTCGTCGAAGCGGCAGTTCGAGCACGTCGATGTCTTCACCGTCGTCGACGAGCCCACCGCCGTCGCTCGTGCGATTCGCGTCGCTGTAGGGCGCGGCGAAGAAGTGGACCCGCTCGGTCACTGATCCCGGGCTCATGTAGACGTCGAAGACGTGGGTGAGCTCGCCGACGGTGACGCCGAGTTCTTCGCTCGCCTCGCGCCGGATCGCGGTCTCGGGATCGTCCTCGTCGAGGAGTCCGGCCGCCGTCTCGATCAGCATCCCGTCGGCGTGACCGTTCACGTAGACCGGATACCGGAACTGCCGCGACAGCAACACTGTGCGGCGCTCGGCGTCGTACAGCAGGATCGTGGCGCCGTTGCCGCGGTCGTACGTCTCCCGGTGCTGCGTCGACCATTCGCCGTCCGAGCTCTGGTAGTCGAACGTCGTGCGCCGCAGCACGTGCCACCCGTCGGACGTCACCTCGACGTCGCGGACGACGACACGGGGATTGCGCCGCAGGTCGCGACCGACCTGATCGAGACCGACCCGGCCACGCCGGTCGGGGACGTCGACGCCAGCTGTCACCTCAGCTGAACCCGGCGACCGCGTGCGGCTCGTACGGCTTCTCCAGCGACTCGATCTCGTCGGCGCTCAACTGCACGTCGACCGCCGCGATGGCATCGGCGAGGTGGTGCGGCTTGGTGGCGCCGACGATCGGCGCCGTGATCCCCGGCTTCGCCAGCGCCCACGCGATGGCCACCTGGGCCCGCGTGATGCCGCGCTGATCGGCGACCTGGCCCACGGCGTCGACGACGATCCGGTCGTCTCGCTGGTACAGGGTGCGGCCGAACTCGTCGCTCTCGGATCGATTCGTCGTGTCGTCCCATTGCCGGGCAAGCTTGCCCCGTGGCCAGCGGGCTCCACGGGATGATGCCGACGCCCTGGTCGATGCACAGCGGGATCATCTCGCGCTCTTCCTCGCGGTACAGCAGGTTGTAGTGGTTCTGCATGCTGACGAACCTGGTCCAGCCGTGCAGGTCAGCGAGGTAGAGCGCCTTGGTGAACTGCCAGGCGTGCATCGACGACGCGCCGATGTAGCGCGCCTTCCCCGCACGCACGACGTCGTGAAGCGCCTCGAGCGTCTCCTCGATCGGCGTCTGGTAGTCCCACCGGTGGATCTGGTACAGGTCGACGTAGTCGGTGCCGAGCCGGCGCAAGCTGTTGTCGATCTCGGTCAGGATCGCCTTGCGCGACAGGCCTCCGCCGTTCGGTCCGGGTCGCATCACGGCCGTGCACCTTCGTGGCGATGACGAGGTCCTCGCGCGGGGCGAACTTCGCCAGGGCCCGGCCGGTGATCTCCTCGCTGCTGCCGGCGGAGTAGACGTTCGCGGTGTCGAAGAAGTTGATGCCCGCGTCGAGTGCCTGCCGGAAGAACGGCAGGCTCTCGTCTTCGGCGAAGCGACCACGGCTGGTCGCCGCGGCCCGGGCTCGCCGTAGCTCATGCAGCCCAATGCGATGCGGGATACCTGAAGACCGGTGCGGCCCAGTGTCGTGTACTCCATCAGCTGCCTCCTCGCAAGCGCGTGAGATTTCGAGCCTAACTCGAGACCGCACCGCTCACTGCGGCGTGTTCGTCGACGCCGCCCTGATCCGGTCCGTCGAGTGCAGCTGCCACGGCACGCTGGTCACCATGACGCCGGGCTCGAACAGCAGGCGTGCCTTCAGGCGCAGCGCGCTTTGGTTGTGCAGCAACTGCTCCCACCAATGACCGACGACGTATTCGGGGATGAAGACGGTCACGACGTCGCGCGGGCTCTGCCCTCGGCGTCCGCGAATGTATTCGAGCAACGGTCGGGTCACCTCGCGATAGGGCGAATCAAGCAAGACGAGCGGGACGTCGATGCCGCGCGCCTGCCATTGCTCCTGCAACGCCTTCGCCTCGGCTTCGTCGGCGTTGATCGTGACCGCCTCGATCGTGCTCGGACGCGTCGCCTTCGCGTACGCGAGCGCCCGCAACGCCGGCAAGTGGAGACGCGAGACGAGAACCACCGCATGGTTGCGTGACGGCATCGTGGTGGGGGTCTCGGCCGCCTCGATGTCGAGTTCTTTGCTGACCGCCGTGTAGTGGCGTCTGATGCCCTTCATGACCGCGAAGAGCAGCACCATGGCGACGATCGCGATCCACGCGCCGTCCGGCACCTTTGCGTAGAGCACGATGCCGAGCACGAGCGCGGTCGCTGCCGCGCCGGTGAAGTTGATGACTCGCGACGTCCGGATGCTTCGGCGCTCGCCGCGCGGTGCGTCGACGAGCTACCTTCTTCCAGTGCTTCACCATGCCTGACTGGCTCAGGGTGAAGCTGGTGAACACTCCGATGATGTACAGCTGGATCAGCTTGTCGATGTTGGCATCGAATCCGACGATCAGCGCGATCGCGAAGCCGCCGAGAAGCAGGATTCCGTTGCTGAAGACCAACTTGTCGCCGCGCCTTTGGAGCTGATGCGGCAGGTAGCTGTGGTTGCGCGAGGATCGACGACAACACCGGGAATCCGTTGAACGCCGTGTTGGCGGCGAGGATCAGAATGCCCGCCGTCGCCGCCTGGTAGAGGTAGAACAGCACGCTGGTCTTCCCGAACACGACAGCGGCGATCTGCGAGATCACCGACGGGTTGCCGCTCGGCTGCGCGTGGGCCTTGACGTGCAGGGCGAGCACGGTGATGCCGACGAACATGCTGACCGCGAGCGTGCCCATCGCGGTCAGCGTCTTCGCCGCGTTCTTCGCCTTCGGCTTGCGAAACGACGGCACTCCGTTGCTGATCGCCTCGACACCGGTGAGCGCGGTACATCCGGACGCGAAGGCCTTCAGCGTCAAGAGGATCAGCGCGAGCCCGGCGAGATGCGATGTGCGTCAGGGTCTGCCCGGCGGTCGATGCGCGAGGAAGCCCGCTATTCGCCGCCTTGACCGCGGCGACTCCGAACATGACGAAGGTCAAAGCGATGAACGAGTACGTCGGGACGGCGAAGGTGCGGCCGGATTCTTTGACGCCGCGCAAGTTCGCCACCATCAGCAAGACGACGAAGCCGACCGAGAGCGCGACCGCATGCCGGTGTAGCGACGGGAAGGCGCTGGTGATGGCGACGACCCCGGAAACGACCGACACCGCGACCGTCATGACGTAGTCGACGAGCAATGCGCTGCCGGCTGTCAGCGCGGCATTCTCGCCGAAGTTGTCGAGGCTGACCGCAAAGGCGCCGCCACCGTTGGGGTATGCCTTGCAGATCTGCCGGTACGACAAGGTCACGATCACCAGCAGCAACGCGACAGCTGCGGCGACGTTCTTGGCGTAGGTGAGAGCGGCCGCTCCGCCGCCGACGGCCAGGACGAGGACGATCTCCTCCGTCGCGTAGGCGACTGACGAGATCGGGTCGGACGCGAATATCGGCAGCGCCAGCCATTTGGGTAGCAGCGTCTCGTGGAGTTGCTGGCTCCGAAGTGGCCGACCGACGAAGAGTCGCTTCACGCTACCGACGGAGGTGCTCACTGACTTCGACGCTAGTCGGGCGCGCCTGACTTGAGCGTCAGCGACGGCGTCAAGATCACCCGCGTGAACCGTCAAGGAACCGTCAAGATCGTGGCGCGGCCGCCCTGCGGGGTGATCTGGTCGTGGACAGGGCCACACTCGTGTCGTGATCTGGAGCCTCGCGCGCGTACTTGCGTCGGGTATCGGCCGCCGCCGCCTCGTGGGCGCGTTCGTGCTCGAGGCCGTCGGTCTCCCGATCCTTACTATCTGTCTGGCGGCTGTGCGATCTCACCTTGTATCTCGCCGATGACCTGCTGCTGTACCTGGCTGCCGTCATCTGCGTCACGCTCGTCGGCGGCTTTGTGCCCGCCATCGTCGCCGCGGTCGCGAGCAGCCTGCTGCTCAACTGGTACTTCACCCCGCCCGTGCACACCTGGACGATCGACTCGCCCCAGAACCTGCTCGCGTTGGTGCTGTTCGTGGCGGTGGCCGTGACCGTCGGCAGCGTCGTGCACCTTGCGGCTCGCCGCGCCGGCGCTTGCCGTCGACGCTCGCGACCGCAGGCAGCACGCGCGCAGGGGCTTGCGGAGGGCAATCGGATCCGCACCACGTTGCTCGCGGCAGTCGGTCACGACCTGCGCACCCCGCTGGCGTCGGTGAAGGCAAGCGTCAGCACGTTGCGGCAAACCGACGTGACCTGGTCGGCGCAAGACCAGGCCGACTTGCTCGCCACGATCGAAGAGGGCGCCGACCGGCTCAACGCGCTCATCGGCAACCTGCTCGACATGAGCCGGATCCAGACCGGTGCGTTGCAGTTGTTCGTCCGGCCGACCTCGCTGGAAGAGGTCGCGCCGCTCGTGGTCGAAGCGGTCGACGGCGGTGCGTTGCTGCGCGTCGAGATGTCCGAGGACCTGCCGTTGTTCTGCGGCCGATCCTGGGCTGCTCGAGCGCGCGCTCGCGAATCTCGTCGTGAATGCGCTGCGCTATTCCCCGCCGGGCCAGCCGCCGACGCTTGCCGCCCGCGCGGTGCGCGAACGGTTCGGTTGATGCGGCATCGTCAGGATCGAGGTCATCGATCACGGCCCCGGCGTGCCGCCCGACCAGTGGGAGCGGATCGTCGCGCCCTTCGAGCAGCTCGGTGACCAGCGCAGCGCCAACGGCGTCGGGCTTGGACTCGCTGTCACCAAGGGGTTCGTCGAGGCGATGGGCGGCACGTTGAGTGCCGGCACCACCGAAGGTGGTGGGCTGACGATGCGGATCGAGCTGCCAGTGAGCGTGACCCGATGACAAGCGTGCTGGTCATCGACGACGAGGCCTCGATCCTGCGCGCGCTGCGCATCAACCTCTCGGCGCGCGACTACACGGTCACGACGGCCTCCGATGGCGCCTCTGGCCTCGCCGCGATGGCCCGGGTGCGTCCCGATGTCGTGATCCTGGATCTCGGGTTACCAGACATGGAGGGCACTGACGTCATTCGCGGGATCCGCGGCTGGTCGACCGTGCCGATCATCGTGCTGTCGGCCAACGAGCAGGAACTACAGAAGGTGCAGGCGCTCGATGCCGGCGCCGACGACTACGTGACGAAGCCCTTCGGCATGAACGAACTTCTTGCGCGGCTGCGGGCCGCGACCCGCCGAGCCACGCCTGGTGTCGACGAGCCCGTCGTCGCCACAGCGGAGTTCACGATCGACCTCGGCGCCAAACGGGTCGTGCTCAAGGACGGCCGTGACGTGCGGCTCACGCCCACGGAGTGGCAGCTGCTCGAGGTGTTGGCGAGGCACGGTGGCCGCCTCGTCAGCGGCCGGCAACTGCTCCAGGATGTGTGGGGGCCTGCGTACGGCACCGAGACCAACTACCTGCGCGTGTATATGGCGCAGTTGCGGCGCAAACTCGAACCTGATCCGTCTCGTCCGCGCTATCTCATCACCGAGCCGGGTATGGGCTACCGACTCGTCATCGCGTAGTCGCACGGGCGAAGGAAGGCGTCGCACGTGCGTACTGTTGTCACACCCGGTCAGGACACCGATCTCATCAAGCTCGAGGTCGCCGACATCGAGGCGGGCGGCTCTCTTCGGTTCTCCGCTGAGGGTGAGTCGCTGGTGGTGATCCTGCACGGGGTTCTCGATGTCGAGGTCGACGGCGTGCCCCTTGGTCGCGCGGGCGGGCGAGCCAGTGTCTTCGACGGTGGCGGGCGACGCGGTCTACCTGCCGCCCGGTGCTTCCGTGACGTTCGTCGAAGCGGACGCCGCGGGCGCGGCCATCGCCGTCGCTTCAGCACCGTTGGCTGACGAGCCAGCCGCCCCGGCGCGGGTGATCCGGCCCGCTGACCACCGGGTTGCCGACGTCGGTGAAGGAAACTGGGCACGTCGGGTGCGCACGATTCTCGGGCCAGAACACGCGGCCGGCCGGCTGTTGGTCGGCGAGACGGTGAACCCCGCAGGCAACTGGTCGTCGTACCCGCCGCACAAGCACGACGAGCACAATCCGCCGCACGAGGTGGCGCTCGAGGAGGTCTACCTCTTCAAAGTCGATCCGCCAGGCGGGTTCGGTGTGCAGATCCTCTACGACCCCGGGCCTCAGGGCGAGCGGGCGACGGTCGTGCACGACGGCGACGTCGCCATCATCAGGTCGGGCTATCATCCGGTCGTGGGCGCGCCCGGGTATTCGCTGTACTACCTGTGGGTGATGGCCGGGCAAGGTCGTCAGATGATCCCGGCGCTCGATCCGCACCATGCCTGGGTTCAGGCGCAGCTCCAGCAGGGCCGATGAGCGATCCGGGGACGCCAGCCGTCGGCAGCGGGTCGCGCATCATCGATGCCAAGGTCATCGTCACCTGTCCGGGCCGCAACTTCGTCACGCTTGAAGCTGACGACTGCCGACGGCGCGACCGGCGTCGGTGACGCAACGCTGAACGGCAGGGAACTTGCCGTCGCCAGCTACCTGCAAGACCACGTGTGCCCGGCACTGATCGGGCGCGACTCGGCGCGCATCGAAGACACCTGGCACTACCTCTACAAGGGCGCGTACTGGCGACGTGGGCCGGTCACGATGACGGCGATCGCCGCGGTCGACACGGCACTGTGGGACATCAAAGGAAAGCTCGCGGGATTGCCCGTGTACGAGCTGCTCGGCGGTCGGGCGCGTGACGGTGTCACGGTGTACGGCCACGCCAACGGGCGCGACATCCCCGAGGTGCTCGACGAAGTCGCCAGCTACCTCGATCTCGGCTACAAAGCAGTCCGGGTGCAAGTCGGCGTCCCCGGTCTGCCTGCTACCTATGGCGTCAGTGACGACAAGCTGTTCTACGAACCCGCGGTCGCCGGAGTCGTGCCGACCGAAGCCACCTGGTCGACGACGCGGTATCTGCGATTCGTGCCAGGTCTGTTCAAGGCGGTTCGCGAGAAGCACGGCTTCGACTTCCATCTGCTGCACGACGTGCACCATCGACTGACCCCGATCGAAGCTGCCCGGCTCGGCAAGCGGGTCGAGGAATTTCAGCTGTACTGGCTCGAAGATCCGACACCTGCAGAGTCGCAAGATGCGTTCCGGCTGATCAGGCAACACACCACGACACCGATCGCGGTCGGTGAGGTCTTCAACTCGATCTGGGATTGCCAGCAGCTGATTACCGAGCAGCTGATCGACTTCATCAGGGCAACCGTCGTCCATGCGGGCGGCATTACGCACCTGCGCCGCATCTTCAATCTGGCCGAGCTCTACCAGGTGCGCAGCGGGTCGCACGGCGCTACCGATCTTGTCGCCGGTGTGCATGGCGGCGGCGTTGCACCTCGACGTCGCGATCCCGAACTTCGGATCTGCAGGAATACATGCGCCACACCGCGGCGACCGACGAGGTGTTCCCGCACTCGTACTGGTTCGCCGACGGATATCTGCATCCGGGCGAGGCTCCTGGACTCGGCGTCGATATCGACGAAACGCTGGCCGCGAAGTATCCCTACCGGCCGGCACCCTTGCCGGTGAACCGGTTACTCGACGGGACGATGCACAGCTGGTGACACCGCGGTTGAGCATCGCCCAGCTGGGATCAGATCCCGGCTGCGGCGAAACCGGAGATCGATCCGCGAGACCTGACCGTTGGCATCGTCCATCTTGGCGTCGGTGCGTTCCATCGAGCCCATCAAGCCGTCTACACCGAACGCGCGATGGCGGTCGTCGGGTGAAACGCAGTGGGGAATTTGCGGAGTCGTCTCAACGCAGTCGAACGGTCGTCGACGACACTGGCGCCGCAGGACGGTCTGTACACGGTCGTCGAGCGCGGGAGTTCGACAGCGTTTCGGGTCCGCGCACCGTTGCGCGAGCTGCTGTTCGCGAGTCACGACGCGGACTTGGTCGCAACGGCTAGCTTCGCCGTCGACACACGTGGTCACGCTGACCGTCACGGAAAAGGGCTACCGGCACGATCCGCGAACCGGCGGCTCAACACTGACGACGACGAGATTCGGGCCGATGCAGCGGGTCGGCCACCGGTGACGGTCGTCGGGCAGCTCGTTCGAGGGCTGCAGGCTCGATATCGCGAGCACGGCGCGCCGCTGACCGTCGTGTGCTGCGACAACCTGACCGACAACGGCGGCACGTTGCGCGGTCTCGTCGACGACTTCTGCGCGCTGCTGCCACCCGACGAGCGAAGCGGCGTTGGTTTCGTGGATCGCGGAGAACGTCACCTTTCCCTCGACAGTTGTCGACCGCATCGTGCCGGCCACGACGGCGATCGACCGCAGCGACGTCGCAACGTTTCTCGGCATGGACGACGAGGGGCCGGTCGTCACCGAGCCGTTCTCGCAGTGGGTACTCGAGGACAACTTCGCGGCCCCGCGGCCGGCCTGGGAAAGGGCCGGCGCGATCTTCACCACTGACGTCAGGCCGTACGAGGCGCTGAAGTTGCGGCTGCTCAACGGCTCGCATTCTGCGCTCGCCTATCTGGGCCTGCTGGCCGGCTACGAGTACGTTGCCGAGTTTCTCGAGGTCGATGCAGTCGCGGCCTACGTTCGCGCGTTGATGGCCGAAACAGCTACGACACGCTGACCGTCCCTTCTGGCTTCGACGTCGAGGCCTATGAGGCACCAACTGCTCGAACGCTTCGCAAATCGCGGCCTGCAGCATCGGCTCGCACAGATCGCCACCGATGGCAGCCAGAAGCTGCCGCTGCGGCTCGTCGGGACCGTCAACGACCTCCGAGCAGCCGGCACGTGAGCCGACCCTTAACGTGCTGGCGATCGCCGCGTGGATGCGCTTCGTCAGTGCTCGCCACGACGACGCCGGCCGGCCGTTGCCGGTCGATGATCCACTCGCCGAGCGCATCGCCGAGGTGCTCGGTGGCGCAACCGATCCCGCACCCATCGTCGACAAGCTGCTTGAGCCTCACCGAGATATTTGGCGATCTGAGCGCCGACGACGGCACTACGCGGCGCCTTGGTCGAGGCACTTTCGGAGTTGACGCGCGGTGGCGCGACTGGCGTCGCTGCGTAACGCGACCAGGGCCTGAACCGTTCCACCGGCCGAACCGTTCCATCGGCGAGGCCGTGGACCCTTCGCCTGCGCAGAAAGTACGGCCGAGCTTCAGCTTTTGCACAGGTTCGGCCATGACGATAGGTCTAGCGAGCGATGCATGAGCAATACGGGACGGAGGTGTGATGACCAGCGTGCTGCCCGATCGGGGCATTCGCCGCAGCACGTCGTCGTCCGCCACGCGCTCTGGTATTCGACCAAACGCGCTTCTTGCGGCACTGACGTTGGGTGGCGTACTCGTCATCGCGCTGTGGTGGCATGACACACCCGCGACGATCAACACGTTCGGCGACTGGCTCACGAACGCGGGCCGGATCACCGGCCTGCTCGCCGGCTACGTCATCATCATCTTGCTGCTACTCATGGCACGGGTGCCGTCACTTGAGCGCGGTCTTGGTGCCGACCGGCTAGCGCGCTGGCATGCGATGGGTGGCCGCTACGCCGTTTCGCTGTCGGTCGCGCACACGCTGCTCATCATCTGGGGATACGCCGTCTCGGCACACGAGTCGGTGATACCGCAGACCGGCGCGTTGCTGACGCAGTACCCCGACGTCATGATGGCGACCGTTGCCCTAGGGCTGCTTGGTGCTCGTCGCCGGCGTATCGATGCGCGCCGCACGCGCCCGCATGCGCTACGAGACGTGGTACTACCTGCACTTCTACACCTACCTTGCGGTGGCGCTCTCGTTCAGTCACGAGTTCGCTACCGGTCTCGACTTCAGTGCAAACCAGAGCGCGCGCGTTGCGTGGAGCTTGCTCTACATCGGCATTGCCGCAGTGCTTGTGTGGTACCGATTCGTCGTTCCGATCCGCGCGGCGGTGCGACACCGCATGGTGGTCGCCGGCGTTTTCCCTGAAGCTCCAGGCATTTTCTCGGTGCACGTGACGGGCCATCACCTCGACGATTTGCGTGCCGAGCCTGGGCAGTTCTTCAGGTGGCGGTTCATGGACCGCGGCAGCTGGTGGCAGTCGCATCCGTACTCGCTTTCGGCACCGCCGACCGATGGCTTGCTGCGCATCACGGTGAAGGTGCTCGGCGATCACTCGCATGCGTTGCGCACGTTGCACAAGGGCACGCGCGTTTTCGCGGAGGGTCCGTATGGCGCCTTGACCGAGCGGCGGCGTACCCGTCGCAAGGTGCTGCTGCTTGCGGGTGGCATCGGAGTGACTCCGTTGCGCACGCTCTTCGAGACGTTGCCTGCGCGGCCGGGCGATCTCACCTTGCTTTACCGGGCAGCGACCGAGGTCGACATCGTCTTTCGTCGCGAACTCGACGCCATCGCTGCGTGGCGCGGTGCGCGCGTGTCTGTACCTCGTCGGGCCTGCGGGCAGTGATGCAGATCCCTTTACCGGACGTCGATTGGCTGCCGTCGTTCCTGACCTGACTGCGCATGACGTCTACCTCTGCGGACCGCCGCGCATGATGGACGCCGCGCACGCCGCGCTTGCGCCGGGTCGGCGTTCGCCGGCGCCAGATCCACACCGAGTCGTTCGAGTTCTAACCAAGTGCCAGTCAACCGCGTCATAGAAGGAGGGTGAACCATGCGCCGCTTTGTTGCTGTATTCGTTGCGACCGTCGCAGGTCTTGTCGTCCTGCTGAGCTTCAAGGAGACGCCGACCAAGGCGCCGCCGTCCGCTGGCGTTGTCTGGCCCGACCGCGGGCGGTTCGTCGGATCCCGCTTCCGCCGATCCGCCGGCGAGCTCGGCTGCCGCCAGCTCGGCGCCTCGCCAGCTCCGGCGCTCGCGAGCGGCTCAGCGGGATCGAGCTGCGTCCGGTCGTCGAGTGCGGCCGCACTCCGAGTGCGACGCACGGCTGCACCCACGCCGACGAAGTCATCGGCGAAGCCCACACCTAAACCGACCCCGAAACCGTCACCGACGGCGTCCAGCGTGACGAAGACCGTGACCGGTAGCACGGTCAGCGTGCGCGAGGGCCGGCGCGTGTTCGGCGCCGTGCAGGTTCGGCTCACGCTGACGAACGGGAAGATCACCGCGGCCACCGCGATCAACTATCCCGAACAACGACTCGCGGTCGTTCCAGATCAGCTCGTTCTCGATTCCGATCCTGAGCCAAGAAGTGCTGTCAGGCGCAGGGATCGTCGATCGCCGTCGTGTCAGGGGCGACCTATACGAGCGACGCGTACGCGCAGTCGGTGCAGGCGGCGCTCGACGCAGCGAAGGCGTGACGTGCCAAGACCGCTCGTGCATGTCGAACACGTGATGGGCACGGTGGTCAGCTTCGACCTGCGGTTCGTCGACGATTCGCAGCGCGCACCGATGCAGGCTGCCGTCGCCGACGCGGTGATCTGGCTGCACCGGGTCGACGACGTCTTCAGCACCTACCGATCCGACAGCCAGATTTCCAGGCTCGGCCGCGGTGAACTGCGGTTGACCGATTGCGACGACGACGTCGCGGAGGTGCTCGACTTGTGCGCCGAGATCGGCCGTGAAAGCGACGGGTACTTCAGCTCGACGTATGGCGGGCAGCTCGATCCGACCGGGCTCGTCAAGGGCTGGGCGGTTCAGCGGGCGAGCGAGATCCTGACTGCCGCCGGATGCGAACACCATTGCGTCAACGGCGGCGGCGACATTCAGGCCGTCGGCGGCATGCGCGGTCGACAGTCCTTGGGTCATCGGCATCTCGCACCCTTTGCAACGCGACGGATTCGCCAGCGTCGTGACGATGACGGACGGCGCGGTGGCGACGTCCGGCACCGCCGAGCGGGGGGCTCACGTGCTCGATCCGCACACCGGGCAGCCGGCTACCGACGCTCGCCAGCGTGACAGTGGTCGGCGCCGATCTGATCCGCTCCGACGCTTACGCCACCGCCGCGATCGCGATGGGCGACTCCGCGCGCGCGTGGTTGGAGTCCCGCGCCGGCTACGAGGCCTTCGCGGTGGCGGCCGACGGCTCGGGCTGGTGGACGTCGGGCTATCCCGGTCGTCGGCAGCGTTCCGGCGACCTGACGGTGTGTGCTGTCAGCGAGAGCGCCTCGCCGAGCGGCAAACTGAACGCAAATGTCGGACGACGATGAAGTACCCACGGAGCCGCCCGCACCGGGCGAGCACGCTGCATCACGGGGTCGGAGCCACGGCGGCCGCCCTCGACCGCGCTCGAACGTCGGCTGCTCGCACAGGCCAAGGGTGTCTACCAGGTCGAGCAGGACTTGCTTCCCGCGTGGCTGCGGCCGACGCAAGGCGAGCACCGCTGGCAGATGGGCGTCGCAGCCGGCGCAGCGATCGCGTTGCAGTCGTCGTTGCCGGCGACGCTGTCGGTCCGGCCGCACTACCTGCTTCCGATCCTCGAGGGCCTGCTGCTCATCGGGCTGTTCATCTTCAGCCCTGGCCGGATCGTTCGCCACTCGACACCGTTGCGCACCGCCGTGCTGGTCTTGATCGCAGTGATCAGCCTCGACAACGCAGTGTCGGCCGGGCTCCTCGTGCACGCGATCATCAGCGGGACCGCGAACGACGCGGGCAGGCTGTTGCTCGAGGGTGTCGCGATCTGGACGACGAACGTGATCGCGTTCGGGCTTTGGTACTGGGAGTTCGACCGAGGCGGCCCGGTGGCGCGAGCGCAAGGGCTTGCACAAGCATCCCGACTTGCTGTTCCCGCAGATGCAGCAGCCGGACGTCGCACCGCCGGAGTGGGAGCCGACGTTCTTCGACTACTTCTACACGTCGTTCACGAACGCGACCGCATTCAGCCCGACCGACACGTTGCCGCTCTCACGCTGGGCGAAGGCAACGTTCCTTGCGCAGTCGGGGATTTCGCTGGTCACCGTCGCGTTGGTGATCTCGCGCGCGGTGAACATCTTCCACGGCGGCGGCTCGTAGGCTCATCCGAGCAGTTCGTTCAGTGCGCCGCGCAGGTCGGGATAACTGAACTTGTGGCCGACGGCGGTGAGCTTGGCGGGACCGAGCTTCAACGGGCCCGTGCAGCTCAGCGGGTCCGCTATCCGTAACGATGTCGGAACGTCGATCCCCTAGCGTGCCGGGTGAGCACTTAGGTTCAGACTGGCTTGCGGCGAGGGATGCGGCGATGGTGAAACGCGCGCTTGCGTGGGCAGGCGGCCTGGTGCTGCTTGCGCTCGTCGTGGCGAGTGTTCCGCTGACAAGGGCGGCTCATCAGTCGAGCACGGCGAGCGACGTTGGTGTCCTGGTCGCGTTCGCGGTATTCGGCAGCGTCGGCGTTGTGGTTGCGGTGCGTCAGCCTCGCAATGTGATGGGCTGGATTCTCATCGGCATTCCGGTATGCCTGGTCATGAACACGGACATGTCGGCGTACGCGGCGATCGATTACCGCGTGCACCCCGGCCGGTTGCCGCTGGGACCACTCGCCGTCCAACTGCAGCCGTCGTGGGCGCCAGGAGTCATCTTGCTCGGGCTGGCGGTCCTGCTTTTCCCGGATGCGACGCTGCCGTCCATCTGGTGGCGCAGGTCGGTGTTGGCCTTCCTGGCCCTGTCCGCGGTGTGGATGGTCGGCGCGTTCGGGATCGCGACGGACACGATCTTGATGCACAAGATCGTCGTCGACGCCACCGGCAACCTGACGACCATCAACCACGTGTCCGGCGACTGGGCGTGGTGGGCAGTCGTCCAGGACATCTACTTTCCGGTGCTCGCGGTCAGTTCGGTTGCGGCGATCGGCCGCCAGGTCGCGGCCTATCGCAGTTCCACCGGCGAACGGCGTCTGCAATTCAAATGGGGGATGGCCGGCGCCACCATGTTCGTGATCGGCGCCGTTCCGCTCTTGACGGAAAGCAGCAGCCCATCGCCGGCCTGGCGGCTGATCAGCGCGCTCGCCCCGATCGCGGTGGCCTGTTTGCCGCTAAGCATCGGGGTAGCGATCCTCAAGTATCGGCTGTATGACATCGACCGATTGATCAGCCGCACCGTGTCGTATGCAGTGGTCACCGGGCTCTTGGTCGGCGTCTATGTCGGCATCGTGGTGCTGACAACCGACGTGCTGTCGTTCTCGTCGCCAATCGCGGTCGCCGCGTCGACGCTGGCCGCCGCAGCCCTGTTCAGTCCGATCCGTGCCCGCGTGCAGCGCCTGGTCGACCGACGGTTTAACCGCGTCCGCTACGACGCCGACGCCACCGTCGCCGCATTCTCGGCGCGACTGCGAGAAGCCGTCGATCTCGACGCGGTGCGAATGGACCTGCTCGACGTCGTCGGCCGAGCCGTCGAACCAGCACACGCCTCGATCTGGATCAACCACGGCTCGGTGAGTTGACCAGGCGGCTACGCCGACGCGGTAGCTACGTCGAAGATCTCGCAAGTCGTACGCACTGACATGCCGCTGATGGCGCAATTAGTTTGTGGTGGACAGCGTCGAAGCTCCCGAGCGGAAGGGTCGCGGGGCGGCTTCCCTAGGAACGCTAGAGCCAGCCTTTGCGGCGGAAGATGACGTACAACGCGCTCGAGCCGCGGGCGATGATGAGTGACGACGTGAGTAATCCGTAGTTGTTCATGTAGCCGGGGTAGGGCAGGTTCTGGCCGTAGAAGCCGGTCACCGCCGTCGGCACCGCGATGATCGCCGCCCAGCTGGTGACCTGCTTCATGATGAGGTTCATCCGGTTGCCCTGGATCGTCAGGTTCGTCTCGAGAATCGTCGACACCAGATCGCGCAACGATTCGGTCCACTCCGTCGCGCGCAGCACATGGTCGTAGACATCCTGGTAATACGGCATCAGCGTGTCGTTGACGACCTTGATGTCACGCCGCATCAAGCCCATTGACGACCTCGCGCATCGGCAGCACGTACTGGCGCAGCAGGATCAGGTCGCGGCGCAGGTCGAACGACTTGCTTCTGCACCTCGCGCACTCGGTCGCGGCTGTCGTCGAACAGGTCGTCCTGAAGCGCCTCGATGCGCTCGTCGAGATCCTGCACCGCTTGAAAGTGCCCGTCGACGATGTAGTCGAGGACGCCGTAGAGCAGGAACCCGGCGCCCTCCTTGACCAGTTCGGGCGTCGCGTCCCAACGCTTGACGACTTCGTCCATGTCGAACTTGCGATCCTTGCGGACGGTGATCAGGGCGTTGTGCATGACGAAGATCGCGAGCTCACTGCTTTCCAGCTCCGTCGTCTCCGGATTCATGGTGAGTCCGTACGCGCTCAAGAACAGGTGAGTGCTGTAGTGGTCGAGCTTCGGCCGCTGCCGTTCGTGGGCGGCGTCCTCGACTGCGAGCGCGTGAAGCCCGAACTCCTCCTCGACGTCATCGAGGCTCGCGTCGTCGTCGAGCACGCACATGTCGAGCCATACGACCGCGCCGGGGTCGTTCACGCATTCGGAAATGTCGGCGACCGGGAAGTTCTCTTTCTCGAGTACCCCGTTGCGGTACAGCCGCGTGCGCGCCATTGTTGCTCCGGTCAGTTCGCAGAGGTCGGGACGTCGACGGGCTGCCGCTGCAGTGTCAGCCAACCGTGCTCGCACGTATGCAGTGTTGTTGCGCTCAGCGACGAAGGACATGAATCGGCACGAAACCAGCGAGCAAGAGCCGACCATTCGCACGGTGGAAGCGGTAGCGGAATGCCGAGCTCGAGGCTCAGTCACCACGTACACGATGTAGAGGAACCCGTGGACAGTTCCCACGATCTTTTCGACCGTGTCGTTGATGCCCCCAGCACCTGCAGCGGGATCGCCGATGAACACCAAAATCACCAGCGCCGGTGCCCACGATGTACGCGAGCAGTCGGTAGCGATCGAGCGGTGACTTCAGATTCAACGCGCACGCTCGGTGCGGGCGTTCAACTTGGCGAGGTAGTCGTTGTACTCAGCCAGCTCGGGGTCGGGGTCTCGGTCGTCGGCGGTCTGAGCGGTGAGGCTGGCGAAGGCGTCGGGCGCACCGAAGCTCGTCGATAGTCCCACGTCGGCATCAGCTGGCTGACAGCACCGCGCGAGCGGGCGCGATGCGTGGCTGCGGCCGGCCGTAGGCATCGTCGCGCAACAGCCGCCACCAGCCGTAGACGACCATCGCCGCCATGGCCCACCACTGAAAGGCGTAGAGCAGATTTTGCAGGCCACCGCGTGAGGATTCTGAGACGTCCCACTGCCAGCGACCCAGCAGGATCAGCGCGGCGATCAGCACGAGGGCCAGCACATGGCGCGGCAGCCATCGCAGCCGAAACGCGGTCCTGCAGCACGGTGTCCACGGTACCCGCCACGCG
This sequence comes from uncultured Actinomycetes bacterium, assembly GCA_963809135.1. Lineage (GTDB taxonomy): Bacteria > Actinomycetota > Actinomycetes > Acidothermales > Acidothermaceae > PALSA-607. Next base: position 259,206 of record CAWEIG010000011.1, read on the forward strand.
CCGGCTTGGTCGCGGGCACCGGCCTCAGTCCTCGCGCACCTGCCCGCGTTCGACGTGCAGCCGGCGCTGTGTCGGCACCGCCTCGAGCAGTCGGCGGTCGTGGCTCACGAGCAGCAAGGTGCCGGTGTACTCCGCGACCGCCTGCTCGAGCTGCTCGATTGCCGGCATGTCGAGGTGGTTGGTCGGTTCGTCGAGCACCAGGCAGTTGGTCTGGCGCGCCATCAGCAGGGCGAGCCCGGCGCGGGTGCGTTCGCCCGGCGACAGCGAGCCCGCCGGTCGCTCGACGTGGGCGGCCTTGAGGCCGAATTTCGCGAGCAGAGTGCGGGCCTCCTCGGGCACCAGCTGAGTCGCCTCCGCCAGGACGTCGACCACGGTCTGGCTGCCCGGCGAACTCGCGCCGAACCTGGTCGAGCTCGCCGACCACGACGCCCGGGCCCAGGGTCGCCGTGCCCGACGTCAACGCGAGGTGGCCGAGCAGCGCCTGCAGCAGCGTCGTTTTGCCGCCTCCGTTTGGTCCGAGGACGGCGATGCGGTCGGCCCACCGGACGTCGAGGCTGACCGGCCCGAGCGTGAAATCCCCGCGCACGACGACCGCGTCGTGCAGCGTGGCGACGATCTCGCCAGATCGGGGTGCGCTCGGCAGTTCGATCTGCAGTTCCCAGACCTTGCGGGGCTCGGTCACCGCCTCGGCGTCCAGTCTGGCGAGACGGGTCTCGAGCGAACGGACCTTCGCTGCACCCGACGTCGCCGCCTCGATCCGCGCACCTCGCGCCGATCGGTCGTTGTCTGGAGCCTTCCGCTTGGCGCGCAGCGCGCCCCGCACCGACTGCTCGCGGGCGGCCTGCATGCGATCGCGCAGGTCACCCCTCTTGTCGGCGTAGCCGTCGAACTGTTCGCGCAGATGCCGGCGGGCGATCTCCTGCTCCTCGAGGAACACCTCCCAGCCGCCAGAGAACTGTCGTGTCAAGGCGTTGTCGGGATCGAGCTCGACGACCTCGGTGATCGTGCGGGACAGGAACTCGCGGTCGTGACTGACAACGGCGAGCCCACCACGACGCCCGAGCACGAAGTCTTCGAGCCTCGCGAGTCCGTCGAGATCGAGGTCGTTGGTCGGCTCGTCGAGCAGCAAGATGTCGTAGCGGCTCAGCAACACCGCGGCCAGCGACGCTCGAGCCATCTGCCCGCCCGATAACCCGGCCGTTTCGACGTCGAGCGCTGCCAGATCAAGTCCAAGGTCGGTCACGACCTCGCGGGCGCGGCTGTCGAAGTCGCCGCCGCCGAGATCGAGCCAGCGGTTGAGCGCCTCGTCGTAGGTTTCGGCTGCGCCAGCGTCGCCCGACGCCAGCCCATCAGCCGCCATCTGCATCGCGGCCTCAGCCGGACGCGACACCGGTGCGGCGTCCGAGGTAGGCGAGCAGCGTTTCCCCAGGTCGTCGGTCCGGCTCCTGCGGCAGCAGGCCGACCGTGCCGGTCGACGTGACAGTGCCGGAGTCGGCGGCCAGTTCGCCCGCGAGCACTCGAAGCAGCGTCGACTTTCCCGCGCCGTTCGGCCCGACAAGTCCGACCCGGTCGCCTGTGCTGATCGTGACGTCGACGCCGTGCAGGATCTCGCGGGCGCCGAAACTGACGCGGATGCCACGAGCGGCGAGAGTCGACACGGCCGTGATCCTGCCAGTCGTGCCGGCCAAGCGGCACATCGATCATACACACCGCGTAACGGTTATGGGCGTTACTGCAGTCGATCGGCGTGGCGTGCCGGCTACGTAACGGGTCCAGACGTTACTGTCGCACAATGGATCAGCGGTGGCTCGACCTCGTCGACAGCCGCGGCGAATTGGCCGTCGCGGACTCCGGTCGAGCGCCTTCGCGACGCCGACGTCCTCGCGGCATGGCTCCATGACCACGGGCTTTCGACCGAGCTTGCGCCGACGCCTGCCGATCTGGCGATGGTCCGCCAGGTGAGATCGTCGCTACGTGAGTTGGCGGTTGGGCGCATTCACGGGCGGACGCCGCACCCGCAGGCGCTCGATACCGTGAACGCCGCTCTCGCCCGGGCGGCCAAGGCACCCCGGCACGTCGTCGTCCCCGATCCGATCGAGCCCGGCCACCTGCGACGGCAGCTTGCCGACGTTGACGCCGCCCTCGCTCTGATCATCGAGCAGGCGATCGACACCCTTGCCGGTTCGGACGCTCGCGCACCTGCGCGAGTGCGAGGAGGCGAGCTGTGGCGCGCTCTTCCTCGACTACACCGGTCGGCGGCGTTGGTGTTCGACCCCGGCGTGCGGAATTCGAGCGCGCGTGCGCGCGCACCGGGCCAGGCATCGCTACGAGGTGCCGGCCGGTCCCGCCGGAAGGTATGTCGGAGCAGCCGGGGAGTAGGTGAATCTCGGGTCGCCCGCGGTCTGCGCCGTGCGCAACCGGTGGTCTCGCCGGTGCTCCTGGAGCACCGGCCAATCGGCGAAGGCGAACGCGACCACCATGACGACGTTCACGAGCGGGATGAACCCGGTCAGCACCCACCAGGGCGAGTAGCCCGCCTTGCGCAGAATCGAAACGCCGGCGGCGACCCCGAGCACGCTGACGCCCGCGTAGATCAACGCGATCGTGCCGATCAGTGCAGCACTCATGGCAGCCTCCTCGGCGTCAAGATCGGCGCGACAACACCGTTCCTGAAACGTCAAGGACCCTCCGAAAACCTGGCACGATCACCAGTCGTGGAGCGTCCCGGCCAATCGATCGAGCGCCACGCTCGCCTGGCAGGCGCAGCATGAGTCGCTGGGCGTCACAGTCCGGTGAACCGCGAAGGAGCGGGCGCCGTTCACCGAGTGTGGCTGAAATCGATGGGAACGACGGATGAGGCCTTCATCCGCGCCCTGTACGACGAGCACTCCCGTCCTTTGCTCGGTTATGCGCTTCGCCTCACCAATGGCGATCGGCATCGGGCAGAGGACGTCGTCCAGGAAACGTTGTTGCGCGCCTGGCGCCACCCGGAAGCGATTCACCGCAGCCCGGAGGCCGTCCGGCCGTGGCTCTTTACCGTGGCTCGCCACATCGCGGTCGACGCCTACCGGGCCCGCAAAGCAAGGCCGCCGGAGGCCGGTCCTGACGGCCTGGAAATCGTCGCGGTTGACGACGATGTGGATCGTGCTTTGGAGGCCTGGCAAGTGACCGATGCGCTCGCGAGTCTGACTCCCGACCATCGGCGAGTGCTGATCGAGACGTACTACCGCGGCCGATCCGTCGCCGAGGCCGCCACCGAACTCGGGGTGCCAGCCGGCACCGTCAAGTCGCGCACGTACTACGCCCTACGCGCCCTACGCTTGGTTTTAGAAGAAAGAGGAGTGACCGAAGCATGACCGCCGGTGGATGCGCGGAGATCCGACTGTCCCTGGGCGCGTACGTGCTCGGGGCACTCGATCCCGCCGATCGCAGTCGCGTCGACGCACATCTGGCGACGTGCGCCGACTGCCGCGACGAGTTAGCGTCGTTCGCCGGGTTGCCCGGCCTGCTCGGCCGTGTCAGCCGGGCTGAGGTCGAGGCCGAACCGAGCGATCCCGGTCCGCAGCTGCTCGATCGCCTGCTCAGCGCCGCCGCAAGCGAGCGCCGGCACGACCGTCGCCGCCGCTGGCTCACCTCGGTCGCGGCGGCGGTCATCGCGCTCTCGGCGATCGGCGTCGCCATCGGAGTCAGCCAGGACAGGCACCAGTCGGTGCCGGCGAAGGCCACTGCCGGCGTTTCCGAGACCTTCACCGCCACCAACCCGCAGAACCATGTGCAGGCAAGCGTCACGGAGTGGAAGAAGGGCTGGGGCGCCTCGCTCCAGGTCACCGTCACGGGAGTCACGGCCGAGTTGGCCGGCCCACGTTGCCAGCTGATCGCGGTCGGGCCAGGCGGGAAGACCGATGTCGCGGCGAGCTGGGCCGCGCCGAACGAGGGCTACACCGGCACCTCGAAGGTCGACGCGAACGGCGCGACCGCGTTGGCCTCGAAGGACATCACCGCTTTCAAGGTCGTCGGGATCCGACGGCGCCACCCTGGTCTGGGTGCCGGCGATCTGGTCGACCTAGCCGCCTGACGACCTAGCCAGAACGAGCCAGGACTAACCCGAGATCCGCTGCGGTTGAATGGTCTCGTGACCCTGACCGTCGATCGTCGTCCTGTTGGTGCTCGTGGCGCTGACCACGGCCGCGGGTCTGATCTGGCGGTCACGCAACGGGCGAGTGCGTGAGCTTGCCGATGGCGCCCTGCTCACGGCGTCCGACCTGGGTATTGCTCTTGGAGAACGCGCCACTCTGGTGCACTTTTCGACGGCGTTCTGCCAGCCGTGCCGGGCCGCTCGCATCACGATCGGCGAGGTCAGCGCGATGGTCGAGGGCGTGGCGCACGTCGAGATCGACGCGGAGTCGCACCTCGAGCTCGTGCGCCGCCTCGACATCATGCGGACCCCGACGGTGTTGATCCTCGACGCGGCCGGCCGCATCGTTCAGCGGGCGAGCGGGGCGCCGCGAAAGGCCGACGTTCTGGCGGCGCTCGGGCGGGCGCTGCCCGCGGGCGTGGGTACCGGGACGCAAAGGTGACAGGGACTGGACTGCGTCCGTACCATCGAGCCATGTATCAGGTGAAGGTAGACGAGTCGGCCAGCATGCTGTCGTGCTCGTCAAGAGGCGCGCGGTCGACCTGTGCCGCGTGGCCGCCTGCCTGTGTCGAAACTCCTGATTGGGTCGGCTCAGCCTTAACGGGCACTGACGCCGGACCTGACGCGATGTGATTCCTTCCCTTCCATCGTTTCGTCAGGAGCGTCCTGGCCATGGCCGATCAATCGGCCGCTCTCGTCGATCCGCGCGGGTTACGGTTTGCCGCGACCCTCACTGCAATCGTTCTCGCCGTTGTTCTGCTGACCAGCAACGGGTACGTGCTCGGCGCTCAGGGCGTCGTGTTTGCGATCGGTGCGTTCGCCGGTTTGCGCCGCGCTCCGTACGGAGCTGCTGTTCCGCACCACGCTGGCGCGCCGGCTCGGGCCACCAGCCGAACGCGAACCCGAGGCGCCGCCGCGGTTCGCCCAAGCCGTCGGGCTCGGGTTCGCAGCGATCGGCGTCGTCGGATTCGCGGTCGGTCTTGGTTGGCTCGGACTCGTCGCGACAGCGTTCGCGTTCATCGCCGCATTTCTCAACGCCGCCTTCGGCTTCTGCCTTGGCTGCGAGGTCTACCTGTTAAGCCGTCGTGTTCTCACTACTCGCAAGGGAGTTACAGCATGAGTCGCGAAGCCGTCCTCGTGGACGCCGATTGGGTCGAGGCCCACCTGTCCGACCCCAACATCGTGCTCGTCGAGGTCGACGAGGACGTTTCTGCTTACGACAAGGGCCACATTCGTGGGGCCGTGAAGATTGACTGGAAGGCCGACCTGCAAGACCCGGTCCGCCGCGACTTCGTCGACAAGGCGGGCTTTGAGAAGCTGCTGTCGTCGCGCGGTATCGGCAACGACGACACCGTGATCCTGTACGGCGGCAACAACAACTGGTTCGCGGCCTACGCCTACTGGTACTTCAAGCTGTACGGGCACGAGAACATCAAGCTGCTCGACGGTGGCCGCAAGAAGTGGGAGCTCGACAGCCGCGAGCTCACCGACGAGCCCGTGTCCCGGGCGACGACGTCGTACAAGGCCAAGGACGTCGACACCTCGATCCGCGCCTTCCGTGACGACGCGATCGCCGCGATCGGCAACCTCAACCTGGTCGACGTCCGCTCGCCTGATGAGTTCTCGGGCAAGCTGCTCGCACCCGCGCACCTTCCGCAGGAGCAGTCGCAGCGCGGTGGCCACATCCCCACGGCGAAGAACATCCCGTGGAGCAAGGCCGCGAACGACGACGGCACATTCCGATCGGACGACGAGTTGCGCACGCTCTACGGCGACGCCGGCGTCGATTTCGGCAAGGACACGATCGCGTACTGCCGCATCGGCGAGCGCTCTGCGCACACCTGGTTCGTGCTGCACGAGATCCTCGACCAGCCGAACGTGAAGAACTACGACGGCTCCTGGACCGAGTACGGCTCGCTCGTCGGCGTCCCGATCTCGCTTGGCGCTGATGGCTGATGTGCGGAGCTGTTGCAGGCGGGTTGCCCGTCGGCGTCAACGCGGGTAAGGAAGCGGTCATCCAGGGCGTCGTTCGACGCGACGGCGTGCCGGTTGTCGGCTACGTGCGGTTGCTCGACGGCACGGGTGAGTTCACGGCCGAAGTGCCGACCTCGGCAACGGGGGAGTTCCGGTTCTTCGCTGCCCCCGGCACCTGGACCGTGCGCGCACTCGTGCCCGGCGGCACAGCCGATCGCACGGTAAGTGCCGAGGTCGGTTCGGTCTCCGAGGTCGACGTAGCGGTCTGAGGCTGTCTGAGGTTTCACACTTCGCATCCCTGGTGGTTGTGATGGTCGCCCAAATCGACCGTTTTCACCGCCACCAGGGATGCGAAGTCGTTTAGGGTCGCCGCATGACCGAGATCCTGACCGTGCTGCCGCCGGCGCTTGCCGCGTCCGCGATCGCGGTCTTGGCTGGTCTCAGCGTGCGTCGGCTGGTTCGGGGAAACCTCTCGAACGGCAGGGACGCCGCGGGTGAGTGAGGACGATCCGCTCGACGGGCTCGCGGCAGCGTTCGAAAGTCCATTCATCCCGGACGCCGCGGTGCCGGCGCTGCATCCGTCGCTCGAGCCGCTCGCCTTCCTGTTAGGAACCTGGCGCGGGGTCGGCGTCGGCGGCTATCCGACGATCGAGTCGTTCCGGTTCGGGCAGGAGATCGTCTTCGGGCACGCCGGCAAGCCGGTGCTGACCTACGTGAGCCGAAGCTGGGTACTCGACGATGCGGGCAACGTGTTGCGCGCGGGCGCAGGCGAGTCGGGCTACTGGCGTGTCGATGCGGCTGGCGGACTCGAGATCGTGTTGGCGCACGCAAGCGGCTTCGCCGAGATCTGGATCGGCAACCTCGCTTTCGGGCGCATCGAGATGAGCACCGATGTCGTAGCCCGCACTGCATCGGCGAAGGAGGTCACCGCAGGCCACCGCCTTTACGGCATGGTCGACGGCGATCTGCTGTACGCATACGACATGGCGGCGGTCGGGCAACCACTAGGCCCGCATCTGTCGGCGCGACTCATCAAGGCCAGCTAGAACGCGCGTCCTTGTCCAACGCCCGCGGTCCTGTCGTCGACGGGCGCCGGGGCGGCTGACAGTGAGAACCGGACGACGACCTCCAGCCCTCCCGTCACCTGGGCGCGGACGCTGATGTCGGCGTCGTGGGCGGCAGCGATCGACCGCACGATGGGGAGTCCGAGACCGAGCCCGCCGTCGTGACTCGTGCGATCAGAGGTCGCCCGCTGGAAGGGCTCGAAGAGCCGGTCGATTTCTGAGGCAGCAACGTACCGCACCGGTGTTGCGGACCGAAAGGACCGCGTCACTACCCTGCACCGCAGTCGTGACCTCGACACGACCACCACGAACGTTGTGCCGCGACGCATTGTCGATGAGGTTAGCGACGAGTCGCTCGGCGAGTGCCGGGTCGCCGGTTGTCGGCGCAGCATCGAGGCTGGCCGACAGATGCAGCCCGCGCTGGTCGAAGTCGGCCTCCCGCCCGGCGAGCACCTCGGTGGTGACCACCGACAAGTCGAACGGTTCGCAATGACTGAGTCCACGTTCGCTGCGCGCGAGTGTGAGGAGTGCTGCGATGAGCCGCTCCTGTTCCTGGTTCGCTGCGAGCGCGCGTACGCCGGCTGCGCGCCAGCCTTGCAGACTCGGTCGGGATCGAGCAGCGCTGCTTCGAGCAACGCGTGCTGCAACGTCAGCGGTGTACGCAACTCGTGCGAGGCGTTGGCGACGAACTGCCGTTGCGACTGGAAGGAACGGTCGAGTCGCGCAATCAGCGCGTCGAACGTGTCGCCGAGTTCCTTGAGCTCGTCGTTCGGGCCCTGACAGTGCCAGACGCTGATGCAGGTTGCTGGCAGAGATGTTGCGCGCCGCGGTGGTGATCGTGCGCAGTGGACGTAGCGCGCGGCCGGCCACGAGCCAGCCGAGCCCGACGGAGACCACCGCCATGATGGCGAGCGCGATCACCGACTGGACTAGGAGCTGGTGCGCGTCGCTGGCGTGCTGGTGCTGCGCTTGTGCCACCAACTGTTGAACTTGCTGCGCGGCTTTCGAGGGTGTGCCGTCGATGAGCGTCGGTGCGTTTGGCAAGCTCTTCGGTCCGTTCCCCGAGATGACTGCCCGCGGTGCTTCCGTCGGGTAGCGGTGCTCTGGACGAACAAGAAGTTGCCCGTCGCGTGTCGGACGAGCAGATTGGTGATGACGAGCAAGACCGCGCCGGAGCCAACGAACAACGCGCCGTAGAGCAAGCTCAGGCGAAGCCGCACTGTGCGACGCGGTGAGGTGCCAACTCACATGCCAGCGGTTCATATGCGATAACCACCTTGCGCGACCGTCTCGATAACCGGCGGATCACCGAGCTTTGTTCGCAGCCGCCTGATCGTCACCTTCACCGTCGTCGTGAATGGGTCAGCAGCTTCGTCCCAGACGCGCTCGAGCAGCTCCTCGGCGGTCACCGGCCGCCCGCCTGCGGCAAGCAGGTATTCAAGGACGGCGAGTTCCTTTCGGCTTAGTTCCAGCTGACGACCAGCGCGGACGGCGGTGCGCTGCGCCGAGTCGACACGCAGATCGCCGTTGACCAGCGTCGGCTGGATGGGCGTCCCGGCCCGGCGAGCAAGCGCACGGATGCGCGCGACCAACTCGACGAACGCGAACGGCTTCGGCAGGTAGTCGTCGGCGCCTAGTCCGAGGCCATCGACTCGTTCCTCGAGGCCGCCAGCCGCGGTCAGCATCAGCACCCGGCTCTGGGACCCTTCGGCGACAAGCTTCCGGCAAACATCGTCACCGTGCACGACGGGCAGATCGCGATCGAGAACGATGACGTCGTAGACGGCTCACGGCCGCGCGATCGAGTGCCTGCTGCCCGTCGAAGGCCAGGTCGACGGCCATTCCGTCCCTGCGCAGCACGCCAGCAATTGTGTGCGCCAACTCGACGTGGTCCTCGACCAGCAGCACCCTCATCGGCGTCCGTTCATCGATCCAGGATGCCTCGACCACGGTGACAAATCGGTGACAGTTCGTGTCACTACGCCGTCACCGCCTCTGCCGTAGAACTCAAAGCACCACCGACCTGCCGAGCAGGAAGCCGAGCACTGACATGAATCCGAAAGCGCTGATGACGGCCACTGCGGCCTGCCTCGTACTCATAACGACTGGCTGCAGCAAGAGTTCGCGAGGGCCGGGTGTGGCCGCGCTCACGACTCCCAGCCTGCCACGTCGTCGCGCTCGGCGGGGCTAGCCGCGCCCGGTAGCTCGGCGCCGGGTAGCTCGTCGCCGCCGAAGGGCGAGGCGGGGCTGCTGGCCTACTCGCAATGCATGCGTTCGCACGGCGTGCCCGATTTCCCCGATCCGGTTGGCAACACGCTCCAACTCAGGGCCGGCCCCGGCTCCGACCTCGATCCCACGTCGCCGCAGTTCATGGCCGCGGCGACGGCGTGCAAGTCGTTGCAACCCGGCGGGGGGCCAGGTGGCACGGTCAGCGCTGCCCAGCAGGCGAATGCCTTGAAGTACTCCGCGTGTATGCGGGCGAACGGAGTACCCAACTTCCCCGATCCGGTGTTCAGCAACGGTGGAGCGCAACTGAAGATCACCAACATCGATCCGAACTCGCCGCAGTTCGTCGCCGCGCAGAAGGCGTGCCAGTCATTGCAACCGATCGGTGGCCAGACGAACAACAGCGGTCCGTGATCGCGGCCGCGGTCAGCGACTGGGTACGCCGGACGGCATTTCGGCGACCGAAGCGAATCGAACGGTGATCTTCAACCCGCCGTTCGGGAGCGCGTCTGCTTCGAGGTGGCCGCCGTGCGCGGCCACGACCGAGGCGACGATCGACAGTCCGAGCCCGACGCCCTGGCCGTTGGTGACTCGTTGCTCGAGACGAGTGAACGGCTCGAACAGGAGATGGGAGCTTCGATTCCTGAACGAGTGGTCCGCTGTTGGTGACCGAGAGGTACGACTGGCCGTCGGCTGTGCCGGTCTCGACGTGGATCGATCCGCCCTCGAAGTTGTAGCGAATGGCGTTGTCGACGAGGTTCGCAACGAGGCGCTCGATGAGCACGCGGTCGCCCGGGATCGGCGCCGGCGACAGGTTGGCTTCGACGGTGATCTCGGATTCTCGTGCAGCCGCGCTGGTCTGGTCGATGGCGTCCAGTGCAGCTGCCTCGAGATCGACCAGTTCGCGAAGCGTCAGGCCGCGGTCGGATCGAGCCAACGTCAGCAGGCCGTCGATGATCGCCTCCGACTGGTCGACCGCTTCGCGGACGCGACCGACAAGGGTCTCGAGTCCTTCGGTGGTCCGAGTGGGCTTGGCCATGGCGACGTCGATGAGGGTGCGCATCGACGGTGAGTGGCGTTCGTAGTTCATGCGAGGCGTTGGCCACGAATCGCCGCTGGCTGACAAACGCGAGGTCGAGCCGGTTCAGCATGTCGTCGAACGTGTCCGCCAACTCTTTGAGTTCGTCGTTCGGTCCGTCGTGCTCGATCCGCTCATCGAGATGTTCTTGCGACGCGCGCCGCGCGGCGCTGGTGACCTTGTGGAGCGGGCTCAGGATCCGCTTGCCGATCAGCCCATCCCAATCCGCCGGCGACGATCGTGCCGCCAACGAGACCGATCAACGACCACAGCAGCGAGCTGATGAAGATCGTGGTCGCGTTGGTAGACGGCGCCAGCTTGGGCTCCTCCGGCGAAGACTTCCTTGCATTGGGCAAGTTGAGCGTCCGTCAGGTGGGCCGAGCTTCTCTTTCTGGCAGACTTCAGGGCGAGCTGTGTTTGGTCCGGGGTTTGCCGGTGCCCGATTGGCTGGTGATCGCTGGTCGTGCGACAGAGCCTGCGACGAAGGTTGCGATCGACCAGCGCGTAGGTAACGGCGACGAACGCTGCGCCCGTGACGAGAAACAGTCCCGCGCAGGCAGTCGCTATCCGGGCCCGCACACTGCGCCGGCCGAGAAGTCTGCGTCGAGCTTCGATTGGCGGCATCTCTACGGGATCCGGTACCCGCCACCGATGACCGTGTCGATCAGCGGCGGCTCACCGAGCTTCCTGCGCAAGCGCAGCACGGTGACCGCAACGGTGTTGGTAAATGGATCGGCGTATTCATCCCACACCTGCTCGAGAAGTTGCTCGGAGCTCACCACCCCGCCGTCCGCCGTTATTAGCACTTCGAGTACGCCGAGCTCCTTTCGCGCCAGCGGTACGGGACGACCCGACCGTGTGACGGCTCTGCGAATGCGATCAACGATCAGATCGCCTCGGGTCAGCACGGGCGGTGCCGACGGGCTGCGACGCGCGAGCGCACGCACCCGCGCGACCAGCTCGGAGAAAGTCGAATGGCTTGGCCAAGTAGTCGTCGGCGCCGAGGTTCAGGCCCTCAACACGGTCCTCGACCTGGCCCGCCGCGGTCAGCATCAAAATCCGGCTCGTGCACGGCGAATTCACGATCTGCGCGCAGAGCTCGTCGCCGTGCAGACGCGGAAGGTCGCGATCCAAGACGACTACCTCGTACTCATTCACGGTGACCTTCTCGAGCCCGCTCGACCCGTCGTAGGCGACGTCGACCGCCATGCCCTGATCGCGCAGTCCCTCGACGATGGCGTCCGCCACCACCGCGTTGTCCTCGACGACCAGCACCCTCATGCCTCCATGGTGGCCCACCTCGGATGACACCGCGATAACACGCGTCGAGCCGCGTGTTATCTCGGTGTCATCGGCTCGTTCGTAGCGTCGCCTTCATGAATCGACTACATGGACGGCGAGTGGTGCTCGCCGCAGCGCTACTGGCACCTATCGCCCTGCTGGCGGTCGCTTGCACTAGTGGCTCACATGGCGCTTCGGTGGCTCGGCTCAGTGCAGCGGCAACGACCGCCAGCACTGCGTCTAGCTCCGCAGCCGCATCGGACCTGGCCACCGAGGCGCTCGCGTTCGCGCGCTGCCTGCGCGCCAACGGGCTGCCGAACTGGCCCGACCCGCTGAGCAACGGCGCGTTCGACAAGTCGAAGCTGCAGGCGACCGGATACACCACGACGCAGGTGCGGGCGGTCGAGGACGGCCCTTGCAAGAGCCTTCTCCCGACCACAGCACCGAGTACGCCGAATACCCAAACGATCACGACGCAACAACAGCAGGACTACGTCAGCGCAGTCGCGTGCATGCGCTCGCACGGGTATCTCGAACTTTCCCGATCCCACGTTCTCCGGCGGCCACGTCACTTTGACTCCTCCGCCGGGCGTCGACACCAACTCGACGCAGTTCACGCAGGCCCAGCACATCTGCCAGCAGCTCATCCCCGCGGGCCTGCCGTACAGCAGGTCAGACGGATGACACACATCAGAGTGCTCGCCGCTCGGCGGACTCGTCCTGCTGCTAGCAGCGTGCAGTGGTGGTTCGTCGGGTAGTCATGTCGCGCAGCTTGCCTCGACAGCTTCGCAGAGCAGCGCGCCGTCGAGCGCGTGCGCCAACATCGCCGACGCACCAGATCGGAGCGGTCGGCTTCGCGCAGTGCATGCGCGCCCACGACGTGCCGAAGTGGCCCGATCCCGACAGCAGCGGGTCTTCGACAAGACGAAGATCACCGACGCAACAGCTCGGGGTCAGTAGCACCGTGCTTCAGGCGGCACAGGACGCCTGCCAGAATCTGCTGCCGGCGCAGTCGATCACGCAGCAGCGGCTCAACGCGGCGCAGGCGTTGCAGTTCGCGCAGTGCGTGCGCGCCCACGGCGTGCCGAACTTCCCCGACCCTGACGGCACAGGCCGCATCCCCGACCCAGCCACTGTTGGCGTCGATCAGGGTTCGCCGCAGTTCCAGGCCGCGAACGACACCTGCGCCCAATACCGGCCGCCCTACATTCCCTCCAATCAGGCCTACGACTCGTACGCCGCAACTGCGAGCGCGCCATGAGTATCCGAGTAGGTGCAGACTCGCCACGGACGACGTCGGTGCTCGCCGCGACGGGCCTCGCGTTGTCGGCGCTGATGCTCACATCGTGCAGTTCGGGGAAAGCAGCACCGCCGGTTGCCCACCTGGCCGCGTCATCGGGCGTGGCGGCATCGCCGAACGATTTACTGCACCTGGCGGGCGAGTGTCTGCGTCAGCACGGCGTGCCCAATGTCCCAGATCCCGTCGTAGCAACCGACGGTCCGGCCGCGGGTCAGGGAATCCTCGACAAGAGCGCCCTTAAGAGCTATCCCGATGCCGTGTCTCTGCAGGCGATCGGTGCGTGCAGTGCCGCGCTGGCCCGGGCCAACGTCGCCGACGGCCCGAGCAACACAAACTTGAGCGCAGCAGCAGTTGCAGGCGCGTCTCGCGCTTAGCCCGTTGTATCCGCGCTCACGGGGTGCCGAACTTCCCCGACCCCAATCCCACCACCGGCGACGTCACCCCGCCGCCCGGTCTGAACAAGAACTCGCCGAGCATCCTCGCGGCGATCAAGGCGTGCCCGTCGCAGGTTCAAGCCGTCAACATCAGCCCGGGCGAATCGTAGGCGTCGGCGATGAAGCTTCAGACGATTCCGGTGCTGGTCGCATGCTTCATGCTTGCGACCGCGTGTTCGCACTCGTCGCGCGCGCCAGGTGTGGCGAGCGTGGCATCGTCGACGTCGACGGCAGCGCTGCGTCGACCGCATCAGCTCTGGCGACAAGCAACGCGTCCAGCAGCGCGCCTGCACACAGCGAGGCACTTGCTTACTCGAGTTGCATGCGCAGCCACGGCATCACCGACTTCCCTGACCCCGACAGCAGCGGCCAGATCGACCTCAAGGGAGCGGCCCTGCGGGGCGGTCCGACCAGCGATCTGAACGGCACGAGCCCGCAATTCCAAGCCGCTGCTACCGCGTGCCAGTCATTGCAACCGACCGAGTCGAGCACCCAGCAACACCAGGATGCGACGCAGGCACTGATGTGGGCGCGCTGCATGCGCAGCCACGGCATCACGAACTTCCCCGACCCCGACAGCGGTGGCGGCTTCCACGTTGCCGCCATTCGCGCCGACGGAGTCGACGTCACCACCCCGCAGTTCCAGGCCGCGGCCAGCGCGTGCGAGCAGTACCAGCCCAGCGACATTCGCGTCCCCGGCGGGTCCGGTGGGCCGTGATGCGGGCCGGTGACAGGGACCACATCGGTGACACACATTTCGGTGACACGGAGGTGACAAGTCGTGTCACCGCGCCGTCACCGTCCGCTGCCGTACAACAAGAAAACCATCGATCCATGGAGCAGGAGGGCGAGCGTCGACATGTGTGCGAGCTCGGCCGGCGCCCACCCAACGACCCGGTTGACGGCGTGCCAATATAACGGTTATATAGGTGGTCTAACCGTTAGATCGCATAGGGACAGGCCGCCCATGAAGCTCCACTCAGCTGACCGCCACCGAGCACGGACCGCACTCATCGCGATGAACGTGGCGTGCTGCGCGCTTGTCGTGAGCGCCTGCGGCACCAGTTCTACCCACCTTGGTGTCGCACAACTTCCCGCCACCGGCTCGACCGGATCCGGCGCGCTCGCCTCCTCCGGGGAACCAAAAGGCTCTGGCACAGCCAAGTCGCCGCTTGCCCATGCGGAGTGCATGCGGTCGCACGGGGTGCCCGACTTCCCCGATCCCGGGCCGATCCACATCGACGTCGGTGCGCACCCCGACCTCGATCCGAGTTCGCCGGCGTTCGTCGCAGCACAGAAGGCGTGCGTGTCGCTTGAACCAGGAGGCACGACCGGCATCGCCGTGAGTCCGCAGCTACAGGCGGCGGCGTTGGCGTACTCCGCGTGCATGCGATCGCACGGATTTCCGAAGTTCGCCGACCCGGTTTTCGATAACCGAGGCGAGCACGTCTCGATCAACGGGATCAACACCGACTCGGCACAGTTTCAAAACGCCGACAAGTTGTGTCAGACGTCGACCGGACTAGCCGCACTAAGCAACCGGACGTCGACGGGTGGCGCGCCGTGAAGGGCCGCGTCGTTGACACGTGGTCACGCGTCCCTCTTGTGTGTGACTCCCACCGGGATGTCCCTCTCGTTGGTGACAACCTCCCTCTCGTTGGTGACATCAGAGGTGGCTCGTCAAGGTGACGACCGCGACCGCAGTTCTTCCTAGCCTTTCTGCGATGGAAGCTGACGCAGAGAGGGATAGCGAAATGAAGTAACACAGATCGCCGTTGCGGTCGCCGGAGTCGCCTTGTTGACCACCGCGTGCAGCAGCCGACCCGCGACGCCGGGTGTGGCGACACTCACTGCAACTGCGTCAACCGGTGCATCGTCGGCGGCGGCGGCCGCGCGCAACGCCGGATGCGATGAAGTACGCGCAGTGCATGCGCGCTCATGGCGTGCCCGACTTTCCCGACCCGGTCAATGGCGGGTTCCACATCACGTCGGGCCCAGGGTCAGACCTTGACCCGGGTTCGCCGCAGTTCGCCGCAGCCGATTCGGCGTGCAAGGCGCTGTCGCCCGAGGGCCACGCGGGCACCGGCACGGTGGATCCGCAGCTACAGGCGAAAGCGTTGGCGTACGCCGCGTGCATTCGGTCGCATGGCGTGCCTGGCTACCCCGATCCGGTGTTCGTCGGCGGCTCGATCCGCGAAGCGGTGAGGGCGGGCAGTGGCGTGGATCCCAACTCACCACTGTTCGTCGCGGCCCAGAACGCGTGCCAGTCGCTCCAGCCGTTCGCGCGCGGCGCAGCCGGCTCGACCGGAAGCAGCGGCCCGTGAAGACAACTGCGGGCGGGATTGGTCTGGCGGTCGTCGCGATCGTCGGGCTCGGTTTGTCGTTGACAAGCGCGGACGGCGATGCTGCGCCGCGCGACGCGGCCAGCACCCGCGGTGGCAAGCGAATCGCCTGCGACCTCGCCGTCGCCGTCCGCACGTCGCCCGTCAGCGTTCGCACAACCCGCACCGTCGGCGTCCGCCATGCCGTTTGTTGCAAGCTCAGGCGTCGCCGTCCAGCTGAGTTTCTCGTCGCCTGGCGTGCTGACGGCAGTGATGGTGAAGGTCGGCGATCACGTCACCAAAGGTCAGGCGTTGGCGTCGCGTCGATTCGACCGCGGCACGGATCGCGGTTACCAGTGCGCAAGCCAACCTCGACAAGGCAAAGACTGCGTTGGCCGCGTTGACGCAGGGGTTAACGCCGCAGGAGCTTGCGCAGCTCAATCTTGGTGAGGCGCAGGCCGCAGTCGCGGTAACTAACGCGCAGCAGGCGCTGGCGGACGTGCAGGCCCAGGCTAATCAGGATGCCGCAACGCAAAGCAGTCTGCTCAATGCGGCGCAGCAGTCGCTGGCCGACAGCGAGGCGCAGGCCAGTCAGGACGCGACGGATTCCGCGCAGCAGGTCGCCGTTGCGCAAGCGCAGCTGGCCTCCGATCAGCGGCGACACCTCCCGATCCGGTGAAGATTGCTGCCGACAATGCGGCAATCACGGCTGCACAAGACAGCCAGGCGGACCACCGCGCTGCAGGGACGCGACAGCAGGTGCACGCGGCGACCGCCAATGTGACGAATGCACAGAACAGCGCGAGCTGCGTCGGCGTTGCACGATGCACAGGCGATCCATCAGGCGGAGTGCGCTGTGACCACCGCGGCAGCAGCAACTCGCCGCGACCAAGGCGGCGGACGCGGTGCACACCGAACCGCCGAGGTCGACTGCACTCGCCAGCGCCCGCGACGATGTGACGGGTGCACAAGCCCAGCTGCAATCCGCGCAGCTCGCCGTCGCGCGACGACGCTCGTCGCCCCTGCGAATGGCGTGATTGCGGCCATCAACGGAGTGGTCGGGGAGTCGGTCGCGACCAATGGTGCGACCGGATTCATCACACTCGAGGAGCCGGGCAGTTCATGACCGGTGAACGGAGATGGATCTCGCGGCGGGTCGTGGTGATTGTCGTGGTCGTTGTGGTCGTCGTCGGTCGGCGCGGTTGTCGGCGGGCATCTACCTGTTCGGAACGAAAGCACCGGCCAAGGCTGCGGGCGTCGACAACGGCGGCCGCGACATCGACCGCGACCGTCGCGAAGCGGTCGTTGTCGGCGCAGACGAACGTCAGCGCGACGCTTGGTTACGCGGGCAGCTACAGCGTCGTCAATCAGGCGGTCGGCAGCTTCAGCCAACTGCCGACAGTCGGCGAGGTGATTGAGCCTGGCGAGGTGTTGTACGCGGTCGGCGGAGCAGCCGGTCATCCTGCTCACCGGCTCGACTCCCGCGTATCGCACGCTGGTGGCAGGGATCAGCGGACCCGACGCCGAAGAGTTGAACAACTCTCTCGTCGCCCTCGGTTACGGTGCCGCGACGTTGCAGGGCAGTCCGGTTTTCAGTGCAGCTACCGCTGCTGCCGTGATGAAACTGCAAGCACATCTCGGCGTCGCGCAGACCGGCGTGCTGACGATGGATGGAGTGATCTTCCTACCGTCGGCGGCTCGCATCACTGCAGTCAGCGCGACGTTGGGGGCGGTTGCTCAAGTTGGCGCGGCGATCGCGACCGCGACATCGACGACCCGCGAAGTCGTTGTCGCCCTGGATGCGACCGAGCAAGCATCGGTGAAGGTCGGCGACCAGGTCACGATCACGCTGCCCGACACGAGCACCACGCCCGGTGTGGTGTCAACCGTGGGCACGGTCGCGACAACTCCCGCGAATGGCGGCGCGCAGGGACAGACCAACACTCCGACGATCGAGGTCGATGTCACCCCGACCGATCCGGCCGCGACCGGCGCACTCGACCAGGCTCCCGTGCTGGTAGCGATCACTACTGCGAGCGTGACCGATGCGCTGGTCGTGCCGGTGGCGGCATTGCTCGCACTCACTGGCGGCGGCTACGCCGTCGAGGTCGTCGCAGCTGATGGCACCCACCAACTCGTCGGCGTCACGCTCGGCTTGTTCGACGATGCCGACGGGCTCGTGCAGATATCCGGTTCCGCAGTGCAAGCCGGCTCGCGTGTGGTGGTGCCCGGGTCGTGACACTTGTCCTCGAGCTCGAAGACGTCAGCAAGGTGTACGCCGGCGAGCCGCCGGTCACCGCACTCGACGGCGTCAGCTTCAGTGTCAGCAGCGGCGAACTGGTCGGCGTCGTCGGCCCGTCGGGTTCAGGCAAGACGACGTTGTTGCATCTCATCGGCACGTCTGGATCGCCCGACGAGTGGCACGGTGCGCATCACCGGCATGGACGTCGCGTTGCTCAGCGATCGGGAATTGTCGCGGCTTCGTGGAAGCAGGATCGGGTTCGTGTTCCAGCAGTTCTTCCTCGCTGAGCACGCGACCATCTTGGACAACGTCGCCGACGGATTGTTGTACGCGGGGGTGCCGCTGCGCGATCGCCGACGAGAGGCAATCGAGGCACTCGACCAGGTCGGGCTCGGCGACCGGATCGCCGCACGGCCCGACCCAACTGTCGGGCGGCCAACGCCAGCGGGTGGCGATCGCACGTGCACTCGTCGGTCGCCCGGCGATCGTGCTCGCCGACGAACCGACCGGCAACCTCGACACCGCCACAGGACAAGCGATCCTCACGCTGCTCGAAGAACTGCACGTCGCCGGCACCACGATCGTGGTCATCACGCACGACCGCGACATCGCGGCCCGAATGCCTCGGCAGATTCAAATGCGCGACGGCCACATCGTCGCCGACACCGCACTGTCGAGTGGTGCCAGCGGACGAGTTCAGCCGTGACGACTGTGACGACCTCTGCTCGTCGCGCGCACTGGGCGGTTTCGGTTCGTCGATCTCGCGCGACTGTCGAGCATCGGGCTGCGCACCCGCAAACTACGCGCCACCTTGTCGGCGCTCGGCATTGCGATCGGCGTCGCCGCAGTGGTCGCCGTCCTCGGTCTCTCGGCGTCTTCGCAGGCCGGGTTGCTCGCCGAGATCGACAAGCTCGGCACCAACCTGCTCACCGTCACCAACGGGCAGACGGTGTTCGGGCAAGCCGCTGAACTCCCCGTCGCCGCGCCCGGCATGATCTCGCGCATCGGGCCGGTCACCGCGGTGCAGGCAACCGGCTCGGTGACGGCGTCGGTCTATCGCAACCCGCTGATCCCGGTCATCCAGACCAATGCGCTCTCAGTGCTGGCGACGACCCTCGACCTGCCCGCGACCGTCGGCACTACGCTCGCCGCCGGCACGTACCTCAACGCGGCGACCGCCACCGAACCCGTCGCGGTGCTCGGCTCGTCCGCCGCCAGCCGGCTCGGCATCGATCGGCTCTACCCAGGCGAACGCATCTGGGCCGGCCAGCAGTGGTTCTACGTCGTCGGCATTCTTGAAACCGGCGGTGCTTGCTCCCGAACTCGACGCCGCGATGCTCGTCGGATTCCCGGCCGCGAAAACGTACCTCGGGTTCGACGGACATCCCTCGACCATCTACCTGCGCGCGAACACCAACCAAGTCGCCGCCGTCCAGGCCGTGCTCGCCGCGACGGCGGATCCTGAAGCGCCCAACCAGGTCAACGTCAGCCAACCGTCGGCCGCTCTCGTCGCGCGCGCCGAGACAAAGAGCGCGCTGAACGGCCTCTTTCTCGGGCTTGGCGCTGTCGCACTGCTGGTCGGCGCAGTCGGAGTCGCGAACATCATGGTGATCTCGGTACTCGAACGTCGTTCGGAGATCGGACTGCGCCGCGCGCTCGGTGCGACCAAGGGCCACATCCGCACCCAGTTCCTGTCCGAAGCCATCCTGCTCGCAACACTTGGCGGCGCGGTCGGCGTCGGCCTCGGTGTCGTCGCGACGGCTATCTATGCGACCACCAGAGGCTGGGAGATCGTCATCCCGATTCTTGCCTGGGGAGGCGGAATCGGCGCCGCGCTCCTCATCGGCGCGATCGCCGGCCTGCTCCCAGCCCTGCGCGCTGCGCGCATGTCTCCGACCCGAGCCTTGTGGAGCGTGTGAGCTCTCAGACTCGCGCTGGATCTCGCCCGAGGAAGCCGATCAGCTGGTCGAGGGCCGGCGCGTCGTCGTCGACCTCGACGACGTCGCCGAAGCTCTTGTCAGGGCCGCGGTACTCGGGCTTCAGCATCTTGCGCCCGGCCGCGAGTGCGGCCCCGACCGCGGCCTCGGAGAACGGGGTCGGCTGATCGGTTGCGACGGCGAGATCCCAGCCGTGGCCGATGTACTCCATGAGCATGAGGCCGAACAGCAGTCTCGCCCGGTGACGGCCCGTTGCCGAGGTCGATCATGCGGTCGGCGGCCCCGTCACGGAACGCCTGCACGACGCGCTGCGATGCCGCGTGGAAGAGGTCACCCGCGTGGTCGTCGGCCTGATACTCGGCGCGATGCGTGTTCGGGGGCAACTGCTCCGCGCCGTCAGCGAAGGTGTTGTTCCAGGTCACCATGTGGCTGACGAGCGTTTCCGACGGTGTAGTCGGGACACGGCGTCGGCAGGTTCAGCTGGTCGGGTTTCACGCCCCGGATGATCCCTTCGGTGGTGCTCGAGCACGCTCGCGAGCACGTCGGCGTCCGCCATTGTTGCCTCCTTCGGCTGTTGCCTCCTACGGCGCGGCTTGCCCCGTTCGGCCGAGCCCCGAACATGGGTCGACCCCCGGGCTTTCCGCATTGTCCCGGCTCGCAAACGAGCCAGAACAAGCGGACCGGCTGGACGATGTCCGGCGGCCCGGGGGTCGGATGAGCTGTCGTGGTTTCGCAGTCGCCACCCATGACGCCTCAGAAGAACGAGAGTCGGCGACGTCGCCCCACGGAGGGCACGTCCGCAAAGGACGGCGGCTAGCTGACAGCCACCTCACGCGTCCGTTTACTACACATTCTGCGGACCACCTCCTCTCTCGTGTACGTCCAAAGTAATCACGTGGCAACGGGGTCGGCAATCCATTTCGGGGCCGATTCGGGGGGCGATTCAGGCGCGCACGATAAATGTGGATCAGCTTTTAGGCTCCGAGGCGTCCGTATGGCAGATGCGCGCGATCTATCACCCCATCGGCGGGTCAGTGGCCCTTAGTGCATGTCGATCATTAATTCGTGATGACACTGACGGAACATGCCGAGGACGTCCCGATGCACCTGCTGGCCGAGGGGTTGCCCCTCTCGCTCCTGTGGGACCTCGCGGATCCGACTGGCCCGCACAGCGAGGACCTGCTCGCCCACGAGAGCTGACTTACACTGGCTCGCATGAGTGCGCCTTCAGATCCGGCGCGAGCGAGCGACGACATCGAGGACTACCGCAGCCCGCTGCTCCAACTTCCGGGGGCCGTCGCCACCGACGGTGAGCAGCGCAAGATCCGACCCGAGATCTCAAACCGACCGACCTTGGCGTTGCCGCGCACTACGGCGACCCGCTGCGCGAGCAGCGGAACCTGGTCGACGGCGCCGGTTTCGTCGATCTGTCGCACCGGTGCGGTGGTGCGGATCAGCGGTGTCGACCGCCTGAACTGGCTGAACGACCTCACGACGCAGCGCCTCAACGCACTGCCGCCGAACGTGGGCTCCGAGGCATTGATCTTGAGCCCGCAAGGCCACGTCGAGCACCATCTCCAGCTCGTCGACGACGGCGAGGCGGTCTGGGTGCACGTCGAACCCGACAGCGCGCGTGCGCTGGTCGACTTCCTCACGTCCATGCGCTTCATGCTGCGGGTCGAGGTCGACGACGTGACCGCCGACTGGGCCGTCGTGTGGGAGCCGGTGCGCGAGCCGCACCCGACCTTGGTGAGCAGGGTCGATCCGCAGGTCGACGAGCGCGGCCGGACGGCAGGTGTTCGTGCCGCGCGCCGATCTTGCCGCGTTCGCCGCGTCAGCCGACCGCACCGGCCCGCCCGCCGGCGTCCTCGCCCTTGAGGCTTTACGAGTGGCTGCCGGACGCCCGCGATTCGGGCTCGAGACCGATCACCGCACGATCCCGCACGAGCTGGGCTGGATCGGGTCCGCGGTAGTACTCGACAAGGGTTGCTACCGCGGCCAGGAGACGGTGGCGCGAGTCGCGAATCTCGGCCGGCCGCCGCGGCGCCTGGTGCGGCTGCATCTCGACGGCAGCGTGCGCGAGCAGTTGCCCGCTCTCGGAACAGACGTCAGCGCGGACGCGCGAGGTGATCGGCCGGGTCACCAGCGCGGCTTATCACTACGAACTCGGACCGATCGCGCTCGCCGTGATCAAGTACGCGACGCCCGACGACGTCCCGGTTCTCGTCGGAACCGGCGATGCGGCGGTGCCGGCAACCATCGATGCGGTCGTCGAACGTGATTCGACCCCTCGGCCGGGGCAGGCAGCGCGCGCTGCGTTCCGAACACTCGGCGTCCGCTAGCGCCGCTCGTCACGAGGGCTCGGGGCATCGATGACCAACGTCATCGGACCGTCGTTGACCAGGTGCAGTTTCATATCGGCGCCGAACCGGCCGGTCGCCACTTCTGCACCCAAGGCCCGCAATGCGTCGACGACTGCCGTGACGAGTGGCTCGGCGATGTCGGCAGGAGCGGCCGCGTTCCACGACGGTCGCCGGCCTTTGCGCGTGTCTGCGTAGAGGGTGAACTGGCTGATCACCAGCAGCGGCGCATCGACGTCCGCGCACGATTTCTCGTCTTCGAGAATGCGCAGCGTATGCACCTTCGACGCGATCCATTCCGCCTGAACGGACGTGTCGGTGTGCGTGACACCGACGAGGACGACGAGGCCGGGCCGATCGAGCGCGCCGACGATCTGCCCATCGACGACGACCCGTGCTTCGCTCACCCGCTGCACCACTGCCCGCACGCGAGCATCCTGACATGCGAGGGGACGCCGATCAGCGGCCGAACAGGCCGCGCTTCTTCTTCTGCTGGGCCGACGTTGTCGTCGCCGGCCTCGGTGTACTCGGTCCGGCAGCCGTGCCCACCCGAGGAGCCGGACGGACCCGGGCTCGGACTGCTCGGCGGTGCCGGCTCATCTTCGAATCCAAGGCTCGACAACTCACGCAGCAACGACGCTGTGTCGGCAAGGTCGCGCTGGGCGAAGGGCTGGAACGCCGACTCATAATCGGGTTCTGGCTCGGGCTGCGCATCGGCGAGCCGTCGTCCGCGCGTCCGCGGTCAGGTCGGTCGCGCCGGTGCGGCTGAAGTCGGAGAGCATCGCGTTCGACTCCGACCGCATCGCGTTTGTCGAAGCAAGGTGCGCTGCGTCGGTCGGCGCGGACGCCTGCGCCATCATCTGATTGACGGCTGCGATCCGGGTCGCTTCGGCTTGTTCGGCCTCGTACTGCGCGGCCGCGAGGCTCGCTTCGTCGGCGGCAGCTTGAGCGGCCGCGAACTCCTCGCGTGCCTGCTGCTCACCGTGGAGTTGCTCGTCGAAGTAGCTGGGAACGCCGTCGGCAAATCGTTCCTCGTCTAGACGGACAACCTTGTCGGCAGCGAATCGTTCGGCTTCGATCCGTTCGGCTTCGAGGCGTTCGGCTTCGAGACGCTCGACTTCGAGCCGTTCGGCTTCGAGACGTTCGGCTTCGAGCAGGGCAGCCTGTTCTGCGGCAAGGCGTCCGGCTTCGATCTGCGCTGCTGCCTCGGCTTCGAGGCGCGCAACTTCTTCGGCTTCGAGGCGTTCGGCTTCGAGGCGTTCGGCTTCGAGCCGTTCGGCTTCGAGGCGTTCGGCTTCGGCGCGTGCAGCTTCTTCAGCGGCGATCCGTTCGGCTTCGAGCCGCTCTGCTTCGAGGCGTTCGGCTTCGAGACGCTCCGCTTCGGCGCGCGCAGCTTCTTCAGCGGCGAGGCGTTCGGCTTCGAGGCGTTCGGCTTCGAGGCGCGCAGCTTCTTCTGCGGCGAGGCGTTCGGCTTCGAGCCGTTCTGCTTCGCGCGTGCAGCTTCTTCTGCTTCGAGGCGCTCTGCTTCGAGCCGTTCCGCTTCGGCGCGTGCGGCTTCTTCGGCGGCGAGGCGCTCGGCTTCGAGGCGTTCTGCTTCGAGGCGTTCGGCTTCCGCGCGTGCAGCTTCTTCAGCGGCGATCGGCTCGCTCTCGGCTTCGAGGCGTTCGGCTTCGAGGCGTTCGGCTTCGAGACGTTCGGCTTCGAGGCGTTCGGCTTCGAGACGTTCGGCTTCCACGCGCGCAGCTTCTTCAGCGGCGATGCGCTCGGCTTCGAGGCGCTCTGCTTCGAGCCGCTCGGCTTCGAGGCGTTCGGCTTCGAGACGTTCGGCTTCAATCGCGCAGCTTCTTCAGCGGCGATCCGCTCGGCCTCAAGGCGCTCGGCTTCGAGGCGCTCGGCTTCGAGTCGTTCTGCTTCTGCGCGCGCAGCTTCCTCGGCGGCGATGCGCGCGGCTTCCTCGGCGGCGAGTCGCTCTGCTTCCTCGGCGGCGAGTCGCTCTGCTTCGAGGCGTGCCGCTTCCTCCGCTGCAATTCGAGCCGCTTCCTCTGCGGCGACGCGCTCGGCTTCGAGGCGCTCGGCTTCGATCCGTGCGGCTTCTTCTGCGGCGACCCGAGCGGCTTCTTCCGCGGCAAGACGCTCTGCCTCGAGCCTTTCGGCTTCCAACCGCGCGGCCTCTTCGGCTTCAAGGCGCGAGGCTTCTTCGGCCGCGATCCGGGCCGCTTCTTCGGCCGCGAGGCGCTCGGCTTCGAGCCGCTCGGCTTCGACGCGTGCAGCTTCTTCCGCGGCGAGCCGCGCGGCTTCTTCGGCAGCGAGGCGTTCGGCTTCGAGACGTTCCGCCTCTACCTGCGCGGCGTGCTCGGCAGCGATGCGCGCGGCCTCGAGCCGTTCGGCCTCGCGGCGCTCCGCTTCGGCGTGCTCGGACTGGCGACGCTCGGTTTCGGCACGCGCAGCTTCTCGGCGTGCTTCCAGATCGACGACCTGAGCAATGTGCCCGGCCTTCGGGGCGCGCTTGGTCGCGTTGCGTTGCGCTTCGGCTTCTGCGTGCGCAGCTGCGAGCTCCGCAGCGGCCGCGTGCCTGATGCGGTCCTGGCGAAGCTGATCCTCGTCCAGCGTCGGAAGCGAAGCGACTGCCTTGGGCGGTGGCCGCAGCCGGATTTCGTCGGGCACGTGGAACGGATCGACGAACGCGCTCTCCGATTCCGGGCGCGGTCCGAGCGCCTTGGTCAAAGCTTCCGATACCTGCGCGAGGGTCGAGGCTTCCTCGTCCTCGTCGGCCTCTGCACCGTCCCAGCTCGAAGCGGTGTCCCAGCTCGACGCGGTGTCCCAGGTCGCAGCCTCGTCCGTCGAGCTCGGCGGAACATCGGCTGGCGCGTCAGCGGTCATGGGTTCAACGGCAAGGGCATGCGAGCCGTTCTCGGTTGGGCGCGGGCTCGGCCGGAGTCGCGGCCGCTGAGTGCGAACGCGGCGGCGAGCGCTGCGGTTCGCGGGTAGTTACCGCCCGTCGATCCGGCCGTTGAGCCTGAGCCACTCGGCTGATCCGCCGCCGGTCTGCGACGTCGGCCCTTCGTCGCCGGCGCGCTTGCTGCCTCCGGCTCGTCCTCTTCGTTCACGGGCGCGCCGTCCGGACCGACATCTTCTTCGACGTCGACCAGGCCGGCTTCGACTAGCACGCGCACGACGGTGCCGGCTTCGAACAGCGTGAACCCGCACTCGCGCGCGAGGTCGGCGATGCTGCGCTCGCCGTCGATCTTGCACAAGGAGCGACCAGGTGTCGGGGTCGAGCGTGATGTTCGCTTCGCCACCGTGGGCGGCGAGCATCGGTACCGCGTTGGGTCCGTGCACCGCGTCGACGATCTCTTCCCAGGTCGACTGCCTGACCCGGACTTCGTCGAGCAACTCGTTCAAGGGCGTCGGCGGTGCGACGTCCTCTCGCGTCTTTTCGGCTTTGCGAAAACGCCAGCGACCCGACGTCCAGGCAAGCAGGTCAGTCAAGCCGTCGCGGACCTGTTCTTGCACGAAAGCCTCGACCACGTCTTGTTCGACGAAGCCGAGGTGGACGAGCAGCTCGCCAAGGCGCCAACCCTGGAGCTCGGTGCGTTGTGCTTCCAACGCCTCCGCGAGATTTTCGGGCACGAGGGCATTGCTCGAAATCAGTCGGGCGCCCGAGCTGCGGGCGCTGCCCTGGCACCGAGACGGCGTAGACGAGTCCGGCCTTGAGGTAGATCAGCGCTTCGCTGCCGTCGTCGTGAACGACATGCAGGCAGCCAGTCGCCTCCTCGGCCGCGAGGCGAGCCAAGGGCGATTTCGATTGGGGTAGTGGTTAGGTCGCCTTTGAGCACGGGCGACCTCCTACCTTCTGAACGACGTGTGCGCTAGGTCAAATGGACGCAAGGTGCCGATAACCCTGCACGTCTGGCATCGGCAGCTGAGGCGGGAGCATTGAGCCATCCGGTCGAACATCCGGGCCATCTCTGGAGTCTCGGATCGGTATCGGTTCGTACCAGCTCGTCCCCGGCATGACACGATGGGCGCGGTCACTCCAATCGGATCGCGCGACTGGGCCAAGTGGCCTAACGCGCTGGCCTAACTACGGAGGCGGCAGGTGCCCGACGATCGCAGTTCCGATCTGCCCGACGCGTCAGACAGCCCTGGCGAGCCTGGTGGCCACCGCCGCATCGATCGGGTGCTCTCCGAGGGTTACCTCGACGGACTCGCCGGCATGCCGCTAGCCGAGGTTCGCGAGCTTCGTGACGAGGCCGAGCAGGAGGAAGCCGATCTCTCGTACCTGCGCCGCATGCTTCAGGGCCGGGTCGACATCATCGAGGCCGAGCTGGCTCGCCGCCGCGGCGAATTCGGCGACTCCGGCAGCATCATCGACCAGCTGCCGCGCATCCTCGCCGACGACCGTTCGCCCGCCCGTGGTCTTGGCCGGCACACCGTCATCGAGCCGTCGCGCGTCGACGAGCACCGACGGCTCGCTGAGCGGCTCATCGGCGACTCCGATCTGTCAGCACTTTCAGGCCGGACGGCGGACCAGCTCGAAGACACGCTCCTTCGCTTCGGCGAACATGAGCGCCAGATCTCCGAGCAGCGCCACGCCGTCCAGCTCGTGATGGACGCCTGCGCCCACGAGATCACCCGCCGCTACCGCGAAGGCGAGGCCGACGTCTCGGCGCTGCTGCCGAGCGAGAGCTAGTTCGCGGCCGGGCAGGTCGCTCCGACCGCCGGCAGGGTGAGGTTGATCAGGTAGTTGTCGACGTCGTCGGTGACGCACGTCGTCTTGGGGTAGGCGGTGTGCCCGTCGCCTTGCCACACCAGCAGCCGGCCCGATCCGAGCAGCGTCGCGAGGTGGTCGAGCGCCCGAGATCGGAGTCGCCGGGTCGCCGGTCGTGCCGATCACCAGGATCGGTGGCGCGTTCTTGTTGCCGACGACGATCGGCTGGTCGGGCGGTGCCTTCCACAAGCTGCAAAAGCCGAGGCTGGACGCCGCTGCGCCGCCGAACAACGGATTGCTCGCGCGCCACACCGGCTCGAAGGCGCGAGCCTGGGCGACCGTGGGTCGCTGCAGTGTCGTCGGCACACCCGATCGTCGCGTTGGCGTCCTCGATGTTGCTGTACGTGCCGTCCGGCTGGCGTTCGTTGTAGGCGTCGTCGAGCGCGAGGATTCCCGATGCGTCGCCGTTGTTCGCGTCAACGAGCGCGGAGGTGAGCGTGTCCCACTGGGTCTGGTCGTAGAGAGCCGAAATGACGCCGAGCAGCACGGCGCCGTCGCCGGCTGTGCGCTTGTCTTTCTTGGTTCCGCTCGGGATCGGATGCGCAGCCGCCTTTGCCATCAGGGTCATCACGAACTGCTGCGGATCGTTGCCGAGCTTGCACGCTTTCGCCGTGCAGGCCTGCGCGAAATGGCTGAATGCGAGTTCGAACCCGGCGGCCTGGGCCTTGTCCTGATCGATGCTGCTGATCGTCGGGTCGATCGCGCCGTCGAGAACCAGGGCTCGCACCTTGTCCGGGGAACGCTGATGCGTATTCGGCGCCGAGCAATGTTCCGTAGGAGTAGCCGAGATAGGTGAGCTTGGAGTCGCCGAGTTTCGCGCGCAACGCCTCCATGTCGCGCACGGTTTCTGCGGTCGAGTAGTACGTCAGGTTCGAGCCGTACACCTTGTAGCAGTCGTTCGCCACGGTCGTGGCGTCGGTGATGTTCTTGCTGCCACGCTGCGTCGGTCGTCGGGTCGGCGGGAAGGTTGAGTTCGGCGTCTTTTTCCTTGTCGGTAATGCATTGCAGCGGGTGACTGAGTCCGATTCCGCGCGGGATCGAAGCCGACGATGTCGAACCTGTCGAGGATCGCGCTGGGCAATTCGTCGACCGCGAGGTCGAGTGCGGCCTCAACTCCCGAACCGCCCGGACCGCCCGGGTTGATGACGAGCGAGCCGAGGCGATCGTGTTGGCTCGCCGACCGGATCCGCAGCACGGTGATGGTGATTTTCGGGCTCGCGACATCCGCCCAGTTGAGCGGCACCTGCATCGTCGCCCGCGCGTAGGCGAACCGGTTCTTGGTGCCGGCGGCTGCGGCGAGCGTCTTGGTGATGTCGACCCAGTTGAGTGCCTTCACGAACGCGCCCGGGTCGCTGCGACCGTCGGTTGCACTTCCCGAGCCGCTCGAGCACGGCCGCCGGTGATGAGGCTGACGCCGACACCTCGGCGTCCGACCCGATGCTCGACGGCAACGCCGAACCTGTCGCGCCGTTCGTGGATTGCGACGTGCATGCGCTGACCATGGCGAGCACTGCACAGACTGCGAGCGCTGCGAACGCGCGCTGCTCGAAGCGGCGTTGCAGCACAGGGTCAACTCTTTTCGGGACGGCGGGGGTGTGCTCTTCAGGCTAACCGCGCGGCCGCGCCGTTACGTGCACGCGCTTGCGGGGCGCTTGCAATAGCTAGCAGGGCGAGGTAAAACTGGATACATGGTCCAGAACTTCGATCTCGGCGAGTTCATCCGTGAACAGCGCCGCACCGCGCAGATTTCGGTCCGGCAGCTGGCGAAGCTGGCGGGCGTTTCCAACCCGTACCTGAGCCAGATCGAGCGCGGTTTGCGCCGGCCCAGCGCCGAGATCATGCAGCAGATCGCCAAGGGTCTGCGCATCTCGGCCGAGGCGCTGTACGTGCAGGCCGGGATCCTCGACGAGCGGGTCGTCGGCGGCGTCGTCATCGACGCGATCATTGCCGATCCGACCATCACGGAACGACAAAAGCAGGTGATGGTCGAGGTCTACGACTCGTTCCGCAAGGAAAATCTCAGGCGGGACGCCGACGAAGCCGCTC
This sequence comes from uncultured Actinomycetes bacterium, assembly GCA_963809135.1. Lineage (GTDB taxonomy): Bacteria > Actinomycetota > Actinomycetes > Acidothermales > Acidothermaceae > PALSA-607. The sequence goes on from CAWEIG010000011.1 coordinate 288,375, forward strand.
TTGCGCAGGCGATCGGCTGGCACGCACGCATCTGATGAGCGCGCATCGCTTCGTCCGGCGCGCACGCTTCGTCCGGCGCGCACGCGTCGGGCGACTCGGTGGCCGAGCCGCCGGTTTCTAGCGCCACCGGCTCGAAGTCGCAGGGATCGCACCGGGTCACCACCCCGCCGTCCCACTCTGCGAAGGTCACGCCATTGCGCACCACGATGTCGCGCTCGACGTCGCCGAGGAAGCCGCGATGAGCCGGACCGACGATTTCTTGAGCAGCATCCAGAAGGCGGTCGGCGATGCGCCCGTGCTGCTGCTTGCGGGTGCGGGCGACCTGGTGTCGGAGAAGTTGCGCGAGTTGCCCGACGCCGTCAGCGCGTGGCAGGCAGAGAACCGCGACTTTCCGATGCGTGCGGCGGGTGCGCTGATCGGCTCCGCATTTCGCGCGAACCTTCGGGTCGGAGAGCTGTACGACGAGCTGACTCGACGCGGCGAAGACGTGCTGACCAAGATGCGTGGCGACGAGGTTGTCGCCGAGGAGGACGAGCCGTTCTTGCACGAGCCGTTCATGCCCGAGCCCGTTCGGCCTCCGTCTCACACCGTGAAGGCAGCAAAAAAGAAGTCCGCAGCCAAGAAGTCTGCCGCCAAGAAGTCTGCGGCGAAGAAGTCTGCTGCCAAGCACACGACCATGACGAGCTCAACAAAAAGCGCGGCGAAGAAGAGCGCAACAAGGAGCGCAGCGAAGAAGGCACCTCAAAGGGAGCAGCAAGTGGCGCAGCACGGAAGTAGGTGCCCTCGGGAGGACCTTGCGCACGTGGGGTCGTTCGAGTACTCATCCGGCGTTTCGTAGGGTGGACCGCATGAGCGACATGACGTACCGACAGCTTGGGAACTCTGGCCTGACGGTGTCGACGGTTGGTCTTGGCTGCAATCAGATCGGGCGCAAGCTCGACCTCGAAGGCACACGGGCTGTGGTCGACGCGGCGATCGAAGCCGGACTCACCCTGTTCGACACCGCGGATATCTACGGCCGCGAGGTTGGTGCGTCAGAGGCATTGCTCGGCGAGGCACTTGAGGGTCGGCGCGATCGTGTGGTTCTCGCAACCAAGTTCGGTATGTCGACCCGTGGTGTGACGCTGCCTGACTACGAGGCGCGCGGTTCGCGTCGCTACATTCGCGCGTCGATCGAAGGGTCACTGCGACGGTTGCGCACCGATCACGTCGACCTCTACCAGATGCACGAACCCGATCCGCGAACGCCGATCGAAGAGACCCTCGAGGCACTCGACGAACTCGTGCGTGAAGGCAAGGTTCGCTACATCGGGTCGTCGAACTTCACCGGCTGGCAGGTGGTTGACGCCGATTGGGCAGCCCGGGCGAACGGTGGCGCACGTTTCGTCAGCGCGCAGAACGACTACAGCCTGCTCGAGCGCGACGCCGAGATCGAACTCGTGCCCGCGGCCGAGCATGTCGGAGTCGGCGTGATCCCGTACTATCCGCTGGCCCGCGGGCTACTCACCGGCAAGTACCGGCGCGGCGAACCTGCTCCCGACGGCACCCGACTCGCCGACCGTCCGGAATTCCTCGAGACCGCAGACTGGGACGTTGTCGAGAAACTCCGGAAGTTCGCGGACGTGCGCGACCTCACCTTGCTCGAGGTCGCAATCGGTGGGCTCGCGGCACAACCTGGCGTGGCAAGCGTGATCGTCGGCGCCACCCGACCCGAGCAGGTGCAGGCGAACGCGAAGGCGGGTCAATGGGAGCCGGCCGCGGTCGATCTGGTCGAACTCGACGACATCACGGGCAGCGCGCGCGGCCGCTGAACCGCGATCCGGCCACCGCGGTGCCGAACTGCCGCTAACGTGGAGAGCATGCACCTCGCGTCGTCGGTCACCAACGTCATCCTGTTTGTCGCGCTGGCGATCGAGGTCTTCGCATTGGTCGACGCCGTGACGCATCCGGCCGGTGCTTACCTCGCGGCAGGGAAATTGACCAAGCAGGCGTGGGTCGCGATCCTGGCCGTCGCCGGCGTTGTGGTGCTGCTCAGTGGGTGGTTCGGTCCGCTCGGACTCGCAGCGATCATCGCCACGATCGTCTACTTCGTCGACGTCCGGCCTGCATTGAGACGAGTGCGCGGACCGCGAACGTCGAGACGATGACGCACGCGGACGACGACTAGCTCAGCCCCGCCGTGAAGTCGAGATCTTCTGGTGGCGTCGCAGGACAAACCCAATGTAGGTAAGGCTTTGCGAACTCGTCGTGGTACTCGTTCGCTCGCGCAACCATCGCGGCGTACGCCGATTCGAATGCGTCACGGTCGCCATTCTTGATAGCGGCGCGCACCGGTTCGCAGTCGGTTGCGAGGTAGGTGTTGATCGCCTCTTCGTACTTCGGCCGTGAGAACGCGCAGAGGCTGAGCTGTTTCACAACCGACCGGAAGAAGTAGTCAGCGAGCCGCCAATTCCCAGCTCTGCCTGCGAAATACAGCCGTGCATGCGCGGACCGAGTTCCGCCATCAGGCGGTCGAGACCCGGTTGCGTGGTGGCGAGCTGGTCGAGCGTGAGGTCGCGCTTGCCGTTGTTGACGATGTGCTGGTGATCGGCCCTGTCTGTGATGTCGAGCGGCTCGGTCATGTCCTGTGCACCTTGTACTGCGCGGCTTGCGCGAGCGGTTTGACGACGAGCAGATCGACGTTCACGTGCGGTGGCCGTGTCGCGCACCAACTGATGCAGTCGGCGATGTCGTCGGCGGTGAGTGGTTCGGCAACGCCCGCGTAGATGGCGGCCGCACGCTCGGCGTCCCCTCGAAAGCGGTTCAGGCTGAACTCGTCGGTGCGCACCATCCCGGGTGCGACCTCGGTGACGCGCACCGGCTGTCCGCTCAACTCGAGACGCAAGGTCTCGGTCAACGCCGCGACTCCATGCTTGGCGGCGGTGTAGCCGCCGCCACCCTCGTAGACGATGCGGCCGGCGGTCGAACCGACCACGATGACGTGGCCCGCTCCTGACGCGATCAAGCGATGGCAGCAGAGCCTGAGTGACTCGCAGCACGCCGAGCACGTTCACGTCGAACATCGTCTGCCAGTCGGCCGGATCGGCGGTCGAGATCGGCTCGGCTCCGACCGCGCCGCCCGCCACGTTGACGAGCAACGAACACGACGGCACCGCCTGCGCGAGCGCAGCGACCGAGTCGGCATCAGTCACGTCGACGACGATCGCGCGCCCACCGATCTCTTCGGCGACCGCGCCGAGACGATCCGCCCGCCGCGCGGCGCAGACGACATCGAAGCCCTCGTGCGCGAGGCGGCGAGCGGTGGCCGCGCCGATGCCACTGCTCGCCCCGGTCACCACCGCAGTCCGACGGCCCGGGGTTGGGTCACTGCTCATGAGGGCATCTTGGCAGTGCCGGTTTGACGCCCGTGGCGAGGCGGGCAACGCTGGCAAGAGGGCCACCGGCGGGGAGCAACACGGCGGGAATGGTCGGCCGGGCTCAGGCGTTGCGCCTCCTGGTGGAGTGGGCGACCCGGCGGGACGCTCGTCTAGCGTGTGCGTGCCGGCGCCGAGCGCACACGATGAGGAGGAAGTCAGTGTCGAGCGATATTGCGCTTGCCCCGACGCTTCCCTCCAGCACCACCATCACCACCTCCGCCGGTCTCGACCTTGCGGCGGCGCTCAAGGCGCCGTCCGATGCCGGTCCAGCGGGTGGCGATGCTGAGCTTGCACACGTCCCCCGTCGAGCAGCCGGGCGTGGGCGATGCCGGCGGCATGAACGTGTACGTCATGGAGTTGTCGCGGCGGCTTGCCGCCCGCGGGCGTCGAGGTCGAGGTCTTCACGCGCGCGACATCGGGCGACGTTCCCGCCGTCCAGCGCATCGAGCCTGGCTTCATCGTCCGCAATGTGATCGCCGGACCGCTCGAGCCGCTGCCGAAGGCAGACCTGCCGTCGCAGTTGTGCGCCTTCACCGCCGCTGTGCTGCGCGCCGAAGCCGCGCGCGAACCCGGTTGGTATGACCTGATCCATTCCCACTACTGGCTGTCGGGCCAGGTCGGTTGGCTCGCGAAAGAGCGCTGGGGCGTGCCGCTCGTGCACAGCATGCACACCCTCGCCCGGGTCAAGAACGCCGCGCTCGCCGCGGGCGACGCACCCGAACCGTCGGCGCGGGTCATCGGTGAGGGCCAGGTCGTCGACGCTGCTGACCGGTTGATCGCCAATACCGAGGCCGAGGCGCGGCAGCTCATCGAGCTCTACGATGCCGACCCGATGGCTGTCTCCGTCGTCCCGCCTGGTGTTGATCTCTCGCTGTACCGCCCGGGATCACGCGCGGCGGCGCGGGCCCGACTGTCGTTGCCCGCCGACCGCGAGATCCTGCTGTTCGTCGGGCGAATTCAGCCGCTCAAGGCACCCGACCTGCTGATCCGCGCACTCGCCGTGATGGTCGACCGCACTCCCACCCTGCGCGACCGGTTGATGGCCGTCGTCGTCGGTGGCGTCAGTGGCGCCGGAGCCGTCGAGCCTGGGCAGCTGCGCCGTCTCGCCGAGCGCCTCGGGGTCGAAGATCTCGTCCGCTTCGAGCCACCGGCGTCAGGTGATCGTCTCGCCGACTTCTACCGCGCGGCGAGCGTGACCGTCGTCCCGTCGTATAGCGAATCGTTCGGGCTCGTCGCGCTCGAATCGCAGGCCTGCGGCACTCCGGTCGTCGCGGCGCGGGTGGGTGGTCTGGTCACGACGGTGAGCGAAGGGCACTCCGGGTTGCTCGTCGATGGACACGAGCCGCAGTGCTACGCGGATGCTCTTTCCGAGCTTCTATCGGACGCCGAATTGCGGCGGTCGTTGTCCACAGGTGCTCTCGCCCACGCCGCCGGGTTCGATTGGGACCGTACAGTCGATGGTGTGATTGATGTCTACGCCGATGCGTTGAGCGGTGCGGCGGCCCGAAGTGTCGAAGGGCTGCCCGTAGCCGCAGTGCGGTAATGGCAGTGACTGGGGTGAGAGCCCCATGAGCTGGCTTGCGCGCACCGAGATCGATGGTGTCATCCGCGCGACCCTCGAAGAGCGCGAGATCAGCTTCGACGAGGTGGGCGAGTCGGCCTTCGTCGTCCGGCTTGCTCGGAACGCGTCGACTCGTGACTGCTGTGCGTCTCGTCGTCGGCGATCAGAGCTTGCTTGTCGAGGCGTTCTTCGTGCGGCGCCCCGACGAGAACGCGGCGGAGTTCTACCGGTTCCTGCTCGAACGCAACGGCCGCATGTACGGCGTGCACTTCGCGATCGACAGCAAGGGCGATGTCTACCTGATCGGCCGCTTGCCGTTGCTCGCCGTCACACCTGACGAGATTGATCGGCTGCTCGGTTGCGTGCTGACGTACGCCGACGAAACGTTCGACGCGGCGCTCGAAATCGGGTTCGCTGAAAGCATCCGCCGCGAGTGGGATTGGCGAACGTCGCGCAACGAATCGGTCGACAACCTGCGGGCGTTCGCGCGATTCGCTGATCCCGAGTGCGACCGGCGGCGGCCGGCATCGTCGGGGCGCTTGACCCGTCTGCGAGCCGCCCTGCGCGATCTGGGAAACTCGAGTGCTATGTCGGATCACACGCTCGTACTGCTGCGTCATGGCGAAAGTCAGTGGAACGCGAAGAATCTCTTTACCGGCTGGGTCGACGTCGATCTTTCAGCCAAAGGTGAAGCTGAAGCCGCGAACGGCGGCCGGTTGCTCGCCGAGAACGCGGTCATGCCGGACGTCGTGCACACGTCGGTGCTGCGACGGGCGATTCGCACCGCGAATATCGCGCTCGAGGCAGCAGACCTGCTGTGGTTGCCCGTGCAGCGCTCCTGGCGTTTGAACGAACGTCACTACGGCGCGCTTCAGGGCAAGGACAAGAAGGCGACGCTCGAGGCGTTCGGCGAAGAGCAGTTCATGCTGTGGCGACGGTCGTACGACGTGCCGCCGCCGGCGATTGCTGCCGACGACGAGTTCTCGCAGACCGCTGATCCGCGCTACGCGACGCTGCCACCGGAGCTTCGCCCGACGACCGAATGCTTGAAGGACGTCGTCCACCGCATGCTGCCGTACTGGTACGACGCGATCGTGCCCGATCTGCTCGTAGGTAAGACGGTTCTTGTTGTCGCACACGGGAATTCGCTGCGTGCGCTGGTGAAGCACCTCGATCAGATCTCAGACGACGACATCGCAGCGCTGAACATCCCCACCGGCATTCCGCTCGTCTACCGCCTTGACGCCGACTTTGTCCCGACGGTTCGCGGTGGCGAGTACCTCGATCCCGATGCTGCGGCTACCGCTGCGGCCGCAGTTGCGAATCAGGGTCGCTGACACCGCCGCTCTTAGCTCGAGGGGGCAGCCGACTGCGATGTCGATGCGCTGCCGGTGCTGATGCGGTGCCGAAACAGGCGCGGACGCCGGAGCAGATGCGGGCGCGGACGCAAGTGCCGATGCAGGCGCGGACGACGAGGGAGCGGCGGAGGCGCGGTCGGCAGGAACGTGCCGACGGCCTCTGCGCCTTGCACAGGGACAAGCAACCCGCTGACCGTCCCGCTGTTGTGGAACGTCAAGCCGATCGTGACGGTGTCGCCTTGCCGCAAGGGCTGCGAGAGGTGTGCGCAGCAGCACGGTAATGCGAAGCGTGCCCGGCCCGGCTCGCGTCGCGGGGGGACGATCGTCTTGCTCGCGGCCTGGAGCGATTCCGCAGCCGGTTGCGTGGGAGTCGCTGCTGCGCCCCGACGCTGTGCTTGCCGCCGGGCTTGGGGTCGCGCTGCCGGACGCATCGACGTCAGCGGTCACGTTCATGAGCTGATCGTCTTGGTTGGAGAAGTTGATCGCGTCCATCTCCAGGTAGGCGAGCCCGCCCTTGAGCGAAAGGTCGTCACTCGGCAGCGCGATGATCGCGTCCTCGATCTGGAGCGTCGTCCCGATTTTCGTGGTCGCGGCCTGAAGGTTGGCGATTGCGTGCCGTGTCGGTGATCCGAATCCGGTTGCCGAGCATGCGAGCAACGTTGGAAGGCCTGCGACCAGCAGGACTGCGGTTCGCAGCCCTGGGCGGGGCAACCGGTGGACCTTGTTGCTGCTCACGACCTGTCCCTTTCGGCTGCCGACTGGCCCTCAAGGCCGTCGGCCGTGTCCGTTCAGGGCCGTAGCCTAACGAGCCGCTGTCAGGGAGTCGTCACGCCCCAGCATGTGCGGGCTGCTTGAGTCCGCCGAGCACGCCATCGAGCGACGTGGTGCGCAGGAAGTCGTCGATGATCACCTCGATCACGCCGTCGGCGTGAACCCCCACGACGGTCAGGACCCCGCGCGAAAACGCCGGACGTGATCGCCGAACCTTGGTCGGTCAGGACCTGGACGACCGGGCTGCCGCCGGTGGCGAGGCGAGGCGAGTTGGGCGTGCTGCGCCTGGGTTCCGATGAGGTAGACCGTGAGGCCGTAGCTCGCGGCTTCGCTCGGCTAGATGCGCCAGCGCTGCGGTGCAGGTACATCCGGGCTGCGCGACGGCGAGCAACGCGGGCCGCAGCGCACGCGCGGTGGTCGTGCCGGTCTGGCCGCCGAGGGTCTCGTCGGGAACGAGTCCGCCGACGGTGCCGACCGACGGCCGACGGCGCCGCGAGCACGAGTGGCACCGGCGGGGTTGCCGGGTGCACGGTCGTGCTCCCCGGGAACGCCAGCGTCGCGCCAAGGAGGGCGACCGCGACCAGCAACGTGATGACGAGGGGCACCGACACGACCCGCGACGATGCTGAGCCGCCCGAGGAATCTCCGTTCGAGAATGCGCCGGCGACGTCGCCACCGTTCCTCACGTCGCCACGCGGCGACGTCGCGGGCAAGTTCACGAGCGTCATCGGGGACGACGATCGGGAGCCCAGCCGGAGTGCCGCCGGGCAGTTCGTCACTGCCCCCGCCACTCCCACTGCCGCCCGTGCCCCGGTCCATCTCCCAAGTATGGGCATCGACCCTGCCGCACGCCCAGGCCGGGGAGGCTTCCGGTGGATGAAGAAAAGGGGTTCGTGAATGCCAGACCGCAGGTCCTCGCGCAGCACCCGGCGTCGGGCCCTTCGGGCACAAACACCCGCCGTTTGTCAAGACCTCAATCGACTACTGGTGATCTTGCGTTCGCCGTCACCATGGCTCTGACCTGCGCAGATGTCTTCTGCGGACGTTCACGCGGTGCCGTTTTGCGTGGTATCGTTGAACCAGCGGAAGGGGCCTGTGCCACATGTCGTTCAACGTCGGCGAGACGGTCGTCTACCCCCATCACGGGGCAGCATTGATCGAGGCCATCGAGAGTCGTGTCATCAATGGCGAGGAGCGGATTTACCTCGTCTTGAAGGTTGCCCAGGGTGATCTCACCGTCCGGGTGCCTGCCGACAACGCCGAGTTCGTCGGCGTCCGCGATGTCGTGGGTCAAGAAGGGCTCGACCGGGTTTTCGAGGTGCTGCGCGCGCCGCACACCGAGGAGCCCACCAACTGGTCGCGCCGGTACAAGGCCAATCTCGAGAAGCTGGCGTCGGGTGACGTCAACAAGGTTGCCGAGGTTGTTCGCGATCTCTGGCGCCGCGACCGCGAGCGCGGCCTGTCGGCTGGCGAGAAGCGGATGCTCGCGAAGGCGCGGCAGATCCTTGTGAGCGAGCTTGCGCTCGCCGAAGGCACGAACGAGGACAAGGCCGAAGCGATCCTTGACGAGGTCCTCGCCTCCTAACATGGGTTAGTGCCGGAGTCCGGCCGCCTTTGGAGGGTCATGACCATCAAGAAGCGCGCCCCTAGTGGCGTCGTCGATGTGCTGCGCCTTCTTGTCGTCGCCTTCTTCGCAGGGCTCGGCTACGAAGTGTCGAAGCGCTTCAGTTCCGGCGCGTTCGAACTCGGCCCGCTCAACGGCGTCATGGTCGGCGTCATCATCGGTTCTGGCCTCGGCTACGTGCTCGGCGGTGTTCTAGGCCGGACGACGGTCACTGTCGTCGGTCGCACCGAGCACAGCTTGCGGCAGACATCGGCCGAAGACCTCGTCGCCGGATCGTTTGGCGGCGTCATCGGCGTGCTCGTCGGTGCCGGCGTCGCCTGGTGGATTTTCCTTCTGCTACAGCCATATCTCGCGTTTCCGCTCTTCGGGTTCGTGGTGCTCGTGATCGGCTATCTCGGCTATCGCCTCGGTACGAGCCGTCGCGAAGAGATGCTCGGGTTGTTCGCGAGCCGAGCGGGCATGGGTCCGAGACCGTCGGCGACGTCGAACCTGCCGCGGATCGTCGACACCTCCGTGGCGATCGACGGCCGGGTCCTCGACGTCGTGCGCGCCGGCTTCCTGCACGGCACGCTGCTGGTGCCGAGCCCGGTGCTCGCCGAGCTGCAAGGTCTTGCCGACGCCGCTGACGACATCCGCCGATCGAAGGGTCGCCGCGGCTTGCAGAATCTCGAGGCGTTGAAGCGCGAGCCTGGCGTCAACGTCGAGGTGCTCGACGACGATGTTCCCGGCGTGCCTGAGGTCGACGCCAAGCTCGTCCGGCTCTGCCTCGATCGCGGACTTCCGCTGCTCACCCTCGACACCAACCTTGCGAAGGTCGCCGCGCTGGCCGGCGTCCACGTCATGAACATGCACGCACTCGCACTCGCGCTGCGGCCGCCGGTGTCAGCGGGCGACGACGTCGTGGTCCATCTCTTGCGCCCGGGCAAAGAACACGGACAGGCCGTCGGCTACCTCGACGACGGCACGATGGTGGTGGCCGAGCGCTCGCGCGACCACATCGGTGACGAGGTGGCGATTCACGTCACGAGCGTGCTGACCACGGCAAACGGTCGCATGGTGTTCGGGCAGCCGGTGGTCGCGCCCGCCCCGGCTGCCGCGCCAGCCGCTCCGGCACCCGCGTGCGCCGGTTCCCGCCGCGCCGGCGTCCGGCTGCTCCGCTGGGTCGATCGCGGTGACCGTTGCGGCGATCGTGCCCGCGGCGGGTCGGGGTGAACGGCTCGGTCCAGGTCAGCCGAAGGCACTGCGCACGCTGGGCGGCGTCCCGATGCTCGTGCACGCGGTGACGGCGCTGTCGCGCGCTCGACTCGTCGACCTCGTCGTGGTTGCCGCGCCGCCCGACGGAGTCGCCGAGGTCGAGGCGTTGCTCGCGCTGCACGACATCGGCGCAGATCTGCTCGTCGTGGCCGGGGGCGAGCATCGGCAAGAGTCCGTCGCCAGGGCACTCGAGGCGTTGCCGCCCGAGGTCGACGTCGTGCTCGTCCACGATGCGGCGCGACCGCTTGCTCCGAGCGAACTTGTCGACGCCGTGGCCGGTGCGGTGCTCGCCGGGCACGGCGCGGTCGTGCCAGGCCTTGCGATGACCGACACGGTGAAGCGGGTCGTCCCTGACGGTCAAGGCGAGCAGCAGCCCGAGCAGGTGGTCGAGACCGTGCAGCGCTTCGATCTGCGCTGCATCCAGACGCCGCAGGGTTTCGACCGTGCCGTTCTCGTGAAAGCGCACGCTGCTGCCGACGGCCTTGCGACCGACGACGCCGGATTGGTCGAACGCCTCGGCCTGCCGGTCGTCGTCGTGACCGGGTCCGCCGAGGCGTTCAAGATCACCCGGCCGATCGATCTGCTCCTGGCCGAAGCGGTGCTGCTCGAACGGCGGGCGAACGGTGAGTTCTGATTCACCAGCTGACCCTCGACCGGTGACGGTCGTGGTGCCGCGGGTCGGGATCGGGCTCGACGTCCACCCGTTCGAAAACGGTCGCCCGTTGTGGGTCGCCGGCCTGCACTGGCCAGGTGAGACCGGCCTCGCCGGGCACTCCGACGCCGACGTCGTCGCGCACGCGTGCTGCGATGCGTTGCTGTCGGCGGCCGGGCTTGGTGACCTCGGCACGCAGTTCGGCACGAGCGATCCGGCGTGGGCGGGCGCGTCGGGCGCTGCGCTACTCGGGGAGACGGTGCGGCGAGTACGTGAGGGCGGGTACGAGGTCGGCAATGTCGCCGTCCAGCTGATTGGGAATGCTGCCTCGCCTCGGCCCGCGTCGCGACGAGGCGCAGTCAGTGCTGTCGACCGCGGTCGGCGGCGTCGTGTCGTTGTCGGCGACCACCACCGACCGGCTCGGGCTCACCGGTCGCGGCGAAGGGCTGGCCGCGATGGCGACCGCCTTGGTCTATCCGCGGGCCGGTCGCCCTACTCTTGCCCCGTGACGCTGCGCATCTACGACACCGCCAGCCGCCAGCTGCGTGACTTCGAACCGATCAAGCCCGGCCAGGTCTCGATCTACCTGTGCGGTGCGACCGTGCAGGCGCCGCCGCACATCGGTCACGTCCGGTCGGCGGTGGCTTTCGACGTCCTCGCTCGATGGCTTTCAGCAAGCGGTCATCGGGTCGTGCTGTGCCGCAACGTCACTGACATCGACGACAAGATCCTGGGTGTAGCGGCGACGGCGGGCGTGCCGTGGTGGGAGATCGCTCGAACGAAATCAGCGGCTCTTCACCGACGCGTATGCGGCGCTCGGCTGCGAGCCGCCGACCGTCGAGCCGCGCGCGACCGGACACGTGCCCGAGATGATCGTGCTGATGCGCCGGCTGATCGAGGCCGGACATGCCTACGCGGTCGACGGTGACGTCTATTTCTCGGTGCGCTCGTTTCCTGCGTACGGCGCGCTGTCGGGGCAGGATCCGAAGAACCTGCAGCAGGGCGAGTCGGACGTCGACACCAAGCGCGACCCGCTCGACTTCGCGCTGTGGAAGCACGCCAAGCCCGGCGAGCCGTCGTGGGAAACGCCGTGGGGATCCGGCCGGCCTGGCTGGCATCTCGAGTGCTCGGCGATGGCGACCAAGTACCTCGGTGCGCAGTTCGACATTCACGGCGGCGGGCTCGATTTGGTGTTCCCGCATCACGAGAACGAGCAGGCACAGTCGCGCGCGGCGGGTGACGGGTTCGCGAACTACTGGATGCACAACGGCCTGGTCACGCTCGGCGGCGACAAGATGAGCAAGTCGCTCGGCAACACGTTGTCGGTCGGCAATCTGCTCGATCAGGTGCGGCCCGGCCGAGTTGCGCTACTACCTCGCCGCGCCGCACTACCGGTCGAGCGTCGACTTCACCGCGGCCTCGCTCGAAGAAGCCGCTGTTGCGTATCGCCGGGTCGAGGGCTTCGTTGTTCGAGCTCTGGAGCTTGTCGGTGCTGGCCTTCCCTTGTCCGTTGAGCTTGGGGTCGTTCCCTCCGGCCTTCGTCGATGCGATGAATGACGACATCGGGGTCCCTCAGGCTCTCGCGGTGTTGCACAACACGGTGCGCGAGGGCAATGCGGCATTGGCGGACGGCGACAAGGCGCGCGTGGGTACGGCACTTCGCCACGTTCTGGCGATGCTCGCGGTGCTCGGCCTCGATCCGGTTGCTGACGCGGCCTCCGGGGGTTCCGATCTGCACCCGGTCGTCGACCGTCTGGTGGCGCTGGCGATCGAGCAGCGGACGGCGGCGCGGGAGCGCAAAGACTATGCAGCGGCCGACGCGATTCGCGATCAGCTGGCCGAGGCGGGCATCATCGTTGAAGACACCGCCGCGGGAGCCCGCTGGCAGCTGCGGAGGGATTGATCATGGCGGGTGGAAAGCGCGGCGGCCAGGGCGGGCGCGGCGCCAAGCCGGGCTCGCATCGCAAGGGCGCGTCGGTCGGCTCGGGCGGGCAGAAACGTAAGGGTCTCGAGGGTCGTGGGCCCACGCCGCCGGCCGAGGAGCGCAAGGGACACCCCGCGCAGGGTCGGGCTCGGCGAGCTGCTGCGACCGATCGGCCGGTGACTGGCGGCAGGGCGGCTGCATCCGGTCGGTCTGCTTCGTCGGGCCGGCCCGCTGCTTCGGGCCGGCCGACTGCGGCTGGACGAAGCGCTGCGTCCGGACGCCCCGCTGCCGGGGGTCGGCCGACTGGCTCCGGTCGGCCTGGTGCTTCAGGTCGGCCCGCTGGCTGGGTCGCGTTCTTCTTCGAGTGGTCGGCCGGTCGCGGGCGGGCGACCGTCAACTGCTCGGCGTCCGACTCGAAGCACGCGACCTGATCCCAATGCCCCCGAGATCGTCACCGGCCGCAACCCCGTCGTTGAGGCGTTGCGGGCGGGCATTCCGGCGAGCGCGCTGTATGTGGCGAACGGCATCGAGGTCGACGAGCGCGTGCGCGAGGCCATCAAGTTGGCCAACCAATTGCGGATTCCGCTGCTCGACGCCGAACGTGTCGAGCTCGATCGGTACGCCCAAGGCGGTGTGCACCAGGGCTCGTGTTGCAGGTGCCGCCGTTCGATTACGCGCACCCCGACGAGTTGCTCGACCGCGCTTTCTCGGCCGGAGTGCCGTTGCTGGTCGCACTCGACGGCGTGACGGATCCGCGCAACCTTGGCGCGGTGGTGCGTTCGGTCGGTGCGTTCGGCGGTCATGGCGTTCTGGTGCCCGAGCGGCGTTCGGCGGGCATGACGGCGAGTGCGTGGAAAGCGTCGGCGGGTGCGGCCGCGCGCGTTCCGGTCGCGCGCGCGACGAACTTGACCCGAGCTCTTACTGCGTACGCCGAACGCGGGTTGCTTGTCGTCGGTCTTGCGGGTGGTGGGTCTTTGGATCTGATGGACCTCGAGGCTGCGACCGAGCCGATCGTGCTGGTCGTCGGTTCGGAAGGCAAAGGGTTGTCGCGACTGGTCCAAGAACGGTGCGACCTCGTCGTCCGCATACCGATTTCTTCGGCGACTGAGTCGCTCAATGCGTCAGTCGCTGCGGGTGTTGCGTTGTACGAGGTCGCGCGTCGTCGTCAGGCTTGAGTCAGTTGCTGGGTAGCGCTCAGCCGCTGGCCGGGCCGGCGGGAACACCGAGGACCGCGCGTTCGTCCGGCCGGAACTTGAGCACGTTGTCGACGTACGAGCGCGTTGCGGCGTCCATGCCGACGTCGTGGCCTGCCGCTTCCGACAGGAACCAGCGATGCACGAGCACTTCGTGGAAGATCTCGGCCGGCTCGAGGCGGCCTCGAAGTTCGGGCGGAATCTGTTCGAGGACCGGCTCGAAGACGTCCTCGAGCCAGTGTCGCGCGACCGTCTCCTCATCGACATCGGTGCCGGGCATCACTGCCGCGGCGCGGAACGTGTCGAGGTCGTTCAGCAGTCGGCGAGCTTGATTTTCCTCGACGTTCAAGCCCGTGAGTTGTGAGAGGCGACGTTGGTGGTGACCGGCTTCGACGACCTGCGTTTGCAGTTTGAGGCGGTGACCGCCTGGTTCGTCGATGAGTTGCACCTCGCCGACGTCGTAGCCGAGATCGTTCAATCGTTGCAGGCGATGTTCGATCCGCCACCACTCGTTCGGGTCGACGTATTCGGATCTCGTGAGTTCGGTCCACAGCGCTTCGTAGCGCGAGATGACGCTGTCGGCGACGTCGGTTGCTTCGACGTTTTCGGCGAGCAAGCCCGCGGCTTCGAGGTCGAACAGTTCGCCGGCGATGTTGACCGATGCGATGTCGAGATCTTGCACCCGTTGGCCGTCGGAGAGCGCGGAGTGCAGCTCGCCGGTTTCGGCGTCGACGAGGTAAGCGGCGAACGCGCCGGCGTCACGGCGAAACAGCGTGTTCGACAGCGAGCAGTCCTTCCACGCGAAGCCGACGAGATGCAGGCGCACGAGTAGTTGGGCGAGCGCGTCGAGCAGTTTGTCGGCGAGTTCGGGATCGAGCCGTCGCGAAAACAGCGCGCGGTAGGGCAGTGAGTAACGCAGGTGCTTGGTCACGAGCGCAGAGTCGAGCGGTTCGCCGTCCTCGGTGGCTCGCGTCGCTGACGACCCCGCGGGCCCGGACGACGGGGACCTCGCGCTTGCCGAGCTCCTGCAGCAGGCGGTACTCGCGCTCGGCGACTTGTTGGGGCAACTCTTTGATCGCGTAGACCGTTCCGGACACCCGAACGAAGCGGACGACGTGGCGCGAGATGCCTCGGGGGAGCGAGACGAGCTTGTCGGCCGGCCACTGGTCGAGGGGGGTCGACCACGGCAGCGCCAGGAGTTCGGCGGGGTCGGCGGTGGTGGCGAACTGCAAACGCACGTCACTACTCTCACACGCGCGGCGTACGATCGGCGAGCAGTCCCGCCGGTGTGGCGCAATCTGGCAGCGCACCCGACTTGTAATCGGGAGGTTAGGGGTTCAATTCCCCTCGCCGGCTCTCGTGGACTGTGCGTTCTCGGGTGATGCTCGACGTTTCCTGCTCACTTGATGGACGACACAGTGTCGGTTGATGGTTGACACCGTCTCAGTTGATCCTTGACACCTCGGTTCGCTGCTCGCTTGTCTCGGTTTGTTGCCGAGTGGAGGCGGGTGGCCGGTGTTTCGGGAGCTGAGCGTGGTGGAGCAGCGCTATCAGGCGGTGCTGGCGGTGATCGAGGACGGGTTGTCGATCACTGAGGTCGCGGCCAAGGTCGGGGTATCGCGGCAGACGATGCATACGTGGTTGAGCCGGTACGCCGAGGGCGGGCTGGCCGGGTTGGGTGATCGGTCGCATCGACCGAGGTCGTCTCCGCTTCGGATGGATGCGCAGGTTGAGGTTCGACTGCACGAGTTGCGGGTGCTGCATCCGGGGTGGGGTGCTGATCGGCTGTTGTATCGGCTGGGCAGAGAGGGTTTCGATCCGTTGCCGTCGCGGGCGGCGGTTTCTCGGGCGTTGGTGCGGCTGGGTCTAGTTCACGGCGACAAGCGCCGGGGGAAGCGCGAATATCGGCGGTGGGAACGGGGCCGGCCGATGGAGTTGTGGCAGATGGACGTGATGGGCGGGATCGTGCTGGTCGATGGCAGCGAGGTGAAGGCGGTCACCGCGGTCGATGACCACTCGCGTTATTGCATCGCGGTCGGCTTGGTGAGCAGTGCCACGGCACGCCCGGTCTGTGAGGTCCTGGCTGCGGCGCTGCGCCGTCACGGCGTGCCGGAGGAGATCCTCACCGACAATGGCAAGGTGTTCACTGGGCGCTTCGGATTGCGGCCCACCGAGGTGCTCTTCGATCGGATCTGCCGGGAGAACGGCATCAAGCATCGGTTGACCGCGCCTTACTCGCCGACCACGACGGGCAAGATCGAGCGTTTCCACGGCACCTTGCGCCGGGAGTGCCTTAACGGTCGGGTCTTCGACGACATCACCCAAGCCCAGGCCGTGGTCGATGCGTGGATGACCGAATACAACGAAGACCGGCCGCATCAGTCGTTGGCCCGGCGGGTTCCCGGTGAGGTATTCCGTGCTGCTGCCCCGCCGCCCGGGCCGGAGCTGCAGCTGGGTGCGCTGGTGACCGAACGCATCGGTGATGACTGGATCAACCGACGAGTCGCGGTCAACGGGGTGATCAGCGTGGCCTGGCAAATCATCAGCGTCGGCAAGCACTACGGCGGTCAGACCGTCGACGTCCACGTCGGTGATCGCCTGATCGAGATCTGGCTCGGCGACGAGGTCATCAAGTCCGTGGCCCGAACCACGAAAGGAGAGATTCGCAAGAAGCGGGCCCAACGGCCCACAATCACAAAATAGGCGTCAAGGATCACGTGAGATGGATCCGTCAACCGTCAACTGAGACTGCACACCGGCTCTCGTGGACATCGTTTCGGCCGAGACCTGACGCGTTCATTCAGTTGCGTTCAGGTCGCCGGACGTCGCAACGTGTCAGCAAGGTCGTCGAGCGCAGCCTGGACGACGCGATAGTAAGCCCACTTTCCGCGCTGCTCGCGCATAATCAGGCCGGCTTCGACGAGTTGCTTAAGGTGATGAGAAACCGTCGGTTGCGATAACCCGACCGGGTCTGTGAGGTCGCACACGCACGCTTCGCCGTCCGCGCCTGCAGCTATCAGTGAGAGCAAACGCACTCGCGTTGGATCGCCGAGAGCGCCGAAGATCCGCGCAAGCGACCTGAGCAGCAGCCGCGTCGAGAACGCCGCCGGTAACAGGGCTACAGCAGGCTGCGAAATCCGCTGACGGGAGTGGCAGCTTCTTCGCTAGTGTCGTCACCCCGCGATTCTGGCACACATTGACAGACTTCGATATGTGGGCGAGTGTTGTCCAATCGAACTCCATCGATCCAAGGAGAGCCACATGACGGGCCAGCCCGATGTCCGCGAACAAGTCCGCGCACGCTACGCAGCCGCGGCCATGGCCGTGACGACGCAGGTCAGAACGCTCTCGCGATCATCGATGGCGATGCCTGCTGCGCCCCGTCGAGTGCGGAAGAGGGAACACTGGCTGCGAATTCGTCCTGCTGCGGTGGGGGCGGAGAGGTTGATGCTGCGTTCGGAGCTGGGCTTTACAGCGCGGACGAGCAGGGCGAGCTGCCGGCCGAGGCACTTGCCGCAAGCCTCGGTTGCGGCAACCCGATGATGGTCGCTGACCTCAAAGCGGGCGAGAGGGTGCTCGACCTCGGCTCCGGTGGTGGCATCGACGTGTTGCTTTCGGCTCGACGGGTCGGTCCGACCGGCTTCGCGTACGGCGTCGACATGACGGACGAGATGCTCTCGCTAGCGCGCGCAAATGCAGCGAAGGCCGGGGCGACAAACGTCGAGTTCGTGAAGGGCACCATCGAAGACATTCCGCTGCCGGCAGGCGCCGTCGATGTCGTCATCTCTAACTGCGTGATCAACTTGTCCACCGATAAGCCTGCGGTCCTCGCCGAGATGTTCCGAGTGCTGACGCCTGGCGGTCGGCTCGGCATCTCCGACGTCGTGGCCGAGGACCATCTCACTGAGGCAGATCGTGCGGAGCGTGGCTCCTACGTCGGCTGCATCGCCGGCGCGCTCAGCCGCACCGAGTACGTCGAAGGGCTCACGGCAGTTGGCTTCATCGACGCAGAGGTGACATTCACGCATGAAGCGGCGCCTGGAATGCACGGCGCGATCATCCGCGCGACGAAGCCCCTCGACGTCCGCTCATAACGCTTGAGACGTCCGTAACGCAGCTCGCTCGGCTGGGAGCTGGTGCTCGCGTACCCAGCTTTGCGCAGCCATTTGCACTGCGTCCCACGGGGAACCGAGTGGCGGCGTGTAAGACAAGTCGAGCTCGCTGAGTTCGCGAACGGTCATTCCGTGGAAGATTGCCGTGGCGTAGGTGTCGACGCGCTTGGCGACCTCGGTGCTTCGCTTGCCGATCAACTGTGCGCCGAGCAGTCGGCCGCTGCGCCTGTCGCCGGTGACTCGTATCGCGATCGGCTGGGCTCCGGGGTAGTACGCCTTGTGGTCATCGGGCGCAGTTTGAGTGGTCACGGGTTCGAAGCCCGCGGTTATCGCTTCGTGCTCACGAAGGCCCGTGCGAGCAGCGACGAGGTCGAAGACCTTGACCACCTGAGTGCCAAGACTGCCCGCGAAGCGAGCGGCACCGCCCAGTGCGTTCTCCCCTGCCACTCGACCCTGCTTGTGTGCGGTTGTGCCGAGAGGCAAATAGGTGACCCCGAGTAGGCGATGATGCGTGACGACGCAATCTCCGGCAGCCCAGACGTGGGGCAGCCCGGTTGCCATGGTTTCGTCGACTGTGACAGCGCCGCGCGGGCCAGTGTGCGCGCCGGCTGCGAGCAGGAGCTCGGTGTCGGGTTGAACGCCGACGACCACGAGTACCAGGTCGACATCCCACGAAAGTGGTTGTTTGTCGACGGTGTGCCCTTCGACGTGCAACACGGTCTTGTCGTCGTCGAGACGGCTGATGCTCGTCACGGTGCTGTTCGTGTGCAGCTTCACGCCGTGCCGCGTCAGTTCGGCATGAACGAGCTCGCCGAGTTCGCTGTCGACGGTCGGTAGCACCTCGGGCAGCATCTCGACCTGGGTGACCTCGATACCCCTTGTCGTAAGGCCTTCCGCCATCTCCAGACCGACGTAGCCAGCTCCGACGATGAGGGCATTCCGTGGCTGCCGTTCGGCGAGTGTTCGCTCGAGAGCGAACGTGTCGCCCATCGAATGCAGCAGATGGACGCCGTCGTCGGGGCCGAGTTCGTCGAGCCCATCGATCGGCGGGCGTACCGGAACGGCACCTGTACCCACAACCAACTCGTCGTAGGCGAGTGCCGACTCGCGCCGTGCTCATCTCGCAGTGCGACGCGTTGTCCCGCAACGTCGATGGCGGTCGCAAGAGTGTCAAGCCGCAACTGCATGCCAGTGGCTTCGAGGTCGGCGTGCGTGCGGTGCGCAAGGTTTCGCCAGTGCGTTACTTCGCCAGAAATGTAGTAAGGGATCCCACAGATCGAGAAGTTCGGGTAGGCATCGGCGACGACCACTGTCACGTCGACGTTGGGATCAAGCTCTCGGGCACGAAGTGCCGCGCTAATGCCGGCGTCGCTGCCACCGATGACGACAAGGTGCATGGCGCTTTCTCCGATTTCGTCAGGCGTTGGGAGTGCTGTCGGTGAGCGAGCTAGCGTGCGGTACGACGACGTCGTCGGCCGACATGCTGGCGTTGGGATAGAGCACAACAATGAGCGCAGCGCCTACAACAGCGCCTCCAAACTGAGCGAGCACAAAAGCCGGTGCGGACGCCGGTGCGATGCCAGCGAAGCTCTTGGAAAACATGCGCCCGAT
The DNA here is from genome assembly GCA_963809135.1 of uncultured Actinomycetes bacterium. Taxonomy (GTDB): domain Bacteria; phylum Actinomycetota; class Actinomycetes; order Acidothermales; family Acidothermaceae; genus PALSA-607. The sequence continues at coordinate 307,851 of CAWEIG010000011.1, forward strand.
CGTCACGGCCGGATTCGCGAACGACGTCGAGCTCGTGAACCAGTACGCCGACCCGATGTAGGCGCCGACCGCCGGCGCCGCCAGCGATCCGCGGTGCGTGCGCGCAAGCGCGAAGATCAGCACGATCAGGCCAGCCGTCGCTACGACCTCCCCGACGATGTGACCACCAGACGCGCGGTGTTTGACCGCGAGGTGTGGGTCGAGATCGAACATCACGTTGGCGAGAAGCGCACCTGCTACTGCGCCGACGCATTGCACCGTGCTGTAGACAGCTGTGTCGGCTCCCGTGAGGCCGGTGTGCGTTCGTCGGCCGAGGATCCAGTCGACGATCGAAACAGCAGGATTGAAATGGGCGCCAGATACCGGCCCGAACATGAGGATTAATACTGTGAGGCCGAATACGGTCGCGGTGCTGTTCTCCAGCAACTGCAAGCCGACATCGCTCGGCGAAAGCCGCTGTGCCGCGATCCCAGAGCCGACCACGACCGCAACGAGCAGTGCTGTGCCTAGGAACTCGGCAAGAGCCCGACGCGCGAGGGGCGCGGACCGGGCTGGTGAGGGCGGTGCCACGCGAGCATCTTGACGACACTCAATCACTCAGTCAATATTGACGCAATGAACACTGAGCAAACTTGGACGATTGATCGTCGAGCCGCAGTGCACGCAGCGCTCGCCGACCCAGCGCGCCTTCGCATTGTCGACACGCTCAGCGCGGGCGATGCTCTCACCTTCAGAGTTGGCGGCCATGCTGTCGATGACGTCCAATCTGCTAGCGCATCACCTCAACGTGCTCGAGGCCCAGGGCTTGTTGACCCGGCGTCGATCCGAGGGTGACGGTCGTCGCAGCTATATCCACCTCGTCACCGACGCGTTACCGAATCTCGTCCCGGTTCAGGTGCGGCGCACGAGACGCGTGCTCTTCGTTTGCACGGGCAACTCGGCGCGTTCGCACTTGGCCGCAGCACTTTGGCGACGCGTGAGTTCAGTTCCAGCCGTCTCGGCTGGCACGCGACCAGCAGATCGAATCGACCCGCGCGCGGTGGCCGTGGCTGGCCGGCACCAACTGCGCCTGCCGCAAGTGCGCCCGCGATCGATCAGCGAGGTCAGCGCTGGGCGGCGATCTGATCATCACCGTCTGCGACCTCGCGCATGAGGAACTCGGCCCCCGCGCGGCTCTGCACTGGTCGATCCCTGACCCTGTGCGCTCGGGAGCCACAAAGCGTTCGATCGCGCTTTCGAAGGGATCGAAGAAAGGGTTAGCCGGCTGGCCCCGCAGCTGGCCACTTCATAGGAGGAGTCGCCATGTCCGAGCCCGTAGGCCGTGAGATGTTCACGATCGATCAACAGCTCGCCCTGAGGACTGCTGCCACAAGGTTGTCCCGAGACTTCGCGGGCATATTCGGCACAGAGACCATCGAACGATTCATTTACTCGTCGTACGGTGAGATCGCCCGGCGCGCGACCGTCGTCAACTTCCTGCCTCTACTGGCCGAGCGTTTCGCTCGGCAGCGACTCGACGCGCTCGCTCGAATCGAAGGCCTGCACGTCGACGGAAAGCCCGTCGTGCTCTTCTTGTGCGTGCACAATGCGGGCCGATCGCAGATGGCACTCGGGTTCTTTCACCACTACGCCGGCGACGAAGCGATCGGCTGGTCGGGCGGCTCAGAGCCGGGCGGCGAGGTCAATCCGGCAGCGATCGCTGCGATGGCCGAGCGCGGGATCGATATCTCGCGCGAGTACCCCAAGCCATGGACCGACGAGGTGGTCCGTGCTGCCGATGTCGTCATCACGATGGGTTGCGGTGACGCGTGCCCTGTGTTTCCAGGCAAGCGATACGAAGAGTGGGTCCTCGATGACCCCGCGGGCCGTGACGTCGCTGCGATACGCCCGATCCGCGACGAGGTCGAGCGCCACGTCGTAGCCCTCATCGAGGAACTGAAGCTACCTGCCCGGGTGTGACTCGCGGATAAGGTACCCCGCGCGGTGGCGGCGTCTCGAGTACACCAGCCCCGAGCCCGACGCGATGAGAGCGGAGCCGACCACCACTGACTGAACCAGCGGGAGTCCGGTAAACGGCAGTCGGCCGCCGGGCCTACTGCCCGTCGGCGTGGTGGGCGGTGGGGTGTCGAAGGTGACGCCGAGCACGGTGGGTGTCACCGAGGCGCTGGACGTCGGACCGCCGCCACCTGCCGGGCAGGCCGGGTTGTTGGGGTTCGTTGTGTCGAATGCCTGGGCGCTGGCAAGCGGGATTGTCAGCAGGGTTGGGGTCGCGGACGCGCTGGAGTCAGACGCCAGAGCAAGCGACGGAGTCGCCGCGATCCCAGCACTCAACATCAGCACGGCGACCGCCCGACCCCGGGGCAGGAGCGAATACGTGCGCATGGCCAGGTTCAGTACGCACGGCCCTGGCAGTAACGGTCGCCGACGCTACAAGGCCGTCAGACGAGTCGGAGCGTCGTGCTCGCGACTTCGTCGTAACGCTGGTCGTCTTCGAAGCTGTTGCCCTCAAGTGCTGGCACAACAGTGGAGTCGTACGCCGTCGCAGCGAGCGGCATGAGAGCCAAGAACTGGGCGACGTTCGATTGACATTCGCGATGCCGCTGATAGAGCCGACCGCTCGTGGCGACAGGTAGGCCGTCGAGCTGCGCTCGCCATGCCCACAGATTCAAGACGTCGTCGTGCCTGACAGTCGTCACAGCAAGCGCCAATCGCTGCTGTACCTGGCGAGCCGCTTGGTAGCACTCATGAAAAGTGGGGAATGTCCGAGCACTTCGGGCAATTTCGCGGTTGTTCGCGCCGACGAGTCGCCATGCGCACCAGCCGTCAAGATTTATCTCGCGTTGGTCGGGCTCAAGTCCTGGAGCCGACCAAACCCCCGCACGACCAGATACGACAAACAGCAGCCGGACTGCGGCCACGTTGTTTCCCTTCTCTCCCCGAAGAGGGCCGCCTCCCAAAGGAGGCCCCGCTCTCGCTGGGTCACAAGCTGTCAGATCCGTCTCCCGTTCCCAAGCTCCGAAGCCAATCTCTATCCGCCGTTCATCTGTCCTTCGCCTGCCGGCCCCGATTGTGTTGCAAACTCGCAAGGCACGGCCCGTGTTCGGGCCGCCTAGCGTCCGTCGTGAGGCTCTTCGAGCAGCTCGTCGCATCGTCGTGCAGGGAGTGTCATGTCGTTGGCGCCCGACGCGCTGCGCGAATCGGCGAACGGACGTCATCGGCGTCCGGTCTCACTCGATGTGGCCTTAAAGCAATCCGTCAAGCAGTCATTGCGGACGCCGGTTCGCGAGGTCCGTGAGCTACGCGACCCAGTGTTGTGGTCGGTCGTCGGGGCAGTGCTGCTCGTCTCGTGCGTGCTGTCACTGTCGCGCTACATCAGGGTGTCGCCGGCGACCTGGGACCTCGGGATTTTCACGGAGGCGATCCACCGCTACGCGCACCTCCAGTCGCCGACCGTCGATATCAAGTCGCCCGGCTTTGACCTGCTTGGGCGACCATTTCCACCCGATCCTGGTGTTGCTCGCTCCGTTCTTCCGCGTCTTTCCGACCCCCGTCACACTGCTTGTCGCGCAGGCGCTGCTGACAGCTCTCTCGGTGATCCCGGTCTACCGAGCCGCCCAGCAACTCCTCGGTGCAGACGGAAGCGCGGCTTGTGGCCGCCGCCTACGGCTTCTCCTGGGGCCTCGCGGCGATGAACGCGTACGACTTCCACGAGGTGTGCTTCGCCGTCCCGCTGCTCGCGGCTTCACTGTCGTGCCTCATCCGCGGCAACGTCCGCGGCACCGTGTTGTGGGCGATGCCGCTCGTCTTCGTCAAGGAGGACCAGGGGCTCACTCTCGCCGCGCTAGGCGTCGTGATGATGCTGTTCTACGGGCTGCGGCGCGAGGGTCTCTTTGTCACCTACTGGGGCATCGCGTGGACAACCGTCGCGGTGTACGTCGTCATCCCCGCACTCGATCCCGCACACGTGTATCCGTATTGGGATCACGGTGGTCATCTGTCGGCGCTGCTGACGTCGGGTCTTTGGACCAAGCTCCCGACTCTTGCTTTTGTGCTGCTACCAACCGTTTTCGCCGCTCTTTGGTCCCCGGTCGCACTCGTCGCTGTGCCGGGTTTGCTGCTGCGTTTCGTGTCGGGTGAGAACCTCTTCTGGGGCACCGCGGGGCACTACAACGCCACCCTCATGCCGATCGTCTTCATTGCCGCGATAGACGGGATAGCCCGCGCGCGCTTGGTTCCTGAGGGTGCGCGCTCACACGCGGTGGCGTCGCTGATCGGCCGGCACGGTGCAGCGATGGCCCTCGCGTGCTCGGCCGCGATCGCGTTTCAGTCGCCCTTGGCGCAGCTCTGGGACCCGTCCACCTACCACGTCGACGCTCGCGCACGTGCTGCCGACGCCGCGATGAAGATGGTGCCGTCGGGCACGACGGTGGAGGCGAGTCTCAACGAGTTGGCACCGCTTGCGGCGCGCGACGATGTCTATTGGTGGAGCAACGTCGCACCGCAGTGGATTCTTTTCGACTCCACCAGCCCCGAATGGCAGGTGTCACCGGACTTCATCGCCGGCCGTCACGCGGGGGTCACCTACCGGGCCGTTTTTAACCGCGACGGCATCTGGGTGTACGAGCGCACCTAGAGAGACGCGTTTGCCGGACGGCGTCAGCTGACCGATTCGGTTACGGCGCCGACGTCCTTTCGCACAACATTGACGCCGGCAAGGAACTGCTCGAGGTTGTGCTCGCACTCCCGCTGGCGGGTGAACGACCGCGGCGAGATGGCGATCGGAATCGCGTTCACGCTGACTTCCCAATGCCAAAGACCTGTCCGCAGACCCGCAACGATCGCCGCGTCGGCGTCGTCGATGCGGGTTCGCAGGAGCGCAACCGCCTCGGCGCAAGCGGCCGGGTCGGGGAATGTCGTGTAGCTGCGACCAAGCTCGCGATTGTTGGCGCTCAGCAATCGCCACGCACACCACATCGAGCTATGTGGTGTCGGTGTCTGGGTTTGCCCAAACCAGCCACCGGGCCAGCGCACCATCGACCCGGCGGGCGCCGACACCAACATGAAACGGACTTGAGTCAAGGTTTCCTCTTGCTGTCGGCGCTGCCGGTTCGCGGAGGGACGTCCTCGCGAAACAGGGCAGCCGCGCCGAATCGTGCTGGACCTGCGGCAACCACGGCCGACGAGAGAGTGAACGGCGAACACTGATCGGGTGAACGGCCTGTGTCATGCGCAGGCGTGCGTCGAGACATTTCGCTCAGCTTGTGCTGTTTGACGACCGATATGACAAGCGGCCGTTGAAACAGCCGAGTGCCTGAGCTCGGCGTACAGAGAGCTGCGATTGTGCGCTGGTTCATTGCCCGGTTCTGTAGTGCGCTGGCTGTCGCGTTGTGCGTCGCCGCGATTCCGGCGCACACGAGCACCGCCCCCGAACATGTGCCTCCGCCAGCGTGCAACCGCGACCGGCCGGCAATGTGGCGCTGAGCGTTCCTACTGCTTCGATCGCGCCGTCTGACGGCCTTCCCCGCGTGCTCCAGCGCGGCCACCACTACCAACTCACGGTCCACGTCTGGGTCGCCGGTCGTCAGCCGAAGACTCTCGCCACGGTCTCACTTGCCGGCGCAGTTCGGTCAGCGTGCGTCGTAAAGGTGGTGCCTGCGGGAACGGTCGTGACGCTGCGGTGCACGGTCGATCGCCGGCTCGGGTGGGTCCGTCGGCGTACGCGTGACCGTGGTCGTTGCGGCGACAGGTGGCGTGCCGGTTGTAGCGACCTTCGATCACCCGGTCGTTGCGACCGGATCGTCGGAGTAGTTCACCGTCAGGCGGCCGACCTCGATCGCGCCGCCTGCGAGGGCTGCGACGAACTGCTCGAAGTTGTGCTCGCAGTCGCGCCGCCAGCCGAACGGGCGGGCAGATATCGCGAGCGGGACGCCGTCGACCGATGCTTGCCAGTACCACCGCCCGGTCTGAAATCCGGGGCGGAACGCCGCGACCAGCCGGTCTGCCGCGCTCTGCAACTGCCTGATGGCCACCGCGCACGAGGCAATATCGGGATACGTTCCGTGGCTTCGCGCGAGCTCACGATTGTTCGCGCCGAGCAGTCGCCACGCTGACCATGAGTGCGTCGCAGCAGGAGCTTGGTCGTCGGCGAACCACTCACTCGGCTCATTGGGCCACGACACTCGTGAGCCCACGGGTGTCGACACCATCACGAACCGACGTTCGGTCACCGAGCCCCCGGCCACATACGCGGCGACCACAGCGGTCGACGCGTACTCGAACTTTGGAGTGGCGGCGGTAACGAAGGGCCACGAGAACCTGAACGCCGTATAGGCGGATGGTGAACGACGTGAATTTCGCCGGTACCGGAAGCTGCAAGGTTTCTTGTTCACCTCCGCGAAATCCGCCCTTACGGCAGCGGTACCCCGTCGTTAGCTAATCCTCGACAGCCTGTGGCGCGTGCCGATGCGGTTCGGCTTCCAGTCGTGCCCCCCGGGGTGCCGGCGACGAGACAAGAAAGGCACGGTGCGGATTGTGTCGCATCTGCCCGACGTCTTTGCGAGCGAAACGCCGGGACGCCACCGCTCTGTAGTTGTACCGAACCCGCGCAAGTCGGCCCGCAAGCACGCGTCGAGCGTTTCGGCTGCGGCCGGCCTGGCCGCCTGGTTCGAACCGTTGCCCGGCAAAGTGGCGGCGGCGATTGAACCGGTCTCGGCGAAGTTGTCAGCGGTGGTCGAGCCTGTCTCGGACCCGGTTGTCAGCCGGGTGGTCGGCGTCCCGCGTGCCGGCGGGTGCACACACTCGGTCTGCCAGGCACCAGCGTCGGGTCCAGCATGCGGGCGGCACCCGGCCCCTCGTCACTGCCGTGGGCGTGTTTCTCGCAGCGGCGCCATGGGCTTTCGTGCTCTTCGCGCCGATGAGCGAGGGCGCAGCGTCGCCGAGTCTTGCCGCCCAAGCCAGTGCGAGCCCCAGCCCGCCGGACTATCCGCCACTCCTCGTCGTCCCGTTGGATTCATCGGGAACGAACAACGGCGGGAACTCGCTCGGATCCAACTGGACGCCCGCGGTCTCGTCGGCAGGGCCTGCGTCGCCGCCTCCTCAGTGGCTGGTGAACTCGCAACTGCGGCAGCCGGCCTCGGCCGTCGGACCTGCACCGTTGGTCTCGCCTGCCGTCTTGGATTCACTCAAGGCGACAGGCATTCCCGAGGCGCGTGCTCGCCTCTTACATCAGCGCGGCCGCCACAGAAGACCGGCTCTCGCCGACGTGTGGTTTGAGCTGGCAGGTGTTGGCGGGCATCGGGTTCATCGAGTCGGGCCACGCGCACTCCGGTGGTTCCCATAACCCGAACTGGTCGGGGATCGCCGACCCGCCGATCTACGGACCGTTGCTCGACGGCCAGAACGGCATCGCCCTGATCACTGACTCCGATCAAGGCGCGCTCGACGGGAACGCCACCTACGACCGCGCTGTCGGCCCGATGCAGTTCTTGCCGTCGACGTGGCGCGAGTACGAGGTCGGCGCGTCGGGTCATTCGGCGCCCAACCCGCAGAACATCGACGACGCGACGCTGTCGGCCGCTCGGTACCTGTGCGCGACCGGGACCAGATCTGCGCACTCCGGACGGATTGATCGCAGCGGTGTACAGCTACAACCACTCGTTCGACTACGTCACTGCCGTCTTGTCGGTCGCCATCCGATACGCGGGCGGAAACCTGCCAGGCGGATCCTCTGCGCTGGCGGAATTGCCAGCGCTCGCACAAACCGCGGTGGACCTCCCGACAGCGATGCCGATTCCGGTCGCTGCTGTGCCGTCGCCGATTCCGTCGTCGTTGCCGTATCCGAGCCCGTCTGCCAACCCCACCTTCGTCGCTGCCGCCGTCCCAGTACCCGACGTATGCGCCGCCGCCCGTCGTGGCGCCGTCCGCTCCGGCGTCCCCGCTGTCGTCGTCCCCTCCCGCATCTGCCCCGGCATCGGCGACTCCGACCGCTGACCCATCACCGACCGCGAACCCAAGCCCGAGCCCAAGCCCGAGTCCGACGGACACCGCGCCGGCGTCCGCTGCACCCGCATCGAGCGCACCCGCCGAGCGCGAGCCCGACCGCCAGTCCCGCACCCACCTCGGAGACGCCGTGACAGACGACATGACGGCGGTTCTCTACGCCACGGGCGAGTACCCGCAACTGGTCTTCGACCACGGTGCGCACCTCGACGCCGTGAACATCTCGGCGTGGTTCGGGTCGAACAAGGTGCTCGAGCGAGTGAATCTGTCGATGCCGCCGAGTGTCGTGACCGCTCTTATCGGCCCGTCCGGGTGTGGGAAGTCGACGTTCCTGCGCATCCTCAATCGGATGCACGAGCGGGTGCCGAGCGCGAAGCTCGACGGCGAGGTCCGTCTGAACGGCGCTGACATCTACGCCGCCGACGAGCGCATCACCGACACCCGGCGACGGATCGGCATGGTGTTCCAGAAGCCCAATCCGTTCCCGACAATGTCGATCGCGCGACAACGTGGTGGCTGGCCTGAAGCTGAACGGCACGAAGGTGTCGCGCGACGAACGCGCTGACCTGATCGAGCGCTCGCTGCTCCGCGCCGGGTTGTGGACCGAGGTGAAGGACCGACTCGACACGCCAGGCGGGTCGTTGTCGGGTGGTCAGCAGCAGCGCCTCTGCATCGCTCGCTCGCTCGCGGTATCGCCCGACGTGTTGCTGATGGACGAGCCGTGCTCGGCGTTCGACCCGGCATCGACACGTCGCATCGAACAGACGATCCTCGACCTGAAGGACGAGGTCACGATCGTCATCGTCACGCACAACATGCAGCAGGCGGCGCGAGTCTCACAGCAGTGTGCGTTCTTCCTCGCCGAGACCGGGACACCAGGCGGACATCGTTGAGGCTGGACGCGACGGATCAGATCTTCGGCAGTCCCGCACGATCCACGCACCGCCGACTACGTCCAGGGCGGTTCGGATGACGGCGCCGGCCTGCCGATGCAGACGCAGGACAGCGACGCGCCACGCCGGATCCAGACCACGGCCGCACCCAACCGACCGGATATTTCGCGGCGTCTCGCGCGGCATCGGCGCACTGGTCCTGGTGCTCACCGGTGCGATCGGGCTGTTCCTCGCCGTGCAGATGGTTCCTGTCGTGCACCACTACGGCTTCAAGTTCTTCACCACGCAGCAACTGGAACGTCGAGACCAACAGAGTCGGCGTCGCCGCGGCGATCTTCGGCAGCGTCGAGGTTGCGACTCGTTGCGCTCGTCGGTGGCGTTTCCGTTGGCGCTTGGCGACCGCGCTCTTCATCACCGAGTACGCACCCGCGGCGCCTCAAGCCGTTGTTCGTCTCGATGGTCGACCTCATGGCCGCCGTGCCGAGCATCGTGTACGGGCTGTGGGGCTTCTACATTTTGCAGGGGCAGGTCTGCCCGTCGCCCGATGGTTCGCAGAGTGGTTCAGCTTCATCCCGATCTTCAAGGTCGACACCGACCCACACAGCGCTCCCTTCCTGAAGCCGCAGTTCACCGAATCGCCATTCCTCGCCGGTTTGGTGGTTGCCATGATGGTGATCCCTCTCGCTTGCGCGGTGATGCGTGGGGTCTTCGATCAGGCGCCCGCGGGTGAACGCGAAGCAGCGCTCGCGCTCGGCAGTACGCGCTGGGGCGTGATCCAGTCGGTGGTGCTGCCGTTCGGTCGCGGCGGGATCATCGGCGGCACGATGCTCGGTCTGGGCCGGGCGCTCGGCGAGACGGTCGCGGTACTGATCATGCTCTCGCAGATCGACAAGATTAATCCGCACGTGTTGCAAAACGGTGGCGTGACCGTGTCGTCGCTCATCGCCGACCACTTCGGTGACGCCAACCGCGGCGTCCAGCTCGAGGCACTGCTCGCCGCAGGATTCGTGCTGTTCGTCATGACACTGTTCGTCAACACCATCGCCGGCATCATCGTCACGCGAAGTCGCAGCGGCGCGACGACGGAAATCTGACGATGACGACAACCGCAGCCCGCGCGCCACTCGGCACCGCGCCCCAGCCCTGTGGGTGGTGGTCGGGCCGCAGGCCCTGACCAGCCGCGCAAACTGAGCCGGACGACGATGGATGACCGGCTGACGCTGGCAGGCTCAGCGTTCGGTTCGGCGTCGCTGGTGTGGGTGCTGTACGACCAGGTGCTGCCCTTCGCCGGCACGCTCGGCTTCCTGATCTGCTGGTACGTCGCGTTTCTCGCGTTCTACGTCGCGCTTACCGCGATGTCACATCCCGGGCCGATGGTGCTCGATCGACTCGCGCAGGCGGTGATCACCGGGTGCGGCCGTCGTCGTAGGCTTCGCGCTTGTTTTCACCATCGTCTACACGTTTTTTCGTGGCTGGCGTCCACTGGTGCACCTGAACTTCTACACGAAGGACATGGGCGGCGTGCAGCCCAGCGATTCCCTGAAACATGGCGGCGTTCTGCATGCGATCGCTGGCACGTTCATCGAGCTCGGCATCGCGGTCGCCGTTTCACTGCCGCTCGGCGTGATCGCCGCCGTCTACATGAGCGAGGTCGGTGGCCGGTTCGCGAAGGTCGTGCGAACTGTCGTCGAGGCGATGACCGCATTGCCCGACCTCATGGCCGGTTTGTTCGTGTACACGACGCTGATCCTCGCGCTCGGCTTGCAACGCAGCGGCCTTGCCGCGGCGGTCGCGCTGTCGATCACCATGCTGCCGATCATCGCGCGATCCGCCGAGCTCGCTCTTCGAGTCGTACCGGGCGGTCTTCGAGAGGCTGGCGTTGCGCTTGGGTCGACTCAATGGCGCACGGTGTGGCAGGTCGTGCTGCCCACGGCCGCCCCAGGACTCGCGACCGCGCTCATCCTTGCCGTGGCACGCGCTGCCGGTGAAACCGCGCCGCTGCTGATCGCGAACGGCGACTCGCAGTATCTGAACCTGAACCCCACAAGCAACCCGATGAACTCCCTGCCGCTGTTTGTTTACAAGGCATTCAAGAGTGGTGATCCTGCCTACATTCAGCGCGGGTTCGGTGCCGCCAGCCTGCTCCTCGTTCTTGTCCTGAGCGCGTTCATCATTCTTCGGCTCATCGCCAGAAGTCCGAGCGGGAGGTAGTGATGAACCACAAGCAGACGTCGACGTGCGCTGTCTGCGATGCAACGCGCAGTCGGCGTTGCCGCCGCGCTGCTGTTGACCGTCGGCGTCGGATCGGCGCTGACGTCGAACCCGGCGTCGGCCGTCACTCACTCCCAGATCAACGGATCCGGCTCGACGTGGTCGTCGAACGCGCTGATCGCATGGATCGGGCAGTTCTCGAGCCAAGGTCTCAAGGTGACCTTCAACGGCAACGGCTCGGCGCAGGGTCGCCAGAACTTCGCGGACGCCACCGTCGACTTCGCGCTTACCGACATCGGCTACCAGGGTGTCGACGAACAGACCGGAAATGCTGACGTCTCGAATCGACCATATGCATTCGTGCCGCTGGTCGCTGGCGGCACGTCGTTCCCTTACAACCTCACCGTGCGCGGTCAGCGCGTCACGACCCTTCGTCTCTCGGGACAGACGATCGCCAAGATCTTCACGAACCAGATCACGAACTGGAACGACCCGGCTATCACCGCCGACAACAACGGTCAGGCGTTTCCGTCGATGCCGATCATTCCGGTCGTGCACTCAGAGGGATCGGGAACGACGTATCAGTTCACCGCGTACCTGGCGAAGGTCGTATCCGAGCATCTGGCAGAGCTTCTTCTCGAGCGGCAAGCCGACCGAATACTGGCCAGCAGGCAAGGGCGCGCAGATCTCGCAGAGCGGCTCCGATGGCGTCATGAACTACGTCGCCTCGTCCGCCGGGCAGGGAACGATTTCGATCGACGAGTACTCGTACGCAAAGGCGAAGAACTTCCCCGTCGTAAAGGTGGAGAACAGCGCGGGATACTTCACGCTGCCCAGTCAGTACAACGTCGCGGTCGCGCTGACCCAGGCTCAGATCAACCAGGACAAGAGCGACCCGACCAAGTATCTCTTGCAAGACCTCACGAACGTCTACAGCTACAACGACCCGCGCACGTATCCGCTGTCGTCGTACTCCTACGGGATTATTCCGACCTCCGTCGACCGATCCGACGATGACCACAGGTAAGCGCCAGACCCTTGCCGACTTCCTCTACAACTCGATCTGTACGGGCCAGGGCTCTATCGGCGGTATCGGTTACTCGGCATTGCCTATCAACCTGGTGCAGGCCGGGTTCCAGCAGATCGCGCTGCTGCAAACAGCCGACCCGAATGTCGACCTCACGCAGCGCGACGTCTCGACGTGCGGCAACCCGACGTTCGTCGCGGGCAACCCGAACGAGAACCACCTGGCTGACATCGCGCCGCAACCCGCCGCGTGCGACAAGTCGGGTGCAGGTCCATGTGGGACGACGGCGACGGTGACGAACCCATCGCCCGACCGCTAGTTCGTCGACCGGCACGGGAACGGGTACTGGAACGGGCACGGGAACCGGGACCGGCACGACTCCGGGCAAGACGACGACCGGCGGCACGACGACCCAGGGAAGACCACGACCGGCACGACCCAGGGCAAGACGACGACGGGTCAGACGGGCACCGGCCAGACGACCGACGGGTCAGACGGGCACCGGCCTGACGTCGACGGGTCAGACGGGCACCGGTGATACGACGCAACAGAACAACAACGACTTGGGCCTCGGGACGACGACCGGTGACGGCAGCGCTGGCGACGGCAGTTCGACTGGCGACGGCAGTACGCCGTTGACCGACAACAGCGCGGCATCTGCGCAGCAGACCATCGTTGGTCCCGGCCAAGGAACGAGCGCTACCCTCGCCGTCCTCGCTGCAGTGTTGTTGATCGCCGCGCTGATCTTGCCCCCGTGGCTGTCGCGACGATGGCGGCCGCCTGATGCGAGACGGCCGTGACCGGACATCGGGCGGCGCGGCGCAGGGCACCCGTGTGGGTGAAGGCCCTGAGGGTGCTGACGCCCGTGGCTTTCATCGGTGCGATCGTGACCCTCCCGCACTCGTCGGGGCTCGGGCCGCCGTCAGCGCACGCCGATCCGACGTCGACTGCGCCGGCATTCAGCGCAACAAAGGCCATCACGCGCGACAATCTGGTGGCCGACGGTGGACCGATGTCCGATGGGTCGACCTGTGCGCAGTCGGCTGGCTGCGTCGACCTAGTCGAGACCAAGAACGTGTCACTGTCAGTCAGTGTCACGACCGGTTTGCAGACCTACCAGCAGCTTAGTATCGCTTGGTCTGGCGCGCATCCGACGAACTTCATCAATAGCGACCCGAATACGAATGTCGCGGGCTCTGTCGAGGAATATCCGATGGTGCTTATGCAATGCCGCGGCGTCGACGACAGCTCTCAGCCAGCAGACAAGCAGATCAGTCCGCAGACGTGCTGGACGCAATATGACTCCGAACGGTTCAACTATTCACTGGCATCGCAGTTTCCGCCGTGGAGACTCGACCGGAACGCGAGCTCCGAATGAGCGGGCGCAGTACGTGAACCAGCCCAGTCCCTTGCCCAGCTGGATGCTCCGTCAACAACTTCGGCATGGCCTCAGCGACCGTGCCACTCCTGTCGTCTGACGGCACGGTGTACGACGATTACAACTGCAGCCCGGCCGGCGTACGTGCGCCAGAGCAACTCACTCAAGTCGGCTCAAACAGCAACGGCGTACCAGACAACACAACGTTTGGCGTTACAGGTGCCGACGGAACTGGGCACGCGAAATTCGTGATCTGGTCGGATGAAACCAACGCTACTCTCGGTTGTTCGTCGACCGTGCCGTGCACTCTGGTTGCGATCCCCATCATGGGAATCAGTTGCGACGAGACGACGGCTGGCGCAACCGCCTGCCGACATCAGCATCGTGCGAATACGCCGACAGTGCGTCGGGGATCGCTGCTGACAGCGGCAACAATCGGGCGAAGAGTTGGTCTGTCGAAGGCAACGCATGGTGGACGCGCGTCGAACTGGAACGGCCGGATCTCGGTGCCGCTCAAGTTCGCACCACCTGCAAGTTACTGCAGCACGGTGAGTTCGAAGTCGCCCGTGCTCGTCTACGGCTCGGAACTGATGACGGAGGTCCGCAGTCAGTGGGCCCCGATCTTCTGCACGGACCCGAGTCAGGTTGCCGTTTGCGCACATCCCCGAGGCCGAGCCAGCCGCCGTCAACACGCTCACACAAGGCACGACCGAGGCGGCGTTTGACACCTATCCACCTCCTCCGTCGTCAGGTGGCGACCGCTGGACCGCCTGTTGTGAACGCCCCGGTTGCGATTACTGGGTTCGCGATCGCTTCGCTGATCGATGACGCGAACGCTCAGGAGGTGACCGATATCAAGCTCGACGCAAGGCTTATCGCGAAGCTGATTACGGAGTCGTACCCTGTTCTGCCGGACGTCGCCAATGGCGACGGTGGCACGTATCAGACCGACCCGGCGACCGGCAAACAAGTGCTGACAACGTCCGGTCCGATGGCGAAGAATCCTCTCGACATCACCGAGGATCCGGAGTTCGTCGCCCTCAACCCAACGATTCCGGTAGACGGCGGCGGGTTCGCCAACAAGGCTGCGCTTGCTCTCATTTCGTCGAGCTCGGACGTCGTGCAGGCATTGACTGTCTTACCTCAACGCCGACCCCGCAGCTCGCGCGTTTCTCAAGGGGACGCCAGACCCATGGGGCATGGTCGTGAATCCCGCCTACAAGAATGTCATCGCTGCCGACCAACTTCTGGGATCTGAAGGACACCTTCATCGACACCTCGCTGGCTGTCGCTAACCCGTGCTGGGGGGCGACCGGAGGTTCAGGTGCCGTACCTGCCGCTCGTGGCTGCCCCGCCCCTATACCTGCGCAACGTCGCGCAGGATGTCGAGTTCGGGCTGCCGAACTCCACGACCAACTGCAACCAGTTGCTGAACGGCAGTTCACAGCTCTCAGCGCTTCCTCGGATGCAGCCTGGCCAGCGATTCATGTTCGGCCTCGTCTCGCTGTCGCAGGCCCACCTTTACGCGCTCGATACGACGCAACTCGAGACGCAGACGACAGTTCGCTCCAGATCAGAAGTTCACAAGTACCGACGCGCCGACCCCAGCAAGTTCACGTTCGCAGCAGCGACAGACGCGAACATCAAGACCGCCGCCGATCAGATTGCGCCCGACCCGACGTACGGGGGCGTTTGCTCTCGACTACACCAAGCTTCGCATCCACTTTCCCGACGGCGTATCCGGGGACGATGCTCGTCTCGATGACGGTGCCGACCGTCGGGCCTGTCGACCGATGATGCGAATGCCTACAGTGCAGCTACTGAAGTTCGCTGCCGGCGATGGGCAGACGCCTGGCACCGATTTCGGCCAGTTGCCAGCGGGTTACCTGCCGATGACTGCGGCCAACGGGCTGGGTGCACTGGTGACCTACACCCAGCGGGCTGCGACAGCGGTCGCGAACCAAGGCTGCGAGCTTCCCGATGTGGCCGACTCGACAACCGTGACCGCGTCTGCATCGGCGTGCCCGTCCCCGAGCCCAAGCCCGTCACCGAGCCCGAGTCCGAGCCCGACTCCGAGTGTGAGCCAAACCTCCGCACAATCGCAGCCAACGCCCGCGGCCGCGGCCGGGGCTCCGGCACCGCAACAAGGGGGGCAGCAGGGCACCGGACCACAAGCGGCAGCGACCACGACTGCGGCTGCTGCGGCGCCGTCCGTCTTGACGACGGGGGCGGCGGTCGCGCCGACCAGCGAGGCCGCAAGTCCGCTCGTTCAGCAGACGGGTTACACCAAAGGCGCAACTGTCGGTCCCGTCGGCAACCTCGTGCCGGGCCTGCTGCTCTTCGCTGCTGTGATTGGCACCCTCGCCCTCGTCGTCCATGCCATTGCGGACTCGCGCCTGAGACCTACGGCCCTGGTGGGTCGATGAGCGCCGATGTCCTGACCCGGCCTGCCGACTACCCAGAGGTGCGGCAGGTCGGTACTCACCGCGCCCAAAGCCATCGCCGGGTTGCCGAGCCGCGACCCGAACGACGTCGGTTACCAGCCGGAGACTACCGGAAGGTGTGGTTGTAGCACTGCGCGCGCTTGCATGCCTTGTCGTGCTGCTGCTGTGGCTGGTGCTTTACGCGATGGTGCTCAGCGGGCTCGGTGAGCAGCACACGCAGCACCAGCTGTACGCAAAGTTGCGCGTAGAACTCTCCAACCAGACCGTCCCGATCGGTGCACCGATCCGCAATGGCGCGCCCATCGCGGTTCTCAACGCGTCCGAGAGCCGGCTTGCATGGCGCCGTGATCGTGGAGGGTACGTCGTCTTCGGATCTGCAGAAGGGCCCAGGCCACTGGGTGTCAAGCGTGCTGCCAGGCCAGAGTCGGGCAGAGCGTTTTGGTCGGTAAGAGCGTGACGTTCGGTGCACCATTCGGCAACATCACCTCGTTGGCAAGGGGCGATTCGCTGACTGTCACGACTGGTCAGGGGATGGCTCAGTACACTGTGACCGGTGTTCGGCGCCCCGGCGACCCACTCCCGACACCGCTGTCGGGTAGTGAAGGTCGTCTGACGCTCGTGGCTTTGGCTGGACAACGGCTGGCGCAGCGCGCTAGCGCCGACTCAGACGGTGTTCGTCGATGCGAGTCTTCAGGGCGAGGGCAAGCCCGTGCCGCCCGGCCGTCCGTCGTCGATCCCTTCAGGTCAACGGCTCATGCAAGGCGACACAGGGGCGCTCAACGACGTCGTGCTGTGGTTGGAATTGCTGCTCGTTCTTTGTGTCGCAGTGGTGTGGATGCGCAGCCGTTGGGGCGGGTGGCAGGTCTGGCTCGTCGGCACGCCCGTGTTGCTTGCGACCTTGTGGATCCTGACCGAGACGTCAGCTCGGCTCCTTCCGAACCTGCTGTAGCCAGTCCCGCCCGCTGTGCCCGCTCGTGCGGGCTCACTGTCGTTCGTCTGGCGTTCAACATCGCCTGACCTGCTGGTTCCCACGGGTGCCTACGTTCGGTGCGGCGGAGAAGTACTCCGGACACTCGTATGACCTCGCGGGAGAAGACATGCTGAAAAGGGTAAAGGTGACCGTGGTGCTCGACCGCGGCCGCTTCGAGCGCAGCGCTGCTGATGGGCTCGCAGTCAGCGCTGGCGACAACTGCGCAGGGCGCAGCCAACAGTGGGACCGCTGACGTCGTCGGGGTGGGCTCAGACACGTTGCAGTTCGCAGCCGACTTCTTGGCTGATGGGGCTCCGGCCGCGAGCGTTGGCGGACTCGCGCGCAATGGCTACAACACAACCGGCAACAAGTACCGGGTCATCAACTACGACGCCACTGGCGACGCGGTTGGCCGTGCACTGTACAACGACAAGGGAAACGTGACAGGGACTCCGCCGCCTGGCCAGTACTACTCCGACGCGCCGACAAGCGCCGTGGTTCTTCGCGCGAAGCAGGCGCCTGTGGAGGTCCCCGACGGATCGACTGCTGGCCTCAACGCACTGCTCCAAGACACCCCGACCTCTGGTACCAACTACAAGGGTGCTCCCAACGGCTCGATCCAGTTCGCTCGCAGCTCGCGGATCCCGCACCCATCAGAGGAGAGCACCTGCACTGCCGTAGGGAACACTGCGTGCGTTTCCTTGCACCCGGTCGTCATCGGCTCTGACTCTCTGGTGATCGCGCAGAAGTTCAGCGGCTCCAACGCGGTGCCATTGTCAGGCACACAGCTCGCGCTGATCTACGGGCCCTCGGACTCCTGCACTGGATCGTCGCCCACCCCCATCTTCTGGGACGACCCGCGCATCGGCGGTGGTACGCACACGCAGATCATCCCGATAATTCCGCAGAGCGGCTCCGGAACTCGGAACGACTTCCTCGGTGATCTTGTCGCGCATTACGGACTTGCTTCGACCACGTCGCTCGGTACGTGTGTGGTCACCGGGCAAGAGCATGATCCCGCTGGCATCACGGCGTCGACCAGCCCTGCCGACGCGATCGAGCCGTTCTCGCCCGCCCGTATCGCGCTCATTAACTCCGGCTACTTCTCCAACGCTGGCGTTGGCAGCGAACCAGGTCATTGCTCAGTCGGGTACGCCGGCAGGTACTCCTGCTCCGGGCGCGCTCTACGCGCTGTCACGCAACATGTACATCGTCGTTCGTGACGCTGACGTGAACAGCACGACGCCCTGGCAGCCGGGGCTTACGCCCAACTGGGCGAACTCGCTGTTTGTCGGTTCTACCAGCTACCTCGCAAAGGCAACTGGTCAAGTTGACGTAACTGCCGCTGGCTTCACGGGTGGTTACATCGACTGCGGTCCGGCCGATAGCGCGACCAGTCCGGCGTGCCCGGCCTTCTCATGATCGACCGCACTGATTGATTGACGTGGATCGGCGCCGTTCCGGCCTGAAGTCCGGCCGGAGCGGCGCGGCCCGCCGCTCGAAGGCGTGACGAAACGCCGCAGCCGCTTTAGGGCTGTGCTTACCCCTGACAATGACTCAGCAGAAAGAGGACGAAATGAAGTTGCATCCAAGGCGCGCGGTAGCCGCAGTCGGCGCCGTCGCGATCGCGGCTGGGGTGACGCTCGCGACTGCGGGTACCGCCTTTGCCGTGGCTCCCTACAACCCGGACGCGAACTCGGTTGGTTCGATTACCTTCACTCGACGCGAACGGTGTGCCGGTGACAAGCGGCAGCGTCAACTCGCCGATCAGCGCGTACGTCGCTGGTTCGAAGTTGGTAGATGCCGGCGACGCCGACGGCACCGTGGAGATCTTCTTGCCCGATCACGCCGCCAGCCCTGCCGCGTGGTCCGGTGACTCGATTACGCTTGACACGGTGTTCAGCCCGGCTCCTGCCGCTTGGCCGACGGACGTTAAGAGCTTGGTGACCGCAGGTAAGCCGGTTATCAACGAAGCGAGCAGTGACCTAACGCTTGCGAGCTTCGAGGTAGACGCCCCGAACACGGCTACCAGCGGGCCGAACACCACGCACCCCGTCGTACCAGAACCTGTACCAGGTGCGGCTGCTTCACCGGTACGAACACCTCGCAGTACGACTCGGCCGACGTCAGCATCAGCGGCACGACGTGGACTCTGGTGCCGAACCCGGACCAGACCGTCACCACGACCACGACGATCTCGGCGAACCCGGCGAGCCCGATCATCGTCGCTCGAACCCGCTGCCCGTCACGTTGACGACGACGGTCACGCCGGCTGGCTCGATCGCGGCGGCTACATTGGCGGGATCGGCACCGTCGTGGTCAGGACAACGGAAGTCCTATCGACACCGAAATCGTCGCTCCTGGTTCGAGCTGCTCCGTTCACGATCACGACGGGCACGTGTCACGAAGCGAACCCGAGCAGCCACTCGTTCACGGCGACATTCACGCCCTTCAACGGCACGGCGCTCCTGGGCTCGGCATCGACGGCGCTGCCGTACAACGTCTCGGTTCCGCTGCCGGACTCGACCACGACGCTGCGCCGCTACCTGGCAGCCGTTCGCGGGCGGCGCTACCCCGACGCACTTCAGCGGCACGGTCACTGACACGGCACGCCGCCGGGCGGTCACGGCTGGCACTGTGAACCTGTTCGACAACGGTTCGAGCACCCCGCTTAACTCGAGCTCCGCTTGCCTGGGTGCGGGTGGGGCGTTCAGCGCCGACATCATCATCGTCGTCCTCCGGGCCGCACTCGGTCGTGGCAACGTTCACTGACCCGGGTGTCTACCTGCCGTCGAGTTCGTCGCCGGTCACCCAGACCTTGGGTGCCGACCCGGGCGCATTGTGCACCACGAGCCCGGCGACTGGTGCAGGTTCCTGCACCGACCAGCAGACGATCACGGGTACGGTTCCGGCCGGTACGCTCACGGTGAGCACGCCTTACACCGCGGCGCACCCGTTCAACGTCGGCACGTTGGCGTTGGACACCTCGGGCACGTTCCTGACGGCGCACGCTGCGTTCGGTGGCGCGGGTCTTGACCCGACGAACGCCAACGCGGACATCATCGTGACCGACACGCGTGCCGGTGACTTGAACTGGACGTTGCAGGCGCAGTCGTCGAACCTGACGGATGCCACCTCTGACGTCATCAACAGCCAAAACGTTGGCTTGAGTGGTCTTGGCTCGCACCCGGCTCCTGGTTTCAACACTGCGGGTCTGGTCGGGATGGACAACTTCGCGGCCAACGGTGTGGCGCCGGCTGACGCGGGCAGCCTTGGTTTGGGTGGTGCGATCAAGCACGATGTCGCCCAGGCCACTATGGGTATCGGCACGGTCGGTATCTACGGGACGCTCACGCTGAACGCCCCAACGTCGACCCCGGCTGGTGTGTACACGGGCACGCTGACCTTCACCATCGTCGGCTCGCTCGTCTAAATCTCCACCGTAGTAAGGACTGGGCGGGCAGCTGTGCTGCCCGCCCAGTCTTTGTCTCCGCTGCCCCGCCCAGTCTTCGTCGTTCGGCGTTCACCTCGATCTCACCCCTTGTACAGTTCCCGACGCTTGGATCGCATAGTGACTTCGCTACTGACCGCCCGCCGCGCCCTTCGGTTCCACCGCGATCCGGATCGGCGTGCTCGCCTTCACGCTCCTGCTCGGGTCACCAGCCGCAGCTCTCGCTGCCTCCCCGACGCCCAACCCGTCGACGTCCGGCGCAGGCTCCGGCACAACCAAGGGCGCAGCGCCGTCGACTGGCTCGACCAAGGCTGTTTACGGGATAGGCCCGTCGAGCGCCACGGGCCTCGACCGTCGCCCACGTTTCAAGTGGTCGGCGAGTCCGGGTGGGACGCTCCAAGACCACGTCGCCGTCGTGAATAGCGGGGCGACCCCGCTGACGCTCGACCTCTACGCGCGGGACGCCGTCAACCAGCCCGACGGCAGTCTCGGGCTGCAGACGCAAGGCCGCGAAGCCTATCGACGCCGGTTCGTGGATCGTGGTCGAGATACCGCAGGGTGCGTCGACCATCACGGTGCCTGCCCGATCGACCGTCATCGTGCCCGTGTCACTCGATGTACCGCGCAACGCCTCGCCTGGCGACCACACGGGCGGCATCATCGTCTCGCTGACGGCGACAGTCGACCTCCACAGGCAAGCAGCAGGTCGTGGCTCCCAACCTTGAGCAGCGTGTCGCCGTCCCGGTGGCGATCCGTATCTCTGGGCCGCTCCGGCCGAAGCTGTCGGTGGAGTCGCTCAGTCCGTCGTACGGGCAGACCCTGAATCCGGTCGGCGGCGGGCAGTGCCACTGTTACTTACAAGGTCGTGAACACCGGCAACGTGAACCTCGGCGCCCACGAGGCGGTGTCGATCAGCGGACTATTCGGGTCCACCGTGCACGCGAAGGCTGCCGACATACCAGCCGCTGCTCCCCGGGAACTCGATCGTCGAGAGTGTGAAGGTCCACGGCGTGCTGCCGGAGTTCCTGATGTCGGCGCGCGTCACCATCACACCGCTTGCCGCCTCGGGTGACGTCGACCCCGGGCTGATCGCGACCAGCGGTAGCAAGCACTTCTGGGCCGTGCCGTGGTTGCTGCTCGGCATCATCGCGCTACTCCTGCTCGGGTGGCGGCAGCTGAGAAGGCGTAAGCATCCGTCGACAGGTCGCCACGGCACGAAGGCGGTTGGGGGTGGGCGCCGAAGAGGCTCTGCGCCGGGCACTCGCAGGCCCGCAGACCTTGCTCGTGACGGCGTCACAGTGACAAGCAGTTTCTCGCGTTCCGTTGGTCGGTTTGCGGTGGTGGCGGTTGTCGCGGGCTTGGCGTTCGGGATTCCGGTGGGTGCAGCACTTGCGACAAGCCTGCCGTACACCGACTCGGCCGCCCAAGGCGCGATCGGCCTTTGCGACAAGAACGGCAACAACATCACTCACGGCAGCGTGTACGACAAGCCATTCGTGTGGCGGGCGGTCGGCGCTACGCCGGCGCCTGCAGCGGTGCGCGGCAGCGGTCGCAACGCGACGCTCTATGCCTATCAGCCCCGCAAGGGCATTGATCCCAGCGAATGGAGCGGCGAGCAGCTGACGTCAAACGCCGCGTATTCGGATCCGAATATCCCGATAGCACAGGCAACAGATCGCGATATTGCGTTGTCGGACTACCTCAACGACGCGCCGCCACAATGGGACCGGCTCATCGAGTTGCGTATCTACTACGGCGACGCTGAATGGCGAGCATCTCAACTCCGTATCCCGTCGCAAATATCCAGGTTAAGCGGAACGAAGTGGACCTTGGTGACAGGCGCCAAAGTCGACTGCAAGGCGGGCAGCGCAATCTCTGCGGAGGACGCATTGGCCGTCGTCGAACCCTGCAGGGCGAGGGCCGGCGGCACCGCTGTCGAGGCTCGCGGCCGAGGCCGTCGGGGCACCGTTGCCAAAGGCTTCCGCTAGGTCGTCGGCGGGCGCTTCGCCGGACTACGCAGCTTCGAGCAAGCGCCTCGTCAAGCGGATCTAGCGGCGGCGACGATGGACCTTCCTTGCGGTCGGTGTCATTGTGGTGCTCGGTATCGGCGGCGGCTTGTATTGGCTCAAGAGAGGGCGTACATGAGCTCCACGATTGCTTCGAGCTCGTCGCGTGGCGCCTCTATGCGCAGGCTGTTTGCCGAACGTGCGCTGGTGAGAGTTCTCTAGCGCTGGTCGTGGCGATCGGACCGTTGGTGGCCGTCGTGCTGACTGGCATCACCGCACGCCGGGTGCAACGGGCGGCGTTGGCGACGACGCTCTGTTACGCCGGGTTGGGAGCCCGATCCGTCCTCGGTTGGGTCGATTACGTTCACCGACGCAAGCGGAGCGGTCGTCACCAGCGGCAGTTTGACCGCGCCGTTGGCTGCGTTCGCGGTCGGCTCGAAGCTGGTCGACGCCGGCGACAAGGATGGCAGCCTGCAAGTCTTTCTGCCGGCGAAAGGACGAACTCCCGTCCTTGTGGTCGGGTGAGCGCGATCGGGATTGACACGTTGTTCAATCCAGCGCCGTCGACGTGGCCGGCAAATCTGAAGGCTCTGGTCAGTGCCGGTCTGCCGGTGATAAACGAGGCCACGCAACGACCTGACGCTAGTTGCCAGTTCATGACGGAAGGCGCCGAATACGAGCACGGACGCCGACGTGGCAAAACCTGTACGAGATCCGGATGTTTACCGGTACCAACACGTCGCAGTACGACTCGGTTGACGTTCAAGTTGAACGCGACCGCAGGCACCTGGCAGGTCGTCTATCCGGCGGCCTCAAGTAGCCTGCCGACAGGAACCTCGTCGTCCCCGAGCCCGTCGCCGTCCCACAGTCCATCGCCGTAGCCCATCGCCCGTCTCACCGCGCACCCTCGCCGAGCCCCAAGCCCGACTGCGAGTCCGAGCCCGAGCCCGTCAGCCTCGCCGACCGTCCGGTGCGGTCGTCGCGACCGGAACATCTGGAACGCTTGGTGCCAACCCCACCCTTGCGGCCGGCGACAACGTGACGCTCCAGGTTGCAGGCTTCACGGCTGGGGAGAGTGTCGGCGTCACGCTGCACTCGACACCGCAAACGCTGCCTCCGGTCACCGCTAGTAGCACCGGCACGGTGGGCTACACGTTCACCGTCGGTTCCGATTTGCCAGCGGGCGCACACAGTTTGGTGTTCCTGGGTGCGACGAGCGCCAAGACTCAGACGTGGGCGTTTACGGTGGCTGCCGCGCAGGTTACTGATCCCGTGCCCGCGGCCGCCGTCGTCGGGTTCGTTGCCTTTCACTGGTACGAACTCTGGCCGCACGCTGATCGTCGGCATCGCCGCATTGTGGAGCGGGCTCGTGCTCATGCTGGTCTCACGGCCACGTCGGACGCTCGTCGTTGCGGCGGAGGCGGCCGACACCGCGTCACCAAGCCAGCTCCAGATCGTGCAGGTCTCAACCGCTGCCCGATCGTCCAGACGGGTCGACACCGAGGCGGACGCCACCGGCGGTGACGTCGGAGGATGCCGCCGTCACTCGGCCCGCGACACGTCGCCGAATTCCTGTCGTTCACCTTGCGTGCGTCTGGCGTGCGCGTTCTCGGCGGTGCCTGTTTCGCCAGTTGGCCGAGACTCTTGGCGGTTGACGAACCCTTCGTGCCGATCGCCTCTTGGGATGTGACGTGAGAGTAGCTGTGCAGAACGCGCAACGGTGGTGGCAGCAGACGATGCGTCGGCTGCTCCAGGGATGGCACGCCACGCGCATCGTCGTACTCGCGGCTGTCGTCGCTCCGCTGGTGGTCGTGCCGCTCGTCTGGACCGTTGCGGGCATCGGCGACGCGGCGTCCGTCGACCCCCGGCTGGGAGCCGGATCCAACTTCGGTGGGGTCGATTACGTTCACCGATGCGAGTGGCGCGGTCGTGACGAGCGGCAGTTTGACGTGCGCCGTTGGCCGCGTTTGCGGTCGGTTCGAAGCTGGTCGACACCGGCGACAACGACGGCAGCCTGTACGTCTACCTGCCCGGCGAAGGGTCAGCTGCCGGGTCAGTGGTCGGGTGAGGCGATCGGGATTGACACGTTGTTCAATCCGGCCCCGTCGACGTGGCCGAGCGAATCTGAAGGGCCTGGCAGCCGCTGGGTTCCCGGTGATCAACGAGCCCGAGCACGACCTCACCCGCATTCGCCCAGGACTTCCCCAACATGCCACTACCGGCCCGAACAGCAGAGCACTCGAACGATCCGACGTGGCAGAACCTTTATGAGATCCGGATGTTGACGGGTACGAGCACCTCGAAGTACGACTCGGTTGACATCATGTCGAACGCAGACCGCCGGCACCTGGCAGGTCGTTTATCCGCCGGCATCGAGCACCCTCCCGGGCCCGTCGCCGTCGCCGAGTCCGTCCGTCTCCGAGCCCGAGCCCGAGCCCGAGCCCGACTCCGACCCCGAGTCCGACGTCCCGAGCCCGACGCCGTCGCCCTCACCGAGCCCAAGTCCGTCCCGACGCCGTCTCCGTCCCGACCCCGAGCCCGACGCCGACTCCGTCGCCAAGCCCGAGCCCGTCGCCATCTCCGTCACCGAGCCCGACGCCCTTCGCCATCGCCGAGCCCGTCACCGACGCCGTCTCCGTCACCGAGCCCGACGCCGTCTCCTTCACCGAGCCCGAGCCCGACCCCGTCGCCGTCGCCGACGCCCTCGCCGACGCCGTCTCCATCGCCGAGCCCGATCGCCGACGCCGTCACCGTCACCGAGCCCGACGCCGACGTCCGTCACCGAGCCCGTCGCCGACGCCGTCACCGTCCCGAGCCGTCCCCGACGCCTTCGCCTAGCCCTAGTCCGTCCCCAACGCCGTCCCCGAGCCCGACGCCCGACGGCCACGCACACTGCGACTCCAGCTGCGACGACGACCGCGCATCGACGAGCCCATCGCCCGAGCCCGTCCCCGAGCACTGACTGCGGTGGTCGCCACGGACTCCACCGGTGCGGTGCTGCCCAATGATCCGACGCTCACGGTCGGTGAATCAGTGACGCTCGGGCTGCACGGATTCACTGCGGGCGAGGCAATTGGCGTCACGTTGCACTCTGTGCCGCAGACACTTGCGCCCGCGACCGCGAGCAGCGCCGGCACCATCAGTTACGCGTTCACCGTGCCTACCGGGCTTCCAGCTGGCGCACACTCGGTGGTGTTCGTCGGCGCGACGAGTGCCGTTACGACGGCGTGGACGTTCTCGATCGTGGCTCCGGCTGTTGAGGGCGTCACAACAACGAGCACGCCCGCGGCATCGTTGCCCTTCACCGGAGCGAACACTGGTCGCCAGCTGTTGGTGGCCATCGCGGCACTCTGGAGCGGCTTGATCTTGCTGCTCACGACTCGTCCGCGCCGCTCGGTCTTCGATATCGGTGGTCGCCACCGCGCGACGATCGCTACCGCAGGACGGCACCGCCAGCCACCCACTCGCCGTCCCGCCTAATCTCAGAAGCCTGCGGCCTTGGAAGCCTCGGTGACACTCGCGTTCGACGTGGCACTACCAACCGTGCGACGTCGACGCGAGCTCTCCGATACGCCTGAAAGCACAAGAGGCGGGACGCCGGTTGGCGGGCCTCGGCACGGCCGTCACGCGGCGCGCGGCGCACGGTAGGACCGCCGGTCGTCAGGGATGCGCGCTCCGCGGGCGACCGCTGCTGGCGTGTACGTTCTCGCGGCGCTCGTCCTCACCGCGCGGCTGTGGGTACACCCTGCGCATCGCATGGTCGCCGGCAATCCTCACGACACCGACCTCTACACGTGGTGGCTTGCGTGGACCGCTCATCAACTCAGCGGTGGCCATTTCTCGCTGATCACGCACGCTATGAATGCGCCGACAGGCGTCAATGCGATGTGGAACACGTCGCTGCTGTTGCCGGGCATCGTGTTGAGTCCACTCACGTTGCTTGCTGGAGCGCAGGTGAGTTACAACGTGCTGCTGTTCGCAGGATTCGCGGGGTCTGCGTACACCGCGCATCGGCTGCTGTTGCGGCACGCGAATGTCGGATGGTGGCCAGCACTCGCGGGCGGGGCGCTGTTGGCTTCTCGCCCGCGATGATTCACGCGTCGATCGGTCACGTGTCACTTGTATTCGGGCCGCTCGTTCCGCTGCTGGTGTCAGCGACGCTCGACATTTGCACGGGTCGCGTGCAGACCAGTTGTCGGCGGCTTCAGACTCGGCGCGCTGGCATCCGCGCAGCTACTCACCGGCGAGGAACTGCTGTTCGATACCGCGCTGCTGACCGGCGTACTTCTCGTATCGATCGCGATTTTCCGCCCCGCAGTCAATACTGCGAGCGTCGCGGCGGCTCGGATTAGCTGTGTGGGCCGCGGTCGCCGTCGTACTCACTATCGCCGGGTATCCGCTGTGGTTCCAGCTGTACGGTCCGCTCACGCAGCACGGCAGCCCACTGCTTCAGGACTATACGAAGATCGACCTGAGCGAGCTCGTCACGCCGTCGCAGATGATGCTCCTGCATACGCATCATTCGGCAGCGACGGCGTTCGCGATCGGACCAAACAAAGAGGAATACCTGGGATATCTCGGCTGGCCGTTGCTGGCATTTCTCGCGATCGCGGCCATCTTGCTGTGGCGCATTCTGGCCGCCCGGGTAGCCGCGATTACGGCCGGCGTCAGCATCATCTTGTTCGCTCGGCGAGCACCTGAAGTTCCACGGCCACCAAACGCACTGTGCCGATGCCGTGGGAGTTGGCGATGCATTTGCCGCTGGCATCGAATGTTGCAGTCGCGCGCTTTGCGTTGTTCACGCCGTTGGCAGCCGGGGCACTGCTTGCGATTGCGTTGACACAGCTACAGAGACTATCGGTTGGCGGCGACCTTCGTGGCGCTCGCTGTGCATGGTGCCGCTTGTGCCGATTCCGTTTTCGACCGCGAATGTCGCGACGGCGCCGCCGGCGGTCGTAAGCGCGTTGAAGAACGTCCAACCGGGTTCCACTGTGCTCGTTCTTCCTTTCCCTGACGCGAATTTCACCGACCCGATGCGTTGGCAGGGCGACACGCACTTCCGGTTCGCGATGCCGGGCGGCTACTTCATCGGCCCGGCATGGGACGGTCGCGGCTACATCGGCGGTGACGTCGCACGTGCCTCGACGACCTTGCTGCGGCAGATCGCTGACGGTACTCACGGGCCGCAACTCAGTACGACCGACTTGCAAACGCTTCAGAGCGACTTGGCGTACTGGCATGTCAGTGCAGTGATGCTCGGGCCAGGTCACGGCACTGCGGCACTCTCGCAAGCACTGACAGGCGCGCTCGGAGCGCCGCCGTTCCACGACGGTGACACGATGTTGTGGCCAGTGAAACCGGGCGCTGCTTAGGGCTCGAACTTGTAGCCCAAACCTCGCACGGTGACAAGGTGCTTCGGCCGCGCGGGGTGCTCTTCTACCCTGCTGCGTAAGCGTTTTACATGGACGTCGAGTGTCTTGGTGTCACCGACATAGTCGCTGCCCCACAACCGATCGATCAGCTGATTGCGTGTCAGCACACGACCGGCGTTGCGCAACAACAACTCGAGCAGCTCGAATTCGCGCAGGGGCAACGTGATGGTCTCCCCGCGAACGCTGACGACATGACGATCCGGATCGAGGCGAACCGGGCCGGCTTCGACGATGCCCGAGACCACGGCCTCGGCTGTATCGCTACGTCGACGTAGCACCGCCCTGATGCGAGCGACGAGTTCGCGTGCGGAGAAAGGCTTCGTCACGTAGTCGTCAGCGCCCAACTCGAGCCCCACAACCTTGTCGATCTCGCTGTCGCGCGCGGTCAGCATGATGACCGGCACGTCGCTTCGCTCGCGGAGTCGTCGGCACACCTCGGTACCCGGCAACCCAGGCAGCATGAGGTCAAGCAGCACCAGATCAGCGCCGTGGCGATCGAATTCCTCAAGTCCGGCTGGTCCGGTGGTCGCGACCCTTACCTCGAATCCTTCGCGGGTGAGCATGTACGCGAGCGTCTCGGAGAACGACTCCTCGTCCTCGATGACGAGCAGATGCGTCACGACTCCTGGCCTTTCTGGTTCGGCATACTGCCGTCGGGGGTGGGCACGGGTGGCACGGGAAGGTACAACGTAAAGGTCGAGCCCACACCCGGATAGCTCCAGAGGCTGACTCGACCACCGTGGTTGTTCGCGATGTGCTTCACGATCGCGAGACCGAGACCGGTGCCACCGGTCGCGCGCGATCGTGCCGTGTCTACTCGGTAGAACCGCTCGAACACCCTTTCCTGATCGACCTTTTCGATACCGACGCCCTCATCGGTAACAGTGATCTCGACACCGGGCTCGCCGCCCTCGACAAACGTTCGCGCGCCGACGCCAACTCGCGATCCGGGTGACGAGTACGCGATCGCGTTCTCGATGAGGTTCGTGAGAGCTGTCGTCAACTGGCGACGATCACCCATGACCTGCGACCCGTTGGCGGGCGCGACGTCGAGCGTGATGCCGGCCGCCTCGGCCCGCACCTGAAGCGGATCGGTCGCGTCGGCGATCACGTCGCTGACGCGGATCGACTCCATCGCAGGCAGTGGTTCGCCACCTTGAAGGCGTGACAGCTCGAGCAACTCCTGCACGAGGCGCGACATACGACCTGCTTCGTGCAGCATCCGCTCGGTGAACTGCTTCATCGCGATCGGGTCGTCGGTCGCGTCTCGCAACGCTTCCGCCAGCAGGAGCATCGCGCCGACCGGGGTCTTGAGTTCGTGGGAGACGTTGGCGATGAAGTCGCGGCGGACTGCTTCGAGGCGGCGCGACTCTTCGAGGTCGTTCATCAGCAACACGACCTGAGCCGTGCCGGGAACGGGCGCCGCCACGACGTGGACGGCGCGGGACGACGAGCCCCACGGCAGGTCGAGATCCTGGGCGATCCTGACGCCGGTGCGACGAGCCTCCCGGGCGATCCGGGCCAACGGGCGCGAGGTCAGTTCACGCCCGTAAACGACTCGCAGGGCCAACGCGGCCTCATTCGCGAGCACGACGTCGTCGTCCTCGAGCAGGACGGCCCCGGTTTCCAGCGCCGCGGCGACGGTCGCGAGAACCGCGGCCGTCGCCGACGGCCGCTCTGGCTCCGCAGGAGTCGACCGCACACTCCGAATGGTAGGCACCTGTGGGGAACTTGTGGGGTGGTCACCAAACTGAGCCGACCCGTTGGCCGACTGTTCACCTCGCGTTCGGCACCGTGTCGCTTGGTTGCCCGCCCCCGTCCACTCAGGTGACAGACTCTGCGAGGGACGTGCGCGGCACGTGGGAGGATTCGTCCCGACAAATCGAAGGGAGTGGGCGTGCGCGACGCCTATCACGAGGAACTCGACGCCATCACCGAGCAGCTCGTCGAGATGACCCAGCTGGTCGGCCAGGCGATTTCCCTGGCCACCCAGGCCCTGCTCAACTCCGATCTTGCCGTCGCCGAGAGCGTGATCGACAGCGACGAGTCGATCGACATCCTTCGCGAGAACGTCGATCGGCGAACGGTCGACCTGATCGCGCGCCAGCAGCCCGTTGCGGGCGACCTCCGGGCGCTGACGACCGGCCTGCGCATCACATCCGACCTCGAGCGCTCCGGCGATCTTGCGGTGCACGTGGCGAAGCTGGCCCGCCGCAAGTTCCCAGCATGCGCTGTGCCCGACGAGCTTCAGGCGACCGTGCGCGAAATGGGCGCCGTCGCGGCCGACATCGTGGGCAAAGCCGGTGATGTCGTCGCGTCACGCGACGCGGCGAAAGCCGCCGAACTCGAGTCCGACGACGACGTGATGGACCACCTGCACCGCACGCTTGCTGCTCACCATGCTTGCACCGGAGTGGCCCTACGGCGTCGACACCGCGATCGATCTCGCGTTGGCCGGCCGTTACTACGAGCGGTTCGCCGACCACGCGGTCGCCGTCGCGAAGCAAGTTGTCTACCTGGTCACCGGCGAGACGGCGCTCCGAGGCTAGTGCGGCAACTTCGAGGTTAGCCGCAGTGCGCGCTCTGTGCATGTTCACCCCGCGTTCATCCGTGCGTAGGAAACCGTCCACGTGGCTCGCCTAGCTTCGACCCCGAGCGACGCTTTAAGCCCGACCGGCTCTGCCCCAACTGGCTCCGTCCAACTGGCTCTGCCCGATCGATTCGCCGATACCTAGAGGAGTTAACCCGTGAGGACTTCACGCATCGCCGCGACCCTGCTTACCGCAGGTGCATTGTTGGCGGCCGCCGCGTGTGGCACCAACAAGAACAGCACGGCCAGCCCGACTACCAGCGCCCCGGCCGCGACCGCTCGACATCGTCCGCCAGCACACCCGCCACCTCGGCTGCGCCCGCTTCAGCTGCCGGCTCCGCCCCGGCGTGTGCCACCGGCTCCTTGGCAGCCCAGGGATCCACGTTCCAGGCGAACATGGAAACCCAGTGGAGCAAGGACTTCGGTGCGCTGTGCTCCGGCGCCCAGATCAACTACCAGGGCACGGGTTCGGGCGCGGGGATCACCGCGATCGGCAACGGCACCGCAGACTTTGCCGGCTCAGACGTCACGATGGCGGCGGCTGACCAGACGAAGGCGAACACAGCCTGCGGAAGCACGGCGATCACGGTGCCGATCACTGTTGGTGGCGTGGCGATGGTCTACAACTTGAAGAGCGTGCCGAAACTGAACCTTTCGACGCTCACCATCGCGGGCATTTTCGACGGCAAGATCACCAAGTGGAACGACCCAGCGATCGCGGCTGACAACTCAGGTACCACTCTGCCGTCGACGCCAATTAGCGTGTTCTACCGCAACGACAGTTCCGGTACGACGTCAGTCTTCACCTCGTTCCTCCAGCAGGTGGCGGGTAGCGCATGGACGCTGGGAAGCAGTAAGACGATCACGTTCTTCACCGCGGCGCAGGGCGCCAAGGGTTCGGCGGGCGTGGCGGCTGGGGTGACCCAGACCGATGGCGGCATCACCTACGACGAGGAGTCGTATGCGAAGGCGCAGAACCTTCCGACGGCGATGGTCAAGGGTGCCGGAAGCACGTTTACGCTCCCCACGACCGACGACGTCTCGAAGGCCACCGCGGAAGGGTTCACGATCGTCGGTACCGGCAACGACCTTGCCGGAAAGATGGACTACACCAAGATGACCGATGGCTACCCGATCTCGACCGTCTCGTACGCGATCCTGTGCTCGAAGTACAAGGACGCCGCGAAGGGCTCGTTGGTCAAGGCCTACCTGTACTACGTCGTCAGCAAGGGTCAGGCTGCCGCCGACGGTCTTGGGATACGCACCGCTGCCGACCGACCTGGCGGCCAAGGACGAAGCAAGCATCTCGGCGGTCTCGTGACCCAAAGCACGCCCGCGGCCGAGCGCAACTCGACCGCGACCGGTACGCCCCGGAGGGCTCGACGCGTCGAGCCCTTCCGGGGCATCACCTTTGCCGCGTCGGTACTGGTGCTGCTCATCCTGGGCGCCATCGCCGTGTTCTTGGTGCATCAAGGCGATCCCGTCGCTGCAGCAAGGACCAGAAGAACTTCTTCACCACCAAAGCGTGGAGTCCGGACGCGGACCCGCCGCTGTTCGGTATCGCCGTCCTCGCTTTACGGCACGGTTCTTTCTAGCGTCATCGCACTATTGCTTGCTGTGCCTGTCGCGCTCGGCGTGGCCATCTTTGTTGTCGAGTACGCGCCGCGGCGCCTCGCCACCTGGCTCGGCTACCTCATCGACATGCTCGCGACCGTGCCGTCCGTGGTCTACGGACTGTGGGGCCTGCTGTTCTTGGTGCCGCACATCAGAGGCTTCCAGCACTTCTTGGCCACAAAGTTCGGTTGGATACCGATCTTTGACGACCCCAACAACCGGACGTCGGTCGCGAGTCGCTCGATCTTCGTCGCCTCGGTTGTGCTCGCGATCATGGTGCTGCCGGTGATCGCGGCCATTTCGCGTGAGGTGTTGCGACAAGTCGATCCGAGCCTCAAGGAGGCGGCACTGGCGTTGGGCGCTACGCGCTGGGAAATGGTGCGCACGGCGTTGCTGCCGCCGAGCCGTCCCGGCATCATTGGCGGCATCATGCTGGGCCTTGGGCGCGCACTCGGAGAGACCATCGCTATTGCGTTGGTCCTCGGTACCAGTTTCGCCGTCAGCCTTCATATTCTGCAGCCCGGCGGTAACACGATCGCGGCCAACATTGCGAACTACTTCGGCGAGGCCGGCACGACGGGCCGCTCGGCGTTGATCGCGACCGGTTTGGTGCTGTTCGTCATGACGTTCGGCGTCAACCTGATTGCCCGCACGGTGATTTACCGCTGCCGCCGTCAAGCAGGGTGCGCGATGAGTTCAGCGACCGCGATGGCGGGCCCGGGAGCCGCGGCGACGTCGCAGCTATGGAAGGTGCGTGGCCGCCGGGCGGTCGTCAACCGCTTGATGACCGGCAGCGATGTACCTCGCGTTCCTCATCGCCGTGATTCCCCTTGCGTTGGTGATCTGGTACACGGTCGGCAAGGGCTTGACTCGATTCAGCTGGTCGTTTCTCACCCACTCGATGGCGGGTGTCGGTCCGAACGACGTCAACGGGCGGCATCTACCACGCGATAATCGGAACCGTCGAGCAGCTGGCGATCGCGGCGGCGATATCGGTGCCGCTCGGACTGCTCGTCGCGATCTACCTGAACGAGTACGGGGCTAGGGGATTCTCCACCCTCGTCAGGCTGCTCGTTGATGTCATGACCGGCATTCCGTCGATCGTGGCCGGTCTGTTCGTGCTGGCCTTCTGGGTTCTCGGGCTGCACGAGGGCTACTCCGGGTTCGCCGGTTCGATGGCGTTGTCGATTTTGATGCTGCCCGTCGTCACCCGGTCGTCCGAGGAGATGCTGAGGCTCGTTCCCAATTCATTGCGCGAGGCCGGCTACGCGCTCGGGATCCCGAAGTGGCGGGTCATCCTCTCGATCATCATGCCGGCGGCACGCACGGGAATCACAACGGGCATCATGCTGGCCATCGCGCGAGTAACCGGTGAGACGGCGCCGCTACTGCTGACCGCTGCCGGGACGTTGTTCGTCAACAAGAACGCGTTCCACGGGCAGCAGGAGGCGCTTCCGCTTTATGTCTTCAGCTCCGCGGCGGGTGGCACTACCCCAGATGTCAACCGGGCGTGGGCTGCAGCCCTTACGCTGATCCTGATCGTCGTCTTGCTGTACGTGATCGCGCGGTTGCTCACGCGCCGTGACGCCACCAACCGGAGGTGAGTACCCCCATGGCCAAGCGCATCGAGGCGCTCGGTCTTTCGTGCTTCTACGGCAACCACAAGGCTGTCGAGAACGTCACGATGACGATCGAACCAAAGACCGTCACCGCGCTGATCGGCCCGTCGGGCTGCGGCAAGTCGACGTTCCTGCGCAGCCTCAACCGCCTGCACGAGGTCATTCCCGGTGCGCGCATCACCGGCCAGGTGCTGCTCGACGACCACGACATCTATGCGCCGGGCGTCGATCCGGTGGCGTTGCGTCGCAGCGTCGGCATGGTGTTCCAGCGCCCGAACCCGTTCCCGACGATGTCGATCTTCGACAACGTCGCCGCGGGGTTGAAGCTCGGTGGCAGCCGCGGCAAAGACCTCGAGATCGTGGTCGAGCGTGCGCTGACCGGTGCGCACCTGTGGGACGAGGTCAAGGACCGGCTCAAGAAGCCGGCGCTCGCCTTGTCGGGTGGCCAGCAGCAGCGCCTGTGCATCGCCCGCGCGATCGCGGTCGAACCCGAGGTGCTGCTGATGGACGAGCCGTGCTCGGCCCTCGACCCGATCTCGACGCTGGCGATCGAAGACCTCATCGCCGAGCTCAAGGATCGCTACACGATCGTCATCGTGACCCACAACATGCAGCAGGCGAGCCGGGTCAGCGAGACCACCGGCTTCTTCACGCTTGCGGGCGCGGGCAAGCCCGGCGTGCTCGTCGAGTACGACGCCACCAGCCGGATCTTCTCGGTACCCGCCGACAAGCGCACCGAGGACTACATCACCGGTCGCGTCGGCTGAGTTTTGCCGCGCGCCCCGGATGCGTCACCGACCGCGGGGCCAGGCCTCCGAGACGAGGTCAAGCGCGCTCACTTACGGCACAGCGCAGTCGCCGGCGGTGGCGATGCGAGGGACCGGAGCCCTGCCCAGAGGTGACCTTCGATCCTGACCTGAGCAGCCGACCCGGCGTTTGCTGTTTTCATGGCCCATCGCATCGTGGTTCTCGGTGGCGGCACCGGCGGCACCTTGACGGCGAACCGGCTGCGCAGGATCTTCGCACCGGACACCGCCGAGATCGTCGTTGTGGATCAAGACGACCGCCACCTCTACCAGCCGGGTCTGCTGTTCGTTCCGTTCGGGCACACCACGGTCGAGGACATCGTCCGGCCCCGATCCCGCCAACTCTCTAGGGGCATTGATTTTCGGCGCAGCGGTATCGACCGCGTCGACGTCGCCAGCAACGCGGTGCACCTCACGGACGGGACGACGCTTGCCTACGACGTCCTTGTTGTGGCGACCGGGGCAGTGCTGTTACCGGAGGAGACCGAAGGACTGACCGGGCCCGGCTGGATGAGCAAGGTTTTCACGTTCTACACGCCGGAAGGGGCGACCGGGCTGGCAGAGGCATTGGCCACCTTCGATGGCGGCCGACTTGTGGTGAACACGATCGACATGCCGATCAAGTGCCCGGTGGCTCCGCTGGAGTTCTGCTTCCTAGCTGACGCATATCTGCGCAAGCGCGGCATCAGGGAACGCGTCGAGTTGAGTTACGTCACGCCGTTGGACGGTGCGTTCACTCAGCCGGTCTGTTCCCGAGAAGCTGGCGGGAACATTGCAGGCCAAGGGCGTCCATTGGTGACGCAGTTCAATACCGGCGAGGTCGATGGGCCTGGTGGGCGACTCGTCAGCTATGACGGGCGGGAGGTGGGCTTCGACCTAGCCGTCGTCGTCCCACTCCACGGCGGCGCACCGTACATCGGTCGCTCGCCCGGACTGGGCGATGCCCTGAATTTCGTTACTACCGACCGGAACACCCTGCAGGCCAAGGCGGCGCCGAACATCTTCGTGATCGGGGATGCGACCGACGTGCCCGCGTCCAAGGCCGGCTCGGTCGCACATTTCGAAGGCGACGTGCTCGTCGACAACGTCCGGCGATACCTCGCCGGCGAACCACTTGAGCCCCGATACGACGGGCACACGAACTGTTTCATCGAGACCGGTTTCGGTAGGGCGCTTCTCGTCGACTTCAACTACGACACGCAGCCGCTCACCGGCCACTACCCGACCCGGGTCGGACTTCCGTTGCTCAAAGAGTCACGGCTCAACCATCTCGGCAAGCTGGCATTCCAATCCTTCTACTGGCACGGATTGCTGCCCGGTCGCGACATCCCCGGCATCCACGCCGCAATGCCGACCGCAGGCAAGACCGCAGTGCCTCACGCGAGAGTTCAGGAGAACTGACATGCCCACAGCCACCGTTATCGGCGTCCCCATCGAAGTAAACGACGAAGGATTCTTCACGGAGCCTGAGCGCTGGACCGAAGCCATGGCACCTGAATTGGCGCGCGCCGAGGGTATCGAAGACCTCACCGAAGACCATTGGCGCGTCATCAGATTCATGCGAGCCGCGTACCTCGCCACCGGTACCGGACCCACCGTGCGAGTCCTCGGCAAGACGTCTGGGGTGTCGATCAAGGAGCTGTACCAGCTGTTCCCGCACGGTCCGGCAAAGACGGCGGCGAAGATCGCGGGCATTCCGAAGCCACGCGGCTGCATCTGACCACATAACAAACGAGAGGACGGCGTCCGATGGCTGACACGATCGAAAAGGTCTCCATCATCATCTCCAAGGGATCCCTTGACGGGGTTTATCCCGGCCTGATCATGGCCAACGGCGCGCGCGCCGAAGGGATCGAAGCGAATCTGTTCTTCACGTTCTTTGGCTTGGACGCGATCCACAAGGCCCGTCACGAGCACATCAAGATGGCTGCGGTCGGCAACCCAGGCTTACACATGGCGACCTGGCTGGGTGGCTTCCCAGGAGTGTCGGGGGTGCTGACCCACTACATGGGCCGCAAGATGGAGAAGCTCGATATCCCGTCCGTCCCTGAGTTTGTCGAGATGATCGCCGACACTGGCGCAGGCCTTTACGCGTGCAAAGCGTCGGTGGATCTGTTCGGGCTGGAGAAGAACGACTTCATCCCGCAAGTGAACGACATCATCACCGTTGGCGAGTTCTACACCAAAGCCGCTGGCGGTCAGATCATCTTCACGTAGAAAGGCCCGGCATCGAGAATCACCACGCGTGCCTTGAAACCGAGAGGCTCGGGGCCGACATGTCACGGACACTGCCCGCAACGGAGCGGCAGCTTGCGGCAGCAGCGGTGGCCGCACAGGTGGTGCTGCTGGCCGCACAGGCACTGCTCAAGCGTCGCGACGACTGGCCAACTCCCGCGCCGGTCAGACTGGCGGCCGGCGCGGTCGCGATGGGTGGCGCCGCGGTGCTCGCCACCGCAGGTTTATCCCTAGGGCGAGGCCTGACCGCCAGCCCATTGCCTAATACCCACGCCGAACTGCGTACCGACGGGCTCTATCGCCATGTCCGACACCCGATCTACGCAGGTGCGATCGCGATGTCGTGGGCGCGGACGGTGAACTCAGGTGATCGCCGCCAAGCGGTCCTAAGTGCCGCGCTGGTATTCCTCCTGTATGGCAAAAGCATCGTGGAGGAGCAGGCCCTGTCTCGTCGTTTCAGTGATTACGAGTCGTATGCGGCACGCACCCCGCGCTTCGTCCCGCGGGTGGCTCGTCGCTGACCAGGGTCGCGTGCGCGCTTCTTCAGCGGCGGAACAGTCGGGCCAGCAGCGGCCGGCCGACCGTATCGTCGCTTCCGTGCTGGCGGGTGCACCGCTGACCCTTGGGTACGCCGGCCAGCACTTGTTCGATGTGCTGGCCGCAGCCTGCGTAGGTCGGTTTGCCGCACTTCTTACAGGTGACTCGACGGCACATGATTCTCGGCCTTTCGTGATGAGGATGAGTGAACGGCCAGTCACGCGAGGGAGAGGAAGAGCTTCTCCATCTCTTCGGTGGTGAGTTGCTCGCGCGCCGGCAGTGCCGGACAGGCATTGCTGCAGGCCGAGCGCGACGATCTTGAACCCCGCCCGGTCGAGGGCTCGCGAGGCGGCGGCGACCTGGGTGACGACGTCGCGGCAGGATCGACCGGCCTCGATCATCGCGATGATGCCGTCGATCTGCCCGCGTGCTCGGCGCAGCCTGTGCACGACATCCTTCATCGCGACCTCATCCATTTCCATGTGTGTTCCTTCCACATATCGGCGTGATCGGGGCGGCACGTTACCCCAGGGGGTACCGTGCCGCGAGGACTCACGATGCGCTGGACAGCGCGCGGTGATGCTCGCCGCTGGTCAGTGACAGTGCGAGCGTTGGTCGTTCCGCGAGGAGGGTCGCCAAGCCGCCGGACAGTGAGGCGACGTCCTGCCATCCGTTCTGGCGAAGGACGCGCAACGCGAGGTAGGAACGAAATCCCGACGCACAATAGACGCGCACCACTGCGCCCTGCGGAACTTCGTCCAGCCGAGCCCGCAACTGGGTGTGCGGGATGTTCGCCGCGCCGGGTAGGTGCCCGGTCGCGAACTCGGCAGCGGAGCGGACGTCGAGCAGGAAGCTGTTGCCGAACGATGGCTGGTCGAGATCGGCGGCACGCCACAACGTCAGGTTGCCGACCAGCACGTTCTGGGCGATGAACCCGGCCATGTTGACCGGGTCTTTCGCGGCACCGAACGGCGGCGCGTAGGCCAGCTCGAGCTCGGCCAGGTCGTCGACGCTCATACCGGCGCGCAGCGCTGTCGCCAGCACGTCGATTCGCTTGTCAACGCCTTCGACTGCCGGTGACCTGGGCGCCGAGAAGCCGGCCATCGGGCCCGAACACGATCTTCAGGTCCATCGAGCGCGCGCCCGGGAAGTACCCGGCGTGCTGCGCAGGGTGCAAATGCACTGCATGGCAGGCGATTCCAGCCGCCCGAAGTGCTT
Organism: uncultured Actinomycetes bacterium; assembly: GCA_963809135.1. Taxonomy (GTDB): domain Bacteria; phylum Actinomycetota; class Actinomycetes; order Acidothermales; family Acidothermaceae; genus PALSA-607. Next base: position 346,280 of record CAWEIG010000011.1, read on the forward strand.
TCTCACTGCGGCCGGTTGTCGCGGCGACCGTGCCGAATACCCGCACGATCGCCGTCCCAAGAGTTGCCGGCAGCACCGTGCCGTGACCGAACAACTCATCGGCAACGGCGCGACCCTGCCGGTTCGCCAACCCTGCCAGCGGAACCGACGCCCGGCTGCCAGTGACGGCGTCGACCACCTCGATCGCGTCGCCGACGGCAAAGACATCGGGCGCCGAAGTGTGCAAGTGCTCATCGACGATCACCGACCCGCGGGCGTTGACGGCCAGTCCCGCCGCCGCGGCGATCTTCGTCTCCGGCCGCACGCCGACCGCCATGAGCACCAGGTCGGATGCAAGCACCGTTCCGTCCGCGAGCTCGACATCGACGCCCAGGTCGTCGGCATTGCCTGATTGCGGTCACCGATGTCGCCAGGTGCAGCCGAACACCCGCACCGAGCAACGCCACCTCAACGTTGTGGGCCATTTCCGGGTCGAGAACAGGCAGCACCTGCGAAGCAAGCTCGACGATAGCCACATCCAAACCTCGATGCCGCAACGCCTCTGCAACCTCCAGCCCGATGAATCCCGCGCCGACCACTACTGCCCGAGCCGCACCAGCAGCCAGCAAGCTTTGAAGCGCATCGACGTCAGGCACCGAACGCAGCACCCGCACTTGCGGGAGGTCGTTGCCGGCAAACGGCGGCACGATGGGCGTCGCTCCGGTGGACAGCACCAAGGCGTCGTAGTGCTCGTCGTAGACGCGCCCGGAACTCAGCTCGCGCACAGACACGACATGGCCAGCTGCGTCGACGCGGATCACCTCATGTCCCACCCGGACGTCGAGGGCAAGGCTCGCGGCGAGCGACTCGGGGGTGTGCAACAACAAAGCCGACCGGTCAGCTATCTCGCCGCCGAGATGGTAGGGCAGACCACAGTTGGCATACGACACGTAGGCATCGCGCTCGAGCACAACGATCTGGGCATCCTCGGCAAGGCGGCGCGCCCGCGCCGCGAAACTCATCCCGCCGGCGACCCCGCCGATCACGACCACCTTCACGGCTTCGGCCACTGTCTGGTTAGACACGAACGCGCACCAGTCACGGACATGTGCATCGCCGCTCGACCGGCACATCGGCAAGAACCTGCTCGACATGCGCGCCACACCCTGTCCATGTCACCTTTCGACACCGCGGACACGTCACCGGACTGCACACGACTTTCGTCCTCCTGGGTCACGTCCAACAGCTTCAGCTTATACCCCCAGGGGTACCTGCGCTGGGTGTCGTGCGTCACAGCATTCCAAGACGCAGGGGAGCGTGACGCGGACGCCGATGACGCCCGCCGACGGGGCGCCGGAACGACCCGGGTGCCTTCGTCGGCTTCTCAGGGTTTGACGCCTACGACGTCGCCAGCGGGAGTTGAACTTGCCCCCGAGGTTGCACCGTCGCAGAGCTGGACGTCCGCAGCCAGGCGTACCCGGAGATCGCCGGGTCGCCGTCGTCCGCATCACCGGCGCCGGCAGGAAGCAACTGCTGGAGTGGCAACAAGCCCACGAACGCCGCCTGAGCGCTGCCTTGGATCAGCTGCCGATCGCCCAACGCACGGCTGTCCGGGCGGCCGTGCCCGCATTGGCCGCTTTGGTCGACAAGCTCAGCCGACCCGAACCCGCCTCGGCGACGGCGATGCGGGGACGCCGCAACGTACGCGGGACTTCATGAGGATTGCTGCCGGTCTAGAAAGTCCGCCGTGCTTAGGAGCTAGGCGCGTACTGCGCGATCACGGCGTCAGAGAACTTCGGCCACCCCTCGATGGCCCAGGTTCCAAAATCGCACTCCTGCCAGCGCTGCGCACGCGAGACCCGCGACGGGATCGACCCACACGAAGCTGCCTGCTTTGCCGAAGTGGCCGAAGGTGGCCGCGGAGTTTGTCGTGCCGGTCCAGTGCGGAGACTTGTGGTCGCGTATCTCAAAGCCCAGGCCCCAGTCGTTCGGGTTCTGCCGCCCGAATCCGGGCAGCACACCGTCGAGTCCCGGGAACGCCACGGTCGTCGCCGCCGCCAGCGTCGCTGGTGTCACGAGCGACGGGGCGAGCAGTTCGCGCCCAAGCCGAAGCAGGTCGACCAGAGGTCCGACGCCGCCCGCCGACGGCGTCCCCTCTATTGCGGAATGGCTCATCGCTAACGGCCCGAAGACGGTCTGAGCGACACATTCGGCGAACGGCAACCCTGACCGGTCGCTTGCGAGGGCGCCGAGCAGGTCGAAGCCGGCGTTGGAGTAGACCCGCCGCTGCCCAGGTCGAGCCAGTACGTCGGTGCCCTCGAAGCTCAGGCCCGAGGCATGGGCCAGAAGGTGGCGAACCGTTGAGCCGGGAGGTCCGGCGGGCTCGTCGAGGGAGAGCGAACCGGCCTCGCTCAGGCGCAACACGCACAGGGCCGTGACCAGCTTGGTGACCGACGCCCACTCGTGGCGACGATCGATGGCACCGGTCTGCGCGATAGTGGCGGTCGCGTCGGTGACGCCTGCGGCGGGGTCGGACGACGGCCAGCTGGCGACCTGCCCAAGCGCGCCGCTCGCCCCTCCACCAGCGGCCACCGACATGCCACCAGGGTAGGGTGCGGGAGAATGACATCGATGTTGTTTGGGTCCTACGATGGGGCCGAACGCCGATGAGGAAGGGGCTGGCCTGTGGAGGTCGCGAACACCGCCGACGGCTCGCACCGCGCGGGCGTCACCGCCGCCATGTCTGAGCCTGGTACAGAGCCCGACGTACTGTGTGCGCGCGACCTGCTGATCCTTGAGTTCGAGCGCCAATGGTGGAAGTACGCCGGCGCCAAGGAGCAGGCCATGCGGGAGAAGTTCGACATGTCCGCGACGCGCTACTACCAGGCGCTCAACGCGCTCATCGACCGGCCTGCCGCGCTCGAGGCCGACCCTATGCTGGTGAAGAGGCTGCGCCGGCTGCGCGCCGCACGACAGCGGGCTCGCTCGGCGCGTCGCCTGGGCATAGACGCCTAACTGCGCATTCCGCAGTGCGATGATCATGGCCTGACGCGGGCCGGTTCACGGAAAGACACCCCATGACGGAACCAGAGACCCGCCTAGCCGGCAGCCACCGGCGGACGAACAGTGGTCGTCGGGTGAAGTTGCTCGTGTCGCTGCTCGTGGTGGTCGTCGCCGCAGGCGGCGTGGTGGCTGCCTTGCATCTGCGTGGCGAATCGAGCAAGCCAAAGACACCGGTCGCCGCGTCGTCGCACACCTCGTCGTTCAGCCCGCCGACCGGCTCGCCAAGTGCGTCGGTTTCGCCCCCGGCACCGTCGCTGTCGGCTCCCATCGTTGTCTCGAGCCCGCCCACTGCGGCATCGACGTCGTCCGCTTCGGTCTCGCCGGCGCCCAGCACATCGGCCTCGCCGGCGCCGAGCACGTCTATCGCTCGGCCGGCGGTCGACATCCTCAACGACACTCACATCAGCGGACTAGCGGCCAAGCGCGGCGAAGACCCTGACCTCGGGCGGTTGGACCGTCGCTGAGACCGGCAACTACCCACACTCGGTATCGACGACCACGCTCTTCTACCCGCCCGATCGGTCGCCGCGGCCAAGCAACTTGCCCAGCAGTACAAGGCGATCCGCGAGGTGCTTGTTGCGCCCAGCGGCGTGTCGACCACCGACCTCACGCTGGTGCTCGCGACGGATTGGACCACGGACGGCAAGTAGTGTCCGAGGCGTGTCGCTTCCCGTTCCAACTACTCCCGCCGGCGTCGACGGGTTGCGCGCGATCCTCGCCGCAGCCGCAGCACGCCCTGGTGGCGGTCGACTTCGACGGCACCCTCGCACCGATCGTCGCCGACCCGGCTTTGGCGCGTCCGCATCCCGCAGCGTCGGACGTGTTGCGCCGCCTTGCCGGGGTGATTCGAGCGGTCGCCGTCGTGACCGGCCGACCCGCCGGCGTCGCGTCGTCGCTGCTCGGCTTCACGGCAGAGGCACCGCCCGCGAACGTGTACGTCGTCGGCCATTACGGCTTCGAGACCTGGACGCCGAATGCGGGCGTCGTCACGACCACTGGCGTTGATCCGGGCCAGGTCGACGCGGCGCGGTCGGCACTTCCCGCACTGCTGCATGACATCGGAGCACCGCCCGGCACCGCCATCGAAGACAAGGGTGCGTCGGTCGCCGTGCACGTGCGACGCACGCAGAATCCGGCGGCCGCGCTCGAGTTGCTCAGGCCGGCGTTGTCGGACACTCGCGGCCGCGCACGGCTTGCGGCTCGAGCCAGGCAGGCTGGTGCTCGAACTGCGACCGCCTGGCACCGATAAGGGCACTGCGTTGATGGCTCTCGTCGACGCGGTCGACGCGCATGCCGCGTGCTTCATCGGCGACGACCTTGGCGATCTCGCGGCCTTCGACGCACTCGATGCGATGCGCGCGCGGGGGCTCAGCGCGCTCGCGGTGTCCAGTGGTTCGGTCGTTCGCCGAGGTGGTGGCGCGGGCCGATCTTGTCCTAGCTGGGCCCGATGCGGTGGTCGCATTTCTCGACTCGGTCATCCTCGCCGTCCACGCCTAATTCTCGAAGCGGGCGTGGCCGATTTTCGAAGCGGGCGTGGAAATGCAGGGCGCAAAAAAACCGCGGCCGGGAGCATGCCTGCCTGTTATGCTCCCGCCCGCGGTTCCCCTCCAGTGCGTCACGACGATAGCCACGCGGCACCTGGAGGCGGCTCAGGGAAACGGCCGGAGTTGGTCAACCGTTCGGCCGATTCGCCGGCGCGCTACCCTAGGCTCCAGCACCTGCGTAACAACTTCATACAGCTCATCAAGAGGGGCAGAGGGACCGGCCCGTTGAAGCCCCGGCAACCATTTCGCGCGAAGCGTGACGATGAAAACGCTCGTCGTACGCGCGTGCACGCGCTGCGAAACAGGTGCCAACTCCGTCCCGTGGATGGTCCGCGGGGAAGATGAGGAGAGAGGCTTCACCGTGTCCGCGACCCAGTCGCCCCCCGCGAAAACCGTCTTAGGATCCGCCACCGCGTTGTCGTGTCGCGAGTGTGGCGAGCAGTACCCGATCAGCCCCCGCTATGCCTGCGAGATGTGCTTCGGCCCGCTCGAAGTGGCCTACGACTATGCCGGCGTGACGCGCGAGTCGATCGAAGCCGGGCCGCACAACATCTGGCGGTACAAGCAACTACTGCCGGTGCCCGCGAACGTTGCCGACACGCCAAATCTTGAGCCTGGCATGACAAAACTGGTGCTCGCGAGCAATCTCGCCCGCGAGCTCGGCATGCGCAAGCTCTGGGTCAAGGACGACAGCGGCAACCCGACGCACTCGTTCAAGGACCGCGTCGTTGCCGTCGCACTCGCTGCAGCGCGCGAACTCGGATTCTCGGTGCTGGCCTGCCCGTCGACGGGCAACCTGGCGAACGCGGTTGCTGCGGCGGCTGCCCGCGCCGGCATCAAGTCGGTGGTGTTCATCCCGGCCGACCTCGAGCGGCAGAAGGTCGTGACGACTGCCGTCTACGGCGGGACCCTGGTCGCCGTCCAAGGCAATTACGACGACGTGAACCGGCTCGCATCGGAGATCGCGGGCGACCAAGAAGACTGGGCGTTCGTCAACGTGAACGTGCGGCCGTTCTACGCCGAGGGATCGAAGACGTTGGGCTATGAGATCGCCGAGCAGCTCGGCTGGCGGTTGCCCGAGCAGGTCGTGATCCCGATCGCGTCGGGCTCGCAGCTGACGAAGGTCGACAAGTCCTTCACCGAGTTCGGCAAGCTCGGGCTCGTCGACGCGACGCCGTACCGCGTTTACGGCGCGCAGGCCTCGGGCTGCTCGCCGGTGTCGAAGGCGTTCAAGGCGGGTTACGACGTGGTGCAGCCCGTGCGGCCCGACACGATCGCGAAGTCGCTGGCCATCGGGAACCCCGCCGACGGACCGTACGTGCTCGATGTCTGCCGCCGCACCGGCGGGCTCGTCGAGGACGTGTCCGACGACGAGATCGTCGACAGCATGCGGCTGCTCGCCCGCACCGAGGGCATCTTCGGTGAGACAGCGGGTGGTGTCACCGTCGGCGTGCTGCGCAAGTTGCTCGCGGCCGGCCAGCTCGACCCGCAGGCCGAGACCGTCATCTTCAACACGGGCGACGGATTGAAGACCCTCGACGCGGTCGCGTCGGTCGTGTCGCCGTCGGTCACCATCCCGCCGTCCGCCGAAGCATTTCGCGCTTTCTTGGACGCCGAGGGGCTCGCCTAGCTGCGCTCCGCGCGGAGCCAAGTGCTGTCCGAGAGTGGTCGGGGACGGCCTGGATCGTGTAGCTCAGCGGGAGGCGATCGCGACCCTCGGCGAGTATGTATTCGCCCGGGAAATCTGGGCTTTCGACCATCGCCTCGGCTAACGGGTTCCAGGGGACTTCGCGGTGCTCCTCGAAGCTCGTCATCACCAGGCCGGCATCTCGTAGCGCGGTGAAGATCTCGCCGAGCCCGTGGTTGAAGCTCACGCTCTCGGGTGCGCTGATAGTTCCGGTTCCGGTGTAGCTCGTCTCCTCGCTGAAGCGGACTCCCTCATTTTCGAAGTACGGGTACTCCACCACGAGCAGACCGTCGGGCCGCGGATCGCTCAACGACCACAGCACGGGATGCCCCTCGCGCATGAACAACCGGCCGCCTGGACGCAGCAAGCCAGCCACGACGTCTGCCCACCGGCGGATGCTCGGCAGCCAGCAGATCGCGCCGATGCCCGTGTAGACGAGATCGAACCGGTGCGCGCCGAGCAACTCCACCGCGTCGTACACGTCGCCGTCGACGAAGGTGACGTCGGCTTTCGCTCGCGTCGCGAGCTCTCGAGCCGATGCCAGGGCGGACGGCGAGAAGTCGAGGCCCGTCGTCGAGCGCGGGCCAAGCCGGGCCAGGGAGACCGTGTCGGTGCCGAGGTGGCATTGCAGGTGGACGACATCGAGGCCGTCGAGTCGGCCGAGCCGCGGGAGGTCGTAGCGCACCACCGTCGACAGGTGGCTCGGATCGTCGAAGGCGGCGAGGTCGTAGCCGTCGGGACCGATGTGGAGCGAGACCCGTGACTCCCAATTCGCCAGGTTGATGGCTCGCCAGTCGTCTGTCATGGCGACCAATGTAGAGGCCTCAGATTCATCCGCCGTCGGTTGCACTCGGGTGGTCTGAGTGCTAAACATGAGCTAGCACTCTCAGCACGTGAGTGACAGTTTCTGGCCGGGCCTTCGAGACCCTGCCGAGCCGGCGGACATGACGCCGGTGAGGTGTGGTCGGC
>CAWEIG010000012.1:0-121878 GCA_963809135.1 uncultured Actinomycetes bacterium
CTGTACCTGCAGCTGGATGCGGGTGGTCCACGCCGCGACGACTTCGGGATCGTTGAGCTGCCGCTCCGCGCTCTCCTTGGGATCGCCGATTAGGCCAGTGGCCCCACCCACGAGCGCGAGCGGGCGATGGCCGGCGTCCTGGAGGCGGCGCAAGGTGAGGATCTGCACCAGGTTGCCCAGGTGCAGGCTCGGCGCTGTTGGATCGAAACCGCAGTACCCGGTGACGGGACCGGCGTCCAATGCCTCACGAAGCGCGCCGAGGTCGGTGCTGACGGCGATAAGGCCTCGCCAGGCGAAATCGTCGAGGATGTGCTCGCCCGTCGAAGGCACAGCGGACGGCGGCGGGCTTGAGGAAGGTGGCGTCACGCCCGAATCTTCGCGCATCGGGGGCAGTACGGACATCAACGGTCGGGGGGTTTGACCGCGCGGCGTTTCGGCACGTGCGCCCGGTACGGCGACACTGTCGGCTCGCCCTCGAGCCAGAACCGCCACGGTGTCTGCTCGCCCGACGAGACCCCGACACGCGGGCCGGCGAGCACGGGGCCCTGCCCGCCTCGACCGCGCCGCACCCGCAGCGCGGAGGCTGGGTCGCACACGTCGAGACCGTTGGCGTCGCGCCCGATGCCCAAGGCGACCGTGAGCCGGGCAGGCCCGCGCGCGAGATCGCGGTCGGGCGCGCCCACACGCCGGCTGCGCGCCAGCTCGCCGCCTTCGGCGACCTCACCGGCGCGCAACAACACTGCCGACGCGATGCCGACGCCCTCGCACACGAGGTTCATGCAGAAGTGCATGCCGTAAGTGAAGTAGACGTACACATGACCAGGCTCGCCGAACATCACCGCATTGCGTGGCGTGCGTCCGCGGTACGCGTGCGACGCCGGGTCGAGGTCAGCGCTGTACGCCTCGACCTCGGTCAGCCGCACAGCGACCAGCCCGTCGTGGGTGCGGTGTTCGAGCACGCAGCCGAGCAACTCAGGCGCCACGACCACGGAGGGCCGGTTGAAGAACGCCCGCCCTAGGAAGCGCCGGTCGCCCATGCCACCTGACCGAGGATCTGGGCCCGCAAGTCGGCGATCTGCTCGACAACGCGTTCAGGGGCAGTACCCCCGCGTGCCGAACGTGCGGCCAGCGCACCCTCGACCGACAACACCGACCGGATCTGCGGCGTGAGGTGCGGGGACAGCGCCGCCAGTTGCGCGTCGTCGACGTCCTGCATATCGCAGTTGTTCGACGAACACCAGGCGACGAGGCGGCCGACCGCCTCGTGCGCCTCCCGGAACGGAACACCACGCCGGACGAGATCTTCAGCGACATCGGTCGCTAGCGCGAACCCTTGGGGTGCAGCAGCAGCCAGGCGCGCCGTGTCGATCCGCATCGTCGCGATCATGCCCGTGACAGCTGGCAGCAACACGAGCAGCGTGTCGAGCGAGTCGAACACGGGCTCCTTGTCTTCCTGCAGATCGCGGTCGTATGAGAGCGGCAACCCTTTCAGCATGGTGAGGATCGCCGTCAGGTTGCCCACGAGACGGCCGGTTTTCCCGCGCGCGAGCTCCGCGACGTCCGGATTCTTCTTCTGCGGCATGATCGACGACCCGGTCGCGAAACTGTCGTCGAGCTCGACCCAGCGAAATTCCCTGCTGGTCCACAACACGATCTCTTCGCCGATTCGCGACAGGTGGATGCCGACCATGGCTGCGCAGAAAGCGAACTCGGCGGCGAAGTCGCGATCGCTGACCGCGTCGATTGAATTCGCGGCGGACGACGTGAAGCCGAGCTCTCTCGCCGTCGTGACCGGATCGAGGGGTAACGACGAGCCGGCGAGAGCGCCTGCGCCCAAAGGGGAAACGGCGGCGCGCGTGTCCCAGTCGCGCAACCGGTCGACGTCCCGCGAGAACGCGTGAACGTGCGCGAGTAGATGGTGGGCAAACAGGATCGGCTGCGCGTGCTGCATGTGTGTCATGCCCGGGGCAGGCGCGAGCTTGTGCCGGTCGGCGACGTCGACCAGCGCCGATTCGAGCGACGTCAGCGCGGCGACGAGCACCCGCACCTGCGCCCGCAGGTAAAGCCGGAGATCGGTCGCGATCTGGTCGTTGCGGCTGCGACCTGCCCGCAACTTGCCACCCAGCGCGCCGACGCGCTCGATGAGTCCGCGTTCGAGGGCTGTGTGAACGTCCTCGTCGGCGACGGTCGGGACGAACGCTCCCGATTGGCAGGCGGCGTCGAGATCGTCGAGTGCCGCGAGCATCGATGCCAGCTCGGTGTCGTCTAGCAGCCCGGCCCGGTGCAATACCCGGGCGTGCGCGCGCGAACTCAGCAGGTCGTACGGCGCGAGCCGCCAGTCGAAATGCACCGAGACTGACAAGGCAGCGAGCGCCTCCGCCGGGCCACCTTCGAAGCGGCCGCCCCACAGTCGCAACGGCTCACCTGACGCGACATCGGGTGGCCCAGAATCGCTCATCCGTCAGGATTTCTCGGTCTTGGCCTGAACCGCGAGGTCGCGCCGGGCTGCCGTCTTGCTCGGCAGCCCCCACAGCTCGACGAAGCCCTTGGCCAACGACTGGTCGAACACGTCGCCGGTGTCGTACGTCGCGAGCTTGTAGTCGTAAAGGGACGCCGGGCTGCGGCGTCCGGTCACGACGGCACGACCCCCCTGCAGGGTGAGCCGGACGTCACCGGTCACGTAGCGCTGGGAGAACGCGACGAACTCGTCGAGCGCATACTTAAGTGGCGAAAACCACAGGCCGTCGTAGACCAGTTCACCCCAGCGCTGCTCGACCTGCCGCTTGAAGCGCGCGAGATCACGTTCGGTCGTCACGTTTTCGAGTTCTTGATGCGCGGTGATGAGCGCGATGGCGCCGGGGGCTTCGTAGACCTCGCGACTCTTGATGCCGACCAGCCTGTCTTCGACCATGTCGAGCCGGCCGACACCCTGAGCGCCTGCTCGGGTGTTCAACTCGCTGATTGCCTGCAAGACCGTCACCGGCTTGCCGTCGATCGCAACCGGCTTGCCCTGCTCGAACGTGATGACAACCTCGTCGGCCTCGCGCGGCGTCGCCGGGTTCGCGGTGTAGGCGTAGATGTCTTCGATCGGCGCGTTCCAGATGTCTTCGAGGAACCCCGTTTCGATCGCGCGACCCCACACGTTCGCGTCGATCGAGTACGGCGACTTCTTGTTGACGTCGATCGGCAGGCCCTTCTCCTCAGCAAACGCGATCGCCTTGTCGCGAGTCATGCCCGAGTCACGCACAGGCGCGAGCACCGTGAGATTGGGGTCGAGCGCGCCGATACCGACCTCGAATCTGACTTGGTCGTTGCCCTTGCCCGTACTACCGTGCGCGACCCGGGTCGCGCCGAACCGGTGGGCAGCCTCGACGAGGTGCTTGTTGATGACGGGGCGCGACAACGCGGAGACCAGCGGGTAGCGATCCATGTAGAGCGCGTTCGCTTTGAGAGCCGGAAGGCAGTACTCGTCGGCGAACTCGTCCTTCGCGTCGACGACGATCGCCTCGACGGCACCGCACGCAAGAGCACGCTCGCGGACGACGTCCATGTCTTCGCCACCCTGGCCGACGTCGGCAGCGACCGCGATGACCTCCGCACCGGTCTCGGCGGCGATCCAGCCGATGCACACGGAGGTGTCGAGGCCTCCGGAATATGCAAGTACGACGCGCTCAGTCACGAAACTCTCCCTGCTTGGTGATCCTGGTTAGGACTTGCGATCGGACAGGTGCAGCAGTTGCTCGGCCACATCGTCGCCACCGTCGGGGTCGCGGCAGACGCACAGCACAGTGTCGTCGCCGGCCACCGTGCCGATGACGGTAGCGAGGTCAGCATGGTCGATGGCGCCTGCCAGCAAGTGCGCGCCACCGGGAGGCGTGCGGGCCACCACGATGTTGCCCGACGCCCGCACCGAGACGAGCAGCTCCCCCGCCATGCGGATCAGCCGGGCGTGTGCGGCCGAGGCGTTGTGCACCCGGTCAGACGTCGGCCTGCTCACGGCGTCGTCACCGTCGCGCGGCACGACGTACACGAACCCTCCGGCGGCTCCGCGAAGCCGTACGGCGCCGATCTCGTCAAGGTCGCGCGACAACGTCGCCTGTGTGACGGAGAATCCGTCGGCAGCGAGCAGCCCGACGAGCTCCGATTGCGAGTGAACCGGCGTCCACGCGAGAAGCTCGATGATCCGCGCGTGCCGGGCGGCCTTGGTTCCGGGCGCGTCAGTGCGAGCAGTTGCGTGGACGGCGGCGTGCTGGCGCCCGCTCATGACTGATCCAAAAGGAATGCAAGGAGTGCCTTCTGAGCGTGCAGGCGGTTTTCTGCCTGATCGAAGACGAACGAGTGCGGACCGTCGAGCACGGACGCACTGATCTCCTCGCCTCGATGGGCGGGCAGGCAGTGCAGCACCATCACATCGTGGGCAGCCAGCGCGACGAGGCGATCATCGACCTGATACGGCGCGAAGACGAGTTGCCGCGTCGCCGACTCTTCCTCCTGGCCCATCGACGCCCACACGTCGGTGTACAGGACGTCGGCGTCGGTCGCGGCGGCGGTTGGATCGTCGGTGACCGTGACGGTACCGCCGGTGTGCACCGCGATTGCTTCCGCGCGTTCGACGATTGCGGGCAGCGGTTCATAGCCGGACGGCGTCGCGACCCGCACGTGCATGCCCGCGAGCACCCCGCCCAGCAAGATCGAGTGCGCAACGTTGTTGCCGTCGCCGACGTAGGTAATCGTCTGGCCCGCGGGTTCACCGCGATGCTCGCGAATCGTCATCAGGTCGGCAAGCCACTGGCACGGATGCGCCAGGTCGGAAAGCGCGTTCACGACCGGCACGCTCGCGCTGGCCGCCAGCGCCTCGATCCGGTCGTGCCCGAACGTGCGGAGCACAATCGCCGACACGTACCGCGACAGCACCCGACCGGTGTCTTCTATCGGCTCACCTCGGCCGAGCTGCGACGTGCGCGTGTCGATGATCAGCGGATGCCCGCCCAGCTCGGCAATGCCGACCTCGAACGAGACCCGGGTGCGCGTCGACTGCTTCTCGAACAGCACCGCGACCGAACGCGGCCCGGCGAGTGGTCGCAGCGCCAGGCGGTCCTTCTTCAGGTGATCGGCCTGCTCGAGGATCGCCCGCACCTCGAAGGGCTGGAGGTCGTCGTCGATGAGGAAGTGGCGAGCTGTCATGACCCGGCCCCCGTCGCCGCATCGAGAATCGTCGGCAGGGCCGCGACGAACCGATCGGCCTCGTCGAGTGAGAGCACGAGTGGCGGCGCGATCCTGATGGCGTCGGGTTGCACGGCATTGACCAGGAAACCCGCTTCTCGCGCGGCCTTCTCGACAGCCGGCGCATTTGCGTCACTCAAGGCAAGGGCAAGCCAGAGGCCCCGGCCGCGTACGCCGACCAGTGCCGGGTGCTCGACTGCGTGCAGTCCCTCGGCGAAGTGATCGCCTACCTTCGCGACGTGGCCGAGCAGGTCGTCGTGCTCGATCGTGTCGATCACCGCGAGCCCGGCCGCACACGCGACCGGGTTGCCGCCGAACGTGCTGCCATGGTCACCCTTGCCGAATACCTCACCGAACGTCCCCAGGCCGACGCAAACTCCGAGCGGCATACCGCCACCGATCCCCTTGGCAAGGGTGATGACGTCGGGCACAACCCCCTCGGTCTGGTGCATGAACCATGAACCGGTACGGCCGATGCCCGACTGGATCTCGTCAAGCACGAACACCGCGCCGGTCGCAGTGCAGATCTCACGGGCGGCGAGCAGGTAGCCAGCGGGCGCAGGTACGACGCCGCCTTCGCCGAGCATCGGCTCGAGGAACAGCGCAGCTGTCTTGTCGGTCACCGCCGCCGTCAAAGCGTCGACGTCACCATAGGGAACGAAAACGACCTCGGCGCCATAGGGTCCGAACGGCTCGCGAATCGACGGTTTCCCCGTCAGGGCAAGGGATCCCATCGTGCGGCCGTGGAAGCCCTTCTCCGCAGCGACGACATAGGTCCGGTCAGGCCCCGCGAACTTGCGCACCAGCTTGAACGCAGCTTCGTTGGCCTCGGTACCGCTGTTCGTGAAGAACACCCGACCGGTTCCGCGGAGCAGTCCGAGCAGTCTCTCCGCCAGTAAGACGGCAGGCTCGTTGCAAAAAAGGTTGCTGGTGTGGGCGATCGTCGCAGCCTGCTTCGACACCGCGTCGACGACGGCCGGGTGTGCGTGCCCTAAAGACGACACCGCAATACCGGCGATCAGGTCGAGGTACGCGCGCCCGTCGGCGTCCCATACGGTGCAACCCTCGCCACGCACGAGCGGAACAGACGGCGAATACGTCGGCATCATCACGGCGTGGAACCGGGCCAGCAGATCGGCGTTACTCATCGGAGGCCTTCGCGCGGACCATCGTGCCGATCCCTTCATCGGTAAAGATTTCGAGCAGGACGGCGTGGGGCACCCGCCCATCGAGAACGTGCGCGCTCGGCACCCCTCCACGAACGGCGCGCAGGCACGCTTCCATCTTCGGCACCATGCCCGCCGACAACGTGGGCAATAAGACCTCGAGTTCGTCGGCGCTCAACGAGCTGATCACGTTGTTGCTCGAACCGCCATGTGACCAATCGGCGTAGAGCCCTTCGACGTCGGTGAGCACAACGAGCTTCTCGGCGCCGAGCGCCACCGCAAGTGCGGCCGCCGCAGTGTCGGCGTTGACGTTGTAGATGCAGGGAGTGCCGTCCTCGTCGAAACCCCTAGCCACACTGGAAACCACGGGGATGCGGCCGTCGTCGAGCAGGCTGGTGACGACGCCGGGCTCGACCGCGCTGATGTCCCCGACGAAGCCGATGTCGACCGGCTCGCCGTCGACGATGGCCGGGCGACGCTGCGCGGTGAAGAGCTGGCCGTCTTCGCCACTGAGGCCGACGCCAAACGGGCCGTGGGCGTTCAGCAGACCGACGACGTCGCGCTGCACCTGGCCGACGAGCACCATGCGCACGACGTTCATGGTCTGCGCAGTAGTCACCCGCAGGCCGCCCGCGAACTGTGGCTCGATGCCCAACGTGTCGAGCTGGGCGTTGATCTGCGGACCGCCACCGTGCACCACGACCGGACGCAGGCCGGCATAGCGCAGGAAGACGATGTCGGCAGCGAACGATGCGGCAAGCGCCGGGTCGGTCATCGCATGACCGCCGTACTTCACCACGACCGTGCTGCCATGAAAGCGGGCCAGGTACGGCAACGCTTCGTGCAGCGTCGACGCCTTTGCCTGCGCGGATTCGAGGTCCCTGGCTCACGTCGAGTACGCCGAGTTCTCGTGCACGTACTCGGCGGTCAGGTCGGTCGTCAGCAGCGACGCGGTGGCGGCACCCGCGTGCAGATCGATCGTGATCTCGACCCGCCGGCCTGACATGTCGACGAGCGTCCGGTCGTCGCCGATCGTCGAGCCCCGGCAGATCCACACACCGTTGATCGCGACGTCGACACCGTCGTCGTCGTAGGTTGCGGCCGTCGTCCCGAGGGCGGCGAGAATGCGGCCCCAGTTGGGATCCTGGCCGTGAATTGCGCACTTCAGCAGGTTGCTGCGCGAGACCGCGCGCGCAACGTCGATGGCGTCGGATTCGCTGACCGCGCCGACGACCTGAATCTCGATGACCTTGCTTGCGCCTTCGCAGTCGTCGATGAGTTGGGCCGCAAGCGAGGCACAGGCCTGGGTGACCGCGGTGGCGAGTTCGTCGACATCGGCCTCGACGCCGGATGCTCCGGAAGCGAGCAGCAGCACGGTGTCGTTCGTCGACATGCAGCCGTCGGAGTCGAGGCGGTCGAAGGTTTTCGCCGCCGCCGCGCGCAGCGACCGATCGAGGGTCGCCGCGTCAGCGACAGCGTCGGTCGTCAGCACGACGAGCATCGTCGCAAGGCCGGGTGCCAGCATGGCGGCTCCCTTTGCCATGCCACCGACGGTCCAACCAGCAGGCGACGAGATGACCGTCTGCTTCGCGACGGTGTCGGTCGTCATGATGGCCCTCGCCGCGTCGTTGCCGCCGTCGGCAGCGAGTGCCGCATGCGCAGCGCGGACGCCGGTCAGCAGCTTTTCGATGGGCAGGTACTCACCGATCAAGCCGGTGGAACACACCGCAACCTCGGCGGCCGAGTCGCCCAGCAGCGCCGCGACCTGCTCGGCAGTGCGGTGCGTGTGTTGGAACCCGACGGTGCCGGTGCACGCGTTCGCGTTGCCGGCGTTGAGGATCACCGCCGCAACCTTCCCGCTCTTGAGCACCTGCTGCGACCACTTCACCGGCGCGGCCTTGATGCGGTTACCGGTGAAGACGCCGGCAGCGGCGCGGTTGGGTCCGTCGTTGACAACGAGCGCCACGTCGCTACGACCACTCGGCTTGATGCCGGCAATCACGCCGGCCGCCCGGAACCCCATGGCCGCAGTGACGCTCACGGCGTGACTCCGATCGTCGGCAAGGCTGTCGTTTCATCGAGCCCGAGCGCGATGTTCGCGTTCTGGATCGCCTGGCCAGCGGCGCCTTTCGTGAGATTGTCGAGCGCGGACACCACGACGATGCGGCCGGCGTGTTCATCGAGAGCGACCTGGAGATGGGTCGCGTTGGAGCCGAGGGTCGCGCCGGTCTGCGGCCACTCGCCCTCTGGCAACAGGTGGACGAAGTGTTCACTCAAATAGGCAGCTTCGAATGCGGCCCGCAGGTCACTTGCGACGACGCCCGGCTTCGGCCGCGCTGTGCAGGTCGCCAGGATGCCGCGTGGCATCGGCGCGAGAATCGGCGTGAACGAGATCGATACGGGCACGCCTGCGACGTCCGATAAAGATTGTTCGATCTCTGGCGTGTGCTGATGGGTGCCGCCAACCTTGTACGGCGAGAGCGACCCCATGACCTCACTGGCCATGAGGTGTTGCTTCATCGCGCGGCCAGCGCCCGTCGTACCGCTTGCGGCCACCACTACGACGTCGTCAGGCTCGGCAAGCCCAGCTGTGTACAGCGGAGCGAGCGCCAGCGTGATCGCCGTCGCATAGCAGCCCGGGCTCGCGATTCGTTTGCTGCTGGCGATGACGGCTCGAGCGCCTGGGAGTTCTGGCAGGCCGTAGGTCCACACGCCTGCGTGGGTGCCACCGTAGTAGCTCACCCACTGCGCTGGGTCGCGCAGCCGGAAATCAGCGCCGAGATCGACGATGAGAACGTGCTCAGGTAGTTGCGCCGCGATCGCGGCCGACTGGCCGTGCGGCAATGCGAGGAAGACGACGTCCGTTTCTGCGAACCGGCCGGAGTCGGTCGGCTCGAACACCCGACCGGCGTACTGCCGAAGATGCGGGTGCACCGAGGTCACCGGCTCCCCCGCGTTCGAGGCGGCCGTAATGACGTCGGCGGTGATGTCCGGATGCGCGTCGAGCAGCCGCAGCAACTCGCCACCGGCGTAGCCGCTCGCGCCGGCAACAGCCGCGCTGACTCCCACCTCGCCCACCCCTCGCCGTCCGCTCGCACGATGTTTATGCATCTACTCGCATAAGCATACACGACGGCTCAACGGGTGAGACCGACCCGCCGATGATCAACCCGCGGCGAACTCTCACCGATGGTGCAGTTATGACGACGGCGGGCCCTCGAAGCCCAGGCTGGTACGCCGACCCGCTGGGTGCGGCGGGCATGCGGTGGTGGGACGGTGCGACATGGGCAGGTCCGGCGTCAGTACCGCCGGCACCCGGTCGTCGGCTGCCGGGGTGGGCGAAGACATGTTTCGCCATCGGGATCGCGATAGGCGTCGCAAACCTTGCGCTCATCTCACTGATGCTGTTCCTAGTGGTGTTCTTCGTGGGTGGTGACCGCGCGGTCAGCACGACTATGGATCTGTGGGCATGCGCAGCCGTCGGCCTCGCCGTGGCGAGTTTGGCCGCCGCGGCGCGAGGTGAGGCTCGCGTTCGCCTGAGTGCACTGCTTGCGGCGATCGCCGTCATAGCGGGCAGCTGGACGTGGTACGCGGTCGTCACGCCCGCGAGGCCAAAGCCAACTCTGGCGGAACTTAAGCGAAGTCCTGCGGCGCAGTTGATCTATCCGGGCGCAGTCGTTGCCGCCGGCTTCACCGGCGGACGCGACAGCTTTTGGCAAGACGACAAGCCGAACCCGGCGGTCTTCTCGCGCGATGAAGCCACAAATGACACGTGGCCGCAGGTGCTGGCCTGGTTCGATCGACAGCTCACTACGGACGGTTGGACACGCGATGACACCGCCGCGGCCAGAGGCATCGACAACACCTCGCTCGCGTGGGCATGGACCAAAGCCGGCGAGACATTCACGTTGACTGTGTACTCCGAGGCGAGCCGGGACGCCTTGTACAAACAGGCACCAGAACTCAGGGGCAAAACGATTGCCCTCGGAACCTCCTTGAGCTAGCACGCGACGCTCGCTTAGCTGCGCAGGACCGCACCCACCCGGCGTCCGGCCTCGGCGACTGCGGCATCGCGGATCGCGTTCGCCTCGTCGGCCGTCAGTGTGTGGTCGGGAGCCCGCAGCGACAACCGATACGCCAGCGAGCGCTTGCCTTCGGCGACACCTGGGCCGCTGTAGACGTCGAACAGCCGCAACGCCTCGAGCAACGGTCCGGCTCCGGCACGCAGTGCCGTCTCGACATCGTTCGCGGGGACGTCGGCGGCCACGACCAGCGCGACGTCGGACGTCGCGAGCGGATACGTCGACAGGGTCGGCGCCACCGCGAGGCCCTGCGAAGAGGCCACCACCGCGTCGAGGTCGAGCTCGGCGGCCGCGGTACGCGGTGGCAATCCGAACGCTTCGATGACCCTTGGGTGTAGCTCCCCCGCGTGGCCGACGACGACGCCGTCGACTCGCAGGACCGCACAGCGCCCCGGATGCCACGGCGCGTGGTCGTCAGCGGCTACCTCAAGGACCGCGCCCGCCTCGCGCGCGACGATCCGCGCCGCCTCGACCGCGTCGCCCCAAGCGACCGGCCGCCCCGGCCCCCACCAACCCGGCCGTTCACGCTCGCCGGCCAACGCGACGGCTATCCGCCGTGGCTGCCTCGGCAGCGCCGCGTTGAGTGCCTCGAGCTCGTCGTCGGTCGGCCGTCGATCAACGGGGAGCTGCGGCGGCCGAACCGACCTGTTCTCGCGACCGTCGATGCGATACACCAGCCCGGTCTCGAACAACGCAACGTCGGTGTTTCCGCGAGAAATGTTGCGACGCAACGTCGCGAGCAGCCCCGGCAGCAGTGTCGTGCGCAACGCAGGCTGCTCGTCGGAGAGCGGGTTCGCCAACGCGAGCGTGCGACGTCGCGGGTCGTCGGCGTCGAGCCCAAGCGCATCGAGATCCGCCTCGCCGATGAACGGATAGCTCGGTGCCTCGACATATCCGGCGTCGGCCAGCCCGACTGCGATGCGTCGGCGGGCCCGTTGCGCTTCGGTGAGCCCGCCGCTAGGCCGCGGTACCGGCAGCACGGAAGGGATTCGGTCGTAGCCGACGAGCCGGGCGACCTCTTCGACGAGATCGAACGGGTCACGCAAATCAGGGCGCCAACTCGGGACGGCGACCGCCAACTCATCGCCGGACTGCGCGACTACGCACCCGACCGCGAGCAACGACCCGAGCACCTCGTCGAGGTCGTAATCGACGCCGACGACGTCGGCCGGCAGCGTGGTGCTCATGCGGATCGTCGGCGCCGGCGCTGGCTGACCGACGTCCGTCGATGTTGTTTCTGCAGTGCCGCCACCAAATTCGGCGAGCAGATCCGCTGCGCGCTGCACGGCGACAGATGCAACCGCTGGATCGACACCACGTTCGAACCGGCGCGAGGCTTCACTGAGCAAGCCGTGGCGTCGGGCACTTCGCGAGATGACGGACGAAGTGAAGTGCGCGCCTTCGATCAGGACCTGCGATGTCGTCGAATCGATCTCGGTGGTCGCGCCGCCCATGACGCCGGCGATACCGATCGCTCCGCTGTCGTCGGCAATCAGGAGGTCGTCGGGATGCAGCGCGCGATCGACGTCATCGAGTGTGCGAACTCGCTCGGCCGGCGTCGCGCGGCGGACCACGATCGTGCCCTCGAGCTTCGCCAGGTCGTAGGCGTGCAGCGGTTGCCCGAGTTCGAGCATCACGTAGTTGGTGACGTCGACGGCGAGACTTACCGAACGCACGCCCGCGGTCTGAAGGCGGCGGCGCATCCATTCGGGTGAGCTCCGGCTGGGGTCGATTCCGCGCACGATCTGCGCGATGAAGCGATCGCAGCCGCTCGGGTCATCGATGCGCACTGGCCAACTGCCGTCGGGAGTGCCGCTCGCAACCGCGACGCGCTGTGCCGGGTCGACGAACGGCACACGGTAGGCGGCTGCAAGTTCACGGGCGAGCCCGCGCACCGACATCGCGTAACCGCGGTCGGGGGTCGGCGCCACGTCAAGCACCTCGTCGCCGAGCCCGAGCACGGCGACCGCATCTACGCCAACGGGCACGTCGGGTGCGAGCACCAGGATGCCCGTGTGATCGTCGCCGATGCCAAGTTCGCGCTCGGAGCAGATCATCCCGTCGCTGACGTGACCATAGGTCTTGCGTGCGGAAATCTCGAAGCCGCCAGGGAGCACGGTGCCGGGCAGTGCCACGACGACACGGTCGCTCACCGCGAAGTTGTGTGCGCCGCACACGATGCCGCGGGGCTCGCCACCCTCGGCGATGCGCACCTGGCACCACCGGATTGTCTTGCCGTTGGTTTGCGGTTCGGCGTCGAACGACACGATCTCGCCGATGACAAGGTCGCCCGACACGGAGCCCTCGACGTCGACCGACTCGACCTCGAAGCCTGCCTGAACGAAGCGCTCGGCGACGTCGTGGCCGCTCTCAGTAGCCGGGATTGGAACGACGTCACGCAACCACGACAGACCTACGCGCACGTCACGACTCCGGGCCGAACGCAAGCGCGAAGCGCACGTCGCCTTCGACGACATCACGCATGTCGCCGCCGCCATGACGAGAAAGCAGCGTGCGCTCGATGCCCATGCCGAAGGCGAATCCGGTGTAACGCTGCGGATCGACGCCACATGCGATCAGCACCCGCGGATTTACCATGCCGCAGCCACCCCACTCGATCCAGCCTTCGGAGCGACAGGTGCGACACGGATTCTCTGGGTGGCCAACCGACTCGCCGTGGCACACCCAGCAGCGAAGGTCGACCTCGGCAGACGGCTCGGTGAACGGGAAGAAGTGCGGCCGGAGCCTGGTGACGACGCCGACGCCGAACATCGCCTCGGCGAACGCGTCGAGGGTGCCGCGAAGGTTCGCCATCGTCAGGCCTTCGTCGACGGCGAGACCTTCGCACTGGTTGAACACCGGCGTGTGCGTGGCATCGAGCTCGTCGGTGCGAAACGTTCGGCCGGGCGCGACGATGTAGATCGGCGGCTTTTGCGACAACAAGGTGCGTGCCTGCACCGGCGAGGTATGCGTGCGCAGCACGACTCCGCTGTCTGCCGACTCGACGAAGAAGGTGTCCTGAAGCGCTCGCGCCGGGTGATCGGCCGGGGTGTTCAGCGCGTCGAAGTTGAACCACTCTGCTTCGACCTCGGGTCCTTCGGCGACTCCCCACCCCATCGACACGAACACGTCGACGATGCGGTCGGTCACGGTCGAGATCGGGTGCCGGGCACCGCGCGGCATGCGATCCCATGGCAGCGTGACATCGACTGCCTCTTCCACCAGGATCCGGGAGTCGCGCTGGGCCAGCAGTAGTGCTTCACGGTCGGCCAATGCCGCGGCAACTGCAGCCCTGGCCTGACCCACGCGGCGTCCGGCCTCAGCTTTGGCATGAGGCGGCAAAGCTCCGATCTCGCGGTTAGCGAGCGCGAGCGGCGACCGATCGCCTGCATGAGCCACCCGCAGCTGCCGGAGCTCGTCGAGGTCAGCCGCAGCACCGATGGCGGCGAGCGCTTCGTCGCGCAGCCGCTCGACCTCGTCGGCGTGCAGTGGGCTCACCTCGACGGGGTCGTAGTTGCTGTTCGGGGCGGACATGGCAGGTGACTCTCCAAAGCGAGCGGGGATCAGCTCCTGAGTCTAGAGCGCGAAGGCAGGCGTCCCGGTCGGAAGCGTGACCTGAAACGACGCGCCACCGCCTGGCGCGTCGGCAGCTGCCACCTCGCCACCGTGCGCTTCGACAAGACCTTTCACGATGTAGAGGCCGAGTCCGGTGCCGCCGCGGCGGCCGGCCCGCCAGAATCGCCGGAACACCAGGTTTCGGATCTCGGGAGCGACACCCTCACCGTGGTCAGAGACCGTCAGGGTGAGTCCACTCGGAGGCTTGTCACTGGCCGGCGTTATCGCGATCGTGACGGTGCCCGCGCCGTGCCGGATCGCGTTGTCGACGAGGTTGGCCAGGACCTGGTCGAGCTTGTCGGGGTCGAGCCACATCTCGGGCAGCCCCTCAGCGGCCTCGATCTCGAACCGATCGGGTGAGTCCCCCGACGCGATGCGACCGTCGATTAGCCGTCGCACCGCCGCTGGGACGTCGACCACCTGCTTGCGCAATTCGAGGCGCCCGGCATCGATGCGCGACACATCGAGCAGTTCGCCGATGAGCCTAGTGACCCGGTCGGCGTCGGCGTTCACGGTCTGAAGCATCAGCAGCCGCTGCTCGTCGTTGAAGCGATCCCACTTGTTCAGCAGGGTTGCGGTGAAGCCCTTGACGCTCGTCAGCGGCGAGCGCAACTCGTGGGCGACAGTCGATACCAGGTCAGCGCGGTCGCGCTCGGCCCGCTCGCGTTCACCCGCGCCGCGGAAGCTGACGACAAGCTGCCGCAGCGGTCCGCACGGGTTCTCGCGCACGTATCTGGCCGTGATGTACAGCTCGCGTTCGTCCGGCAGCATGAGCCGGCGTTCGGGCTGGCCGGTTCGGATCTTCAAGCCGTCGTACGGCTGCGTGCAGGCCCACCAATCGCGCCCGACCGTGTCGGTGAGCGGCAGCACCTCGCGGTAGTCGCGGCCCACGATGTCGGCGACACTGCGCCGCAACAACCCAGCCCCAGCCGTGTTGACGGACACCACCGTGCCGGCCGCGTCAGCGACGAGAAGCCCATCGGGCAGCACATCGAACGCGGTCATGTCGCGCTCCCGTGCGCCCGCGCCGACGCGTAGAGGCAGACCGCGGCTGCGGCAGCGAGATTCAGGCTCTCAGCCCGGCCGTGGATCGGCACCCGGACGCACGCATCGGCGGCGGCAATGATGTCGGCCGGCAGTCCCCAGGCCTCATTGCCGAAGATCCAGGTTGTCGGGTGGGCGAGACCGCCCGCGCGTTCGAGGTCGTCGAGGCTTTCGGCGTCCGGCCTGCCGTCGGCGGCGAAGACCCGATGCCCGGCCGCGCGCAACGGCCGCAATCGTCGCAAGAACAGGTGCACCCACCACCACGGGCAGATGAAAGACGCTGCCCGCCGAGGCCCGTACGCATTTGCCGTTGTACGGATCGACGGAGCTGTCGCTGAACACGACCGCAGACGCGCCGGCAGCATCGGCAGTGCGCAGCACCGTTCCGGCATTGCCGGGATCACGCACGGCGGCAAGCAGGACGACGAGAGCGGGCGACTCGAACGCGCGTGGCGCTGACAACGCCTCGTCGAGTGAGACGTCGAGCACGTCGCACACCGCCACGAGACCCTGAGGGGTCACCGTGTCGGACAGCTCGGTCATCACATGCCCACTGGCTTGATGAACGGGGACGCCGAGGGCAACCGCCTGCTCGATCAGCTCGGGATGCCTGGCCCGAGCGTCCGCAGTGACGAAGAGTTCGCGAACCGCGGTGCGGCGCGTGTCGCCTCGATAAGCGCCTCGCGAACAGCCTGTAGCACCTTCGGCGAGGAACGCGCGGTCGTGCTCGCGAAACGACCGCTTCTGCAGGCGCTTCGCGGCCTCGCACACGGGCTGACCGGATGTCGGTCAGCTCGCTGAGCGACCGGACGACCTCGCGTGACACCCGGTCACCCACCTCGCCTTGGATTCGGGGTGCCTTGGATTCAGGGGCTTCAGGCAGCGGTCTCAGCGCCCGCGGACCCAGCGGCTGCTGACGGAAGCGCCTTGCGGGCGACTTCGACCAGCACCGCGAACGCGGCGTCGTCGGATACCGCGAGCTCGGCAAGGTTCTTGCGATCGACCTCGACGCCGGCCGCCTTCAGACCCTGAATCAGCCGGTTGTACGTCATGTCGTGCAACCGGCGGCGGCGTTGATGCGCTGGATCCACAGCCGGCGAAAGTCGCCCTTGCGCGCACGACGGTCGCGGTAGCTGTACGTCGCCGAGTGCAGCAACTGCTCTTTCGCCTTGCGGTAGAGCCGCGAGCGCTGGCCGCGGTACCCGCTTGCCCGCTCGAGGACGACCCGGCGCTTCTTCTGGGCGTTGACTGCCCGCTTCACGCGTGCCACGTGGAAACTCCTTGTTCAGTCCGGCACCCGCTCGAAGAGCGGAACCGGTTCATCGGACGACGAGGTTCGAACTACAGACCGAGCAGCTTCTTCGCGCGCTTGGAGTCTGGGGCAGACAGCACGACCTCGTTGTTGAGGCGGCGTGTCAGCGTGGAGGGCTTGTGCTCGAGCAAGTGGTTGCGCCCGGCCCGGCGTCGCATGAGCTTGCCCGAACCGGTGACCCAGAATCGCTTCTTGGCACCACTGTGGGTCTTGTTCTTCGGCATGGTCGCCGCGTCTCCTTCGTCTCGCGTCCGCCGAACTTAGGCGGTGGCGTCAGCCTCGTCGGCTGTCTGGGCTGCCTTCTTCGCTGCCGGAGCTCTGGGCTTCGGCGGCGCTTTGGGCGTGGGCGCTTTCGGGGTCGGTGCTTTCGGACTCGTTGCTGCTGGAGCTCTCGGTGGTGCTGGAGCTCTTGGAGCTGGTGGCGCTTTCTTCGCCGGCGGCTGCTTTCACCGGTGGAGCGGCGTGGTGTTACGACCTCCGCGACCGCTGCGCTGCGGTGCGACAGGCTCTGGTGCGACGTCGGTCAGCGGCTCGAGCGCCGGCGGTGCGTGTTCGGCTAGCAGAGTCTGTGCGAGATCGCGTTCAGGTGTGTCCTCGTGCGCGCGGCCGGCATTGCGTTCGGCCCTGAAGTCGGCCTTCTTCTTGTGCGGCCCGAGCACCATGATCATGTTGCGTCCGTCGAGCTTCGGCGCCGATTCGACGAACCCGAGTTCGACGACGTCTTCGGCCAACCGCTGCAGGAGCCGCGCGCCCATCTCCGGTCGCGACTGCTCGCGCCCGCGGAACATGATGGTGATCTTGACCTTGTCGCCTTCTCTGAGGAAGCGCACGACGTGACCCTTCTTGGTCTCGTAGTCGTGCACGTCGATCTTGGGTCGGAGCTTCATCTCCTTGATGACCGTCTGGGCCTGGTTCTTCCGCGCCTCACGGGCTTTCACCGCGGACTCGTACTTGAACTTTCCGTAGTCCATGAGCTTGGCCACGGGGGGCCTTGCCATGGGCGCGACCTCGACCAGGTCGAGATCTGCCTCTTCGGCCAAACGAAGTGCGTCTTCAATGCGGACGATGCCGACCTGCTCGCCGTTGGGACCGACGAGCCGAACCTCAGGAACGCGGATCCGGTCGTTGATGCGGGGCTCGACGCTGATGGGACCTCCTCTTGGAGCGGATAGGACACGTCCACCGGCGGTTTCTCACGCTCCCGGGCTGGTGTGGCCCGGACACGCAAGAAGCCCCGCACGACGTCGCATGCAGGGCTTCCACGGCAAGGCCAGGCGCCGCCAACAAAGGCGGCACCGTCACCGGCGGCGCAAACGCCGCGGCGGCCGACCGAACCTATCGACGCGAACGCCGATCAGGTGGGAGAAGCTCCACTTGCGGATGCAACGCATAAGCGTCACATCGGTCGCTAGCCGAGCCTACCAGGCGACCAGGTGTCCGGCCGAACGCGCGCTCACAGGCGCTCGCCGTCATCCCGCGTGGCTGCGGGCAGCCCGGACTCGCCAGCGCGCCGGGACCGAACCACGAGAACCGCGCCGATCACCGCAGCACCGACCGTTGCCGCGACGGCGGCTTCGATACGACGGTGCACCGCGACGTCCGGCGCCGTGATGCCAGCCTGCGCCAGCGCCGCGTTCGCATTCGCCGGACCAGTCGGGGTGTACGAGTAGAAGCCCACGTAGAAAGGCACGTAGCGCGGGTGCAGGGCCGTGCCACGGACGCCGGTCGCGTGGATGGGTCCGAGCAACAGCGCAGCGAGCGCGATCAAGACGATCGTCGCGGCCGCGAATGCCCGAGTGACCACTCGGTGATCATGCACCTCGGAACGGCTTAAGCGCTGCTGCTGCTATCCCGACAATCGGGAGTATGTCGACCGAACAAGTACGTGGAATGGCCAACCCCGGCTGGTACGCCGACCCGGGTACCGCAGGCTGGTGGCGCTGGTTCGACGGCGCTGCCTGGACCGCCCACACACATCCGATGCAGCAGCCAGCGTTCGGTTTCGGCCCTGCGCCTCAGCAGCGCGACCGCGCGCTCGAGATGGTTCTGCCGGTCAACCGGCTACCCATCGCCATCGTCGCCGGCTACCTCGGGATATTCAGCCTGCTCGTGTTCCCCGGACCCATCGCCGTCTTTGTCTCGGTGCTCGCGCTCCGACAGCTCAACTCGAAGCCGGAGATCGCTGGCCGGGGCCGTGCCTGGTTCGGTTTCATCGCTGGTGCCGTGGCGAGCGTCGTCCTGGCCATCATCGTGCTGAACTCACTCAAAAACTGACGACGGCCGCTCTTGGCACGTTCGCGTGACCTGATCCGAAATAGCTATTCAGCTACAGGCAAGCGCGTGGTTTTGTCACCTGCGACAGTCTGCTCTACGCAGGAGTCACCCATGCAGCCCGAGCCAGCTACTGCTCCCCCGCTCCCGATCACGGCAGCGGAGGTGAGCGATGGCGCGCGGCTGGCAGCCGGCGTGGCCGCTGGGTCGTTCGGCTGGTCGCCGCAGCAGCTCTTGGCGTTGGCTCCGTGCTCGCGATGGCCGGACCCGCTGCCGCCTCGTTTTCAACCAACACGATCGGTTGCGCGGGCTCAGCGACCATAGACGGCACGGGCTCTGATGCAGGCAAGACCGTCACGATTAATGCGACCGACTCGAAGGCGACACTTCTGCGCGAGGGCGAAGCTCACTGGCAAGGAAGCATCACGACGACGACCCACAACCACTCGGGTGAGGTCTACATCGATCTCGGTTGGTTCGACGTCACCGCTGGGTCATGGGGCCCGTCGAAGAACGCATCGAACCAGAACTCAAAATCGGGCGTCACGAAGCTGCCCTCAGCGCTGAAATGGGTGCCACCAGGCGACTACCGGATTGCTGGCCACCACAAGGGCGACGAAGGCGAGTGTGTCGGTTCTATCGAGATCCGCCTTAACGGCTCGATCGTCGGGAACCCGGTCGGCATCGCGGCGATCATCGGCACGATCCTCACGGCGGGTGGCGTTGGCTACGCCGCCTTCGCTCGCGGGAGCAGGCCATGAAGCGCCGCGGCCGACCGATACTCGGCGCGATCTGCGGTCTGCTCCTTGGCGTGTTCCTTGCCCTTGACCTGCACATGCTCCATATCTGGACTCTGAGCAAGGCGAGTGAGACCGTGCTACCGGCTGCCGGGCTGGTGGTTGGCTTGCTGCTTGGGCTCACCGGACCGATCAAGAGACAGCGGACGACTAGCAAGCACTAGTCGACGATCTTCGAGATCGCGATCTCGAGAATGTCGCGCGCGCCGGCTGCCTTCAGGGTCGGGATCAGCGTGTTGACGCCTCGCTTGGGCACGACCGACTCGACCGCGTGCATGTCGCCGGACGCCAGTGCAGTGACCGTCGGCGAGCCCATCGACGGCAAGCACGGCAAGCACCGCAGGCAGCTGCGCATCGGCCACGTTGAGCTTGATGAGCACGTTGCCACGAGCCCTGCACGGCCCCACGCAGCAGCAACATCACGTCGTCCATCGCGGCGCGCTTCTCGGCGTCGGCGTAAGCCGCCGCGTTCGTGATGACCTCGGTGCGCGACGTCAACAACGTGTCGATGATCTTCAGGCCGTGCTTGCGCAGGCTGGTGCCGGTCTCGGTGAGATCGACGATCGCCTCGACGATGTCGGGCACCTTCGCCTCGGTCGCGCCGTAGCTCGGCACGATCGTCGCCCGCACGCCGATGCGTTCGAAATAGCGCTTGGTCAGTTGTGGGAATTCGGTCGAGACCCGCACGCCGTCGGGCAGTTGATCGCCGCGTTCGGCCGCGTGGTCTTTCACCACGGCGAGCACGATGCGCACCGGATTGCTCGTCGCCTTCGAGTACTCGAGTTCGCCGAGCGATACCACGTCGGCGTCGGTCTCGGTGATCCAGTCTCGACCGGTGATGCCGAGGTCGAACAACCCCTGCTCGACGTATGTCGGGATCTCCTGCGGCCGCAGGAACCGGACGCGTGTCGATGCGCGGGTCGTCGATCGACGCGTGGTAGTCACGGTCGGACCCGCGGCTCACGCCGAGGTCGGCAGCCTCGAACAGTTCGAGCGTGGCAGCTTCGAGTGAGCCCTTGGGCAAGACGACGGACAGCACGTGGTTGCCTCTCGGATCGGAACGGCGCGGGCTCAGCTGGCGCGGGTCCGCTGAATCCTGGGACCGACGCTGGGCCGTCGATGTCGCAGATCGCGCAACACGAGCGCGGCATCGAGCGCGGCCACCGTCGCCTCCCATCCCTTGTCTTCGGCGCTGTCGGGCAAACCGCAGCGGTCAAGAGCCTGCGCAAGGTTGTCACAGGTGAGCACACCGTTGCCGATCGGGGTCGCGGCGTCCAGCGCAATTCGGGTGAGCCCGGCCGTCACCGCATCGCAGACGTACTCGAAGTGTGGCGTGCCGCCACGAATCACCGCGCCAAGACAGACGACAGCGTCATGCTCGACGGCCAGTTGCTGCGCGACGACCGGCCAGCTCCAAAGCGCCAGCAACCCGGACGACGACGGGCTCGCGTACCCCGCACGCGCGAGCCGCCTCGAGCGCACGCTCGAGCAGCGCATCGACCACCTCGGTGTTCCAGCGGGATGCCACGATGCCAAGACTGAGGCCCGCCGCATCGACCGTGGTCATCTCGGGCCGTCCAGCGCCGGTCATGCCGAACCTGCCGTCATGACAGCCCCTGGCCCTGATCGGGCGAACCGGCTGGGTCAACGGAGGCGTCGACCGGGGGCACCGCGACGAACTGTGGGTGCCCGGGTAACAACAGGTCGTGGCCCATGCGGTCGCGCTTCGTCAGCAAGTACCGCATGTTGTCAGGGTTGTGATGCGTCGGCAGCGGGACTCGCCCGACGACGCTGAGGCCCCAACCTTCAAGCCCGGCCCGCTTCGCTGGATTGTTCGTGAGCAAGCGCATCGAGCGCACGCCGAGGTCGACCAGCACCTGGGCGCCGGTGCCGTAGTCACGCGCGTCGGCCGGGAGACCAAGTTCGAGGTTCGCATCGATCGTGTCGGCGCCGTTGTCTTGCAGTTCGTACGCGTGCAGTTTGCGCATGAGCCCGATGCCGCGGCCCTCGTGGCCGCGCAGGTACAGCACGACTCCTCTGCCCTCCATGGCTATCGCCGACATCGCAGCGTCTAGCTGCGGTCCGCAATCGCAACGCAGCGAGGCGAAGACGTCGCCGGTGAGGCATTCGGAGTGCGCTCGGACTAGGACGTTCTCGCCGTCGTCGTCCGGGCCCCCGACCTCACCCATCACCAGCGCGACGAGTTCGGCGTCATCGAGCGTGCTGCGATAGCCGACCGCTCGCCATTCGCCGTGCGGCGTGGGCAATCGTGCTTCCGCGACACGTTTTACGGTGGTCTCGTGGCGACGCCGGTAGGCGACCAGGTCGGCGATCGAGACGATCGCGAGCGAGTGCTCCTTCGCGAACTCTAGAAGTCGTGGCAACCGCGCCATCGAACCGTCGTCATCGACGATCTCGCTGATGACCCCCGCCGGAGTGAGACCGGCGAGCACGGCCAGATCGACGGCGGCCTCGGTGTGGCCCGTGCGCCGCAGCACTCCCCCAGCGACAGCCCGCAGCGGGAACACGTGCCCGGGCCTCGTCAACTCGTACGGCTCGGTTGCAGAGTCGGCGAGCACCCGGATCGTGTGCGCGCGATCGGCGGCCGAGATGCCGGTGGTGATTCCCCGGCGTGCATCGACGGAGACCGTGTACGCGGTCTGCTTCGCGTCCTCGTTGCGCGAGGTCATCGGGGGCAATCCAAGTCGGTCGAGCGTCGCGCTCTCCATGGGCACGCAGAGCACCCCACTGGTGTGGCGCACCATGAACGCGATGAGCTCGGGCGTCGCTCTCGACGCCGCGGCGATGAGATCGCCCTCGTTCTCCCGATCCTCGTCGTCGACCACAATTACGGCGTGCCCCGCGGCGATTTCCTCGATCGCACGGTCGATGGTGTCGAACGTCATCCCGACGCCTCCTGTCCTGCGTGTTCGGTCGCCACCGCGATCGGAGGTAGCTCACGCGGAACGGGCGCGGTTCGCTGCAGTTGGCGCCAGACTAAGAATCCCCAGATTACGAAGCCGGCGTAGATCGCGTACAAAACCGCCGACGGGTAGTAGTGGTAATGCAAGAGCTCGGGCACACCGACGATGTCGACCCCGATCCAACAGAGCCAGAACTCGGTCCAGCCACGGGCCA
The DNA here is from genome assembly GCA_963809135.1 of uncultured Actinomycetes bacterium. Taxonomy (GTDB): domain Bacteria; phylum Actinomycetota; class Actinomycetes; order Acidothermales; family Acidothermaceae; genus PALSA-607. The sequence goes on from CAWEIG010000012.1 coordinate 22,649, forward strand.
TTGCGTAGGTCGCGACCATCGAACCCACGAAGATCCACGAGTCGGCGAGGTAGTACAGCCAGCTCGGATGGAAGAACTCCCCCTCGCCGATGCTTTGCAGCACGGGCAGCAGGACGGCGACCCCGAGCGCCGCGAGCGCGACCACGACAAGGCGCTCGCGCGTCGTAGCCCAGCGCGGATTGACCGCTGGTGCAGCGGACCCCGAGCGCGTGTTCCGCCTCCAGCGCGACCAGCCGTAAATGCTCGTCGCCACAAAGAACACCTGGCGGGCCGCTTGGCCAAGCAACGGCGCCTGGTGCTTCTCACCGACTGCAGTCCCGAGGAAAACCGTGAACAGCAAGACGTTGCCGACGATGCCGATCGGCCAGGCCCACACTCGTCGCCGCATGCCGCCTACCGCGGACGTGAGACCGAATAGGTTGCCGACGATCTCGCGATAGGTGATGGCGTGGCCATCGATGGTCAGGTGCGCGGTGTAAACGTCGGAGAAGCTCATGAGTACGCCTGCACTCCAGCAAATCCGAGCAATCGCTCGGCGTACTTCGCCATCACATCGACCTCGAGGTTCACGCCGTCGCCGATCGCTTTCTCACCGAGCGTCGTGCGGGCCAGGGTGGTCGGGATCAGGCTCACGGTGAAAGACGCGTCTCCGATTGCGGCGATCGTTAGCGACACGCCGTCGACGGCAATCGAGCCCTTCTCAACGACGTAGCGCGCGAGTGCCGCCGGCAACGAGATCTCGACAACGTCCCAGTTAGTCGTGTGTTCGCGACGCACCACGGATCCGATGCCGTCGACGTGGCCTTGTACGAGGTGCCCGCCGAGCCGCGTCTGCAAGGTGACGGCCCGCTCGAGATTGACGGCGACGCCGTCGCGGGCAGTCGCGAGCGTCGAGCGGGTCAGTGTCTCGAGCATGACATCGGCGCTGAACTGACCGCCCGCCGAGTCGACGACTGTCAAGCACACGCCCGACACGGCGATCGAGTCACCGGCCTGAACATCGGCGCACACCAGCGGCCCGGCGACCGTCAGCCGAACCGCCCGCTCGCTGCCGACCGCGGTTTCGCGCACCTCGGCGATCGTGCCGAGCTCCTCGATGATGCCGGTGAACACGCCTACTCCGATCGCTTCTGTGCTGAAGCTGTCGCGTGATCCGGACGTCGTCGCCGACGATGTCGACCGCCTCGACGTGCAGTCTCAAGGCGTCGGCGAGGGTTTCGATTCCCGCGTCGCCGAGGGCGGACAGCCCCGACCCCAGCAACGCGGGCGCGATGTACGCGACGATCCGATCGACAAGACCGGCCGCGACGAACGCTCCCGCGAGGGTCGGGCCGCCCTCAAGCAGCACGCTGACGACGTCTCGCTCGGCGAGGGATTTCAGGACCGACGCCGGATCGTGCTCGGTGAGTTGCACGGTCGGCGCCGTGCCGTCGAACACCTTTGATGTGCGGGGGATTTCACGGACTCCGACGACCACCCGCAACGGCTGGTGGGTGATGGCCACATCTGGGAGCCGCACGTCGAGTCGCGGATCATCGGCCAGCACGGTGCCGGTCCCTACGACGATGGCGTCACTGCGAGCCCGCAGGAGATGAACGTCGTGCCTCGCGGCTTCCCCCGTGATCCAGCGGCTCGTGCCGTCGGCCGCACTTACCCGGCCGTCGAGCGTCGCGGCGATATTTCCAGGTTACGTAAGGGCGTCCGGTACGGGTGGAGTGCAACCACGCTGCGTTCGAACGCGCCGCCTCCTCGCGCAGCACGCCGGCCTCAACATCAATGCCCGCGGCTCGCAGGTCGGTGGCGCCGTGACCCGCGACAGGGTCGGGATCTTCGACGGCGTAGACCACACGAGTGACTCCCGCGTCGATCAGAGCCTGCGTGCACGGCGGTGTGCGGCCGGTATGCCGGCACGGTTCGAGGGTGACGAAAGCAGTCGCGCCCTGCGCGCGCCCCCCGGCGTCCCGCAAAGCAACTACTTCAGCGTGCGGCTCGCCGGCTCGCGCATGGAAGCCCTGGCCGACAACCGTGCCGTCGATACCGACGATCACGGCGCCGACGATCGGGTTGGGACTGGTCGAACCGAGACCGAGTTCTGCCAGCTCGATAGCGTGGCGCATCATGCGCGCGTCGGACTCTGGCGTGCTCACCCGTCTCCTCATCTCGTCGGCGAACTCACTGCACCGACCGAGGCGATGAAGACGTCATGCGAACGTGACCGCGCACACAGGTGCGCGGACAGCCCGCGCGCAGCCTCCCATCCGGACTTTCACCGTCGGTCCCGGAGTTCCACCGGGTCAACCGTCCGACGAAGACGCAGTTTCCTGCGTAACCGTCGGCCGGGTCGCGGACTATCACCGCCGGTTCGGAATTGCACCGACCCCGGAGCGCACCTAGCTGTACCCCTCTAGTTTCACACAGCGCGGCGGTCGACGGCGATCGCGGACCCAGGCTCGCCCTTCGCGACGCCTTTCATCTCGGTAGCGACCACCACGACCTCGCGGTAATCGTTGAACGAGCGACGCTCGCTGGTGGCGATGCCGACCGAGACCGAGACCAACGGATACTGGCGCATGACGCCCAGGCGGTCAGCCATCTCGAGGTACCCGCGCGCCACCTCGTCGGGATCGTGCAGCGCCGGAACGTGGTCGTCGAAATACCCGACCGCGGCACGGCTCAGGTCTTCGACTTGGTCGGGCCGGCACACGAGGACGAAGTCGTCGCCCCCGACGTGCCCGATGAACACCGCCGGCACCACACCCACGATCGCGCGGCGCAGTGCTGTGGCAAGGAGCAGGATCACCTTGTCGCCGCGCAAGAATCCGTGCGCGTCGTTGAAGGCCTTGAAGTTGTCGAGGTCGAGGTAGGCCACAGCGAACGGCGCGCCACTGGCAACCCGGCCGGCGATCTCATCCTCTATTCGTACGTTGCCCGGCAGGCTCGTCAGTGGCGAGACCGCACGGGCCTCCGCGTTGCGGCGCAAAGTCGAGCGCACCCGAGCAACAAGCTCGAGCGTGTCGAACGGCTTGATGATGTAGTCGTCGGCGCCGGTGGTGAGGCCGAGTACGCGGTCGGCGGTCAGAGTCTTAGCGGTCAGCATGATGATGGGCAGGGTCGACGTGCGGCTGTCGGCGCGCAGCCGGCGCGTCACCTCGACGCCATCGAATCCCGGCATCATCACGTCGAGCAGCACCAGGTCGGGGACCTCGGCCGCCACCATCTCAAGGGCCTCGACGCCATCGCGGGCGACGAGCACCCGATAGCCCTCAAGCCGCAGATTCATCTCGACGAATCGGACGATGTCGGCGTCGTCGTCGACAACGAGAATCGTGCCCCGTGCGGGGCCAGACATATTCATCCCCCGTGCCTTTCCATCTGCAGGGTTTCGATCTGCATCCCTTTCAGTCTCGGCATCGGCAGCGGCTCACTCGAGAGCCGCTTGCGCCCGGCGGCGCAACGCCTTGACGGCGGCGGCACGGTCGGCAGCACCGTAGACCGCAGAACCTGCAACGAACACATCGGCTCCGGCTCGAGCGCACTCCTCGATCGTGTCGTCAGTGACACCGCCGTCGACCTGAATCCACAACGGCAATCCACTGTCGCGCAGGAACTTCCGCGCTCGGGCGACCTTCGGCATCATCGACGCGAGAAATGCCTGACCGCCGAACCCCGGCTCAACGGTCATGATCAGCAACATGTCGAACTCGCCAAGCACGTCGAGGTAATGCTCGACATCGGACGCGGGTTTCAACGCGAGGCCCGCGCGCGCACCAGCAGCCCGAATCGATCGTGCAGTCTGGACGACGTCGGTGGCCGCCTCGGCGTGAAACGTGACGTTGGCGGCGCCGACTTCGGCATAGCTCGCCGCCCAGCGATCGGGATCGTCGATCATCAAGTGGCAGTCGAGCGGCAGTGTCGTCGCGGCATGCAAGCGCAGCAACGACAGGGGCGCCAAGCGTGAGATTCGGCACGAAGTGGTTGTCCATGACGTCGACGTGCAACCAGTCGGCGACACCCGCAACGGCAGCAGCCTCATCGGCCAGCCTGGCGAAATCGGCGGACAGGATGCTCGGCGCGATCTGCACCGACATGCGCGCGCCCTCCAGGTACCGCAACCGAACTGAACTGCCGCCCGATCCTATGCCGCGGAGTTCACGCCGGCTTGCGCAGCAGCGATATGTACATCGCGTCGGTGCCGTGCCGATGCGGCCACAGCTGCACATCGGGGCCATCACCGAGAAGCGGGACGCCGGGCAGGTACGGCCGCACGTCGACCCTCTCGACGGTGTTCGCGGACAGCATCGTCTACGAGTGACTTGGTCTCGCTGCGATGAGGCGAACACGTGACGTACGCGACCAGCCCTCCTGGCCGCACGGCGTCGACCGCCGACCGCAACAGCGCGACCTGCTGCGGGCGCAGCGCCTCGATGTCGTCGGGAGTGCGTCGCCAGCGGGCCTCTGGCCTGCGCCGCAGCGCACCAAGACCAGAACACGGGACGTCGACCAGAACCCGATCGAACGAGGCCGGGGCCCACGGTGGCATCGTGCCGTCAGCGACCGCGACGTCGGCGGTACTGCCAACCGCGTGCGCGACAAGCCGGGCACGGTGTGGCTGGCGTTCGACCGCCAGCAACCGAGCACCGCGGCCGCTCGCGAGCCCGGCGAGCAGTGCCGCCTTGCCACCAGGACCGGCACACATGTCGAGCCATCGCAGGTCGGCGCCCTCGATCGAAGCGGCCGCCAGTGCCAGCGCGACCAGCTGGCTGCCTTCGTCCTGAACTCCCGCGCGGCCTTCACGCACCGGCGCTAGGTTCGCCGGAGCACCGCCCTCGAGGATTGCCGCAGTCGGTGCCCACCGCCCCGGCCGCGCTCCGAGATTCACCAGCTCCTCGACGTCCGATCTGCCGGGGCGGGCAACCAACGTGACCGCGGGTCGCACGTTGTCGGCGATCAGCAAGCCGACCGTCTCGTCGAGGTCGCCGTCGAGCGCGTCACGGAAGGCTTCGACGATCCAGCGCGGGTGGCTGTAGGTCAGCGCGAGGTTGCCGATCGGGTCGACGTCGAACCGCGGCGCGACCGCCGCGCACCAACCGGCCAGGTCGCGAACGGCCACCTTGCGCAGCACTGCGTTGACGAGCCCGGTCGGCCCGTGACCGACCTTCTCGCGCACCAACTTGACGGACTCGTCGACCGCGGCGTGATCGCCGATGCGGGTCGCCAGCAGTTGGTGGGTTCCCAGGCGTAGGACGTCCAGCACCAGCGGATCAAGCTTGTCGAGCGGCCGGTCGACACAGTCGCCCAGGATCGCGTCGTATGTGCCCAACGCTCGCAACGTGCCGTACACGAGTTCGGTCGCGAACGCCGCATCGCGGCCGTCAATCTTGCGTGCCGGCGAGCAGACCGGGCAGCACGAGATTGGCGTAGGCGTCCTGTTCGCGCACCGCTCGCAGCGCGTCGAGGGCGACCACGCGGACCGGGTCGGCCGGCACTCTGACGGTCATACGAAGCTGTCGTCGGCGGTCAACCGGGCGCCGCGGGCCCACGCGACGGCGGCCATCGGCGCCTTGCCCTCGGGCTGCACGGTCGTGAGCATCACCGGCGTCGTCGCCGTGCCGACCAGCACTGCCTCGTTGCCGCCACCGCCGTCGCGAACGAGCACGCAGGCGCCCGGTGTGAGACCACCCGTGCCTGCCGACATTGCGGGCAACACCGGCCCGAGCTTGAGTCGGCGGTTGCGAAACGTGGTCCATGGCCCCGGCGCCGGCGTGCAGGCGCGGATGAGGCGGTCGACGCGCATCGCCGTTGCCGCCCAGTCGATGCGGGCGTCGGCAGGGTTCAGCTTCGGCGCCAGGCTCACGCCGTCCGGCCTTTGAGGTAGTGCCTCGAGATCGCCCGACGCGAGGCCGTCGAGCGTCGCGGCGAGCAGGCCGGCGCCTGCGATCGACAACCGAGCGAGCAGGTCGCCCGCAGTGTCACGCGGCCGGATCTCCTCGGTCAGAACCCCGAGCACCGGACCGGTGTCGAGCCCGGCTTCGAGCACGAACGTGGTGGCGCCCGTGATCTCGTCGCCGTGCAGGATCGCGTGCTGCACAGGAGCCGCGCCACGCCATGCCGGCAGCAGGGAGAAGTGCAGATTCACCCAGCCCAGCCGAGGAATTTCCAGCGCGGACGGCGGGACCAGCGCGCCGTACGCGACGACCGCGATGCAATCGGGCGCGAGGTCACGAAGTCGTTGCTGGAACGCCGGGTCAGAAGGTTTGGCCGGTTTCAAGACTTCGAGCCCGGCGCGTTGCGCACGCTCGGCAACCGGACTGACCGTCTCGACCCTCCCCCGCCCAGCTACCGCGTCGGGCCGGGTTATGACAGCGACCATCTCGTGTGGTGAGCCGAGCAGGACCTCAAGCGCAGGAAGCGCGGCCGCGGGTGTGCCCGCGAACAGGATGCGCACGGTGCTTACGGAGTCACGTTGATTAGAGGGCCAGGCCTTGGGTCGCGTGCGGCGAAACCTTGACCCGCACCAGATCGCCCGACCATTCCGACTCACGCACCGCGCGCATCGCCAGCTTGCGTTGCTCGACTTCGAGCCGGTCGATGAACAAGACACCGTCGAGATGGTCGGTCTCGTGCTGAACGCAGCGGGCGAGAAGGTCGCTGCCTTCGATCACGATCGGATCGCCGAACTCGTTGAATCCCTTGGCGACGGCGAACTGCGACCTCTTACACGGATACACAAGGCCGGGAAACGACAGGCAGCCCTCGTCGCCGTCCTGCTGCTCGTCGGACAGGTCGAGGGTCGGATTGATCAGGTGCCCTACGACGTCGTCGATCTGGTAGCTGAAGACGCGCAGCCCGACGCCGATCTGCGGCGCCGCGAGCCCGACCCCGGGGGCGTCTTGCATCGTGTCGATGAGATCGCGCACCAGGTTGCGCAGCTCTTTGTCGAATGTCGTCACGGGCTCAGCGGGCGTGCGCAACACGGGATCGCCGAAGAGGCGGATCGGCTGAACGGCCACGCGAACTCCTGACGGTCAAAGCTTGGATACAAGGCCCGCTGTACAGCGCGGGTTCTTTCCTGACGCTCGATTCTACGGAACTCTCGAAGTACGGCGGGGAGACGCGACTACCGACGCGGCCTAGCCGAGATCGACGGGGTCAATGCGCACCCGGACGGGAACCGCTTTACGGGCGCTTCGGACTCCCTGCGCCTCATGGAGAGCGGTCGCCAACGCCGCCGCTGCGGATCGCGACACCTTCAGCAGTGCTCTGACCTGGCCCTCGCGACTCGCGTCTGCGTTCAACCCGCGCTGCGAGGGGATCGGGACGGGGCCGAGGACGTCAGCGTCCGACGGCAGGGTGGTGGCGCCGATGAGTTCCGTCACCGCACCGAGCGGGCCTGCAAGCTCGGCAAACGTCACCGCCGGCGGGAAGCCCAAAGTGTGGCGTTCGGCCAATTCGCGCTCGGCGTGGCCGACGGGATCCCATCGCACCAGCGCCTGCACAGCGCGAAGCGAGCTGTCGGCAAGCACGACCACCCGACCACCCTGCGACGCCGGACGCACCAGAGCGGCCGCGTTCAGCCAGCGCCGCAAGGCCTCCTCGCCCGCCCGGAGATCGGCACGGCTGACCAGCGCCCAGCCGTCGAGCAGCAGCGCGGCGCCGTACCCGCCTTCGGCGACCGGTTCAGCGCCCGGAGTAGCGATGACGAGGGCCGGCGCGTCAGGCACCCGGTCGAGCACCTGTCCCTGTGCCGAGGTGCGCACCACGACTCCCGGAAACGCCCGGCCGAGTTCTTCGGCAGTGCGTCGGGCGCCGACGACCGTCGCTCGGAACCGGCGGCCGCCGCACTCGGGGCACTGCCAGCCTGCAGCGATGCGCCCACACCATCGGCACGTGGGCGGCGCGCCGGCGTCGCTTCCCGCGAGCGGACCCGCGCACACCTGGCACCGAAGCGGGGTTCGGCAGGTCTCACATGCCAGCGACGGGAGGTAGCCGCGGCGCGGGACCTGGATCAAGACCGGGCGCAGTTCGCCGAGCGCCGCATGCGCGGCTTCCCACGCGAGTGTCGGCAGCCGTCCCCCGCCACTTGGTTGTCTCTCCGCACCGGGATCGTCACCGGGCCGCACGACGGGTGCTCTCGCGCGCAGCTCGGCGCGGGCCGGCGCGACGAGCTTCGCCCAGCCGGTGGCGACCAGGCGGGCTCCTTCGGCGGTGACGGCATGGCCGCCGACCACTGCCGCGGCGTCAGCGAGATGTGCGCGGAGAACGAGCACCTCGCGCACGTGCGGGTACGGCGCCCGCGGCTCGGCGTGCAGGTCGTCGCCGTCGTCCCAGACGACCACAAGCCCGAGATTGCGCACCGGCGCGAACGCGGCCGCGCGGGTACCGACGACCGCGGCAACCTCGCCCCTGCTAACGCGCAGGAACCGCCGGTACCGCTCCGCCGGACCGAGATCGGCGGTCAGGACGTCGTGGTGTTGATCACCGAGTCGCTCCTGCAAGGCGGCGTCGACGCGCCGCACGTCGCGCGCGTCGGGAACGACGACCACGGCACCCCGGCCGCCTGCGATTGTCGCCGCGACAAGCTCGGCGATCTCGGCTGGCCAGTCGGGGCCGGGCAACGCCGACCACACAGCGCGCGGCGAGCGGCCGCTCCGCAGCGCCGACAGGAGCTGTCGACCTGAGGTATAGCGCGCCCACGCCGTGTCGCCGACTCCCCAGGTTTCATCGCCGGGCTGGCGGGCTGGATCGGTGCGGCGGTCTGCTCACGTGCGTGCGCGATCTCGGCTCGCGCGGGCCGAGCCTCGGCCTGAGCGTGCCGGGCTGGCACCGCGAGACGCAGCACGTCGGCGAGGGTGCCAGCCCACCGATCGGCCGTCGCGCGCGCGAGCCGGCTGACCTCCGCGCTCAGCACGACCTCGGGAGACACGGAACGCTCGACAAACGCGAGGCGACCGCCGTGCTCGCTCCCCGCCGTCCGCTCGAGGACGAAGCCGTCGACGAGCTGGCCGGCGAACCGCACGCGCACCCTGCTACCGGCGACAACCGACGCGGCGAGGTGCTCGGGCACCAGATAGTCGAACGGCCGATCGAGGTGCGGGAGTGACACCTCGACAGCGATCCGGGCGACCGGGTCGATGGATGCGGCGACCTTGGCCGCCGGTGCCCCAGCCGCTGGGCGCGTCGATCGCGAGCCGGCCGCCCAGGCCGTCGCTGCTCGCCGGGTCGAGGCGGGGGCAGGCGTCGCAGATGTCACAGGCCCGAGTATTACCAGACGCCGCCGACCCCGCCGGCTCGTCCACAGGCGAGGCAGCGGGCCGGGCGTGTTAGCGGCCGGCGGCGGCGCGCAGTGCGTCGGCGCGGCTCGTCGACTCCCAGGTGAAATCGAGCTCGGGCCGGCCGAAGTGGCCGTATGCCGCAGTCTGAAGGTAGATCGGACGCAGCAGGTCGAGGTCGCGGATGATGGCGCCCGGACGAAGGTCGAACACCTGCACGACGGCCTCTTGGATCCGCTCGTCGTCGACTGTGCCGGTGCCGTAGGTCTCGACGAAAAGCCCGACCGGATGCGCCTTGCCGATCGCGTAGGCGACCTGCACCTCGCAGCGGGTGGCGAGGCCCGGAAGCGACGACGTTCTTGGCGACCCAGCGCATCGCGTAGGCGGCGGAGCGGTCGACCTTCGACGGGTCCTTGCCGGAGAAGGCACCGCCACCGTGGCGCGCCATGCCGCCGTAGGTGTCGACGATGATCTTGCGGCCGGTCAGGCCGGCGTCGCCCATCGGGCCGCCGATCTCGAAGCGGCCCGTCGGGTTCACCAACAGTCGGTGGCCTGAGCAGTCGATGCCAAGAGCCGCGATCTCGGGGCCGACGACGAACTCGGCAATGTCGGGTGCGAGCAGCGTGTCAATGTCGATGTCGGCCGCGTGCTGGCTCGAGACCACGACTGTGTCGAGCCGCACCGGCTTGTCACCGTCGTACTCGATCGTCACCTGGGTCTTGCCGTCGGGACGCAGATACGGGACGACGCCGGACTTGCGTACCTCGGAAAGCCTGCGCGCAAGCCGGTGCGCGAGAGCGATGGGCAGCGGCATCAACTCGGGTGTGTCGTCGCACGCGTAACCGAACATCAGCCCCTGGTCGCCGGCACCCTGGCGGTCGAGTTCGTCGACGCCCTCACCGTGTCGACGCTCGTACCCCTCGTCGACGCCCTGGGCGATGTCGGGCGACTGCGACCCGATCGACACGGACACTCCACACGACGCGCCGTCGAACCCCTTCTTCGAGGAGTCGTAGCCGATGCCGAGGATCACCTCGCGCACGATGGCCGGGATGTCGGCCCACGCCTCGGTCGTCACTTCGCCCGCGACATGCACCTGGCCAGTCGTGATGAGGGTCTCAACCGCGACCCGGCTCTTCGGATCGTCCTTGATAAGGGCGTCGAGCACACCGTCGCTGATCTGGTCGGCGATCTTGTCGGGATGGCCCTCGGTGACGGACTCTGACGTGAACAAGCGGCGGGACACGGCGCTCCCTGGGTCTGTAACACGCGGCGGCACGTGCAAATGAAGGTGCTTCTCACAGGACTGCCCGAGTCTAGGACACCCCACGACGGGCATGGAAAAGCGTCACGATAGCGCTGGCAGTCGCGCCACGACGAGATCCCAGACAACGTCGGCCAGTGCGGCCTTTGGCCCGGGCGCCACCGGCGTCGCGCTGCCGTCGGCTCCGAGCACGAGACCGGCATTGTCAGCGACGTCGAAGCCCTTCACGGCGCCGACCTCGTTGACCACGAGCAGATCGGCGCCCTTCGCGGCGAGCTTGGTGCGGGCGTTCTCGACGACGTCGTCGGTCTCCGCCGCGAATCCGACGATGACCTGAGCCGCCCGCCCCGGCCGGTCAGTGCGGGCGAGTTCAGCCAACACGTCGGGGTTGCGCGTCAGTTCGAGCGCGGCAGGGTCTTCATGAGACTTCTTGATCTTGGACGCCGACACCGTGACCGGCCGGAAGTCGGCAACGGCCGCGGCCATCACGACGGCGTCGGCACCGGTAGCCGCCTCAAGGACGGCAGCCTGCATGTCTTCGGCAGAGACGACGCGCACGACCTTGGCGCCGGCGGGGTCGGGCAACGCGACGTTTGCCGAGACGAGCGTGACCTCAGCACCACGGGCGACGGCCGTCATGGCAAGCGCGTACCCCTGGCGCCCCGAACTGCGGTTGCCCAGGAATCGCACCGGGTCAAGGGCCTCGCGGGTGCCGCCTGCGGAGACGACGACGCGGCGGCCGGCCAGGTCGGGCCGCAATCCGGCAACGCCCCGCTGGAGAACCCGGCGGGCGACCTCGACGATCTCGGCCGGCTCGGGCAACCGCCCGACCCCGGAATCGGCGCCGGTCAGTCGGCCTACAGCGGGCTCGATCACGACGCCCTCGCGCGATCGCAACGTCGCCACGTTGGCAACGGTCGCGGGGTGAGTCCACATCTCGGTGTGCATCGCTGGTGCGAAGACAACGGGCGCGCGAGTCGTCAGCAATACATTCGTCAGCAAGTCGTCGGCGAGGCCGTGTGCGGCGCGCGCGAGAATATCGGCGGTCGCCGGTACAACAAGAACGAGATCGGCCTGCTGACCAAGCCGGACGTGCGCGACGGTGTGCACGTCGTCAAAAAGGTCGACGCTGACGGGCTTTCCGGAGAGCGCAGCCCACGTTGCCGCACCGACGAATTTCAGTGCGGTCGGCGTCGCGACGACGGTGATGTCGTAGTGCGCTTCCGTGAGAAGGCGCAACACCTCGCACGCTTTGTAGGCAGCAATGCCACCGGTGACACCAAGGACGATGCGAGTGGGTGCCGGCTCGGGCTCAGACAGTGAAGCGGGGGTCACCGCACACCGGCCTGGGTCAGGCTTCGACGGGCTCGGCGGTCAGCAACTTGCCGTTGATCTCACGCAACGCGACCGACAGCGGCTTCTCGTGCGGATGCGTCTCAACGAGCGGGCCGACATATTCGAGCAGGCCCTCGCCCAGCTGGGAGTAGTAGGCGTTGATCTGTCGAGCGCGCTTGGCCGAGTAGATGACCAGCGCGTACTTGGAGTCGGCGATCTCGAGCAGGTCGTCGATGGGAGGATTAGTGATGCCCTCGGGACTAGCGACAATGCCGGACACGCGATGCCCCTCTGGTAAACAAGCAAGGATTCTGGCTGCCGCCTACGGGCGCAGATGAAGCAAGTTTATCAGTTCGTTGCATGCCTGCTCGACAGACTCGTTCACCACCACGGCGTCGAACTCCGAGCTGGCAGCTAACTCGAGCCGGGCGCGTTCGAGCCGCGCGGCCGCGATCTCGGGTGGTTCGGTCCCGCGCGCGGTCAATCGGCGGGCAAGTTCGTCCCACGATGGCGGGGTCAAGAACACCCGAAACACATCGGGAAGGACGGCCTTCACCTGACGGGCGCCCTGGAGGTCGATCTCCAACAGGGCCGGGACTCCGGCCGCCAGCTTCGCCTCGACCGGCTGCCTCGGCGTCCCGTATCGATGCTTGCCGTACGTGGCGTACTCGAGCAACTCACCTGCGCTGATCATCCGGTCGAACTCGGTATCGCTGATGAAGCGGTAATTCACCCCGTCGACTTCACCCGGTCGGGGAAACCGGGTCGTCACGGATACCGACACCCAAAGCTCTGGAACCCGACGCGCGAGCGCCGTCACTACGGTGCCTTTGCCGACACCCGAAGGACCGGACAGCACAGTCAGGCGAGTCGGCTCAGGAACGTCCGCCCCCGAATTCCGCAGACGAGGGCAGCACGTTGTTTGGTGCCTAAGCCACGCACGCGCCGGGTCGAGGCGATACCGAGCCGTTCCATGATTTGGGCCGCGCGCACCTTGCCGACACCAGGCAACGATTCGAGCAAGGCGGTCACGCGCATCTTTCCGACCACGTCGTCGCGATCGCCAAGGTCGAGGACGGCGCCGAGCGACTCTCCTGAATGCTTCAGTCGCGCCTTGATTTCGGCGCGTCGCTGCCGCGCGATCGCAGCTTTCGCAAGTGCATCGGCGCGTTGCTCGGACGTCAGGATCGGGAGTGCCACGAAGGTCACCTCGAACGGGCGGCGGCACGAAGCCGGAGCGGACCAGGGAGAATGAGAAAATCGTCGGCAACGAATGAAACTCAGCATCCGACGAGTTCGCAACCTAGCGACAACGGCGGTGTCGAGCAACGCGGGCCTGCCCGTCAGCTAGCCTCGGCCTGGAGGCTAGGCCAGCGAACCACGCGAAACGCGGCGCAATGCCGCCGCGAGCGAGGCGGCTGCGGCACCTGGGTCGGCGGCGCCGGTGATTTGGCGGCCGATCACCAAGCAAGTCGGCACCGTCAGCGAGCGCCTCCTCGGGAGTCGCAACGCGCGCCTGGTCTTGCGCGTCAGAGCCGGCGACTGCGCACTCCCGGTGTGATCAGGACAATGTCGGACCCCACCTCGGCGCGAACCGCCGCAACCTCACGCGCGGAGCACACGATCGCGCGAGCTCCGGCCGAGATCGACATGACCGCAAGCCTTCGCACGGCGTCGAGGGTGCTTCCGCGCAATCCGAACTCGACGAGATCTGCATCGTCAAGACTCGTCAGCATGGTGACGGCAGCGATCATGCCGTCGGGCAGCTCTTGCGCCGCGGCGGCGATCATTGCGCGGCCGCCAAGCGCGTGCACGGTCAGGTAGGTCGGGCGCACCCGGGCGACCGCGCGAACTGCACCAGCAACCGTGTTGGGAATGTCGTTCAACTTCAGGTCGAGGAAGAGATCGATCCTGCTGCCGCCTCTGCACGCTGGCGATCGATTCGGGACCGTACCGGCAGAACAATTCGAGGCCGATCTTGACCGTGCTGACGTGCGGTTCGACGGCTCGCGCCCACGCACTCGCAGTTTCCAGATCGCGAGAATCGAGAGCGACGGCGATGGGTGCGGTGCCGGTCATCGTGGTCCGTCTTCGGACGTCTCGGCAGCATCTGGTGCCGCGGCGTCAGGTTTCTTTGTGTCGTCTGTGCTGGCCATAGATGAACGTTCGCGATGCGCCAGCCCCACGGCGTCCGACAAACGCTCGATGCCTCGCTGCGCCAAGGCCTCTTCGAGTTCGGCAAGAATGCGCACCGGCGCGGTCGGGTCGTGGAAGATCTCAGTGCCGACCGATACCGCATTCGCGCCCGCGAGGATGAACTGCAGAGCGTCGAGACCGGTGCGGATACCGCCCATACCCAGGATCGGGACGTCGGGCATCGCGGCGTGCACCTGCCACACGCACCGAAGCGCGACGGGGCGAATCGCCGGACCCGACAACCCGCCGGTGACTCCAGCGAGCACTGGCCGCAAGGTGTCGGTGTCGATGACGATGCCGAGCAACGTGTTGGTCATCGACAATCCGTCGGCGCCGGCGGTGACGCACGCACGGGCGATCGAGACGATGTCGGTCACGTCGGGTGAGAGCTTTGGCGAACACCGGGATCTCCGAGCGCGTCGCGCGACGCACCGCCTGCATCACTTCGGCGGCGGTTCGCGGCGTCGCACGCGAACACCTGGCCGCGGTCTTCGACGTTCGGGCACGAGATGTTGACCTCGATCATCGAAATACCGACTGGCCTCACGAAGCCGCATCGCGAGCTTCGCATACTCGTCGACCGTGCTGCCGGCGATCGACACGACAACGCGCGCACCCTGCTCGACCAGCCACGGAAGGTCTCGCTCGATGAAGGTCTCGATGCCGGAGCCCTGCAGGCCGATCGAGTTCAACATGCCACTCGGCGTCTCGGCCATCCGCGGAGTCGCACGGCCAGACCGCACGTTCATCATGATGGATTTCGTCACGATGCCACCGAGGCTCGGCGACGTCGAAGAACTGCGCGAGTTCCTGCCCGGCGGCCGCGCATCCCGGACGCCGTCAGCACCGGGTTGGGTAACGCGAAACGTCCCAGAGTGGTGGCCATGTCGACGGTGCTCGCGACCTTCTGCACCGGCTGCGCCGCCCGAACGGTCAGCGTCATCGGGTCACCCCACGCTCTGGGGGCTCGGGGCAGGGGCTTCGTGGCAACCGGCGTACGGCGCACCATGAGCGTCGGCCGGAATCGTTCCGACATCGTCGAAACGCACGCGATCACCATGGAACACCGGACCGTCGACGCACGACCGCACCATGCGGGTGACCCCGTCGTCGCCGATGACCGGCAGCACGCAGGTCATGCAGACCCCGATGCCGCAGGCCATCAGCTCCTCAACGGCGACCTGACACGGCAGGCCGACCGCGGCCGCGATCCTGGGCGACCGCGCGCAGCATGCCCATCGGACCGCAGGCGTAGACGACATCGGCTTTGGTTGACGCAAGAACGTCGGGCAGGACGTCGGAAACTCGGCCGTGATGACCCACCGATCCGTCGTCAGTGGTGACGGTCAGCGTCGCGGAGATCCGTTTCGCATCGAGGGCGCCGAACAACCGGTCCTCCCTCGCTGCGCCGATCACGAAGTCGACGCGGCAGCCGCTGGCGCGCAACGCATCGGCAAGGGGAAAGAGCGGCGCAGTGCCGTAGCCACCGCCGACGAGCACGCAGGTCGCCGGTTCGCGCGGCAACGAGAACGGACGGCCCGAGGGGGCCGACGATGTCGATCCGCTCGTGCGCTTCGCCGACGCGCCGAGCCACGCCGTGCCACGGCCCTCGACGGAGAACACGAACTCGACAGTGCCGCCATAGACACCGCGCTCGTGGATCTGGTGGATCGAGAACGCGCGGCGCAGCAACATCGCGGTGTCGGGGCCACCGACGGCAACCGTCACGAACTGCCCTGGTTTGGCGACCTCGGCCACGCCTGGCGCGACGACGGTCATGGCGTGGTACGCGCCGATCCTGCGCAGCGAGAGCACCTCGCCGTTTACCTGCACCGGCATGTCGCGGTCTCCTCGCCTGCGTGGCGGCCTGTCGTCGGGCGACCCGGAGTCACCTTGTCACGCTCCCGAGTGCCGGTGGGGGAGCCGGCGCGTTCGGCCTGAAGAACGGCGGCGTGCTCCTGGAACGAGCGAACGCCGATGTCGCCGCGCATCAACGCTTCGATGCCTTGGACACACGCGGCGAGCCCCTGCACCGTCGTCATGCAGGGGACGCCGCGCACTACCGCGGCGGTGCGGATTTCGTAGCCGTCGACCCGCGGACCAACTCCCCACGGGGTGTTCACGATCATGTCGACATCGCCGGCCAGGATCTGCTGCACGATCGTCGGTTCGCCACCCGGGCCGGTGCCGTCGCTGTGCTTGCGGACGACGGTCGAGGTGACGCCGTTGCGGCGCAACACATCGGCGGTGCCCTGCGTCGCCAGGATCTCAAAGCCCAGGTCGGCGAGTCGCTTCACCGGGAAGATGATGGCGCGCTTGTCGCGGTTGGCCACCGACACGAACGCCTTGCCCTTCGTCGGCAGCGATCCGTAGGCGCCGGCCTGCGACTTCGCGAACGCGATGCCGAAGTCGCTGTCGATGCCCATGACCTCACCGGTCGACTTCATTTCCGGCCCGAGGACCGTGTCGACGCCGTGGAATCGACCGAACGGCAGCACGGCTTCCTTCACCGAGATCGAGGCTTCGGGCGGCAGGTCGGCGCCGTCACCACGCGGCGGCAGGAGCCTTCGACGCGCAGCTGCTCGATCGTGGTGCCCGTCATGATGCGCGCTGCAGCTTTCGCGACCGGGACAGCGGTCGCCTTCGAAACGAACGGCACGGTGCGGCTCGCCCGCGGGTTGGCCTCGAGCACGTACGAGCACGTCGGACGTCGAGCGCATATTGCACGTTGAGCAGACCGAGCACGCCGACGCCCTGCGCGATCGCCAGTGTCGAGTCGCGGATACGCCGCAGCTCGGCACTGCCGAGTGTGATCGGCGGTAGCACGCAGGCCGAGTCGCCGGAATGGATGCCGGCTTCTTCGATGTGTTCCATGACGCCGGCGAGGTACAGCTCGGTGCCGTCGAACAAGGCATCGACGTCGATCTCGACGGCGTCGTCGAGAAAGCGGTCGACGAGCACGGGGTGCTCAGGGCTCGCCTCTGTGGCCCGGCCGATGTACGACTCGAGCATCTCCTCGCCGTAGACGATTTCCATGCCACGGCCGCCGAGCACGTAGCTCGGCCGCACCAGCACCGGGTAGCCGATCTCGTCCGCGATCGCCTTGGCCTCGCGAACGAGGTCGCCGTGCCGTGGCGCGGCGCGGGCAGGTTCGCCCGCGCCAGCACCTGGCCGAACGCGCCGCGGTCTTCGGCCAGGTGGATCGCCTCAGGGCTCGTGCCGACGATCGGCACCCCGGCGTCCTTCAATGCTTGGGCAAGCCGAAGCGGGGTCTGGCCGCCGAGCTGCACGATGACCCCAACGACCGGACCGGCGAGCCGTTCGGCGTGGACGATCTCGAGGACGTCCTCAAGCGTGAGCGGTTCGAAGTAGAGGCGGTCGCTGGTGTCGTAGTCGGTCGACACCGTCTCGGGGTTGCAGTTGATCATCACCGTTTCGAACCCGGCCTCGCGCAAGGCGAAACTTGCGTGCACGCAGGAGTAGTCGAACTCGACGCCCTGGCCGATTCGGTTCGGGCCCCGACCCGAGAATCAGCACCGCAGGCTTTGTTCGGGGCACTACCTCGGTCTCGTCGTCGTAACTCGAGTAGTGGTAGGGAGTCTTGGCTGCGAACTCGGCGGCGCAGGTGTCGACGGTCTTGTACACCGGTCGCAGGTCGATCTCATGCCGCGTGTCCCGAACGTGACCTCGGCTACACCTCGGATCGCGGCGATTTGCGCATCGGAGAATCCGTGCCGCTTGGCGAGCCGAAGGATCTCGATGTCGAGTGACTCTGCGCTGCGACGTCGGTCGCGACCTCGTCGAGCAGCAGGATCTGATCGAGGAACCACGGGTCGATGCCGGTTGCGTCGTGCAGTTCGTCGACGGTTGCGCCTGCGCGGATCGCCTGCTGGACCGTGACGATGCGGCCGTCGGTGGGTCGCTCGACTTCTCGATCAGCTCATCGCGCTCGCCGATCTCGCCGTCCCACCGAAACGACGAACCGGTCTGCTCGAGCGATCGCAGCGCCTTCTGCAGCGCCTCGGTGAAGTTGCGGCCGATCGACATCGCCTCGCCGACGCTCTTCATCGTCGTCGTCAACGTGTCGTCGACGCCGGGGAACTTCTCGAACGCGAAGCGCGGCACCTTGACGACGACGTAGTCGATGCTCGGCTCGAAGCTGGCCGGCGTCTTGCGGGTGATGTCGTTGGGGATCTCGTCGAGGGTGTAGCCAAGCGCGAGCTTCGCGGCGATCTTCGCGATCGGGAATCCGGTCGCCTTGCTCGCCAACGCCGAAGAACGCGACACCCGCGGGTTCATCTCGACGACGATGACCCGACCCGTCTCCGGTTGCACGGCGAACTGGATGTTGCAGCCGCCGGTGTCGACCCCGACCGCCCGCAGTACCTCGATCGCGATGTCGCGCAGGTGTTGGTATTCGCGATCGGTCAGGGTCAGCGCAGGCGCGACGGTGATCGAGTCACCGGTGTGCACGCCCATCGGGTCGAGGTTCTCGATCGAGCACACCACGACGACGTTGTCGTTGCGGTCGCGCATCAGCTCGAGCTCGTACTCCTTCCAGCCGATGATCGACTCCTCGAGCAGCACCTCGGTGGTCGGGCTCGCCTGCAGACCCGCGCCCGCGATGCGACGCAGGTCGGTCTCGTTGTACGCGATTCCGGATCCGGCACCGCCCATCGTGAACGACGGCCGGACGACGACCGGGTAGCCGCAGTTCGTCAGTCGACGCGAGACAGTCGGCAAGGGTGTGGCAGATCACCGAGCGAGCGGATTCGGCGCCGACGGCCGCGACGATCTCCTTGAATCGCTGCCGGTTCTCCCCCGCCTGGATCGCTTCGATGTTCGCGCCGATCAGCTCGACGTTGTACTTCTCCAGCACGCCGGCCTCGTGCAGCGCAATGGCGGTGTTCAGCGCGGTCTGACCGCCGAGCGTCGCCAGCAATGCATCGGGTCGTTCCTTGGCGATGATCATCTCGACGAACTCGGGCGTGATGGGCTCGACGTAGGTCGCGTCGGCGAACTCGGGATCGGTCATGATCGTGGCCGGATTGGAGTTGACGAGCGAGACCCGCAGGCCCTCGGCTCGAAGCACGCGGCAGGCTTGGGTGCCGGAGTAGTCGAACTCGCAGGCCTGCCCGATGACGATCGGCCCGGAACCGATGACGAGTACCGACTTCAGGTCGGTGCGCTTCGGCATCAGCGCCCGGCTTTCATCAGGTCGCCGAACCGATCGAACAGATAGGCGGCGTCGTGCGGACCGGCCGCGGCCTCAGGGTGGTATTGCACCGAGAATGCCGGCGTATCAAGACATTCCAGCCCTTCGACGACCTCGTCGTTCAGACAGACGTGGCTGACTCGCGCCCGGCCGAACGGCGTCGAGTCGCTCGCCGTCGAGCGGTGCGTCGACAGCAAAGCCGTGGTTGTGCGCCGTCACTTCGACCTTGCCGGTCAGCTTGTCGATCACCGGAAGGTTGATGCCGCGGTGCCCGTAGTTCAACTTGAAGGTGCCGAATCCGAGCGCGCGGCCGAGCAATTGGTTGCCGAAACAGATGCCGAAGAACGGCAACCGGCGATCAAGCACCTGCGAAGCAACTGCACGGGCCCGACCGACGCGGCCGGGTCACCCGGGCCGTTGGAGAAGAACACCCCGTCGGGCTCGACCGCCAAGCACGTCGTCGATGCTCGACGTCGCCGGCAGCACGTGCACCTCGATGCCGCGTTGTGCCATGCGGTGCGGTGTCATCGACTTGATGCCAAGGTCGATCGCGGCGACCGTGAAGCGCCGCTCGCCGATCGCCGGCACGACATAGGGGTTCACGCGTCGAGACCTGGCCGGCCAGGTCGGCGCCTTCCATTCGATCTGTTGCACGTACGCGGTCGACGCAACGCCTCGACGTCTGCCGCTGTCGGTCGAGATGCCGACCCGCATGGCGCCGCGCTCGCGCAGGTGCCGAGTGAGCGCACGCGTGTCGATGCCGCTGATGCCCACGACGCCTTGCGCGGCGAGCTCGTCGTCGAGCGTGCGGCAACGACCGCCAGTTCGACGGCACGCGGGCCGGATCGCGAACTACGTAGCCCGACACCCAGATGCGCGACGGATTCTGCGTCGTCGTCGTTGACCCCGGTGTTGCCGATGTGCGGCGCGGTCATCACGACCACCTGCCGGTGGTAGCTCGGATCGGTGAGCGTCTCCTGATAGCCGGTCATGCCGGTCGCGAATACGGCCTCACCGAAGGTCTCGCCGGCCGCGCCGTATGACTCGCCGTGAAATGCGCGGCCGTCTTCAAGAACGAGAACCGCGGGTGGACGCCGAGTGGTGACGCGCCGTCATGCGGGCTTCCCGTCGAGCACGGTCGGGGTCGCGCGAAGGAACGTGTGGACGACGCGCACTGGCAGCTCCCGACCGGCGTAGGGGGTGTTGCGGGACTTCGACGCGAGTGCGCGTGGGTCGACGACGCGACGCGCGGCCGGGTCGATCAGCACCACGTTGGCTGGCGCGCCGACGTCGATTGGCTGTCCTTGGCCAGATCAGCCGGCCGATGCGCGCGGGTCGCGTCGACATGCGGTCGCAACGCCCGCCCAATCGAGCAAGCCGGTCTCGACCATCGTGTGCGCGACGACCGAGAGCGCGGTCTCGAGACCGAGCATGCCCGAGGCCGCCGCCTGCCACTCGGTTTCCTTGTCCTCCAGGGAGTGCGGTGCGTGATCGGTCGCGACGGCGTCGATCGTGCCGTCGGCAAGTCCGCGGCGCACCGCTTCGACGTCGTCGCGGCTGCGCAGCGGCGGATTGACCTTGTAGAGCGGGTCGTAGGTCGCGGCCAGTTCGTCGGTGAGCAGCAGGTGGTGCGGCGTCACCTCGGCGGTGACATTGACCCCGCGCGCCTTCGCCCAGCGCACGAGTTCGACGGATCCGGCGGTCGAGATGTGGCAGATGTGCAGCCGCGAACCGACGTGTTCGGTCAGCAAGATGTCGCGCGCGATGATCGCCTCTTCGGCGACTGCAGGCCAGCCGCGAAGACCGAGCACGCCCGACAGCTCGCTCTCGTTCATCTGGGCGTCTTCGGTGAGCCGCGGCTCCTGCGCGTGCTGGGCGATGACGCCGTCGAATGCCTTGACGTACTCGAGCGCCCGGCGCATGAGCAGCGCGTCGGAGACACACTTCCCGTCGTCGGAGAAAACCCGTACGCGGGCGTGTGAATCGGCCATCGCGCCGAGCTCGGCAAGTTGCTCGCCGCGCAGGCCGACGCTCACCGCACCGACCGGGTGCACGTCGCAGTGACCGGCTTCGCGACCGGCCAGCCACACCTGCTCGACCACGCCGGCGGAGTCGGCGACCGGATCGGTGTTCGCCATCGCGTGCACCGCTGTGAAGCCGCCAAGCGCTGCGGCCAACGTGCCGGTCTCGACGGTCTCGGCGTCTTCGCGACCCGGCTCGCGCAGGTGGGTGTGCAGGTCGACAAGGCCGGGCAGCGCGATCGAGTCCGTCGGCGTCGAGGACGCGTCGCGCCGCGGTGCGACAGAGCCGGCACCGATCGTCGCGACAACACCGTCGTCGAGCAGGACGTCGATCGGCTCGCGCGATCGCTGATCGAGACGCCCTTGAGCAGCCAGCTACTCACAGCTCCTCCTTCGGTGTTCGGTGTCGGCCGGCCGACGGGCCGCTCGGCCTCGGTACCGATCGCCGATTCGCTGCCGCCGAGCAGGAGGTACAGCACCGCCATGCGCACGCTGACGCCGTTCGTCACCTGCTCGACGATCACCGAACGTTCTGAGTCGGCGACCTCGGCCGCGATCTCCATGCCACGGTTCATCGGGCCTGGATGCATGACGATCGCGTGGTCGGGCAGCACCGCCATGCGGGCGGAGTCGAGACCGTAGCGACGGCTGTATTCGCGTGCGTTCGGGAAATACGAGGCGTTCATGCGCTCGCGCTGAACGCGCAGCATCATGACGACGTCGGTCTTCGGCAACACCGCGTCGAGGTCGTACGAGTGCGCGCATGACCACCCGTCGACACCGACCGGAAGCAGGGTCGGTGGTGCGACGACGGTGACGTCGGCACCGAGCGTGCGCAGCAGCAAGACGTTCGACCGCGCCACCCGGCTGTGCAACACGTCACCGACGATCGCCACCCGGCGTCCGTCGAGATTGCCGAGGTGGCGGCGCATGGTGAACGCGTCGAGCAGCGCCTGCGTGGGGTGCTCGTGGGTGCCGTCGCCCGCGTTCACGACGCTGCCCTTGATCCAGCCGGCCAGTCGGTGCGGGCGCACCGCTGGCTTCGTGCCTGATGACGACGCCGTCGGCGCCCATCGCCTCGAGCGTCAGCGCGGTGTCCTTCAGGCTCTCGCCCTTCGACACGCTCGACCCTTTCGCCGAGAAGTTGATCACGTCGGCGGACAGTCGCTTCGCGGCAGCCTCGAACGACTGCGGGTGCGGGTGGAGTCTTCGAAGAACAGGTTGACGATCGTGCGCCCGCGAAGCGTCGGCAACTTCTTGATCGGCCGGTCGGAGAGGCTGGCCAACTCGGTGGCGGTGTCGAGGATCAGCATCGCGTCGTCGCGACTGAGATCGCCGGCCGAGAGCAGGTGCCTGGTCATCGTGGATCACCACCTCGGGCGATCGGCGACGCTGGGCCAGCAACACGGCGTCCCGCCCGTCGAGCTCTTCGATCAGCACCGTGACCTGCTCGGCGGCACGACGTCGGCAGGTTCTTGCCCGACGTAGTCGGCCTTGATCGGCAACTCCCGATGGCCGCGATCGATGAGCACCGCCAAGCTGCACGGCCCGCGGTCGCCCGAGCTCACCGAGCGCGTCGAGCGCGGCGCGCACGGTGCGACCGGAGAACAAGACGTCGTCGACGAGCACGACGAGCCTCCCGTCGACGCCGTCGCCGGGCACCTCGGTGCGGGCAAGCGGCGCGCGGCGGCCGCAGCCGCAGGTCGTCGCGGTACATCGTGATGTCGAGGGAGCCCGCGAGCACCTCGCGGTGCTCGACCGCGCTCATGCTGCCGGGCCAGCCGCTGCGCCAGGCCGACGCCGCGGGTGGGGATACCGAGCAGCACGACGTCGGCGCCGCCTTTGGTGCGTTCGAGAATTTCGTGCGCGATGCGCGTCAGTGCGCGGGCCATGTCGGCCGCGTCAAGCACCTCGCGAGGTGCGAGGCTGGGCCGGGCGGTCGTTCTGGCGCTGGTGCTGTGGGCAGCCGTCATCGCCGGGACCTCCTTCCCCGCCTCACCGGACGGGTCTTAAAGGATGTCGAGCGTCGAGCATCGAGCGTCGAGCAGGGCCACCCTAGCAGCCGGAGCACCCGCGCACACGCTCACAGTCACGAGCGGCTTGACGCAGAGTGACGATAGGCCTACCGTCACAATGAGTAACGAGCGCGGCTGTGACTTCGGGATCTTCAGGTCACTATGTCCCTATTCAGGGGCATCCCCCGAAGTAGCCACTGGTGAAACCGGCGCCCGGGAGTGACCAGGTGTGAGCTCTCGCTCTGTCCTGGCCGCCCGCCGTCCGATACTGCCGTACAGCTGAAGCCGCCCTGCGACTGCCGTCAGTGAGGGCCGGTGCATGACCGTGATGACGGTGAATGTCCGTGAATGACTACGCAAAGGCGCTCGGCGCCAGACTGCGCGCGATCCGCACCCAGCAGGGCTTGTCGTTGCACGGGGTCGAGGAGAAGTCGCGCGGCCGCTGGAAGGCCGTCGTGGTCGGGTCCTACGAGCGCGGCGACCGTGCGGTGACGGTTCAGCGCCTTGCCGAGCTTGCTGATTTCTACGGCGTCCCGGTCGGCGAGTTGCTGCCCGACGCGACCCCGAGCGGCGCGAGCGAGCCGCCGCCGCGGCTGGTTATCGACCTCGAGCAACTGGCCGACGTCCCGCCGGAAAAGGCTCGTCCGCTTGCACGGTATGCGGCGACCATCCAGAGCCAGCGCGGCGACTACAACGGGCGGGTTCTCTCGATTCGGCAGGACGACCTGCGTTCGCTAGCCGTCATCTACGACGAATCGCCGAGCCTGCTGACCGAAGAACTGATCTCGTGGGGAGTCTTGAACGCCGAGGCTCGCCGGGCGGTCGAAACCCTGTAGCTCGTGGCTAGATCGCCTTGCCGGGGTTGAGGATTCCGAGCGGGTCGAACGTCGTCCTTCAGCGCGCGTTGCACGTCCATGCCGACCTCGCCGATCTCGGCCGGCAACCAGTCGCGCTTCAGGCTGCCGATGCCGTGCTCACCGGTGATGGTGCCGCCGAGCTCGAGCGCGGCCTTGTAGATCTCCTCGGCCGCCGGCTGCGCGCGGTCGGAATCGACGACGATGCTGGGGTGCAGATTCCCGTCACCCGCGTGCCCGACGGTCGCGATCACCACGTCGTAGTCGCGCAGCCGATCTCTTCGATGCGGGCGAGCATCTGCGCCAGCTTCGATCGGGGCACGCCGACGTCCTCGGTGAGAATCATGCCGAGCCGTTCGATCGCCCAGTGCGTCATGCGCCTGATGCCAAGGAGCTCGGCCGCCTCGGTCGCGTCGGTCGACACGACGGTGTAGGTGGCGCCGGCCGCGGCGAACGCCTTCTCGATCGCGAGCGCCGGCTCGCGCGGATGGTCGACGTCGACCTGCGCGATCAGCATGGCGGCGGCGTCGCGGTCGAGCCCGACGTGCTTCCAGTCGTCGACGGCCCGGATCGTCGCGTTGTCCATCAGTTCCAGAAGGCTCGGCTGCAGTCCGGCGCCCATGACGTCGTTCGACCGCCTCGCCAGCGGACGTCGAGGGTCGCGAACACGCCGACGACGGTGACGGGATCGGTGCTGCGGCCTTGGTCGCAGCCGCACCGTGGCCTGCGTGACGATGCCGAGCGTGCCCTCGGAGCCGACGAACAACGCGGTCAGGTCGTAGCCCGGCAACGCCCTTGACGGTGCGGCGTCCGGTGTTCATGACCCGGCCGTCTGCGAGCACGACTTCGAGCCCGAGCACCGAGCCTCGCGCGTGACGCCGTACTTCACGCAGCGCAAGCCGCCGGCGTTGGTCGCGATGTTGCCGCCGATCGTCGAGATCTCGAAGCTGGCCGGGTCGGGAGCGAACATCAGCCCGTGCTCGCGCCGCCGCTGTCTGCAGGTCGGACGTTGATGACGCCCGGCTCGACGACCGCAAGTTGATCGTCGGCGTTGCAGCTCGACGATCGCGTTCATCTTCGCGAGCGACAGCACGACGCAGCCGTCGATCGCCGTCGCGCCGCCCGACAGTCCGGTGCCCGCTCCTCTGGCCACGATCGGGACCGCGATGCCGGGTTGCCCAGCGCATCGTCGCCTGCGACGTCGCCGACATCATGAGCGAGGACGACGCCGAGCGGGCGACCTGGTTCGACCAGCCGAGCTTCATCGCGGCGGTAGGCCTCGACCACGTCGACGTCGGTCAGCAGCCGAGCCTGCGGCCAACTCGGCGCGCAGCTCGTCGATGCGGTCCACGCGTCGCAGGGTAGCCGCAGTACTCAGACGACGAGCGACGGCTTCTCGTCGAGGAACTTCGCGAGGACGCCGTTGACAAAGGTCGGCGAGTCGTCTGTCGACAGGTCGCGCGCCAGGTTGACGGCTTCGCTGAGCACGACGCCGTCGGGCACCTCGTCTGACCACAGCAACTCGAACGCGCCGATCCGCAGCAGATTGCGGTCGACCACCGGCATGCGGTCGAGGGTCCAGCCGACTGCATACAGACTCGATGAGTTCGTCGATCCTGGAGCGGTGAGTGACGACCCCTTCGACCAGCGTCACCGTGTACTCGGGGACGACCGGGGTTGCCTGCGCCTGTTGCCGGGCCAGCGTCTCGAGCGCATCGGAGTCACGCAGATCGCATTCGAACAGCACGTCGAGCGCGCGCTTGCGGGCCTTCGTGCGCGCGCTCATCGGCGTCCGGCCGGATGTGGATCTGAGCTGTGAGTTGTGGCACGCGTCAGCTGTTGATCCGGCCGAGGTAGTCGCCCGTGCGGGTGTCGACCTTGACCTTCTCACCCGTGGTGATGAAGAGCGGCACCTGGATCTGCGCGCCGGTTTCGAGAGTCGCGGGCTTGGTGCCGCCGGTCGAACGATCGCCCTGCATTCCCGGCTCGGTGTAGGAAATCACGAGTTCGGCCGACGCCGGCAACTCGACGTACAGCGCGATGCCGTCGTGCAGCGCGATGGTCGCCTCGGTGTTCTCGAGCATGAAGTTCGCGGCGTCGCCGACCGTGACCGCCGGCACGTGATGCTGGTCGTAGGTGTCGTTGTCCATGAAGATGAAGTCGGTGCCCTCTTTGTAGAGGTACTGCATCGTGCGCTTGTCGACCGTGGCCACGTCGATCTTCAAGCCGGCGTTGAACGTCTTGTCGACAACCTTGCCGGTCAGCACGTGCTTGAGCTTCGTGCGCACGAAAGCCGGGCCCTTGCCGGGCTTGACGTGCTGGAACTCGACGACATTCCACAACTGGTTGTCGAGCGAGAGGGTCATGCCGTTCTTGAGATCGTTCGTGGTGGCCACGGACGTGGACTCCTTACCGTGTGATCGTCTGGGAGCCTGTCGAGTGCTACCCTTCAGGCAAGCGCGCGCAGCGCCAGCCGGTAGGAGCCGAGCCCGAACCCCGCGATCGTGCCCGTCGCCACCCCAGCGACCACCGACGTGTGCCGGAACTCTTCGCGGGCCGCCGGATTGGTGAGGTGCACCTCGATCAGCGGTGCGGTGCGCATCGCGATCGCGTCGCGCAATGCGTAGGAGTAGTGGGTGAACGCGGCCGGGTTCAACACCACCGGAGTCTTCGCGTCGGCGGCCTCGTGCAACCAGCCGATCAAGGTCGCCTCGTCGTCGGTCTGACGCACCTCGACGTCGATGCCGAGTTCGCGACCCGTCTCGCTGCACGCCGACACCAGCTCGTCGTAGGTGGACGCACCGTAGATGTCGGGCTCGCGCGATCCGAGGCGCGACAGGTTGGGTCCGTTGAGGACCAGCACTTTCACTGCGCTACCTCCACGTACGCGGCATCGAGCAAGTTCGGGATCGGGATCGGTCAGAATCCTCGCGCGCCCGAGCCCTTCGAGCACGACGAAACGCAAGCGTGCGACCTCGTGTCTTCTTGTCGAGGCTCATCGCAGCACGCAGTTGCGGCCACGCGTCGGCGGGGTACGACGTCGGCAGCCCGAGCGATTCGAGAACCACGCGGTGGCGCGCCGCTGTCTCGATATCGAGATACCCGGCGTGGCGCGCGAGGGCCGCAGCAAAGACCAGACCGACCGACACCGCATCACCGTGCCGCCATTGGAAGTTCTCGTTCTTCTCGATCGCGTGCGCCAGCGTGTGGCCGTAGTTCAGGATCTCGCGACCTAAACCACCAGGCCCGACGGCCGCCTTCTCACGCAGGTCGGCACCGACGACTGCGGCCTTCACTGCAATGGTCCGGACGACGAGGGCAGCCGTGTGAGGACCCGCCGGCGTCGATGCACCAACAGGATCCGATTCGATCAGCTCGAGGATTTCCGGATCGGCGATGAATCCCGACTTGACGACCTCTGCCATGCCGGCCACATAGTCGGCGCGCGGCAGCGAGTCGAGCGTGCTCAGGTCGCAGATCGACTCCGGCCGGCGGGTGGAATGCACCGACCAGGTTCTTGCCGGCCGCAATGTTGATGCCGGTCTTCCCGCCGATCGCGGCGTCGACCATCGCCAGCAACGTCGTCGGCACCTGAAGGACCCGAACACCGCGAAGCCAGGTCGCTGCGATGAAGCCGGCGACGTCGGTCACCGCTCCCCCGCCGACACCGACCACGACGTCGATCTGCGGTGAATCCGTGTGCCGCAAGGGTGTCCCAGGCCGCCACCAGAACCGCGGCGGTTTTCGCCGCCTCGCCGTCGGGAACCTCGATGCGCACGACGTCGACCGCGACCCGGACAAGGCTTTCTCGATGTCGTCGACGACGAGCGCCGACCGCGGCCTGATGCACCAAGGCAATCCGACGCACGTCGGCAGGAACCAATCCACCCAACTCGGCGAGCGCGCCAACGCCGACGAACACCTCGTAGGGTTCGTCACCGTCGACCACGATGCGATCGATCACCTGATCACCTCGCGCGACTTCGGCGGTGACCGCCGCGACCGTCTTGCCCGAGCTGTTGACGGTGGTGGTCGCGACCTCCTCGTACAAGCGGTCGCCTGGCCTCCATCAACGCGTGCAGTTGCGCCCGCGGATTGCCGAGCAGCAAAGGACGATCGCGGTTGAAGCCGACCCGCTTCGTGGCATCGGCCAGATCGACGTCGATGTACACGACGCGCTGCCCGTGCAGCAGTTCGCGAGTGGTCGGATCGAGGATCGCACCGCCGCCGAGAACGAGCACGCCGTCGTGCTCGCTGAGGGCGTCGCGCGACGGCCACGCGCTCGAGTTCTCGGAAGTGATCTTCGCCGTGTTCGAAGAACACGTCGGCAACCTTCATGCCCGTGACTTTCTCGACGTCGAGGTCGGTGTCGCGATACGTCGTACCGAAACGGCTGGCGAGCAACCGCCCGACCGTGCTCTTACCAGCGCCGGGCGGACCGACAAGGACCACGAGAGGCGCCATCACGAGGCGTCACGAGACGACGAGGTTCTCGAGGTAGCCGCGCACGTTGCGGCGCACCTCGTCGACGGAGTCGCCGCCGAACTTCTCCAGCACAGCATCGGCAATGCACGAGCGCGACCATCGCCTCGGCGACGACGCCCGCAGCGGGCACAGCACACACGTCGCTGCGTTGGTTGATCGCCTTCGCGGCCTCACCGGTTGCGACGTCGATGGTGTCGAGTGCGCGCGGCACCGTCGAGATGGGCTTCATCGCGGCGCGAACGCGCAGCACCTCCCCCGTCGACATGCCACCTTCGGTGCCGCCGGCGCGATTGGTTCGCCGGCGCACGCCCTCAGCGGTGTTCTCGATCTCGTCGTGCGCGAACGAGCCGCGTCGCCGAGCCGACTCGAAGCCGTCGCCGACCTCGACGCCCTTGATCGCCTGGATGCCCATCAACGCGCCGGCCAGGCGCGAGTCGAGCCGCCGGTCCCAATGCACGTGACTGCCAAGCCCCGGCGGCAGGCCGTAGACACGACACTTCGACGACGCCGCCGAGGGTGTCGCCGTCCTTTCGAGCTTCGTCGATCTCGGCCACCATGGCGTCGCTGGTCGCGGGATCGAAGCAACGCACCGGGTCGGCGTCGATGCGGTCACGGTCGGCCGCTGCCGGGCACCAGCCCTGCCGGCGCGCTCACCTGGCCGATCGATACGACGTGGCTCAGCACCTCGACGTCCAAGCGCCTGACGCAAGAAGCTGGAGGCGACCTCGCCAAGAGCAACCCGCGCCGCGGTCTCGCGAGCACTTGCCCTTTCAAGAATCGGGCCGGACGTCGGTCAGCGCGTATTTCTGCATGCCGACGAGGTCGGCGTGGCCGGGACGAGGACGTGTCAGCGGCGCGTTGCGCGCGAGATCGGCGAGCTCGTCTTCGTCGACCGGGTCGGGAGCCATGACCTTCTCCCACTTCGGCCACTCGCTGTTGCCGACCCGGATCGCAACCGGGCCGCCCATCGTGACGCCGTGCCTGATGCCGCCGAGGAAGTCGATCTCGTCGCGCTCGAACGACATGCGGGCACCCCGCCCGTAGCCGGCGCGGCGCCGAGCGAGCGCGTCGGCGACCTCGGCGGTCGACGTGTGCACGCCGGCGGGCAGTCCCTCGAGGATCGCGACGAGTGCAGGACCATGCGACTCACCGGCTGTCAGCCACCGCAGCATGACCGCGAGTCTCCCATAACGAGCCCGACCGCTGAATTGCACTCGACCCCGGCCGGTCGAAACCGGTCGGGGCCGAGATGTGAGCGGTGGAGTTAGCCGAGCGTCGCCGACTGTCCCTTGGCGAGCTGGACGAACTGGTCGCCGTACTCGAAGTCGGCACCATAGGTGGTGGGTGTGCGTCGAGGTGTCGGAAAGGATCGACACCAGCTTGAAGTAGGTGCCGAACACCTGTCCCGGTGCGATGCCGTTGTACGGCGTCGTGGTCGCACCGTTCGTCACGGTGACGTCGACCGTGCCGGTGTTGTCAGCCCTGACGAGCATCAACGTGATCGCGTTGCCTGCGGTCGGCAGACCGGTCGGCGACGGTGTGACGGTAACCGTTGCAGTCGGCGACGGTGACGCTGTGACAGTGACGGTCGGCGATGGTTGCAGCGTCAGCGTCGGAATCACGATCAGCGGGGACGGCGTGGGGGTTGGGGTTGGCGCCGCCGCCTTCGACGCCGCGGCCGAAGCCGTGGCCGGTGCCGGCGGCGGAGTCAGCGCAGGCTGGAACGGGTTGCGTCCGACCGCTGCGGTGTAGGCCGCCGGCACCGCCTGGACGGCCGACGGGCTCGCCGAAGCGGGTGCCGAGGTCTGCGTGTGCGGTGTCACTCGCGCTGCGGCTGGGCTCGACGTCGATCCGCCCGAGAACAGCAGCAGGTAGACGATGACTCCGACCACGGCCACTCCGACGACCGCGACCAGCGCGAGGCGCTGATTTTTCTGCGACGACCCAGTCGGCGACAGTGAGGACTCGCTCATATCCGGGTCTCCTAGTTACTCGCGCTAGCGGACGGCAACGCGGGCTGCAGATGCAGACGGCCGCGCCTGGGACTGATGCGCCCGACGCCTGGGCCGGCGCGGCGGGGGTTGCGAAGGTGTCGCTTGAGTTCATGAAGACGCTGAGCGTGATCGTCGCGGCCAAGGCTCTTATAGGCGGGCGGCGTTGGCGCCGAACTCGGCTGGGTCACTTTCTTCAGCGCTCCGTCCGGGAGCGATGGCGAGTGCGCTGACGACGGTGGTACGTGCCAGCTTCTGCAGAGCGTCGGTGAACTGCTGGATCTGGAAGTACCCGCCCTGGACGCTGAGTGACACGGTGATGGCCTGCAAGCTGACGGCTGGAAGCGCGACCGCCGGTGCCGCTGCCGCCGTTGACGGCGCGACGGACGGAGCCGCTGCTGCCGTGGCGGCAGGAACGACCGGCGCAGCAACGCTTACCGGCGTCGGCGCGCCAGGCGCGATCGAGACCAGTTCGACGCCGGTCTTCTGCGCGATCACAGTGAGAGCTCGAACGTAGTTCGGCATCGCCGGGTCGTTCGGGATCTTCTGCGTGATCGCAGCAACCTCGGCCTGCTCACTCGGTACGGCGTCCCTCGCAACCTTGAGCGTCGTCAGCCTGGTGCGCAGCCCGCTGTTCGTCTGCTCCTGCGCGTTGGCCTGCGAGCCAAGGTTCGAGACCTTGTGCTTCTGAGGTGCGATCGCGAGGAACCAACCGGCCGCCACGATCACAAGGACGGCAACTACGGTGCCGGCAATCCACTGTTGGATTCGAGACATGTCAGCACTTTCCCGGCTGGGCGCCGCACAGCGCCGCGGATGTGAGATTGACGGACGAGCTGAACGTGACCCACGTCTTCGGGGTCGAGCCCAGGAGCAGTTCCGGTACCCGGAATCAGGCTCTCGGTCGACGAACTGAAGTATGGATTGGCGAAGCCGACTTCCTTCGCGGCGTTGTCAAGCCACGTCGCGACGTCGTTGTGAGCAAGGGCCTGGCCAGAGAAGCTGACACTGCCAACCGTCGCCGGCGCACTAGCCGCGTCGGTGATCGACCCTGGCGTCACCGTGGCCGTAAGCGTGACAGAGGTGAACCACACGTTCTTCGGTGTAAGCAGGCTCAGGTCAGCCAGGTACGTCGAGAACGGGATTGTCGAGGCAGTCGCCTGCGTCAGCATGTTCTGCGGCAGCGGTGGCTTGCGCCGCCTCGGCGGTGACAAAGCTCAGCTGGTTCAACTGCGACTGGAGGTCTGCCTGGGTGTGCCTGCGACGCCGCGAGCCGTGACTTCGCGTCGGTGACCTTGGAACCGCCACTGACGTAGACAAGACCGACTCCGACGAGCGCTGCGATGACAACGACGCCGAGACCCGCCTGGGCTCGTTGCAGTTGACGCTTCTCGAAGATCTCGGGTGGAAGGAGGTTCACTCGGGGCAGTTCGACCACCCTGGTGGACGTCGTGGTCGTGCTCACGAGGCGACTCCCATTGCCAGCCCGACGGGCACCGCCGCAAGGCGCTCGATGTGACCGAGCTGTTCGGTCGACAGTTTGGTGTTACCGATCCGCACTGAAGCCAGCGGATTCGCGACATTCGACGGGCAGCCGCGTCACAGCAGCCAGCCGCGAGACGAGGTTGTCCAGCCGCGACCCTCCGCCGGACACGACGATCCGGCGAATCGGGACGGCGGCGGGTGACGCGAGGTAGTAGTCGAGAGATCCGCGGATCTCTTCGACGAAGGACGCTGCGATCCCGTCGATAACACGACCTGCTGGGTTCTCGTCGCGCTCAGCGGCAGTCGCGGGAATGCCAATCTGCTGCTTGAGCGCCTCGGCCTGCTCCAGGGGGATTCCCATCCGCTCGGCGACAGCCTCGGTGATGTCGGCGCCACCCATCAGCAGCACACGCACGAACTTCGGCTGACCACCTTGGTGAACGGCGATGTTCGTCACGCGAGCACCGATGTCGATGAGCGCCTCGGCTTGGGTGTCCATGCCGAGCGCGTCTGCGTGAGTCGACGCGCGGATGATCGCGAAGGAGGTGAGGTCGACCATGACCGGCGTGAGCCCTGCGTGCTGCACTGCGTCGAGGCACGAACCGACCATCTCGCGGCCGGCAGCGACGAGCAGCACCCGCAGCATGCGGTTGCCGGAGTCGTTGGTGAACTCTTCGAGCGGGTGGAAGTCCATGATGGCCTGGTCGACCGGGATCGGGATGAAGTCCTGAACCTGGAAGGCGAGCGCGTTGCGCAGCTCCTTCGGCTCCATCCACGGGAGGTCGACCTGGCGCACGACGACTTTCTGGTTCGCGACGCCGAGAACGACTCGCTTGGTCGAGAACTTGGTCTGCGCCCACAGCACTTTCAGCGCTGCGGTGACGGCGTCGCGATCGAGGACCTCGCCATCGACGACCGCGCCGACGGGCAGAGCTACCTGACCGAAGCGCTCGAGGGTGTAACCGCCGCGGCCAACCGAAAGCTCGGCGGCGCGTACCGCAGACGTCCCGATATCGAGACCGACGGCCTTTCTTCCAGCCACGATGCCTTCCCCTCAAACTAGCGGTCAGTCGACCGCAGCTGGACCGGGTGTCTTCGGTCCTTGTCAGATGACGGCATCGGTAAGATCGCGTCTCGCCTTGAGCAAATGCGCGGCCGTATTACGCCGCGCGGGTCAGCCTCGCGAGAACGAAACGTACGCGTGCGCGAGGCGCGCACCGACAAATACCGCAACCATTGCGCCCGAAAGCATGAAGGGGCCGAACGGGAATCTTGCTCTTGCGCGTGGCCCGACCGACCGCCATCAAGCGTGATGCCGACCACTCCGCCAAGTGCGAACCCGAAGAATGCCCCGACAGCGAGCGTGCCCCAGCCCAGGTAGCCCAGGTACATGCCAAGGACGCCGGCCAGCTTGACGTCGCCGAGACCCATACCCCTCGGATAGACGAACCACAGCACGGCGTAGAGCGCGAACAGCGCCACTCCGCCGATCGCCGCCCGAACAAGGTCGAAGGGCTCGTGTGCCGTCAGGGCGCCCGCGGTGAGCAACACGGCAGCCACCGGATACGACGGCAAGCGTGAGAGCGTCAGGGAGCTTGTGCAGATCGATGTCGATGAGCGCGAGCGCGATCGAGATCGCGGCGAGGTACAGGTAGGCGATCAGCACGACGTGCAAGCCGAAATGCCAAGCGAGCAGTCCGAACAGGACGGCGGTGGCGAGCTCGACGAGCGGATACCGCGCGCTGACGCGGGCACCGCAGTCGCGGCAGCGCGCATGCAACAAGAGCCAGCTAAGAATCGGCACGTTGTCGCGACCGCGAATCTCGTGCCCACAGTTCGGGCAACGAGATCGCGGACTCACGACTGATTCGCCTCGTGGTACACGCCAGATGACAACGTTGAGGAACGACCCGACGAGCAGCCCGACGACAGCGGTCAACGCTACGAGGATCACGCGCTCAACCTATCCGAGACCCGTCTGAAGAAAGCTGGCTCAGGGGTTGGGCAACTCCAGGGTGTTCTTCAACTGGTTCACGTTCACATTCGGTGGCGCGTTCCACTTCTGCGACAGGTCTGGATAGAACGGCGCCGGCTTACTGTTGCACGTCTCCACGTCAGATGTAGCCGTACGCCGGGATCGGAGTACCTCCGGCATGGGCAGAGTCGTACGTCAGTCCCGGCGGCGTGCTGCCGATAGTCATCGTCAGACAGAGGTGGCTCACTCGAGGCGCCGTACGGCTGGATCAGGTACTGCTGCAGGTAGTTCGAGTACGTACTTCTGTGTGTACGTCCATTGCTGGTAGTGGTCGGTTGTGCTGCAAGGCTGGACCGTGACGATGGTGCCGTTGATCGGCGCCGCCGGATTCGGCGCGTTGCCGGCTTCGAGGCAGTAGTAGTGCGCTTGGTCGAACCGCCTGCACCGTTCGGGAAGGTGATGAACTGGCACGGCGTCACGTTCGAGATCTGGCATCCCGTCGCCGCTGTGACGAGCACTCCCGAGGAGTTGTAGACCGGCGGCGTCGAAATGACTGTGTTGCCGGGAGCGCCTCCGCCGTTTGAGGCGGATTCGGTGGTGGTGGTACCACCGTCACCGCCGCTTACGCCCGGTGTAGTACACCTGGTTCCAGGTGAGGTTGGTGGCAAGAGGGTCCTGCTTGCACGGGTAACCGATGAGCCACGTCGCGAGCACGCTCTGGTTCGTGTCGTCGATGCACCGGCCAAAGTATTGGTAGTTGATCAGTTGGAAGAGCCGAAGCGCGGTGCCGGCTGCGCCGGCGCCCACCTTGGCGGTCGGCACCATCTGAGCACCGCAGGTGTCAACATCAACGAAGTCGCCTGCGGCCAAGCCCGCGATCGAGCCTGGTGGAACCGGCGTACAGGTTCAGGCAGATATTCGAAACAAGTCCGGTGTCGGATGTATTGCTGGCCTGGAACTGACCGCTGTCGTTGTAGCTCCATACCTGTGTGCTGAGGGTCTACGGCGGGGCGAGAGGGGCCGGGGCGGGCAGCGGGTTCAGCGAACACGGCTGAAGTGTCGGCACGACGTGCACCGTTGCTGCGCCCTGCAGACACAGGGTAGCCCCGTTCGTGGCGGTGACTGCGAGCTCAAGAGTGGGGGTGTACGAGAACAGTTGCCGCGGATCCTTCGCGGTCGGATCTGCAAGTGGCCACAGTGAGCTTGTCGCCTACCTTCACCGTGTTGACCGCGTCGGAGACCGCGAAACACAACGTGAGATTGCTGTAGAACGGGATTTCGCCGCCGGCAGTGTTCGCGTTGTTGGTCTGCAGGGCATATACGGTCTGCAGCACTCGGTTGCCGCTGCCGACGCGGGTGCCGGAAACGTCCTTCGCCGAGCCGATGGAGGTGATCTGCACAAAGCCGGGCACGCTCGCCGGCGTTCGAACCGTTGCAATTAATCATGGTGGCGCCAGGAAGACTCGGGTCTTTGTCGTAGTAAACGAGGGTGACGCTGTACGAGCTGTCGGTGGCTGTTCCATCGTTGACAGCGCCCGTAATCGTCGGGCCTGATGCGCGCTGCACGGCAGCAACGCTCGATGTTCCGGGAAGGTAATAGGCTGTCAGTGTTTGGATCTAGTCGTCAGGACACCCGTGTTGGCGGCCCGGATCCGGTTCAGCGCGATATCGAATCCCGCTTCTGCGGCACTTTCGGTCACGGTCGTCTTGCGCTCGAGCTGGCTCGGCTTTGACCTGGGACAAGGTAACGCCGGCCACGGTGATGCTGATCGTCAGCAGCATCAGAATGACCATGAGGGCGAGCAGCATCGCGACGCCCTCCTCCGCGTCGTCTGCTCGCCGCGCGACAACACGTCCGATGCGCGCGATCACGGCGTCACGGCGTTGGTGCATTGCGCGCTCCCAGGAGGATAGTTGCTGTTGCGTAGGGTGACGGTTAGCTTCGTCTCGGCGTGGCCGACCGACTGACTCTTGCCGACCATGACCAGGTCGATTGCCACCTGACTGAAGACGGTGTTTGCCGCGCCCGCTTGCCCGAGCTGTCACCGTGAACGGCGGCACCGGGCCGGTGTTCGCGACGCCCGTGGCAACCGTCGTCCAACCCGGAGACGACGCGGTCGGGATACGACGTGGTCGTCGACGCCGACGTCCACGATCGTTGCTGTAACAGACCACCGGTGAGGTGCCACTGGTAGCACTGGACGACGCCCGCATTCGTCAGACCCTCGAAGCTGATACTCGTGGTCGAAATGCTGGTCGCGGGCAAGGTCGCAGTACGACGGATTAACCCAGTCTGCGTAACGC
Source organism: uncultured Actinomycetes bacterium (assembly GCA_963809135.1). Taxonomy (GTDB): domain Bacteria; phylum Actinomycetota; class Actinomycetes; order Acidothermales; family Acidothermaceae; genus PALSA-607. Next base: position 59,058 of record CAWEIG010000012.1, read on the forward strand.
AGCTCCTTGTCGAGGGCTTGTGTCGCACGCAATCCCTGAGCCGCGGCGTCGGCGACGCTCTGCGTCTTGTTCATGCTCTTGGTCATGCCGAGGACGACCGACATCATCACGGAGAGCAGCACGGCAAAGATCATCATCGACACGAGGAGTTCGATCAGCGTGAATCCCTGATCGACGCGTGAACGCCAGTCGCGTCGACGGGCAAGCAGCGTGTTGACCATCAGGGACCGCCCAAGTTGAAGACGGGATCAGTCGACGCGTCACGCAGCGTCGTCACGATGTAGTCGCATCTCGACGCAGGGCAGCTCTGACCCTGTATGGCTGGCCAATGCACGTCGACGATGATGCGGTAGACGTTCGGCGTCGGGGTTGGCGGCGTAGCGGGCGCAGTGCAGCGCACGGGCGCGGTCGAGGTGACCCAACATCCGCCGATTGCGGTGTCGACCGTGTACTGCACCTTGTTCACCAACGTGGTCGCATCGGCAACCGTGAAGGGCACGGCTTGGAGTCGCTGCTACCGGCGGCGTGTCAAACATTTCCTTGCTCGACGTCTTGGCTGCCAGCGCACCGGCCGGCAGGGCAGTCCATTGCGCGTCGGCCGTCGCCTGGTCGCGTCCGTCGACGAGGTTGGCTACCGGCACCGCGCGCGCTACTTCTATCGCCTGGTCCGCCACTGAAATCGCGGCTTGACGGCTCTGCTGGCCGGCGCTCGTGTGAAGGGAGTTGACGAAGAAGACGACCGACGATGTCATGACGAGGAGGATGAGACCGAGCGCGACGATGACCTCGATCAGGCTGAAGCCGCCCGAACGGTCAGACTGCATTCTGGCGGCGTCAAGACGCCGCAAGAACCAGCTCATCGCGTGTGCTCCCTCCGTGGCGGTACTCATGGAACATCGTCGGTCTGGTGCAGGTCTTGAACGCGGTACGGGTGATTCAGGATGCCGTTGGAACGCTCGGTGGCCGGGATCCGAAGACCCCGGCCACCGCGCTGCCGAAACGAGCTCTTAGAAGGCGGTTGTTGCGAAGGAGCAGGCCGGCAAAGCGCCGTCGGGCCCGCAAACGTGCTGGCCGGCTGGAGGCCACCCAGGCTGGAGACGTACTCCCAGGACGTGGGTGCCCTTGGTGTTCTGACGCCGACGAGGCAGTACGCCGAGCCTGCCGCAGCGGTGCCGACGCCGGTGTTCAACACGTAGTTGAACGAGTTGCCGCTCGAGGTGCGAATCGTGGTCGGGTCGGTACCGATCGTCGTGACGCCGGTTGCCGATGGTGACGCCGCCGGTGTCGGCCGGGTACGCCTGCTGATCGGTGTTGTACGACTCGAGCTCGTTGGCGATGGTGCGCAGGTCGCTCTTGACCGACGCGTCATAGCCCTTCTGGCGCTGGCTCAAGAAGACCGGGATGGCGATTGCTGCGAGGATGCCGATGATGATCATGACGACGAGGAGTTCGATGAGGGTGAAGCCCTCTTCCTTCTCCTCCATGGCCTTGCGAATACGAGCGAGCATCTGTTGTCCTTTCCGGACCGAGATAAGTGAGCCGCGCACTGCTTTCCCCTGAGGCAGATGCCCGTCGGGCGGCCGGGCTGACTCGAAAGCTCGAGTCCCCTTGCTTTGCGACCCCGCTTCACAGCGGGTGTGCCTTTGTCGTCGACGGCTCGATGACACTGCGTGTGATCGACGCGCCGGACGCGGGACTTGAGTGGTCCGGACAGGTGAGATGCGTGCGGCATTCGCCGCAGGTGCGGCGCGAACGGGTCAGCTGATGAGCGTGAAGATCTTGAAGATCGGCATGTAGAGCGCCACGATCATCGATCCGATGATGCCGCCGAGGAACGCGATCATCAGCGGCTCGATCAAGCGCGGTCAGCGACTCGGTCGTCGCCTCGACCTCCTGGTCGTAGAACTCCGAGATCTTGTGCAGCATCGTGTCGAGGGCACCGGTCTCTTCGCCGACGGTCATCATCTGCACGACCATGGCGGGAATGACCGGGTGCTTCGACAGCGGCGCCGTCAATGCCTCGCCGGTGCGCACGCTGTCCTGAACGTCGCGCACGACGCGACCAACGACGACGTTGCCCGTCGTATCGGCGACGATGTCGAGGCTCTGCAGGATCGGAACGCCGGAGTGCATCATCGTGCCGAGGTTACGGGTGAACCGGCTCAGCGCGATCTGCTGGAACAGCTTGCCGAACACCGGCATCTTGAGCTTCAGCGGGATCGACGACGTTGCGCACCTGCGCCGTGTGCTTGTACTTGCCCCACAGCACACCGAACGACGATCGCGCCGATGATCGCGGCCGGCAGCAGGAACTCGAGCGCGCCCGAAAGGTCGACCAGGATCTGCGTCGGCAACGGCAGCTTGCCGCCGAGTTGTAGGAACAGCTTCTTGAACACGGGGACGATGAACAGCAACATGCCGATGACCGCGACGACCGAGATGCACAGCACGACGACCGGGTAGGTCATAGCCGACTTCACCTTGCCGCGCAGCTTCACCTCAGACTCGAAGTTCGTCGCGAGCTGCATCATGACGGAGTCGAGGAAACCACCGACCTCGCCGGCCCGCACCATGTTGATCATGATGGGCGGGAAGACCCGAGGATGCTTCGCCAGTGCCGCCGACAGGGCTGTTCCGGTCTCGACCTCGTTGCGCACGACGCTCAGCACCCGGGCGAGCTCTTTGTTCGTGGTCTGCTCGGACAGGATCGTCAGCGTGCGCAGCAGCGAAAGGCCCGAGTTGACCATGGTGGCGAACTGGCGCGCCATGACCGACAGGTCCTTGAGCTTGACCTTCTTGCCGCCGAACCCCGGGATCGTGATCTCTTTCTTCATGCCGGAGTTCGCCTGCGTGATGCTGACGGGCGCGTAGCCGCCGGCCTTCAGGCGCTGCATGACCATCGTCTGGTTCTCAGCGCTGATGGTGCCCTTGACGAGCTTGCCCGACCGGTCCCGGACCGTGTACTGGAATGTCTGGGTCATGTCGTGATCCTCGTCATCCCCGGCCGGAAAGCCGGTTGAAGTCTTCGACGGTGTGGCACTTCTCGAGTGCTGTCTCGTAGGAGATTCGGCCACCCTTGACAAGTTCTGCCAGGTGCTGGTCCATCGTGTGCATGCCGTGACGCGCGCCGGCCTGCAGTGCCGAGTAGATCTGGTGCGTCTTGCCCTCGCGGATCAGGTTCCTGATCGCCGGGTGTCGCGACGAGCACCTCGGTGGCAACTGCGCGGCCGCGGCCGTCGGCCGTCTTGCACAGCGTCTGGCTGACGACACCCTGCAACGCGCCGGCGAGCTGCACACGAACCTGCTGCTGCTGGTAGGGCGGGAACACGTCGATGACGCGGTCGATGGTCTGCGCGGCATCCTGGGTGTGCAGGGTGGCGAACACGAGGTGACCAGTCTCGGCCGCGGTCAGCGCAACGGAGATCGTCTCGAGGTCGCGCATCTCACCGACCAAGATGATGTCGGGGTCTTGCCGCAGCACGTGCTTGAGCGCGTTGGTGAACGAGTGGGTGTCCTCACCGACTTCGCGCTGGTTGATCAGGCACGACTTGTGCTGGTGCAAGAACTCGATCGGGTCTTCGACGGTCATGATGTGGTCGCGGCGCTTGCGGTTCGCGAGGTCGACGATGCCGGCCAGCGTCGTCGACTTGCCCGAACCGGTCGGGCCGGTGACGAGGACGAATCCGCGAGGCAGCATGGCGAAGTTCGAGACCGACGGCGGGATGCCGAGAGCTTCGAGCGGCTTGATGTCGAACGGGATGAGACGAAACGCTGCACCAACCGCGTCGCGCTGGCGGTAGAGGTTGACACGGAATCGTGCCTGACCGGGCACGGCGTAGGCGAAGTCGAGCTCGAGCTCAGCTTCGAACTTCTCGCGCTGGCGCTGGGTCAAGATCGCGTACAGCATCGTCTGGATCACCGGCGGCGACAGCTCGGGGGTGTCCTCGAGAGGCTGCAGGCTGCCGTTGCAGGCGGATCATCGGTCGAGCGCCGGCGGTGAGGTGCAGGTCGGAGGCACCGAGCGAGACGACCGACGCCAGCAAGCGCCGTCAGGTCGAGACCGGCGATCGTGGTGGTGCTCTCGTGCACGGGCCTGGCGTGAATCACATCGGGTGAGCTGCGATCGACCAACGTGTGCGAACCGCGCTGCGACCGGCGCGACGACGGCAGCTGGGCGCAAGGAGTGGTCTCGACCGGGCGGCGCCAGCGACCTCAGGCTCCTGCACGAGCATCGACGGCGCGAAGCTCGGTACCTCAGACGCGCTCCAGTTCGGGCTCGTCAGCGGGTCGTCCACGAGGGCGGACTCGTGCGTGTTCATGTCCGGCACCGGCTGCACGCCTGGATCCGGGAAGAAGCCACTGCTTTCCACCGAGAAGCCCCTTTCGCACCTGCCGGGTCCGGCATGGTTCAGGACGTCACATCGACCGATAGCTCGTTCTCCTTGAGCCGGTCGGCCGAATCCGCAGCGCACGATTGCGCGCCGTTCGCCAAATTGCGGTCCCGGCGGCAGGCGTTACACGACCACGCGGAAGATCTCCTCGAGCGACGTGACGCCCGCAGCAACCTTCGCCAAGCCGTCATGGCGCAACGTGACCATGCCTTCCTCCCGTGCCACTTGTCGCAATCGACTTCAGCGGAGGCGTGCTCGACCGCGAGCCGCTCGATCGCCTCGGTCACGACCATGACCTCGTGCAGGGCAAGCCGGCCCTTGTACCCGGTCTTCGAGCACGCGGCACACCCGATCGGCCGGTACAACGTCGGCAGGGGCTCATCTGGCGACTGCGGATACCGCGCCAGCGCGAGGGCCTCGGCAGTCGGCACGTACGCCTCCTTGCACTTCGAACACAGGCGGCGCGCGAGTCGTTGCGCGAGCACGCAGTCGACTGCGGTGCCGACCAGGAACGGCTCGATCCCCATCTCGATGAGACGCGTGATGGCGCTCGGTGCGTTGTTCGTGTGCAGAGTCGTCAGGACGAGGTGGCCGGTGAGCGCGGCTTCGATCGCAATCTGCGCCGTCTCGTGGTCGCGCACCTCACCGATGAGCACAACGTCGGGGTCAGATCGCAGGATCGAGCGCAACGCCGACGCGAAGGTGAGCCCGGCCTTCACGTTTGTCTGAACCTGGTTGATGCCAGGGATCCGGTACTCGACCGGGTCTTCGACTGTGATGACGTTCTTGTCGGGCGTCGAGACGATGTTCAGCGTGGCGTAAAGGGTCGTCGACTTGCCTGAACCAGTCGGACCCGTCACGAGCATCATGCCGTAGGGCTTGGTGAAGCTTTGCGACCATCGTTCGTAGTTGCCGTCGGCGAACCCAAGGTCGGTGAGCTTCAGGAGCGCAGTCGAGTTGTCAAGGATTCGCATGACGATCTTCTCGCCCCACACCGTCGGCAGCGACGCCACGCGCAGGTCGATCTTCTTCCCGGTGACGTTGACGGAAAGCCGGCCGTCCTGCGGAATCCGCCGTTCGGCGATGTTCATCTCCGCCATGATCTTGAGCCGGCTCGTCACGCCTGCCTGGATGCTCTTCGGCGACTTCATGACTTCGTGCAGCACGCCGTCAATGCGATACCGCACGCGAAGGTCGCGCTCGGTTGGCTCGATGTGGATGTCCGACGCACGGTCTTGAACAGCCTGCGAAATCAGCAGGTTGACGAACTTCACGATCGGCGCGTCCTCGACCAGGTCCTTGACGTTGCTGAGCTCGTCGAGATCGTCGTCGCCGGCGCTCAACGACATCGTCAGGTCGTCGAGCTCGCCGTCGGCTCGGTGGAAGCGGTTGATAGCACTGAGCACGTCCGCGCGCGTGGCAACGGCCGGCTTGACGTCGAGACCGGTAATCGAACGGATGTCATCGATGGCGAAGACGTTGGCGGGATCGGCCATCGCCACCAATAGCTTGCCGTCGTCGTAGCCGACGGGCAGCGCGGTGTAGCGCCGGCAAACCGCTTCAGGCACCCGCGAGACGGCAGAGCCGTCGACGGCGAAATCGGTGAGGTCGACGAAGCGCAAGCCGATCTGCGTCGCGAGTGCAGCAACGAGTTGACCTTCCGACAGCACGCCTTGTTCGACGAGCACCCGGCCGAGGCTGCGCCCGCTACGCTGATGCTCTTCATATGCCGTCGCCAGCTGGGTGCCGCTGACGAGGCCGTTCTCGAGAAGGATGTCGCCGAGCTGCTTCACCTGGCACCCGCCCCTGTGCTTCCCGCGGTTGGCGCCGATCGCGGGTTCGCGATCTTGAAAGCGATCTGCAAACCGCCGCGGTGTTCAGCAATTCCGCCAGCAGTTGTCGCGCCTACGAGCAAGCCAACGAGCGCGATCCGAGCCCACAGTGCATCTGGTCGTGCTCGCAAACCGCCCGCGTCAGGCGGTGTGCTCACAACGGCCTTACGCGCGGGTCGGTGCAGCATCGGTCCGACTGCGAGCGCCGTGACAATCGCCGCAAGACAGAAGAGGCCGGGATAGGTCCAATCGAAGTCGATCGCAGCGTGCACCATCAGTGCCATCGCGCCAACCACAACACCCGTGCGGACGTCGATGACGCGGCTGCGTACCCGGCTGCGCCCGACGCGCACCAGTCCGAAGGCGATCGTCCCGCAGGCCACCAAAAACGGCAGACCAAGCAGCAAGCCACCCTCAGCAAGGGCCTGGAGGTAATCGTTGTGTGCGAGCGGCGAGCGTGGCCAGCTAGCAGGAGTCAGTTTGCTCGCAGCTGATTCCAATCCGCCGTAGCCGACGCCAGCGACCGGGTGATGTTCGAAGACCGTGATCGACTCGCGCCACATCCGCACGCGGTACGCGCTGTTGGCGTCGGCGGTCTCCCCCGCGCTCGCCCGGGCCTGGGTGGCCGACAACGGTGAGGCCGTCGAGGAGAAGAAGGGCGGGCCGGAGACCGCGACCGTGACGCCCGCCGCAAGAACCGATGCCGCCAACCATTTAAGGAAGGCTCGCCGGTTGGGCTTGACGCGCAACGCAAGGACGCCGATCACGAGCCAGCCCGCGAGCAGCACCCCCATGCCGCCTCTGCTCGATGAGTGAACGATGCCGGCAACGGTCAGCGGTGCCACAACCCAGCCGACGAGGCGCCACGGGGCTCGACCTCCGACGAGCAGGGCGAGTGCGATCAGCGCGGGCGCGAGCAGGAACGCGGCGAACTGGTTGTGCCAGTAGAAGGTCCCGACCATCGGGATGCTTTGATCACGGCCACCCCACCACGCGATGAAGGACCAGCAGAACTGCACGGCACCTGCCGTCGCGACGATCGCCGCCATCGGATAAGCCCGCCGCACGCTGCGTGCGTACGACGCGACTGTTACGAAGGTTGCGGCAGCCAACGCGTAGCTCGCTGCGCGGGTGCCGTCGAACCAGCCCGGAGGGGTCACAAGACAGACTGCAAGCGCCGCGAGCGACACGGTGACGGCGAGCGCAAGAACACGGGCGCTGAGCTCACGCCACGGCTTGACCGCTATGAGAGCAACGCCGACCACGACGGCTGCCTTGGTCAACGCCCAAGGCTCCCGGCCACCGGTCGCGTGGGCGAACGGCATCGTCAGATAGGCGACGGCAAATCCGACGAGAATTCCCGGAATGATCGTCTTCTGCACTGGTGCCGCAACCGGACTGCGACTGCTCACAGGAGGAGCAGCAAGTGCGGTCATGAGACGTCCATCGGCAGCGAATTGCCTTGCCTTGACGCCTTACGCTTCGGCGGCTGCCACGTCGAGAGAGTCGACCACGGCGTAGAGCAACGCCAGCAAGACGTCCTTCACCGACTGCCTGTCGGTGGCGTCGCAGGGCACGACCGGCACCGAATCGTCGAGTCCGAGTACGGCACGGACGTTGCTCTCGACCTCGGGCTCGGCGCCCTGCGCCCTATTCAGGCCCACGACGAACGGCACCCGGGCCATCTTCTTGAAGGCCGCCAGGATCGCGACCGCTTCGGACAGTGATTCCGGGCGCTGCGCGTCGACAAGCAGCACGTAGCCGAGCATTCCCTCGCCGAGGATCTCCCACATGAAGTCGAAGCGGTCCTGGCCCGGGGTGCCGAACAGGTAGAGCACCAGATCGTGGTCGATCGTGATGCGGCCGAAGTCCATGGCCACCGTCGTCTCGGCCTTGGTCGACCTCGTCTCGTCGGTGATGTCCTTCTCCGTCGACAGCACGGTGATCTCGCTGATCGTGCGGATCAGAGTCGTCTTGCCGGCCGAGAACGGGCCGGTGACGACGATCTTCACCGCCTGGGCGTTGCCGCCCCTGCGACCGCGCTTGATGGCCATGTCACAACCCCCGAACGCCGGCGATGAGACGCAGCAACAGGCTCTTGTTCACGCTGGGATCCCGCTCGATCTGCGACTTGTGGTCGAACGGATCCACGGCCGCGACCGTTGCGGTCGCGAGGCCGCCGCCGTTCATGCGGGCGATCGCCGGGATGAGCGCTGTCGTCGGGAAACTCTGGGCGGCGCTTGGGCATGAACGGCTCGGGCCGAGACGGTGTCACTGGCGTGCGGGTGTCAGCAACGAGGTGCGCTGCGATGCGCTCCTCGACCCGGGCGGCGGGCCGCTCGGCAGCGGGGGCGCGCTCGGGGTTGGGCGCGCGAACGTCATCGGTGGATCGCAGCGATGTGGGCGCCTGCGTACGGGCGAAGGGCGACGACTCACCGTTGGCAGCCGCAAGCACCGACGCAACGGTCGATGCCGTCGAGACTTCAGCGAGCCCGGCGGCGGCCAGGTCTCCGTCCGCGTCTACGGTGTCGACGGCGTCATCAAGCGCGGCGAACTCAGCCGCCTCAGCGCCAAACGTCGCGGGCATCGGTGCGAACACAGTCGCGGGAGCGGCCTCGGCGGCGGGGGCCACATCAGCAACGTCAGGGAGATCTGCAACGGCCGCGGCCGAGCCGTCGCCCTCCAACCGAGCGAGGATCGCCTGACGACGCGCCAGTGCGAGCACACCCTCGGCGTCGTCCTGCGTGCGCGCCGTGAGCAGCCCGCGCTCGATCAAGGCGGCCAGCTGAGACACCACGGTGTAGTCACCACGGCCTGCGAGAGCGACCAGTTGGGCAACAGTGCGGCGTCCGTCTACAAGGGCTAGCAACGCCCATTCGCCGCGCGAAATCTGCGGGTCTTCGCGAACTGCGACCGGCAGCGCCAGCACCGTCTCGGGTGAGGGGATGACCCGGCAGGCGTGTTCCCACGTCTCGAGCCGGCTGCGGGCGTCGTTGACGATCGGCTCGACGCCGAGGGAGAACCCGACGTCGTCAGGACCAGGCTCGTCGACGGTGAAGGAGAAGTCGCCCTCGCTCCACCGCAAGAGGTCGAACACCGCATCGACGGCCTGCTCGGCGACCACGCTTCTGAGCAGTTCGGCGTCGACGGCTCCGGCGTCGAGCAGCGCGCGACCGACTCCGATCCCGTCGTTCGCCGCCCGCTCGACAGCGGCCGTCAGTTCGTCGTCGCCGACCGCGCCGCTACCGACCAGTCGACGCGCGAGCGCCTGCCGACCACCATCAGAAGACGCACCGGTGACTGAGCCGTCGCGGAAGTAGACCGTGCCGTGGACGTTTCCACGACGCAGGTGCAACCCCCCCGACTTCTTCGTAAAGCTCAAGAGCTGGAAGATGTCAGGAAGACTGAAGGCATCGAGTGAGCCTTCGAGTTTCACTGGTCTACCTCTCCGGTTGCGGGCAGTCGCATAGCGATGCAGCGTGGGCAGTGGTGGGGCGCGGGACTACCGATGACGACCGTTTACGACCGTTACGACCAGGAACCTTGTCCACCAGGGAGCACGCTGCCGCTCGGCGCGTACGACGACCACCCCGGCGGATCGGCAGGCGGTGCAGGCGGGGCTGGTGCTTCGGCGAAGTAGGGCTCGGTGAGAGCCGAGGCGCTGGTGTACGCGCCTTCCGCGTACTCATCTTCGTCGGCGTCGGAGTCGGCAGCCTCGTCAGCAGTCTCGGTGCTCGCCGAGGTGTACGCAGGGTAGGCAGGGTAGGCAGGCTCGACGTGTGTGGGCTCGCTGTACGCAGGCTCGCTGTAGGAAGGCTCTGACGTCTCGGCGGCCTCGACAGCTACTTCATAGGCCGGATCGACATACGCCGGCTGTTCGTTGGACGGTTCGCTGTGATCATGCTCGCTGTAGGGCATGTCATCGGACGGCGGTTCGGCCGGTTCGTACGCGGCTGAATCAGTCTCTGCGGCGGCCTCGTCGAGGTAGCTGCGGGTGACGTGCGACGGCAGCGGTGCGGGCAGGGGCGCCGGCCCGCGAAGGACCTCACCGACCTTGTTCGCGGCCAGCTTCACCTCGTAGAGCATCATCCCGACCTTGGTGTCAGCCGCAGTGACAGCGATGAGCACCGCTTCGTCCTGGGCCGAGACGAGGAACACGGTGCCGTTCTCGCCTTCGATGTAGACCTGTGAAAGATCGCCACGGCCAAGGCCCTGGGCGGCACGTTCGGCGAGCGACAGCAGCGCAGCGCTCATGGCGGCGACTCGATCTTCGTCCATCCCGGCGGGCAACGCCGACGCCATGGGCAGGCCATCGAACGACACCACGGCGGCAGCCTCGACGCCCGGCGTCTGCTGCAACAACTCGCGCAGGATCCGGTCCAATCGGGCGGCTCGGCTCACGTACTCAAGCGGCGGCTGGACGGAGGACATCGAGCACCTTCTCTCGGGACCTGTCTGACCCGGGATATTACGGGTCTACCGGTACCCCATCGGCGGTCCGGGGGGTGGGCTTAAACCTCAGGCGCCCGTCGGACGCGACCCAATAGCAGCCTGCCCCGCCGCCCGCATCGCGTCAACCGGTGCGGGGCGTCCGGTCATGAGTTCAACCTGGAAAGCCGCCTGCCACACAAGCAACTCAAGGCCGCCGATCACCTGGGCGCCATTGGACGCCGCAGCGGCAGCAAATGGGGTGGGCCATGGCTCATACAGGACGTCGAACAGCAGCTGTCCCGATCGAAGCGGCGACTCTTGGGCGAGCGAATCCGTGGCTCCGGCGGGCACTGTCGAGATCACCAGCTCCGCGCTGGCCAGCGCTGCCTGACCCGGCCAGTCGACGAGATCCGCAAGCACTCCGAGGCGGTCGGCGGCGTCGACGAGGTCACCAGCCCGGTCGCGATTGCGTACCACCACGGTTGGCCTCGTGACACCGAGCTCGCGTAGCGCCGCCAATGCAGCGGCCGCCGTTCCGCCCGCGCCGAGGATCACGCTTCCACGGCCGGCACCGCCGGCGTCCGGCCGTACCGCCCTGATCGCCGCGACCATGCCGGGCACGTCGGTGTTCTCGCCACGTCGTCGCAGAAAAGGGCCGAGGCCCTCGATCAGCACCGTGTTGGCGGCGCCGACGTCGCGCGCGAGGTCGCTCATGTCGTCGAGTAGCGGCAGGATCGCCCGCTTCAGCGGCATCGTCAGCGACAACCCGACATAGCTCTCGTCGAGATCATTGATCACGCTTGGGAGTCGCGCCTCGTCACATTCGATCGCCTGGTAGCTCCATGCGAGGCCGAGGATCCGGTACGCGGCCGCGTGCAGGACGGGCGACAGCGAATGCTCGATCGGAGAGCCGAGCACCGCGGCGCGGCGCGGCGACGGGACGGCAGAAAGCGGCGTCATGGGGTCGCGGTTGGGGCAGGGGGTGACGCCGGAGCCGAACCGGCAGCGATCAGCGCCGCATTCTTCTGAGCAAGCACTCGCAAGGCGTTTGCCTCCTTCTGAGATGCCGTGAAGGTGGTGTCTCCCGTGACGGGATCGGTCGTCACGAAATAGAGGAAGTTGCCCTGGGCCGGGTTCAGCGCCGCGAGCAGCGCGGCTTGCCCAGGTGAGTCGATCGGCGTCGGCGGCAGTCCGGTGTGCACGTAGGTGTTGTACGGCGAAGGCGTCTTCAGGTCGGTCGGGCTCAGGAACGGCTTAGTGGTGCCCAGCGCGTAGTTCACGGTGGAGTCGAGTTCGAGTGGGATTCCTTTGTGAATGCGGTTGATGATGACCTCGGCGACCTGGGCGAAGTCTTGCGGCCGCTTCACCTCGGCCTCGATCAGGCTCGCGATGATCACGACTTGGTACGGGGACAGGTGTAACGCGGCTGCGCCCTGCGCGAGATTGATCGACGTGGCGACCTGCTGGAACCGGCCCACCATTTGGATCAGAAGTTGCGTCGCCGTGGTCGTGCTGTCGACGTTGTAGGTCGCCGGGTAGAGGAACCCTTCGGCCTTGCCGTTCGCGTACGCGGGCAATCCGTAGTCGGTAGGCCTGGCGAGCGCGGCTTCGATGTCGGCAACCTTGATGGTGCTGTCGCCGGTCGCCATCAACTGCTCGACCCGGCTGATCCGGAGGCCTTCAGGGATGGTGACCCGGCCGCCTACGAGCGAATCCGGCGAGACCATCAGCGCCACCGCGCTCGCTGCGGACATCTCGAGCTTGAGCCGGTAGGTGCCCGGCTGGATCGACTTTGGCTGCCTCGTTGTCGTTGGCCGCGTCGCTGAAGGCGGTCACACTCTTCACGACCCCGGCGGTGACCAGCGTCTGGCCGATTGCCGACAACGACTGCCCCGGGTGCACATCGATCTGCACCGTGCCGAACCCGGTGCCTGTGTAGTCGTTCGACGCCGCCGGGTGGATCAGCTTGCCCGTGTAGTGCACTCCCCCGACCACGATGCCGACTACGACGAGCGCCGAGGTCGCGACGGCGAACGGCACTTGCAACATGCGCCTGAACACCGATGCCTTGGGTTCGCCGTGACGCAAACCAAGGTTGAAGGGGTCCATCGGCGTGCTCACGGTGCGCTCACAACCTCTCCCGGTGCTCGGCCCGAGGATCGCTCGGCGTCAAGAGCACTCTGCAAGATGATGACCGCTGCCGCTTGGTCGACGACCGCGCGGCGCGCCCGCGATGCCACGCCGACCGAGGCGAGCTGCCCGTGGGCGCTGACCGTCGAGAGCCGCTCGTCGACGACACGCACCGGCACCGGATCGATGGCTACCGCGATCTCTCGAGCGTACGACAATCGCGGTCTGCGCGGCCGGGCCACGAGCTCCTGATAGCGACAGCGGCAGCCCGACGACGACCTCGACCGCACGATGGTCGGCGACCAGAGCGGCGATGCGCGCAAGATCGGGCCGGCTCGCAGCCGGCGTCGTCCGCACGCTGGTTGGCCCGCGGAACAGTCTCGACCGGGGACGCGAGCAGGGCGTCGGGATCGCTGACAGCAACGCCAACCCGGACACTGCCGACGTCGATCCCGAGTCGGACGCCGGGTCGCATCTCGGGTGCCATAGCTCGCTGTATACCCGGCCGCGCGCCGGTCATGACGGCGCCGTGCCGCTCACGCGCCTGCGCCGCACTCACGCGCCGCGCACACTCACGCGCCGCCGGCGCCCGACACTCACGCGCCGCCGGCGCGCTGACCGACGACCGCGAGGACTGCCCCGATCGCTTCGTCGACCGCGTCGGCACGGGTACCACCACCTTGCGCGACATCGTCGCGGCCGCCTCCCCCGCCGCCGAGTGCCTTCGCGGCGATGCCGACGAGCTCACCCGCCTTGAGTCCCCGATCGCGCGCGCGTTGGTCGACGGCAGCGGCCACGATCGGCCGGCCACCGGTCACCGCCACCGCAACCACGACTGCCCCGCCGCTGGTAGCCGAGACGGTCACGAATGTCGATCGCGAGCTTCCGGACGTCGGCAGCGTCGGTCTCGTCGGGGATCCGCTGCACCACCACCGAGCAGGCCCGCCGACGTCGACGGCCGCAGCTGCGAGCCCGGCCGCTGCCGCAAGAACCCGGTCGCCGCGCAGCTTCTCGAGTTCCTTCTCCGCCTCGCGCAGCCGACCGACCAGACCCTCGATGCGATCGGGTAGTTCTTCGCGCGGCGCCTTTAGCTGCTCGGCCAACTGCGAGACCAGCAAAGCTTCGCGCGCCAGGAAGCGATAGGCGTCGGCACCGACCAGGGCCTCGACGCGCCGGGTGCCGGCACCGATCGACGCCTCGCCAAGCAGCTTGACCACGCCCAGATGCCCGGTGCGGTCGACATGGGTGCCTCCGCAAAGCTCGCGTGCCCACTCGCCGACCGAGACGACCCGCACCCGATCGCCGTACTTCTCACCGAACAGCGCCATCGCACCCGATGCGACCGCTTCGGCCTGGCTCATCACGTCGGCCGTCACCAGGAGGTCGTCAACCAGCACGTCGTTGACCCGTGCCTCGACATCGGCCAGCACCGATGCGGGCACCGCCGACGGGTTGGCGAAGTCGAACCGGAAGCGGCCGGGCGAGTTCTCCGACCCGGCCTGCGTCGCAGAGTCGCCTAACGCCTCGCGAAACGCCTTGTGCACCATGTGCGTCGCGGTGTGCGCCCGCGAGATCGCCCGGCGGCGTTCGATGTCAATTGCGGCATGCGCCTCTTCGCCGACGACCGCCTCGCCCGACACGACGCGGCCCCGGTGAACGATGAGCCCGGGCAGCGGCTGCTGCACGTCGTCGACCTCGACGACCGTGCCGTTCGCCAGCCGTGATCGTGCCGGCGTCGGCGAGCTGCCCACCGCCCTCTGCGTAGAAGGGCGTGCGATCGAGGATGAGCTCGACTTGCTGGCCCGCCGGCGCCGCCTCGACCAACGCGCCGTCGACAAGCAGACCGCGAACACGGCGCTTCGCCGGAAAGCTCGCGATAGCCGGTGAACTCGACCGGCGCACCGACAGCGTCGAGCGCCGCGCGGTAGGCCGAGACGTCGACCGCGCCCGTCTTCTTCTTTTTGGAGTCGGCCTTCGCTCGCTGCCGCTGCTCTTCCATGAGCCGCCGAAAACCCGCTTCGTCGACAGAAAGCCCTTGCTCTGCAGCCATCTCCAGCGTCAAGTCGATCGGGAACCCGTAGGTGTCATGCAGCGCGAACGCCTGCTCGCCCGACAGCACCGCGCCGCCCGACTCCCTCGCCGCGTTCTCGAAGCGCGTGGTGCCAGCCTGCAACGTCGAGAAGAACGAGGTCTCCTCGCCGTCGGCCACCGCGTGAATCCGAGTGGCGTCGCGAGCAAGTTCGGGGTATTGCGGCGACATCACCTGGATCGTCGTCGCGATCAGCTCGTGCATCGTCGGGCCGTGCGCACCGAGCAGCCGCATGTTGCGCACGATGCGCCGCAGGATCCGCCGCAGCACGTATCCCGCTTCTTCGTTGGACGGCGTGACGCCGTCGCCGATCAGCATCGTCGCCGCCCGCGAATGGTCGGCGACAACGCGAAGCCGCACATCGTGCTCGGCGTTCGCGCCGTACCGCTGACCGCTGAGTTCTGCCGCGCGATCGAGGATCGGTCGGGTGCTGTCGATCTCGTACAGGTTGTCGACGCCTTGCAGGATCGCGGCCATCCGCTCGAGACCCATACCGGTGTCGATGTTCTTCGCCGGCAGCTCGCCAAGGATCGGGAAGCTCTCCTTGTCACCGCCCGCCCCGCGTTCGAACTGCATGAACACGAGGTTCCAGACCTCGAGGTAGCGCTCCTCGTTCGCGATCGGCCCACCGCCGACGCCAAAAGCTGGCCCGCGGTCGTAGTAGATCTCGCTGCACGGACCACACGGGCCCGGCACTCCCATCGACCAGAAGTTGTCGGCCATGCCGCGCCGTTGAATGCGTTCAGCCGGGACGCCGACCACGTCATGCCAGATCGCGGCGGCTTCGTCGTCGTCGGTGAAGACCGTCACCCACAACAGCTCAGGATCAAAGCCGTACCCGCCGGCCTCGAGCGGACTGGTGAGCAACTCCCAGGCGAGCGGGATCGCCCGCTCCTTGAAGTAGTCGCCGAACGAGAAGTTGCCGCACATCTGGAAGAACGTCGCGTGCCTGGTCGTCTTGCCGACCTCGTCGATGTCGGGAGTGCGCACGACCTTCTGCACGCTCGTCGCGCGCGGCCACGGCGCTGGCAGGTCACCCCTGAAATACGGCTTGAACGGCTGCATGCCGGCGACGACGAACAGCAGCTCAGGATCGTCGGCGACCAGCGACGCAGACGGCACGACGGTGTGGCCGCGCTTCTCGAAGAACTCGAGCCACCGGCGGCGAATTTCCGCGGACTCCATCTAGGACGCCGACCTGCCGTTCTTGCGGGCCGCGCCCGTACCGGTACCTGACGAGTACGGCGCTGGCGGCTCGCCCGACATCGCGTCGGTGAGCTCGATCTCGCGTTCAGCCATGCCGATGCGGACCTCGTCGATGAACTCGCGGATCGAGCCGCGCACGCCCGAGATCGCGCCACCCGCCGAACCGGCCAGGCCGCTGGGCGTCAGCTTGCTCGCCGCACGGCTGACTCTGCGTACCGCGGCGACCCCGACCCCGGCACCGATCGCGAGGTAGACAAGGCGCTTCATGCGGCGGAGTCCTTGCTCGGCGCGGCAGAACCGTTCGATGCGCCAGCCCCTCGACGTCCACTCTTGCGTTCTGCTTTCAGTTCGGTCTTCACGCGCTTCTCGACGTCGTCGCGACGACGGTCGCTCATCGCACGGCGCACCCCGTAGGAGAACGCGGCGACCTTCACGAGCGGGCTGCCGAGGGTGGCCGCGAACAGCGACGTGAGGGCGGACACGTTCGTCGTCACCTGCTGCACGCCTGCGGTGATCGTGTCGACGCGCTCGAGCTGGTGGTTGGTGAGGCCGACCGTCGTGGTGACCTCGTTGATGAGCGGAACCGTCTCGTCGGTCACGCTGCCCACCAGGCGGCGCGCCTCGTCGAGGACCTTGCCCAGCTTCAGCAACGGAATCGCAAGCAGCCCGACCAGAAGCACGAAGGCGATAGCGGCGATCAGCCCTGCGACGTCTCCCACAGACATGTGGTGCTCACTCCTTCGACCGGGCGGGTACCAAGGCAAACACGGCAACAAGGTCGGAGGATATCGGGTCGGAGCCCCTACCAGCGGCTCGGCGCCTGACGATCAGCGATGGCGGACCCTGGCGAAGGAGGCTCAAACGCGGGATCTGACGAGGGCAGCGGGTCCTCGATGAGCTCGACCCGAGCGGGCTGCCACAGCCAGCGCAGACCCTGGGGAACGATCGTCGCGACGTAGCGAGCACGAAGAAAATCCCGAAAATGCCAGCGATGTCGACCGCCAGGTAGACGGGCGACAGAACAGGATCGTCGCCAGGACGCGCCCCGCCCACCCGAACGTGAGCTCGGACGGCGTGAATCGCGAGGTGCGCCAGTGGGAGCTCATGGCTGCGTATCGACGGCGCTACTGCCGAACGGTGTGATCGATACGGTCTGGGGATGTCGCAGCGGTGCGGCAGTTGCCGGTCGCCGGCAAAGGCGCCGAGCTTGTCACCTACGAGGATGCTTTTGGCCCTGCTCCCTGACCATGGTGGTCGCGTGGTCGTGGCCAGAGCCGCGGACCCCGACCAGATCGACGCCCGGTCAGCGGCGCGGGCGGCTGCTTCGCCGCGCAGCGCCGCGCGGATCCTGACCAGCCGCCGCGCCGTGTCGGCCTCGGCGCCGTGCTGCGACGGGTGGTAGTACTCGCGGTCGGCGACCGGCTCGGGCGCGTACCGCTGGGCGACCACTCCGGCGGCGTCGTCGTGCGGGTACCGGTACCCGGTGCCGTGATTCAGCTTGGCGGCGCCGGGATAGTGCGTGTCGCGAAGGTAGGCAGGCACCGAGCCGATGAGCCCGCGCCGCACGTCGTCGAGCGCCGCGCTGATCGCGGTCATCACCGCGTTCGACTTCGGCGCGGTGGCGAGCGCGATGACCGCCTGCGCCAGGGTGAGGCTCGCCTCGGGGAACCCGATGAACGCCACCGCCTGATGCGCCGCGACGGCAGTCGTCAGCGCGGTCGGGTCGGCGAGCCCGATGTCTTCGCTTGCCAAGATCACCAGGCGGCGGGCGATGAAGCGCGGATCCTCGCCGGCCTCGATCATGCGCGCCAGGTAATGCAGGCTCGCGTCGACATCGCTGCCGCGCAGCGACTTGATGAACGCACTCGCGACGTCGTAGTGCTGGTCGCCGTCGCGGTCGTAGCGAACCGCCGCTCGGTCGACCGCGGTTGCCAGCACGTCGAGGGTGATCGCCCTGGCCGGGCCGGCGCCATCGGCGGCCGCTTCGAGGTAGGTCAGTGCCCGGCGGGCGTCACCTCCGGCCATCCGGATCAGCTGCCCCTCGGCGTCCGCCTCGAGTTTGTACTCACCGCGCAGCCCGCGCTCGTCGGCCAGCGCCCGTTCGACGACCTCGCGAATGTCGTCGTCGGTCAGCGGTGTCAGGGTCAGCAGCAACGAGCGCGACAGCAGCGGGGAAATCACCGAGAAGAACGGGTTCTCGGTCGTCGCGGCGATCAGCGTGACGAGACGGTTCTCGACCGCGGGCAGCAACGCGTCTTGCTGGGTCTTGGAAAACCGGTGCACCTCGTCGATGAACAGCACCGTCTGCCGGCCCGACATCCCGAGTTCGCGCTTCGCCTCCTCGAGGGCCTCGCGGACGTCCTTGACCCCCGCGTTCACCGCCGACAGTTCGACAAAACGGCGGGACGTCGCGTTGCTCACGACGTGCGCAAGTGTCGTCTTCCCGGTGCCAGGCGGACCCCACAGGAACACCGAACTGCCGCCGGCATCAGGGTTTTCGACCATTCGCCGAAGCGGGGTGCCGGGCGCGCGCAACTGCTGCTGGCCGACCACCTCGTCGAGCGTGCGCGGTCGCATCCGCACGGCGAGGGGCGCGACGGCGGCCTGCGCCTGCCGGGTCGCGTCGTCGAACAGTGTCATCCTGCGCCCCTACGGGTCGACGTCACAGCGCCGACCCTACCTACGTCAGGTGGCCGGCGGCTTTGGTGTGAAGTCGATGCCGGCTTCCTTGCGCTGCTGGGCCGTGATCGTGGTCGGCGCGCCGGTGAGCGGGTCGCCGCCCGACGCCGTCTTCGGGAACGCGATCACCTCGCGGATCGACTCGGTGCCGGTGAGCATCGTCAGCACGCGGTCCCACCCGAACGCGATGCCGCCGTGCGGCGGCGGCCCGAACGTGAACGCCTCGAGCAGGAAGCCGAACTTCGACTCCGCCTCAGCTTTCGTCAGGCCGATCACGTCGAAGACCCGCTGCTGCATCTCGCCGCGATGGATACGGATCGAGCCGCCGCCGATCTCGCTGCCGTTCAGCACGATGTCGTACGCATACGCGAGCGCCTCCCCCGGCGCTTCGTGGAACGACGTCGGCGAACTCGGGCTTGGGCGAGGTGAACGGGTGATGGACGGCGGTCCAGCCGCCGTCGGCGGTCGGCTCGAACATCGGGGCGTCGACGACCCAGAGGAACTCCCACCGGGACTCGTCGATCAGGTCACACCGCCGGCCGATCTCGAGGCGCGCCGCACCAAGGAGTTCCAGCGACGGCGATCGCTCGCCTGCAGCGAAGAAGATCGCGTCACCGGGCGCGGCGCCGACGTGCGCTGCGAGGCCGGCGCGCTCGGCGTCCGACAGGTTCTTCGCGACCGGACCGCCCAGCTCGCCGTCGTCGCCGATCAGCACGTACGCCAGCCCTCGCGCGCCGCGCGACTTCGCCCAGTCGGTCCAGGCGTCGAGCTCGCTTCGCGTCTGCGACGCCCCGCCCGGCATCACCACCGCACCGACGTACGGCGCCTGGAAGACCCGAAACGGGGTCTGCGCGAAGAACATCGTGCAGTCGACGAGCTCGAGACCGAACCGCAGGTCGGGCTTGTCGGAGCCGTAGCGCGTCATCGCATCGGCGTAGGTCATGCGCGCGATCGGCGTCGGAACCTCGTAGCCCAAGATCTCGCGCCACAGCGCGACGACGACGTCCTCGGCGAGGGCGATGATGTCGTCCTGGTCGACGAAGCTCATCTCGATGTCGAGCTGGGTGAACTCGGGCTGGCGGTCGGCGCGGAAGTCCTCGTCGCGAAAGCAGCGCGCGATCTGGAAGTACCGCTCCATGCCCGCGACCATCAGCAGCTGCTTGAACAGCTGGGGCGACTGCGGCAAGCGCGTACCAGTGACCAGGCTGGAGCCGCACCGGCACCAGGAAGTCGCGCGCACCTTCGGGGGTCGACCTCGTGAGGTTCGGCGTCTCGACCTCGACGAACCGGTGCTGCGCCATGACCGTGCGCGCGATCCGGTTCGCCTCGGATCGCACCCGCAACGCGCGCGCCGGGCCTTCACGGCGCAGGTCGAGGTAGCGGTACTTCAGCCGAGCCTCTTCGTTGATCTCGGCGAACCCGTGACCGGGAACGGCAGCGGCGCGGCTTCCGACAACACCTCGAGTTCGACCGCGACCACCTCGATCTCGCCGGTCGGTAGCTCGGCGTTCTCGTTGCCCGCAGGCCTTTCGCGCACCTCACCGACCACGCGCACGCAGAACTCCGACCGCAACCGCTGCGCAGCTTCGGCGACGGCGCCCTCGCGGAACACGACCTGCGCGATGCCCGACGCGTCACGCAGGTCGACGAACGCGACACCGCCGAGGTCGCGGCGACGGGCCACCCAGCCGGCGAGCGTCACGGTGGTGCCGGCGTCGGAGCGGCGAAGCGTGCCGGCCTCGCGGGTGCGGATCACTGG
This sequence comes from uncultured Actinomycetes bacterium, assembly GCA_963809135.1. Classification (GTDB taxonomy): domain Bacteria; phylum Actinomycetota; class Actinomycetes; order Acidothermales; family Acidothermaceae; genus PALSA-607. The sequence continues at coordinate 79,575 of CAWEIG010000012.1, forward strand.
AGCGTCTCCTTCAGCGTGGCGACAAGTTCAGTAAGCGGGACGGCGGATTGGTCGCCGCTCGCGAGGTCCTTGACCTGGGCGACGCCAGCCTCGAGATCTCGCTCGCCGACGACGACCGCATAGGCCGCACCCGACCGGTCGGCCGCCTTCATCGCGCCCTTCAGACCCTTGCTCCCGTAGGCCAGATCGGCGTGAATGCCGGCCCGGCGCAACTCGCCCACGATGGCGACGCTCTCGACTCTGGCCGCATCGCCGAGCGGCACGAAGAACACCGCGACCTGGGGGACGTCGCCGACGACGCGACCCTCGACGCGGCAGGCCAGCACCGTGCGGTCGATGCCGAGACCGAAGCCGATGCCCGACAGCGGTTGCCCGCCGAGCTCGGCCATCAGCCCGTCGTAGCGGCCGCCACCGCCGATGCCCGACTGCGAACCGAGGCCCTCGTGGACGAACTCGAACGTGGTCTTCGTGTAGTAGTCGAGGCCGCGCACCAGGCGGGGATTGAGCACGTACCGCACCCGCAGGGCGTCGAGGTAGGCACGCACCGCGGCGAAGTGCTCGGCGCACGCGTCGCACAGGTGGTCGATGATCAGCGGTGCGTCAGCGAGCTGGCGACGGACCTCGGTGCGCTTGTCGTCGAGCACCCGCAGCGGGTTCACCCGCGCGCGAGCACGGGTCGCCTCGTCGAGGTCGAGGGTGTCGAGAAACGCGACCAGCACGTTCGCGGTAGGCGGGCCGGCAGGTCTCGTCGCCGAGCGAGGTGATGTCGAGGGTGTAGTCGGTGAGCCCGAGCGAGCGGAAGCCGTCGTCGCCGATCGCGATGACCTCGGCGTCGAGCGCGGGGTCGTCGACGCCGATCGCCTCGACGCCGACCTGGAAGAACTGGCGGTAGCGGCCCAGTTGCGGTGCCTCGGCGCGGAAGAACGGGCCCGCGTACCAGAGCTTGACCGGCAACGCACCGCGGTCGAGCCGGTGCTCGATCACCGCACGCATGACCCCGGCGGTGCCCTCGGGCCGCAGCGACAGCGACCGGCCGCCGCGGTCGTCGAACGTGTACATCTCCTTGCTCACGACGTCGGTCGACTCCCCGACCCCGCGAACGAACAGTTCGGTGTGCTCGAAGGTGGCCATCTCGATGTAGCCGTAGCCCGCGGCGATCGCGGGCGCCGCAAGTGCGTCGCGGACGGCGAGGAACGCCGCCGATTCGGGCGGCAGGTACTCCATGACGCCCTTGGGCGCGTTGATGGCACTCACCTGCCGCGCCGCGCTTTCGATGCCCCGCAGGTGCGGGTTGCTCGCCCGCTCGCGGCCGATCGTCGTCGAACGACCGTGACCGGGCAGCACGACCGTCTCGTCGGGCAACGTCAGTGCCCACGCGAGACTCTTCTGCATCGCGACCGGGTCACCGCCGATGCTGTCGCTGCGGCCGATCGACCCGGCGAAGAGCAGGTCGCCGGAGAACATCAGCGCCTCGCCATCGTCGGCACGTCGGTACGGAACACGACGGAGCCCTCGGTGTGGCCAGGTGTGTGATCGGCGATGAACTCAAGGCCGGCAAGGTCGAGCACGCCACCGTCGGCGAGTTCGCGGACCTCGTCAGGCTCGTTGAAGGTCACGCCCGCCACACCGAGCGCCTCGACGAGGTCGGGCGACAGCGTGCGCACCGGGTCGGCCAGCCGGTCGCGGTCGCTGCCGTGGATGTAGGCGGCGACGCCGTGGGCGTCGCAGACCGGGTAGGCCGACCACATGTGATCGATGTGGCCGTGGGTCAGCAGAACCGCGGCCGGGCGCAGCCGATGTTCGCGAAGAACCTCAGACAATGCGGGGACGGCGTCCTGCCCGGGATCGATCACGACGCACCGTTCGCCGGCGGCCGGGGCAACGACGTAGCAGTTCGCCGCGAAGAGACCGGCAGGGAACCCGACGACGAGCACGGTTTGCTTCCCTGGTCCTTCCTCGCGCCGAACCTGAGAGACCGCACGAACGTTCGATCCGTCGTTGCTGCGACGTTGATGTGACCTTGCTGTGACCTGGATCGCCCTGCGAAGCTGAGCCTACCGGCCCCTCTAGACTGTCGCCGCTGCCTTATTCCCGCAGCCACTCACGAGCCCCTGACCCGACCGATGACCCGAGACGCCCAACGATGCCCAAGGAGGCCGCGTGGCCGGCAAGGACCGGAAGCGCCAGATCGCCCGCGAGCGGTACCTGAAACGGATGGCAGCAAAAGCTGAGGCACGAGCCAAGGCCCGCCGCCGCACGGCGATGGGGCTGTCGCCGGTGCCGTGATCGCCATCGTGGGCATCGTGCTGGCCATCACCTTGCCGAGCAAGAACAAGTCGGCGGCCAACCTCTCGTCACCGGTGGCGTCTACCTCCGCCGACGCCGCGCCGCCTCCTCGCCGGTCCCACCGATCCCGACGACCGCGAGCGGCTGCACCAGCAAGCCCAGCGTCGTCGCCTCGCCGGTCGCCAACTTCCCGATCCTGCCCGCGGGGGTCGATGCCACAACTGAAGACCGAGCCGGTCGTGACCATCCCGGCCGGCCCGGTGCCAACGAAGACGCAGGTCAAGGATCTCGTCGTCGGCACCGGCGCAACGGTCGGGGCTGCACGACAGCGTGACGGTCAACTACCTCGGCATCAACTACGTCGATTGCGCCGAGTTCGACTCGTCATGGTCGAGGGACTGCAGCGGCGACGTTCTCTCTCGACCAGGTCGTGCCCGGCTTCACCAAGGGCATCGGCGGCGATTCCGCGAGCGGGATCGCCCCGATGAAGGTCGGCGGCCGCCGCGAGATCATCGTCACCCCGGCTGACGGCTACGGCGCGACCGGCCAGGGTCCGTCAAGCCCAACGAGGAGCTGGTCTTCGTGGTCGACGTGCTCGCTGCGTCGGCACCAAGCCCCAGCCCGTCGGCGTCCAGCTCGGCAGCTCGCCGCATCCACCAGCCCGGCCGCTTCGACGAGCCCTAGCGCGGCGGCGACTTCGTAGCCTGTCGTAGTCGTGCGACTGCCCGCGCCTGTCGTCAGGCGCGGGCGGTGCTCGTCACGCGGTACGCGTCGTACACGCCGTCGACCGCCTTGACGGCCTTCAGGACGTGTCCGAGGTGCTTGGGGTCGCCCATCTCGAAGGTGAACCGGTTGACCGCGACGCGGTCGCGCGTGGTGGTGACCGAGGCGGCGAGGATGTTGACGTGCTGGTCCGACAGCACCTGGGTGAGGTCGGCGAGCAGCCGGCTGCGGTCGAGCGCCTCGACCTGAACGACGACGAGGAACACCGACGCCGCGCCGGGCGCCCATTCGACGGCGACGACGCGATCGGGCTCTTGCTCGGTCAGGCTCACCATGTTGTCGCAGTCGAGCCGGTGCACAGAAACGCCGTTGCCGCGGGTGACGAAGCCGTTGATGGCGTCGCCCGGCACTGGCGTGCAGCAGCGCGCCAGCTTGACCCAGATGTCGCTCGCGCCCTTCACGACCACGCCAGGGTCGCCCGTCGATCGCAGCGGACGCCGCGGCCCTGGAGCGTTCGGGTTGATGGTCTCGGCGAGGTCTTCGACGGCACCTTCTTCGCCACCACGCGCAAGCATGAGGCGTTGGACGACGGTCTGCGCCGTCACATGATTCTCACCGACTGCGGCGTAAAGGCCGGACACGTCGGTGTAGTGCATGTCTCGTGGCAAGGTTGCCGAGCGCGTCGTCGGACAGCAGCCGCTGCAGCGGCAGGCCCTGCTTGCGCATCGCGCGCGCGATCGCCTGCTTGCCATCTTCGATGGCGTCCTCGCGGCGTTCCTTGGCGAACCACTGCCGGATCTTGGTGCGGGCGCGCGGGCTCTTGACGAACGCCAGCCAGTCACGGCTCGGGCCTGCGTTTTGCGCCTTGGAGGTGAAGATCTCGACCGCGTCGCCGTTGTCGAGCGTGCTGTCGAGCGGCACCAGCCGGCCGTTGACGCGGGCGCCGATACAGCGGTGCCCGACCTCGGTGTGCACGGCGTAGGCGAAGTCGACCGGCCCTGAGCCTTGGGGCAGCGCGACGACGTCACCCTTCGGCGTGAAGACGTAGACCTCGGCGCCTTGGATGTCGAACCGCAGCGACTCGAGGAACTCGCCGGGATCGGCGGCCTCTTTCTGCCAATCGAGCAGCTGCCGCAGCCAGGCCATGTCGTTGCCGGTCGACGGCGACTCGACGCCGCTGGCGGAGTCTTCCTTGTACTTCCAGTGCGCTGCGATGCCGTACTCGGCGCGCCGGTGCATGGCGTGCGTGCGGATCTGCAGTTCGACCGGCTTGCCGTCGGGACCGATCACCGTCGTGTGCAGCGACTGGTACAGGTTGAACTTGGGCATCGCGATGAAGTCCTTGAAGCGACCCGGCACCGGGTTCCAGGTCGCGTGGATGATGCCGAGCGCCGCGTAGCAGTCGCGAACCGAGTCGACCAGGACCCGCACGCCGAGCAGGTCGTAGATGTCGTTCAGGTCGCGACCGCGCACGATCATCTTCTGGTAGATCGAGTAGTAGTGCTTCGGCCGGCCGGTCACCGACGCCTTGACCTTCGCGGTGCGAAGCTGGGCGTTGACCTGTTCGATCACGCCGGCGAGATAGGTGTCGCGGCTCGGCGCGCGATCGGTGACGAGCCGCACGACTTCGTCGTACCGCTTGGGAAAGAGGGTCGCGAACGAGAGGTCCTCGAGCTCCCACTTCAGCGTGTTCATGCCGAGGCGGTGCGCGAGCGGCGCGTAGATCTCCAGCGTTTCGCGGGCCTTCCGCTCCTGCTTCTCGGCGGGCAGGTACCGCAACGTGCGCATGTTGTGCAGCCGGTCGGCCAGCTTGAGCACCAGCACGCGCGGGTCGCGCGCCATCGCGACGACCATCTTGCGCACGGTCTCGGCAGTCGCGGCGTCGCCGTACTTGACCCGGTCGAGCTTGGTGACGCCGTCGACGAGAGCGGCGACCTCGTCGCCGAAATCGGTGCGCAGCGTGTCGAGGGTGTACTCGGTGTCTTCGACCGTGTCGTGCAGCAGCGCGGCAACGATGGTCGGCGGTGTCATGCCCAGCTCGGCGAGGATCGTCGCGACGGCCAGCGGGTGGGTGATGTACGGGTCGCCGCTCTTGCGGAACTGCAGCCGGTGGTGGTGCTCGGCGATCTCGTACGCGCGCTGGATCTCGCGGGTGTCTGCCTTCGGGTGCGTCACGCGGATCGAGCGGATCAGCGGCTCGAGCACCGGCGAGGTGGTCGTCGAGGTGCGGGGCGTGGCCAGCCGGGCGAGCCGCGCCCGCACCCGGCGTCCGGACGACGGCGCAGACTGCGCGTCAGAGTCATCAGAGCCATCGGCGCCGTCGGCGCCGTCCGAACTGTCGGGCCGTCCGAGCGTCGGCGCCATCGGCGCGCCGCGGCGTCTCGGCTGCCGCGGTCGCGAGCTCGTCGACGGCGCTCGACGTCGTGGCCGCCTCGACCGGCGCGACGCCGACGAACCTTCGAGGACCTCAGCCACCTCGGGCACAGGCTCGTCCAGCGCGCGTCACGACGCGTTCGGGAACGGCCCTGCTCGGCACTGGTACCCCTTCGGTGGCCTCAGACATCAAGTCTACCGACCCGAAACGGATCGCAACGTGCGCTGCGAGACGTGATCGAGAGGCAGCGACTGAACTTGCGCGTCGTCTGGTGTCCATCGTCCCGGATGTGACCGGCCTGATCCGTCAACGCCGCCCGCCGCGCAAGAGCGCTGCAGCTCGAGCAGAAACGACAACCCGACCGGCGTCCCGCCCGCTTGGTTCACCAGGTCGAGGGCGGCCAGTGCCGTGCCGCCCGTCGCGAGCACGTCGTCGACGATGAGCACCCGATCACCGGGCGCGAACGCATCGCGGTGCACCTCGATCGTGGCGCTCGCGTACTCGAGGGCGTAGCTGGTCTCGAAGGTCTGGTAGGGCAGCTTGCCCTTCTTGCGCATCGGCACGAAGCCGGCGCTCAGGTGATAGGCGACCGGCGCGGCGAGGATGAACCCGCGCGCTTCGATCCCGACGACCTTGTCGATGCTGCCGGGGGCGTGCTGTTCGACCAGCGCGTCGACGATCGCCGCGAAGGCCGCGGCGTCGGCGAGCAGCGGCGTGATGTCCTTGAACAGGATGCCGGGGCTCGGGTAGTCGGGGACGTCGCGGACGAAGCCCGCGAATCAGCTCCTCGACGCTCCCCGGCGTTCATCGCCGCCGCTTCTTGCCCGACGGCCGCCCGCCCTGTCGTCGCGGTGGCGTGCCGGGACGCCGGACGGTGGCGTCGGCGCGCGAGTGGCCGCAGTCCCAGCTGACGCGGTGGATCGACCGGCTCCGGCGCTGCCGCGCTCAGCGGCTCGTCGGGCAGCGGTCGGTCGATCGACGGCGGTCGACGTGCTGCACGCCGCCGCCGCTGGTCGCTGCCGCCACCTGCCGCCGCGGTCGCTGCCAGGTTCGCCGAGCGCGTCGCCGAGCCGACCCGAGCCGAGACCCGCTTCGTCAACGCGATGTACTGCGGCTCGCGCTCCTTGAAGAGCACGAGCAGCGGCGTGGCGATGAAGATCGACGAGTAGCTACCGGTTGCGAGGCCGATGAACAGCGCGAGCGCGAGGTCCTTCAGCGAGCCGGCACCGAGCAGCCCGGCGCCGACGAAGAGCAGCGACGCGACCGGCAGCAAGGCGATGATCGAGGTGTTGATCGACCGCACCAACGTCTGGTTGACGGCGAGGTTCGCTGCTTCGGCGTAGGTGTAGCGGCTGCCACCCGCGATCGGCGCGGTGTTCTCCCTGACCTTGTCGAACACCACGACGGTGTCGTAGAGGGAGTAACCGAGGATCGTCAGCAGATCCGATGACGGTCGACGGCGACACGTCGAAGCCGACCAGCGCATAGATGCCCGTCGGTGATGATCAGGTCGTGGATCAGCGCAATGATCGCCGCGGCGGCCATCTTCCACTCGTAGCGCAGCGACAGGTACACGACGATCGCGAGCGAGGAAGATGATGAGGCTCTCGACGGCCTTATGGGTGATCTGCGAACCCCAACTCGAACCGACCGTGTCGAGCGACACCTGCTGCTTGGTCACCTGAAGTTTCGACGTGATCGCGTCGGTCACCTTGGTGATCTCGTCGGTCGTGAGCGGCTTGCGTCTGCACCTGGTAGTTCGCGACGCCGAGCTCCGACGTTCGAGAGCTTCTCGACGACCGGGCTCGGCGCACCTGCATCGGCGACAATCTTCGTCACCGACCTGCGACCGAGTCGAACCCTTGTCAGGGAACGTGAACTGGGTGCCGCCCTTGAACTCCAGGCTGAGGCTGAGCCCGCGGGTCGCGAGGCCGATGAGGCCGACCAGGATCACGACGCTCGACAGCGCAAGCCAGCGCCGCCAGCTGCCGACGAACTCATACGACGCCTGGCCGGTGTAGAGCTTGTGGCCGAGCGTGCCGAGACGGCTCATGTCAGACCTTCCTGGCCGGCGAGACGCGCCGCACAGTCGATCGTGCGGTTCGCAGGCAATTTTCGGACGCCGAGGCGCGCCGCGGATCGAGACCGGACAGCCGATGCCCGTCACCGAAGAACTTCGTCTTGGCCAGCAGGCTGATCAGCGGCTTGGTGAACAGGAAGACCACCACGAGGTCGATGATCGTCGAAAGCCCGAGCGTGAAGGCGAACCCGCGCACGTCGCCGATCGCGAGCAGGTACAAGATGACGGCCGCGATGATCGACACGACGTCGGCGGAGATGATCGTGCGCCGCGCCCGAACCCAGCCCTTGTTCGACAGACGTGCGCAGCGAATTGCCGTCGCGGACTTCGTCGCGTAGTCGTTCGAAGAACACGACGAAGGAGTCGGCGGTCACACCGATGGCGACGATCAGACCGGCGATACCGGCGAGGGTCAGCGTGTAGTTGATCGACTTACCGAGCAACACGATGATCGGGTACTGGATGGCCGCCGACAGCGCGAGACTGCTCACCGTGACGAACGACAAGACCTCGGTAGTAGAAGATCGAATAGCAGCACGACAAGGATCAGTCCGATGGCACCGGCGAGCAGGCCGGCCTTCAGTTCGTTGCTGCCGAGGGTTGCCGAAACGGTGTACGCCGTCTGCGGCTCGAAGGCCAGCGGGAGCGCGCCGTACTTCAACGACGTTCGCCAGCGCGCTGGCGCGTCTTGTGCGTGAAGTTGCCGCTGATCTGCGTGTTGCCGCCGGGGATCGCTTCTGCGATGTACTCCGCGGACGTCACAAGACCGTCGAGCACGACGGCGGTGTCCTTGTTGACGTTCTTCGCAGTGAAGTTCGCCCAGCGTGACGACGCGCCGCTCTTGAAGTTGAGGTTGACGCCCCACACTGCACCGGTCGTGCCGATCGAGCGTGGCGCAGCGCTGCTGATCTCCTTGCCCTGGATCAGCGTCGGCATCAGCAGGTACTTGTAAGCAGGTGGGTGACGTCTGGGATCTGCGCAGGTGACCATGAACTTGGTCGGGATGTCTTGCTGGCCCGACACCTTCTGCTGATCCTTCGTGCAGTCGAGCGCCTGGTACGCCGCGAGTTCGGCCGCGGTCGGCGTCGTCTCTGCCGCAGCGGGTATCGCGACAGGGCTACGCGGAAGCCGAGGGCTCGCCGCCGAAGCTGCCGGGCGCGGCGGACGTTGGCGCGGCTGCGGCACTGGCCGCTGCGCTGCTGGCCGCCCGCACGAACCCTGCCGGTTCGGCTTGCGGCGCCGCCGCCACCGAGCGCCTTCGGGCTGGTCGCTGGTGCCGGCGAGGCGGTCGGCGCCGTCGATGGGGAGCGCCGACGTCGACGGCGAGGCCGAGGTCGACGCCGAAGGTGCCGGCGTCGCGGGCGCGGACGACGGCGTCACGGTCGGCGACGTGTCGGCGACCAACGCGCCCGGTCATCGACGGATCGTTGGATTCGTAGACCTGCCGGATGCTCAGCAGGGCGGTCTTGCCGATGTTGTCGAGCACGCCCTGGGTGTTCTTGCCCGGCAGCGAGATCACGATGTTGGTGCCTTCGCGCACCACCGTCGGCGTTGCCGACGCCAAGGCTGTTGACCCGGTTCGACAGGATGTTCTTGGCCGTGTCGAGGTCGGAGCTCGTGACCTTGTTGCCGGTAGTCGGTCTTCGGCTTCAGGGTGACCGTCGTGCCACCGCGCAGGTCGAGGCCCGAGCACCGGCGTGTATCGACCGACCGAGCGCCATCAGCGCCGTAGAGCAGGACAAGAAGAAGAAGGACCAAGCAACAGGGGACGCCCTGAACTCGACCTTGTGGCAGGTGGCACCTGTTTCTCCCTGTCGTCTCACGGACTGCTGACGACAGTTCTTCCGAGCGCCGGATACTGCCGAACAGCACATTCTCGCAGCGCAGCCCGACACCGTAGGCTCGCCGACTGTCGGTCAAGACGTAGGAACGGGCCCAGATCCTGCATCGTTCCCACTTGATCTCGCCGCATCGTCTCGAGCCGGCGGATCCTCTCGATTCGACGGCCGGGCGACGGTGTCTCCATCATGGTTCGCTGCCCCAGTGTGGCCGGTGACCGTCGTGGTCGCCTGACCATCGTGCGTCGTGACCATCGTGGTCGTATCGTGGTCGATCGTGGTCGTCGTCGTCATCGTCGTCGTACTCGTCGTCGACCGGGTCGGGGACCACCCGCAGCACGGCCGCCTTCGCGTACCGCAGATGGACGCCACGAGCGGCCTCGACGACGATCGTGTCGTCGTCGATCTCGACCACGGTGGCGTAGAGACCTGAGGTGAGCATCACCTTGCTGCCCGGCTCGACCGCCCGCTGGAGTGCCGCAGCCTGCCGGCGCCGCCTGCCCTGGGGCATGATCACCAGCACGTAGACCACGACGAAGAGCAGCACTGGAAGAGCGATACCCACGAGCTTTCCTTCCAACGAACCGGAACTGCCGGCGGAAGGTCCGCGGCGACCTAGGCGGGGTGGATCGAAAGAGCGCGCGGCACAACCCCTGACCGCGCGGCGCAGTCTATGCGATCGGACGCGCCCCGCCGTCGAACCGTCGAGCTGCCTCGACTTCGTCAGCCTCGCGTCTCGACATCGTCGAGTCCTTCGAACAGCGGTGGCCGCCGCGACCGGCGCCGAGCGAGCCGACCGGCGGCACTAGCCCGAGGTGTCGCCACCCAGCTGCTGTGGCGACCCGGCCACGCGGCGTCCGGACGATGAAACCCGCACGGAAAAGGAACGGCTCGGCCACCTCTTCGACCGTCTCGGGCTCCTCGCCGACGGCGATCGCCACGGTCGAGAGGCCGACGGGACCCCCGCCGAACCGCTTGACCAGGGCCTCGAGCACCGCTCGGTCGAGCCGGTCGAGCCCGAGCGCGTCGACCTCGTAGACCGCCAGCGCCGCGGCGGCGATCTCGCGCGTCACGACGCCGTCGGCCCGCACTTCGGCGTAGTCGCGCACCCGTCGCAGGAGCCGGTTCGCGATCCTGGGCGTGCCGCGCGAGCGGCCGGCGATCTCGGCGCCGCCTTCAGCCATCAGCCGGACGTCGAGCAGCCCGGCCGAGCGCCGCAGCACCTGCTCGAGTTCGGCCGGCGCGTAGAAGTCCATGTGCGCGGTGAACCCGAACCGGTCACGCAGCGGGCCTGGCAGCAGGCCCGCGCGGGTCGTCGCGCCGACCAAGCGTGAACGGCGCGAGGTCGAGCGGGATCGCGGTCGCGCCCGGGCCCTTGCCGACGATGACGTCGACCCGGAAGTCCTCCATCGCCATGTAGAGCATCTCGTCGGCGGGCCGCGACATGCGGTGGAGCTCGTCGAGGAACAGCACCTCACCCTCGGTGAGCTGGGTGAGGACGGCGGCCAGGTCGCCGGCGTGCTGGATCGCCGGACCACTGGTGATGCGCAGCGGCGCGTTCATCTCGGCGGCGATGATCATCGCCAAGCGTCGTCTTGCCGAGCCCGGGAGATCCGGACAGCAGCACGTGGTCGGCCGGGCGGCCGCGCGCGCCGCGCACCGTCGAGGATCAGGGACAGTTGCTCGCGCACCCGCTCCTGGCCGACGAACTCCGCAAGGCTGCGCGGGCGAAGGGCGGCGTCGATCAGCACGGTCGTCGACGTCGGCGCGAGGGTCGACTAGATCAGCGCCGTCGGCCGAGCTCGATCACGATCGACTCGTCGGCGTCGAGCGTCGACCAGGTCGGCGCCGGACTCGTCGGTCATGCCCGCGCTCCTCCGAGCGACGCGCAACGCCTGCCGCAGCAGCACGCCGACATCGGGAGCTGTCTCCGGCCACCATCATGGCGTCAGCGTCGCCGGCGATGCCGAGCACCGCGTCGTCCGCCTCGCGAGTGGAATAACCGAGGCCGAGCAACGCGCCATGAACGCTCTCGCGCCAGCCCGCGCTGCTGCCGCTCGGCAACACGACGACGTCGTCGGACAGCGCGGTGCCGGCGAGCTTGTCCTTGAGTTCGAGGACGATGCGCTGCGCTGTCTTGCGGCCGATGCCGGGCACGAGCGACAGCGCGCCGAAGTCGTCGGTCGCCACCGCGCGCCGCAACGCCGCAGGAGGATGAACGCCGAGCATGGCCTGGGCAAGGCGGGGGCCGACGCCGGTCGCGGTCTGGAGCAACTCGAAGATCATGCGCTCGTCGTCATCGGCGAATCCGTAGAGCGTCAAAGAGTCTTCGCGGACGACGAGTGACGTGGCGAATCGCGCCGGCTCACCGACGCGCACGCGGGAGATCGCCGTCGGCGCGCAGTAGACCTGGAGCCCGAATCCACCGACCTCGACGACAACCGAGTCGGGGGAGATCGAGGCGACTCGGCCCGACGACGAACGCGATCATCGCCGAGCCGCCTCGAGTCGCTGGCGACCGCGCATGCTCGACGCGGCGCTGCGGCGGCCCCGCGCCACACCTCGCAGATCGCCAACGCGAGCGCGTCGGTCGCGTCGGCGGGGCCGACAAGGCCTGGAGCGCCGAGCAACTTGCGGACCATGAACGCGACCTGCTCCTTGCCTGCGCGGCCCTGGCCGGTGACGGCGGCCTTGACCTCACTCGGCGTGCGCAGTGCGACCGGCACGCCGTTTCGCGCCGCACAGGTGATCGCGACGGCCGCGGCTTGCGCAGTGCCCATCACGGTGCGCACGTTGTGCTGGCTGAAGACGCGCTCGACCGCGACCACGTCGGGCCGGTGCCTGAGCGATCCAGGCTTCGATGCCGACCTCGAGTGCGAGCAGCCGCGCACCGATCTCGGCATCAGACGGCGTGCGCAGGACGTCGACCTCGACCAACGCCAGCCTCCCGCCGCCCGCGCTGTCGACCACGCCGATCCCGCAGCGGGTCAGTCCTGGGTCGACGCCGAGGACCCTGATCGAACGCATGTTCGGGAGCCTAGCGGCGTCCGCGCTCGGTTCGGCGCAGCGACGCACCGGCCGCGCCCCCCTTCCGACTTCACATCCGGTGTGGTCGCGATTTAGGGGCCTAGAGCCGCGAATCCACAACCACACCGGATGTGAGGCGTGCATGCACCACCGGTGGCTCGGCACGGCGCGTCGCCTGTCTCCGCCATCCATGCGTCATGTCATGTCTAACGGCCGTCGAGTCGCGCTTAGCCTCCGCGACGGCGTCCTCGCTGCCGCTCGGACGCCGTCCGTTCACGTACGCCAACGCGATCAACGCCGGCTATACCCGCGGGCTGATCAGGCACCTCGTCAGTACTGGCCGCTGGCTCGTGACTCCGACGAGGCGTCTACTGCGACATTGCACTCTGCCGAGCGGGCTGACCCAGTTTGGCTCCATGCGGCCGCCGCATTGCTCGTCATGACCGCTGGGGCCGCAATAAGTCACGACACCGCAGGCACGTTGTACGAATGGCCACTCGGACGGCGGCGAGATGGGCCACCGATGGTCGTCGGCCACCCGATGATTTACCTCACCCACCCGACTACCCGACCCGCCGACTACGTCGCGCCACGCGCGACGCGGGCATCCGGGGGTCATCGAACACGTGGCCGCGCTGCCCGCCTCACATGTTGCGCACTTTCAGGGCCTCCTGATCACCACCGCGGCGCGCACAGTCGTGGATCTCGCCCGGCTCCGCCCGTACGCCGAAGGCGTGGCCGTGGCCGACGCCGCGCTGCACCTGGGACTAACGACGAATGCCCAGCTCGTCGCCGTCCGTGATGCATGTCGCTCCTGGCCCGGCATCAACCGTGCCGCCAAGGTGATCGAGTTCGCCGACGGGCTAGCGGAAAGCCCCCTCGAGTCGCGCTCCAGAGTCGCCTTTGCCGCTGGCGGGCTGCCCACACCAGTTCTGCAAGCCGTCATTCTGCTCAGGGACGGCGGCCGCGCGCGCGTCGACTTCTTGTGGGCAGCAGTGGCGGATCTCGGGGAGGCCGACGGTCGCCTGAAGATCCAGCGTCCCGAGGACCTGTGGGCGGAGAAACTCCGGGAAGACCGCCTGCGCGAACTGGGCTACGAAGTCGTCCGGTGGACGTGGGACGAGATCGTCAACCACCCCGAGATAGTGTGGCCCGCATCCTGCGCGCCGCTGCACGCGCCCGACTCCGTGGGTGAACGGCAACTTCACATCCGGTGTGGTCGCGAATTTGACCTCAGAGTGGCGGAATTCACGACCACACGGGATGTGAAGTTGCGAATCGGAAGCGAATCGGCAGCGACGGGCGATCCGAGCAGTGGGTCAGGCTTCGGCGAGGACGTCGTCGGACACGTCGAAGTTCGCCCACACGTTCTGGACGTCGTCGCAGTCCTCGAGCGCGTCGACCAGTCGCAGCACCCGCCGCGCGACGTCGTCGTCGAGTTGCACGCTCACGCTCGGCGAGCCACGAGATGTCGGCCGACTCGTACGCGATGCCGGCCGCCTTCAGCGCCGCCCGTACGGCAGGCAGGTCGGTCGGCTCGCACACGATCTCGAACGAGTCGTCGAGGTCGTTGACCTCCTCCGCGCCGGCGTCCAAGACCGCCAGCAACACGTCGTCCTCGCTGCGGCCGTTCTTTGGCACGAGCACGACGCCCTTGCGGTTGAAGAGGTACGCGACCGAGCCAGGGTCGGCGAGGTTTCCGCCGTTGCGCGTCATCGCCGTGCGCACTTCGGACGCCGCGCGGTTGCGGTTGTCGGTCAGGCACTCGATCAACATCGCAACGCCACCGGGCCCGTAGCCCTCGTAGGTGATCGGTTCCCAGTCGGCGCCGCCGGCCTCGAGACCCGCGCCACGCTTCACCGCGCGATCGATGTTCTCGTTCGGCACCGAACTGCCCTTGGCCTTCGCGATCGCGTCGGCGAGTGTCGGGTTGCCCGAGATGTCGGCTCCGCCGGTGCGCGCCGCGACCTCGACGTTCTTGATGAGCTTGGCGAACAGCTTGCCGCGCCGCGAATCGATGACGGCCTTCTTGTGCTTGGTGGTCGCCCACTTCGAGTGTCCACTCATGGCCGCTCCTTCAGGTACTCGCAAACGATCTCGACGAAGAGCGCGTGCACGCGGTGGTCGCCGGTGAGTTCGGGATGGAACGCCGTCGCGAGCAGGACGCCCTGCCGAACGGCGACGATCCTACCCGCGCCGGCATCACGCCGCCGGAGCTTCGTCCGCGGCACCCGGCCCGAGCGACCTCGACCGACGGCCCCGCACGCTCTCGACCCACGGCGCGCGGATGAACACGGCGTGAAACGGCGCGCCATCGACTCCCGACGAGCGGCGACGTCAGCCTCGAACGAGTCGACCTGGCGGCCGAAGGCGTTGCGCCGCACGGTCATGTCGAGCCCGCCGAGAGTGAGCTGGCCTTCGATGCCGTCGACCAGCCGGTCGGCCAGCATGATCATGCCGGCGCATGACCCGTAGACCGGCATCCCGGCGGCGAGCCGGTCGCGCAGCGGCTCGAACAGGTCGAAGGCGACGGCCAGCTTGTACATCGTGGTCGACTCGCCGCCTGGAATGACCAGGGCGTCGACAGCGTCGAGCTCGGCCGGTCGCCGCACAGCCGACTCGCCGTCGCCCGCAGCCGCGGACCGGCGATCAGGTGCTCGCGAACGTCGCCCTGCAGCGCGAGGACGCCGACCCGCGGAGAACTCACCAGCCGCGGGTGGCGAGCCGGTGGTCGACAGGGACGTCGGCCACGTTGATGCCGACCATCGCCTCGCCCAATCCGCGCGACACCTTCGCGATCACGTCGGGGTCGTCGAAGAACGTCGTCGCCTTCACGATGGCCTCGGCGCGCTGCGCCGGGTTGCCCGACTTGAAGATGCCCGAGCCGACGAACACGCCCTCAGCCCCGAGCTGCATCATCATCGCCGCGTCGGCGGGGGTCGCGATGCCACCGGCGGTGAACAGCACGACGGGCAGCTTGCCGGCCTCGGCGACCTCGCGGACGAGCTCGTACGGCGCCTGCAAGTTCCTTCGCTGCAACGAAAAGCTCGTCGGCTGGCAGCGACGACAGTCGCCTGATCTCGTCGCGGATCTGCCGCATGTGGCCGGTCGCGTTCGACACGTCGCCGGTGCCCGCCTCGCCCTTCGAGCGGATCATCGCGGCGCCTTCGGTGATGCGCCGCAACGCCTCGCCGAGGTTGGTCGACCCGCACACGAACGGAACGGTGAACGCCCACTTGTCGATGTGGTGGCTGTAGTCGGCCGGCGTCAGGACTTCGGATTCGTCGATGTAGTCGACGCCGAGCGACTGCAGGATCTGCGCCTCGACGAAGTGACCGATGCGCGCCTTCGCCATGACCGGGATCGACACCGCCGCGATGATCGCGTCGATCAGATCGGGGTCGCTCATGCGCGCGACGCCGCCCTGCGCCCGGATGTCGGCCGGCACCCGCTCGAGCGCCATGACCGCAACCGCGCCCGCGTCCTCGGCGATCTTCGCCTGGTCGGCGGTGACGACGTCCATGATCACGCCGCCCTTGAGCATCTCGGCCATCCCGCGCTTGACGCGGACGGACCACCACGACGAGAGGCCGCGGACCGCTGCGGACGCCGACGGGCTGTGCGTTCTCGGTTGACTCTGACTCGCTGGACAACGGAAAACCTCTCTGCTCGAGGCGACCGGCGCAGGAATCTGCCGCTCAGTCTACGTCCGGACCGCTCGATCGCCTCGCCTCGTCGTTTCAGCGCGCAGGCTCGGCGACTGCGAGGTACGCCGGCGGCTCGTCGTCCATCTCGAAGAACGTCGGCGCCGGAACGCGTCCGGCCAGCCGCAGCCAGCGCACGAGCCGATGGCGCCGAATCGCCAACGTCGCGGTGACCGCGTCGTTGGAGAATCGCCTCGCCAGCAGCACTTTCGTGGTCGCGGCCTCGAGCTCGGCCAGCAGCGCCGACCCCGGTCGGCTCCGCTGCAGAGCGTCTGCGCCTCGTCGGGGTCGTCGAACGCGGCTCGCAGCGCGACCGTGAGCCGGCTCTCGACGACCTCACGATCGGCGTCCTCGCGCCCGACGCCGCGCGCGCTTCGTGCCCGGCGCTGGCGAGCAGCACACTCGTCGCGGGGTCGAGCAGGCCCGACGCGGCGATCTCCAACGTGACGGCGGCCCGGCGCAGCAGTTGGGCGTCGAGCGCCGCGCTGGTCGCGTCGAGGCGTGCATGCAGGCGGTCGAGCCGGTTGCTTGTCGCCGTGACGTAGCCCGCGAGCAGCACGAAGACGACGACGAGCCAGAACCACCACGGCACGCTCATCGCCTCCCGTTCGGGCCGCGCCGCGCGACTGCGGATCGGGCCGGGTCGCGTCGGGAGCGGCACGACGGTCTCGTACACCCGCTCGATGTCACGGGCCACGGTCGACCAGTCGTAGCTGCGCGCGGTCGCCTTCGCCCGAGGGCACCAGCGCGGCGCGCGCCTCGGGATCGTCGAGCAGTTCGGCGGCTTTGCGCCGCGAGGTCGTCGGGATCGCCGGTCGCGAACAACTGACCGGACCGCCCGCCGTCCAAGCACCGCTCGAAACGCGTCGAGGTCGCTCGCGAGCACCGGCGTGCCGACCGCCATCGCTTCGAGCAGCACGATGCCGAAGCTCTCGCCGCCGATGTTCGGGCGCCACGTAGATGTCGACCGAGCGAAGCATGCGCGCCTTGTCGACATCGCTGACGAGACCGAGCAGCTCGACACGCTCGAGCGAGCCTCGGCAGGCAGCGCGCTGCGCACCTCGTCGGGTCGCCGGGTCCGGCGATCAGCAGCCGCAGACCCGGGTCGTTCCGCGGCCAGCTGTCTCGAACGCGGCGAGCAGCACCGGCAACCCCTTGCGCGCTTCGTCGAATCGACCGAGGAACCCGAGCGCGCCGCCGTCACCCGGCCACCCGGGAAAGGGCTCGACGTCGGCGAACGACGCCATCGACACACCGTTGGGAATCATGACGGCGTCGCCGCCGAGATGTTCGACCAGCGTGCGGCGTGCGGCCTGCGACACCGCGATGCGGGCGCTGATCTTCTCCAGCGCGGTCTGCAAAATCGGGTACGCGGCGGCGAGTGTTCGAGCTCGTTGCACCGACGTGTGGAACGTCGCGACGATCGGGCCGTCGAACGACCAGGTCGCGAGCAAGCGACAAGCTCGGGGTCGTCGGTTCGTGCACGTGCACGACGTCGAAGTCACCGTCGCGAAGCCACCGGCGCACGCGTCTGCGCTGACAGCGGTCCGAACGCCATGCGCGCGACTGCACCGTTGTAAGGCACCGGCACCGCCCGCCCGGTCGAGACGATGTACGGCGGCAACGCGGAGTCGTCGTCGGCGGGCGTGATGACCGAGACGTCGTGACCCAGACCGATGAGAGCGATCGCCAGGTCGCGCACGTGGGCCTGCACTCCGCCGGGAACGTCCCAGGTGTACGGGCAGACCAGGCCGACCTTCACTCGGCGCCCTGCGCATGAGCATGGCAGCTGCACGTCGGCCAGCCACAACGGCTGCAGCATGTGCCAATCCTGCGGGTGCTCGGCGATGCCCTCGGCGAACCGATCCGCCAGGGCTTGTGTCATCGCCGCAATCTTGGCCCGCTTGTCGCCCTCGGCGGGCGGCTTGATCTCCTCGCGGATCCAGCCGCACCAGCTACCGCCGGGGCCGCCCTCGTCGCTGTACCAAAGACACGCGGGCAGCAGCGCGGCGCCGGTCGCCAACGCGAGCGACGCCGGCCCGGCGGGCATCTCGGCGGTCTCACCGAAGAACGAGACCTCGATGCCGCCGTCGCCGAACTCACGGTCGGCGACAAGGCACAGCGTCTTGCCCGCACGCAGTCGCTGCGAGCAGTACGGCGAACGTCGTGCGACCGCCGCCGGTCAACGGCAGCACCTCCATGCCGACCTTCTCGCGCACCGCGACGAACCGATCGAACAGCGCCTCCGGGCGCAACCTCTCGGCAACGGTAGTGAACGGGTGTCCGCGCAAGACCAACCATGCGCCGGCGTGGTCCCAGTTCCCTGAGTGGGGAAGCGCCAGCACCACTCCGCGCCCGCGGGCAAGCGCGTCGACGAGCAACTCCTCCCCGTCGAAGATCATCCGGCCGAGAATGCGTTCGCGGCCGAAGGACTGGGAGCCGGAAGAACTCCAGCCAGTACCGGGCGTACGAACGCATCGCGTCGCGTGCGAGCGCACGCAACTCGGCGTCCGGCATATCGGTGACCCGACCACCCGTCGCAGGTTGCGTTCGAGCTGCTGCACGCTCGGGCCGTGGCGGCGCCAGATGATGTCGGCGATCAGCCGAAATAGCGGCCGCAGTAAGGCGATTCGGGCAGCGATCCGGACCAGCGTCGCGCCCACGCCGAACCCGAATGTCTGCCACCGATCACGGCGTGAGATCCGCGAATCGGTCACGAGTCTTCCGCGGGAGCCGTGACTCGCGGGCGAGCGTGCGCCTGCCCGTACACGACGGCGAACCGCTGGCCGACCGTGATCGCACTCGCCACCGCGAGCAGCCACAGCCCGATGGCTTGCACGAACGGGATGCCGAGCCCGCTCAGGCCGGTCGCCGTGAGGATCACGATCGTGCGTTCGGTTCGCTCGGCGATGCCGACGTCGGCGCGAAGACCGAGACCCTCAGCTCGCGCCCGGGTGTACGACACGAGATTGCCGGCGATCAGGCAGAAGATGCGTGAGCCCGAGCATGAGCGGCTTGCCCTGCCGGGCGAACCACCAGATCAGGCCGGCGAACACGGCCGAATCGGCGATCCGGTCGAGACTCGAGTCGAGGAAGGCGCCCCACGGTCCGGTGATCCCGCGGGCCCGCGCGAGCGCGCCGTCGACGAGGTCGGTCAACACGAAGATGGTGATCGCGAACGATCCCCAGAAGAGCCAGCCGCGCGGGTAGCAGATCAGGGCCGAGGCACAGACCCCGAGTTGCCCCGATCGCGGTGACGATGTTGGGGTTGACGCCGCGGCGAGCCAGCGCCTGACCGAGCGGACCGAGCACGCGTTGCAGCGGCACCCGCACGCGCTTGAGCATGTCCGTCCGTTTCGCCGTCCACCTAGAGGTCGGCCTGCGCTTGACCGCGGCCATCGTAGCGAGGCGCGGCGGAACGCCCGCCCGCCACGCCCGCGGCAGGCATGGCGCCGTCACTCGCGCAGGCCCTTGTGGCGACTGCCGAGCGGGTGGAGAGTCGAGTCCTCAACCCTCGCGCAGAGGAGGCGTGACGCATGTCGGACAAAGCGACTGGTCCCGCAGGGGCCGCCGGCACAGCACCGACGGTCGACCAGCCAGGCAAGATTCGCAACGTCGTTCTGGTCGGCCATTCCGGAGCAGGGAAGACCACTCTCGTCGAGGCCCTCCTCGTCGCGTCCGGCGCGATCCCGAGGGCGGGCCGGGTCGAGGACGGTACGACGACAACCGACTTCGAGGACGCCGAGGTGCGCCATCAGAGGTCGGTTTCCCTCGCGTCTGGCGCCCGGTCGAGCACAACGGCGTCAAGATCAACCTGCTCGACGCGCCCGGCTACGCCGACTTCGTCGGCGACTTGCGCGCCGGGCTGCGCGCTGCCGACGCCGCGCTGTTCGTCATGTCGGCGGTCGATGGCATCGACGGCGCGACCCGCATGCTCTGGGAGGAGTGCGCGAACGTCGGCATGCCGCGCGCGGTCGTCGTCACGAAACTCGACTCCCCGCGAGCCGACTTCGACGCGGTCGTCGGTGCGTGCCAGGCGACGTTCGGCAACGGCGTCCTGCCGTTGTACGTGCCGGTACGCACGAGCGACGGCGCCGATCCCTGACCGGGTTGCTCGGACTGCTGATCGCGCCAGGTCGGTGACTACAGCAGCGGACGCCGCGAGGTGCGCGCCGCGACGGCAGCCGAACTCGAGGCGATCGGTGGCACCCGCGACTCGTTGCTCGAAGGAATCATCGCCGAGAGCGAAGACGAGACGCTGATGGACCGCTACCTCGCCGGCGAGGACATCGACGTCAAGGTCGTCATCGAGGATCTGGAAAAGGCCGTCGCCCGAGGTTCGTTCTACCCGGTACTCGGCGTGTGCGGCACGACCGGTCTCGGCACCGCCGAGCTGCTCGAGCTGCTCGCCCACGCATTCCCGTCGCCACTCGAACACCCGCTGCCGCCGATGATGCCGCTGTACGGTTCGCGCACGACGACGCTGACGTGCGACCCGTCGGGTCCGCTTGCGGCCGAAGTGGTGAAGACGACGACCGATCCCTATGTCGGTCGGGTTTCGCTGGTACGCGTGTTCTCGGGCACCTTGCGACCCGACACCGTCGTGCACGTCTCGGGCCACGGGATGGCCGATCGCGGACACGAAGACCACGACGTCGACGAGCGCATCGGCACGCTGAGCTCACCGCTCGGCAAGACGCACCGACCGATCACGCAGTGCATGGCCGGTGACATCTGCGCGATCGGAAAACTCGCACGCGCCGAGACGTCGGACACCTTGTCGGATAAGGACAATCCGCTTCTGCTGAGCCCCTGGGACATGCCTGAACCGCTGTTGCCGATCGCCGTGCGCGCGAAGTCGAAGTCGGACGAAGACAAGATGTCGCAGGGACTCGGTCGACTCGCCGCCGAAGACCCGACGCTGCGACTTGAGATGAACCCGGAGACCCACCAGCTGGTGTTGTGGTGCATCGGCGAAGCGCACGCCGACGTGCTGCTCGATCGACTCAAGAACAAGTACGGCGTCGAGGTCGAGCCGGTGCCGCTGCGCGTGCCGATGCGCGAGACGTTCGGCTCGAAGGTGATTGCGCACGGCCGCCACGTGAAGCAGTCGGGCGGTCACGGGCAGTTCGGCGTCTGCGACATCGAGATCGAACCACTCCCCCAAGGCGCCGGCTTCGAGTTCGTCGACAAGGTGTTCGGCGGTGCGGTGCCGCGACAGTTCATCCCGTCCGTCGAGAAGGGCGTGCGGGCGCAGATGGAACGAGGCGTCGCGGCCGGCTACCCGCTCGTCGATCTGCGCGTGACGCTGACCGATGGCAAGGCACACTCGGTCGACTCGTCCGACATGGCGTTCCAGATGGCGGGCGCGCTCGCGATGAAGGAAGCCGCGAAGACCGGGCAGATCGTGCTGCTCGAGCCGGTCGACCAGGTGAACGTGCTGGTCGGCGACGACTACGTCGGCGCGGTGATGAGCGATCTGTCCGGACGCCGCGGCCGGGTGACCGGAACCGAGCCGGTCGGCGCTGGTCGCACGTTGATCCACGCCGAGGTTCCTGAGGTCGAGATCACCAGGTACGCGATCGATCTGCGGTCACTGTCGCACGGCACGGGCAACTTCACCCGGCACAACCTGCGCTACGAGCCGATGCCGCCGCAGCTAGCGACGAAGGTGATCGCCGCTCACAAGGAGGAGTAGCTGAAATCGTGGACGCTTCTTCACCTGTGGGGTGACAGTGTCCACGATCGGCTCCGGCCACGCGTCGGCCAGCATCTGCGCGTGTCGCTGAGCAGCTGCGGCAACACCCGGGTGCGGCCGATGATCGGCATGAAGTTCGAGTCGCCGCCCCACCTCGGGACGACGTGCTGATGCAGGTGCGCGGCAATGCCGGCGCCGGCCACGACTTCCGAGGTTCATGCCGACGTTGAATCCGTGCGCGCGTGCGTCGCCGACCGTAGCGTGGCGATCGATCGTTGCGTGAACAGCGATGAACTCGGCGCTCTCTGTCAGCGTTGAGATCGGTGATGTCGGCCACGTGCCGATACGGCACGACCAGCAGGTGGCCTGCGTTGTAGGGGTAAAGGTTCAAGACGACGTACGCCAGCGTGCCGCGCGCGACGATCAATGCGTCTTCGTCTGACTTCGTCGGGATCACGCAGAACGGGCACAGCGGCTGGGTCGTTCGGGATCGCCCTGCCGGCTTGTTCTCGCCGTTGAGGTAGGCCATCCGATGCGGTGTCCAGATCCGTTCGAAACCATCGGGGACGCCGACCGCACCGTGATGTCGATCGATCGCTCTGTCGGGCCGGTCTCGCTCACACCTGAATCCTGCGCTCGATGGCGTCGCGGATCTCGGCGACGGCGTCGCGCGAGTTGCACACCGTTCTTCTGGCGTGCCGTCGCGGTACCGGAACGAGACTGCGCCGGCGGCGACGTCGTCGTCGCCGGCGATCAGCATGAACGGCACCTTCTGCTTCTGCGCGTTGCGGATCTTCTTCTGCATGCGCTCGTCGGACGCGTCGACCTCGAACCTGATGCCCGCCGCCCGCAACGCGTGCGCCGACCGACGCCGTCGAGGTACGACACGTGCGCGTCGGTGATCGGGATGCCGATGGCCTGCACCGGCGCGAGCCACGGCGGGAACGCACCTGCGTAGTGCTCGGTCAGCACGGCGAAGAAGCGTTCGATCGAGCCGAACAAGGCGCGATGGATCATCACCGGCCGGTGCCGCTCGCCGTCCGCGCCCTGGTATTCGAGCTCGAACCGCTCCGGCAGATTGAAGTCGACCTGGATGGTCGACATCTGCCAGGTACGGCCGATCGCGTCGCGTGCCTGCACCGAGATCTTCGGCCCGTAGAACGCCGCCCCACCGGGATCGGGAACCAGTTCGAGGCCCGACTCGGCGGCCACCTCGGCCAGTATCGCCGTCGCGGTCGTCCCACACGTCGTCGTCGCCGACGTACTTGTCGGGATTCTTCGTCGACAGCTCGAGGTAGAAGTCGTCGAGCCCGTAGTCGCGCAGCAGGTCGAGCACGAAGGTGAGCAGCTTGCGCAGCTCGTCGCGCATGTCTTCGATGGTGGTGAAGATGTGCGCGTCGTCCTGGGTCATGCCGCGCACTCGGGTCGAGACCGTGGATCACGCCCGACTTCTCGTACCGGTAGACGGTGCCGAACTCGAACATCCGCAGCGGCAGTTCGCGATACGAGCGCCCGCGCGCCCGATAGATCAAGATGTGCATCGGGCAGTTCATGGGCTTGAGGTAGTAGTTGGTGCCGCCGTCGAGCTCCATCGGCGGGTACATGCCGTCGGCGTACCAGTCGAGGTGGCCCGGAGATCTCGTACAGCTTGCCCTTGGTGATGTGCGGGGTGTTGACGAACTCGTAGCCCGCTTCCAGGTGCTTGGCCCGCGAGTAGTCCTCCATCTCCTTGCGGATCACGCCGCCCTTGGGATGGAAGACCGCAAGGCCCGGAGCCGAGCTCCTCGGGAAAGCTGAAGAGGTCGAGCTCGAGCCCGAGCTTGCGATGGTCGCGCTTCTCGGCCTCGGCGAGCATCGCGAGGTAGGCCTTCAGCGCGTCGCGCGACTCCCACGCGGTGCCGTAGATCCGTTGCAGCTGAGGGTTCTTCTCACTCCCCCGCCAGTACGCGGCGGCGCTGCGCATCAGCTTCAGCGCCGGGATCGCTCGCGTGCTCGGCAGGTGCGGACCCCGACACAGGTCCTTCCACGCCAGGGATCCGTCGCGTCGGATGTTGTCGTAGATGGTCAGCTCGCAGCCACCGACCTCGACGTTCGCGTCGTCGTCGGCGGTGGCACTGCCTTGAGCCCGATGAGTTCGAGCTTGAACGGCTCGTCGGCTAGCTCGATGCGCGCGTCGTCGTCGGTGACCACGCGTCGGTGGAAGGTCTGGCCCTCCTTGACGATCTCGAGCATCCGCTTCTCGATCTTGGAGAGATCGTCAGGGCTGAACGGCTCGCGCGGCGCGAAGTCGTAGTAGAACCCGTTCTCGATCGGCGGCCCGATCCCCAGAACCGTGCCCGGGGAACAGGTCCTGGACCGCCTGTGCCATCACGTGCGCGGTCGAGTGCCGCAAGATCGACCGACCGTCGGCCGAATCGATCGCTACGGCGTCGACGACGTCGCCGGTGCTGATCTCGAAGCGCCAGGTCACGCAACTGCCCGTTGACCCTGGCGGCCACAACGCCGTCGATCGCCCTCGAACAGCTGAGCCGCCGTCGTCCCGGCCGCCACGAGCCGCTCGGCGCCGGCAACGGTGACGGTGATCTCGGGCACGAGTGGCTCCCTGGAGGCATCGGACGATGAGAGTCCGATGCTAGCGAGCCGGAGGTCGCCCCTAAGAGAGCGGGGCTACGACAGCGGCGCAGGAACTGGATCAGCGGGCGCGCGGTCGGTCTGCCCGGGAAACACCTGAACAGGGGCGGCAGCGACGTCAGTCGCGACGGTCGATCCAGTGTTGTGTTCGCGACCGACCGGCCGGCGAGGAACTCCACCGCGTTTCGCACCGAGCGGCGAGCCTCAGCCAGGGTGGGTGCCGACAAGCGGTGGACGACGGCAAGCTCGGCGTTGCCCGACGCGACGACGGTGAACATGCAGGCCCAGTTGTCGGCCTCGGCGGTCTTGATGCGGGTGTGACGAGCAACGACCTGCCCAATCCCTGGCAAATCGAACTCGTCGACTACGGCTCCGGCTTCCACACGCATGTGAAAATGATGGCTTCGATGTCGCCCAAGCGCGATAGCGCCCGTTCGGGCTAGTTCGGGGAGTCGATGGGCATCGACGGCGGGCAAACGCCAGCCCGCTAGAGCTCGATCCCCTTCGATGCGAGGGCAGCGGCAACCTCAGCAGGATCCACGAAGCTGCACGGCCCGGCGTGCCCGAACTCGCGACCGCACACGTCGCCGTCCTGCAGATTCTTCAGGCCGCAGCCGCCGGCTTGGCGACGCCGTCGACGACGTTCGCGTTGTGAGTGTCAATGCGGCCGTTCGTTTCGAGTACGACCGTCATTGTGGCTGTTTGTCATATCGCCCAGTCAACAACGCGCCAGGCGGCAGCCGACTAGGGACGTTCGGCACACCCGACCGGGATTACGCCTGCCCGACCAGGTCGTCGACGGCGGCAGCGAAGACGCGCGTGTGCAGGTCGATGTCGGCGCGGGTCGTATCAGGGCACATCAGCGCCATGTTGTGGAACGGCGTGATCAGGATGCCCCGATTCGCCAGGTACAGATGGAGAGTACTCGTCGAGATCGTCGTCGCCGGCAGCAGCCGATGACGGTGCCGTCACGTGGGGCAGGTGAGGCGAAACGGTACTCAGTCCGCGCGCCGAGCTGGCTCACCGACCACGGGACGACCGGTCGCGGTCGATCGTGTCCTGCACGCCGCGGGTGAACTGCGTCGCAAGGTCGATCATGCGGGCGAACGCGTCGTCCGTGAGCACGTCTTCGAGGGTCGCGCGCATCGCCGCGATCGACAGCGCGTTGCCTGCCAGGGTGCCGCCGACGCCACCGACATCGACGAGGTCGGCCTCTGGGTGGGCATCGACCATGCGCAAGACCTCGGTGCTGATTCCATAGGCGCCGGTCGGGATGCCGCCGCCGATGCTCTTGCCGATGACGAAGATGTCCGGCTGCAGATCCCACAGTCGGGTCGCGCCGCCTGGGCCGGCCGAGATCGTGTGCGTCTCGTCGATCATGAGCAGCGCGCCGTACCGCGTGGCGAGCTCGCGCAGGCCCGCCATGAATCCTGGCTCCGGGAGCACGATGCCGATGTTCGTGAGGGCCGGCTCGGTGAGAATCGCAGCGACGTCGCCGTGCGCGAGCGCCGACTCGACGCTGGCGAGGTCGTTGAACTCCGCAACCCTGGTCGTCAGGTGCAAGGGGTACCGGCGGCCCGACGTTTCCGGGTCGCGCCACGGCTTCGCCGTCGGGACCGGCGAGCGCGAACGCCTCGTCGACCGAGCCGTGGTAGCAGTAGGCGAAGATCGAGCACCTTCGGACGACCGGTCACGAGCCGCGCGAGCCGGATCGCCCAGCGGTTCGCGTCGGTCGCCGTCAGCGTGAACGACCAGTGCGGCAGGCCGAACCGTGCGGGTCAGCTCGGCGGCCACCCACTCGGCGTCCGCCGTGGGAAGCATCGCCGTGATCCCACCCAGCGGTCGATGCGATCGCCGACCGCGTCGACGGTCGCCTGCGGGCTGTGCCCCGCCATCGCGCCGGTGTCACCGAGCGCGAAGTCGACGTACTCGTGGCCGTCGACGTCGATGACCCGATTGCCCTCGCGCCTGCTCGAGGTAGAGCGGGAATCCCCCGCTCCACTTCGCCATCCAGGTCATCGGCACCCGACCGAGCAGGTGCGTCGCCGACTCGATTCAGCGCCTTGGACGCCGGGTGCGCGAGGGCGTAGGCGACGCGCTCGCGCTCGATCAGGGATGCGAGTCGGTGCCGGTCGATGACGCACGGCACGCGTCAGCTGATCCGCAGCACGTGCAGGTCAGACCCACGCTCCGAGAACGACGGTCGGATAAGGCCCAGTCAGGTCGGTTGCCAACGTGTCGTCGGGCAACGCGAGCGAGTCGCCCGTAGTTGCCCCGCGGCCAACGAGAACCGGCGCACGCAGGTCTGCTGCCCAGCAGTGCACGCTCCGGTGTCGGGGTTGCCGATCACGAACAACCCGCTCGACGTCGAGACCATCTGCTCGGCCGCCGAGAACGGGATCGGGGCTGACGGGTCCGGCAAGCGAGACCGCGTCGTAGGTGTTGAGCACCGCGTCGAGACCCTGACCCGCGTCGTGCTGCAGTACGACCTGGCCGCCGACGACCGCGACCGCCTGGATCGCCGACGGACCCGACAACTGGAGGTCGACGGACTGATGCGTCGGCGCACTGATCGTCGTCGCCGTTGTTGGTCTGCTCGCACCAGCTCGGCTGCTCTGCTTCGTCACGTAGTACACGCCCGAACGTGCCGGCCGCAATCGAGAATGCGCCGGTGATTCCGGTGACAGTGCGCACCGGGATTGTTCGACGTGGGATCGATCTCGACCAGACCACCCGGAGCCGCAGGCGGCCCGTCGTCCGGCGCGGTGTACAGGCCCCACAGCCGATTCCCGGCAACCGCGAGCTGATTCACCGTGCCGAACAACGCGGCCAGCGTCCACGTATGCACCAGCGCACCCGTCGTCCGGCTATAGGCATAGACCGACTTTCCGACGCCGACGTAGAGGTTGTCGGCGTCGGCGGCGAGCGCGGTGACAGGCCCGGCCACGTGCTCGGCGACGGCCGCCGGGCTGACGCCGTCGACCACCCAGACGATCTGCGGCGATGTAGCAACACCCGCCACGAACATCGCACCGTCGGGACCCTGGGCGACGGTCAGGCCGGTTTGCGCGGTCGAGAACGCACCCTTGATCGACGACATCGGCGAAGATCGACAGCGGTCCGCTGGGTGCAGGCAAGGGCAGCACCATTCGAGGCGGACGCCGCGGGCAGCTGTGTCGATGACGTCGAGACCGCACCCGTTGGTGAGGGCGACCCGACCTGCGGCCCAGCCGAGGCGCCGCTCGCGCTTTGGCTGTCGGCGGCCGCGGGCGAACTCGGCGATCGCGCGCTGGCTGACGGGCTCGTCGACCCGGTCGCCGCCGGATGTCGCGATGTGCACGCGGCGAGCGAGACGGCCAGCAAACCCACAGCGCAAGCGCCCGCGACGAGCCGCACTGCGCCGCCGTCCGGGCCAAGTTTTGCAGTCGTTCCCAAGGTCGCGATGGGCACAGATACTGCCATGCCGAGCGCGAGAGGAGGCGGCCAAGGGCATGGACCTCGCGGGTGAGTGCGACACGCGCCGTCTCGCTGCTTGCATCCCTTTTGACTGGTTTGCGAGGTGTCACCCTGGGTAGCAAATCAGCTACAGCCCGCCTAACGGTCCGGTAGGAGACGCCCCATGCCCGCGAGCAGCGCAGTAGCCCTAAAGCCGTCCCGTCCGTTCAGCGAACGGGGCCTGCGCAAGGCCGCGACCGGCATCAGCGGGTTGGACGAGGTGACAGGTGGCGGCCTGCCATTGGGTCGTCCGACATTGGTCTGCGGCCCGGCAGGCTGCGGCAAGACGCTGCTGGCGATGGAGTTCTTGGTCCGCGGCATCATCGAATTCGGCGAACCGGGAGTGTTCGTCTCGTTCGAGGAGCCGGTCGACGAGCTCGTCACCAACGTGGTGTCGCTCGGATTCGACCTTCAGCAGTTGCAGGACGACGGGTTGCTGGTCGTCGACCAGGTGTATCTGGAGCCCGAAGACGTGCAGGTCTCGGGCGCGTGGGACTTGGAGGGCTTGTTCATCCGGCTCGGGGCCGCGATCGACGAGGTCGGCGCGAAACGGGTCGTGCTCGACACCATCGAGACATTGTTCGGAGCATTCGCCGATGCGGCGATCCTGCGGGCGGAGTTGCGGCGGCTCTTCGTCTGGCTGAAGCGCAAAGGCGTCACCGCCGTCATCACCGGCGAGCGTGGCGACGGCACGTTGACGCGGCACGGCATCGAGGAATACGTGTCGGACTGCGTCATCGTGCTCGACCACCGCGTGAACGAGCAGACATCGACGCGTCGGCTGCGGGTGCTGAAGTACCGCGGATCGTTGCACGGCACGAACGAGTATCCGTTCCTGATCGGCGCCAACGGGATCTCCGTGCTGCCGATCACCTCGCTGAACCTGCAACACACGGTGTCGGACAAGCGGGTATCGACCGGCATGGCGAGCTTGGACGCCATGCTCGACGGTGGCGGGGTATACCGGGGTAGCTCAGTGCTGATCAGTGGCACCGCGGGAACCGGGAAGTCGACGATGGCCGCCCAGTTCTGCGCAGCGGCGTGTGGCCGCGGTGAGCGTGCGCTCTACTTCGCGTTCGAGGAGTCGCAGGCGCAGATCGTGCGGAACATGGCATCGGTAGGCATCGACCTGGCGCACTGGGTTAATGAGGGATTGCTCCAGTTCCGCTGCATCCGACCAAGCCTGCTGGGATTGGAAGCGCACCTCGCGTCGATGCAGGACATCGTGTCGGCGTTCGATCCCGCCGTGGTCGTGATGGATCCGATCTCCGACATCTTCCACGCGGGCGAAGGCGACGAGGTCGCCGCGATGTTGACCCGACAGGTCGACTACCTGAAGAGCCGCGGGGTGACCGCGGTCTTCACGTCGTTGAACACGATCCGCGACGCCGAGAACTCGGAGCAGCAGATCGGATCCCTCATCGACACCTGGGTGATCGCGAAGCTCGCGGAGTTCGACGGCGGCCGCACCAGGGTCTTGTACGTACTGAAGTCTCGTGGCATGGCGCACTCGCACGAGATCCGCGACTTCGTGCTCAGCGAGACGGGTCTCGAGCTCACGGGCATCTATCACGGAGCCGGCGGGGCATGACTGAACCCGACCTTTCGGCGCCCGAAGCACCACTCGGCCGACGACGACGAGAAGTGGCGGCTGCGACTCTACGTGGCCGGGGAGTCGCCTGCGTCGCTTGCGGCGTTCGCGAATCTGAAGGAGCTGTGCGAGAACCACCTCAAAGACCGGTACGAGATCGAGATCGTCGACCTCATCGAGCATCCGAGGCTCGCCCGAGGCGACGAGATCGTCGCCATCCCAACTCTCGTACGGCAACTACCGCACCCGATCCGAAAGATCATCGGCGATCTGTCTGACATCGACCAGGTGCTGGTCGGCCTGCAACTGCGGCAGAAGCAGAGTTGATGGCGAGTCAACACGACGAGACCCTGCGCAGGTTCGAGGATCGCCTCGCGGAGTTGGAAACCGCTCACTACTCGTTCAGCCTGTTCGTCGCGGGTGCATCCGATCTGTCCGCGCGGGCGATCGCGAACATCCGGGAGCTCTTCGAGCTCCAGTTGCCGGGTCGATACAGCCTCGAAGTAGTCGACGTCTATCGCGATGCGCGACGCGATGACGGCAAGCAATGTGCTGGCGGCACCGACCCTTATCAGGGAATCGCCGCTGCCGAAGCGGCGGCTCGTGGGTGACCTGTCCGACACCGCGCGGGTCTTGCGGCTGCTCGGCATCAAGGACAACTCCTCCGTCGCGCAAGAGCGATGAGCATCCCCGAAGCCGCCGATCGCCGGCGAGCAGAGCCAGCGCGACGACGACGCGAACCTCGAGGTGTGGCCCGCACAGGTCGCCTATCTGTTGCGAGAGCTCGACGACGTCCGCGCCCAACTCGCCGATTCCGAGGAAACCCTGCGTGCGATCAGGCACGGCGAGGTCGACGCTCTCGTCATCAGTGCCGGAGCGGGGACCGAACGCGTGTTCACGCTCTCGAACGCCGACCGGCCGTACCGCAACTTCGTCGAGAACATGTCTGACGGCGCGGCGACAGTGTCGTCCGAGGGCATCGTGTCTGTATGCCAACCAGGCTTTCGCCGATCTGGTCGCGCTGGCAAGTCATCAGGTCGTCGGACGCCCGGTGTTGCAGTTCGTGACCGATGCGAGCCAAGCGCGGCTCGCTGACATGCTCTCGCCCGACAGTTTGGGCGCGTCGGTCGAGGCCTCGCTGTGCACGACCAGCGGGAACACGGTGCCGGTACGGATCAGCTCGTCGTCGGCTCTTCAGGTCGACGGTGCCGAGATCATCTGTCTCACCGTCATGGACCTCACCCGCGAACGGGTCGCCGAAGCAGGCCCTCGCGCATTCGGCGCAGCACGACGCGCTGACCAACCTGCCGAATCGAACATTGCTGACGGATCGGATCCGCCACGCGCTCGAACGCAGGCGCACTGAGATGAGCGTTCTAGCGTTGCTTTTCTGCGATGTCGACGGGTTCAAGAACATCAACGATGCGTACGGCCACCAGGTCGGCGACGACATGTTGCGCCTCGTCGCCGACCGGCTGTGTACCGCGGTCCGGCCAGAAGACACCGTCGCAAGGATCGGCGGCGACGAGTTCGTCGTCCTGTGCGAGAGCCTCGACGATTACAACGACGCCGCGACTATCGCCTACCGCGCGAGCGCCGCAGTTGCGGCCGCGATCACCACTGGGCCGGCCGATCTCGAAGTGACGGTGAGCATCGGCGTCGCCGTGGCGGCGGTGGGCGACGAAGCCACCGCCGACACGTTGCTTCGGGACGCTGACGAAGCCATGTACAAGGCGAAGCGGCAAGGCCCTAACGTGGTCGAACTCTTCGACGAGCAGCTTCGCGACGCGGCCTCCTCGAGTCTGCGGCTGCTGGCCGAGTTGCGCCGCGCCGAAGTCGACCACGAGCTGCGCCTGCACTACCAGCCGGTGCTCCAGCTGCACAGCGAGACCGTGACGGGCGTCGAGGCGCTGATTCGTTGGCAGCACCCGACGCGCGGCCTCGTACCGCCCGACGAGTTCATCCCGTTCGCCGAGCGCAGCGGACTGGTCGTTGGTATCGGCGCCTGGGTCATGCACGAAGCCTGCGAGCAGGCGGCGAGCTGGACCGTCGACAAGCCGCCAACGGCACCGCAACTGAGCATCTCGGTCAACGTCTCGGGCCGCCAGCTCGCGAAACGAGCCGGGCTCGTGCAGGCGGTGTATTCAGCTCTCGACGAGTCCGGCCTCGAACCGAAGTCGTTGGTGCTCGAGATCACCGAAAGCGCGCTGATGGATGACGCCGAAACCGCCTTGCGGGTGCTCACAGAACTGAAATCGCTGGGCGTGCGCATTGCGATCGATGATTTCGGCACCGGGTACTCGTCGCTCGTGTACCTGAAGCGATTCCCTGTCGACCTGTTGAAGATCGACAAATCGTTCGTTGCCGGGCTTGGACGCGATCAGGAGGACGCCGCGATCGTACGGAGCGTCATCGACCTCGCGCACGCGCTCGGCATTGCGACCGTCGCCGAAGGTGTTGAGACGCCGCAGCATCTGGCGATCCTGCAAGACCTTGGCTGCCTGTACGGCCAGGGGTACCTATGGAGCCCAGCCGTTCCGGCCGACCAAGCGCTCGGCTGGGCTGAGCATGGCTCGACCCTTCTCGCGCGGACCAGGCAAGTCAGCAGGGTCAGATAGCTGCGGGTCGAGCCTGCAGCGACGTCGAACAGGGCTCGGAGCCAGCTGCTTCCGCGAGCGGCTTGCCGTTGTACTCAACCCGGTTGCGGCCGAGATCCTTCGCCCGATACAGCGCGTCGTCGGCCTCCTTCAGCACCTCGCGGCTCGATCGTTTCGAACCCGCCGCAAGGAGCGCGAGCCCAGCGCTGAACGTAAGCACACCACCCTCCGCTGAGGGGTGCGGAAAGGCAAGCGCCTCGATACCGACACGCATCCTTTCGACTGCAAAGGCCCCTGATTCAAGGGACTGCTCGGGCAGGATCGCCAGGAACTCCTCCCCGCCGTACCTGTACAGCGTGTCGCCGTCGCGCAACAGCTCGCTGAGTTGGCCAGCAACGAGTTGGAGGATCTCGTCGCCGGCCTGATGACCGAACGCATCGTTGTACGCCTTGAAATGGTCGACGTCGAGCACCGCCAAGCAGTAACTGTGGCCGTACCGCACCGCGTGCGACTCGTGCAACGCAAGGTCTTCACTGAGCGCTCTACGATTGCGCAACCCGGTGAGGGCGTCGCGTCGGGCGATCGCGATCAGCTCACGGTTGAGGACACCCAATTGGTCGGACGCCGTCTGCACAGCGTGTGCCTCGGCGGCCAGCTCGGCCGCCCGGGTGAACATGTGAACGAACACCTTCACCTTCGCGCGCAGTTCCTCGGGAACGACCGGCGCCATCATGAAGTCGACAGCGCCCTCGGCGTAGTGATCTGCGAGGTCGAACTCGTCCTTTTGATGGGCGGTAATGAAGATGA
Organism: uncultured Actinomycetes bacterium; assembly: GCA_963809135.1. Lineage (GTDB taxonomy): Bacteria > Actinomycetota > Actinomycetes > Acidothermales > Acidothermaceae > PALSA-607. The sequence goes on from CAWEIG010000012.1 coordinate 112,426, forward strand.
TTGGGGTGAGTTCCGACTTCTTTCGCTGACGAATCAAGGCGGCCGTCTGAAAGCCATCCATGACCGGCATCCGCACATCGAGCAAGATCACTGCGAACTCCTGGAGCATCAGGCAGCGCAAGCCCTCGAGCCCTGAGTCGGCCTCGACGATCGGAATACTCAAGGGCTCCAATACGGCCTTGAGTGCGTACCGCTTCGTCGCGTTATCGTCAATCATCAGGATCGACGGCACTGCACCTGCTGATGTACTCACGTCCGCGGCGGCACTAACGTCGGCAGCCACGGCCCAATCAGTTCGAGCAAGTCAACCGTGCGGATAGGCTTCGGCACGTAGTCGTTCGCGCCTGCCTCGAGGCAACGCTCTCGTTCACCGCGCATGACCTTTCCCGTGACCGCAATGATCGGCACACTCGCAAACTCTTCTACCAACCTGATCGCACGCATCGTGTCGTAGCCGTCCATGCCGGGCATCATGATGTCCATCAGAACGAGATCGATGTCCGGAGACTGGGTCAGCGCGGCGAGCGCTTGCTCGCCGGTCTCGGCCACAACGACCTGGGCGTGGCCCCGCTCGAGCCACGCCGTCATGGCGAACACGTTGCGGAAGTCGTCATCGACGACAAGAATCTTCCGGCCCTCGAACGGGTGAGCGTCGAAGACATCGTGCGGAGTGACGAGGTGCTGGGAGGTTGCTTTGATTGCCGAGGCAGTGGCGACCGCAGCCGTGACCGTCGGCGTCCGATTCAACGGAAGGTAGACCGTAAACGTGCTGCCCCGCCCAAGCGTGCTGGTGACGGTGATCTCACCGCCGAGCAGCGTCACCAGTTCGCGGCTGATCGACAGACCGAGCCCGGTTCCGCCGTACTGGCGGACCGTCGATCCGTCGCCCTGAGCAAAGGCTTCGAACACACGCTGCTGCTCGGCGATCCCGATCCCGATGCCGGTGTCTCTGACCGCGATCGACAGCACATCGGTTGCATCGGCAAGCGACTGAGTATCGCTACTCCAGCCGTCGTGCGCGAGCGCAATACGTACACGTACCTCGCCACGCTCCGTGAACTTGAAGGCGTTTGCGAGCAGGTTCTTCAGCACCTGACGGAACCGCTGCGGGTCGGTGACGATGTCGTGCGGGACGTCGGGAGCGATGTCGATCGAGAATCCCGAAAGCCCGGCCTTGGGCAACATGTTCGAACTCGCGGAACAGGGCGGTACGAAGATCGTCGATGGCAGCGGTGGTCAGATCGGCAACAACGGTCCCCGATTCGGCTTTCGCGAGGTCAAGGATGTTGTTGAGCAGTTCGAGCAGGTCGCGACCTGAGGCGAGGATCACGCTGGCATATTCAACCTGCCTGGCGGTCATCGTGTTGTCGGCGTTGTCCTCGAGTTGCTCGGCAAGAATGAGCAAGCTGTTCAGCGGAGTGCGCAACTCGTGGGACATGTTCGCGATGAACTCTGACTTGTATTTCGACGAGATCGCGAGCTGCCCGGCCTTTTCTTCGACCAACTGCTTTGCCTGCTCGACCTCGCGGTTGCGAGACTCAGCTTCGATGTTTTGCTCCGCGAGCAGCTTCGCCTGTCGACCCGAGGTCTTCGTTCGACCCGCGCAACTCCTCCTGCTGCGAGCGAAGTTCGGCGGCCTGCGAGACCGACTGCACGAGCAGGTTCTCGGTCAACGTGTTGGCCTCGATGGTGTTCAGCACCAGGCCGATGCTTTCGGTGATCGAGTCGAGAAACGTCTGGTGGATCTGGCTGAACGCAGAGAACGAGGCGAGCTCGATGACAGCGTGCACAGAGCCTTCGAAAAGAACCGGCAAGACGATGATGTTCAGCGGTGTCGACTCGCCGAGCCCCGAGCTGATCTTCACGTAGTCGTCGGGAACGTGCGTGAGCAGGATCCGCTTCTTCTCCTTGGCGCATTGGCCGATCAGGCCCTGGCCGAGCTTGAACGAGGTCGAGAGGTTCTTGCGCTCCTCGAACCCGTAGCCGGCGAGGAGTTCGAGCACCGGCTCAACACCCTCAGTTGCACTCGTCATCGAGTAAAACACCGCATGTTGTGCAGACACGAGCTGTGCCAGCTCTGACAAGATCATGCCCGCGGTCGCGCCAAGGTCGCGTTGGCCCTGCAAGATGCGAGTGAAGTGCTCGCGGTTGGTCTTCAGCCAGTCCTGCTCGACGTTTTGCTGCGTCGTCTCGCGAAGGTTGCGAATCATCTCGTTGAGCTTGTCTTTCAGGCCGGCGACTTCGCCGCTCGCCTCGACGCGCACTTGTCTCGTGAGGTCGCCCTCGGTCACCGCGGTGGCAACCTCGGCGATCGCGCGCACCTGGTTGGTGAGGTTGGCCGCCAACTGGTTCACGTTGTCGGTCAGGTCTTTCCAGACCCCGCCGACCTCCTTTGACTGTGCCTGACCGCCGAGCTTGCCTTCGACGCCCACCTCGCGAGCGACTCGGGTGACTTCACCGGAGAACGCGTTCAGCTGGTCGACCATCGCGTTAATGGTGTTCTTCAAGACAAGGAACTCGCCTCGCGCCTCGACCGAGATCTTCTTGCTCAGGTCACCGTTGGCCACCGCGGTGGTGACTTCGGCGATGTTACGCATCTGGCCCGTTAGGTTGCCGGCCATCAAGTTGACGTTGTCGGTGAGGTCTTTCCAGACCCCGCCGACTTCGATAGTGACGGCCGCGGCCTGACCGAGTTTGCCCTCGGTGCCGACCTCGCGAGTGACTCGCGTGACTTCGGAGATGAAGCCGTTGAGCTGCACCACCATGGCGTTGATCGTGTTCTTCAGTTCGAGCATTTCACCGCGCACGTCAGCGGAGACTTTCTTGCTGAGGTCACCGTCGGCCACGGCGCCGATCACGCGCTGCATCTCGATGGTGGGGAGCACCAGGTCGTCGATCAGGCTGTTGACGGATGCGACAGCACCCGACCAGCGTCCGCCAAGCGCGGCTCGCTGCGAGAACCTGCCTTCCTTGCCGACCACCTCGCTCACCCTGGCCAGTTCGGCCTCGAGCGCCTGGTTGTAGCCGATCACCTCGTTGATGCCGTCTGCCAGCTTTCCGCCCACGCCCGTCCAGTCGAACGGCAGCCGCGCAGCAAAGTCGCCGGCTTTGACTTTGCCGAGCACATCGAGCACGGCGTTCACGTCGATCGTCAGGCCCTCGACAGGCGTCGAAGTGGCCGCAGCGTGCCATCGTGGAGCCCTCCGATGAGGAGATGTGTCACGCCCACGACTTCCGCGGCGCGGTCGGTCCTGGGTGACACGTCGACAGCTGCAACGAGCAATCAAGGAAAACTGCCCAAATCGGACCCAGGTAAGACAGACGTGTCCTACGTCCCGAACCGGGCAGCGAGGACGCGCCGTACGAGCAGCTGCTGCCAGTACGGCGCGTCCAACGCCGACTGCTTAGTAGACGTCGTGATGTTCGACGACGCGCTCGGTTGCGACGGTCGAGCCACGCGACGGTGCCGTTACGAATGGGTCTGCCTCAACTGTGCGACCTTCGACCACCGTCGAACTCCGTCGAGGGGCGAAGATCGTCATCGTGACCGCGAGCCCCAGCGCACCGGCGATCATCAAGATGACACCCACGGCTTGTACCGAAATGCCACTTACTGTCGCGTGCACCGCAAACGCAAGGATTGCACCTATTGCAATAAGGAACACAGACACGCCGATGCCCATGAGAAACCCCTTAAGCCAGAAGAGAAACGTGCTCTGGTCGACCTCCGGGGTACCCCCGATTTTCGGGCGCGAAACGAGACGCCGCTTTGGCGGCGGCGACTTCGTAAACCAAAATTTCCGGCGGCGCACCAAGAAGGTGGCCTGGCTAGGACGTGCTGGTGGGCGTAGCAGGTTTCGAACCTCCGACCCCTGCCGTGTGAAGGCAGTGCTCTCCCACTGAGCTATACGCCCCAGCAGCGCGTCACTCTACATCCCAGCCCGGCCCCGCCCGGAACAGCGCACGCCTCCCGGCCGATCCCCACCCGGCCCCGGAAAACTCTTCGGACGAGTGTGCCTTCAACGGGTTAAAACCTCCAAGGCGGGGGATCTTTGTCTCAGTGCTCTCCGCGACCCCGAGGTCACACACAGCTACGACGTCCGGCGCTACAGGCGCCGGCCGAACCAAGGACGAGTCAACGAGCAGCCAGGACCGGTGGTAAACGTGCAGACCGACAATGTGGTCTCGAACCTCGAATTCAGTCTCGTGCTTGTCGATGCCGACCCGATCACGGTCGCCGCGCATTTGCGGTTCGACGCTCGCGATCCCTTTGCGGTGTCGGTCAGCTTCGAGGCTGGCGGCCACGATCGCATCGAATGGACCTTCGCGCGCGAGCTGCTCGACCAGGGTCTTTGGGCGGAGATCGGCGACGGTGACGTTCGAGTCTGGCCCCGCGCTGGCGCGGTCTTCCTCGCCCTCTGCTCCCCTTCGGGCAAAGCCGTCCTCGAGACCCGCCGCCCAGCTGTCGCCGACTTCCTCGCGCGCATCGAGCGGATCGTCCCGGCCGGACATGAAGACGAGTTCTGCGACGTCGACAGCGAGCTCGAGGGCCTGCTCTCTCCTAGCGATTAACTCCTGCGACTCCCGTGATCAGTCGACGTTCGACGATGCGGCCGCAAGCAGTAACTCCGCCTTCAGTTCGGTCTCCGCCCATTCGGCGTGCGGATCCGAGCCCCACGTGATGCCTGCGCCTGTCCCGAAACGCAACTGGTCGGCGTCCAGCCAGAAAGTTCTGATGGCGACGCATAGTGCAGCCGAACCTGTCGTTGCATCGACCCACCCGACCGCGCCGCAGTAAGGGCCGCGCGGCACCGGCTCGAGGTCGCGAATGATGCGCAGGGCGCTCGATTTCGGCGCGCCCGATACCGACGCGGGCGGGAACGTCGCCGCGAAGATCTCGCTCCAGCGTGACACCGGGAACAAGCGTCGCCCGCACGGTCGAGACAAGGTGCACGAGTCCTGGGTACTCCTCGATTTCACACAGAGCCGGGACGTCGACCCCGCCGGTTCGTGCGACACGACTGAGGTCGTTGCGGGCCATGTCGACGATCATGATGTTCTCTGCGCGGTCCTTTGCCGAGATGTCGAGCGCCGTGCGTCCGGTTCCCTTGATCGGCCGGGTCTGCAGGACGTCGTCATCACCGACGCGACTACGCGACAAGAAGAGTTCGGGACTCGCCGAGCACACCTGAATGCCCTCCGACGGCAGGCAGACGAGGGCCGGGTAACGCGACGGATGCCGGTCGGCCAAGCACATTCGCCAGCCCTGTGAGATCGGTGGCATTGGTGCGGCGCCGACAGCACCCGGCAGAGGTTGACCTGGTAGACCGTCGCCGTCGGCGATCAGCCCGCGAATCGCGTCGACGCCTTCGACGTAGGCGATCGCGATCCAGTGACGACGTCCAGGTCGCCGGCGTCGACGACCTGACCACGCGGCGGCCGGCAACGGCGCGACCCGGACGTCGGCGAATCGCGCGCAGGTGACGCGGCCTTCGAAGCTCACGACGACGACCCAGAACCCACTGCCGTCGAGGCCGTCCAGGTCGTGCCGGACCTCGACCAGGCCGGTCGCGAGTCGACCGTCGACGTGCGCGAAAGGTTCCACGCTTGCGGCCGTTAGCCCGGCGGCCGCAGCGCCAGGCCGGCGGCCACCTCGAGCAGCACGAGCGCGGCCAGTCGCACCGTGCGGTGGTCGGCCGCATCAGCGGTGGCATCGACCTCGACGATGTCGATCGATCGCACGCGGGGATCGTGACCGGCCGCGAACGCGGCCGAGAGCAGGTCGGCCGCGCGCAGGCCACCGGGCACGCGCGTCGAGGCAGGCGGGGACCAGCGCGCGATCGCACACCGACGAGGTCGAACGACACGTGCACCGAGCCGGTGCGCCCCGCTGACGCGATGGCATCGGACATGCACGCGACGATCCCGCGGTCGTCAACGGCACGACGGGAGAACAGGAGCATCCCGCGGGCGCGTGCCTCGTCGGCGTGCGAGCGCGACACCGCCCAGTCGGCGGCGCCGACGTGGCTGACCCGCTCGCCGTCGAGGCCGGCGTCGAAGAGAGTGCGCAAGCGCGGAGGTGTTCCGGGTGCCGTCGCGAACGTCGTACTGGACGTCGAGGGCAACCAACCCTGCCGTCTTGAGATCGAGCCCCGACGCCGTCGGCACGGTCGCCGACCCGTCGCCACCAAGCGCGACGAGCAAGCCGAGACTTGGCCAGCGCGGTCTTCACGGCCGCGCGGGCCCGAAACGCCCCGTCGTCCCTGTCAGGCTCGTCGACGTCGCCCATGTCCCACGGCCAGAGGTCCGCCAGGTCGACCTGCCGCGACGCACACCACGTCGTGTAGTGGTGCAGCGCACGCCTGATCGCGGCGGGCGTCGCGTGGGTGCCCGCCTGGTTCAACGACCGTGCAAAAGTCGGGACGCCGAGGACAGCCAGGTCGATCGGGTGCGGTCCGGCTCCCGCGCTCAACCAATGACCGGCCCGCGGCCAGCGCTCGTCGACGCTCAGCGACTCGGGCACCGGATCAGCGCGGGACACCACGCCCGCATGCTTGCCACACCGGCACATCAGTTAGAGTGCTGGACGCAACCGGGACGCGCGTTCTGGTTCGTGCGGACGTGGCTCAGTTGGTAGAGCATCACCTTGCCAAGGTGAGGGTCGCGGGTTCGAATCCCGTCGTCCGCTCGGAGGCGCCGACGGCGTCAACAGGGCCCTGGACAGTCGATGGTCAGTCACTCGACCGTTCCGGGGCAGGCTGGCGGAGTGGCCGAGTGGCTTAGGCAAGGGCCTGCAAAGCCCTGTACGCGGGTTCGATTCCCGCCTCCGCCTCGTCGACGCCGTCCAGCAAACGGGCTGTCGAGCACGATTCAGTGCGAAACGAGGGGCACGGTTCGAGACGGTTCGAAATGAAGGGCGTTTAGCTCAGCGGGAGAGCGCTTCCCTGACACGGAAGAGGTCACAGGTTCAATCCCTGTAACGCCCACAAGCATCACCGCAGGTCAGACGCCGTTTGCCACGCCAGACGAACGACTTTTGGCCCCACGGTGGTCACACAGGACGCCGCGCAGCACCCAGATTCGGCTCCGAATGGTCGGTCAGTCTGTGATCGGCTGCTTAAACAGGTACTGATCCGAGGATGCGGACACGAGTTCCCAGCCGAGGGCGCCGATCACACCGAGTGCCTGGTCGAGCCCGTGGTTGGCGACATTGACCTGGACGGCGTTGGCTTCGGAACTGGTGACGAACCAGTTGCTTCCCGGCGTCGTCGACTTGTGCAGTACGAGGTATGCCCATTTAGTCATGCCGGCATCGTGGCATTGGCCGCTGACAACTCGCGAGCACGCACGGACTAGCTCGATGTGCTAAACGGGGGGCCGCTAGGGCTCGCACCGCTCTCTCGTATTGCTCATTGAACGTCAACGGCGGTCTCGCCGATCCGGCCGGTGTTGTGGCTGTCGCTGGTGCCGGAATGGGGTGTCCATTCCTGACGTGTTCACGTCGGGAAGAAGCCCGAAGGTCCGATCTGTTGCGGGGGCGCGGCCGGAGTAGGGAGAGTGACGCGGAACGACGCCGTCTTGACTTCTGCGCCCAACTCGGCCCGGATCTCATACGTTCCGCTCGCCACAAATACGTGATCCATGTTTATCGCGATCATGCTGCGAAGGTCCGCTCCGTGGACCATGCCCGGGGGGCGACCTTGCTCGATCTGGGCACGAGCTTCCATGATCACGGCGCCATCTTCGTGCGACATCCGAATCGTCAGCGGATACGGGCGGTTTGTCTCATTCCAGCCGATAAGCACGCTGATCGCTATTCCGAAGTGGGCGTTACCTGTCTGCCCAGCGGCGTTCAACGGTGGTCGCATCTCACTCCAACCTGCTCCCTGCAGATAAAGGAGACCGTTGATCGACTCAGCGTGGTTGGCGACGGTTACATACTCGAGGGTGGGCATTCCGATCCCCTTTCGTTCAGGTCTGGTATACCGGAGTATACACATGTATACAGATCAAGATTCGGACGTCAGGAGCCGATGTGTACATCGAGCGGTTCGTCTGGGACGACGCGAACGTCGAACACATCGCGCTGTCTCGAGTAACGACGCGCGATGTGGAATCAGTCTGGCTACAGGACCCCAAGTACAGATCCAACAAGCGCAATCGGGCCGCGACCCATCAGATGATCGGTCCGGACACCGGAGGCACCTTCTTCGCCGTGTTTATCAGAGAGGAAACTACGAAGGGTCTGTGGCGCGTTATAACAGCGCGTCAAGCGGAAGACCACGAGGAGAACTGGTGGAGGCGGAGCTAAATGACTGACCGCGAGATGAGTGATCGCGAAGTTGCCGATGACGTACTTGCCCACAGTGCTGACGAAGGCGAATGGGATGAGACCCCCGTCGCGATCGAAACGCGAGCGAATGGCACTCAGGTGATCTCGGCTCGTCTCCCCTCCGACCTCGCACACCGAGTCGTTGAGGAAGCCGCCACACTAGGTATACCCGTGTCGGATTTCGTACGTATGGCATTAGAGCGTCATCTCCAGAGCCGCGCCGTCGTGGCGGTGATGAGCTACCACGTCGACGCATCCATGCGATTCCTGTCTCCAGTACATGTCATTCAGACGATCAACACGGCCGTTACCGGCGTCGCGCCGGAAGAGGCTTCTCCAGACTCTGAACTGCAGTGGGCAGATAACCCATTCACCTCGATTCCAGCTCGTTAAAGGGATCAGTGCGCCGTGTCGGAGCGCCCGACACCGCAGCCTGGGCGGGTCGCGTTCGGAGCCTGCGGTGGTGCGGTGGATCTACGGCGGGCACGCTCCCTGGGTGCCCGTGCGGCGCGCCGTCCGAGGATCAGGTGCGCAGGGTAGAGCGGCGCGGACCCGTCTCGAATTGTTCTGCCTGATCTGCGGTCGGGAGGGCACGCCGATGGGACGGGCTTCGAATCGCAAGAAGGTCGCTCAGGCGGCGAAGCGGAGCCGTCCCGGCGTACCTCGAGAACCTAGCCGAGAGTCTCGCCTTTCTGCGCGTGTCATCCCGCAGTTACGACCAAGGATTCGCAGCCGAAGCAAAGCGTCTTGCCGTTACTTTGCGTGTGCTCCTGCACGACACCGGCGTTTCGCAGTCCCTGCTCAAGCAGCTAGGGGCCAAAGAGAAACTGCGATACACGGACACAACGATCCATGAGCCGCCCGGCACAGTGAATCTCATGGGAAGCCTAGGTCTCGTCATGCTCAAGCTGACAAGCGGCGTGGGCGCGGAATATGTCCCTGTGCTCGACAAGCTCGTGCCCGCACGGATCAATCCGCCTGTCGGCTTCTCCGAGTGGTGGGAAACCACCATTCCGATGGGAACCGACCAGACTTGGAGTCGTCGAGAGTTCGTTTGTACGCTCGCGAACAAGGAGGGCGGCGCGCATGTCGACCCGGCGTTAAACGACGCGTACGAGGCC
>CAWEIG010000013.1:0-96454 GCA_963809135.1 uncultured Actinomycetes bacterium
CATCTCCAGGGCAAGCTACACGACCCCGATTCCGCCAAGAGTCGGCGAGGTGTCGAGAATCGGGAGCCGAGCGCCGTCCCGCAAGAAAAGTGGAATCCGCTCCAGCGGTGCGTGAACCGTGTACCTGGCACCGCCCGAGAAGTGCTCGCCGGTCCATGCGTCGGTCCACATCGCGCCCGTCGGAAGGTAGACGGAGCGGCTTCTCGCGTCTGCTTCGACAATCGGGGCTACGAGCAGGTCAGGCCCGAGGAAGAACTGGTCTGCGATCGTCCACGCGTCGGGGTCTTTGGGGAATTCCAGGAAGAGTGGCCGCATTGGGGGGATACCTGCGGACGCGGCCGTCGCCATCTGCCGCTGCAGATAAGGTCGAAGCCGCTCGCGCAGGGCAAGGTAGCTGGTCATGATGGCGTAGGCGTGCTCACCATAAGACCAGACCTCGTTTGGCCCGCCCGTCATGCGGCGGCCTAGTGGTGCATGCGGTTCGCGATATCCGTGCATGCGAAACAGCGGGCTGAAGGCGCCGAACTGAAACCAACGGATCATCAATTCCTGGTACGCGGGATCGTCGGGGTCGCCTCCGTGGAATCCGCCGATATCTGCGCACCACCACGGTATGCCGGAGATGGCAGTGTTGAGCCCTGCAGCGATCTGGCGTTGGAACGTAGCGAAGTCGACTCCGATGTCGCCTGACCACAAGGCGGCGCCGTACCGCTGGCTGCCTGCCCAAGCCGAGCGGGCGAAGCTCATCCCGTCGTGATCGCGCTCTGCCGCCATGCCTTCCCAGAAGGCGCGTGCATGTTCACGCGGGTACAGGTTCGCAACCTCCATGCCGTTGCCTGCCCAGAATCGCATGTTTGCCGGCTGCAGCGGCACAATCTCCGGCTCGCAGGCGTCGAGCCAGAACACGTTGATTCCCAGGTCGCCGTAGTTGCGTTTGACCGTGTTCCAAATGGCTTCTCGCGCGAGCGGATTCGTCGAGTCATAGAAGGCAACTTCGGCAGGCGAATCGGACGGCGTGTCGATCCATTTCGTATGAGTCGATAGCCCGGCTTCGGCGCCGATGAGCAGCTGATCCTGGCTGAACTCCTCCCAGTTTTCGCTTACCGGGTTGACCGACGGCCAGATGGACACCATCAACTTGACGCCCATAGAGTCGAGCTCGGCGACCATCGCCTTCGGGTCGGGCCAGTCGGTCTCGTCGAACTTCCAGTCGCCGAGCGCTGGCCAATGAAGGAAATCCGCGACAATCACCGACAGCGGTAATGCGCGCTCGTGGTATTCGCGCGCCACTTCGAGCAGTTCTTCCTGGTTGCGGTAGCGGAGTTTGGATTGCCAGAATCCGGTCGCCCACTGCGGGAGGACGGGGCTGTGGCCTGTCGCGTCGGCATATCGGCTGAGGATCTCGCTCGGGGTCGGCGCCGTCGTCAACCAGTAGTCGATCTGCTGCGCAGAATGGGCGACCCAACGAGTGCCTGTTGTTCCCATTTCGACGCTGCCGATTGCGGGGTTGTTCCACAAGAGCCCGTATCCGCGGTTGGAGAGGAGAAAGGGGATGCTCACTTCGGTGTTGCGCTGAAGCAACTCGACGATCGCACCTTTTTGGTCGAGCAGGCCGTGCTGATGCTGGCCCAATCCGTAGAGTCGCTCGCCGTCGTAAGCCCTGAACAGCTGTTCGATCCGATACTTGCCGTTGCCAACGGAAGTGAAGTTGCGGGCGCCCGGCCACCAGAAGTGTGCGCGCTGCTCGACGAGCAACTCCGCGCCGTCGAAGACGCCATCGTCTCGCAGGAAGCACACCAGCCCGGCGGGTGAGATTTCTACTCGGAGTCGACCATGTCGAAGTACGGCGGGCGGACCGCTGACTGCTGAGCCGGACCCGACCGCGGCCTCAGCTGAGCGCGACACCGACGAGGCGACGGGCAGGTCGATTGTCGGGCTGGGCGATGCGGGCCGGTCCAGCAAGGCGCCCGGCAGATCCTCCAACAGCCGCCCCACGCCGGAGCGAACTCGCACGGAGTCCTCCCCCCACGCTTCGACCCGAAGGAACTGGTCCGGCGAGCGCCATTCGATGCCTCCGGAAACCTCACGGAACATGCTCATGCGATGCGTCCTGGCCTCTCTGTTCGTGCCCTCCAAGTCGGGCGCGGGCACCATCTGGCCCGCAGCTTAGACGAATCGTTTCGACAGTTGTCGAATTTCGAGGACTCAATTCGTAGCTCCGGCCGGCCGTCCACCCTGGCGCAACGCTGGATGAGCCGCCGCTGGAGTGGGCGGACGTGAGCAATAGCAGGAAAGTAACAGTTCCGAAACACTCCATTGACAGGCCTTCCGGGACGCGCTTTGATTCATCGAACCGTTTCGCTACAGACTTAAGGCGGCTCGGGCAGCGGCAGAAATGGCAGTCGGCGACACACAGCCCAGCCGAAGGGCACAACGGGACCGGAAGGAAGAGCCACCGATGACAGCATCGAGCACAAAACGGATGCGGCGTTACGGCCGGCTGCTGGGAGTGGCTATGACTGCCACTCTCACAGTCACCGCGTGTAGTTCGACGAAGACATCGGCCAAGACGACGCCCACGAGCTCCGCACCGGCGCCCAGTGCGTCGTCCGCCAGTGCGTCCTCCGCCAGTGCTGTGACGTCTGTGGCGCCATCATCGAGTGCGCCCGCGAGCAGCGCGCCGGCGGGCGCAAAGATCTCGCTCACGGCCGAGGACTACTACACGAACGAACCCCAGCACAGCGCGATCGGGACCATTCTTTCGTCGTGCGCGGCGAGCGCCGGGGTGACAGTGACGCAAGACAGCATTGCCCCGCCGGATTTGTTGCCGAAGGTGCTTCAGCAGCTGTCGTCACACACGTTGCCCGACCTGTTGATGTTGGACAACCCGAACCTGCAGCAGATCGCGCAGACCGGCGCCCTGACGCCGCTCGCGACAGCGGGCGTCGACCTCACGGGCTACTACCCGTCGATCCTCGCCGCTGGCACCTACCAGGGCAAGGTATACGGCCTGGCTCCAGGCGTGAACGCGATCGCGCTGTTCTACAACAAGGACTTGTTGTCGGCGGCCGGGCTCCAACCGCCCACGACATGGGCTGAACTCAGCGCGGACGCCGCGAAGCTCACAACTCCGCAGCACTACGGCTTTGCGATGTCAGCTGACAACGACGGTGAGGGAGCATGGACGTTCCTCCCGTTCTTCTGGTCGAACGGCGGCGACCTGGCTCATCTCGACGCGCCCGCGTCCGTGCAGGCTCTGCAATTCGTGACCAGCCTGGTGAAGAGCGGTTCGATGTCGAAGTCCGTGGTCACCTGGGCGCAGGCCGACGCCAACGACCAGTTCATCGCAGGCAAGGCCGCCATGATGATCAACGGGCCTTGGCAGTTCGCTTCACTGAACGCGGCGAAAGGCTTGAACTATGGCGTCGCGCCAATCCCGGTGCCGCAAGCCGGGGACAAAGTGAAGGTGGCGCTTGGCGGTGAGATGTGGGCGGTGCCGATCACGACATCGGCCAAGCAGAAGGCGGCCGGAGCTGTGCTTGCGTGCATGAACAACGCCGCGAATCAGACGACGTTCTCGACTGCGGCCGGCTACGTTCCGTCTTTGCAAACGTCAGCTGCACAGTTTGCGCAAACCACGCCGGCGTTGGCGCCGTTTGTAACCGAAGTCGCGACGGCATTGTCGCGGACCGCGGAGGTCGGCACCAAGTTCCCGACCATTGCGACCGCGATCGAGACGGCGGAGCAATCGGCGATCACTGGCGCGGCGTCGCCGCAACAGGCGATGAGCGCGGCGCAGGCAACCGCGAGTAAAGCCTCCTCCTAGAGTTGTGGGCTGCTGGTGTCTAGCGGTGCCAGCAGCCCGCACCTCCGAGGCGCGGCGCCAATGCCATTGACTGCGAAGGACCGCAAGATGACAGACGCCGAGCTGCGGCCCCCGGCGACGCTCAGCATGTCGCTTCCGGCCACCACGCTCAGGAACCGCTCGCGACGGCGCGCAGGACAGCGCCGTCGCGAGCGTCTCGCGCAATGGGCGTTTCTCGCTCCAGCCGCTTTGTACCTGGTGGCGTTCTTCGGTTACCCGATCATCAAGAACGTCGTGATGGGCTTCCAGAACTACACCACGGCAAGCCTCTACACCGGTCACGCTCCCTTCGCGGGGCTCGCCAACTACCGGGCCATCTTCCATTCAGGGCTTTTCGGGAAGCTGCTCCTCAATACGATCCTGTTCACTGTCGTATCGATGGTCTGTCAGTTCGTCATCGGATTGGCCTTAGCGGTCTTTTTCAGCAGCAAGTTCCCGCTCAACAGTGTGATCCGCGCACTGCTTCTGCTGCCCTGGCTGCTGCCACTGGTCGCGTCGGGCACGGTCTGGCGGTGGATGCTTGGGCAGGACAGCGGGGCCGTGAACAAGATCCTCGAAGCAGGCCACCTCGCGCCGTCCGCCGGGGTGCCGTGGCTATCGAACGTCCACGCGGCGCTGATCGCGGTCACGATTGTGAACATCTGGGTGGGGATCCCGTTCAATCTGGTGATCCTGTACGGCGGTCTGCAAGAGATTCCGACCGATCTGTTTGAGGCAGCCGCGATCGACGGTGCCGGCAAAGTGAGCAGGTTCCGGTTCATCACCTGGCCGCTGCTGCGGCCAGTGGTCACCGTCGTCGTGGTTCTCGGCTTCATTTACACCGTCAAGGTCATCGACATCATTCTCGTCGTCACCGGCGGCGGACCTGCCTACGCCAGCCAGACCCTGGCGGTCGAGGCCTACCAGCTGTCGTTCAAGACCTTTCTCTTCGGGCAGGGAGCTGCGATGGGCAACCTGCTCATTGCGACCTCGCTGGTTTTCGCGGTTGTGTACCTGCGCTTCAACCGCCAAGCGATCCGTGACGGGAGCGAGGAATGAGAACGGCGAGGACGCGCGGGTGGATCTCGACTACGGTCGCGCTCGCGATCTTGTGCGTCCTACTTTTTCCCGTCTACTGGATGATCAACGCTTCACTCCAGAAGCACGCCACATCCTTCAACACCACATGGTTCCCGCTGCACCCCAGCCTGGCGGGGTTCAGATCTGCCGTCGCAAATCAGGGCGGACACCTCGCGATCAGCCTCATGATCGCGCTCGGCGCCACGGTGATCAATGTCGTCGTTGCAACACCGGCCGCGTACGCATTGGCGAAGTTCAGGTTGCCGGGCCGCGGCTGGGTCGTCATGGCCATACTTGTCACGCAGATGATCCCTGGCATCGTCATCGCCAATGCCCTCTACGGCACGTACAACTCGTTACACCTACTCAACACCCTCGTCGGCCTGGTCTTCGCTGATGCCTCGCTCGGCATACCTTTCTCCATCCTGCTGATGCGGTCATTCATGGCCAACATCCCGAGGGAAATCACCGAAGCCGCTCGGGTCGATGGAGCCGGCCGCGTACGGACCTTCCTTGCCATCGTGGTGCCCGTGAGCCGAAACGGCATCATCACCGCCGCACTGTTCAGCTTCCTGTTCGCATGGAGCGACTTCCTGTTCGCCCTCACTCTCACGTCGACGAACAAAGTCACCCCGATAACGCTCGGCATTTACCAATACCTTGGGGCGCAGCAAGCAAATTGGAGCCCGGTGATGGCGACTGCGGTCATGGCGTGCGCGCCGGCCGCCGTCCTGCTCGTCTTCGCTCAGCGATTCATTGCATCAGGCATCACCGGCGGCGCCGTCAAGTAGTCAATGGCGGCATTTCCTGCGTCGCGCTCCTGGATTCGGTCTCAAGCCGCTCGCGATCTTGGTCGATACGGTCCCGATAGGGCGGCGACGAAGACTCGACAGGGGAGCCAGGTATGGCAGTGCGCCGTCCGCGGCTCCGGCGTGCACGGTCTCTGAGGCCCGTCGCACAGGTGCGGTTGCAGCCATCGCCTGACGATGAGCGAGCGGATTCAGAAGAACTCCGGCGGCTCCACGTTGCACAGCGAATCAGCCGGGTGGGGTCCTGGAACTATGACCTGACCACCCCCGCGCTGACGGTGTCGGACATGTTGTTGGAGTTGTACGGTCTGCCGCGTAGCGCCTTCGCTGGCTCCTATGACGTGCTGGATGAGTGTGTGCACCCGGACGACCGCTCTTCGGTGAGGGAGGGCACCGACGATCTGACCCGCACCGGGGCCGCGATGACCATTCGATACCGGGTAATCCGCGCGAACGATGGTGCACTGCGTTGGCTCGACGCTCGCGGTGTGGCCGAGAGGGACGCTGCAGGCGTTCTCCTCCAGATGGCGGGCGTCGTGGCGGACGTCACCGAACTCGTCGAGGCCGAACTCAACGCCCGCGAGGCCCACACTGACTTGACCAAGGCGCTCAGTCACCAGCAGGCGGTCATCTCTGCCACACCCGACGCAATTCATCTGTACGGCGTGGCTAGCAGGCTACTGAGCCGGGCGAACCGTTCGGGCAAACCCTTGATCGGCTTCACACCGGAGGTAGTGCAGGTACTCGGCGGTCGCGAGTTGCACGAGCTCGTTCCCGATGAAGATGTGCTGGAGCTTGAACAGGCGCTCGAGAAGGCGAACGAATTACCGGACGGCGAGGTGGTGGCCCTGCGTCACCGGGTCCGGCACTGTGACGGCGAAATGCGCTGGCTGTCACGACGGCTGACGCCGTTCGCGCGCGATGAGCGCGGGGCGGTCACCTCGATCCTGGTGGTGTCTCGCGACGTCACCGACGTGGTGGCGGTGGAGGAGCGTCTCCAACGCGCGGCGTTGCATGACGAACTGACCGGGCTTCCGAATCGCCGGCTGCTTCATGACCGGCTGGAACAATCCCTGCGCAGATCCGCGCGCGGCGGCTTTATCGCCGTCCTCATTTGTGATCTCGACGGATTCAAGAGGATCAACGACAACTACGGCCATGCCGTCGGAGACGACGTCCTCAACATCGCCGCGCAACGTCTCATTACCGCAACCCGGGGCGATGACACCGTCGCCCGCATCGGTGGGGACGAGTTCGCGATCGTGCTCGACATCCCCGAGCACCAAGAGCCGTTGGCCCTGGCCGAGACGATCAGCGCCCGCATCACCAGATTCATCGCGGATCCCATCTGCGCGGGCGGCATGGACCATACCCTGTCGGTCAGCATTGGGATTCGGATCGCAGACGACGGCGCGACTGCCGACACGCTGCTCAGCGACGCCGACGCCGCGATGTATCACGTCAAGGCGCACGGCGGAAATGGGCACCGCTTGTTCGATCTCGCTCATCGTCCAGATACCGCGACCCACGGGCGCCTCGAGCGTTCAATTCGCCGAGCGCTGGCCGACGACACCGTCGAGGTGTTCTATCAGCCGATCGTGAACCCGGTGACCAACGTCATCTACGGAATCGAGGCGCTGCTGCGCCTGCGCGATGACGACGCGGCGTGGCACGACACGGCGGCGGTCATTGCCGTCGCCGAACGCACCGGGTTGATCACCGCGCTGGATGAGCGGGTCTTGCAGATCGCGTGCGCCCAAGCTGTGGTCTGGCGGCGCGACCCCGATCTTGCGCACCTGGTGCTCAACGTCAACCGCAGCGCGAGAGACATCGGGAAACCCGGCTTCTACCAGCGGATCAACGACGCGCTCACCCACAGTGGGCTCGACCCGCACGCGCTGACCCTCGAGATCACCGAGACGGTGCTGCTCGACGCTAGTGCGGCCGATCTCTTCGACTTGCGGGCACTGAAGAATCGCGGCGTTGGACTCGCGCTTGATGACTTCGGGACCGGATACGCGTCGCTGCGCTACTTGGCCGAACTGCCGATTACCTGCATCAAGATCGATCGATCCTTTACCGGCAGACTTCCCGCTGATCCCACCGCCATGACGCTCGTTCGCGCCACTGTGGGCCTCGCCGAACAGCTCGCCATCAGCTGCGTCGTCGAGGGCGTCGAAACCCGCGAGCAACTCGACGCCCTTCCCGGCTACGACCGGTTACTCATTCAGGGCCATCTCTACGCCCGACCGCAAAACGCCATGCGGCGACCACCCGCAAACGCCGTCCTGCAAACAACCCCTGTCATTCACCGCGCGTAGGGCCTGACCAGGCCGACCGCTCGGCGACCGTCTCGACCATTCGGCGCGCAAAAAGATCCGCTCGGCGCGCCACCCCGAGACAGTGGTTGCAAAAACCTGGAACCGCTCCCACGCTCTGGCCAAAGACGCACGTCTCAGATGTCGATCCGGACCCCGTTCTCATCCAGGAGGCACAGTGTCCAGTCAGACTCCGGTCGCACCCGCACCGGTACTAGGCATCGCCGACCCGGGCCCACTCGGCCTCGCCGGCTTCGCTATGACCACCTTCGTGTTGAGCACGTTCAACACGAACGTTCTCAACCCGAGCATGGAAGCGGCCGTGCTCCCACTCGCGCTCTTCTACGGTGGCCTCGTTCAGCTGCTCGCCGGCATGTGGGAGTTCCGTAAGGGCAACACATTCGGTGCCACGGCGTTCGCGTCGTTCGGCGCGTTCTGGTTGGCGTTCTACTGGTTGATCACCTACGACGCCGCGCATCTCGCTCCCGCTGCTCAGGCTCACAAGGCGGTCGGTCTCTTCCTGCTGTCATGGGCGATCTTCACCGCCTACATGACGGTCGCAGCCATGCGGACGAGCGGCGCGGTTCTCGCGGTCTTCGTCGCACTGACGATCACCTTCATCTTCCTCGCCATCGGTGCGTTCGAGACGGGCAACGCAGGCAAGGACTGGACGCACATCGGCGGCTGGTTCGGCTACCTCACCGCGCTACTCGCGTGGTACGCCTCGTTCGCCGGCGTCACCAACGCGACATTCGCCAGGGTCGTCCTCCCCACCTGGCCGTTGACGGCTCGCCCGGTCGCCGTCACGCGGCCCTAGCGGTTCTGCCGACGCACCTGCGGTTCAGCGCGCTGCTGAGCCGTAGGTGCGTTGCAATTCCAGGCGGACGACGAGGCGCCGGTCTTCTACCATCGCTCGGCGGTACTCATCCCAATCGGGATGCTCACCCGCCACGGCGCGGTACTGGACGATCAGCTCCTCGACCGTTGCATCATGCGGGTCTTGGGCGACGGGGGTGAGGGTGGCGATGCCTTCGGCGACCATCCAGCTCCAGCCGTCGGGGGTCATGACGTGCAGGTTCGCCCGCGGATCGCGCAGCAGGTTCTTTGTCTTGGCGCGATCAGCGGTGACCGAGATGCGGACCAGCTGGGCATCGGCGTCGTAGGCGTATCCGATGTTCGACGACTGCGGGCGGCCGTCGCGCTTCAGCGTGATCAGCACCCCAAGGTGCCTGTCGCTGAGCAAGGCAAGGTCGGCGGGGTGTAGTCCGGTGCTCATGAGGCGCCTTCCGTTCGAGCGGCGAGCCGTCAAAACATCATCCATGCGGCGCATTGGGTGCGCCAGATGGGCCTCAATTGGGGTAGAACCGACGCCGACGACCATGAGGTGAGGATCAGCGTGGGTGCCGGCGGGTGAGCGAGCCCCAGCAGCCGCCGCCGTGGGCGGTGCCGGGTCAGCCGTACCCCCCGCCTGGTCAGCCGTACCAGCAGCCCGGCCCGCAGCCTGGTCAGCAGTACCCCCCGCCGCCTCCGCCGTGGGCCGCGCCTGGTCAGCCGTATCAGCAACCCGGTCCACCCCCGCCGTGGGCCGCGCCTGGTCAGCCGTACCAGCAACCCGGCCTGCGCCACCTCCGCCGTGGACCGCCGGTTACCCGGTCGTACCGCAGCCGAATCCCTACGCGTACTCCCCGCCGTCCCGCTACACCTACGCGCCGCCGTCGCACCGCGGGCGCAACGTGATCATCGGCTCCATCGTCGCGACACTCGTCATCGTCGTCGCGGTGGTGGCGATCAGCGCCTCGCAGTCGCCGAAGACTCAGGTGTCGGCGGGAACGAGTGCAGCCGCCGCGCAAGCCCCGACGACTCCGCCCGCTTCGACTTCGCCCGACGGCATCACGGCGTCATCTCCGTTGGTCCTCGCGAAGGGAAAGTCCGTCTTCTCTGATGACTTCACCGACCCTGAATCAGGCTGGGACACAGGGACGGACGCCGACTCGACGTACGCATACACACCAGACGGCTACTCGATGTCGAGTCACGTGCCGGCCCACTTCCTTTCGTATGCGCCCTATGACATGCCCGCGCAACAAGTCAGCTTGTCGGTCACTGCGGTCGAGGCGCCCGGTGCGCACCCCGGCGCCGGTTTCGGTGTGACATGTCGTCGCGGACCCGACTCGACATCGCAGCTTCGCTACGAATTCGTCGTGAGCAACTCAGGCGACTGGTTCGTCGAGCGCAATCAAGGCGATCCGAGCATTGCGGCAGAGCCGACGATCCTCCGGGAAGGACCGACGCAACTGACGCCGGGCGCATCGGCGCTGACTGTTTCCGGCGTGTGCGCCACGCTTGCCGACGGCACGACCACGCGACTCGCGTTGTTCATCAACGGCACCAAGGTGGTCGACATGCTCAATGTCGCCACCGCCGATGGCCCAGGTTGGCTCGGCGGCATCTTGACGCACGAACGCGAGCAACGATCCGGCGACGGCGATCGTGAGCCAGTACAACGACTCGACCCTCGAGGCGCCTCCGATTCTCGCGGCGAACACCTAAGCACGCTGCCTCCGGCGCGAGGTCTCTCGACGCGGTCATTCGGCGCGGTCTAGAGTCGCTCCATGGGGATGATGATGGCCGTCAGCTTCACCCGCTACGGCCGCCTGTACTACCTCGACCCCGGTCCGCATGCGCCGAAAGTCGGCGACAAGGTGCTGTTCCCGACGACCGCCGGTGACGAGGTCGCGGAGTGCATCTGGGCGCCGACCTACGTGTCGGAGGAGATCGGCGGCTTGCCGATGTGCGCCGGCTTCGCGACGTCCGACCATCTTGCACGCGACGAGCGCAATCGCGCACGCAAAGCCGAAGCGCGGGTGACAACGAAGCGCCTTGTGCGTCAGCACGAGCTGCCGATGAAGGTCGTCGGCGTCGACTATCTCGACTCCGACAACAGTTTCGTCATCTACTTCAGCGCTCCCGAGCGAGTCGATTTCCGTGCGCTTGTTCGTGATCTCGCGCGCACGCTCAATGCGCGCATCGAGCTGCGTCAGTTGGGCGCGCGCGACGAAGTGCGGGTGCAAGGCGGCATCGGGCCGTGCGGTCGCGACACGTGTTGCTCGACCTTCTTGAAGGACTTCGAGCCGGTCAGTGTGCGTATGGCGAAGGACCAGGATCTCCCGCCGAACCCGCTGAAGATTTCCGGCGCATGCGGGCGATTGATGTGCTGCTTGAAGTACGAGCATCCGCTGTACACCGACTTCAAGTCCGACCTGCCGAAGATGGGTACCGCGGTCTCATCGCCCGAGGGCGACGGCACGCTGGTGGGTTACAACGTGCCGAGCGAGACGGTGATCGTGAAGGTCGCCGAGACGGGCAAGCGCTGCGCGTGCCCGAAGGCAAGCGTCTGCGGATCGCGCATCGAATACGAGGCCGCCTACGCGCCGGGTGCCGCCGACCGACCCCCCGACGCGTAGCCGACCCTCTTCCCAGCGCGCTTTGCTCTGCCGCGATAGCGGTTCAGACCTGCTCTGCCGCGATAGCGGTTCAGACCTGCTCTGCCGCGATAGCGGTTCAGACCTGCTCTGCCGCGATAGTGCGGCAGAGCAAAGCGGGCGGGAAAGTGATGCGCCGGCGAGGGCGGGAGGCGGCAAATCGCCACGACACGGCACACTGAGGCAGTGAAGTCCACGGGACGCCGGGTTGCTGCGGTCGCGCTTGGCGCTGGCCTCTGTCTCAGCGGATGCACCACCCATACGTCGCATGCCGCGGCGTCGACAAGCGCCCCTGCCCCTTCGCAGGCATCCACCTCGTCGGTCATCCCGTCGGTAACTCCGCCGCAGACCACGAGCGCAGCCACCCACCTCGAGCCCGCCCTCGTCGGCGCCGGTTAGCGGAGCCGCGCCGCCCGTGCCGACCGAACTGCCACACATCGACCCGGCCACGCTGCAAGCCTTCTACACGCAGAAGCTTGCGTGGCACTCGTGCGTCAAGGGATTTCAGTGCGCATCGCTGCGAGTGCCGCTCGATTACGCGAACCCGACCGGCGCGACGATCGAAATCGCGGTCGTGCGCGACCCGACCTCGTCGAAGTCGAGACTCGGCTCGGTCGTGCTCAACCCCGGCGGACCTGGCGCGTCAGGCATCGACTACGCCGAGGGCGAAGCGTCGACGATCAGTTCGACGCTCGGTCACGCATTCGACGTGGTCTCGTTCGATCCGCGCGGAGTCGGTCAGAGCGCGCCGGTGAAATGTCTCACTGCGAAGCAGCTCGATCAGTGGGTCGCGTTCGAGGCGCAACCCGAACGATCCGGCGTCGGTCGCTGAACAGGACCAGCTCGCCAAGAACTTCGCTGCGGGCTGCGTCGCCGAGTCGGGCGCGTTGCTCGGTCACGTGAGTTCGGTCGACACGGCGCGCGACCTCGACGTCTTAAGGGCCGCACTGGGCGACGCGAAGCTCACCTACATCGGCGCGTCGTACGGCACTTTCCTCGGTGCGATGTACGCGCAGCTTTTCCCTACGAACATTAGGGCGCTGGTACTTGACGGCGCGCTCGACCCCGCGTCGTCCGCCTCGGATCTGGATCACGTTCAGGCGCACGGGTTCGAGCTCGCGTTGAAGTCGTACATCGCGACGTGCGTGAAATCGAGCAACTGCCCACTCGGGACGTCGACGGCGGGCGCCGAGCCCAAGCTCGACAGCTGGCTCGCGGGACTTGCAAACAAAGCCGCTCGCCGGGATCGGGCGGTCGTGTGTTGACGGCCGCACTTGCTGTCGGTGGAACTGCTGCGGCGCTGTATAGCCCGAACAGTTGGGGCCTGCTGTCGTCGGCGTTGCACGATGCGTTCGGTGGTCACCCCGACGGACTGCTCGCGTTGTCCGACCTGATCGACGGCCGGCGAAGTGACGGCAGCTACGACAACCTCATCGAGTCGAACACCGCCATCAACTGCGTCGACCGACCAGGTCTCGGTCCGAACATGGCCGCGTACGCACGCGAGGCCGCGGCGGGTGCGACCGATGGGCCGACGTTCGGGGAGTTCATCGACTGGGGCAACGTCGCGTGCGCCGACTGGCCGGTCGCGCCCGAACTCGCGCCCGGGCCGATCAACCCCGTTGGTGCGCCGCCGATTCTCGTCATCGGCACATTGCGCGACCCTGCGACGCCGTACCAGTGGGCGCAAGCACTCGCGAAAGAGGTCAACGGTCCGTTGCTGACCTACAACGGCGACGGTCACACCGCGTTCCTGCGTTCATCCTGCGTGGACGCCGTGGTGAAGGCCTACCTGACAACGCTCACGACACCGGTGACCGG
Organism: uncultured Actinomycetes bacterium; assembly: GCA_963809135.1. Lineage (GTDB taxonomy): Bacteria > Actinomycetota > Actinomycetes > Acidothermales > Acidothermaceae > PALSA-607. The sequence goes on from CAWEIG010000013.1 coordinate 13,355, forward strand.
AAAAACCTGTGACTAGGGTCTTTCTTGTCCGCATTTTGTGACCATATCTGTCGTGTAATTGCCAAAAGTCCGTTAATCCCGGCGTGCTTGAATGGGTTGTGGCCGACAACGAGCAGACCCACCTTCTGACCGTGAGTGGCTGGTGATGGGCAGAGCGAGAGTCGCGCGCTGGTCGGTTGCGGCTGCGGTAGCCCTGGTGGTGTCCGGGTGCACGAGCTCACACCCACGCAGCTCGACCGCATCGGCCGACGCGAGCCAGCTTCCCGCAGCCACGTCGTCGCCTGCTTCATCTGGGTCGTCGACCCTCGCGTCATCTCCAGCCGTATCTGCCGGGTCGTCGACACTCGGGTCGACCGCTCCGACGACGCCGTCAAGTAACACAACGACGCCGGCTGCCACGGCGTCGCCGAGCAAGCCGTCGTCCAAACCGTCCGCGTCGAGCAAGCCGTCGCCCACACCATCTGCGGCGCCGCCGAAGACGAACGTCGCCGCTGTTCCGCGTTTCGCGCACATCGTCGTTGTGATGCTTGAGAACCACCCCTATGGCGAGCTGATCGGCACCTCGAGCACCCCGTTCCTGACGTCGCTCGCATCCGCGGGTGTCGTGTTGACGCAGTCGTACGCGATCACGCATCCGAGCGAACCCAACTACCTGGCGCTGTTCTCCGGATCGACCCAGGGCCTGAGCGATGATTCATGCCCGCACACCTTCACACGGCCCCAACCTCGGCTCGTCGCTTCTCGCCGCAGGTGACACTTTCACCGGCTATTCCGAATCCTTGCCCTCGGTTGGTTACACGGGCTGCACGAAGGGTGCGTACGCACGCAAACACAGTCCCTGGGTGAATTTCGCAGCACTACCAGCCGGCGTGAACCAACCTATGACGGCGTTTCCCACTAACCTTGCGCAGTTGCCAAGTCTTGCCTTCGTCATTCCAAACCTCAACGACGACATGCACGACGGCACGATTGCCCAAGGCGACCAATGGATCAAAGCCCACCTCGGCGCTTATGTCACGTGGATGACGACACACAACAGTCTCCTCATCGTCACGACTGACGAAGATGACCGCTCTCACGCGAACCACATCACCACCATCGTGGTTGGTGCCCACGTGAGACCCGGTTTCGACAACACGCGCACAACTCATTACGGCGTCTTGCGCACGCTGCTCGACAGCTTCGGCCTCAAGCCCTTCGGGGCCGCAGCCACAGCAGCCCCGATCACCGGCTTCTGGACGTCGTAGCCGGGCGCGCCTGGCTTTCGAGCCAAGATGTGGCTCTGATGGAACCTGACGCTGCCTTCGGGGGTGTTACCGACGTGAGAGCCGCCGACCCGCGCGAGCTCTACGCCGCATGTTATGACCGCCTGGTCAGGGTGCTCACGCTCGTTGCCGGTGACCGGGCAGAGGCTGAGGACGTTGTGCAGGAAGCATTCGTGCGGCTCGTACCGAGGTGGTCGAAGATCTCGGCATATGACGATCCTGAGGCGTGGGTGCGGGCGGTTGCCTTTCGAATCCTGTCGAACAGGTTCCGGCGGGCGCGCAATGCGGTAGTGGCCGCTCGTCGCAGCGACGAGATGCGGCGCGCTCGAGGCGTTGATCAGGGAGCCGAGACGTCAAGTGATGGCGTCGATATCGCACGAGCGCTTGCGCTGCTTCCGGTCGGTCAACGGCAGGTCGTTGTGATGCATCACTTGCTCGACCTGCCGGTCGAGGAAATCTCGCGCGCACTCGGCGTCCCTGCTGGCACGGTGAAGTCGCGATTGTCGCGCGCTCGTGTGGCACTTGCTCCGCTGCTCCACGAGGGGAGTCCTGACCATGTCTGAACTGCACGATCTGCTTGCGAGCGAGGCGGGCCGCGGGCCGTCGGTGTCAGGCCCGCCGTTTGAGGCAATCGTTGCTCGCTCTCGCCGACGTCGGGTGACTTCGGTGCTCGCGGTGGCGTCGGTAGTGATTGTGGTGACGGCTGCCGTCGTCGTCCCGTCTGTCGTTGGTCGTCATCGGACGACGGCGATCTCGGCAGACGGTGGCGCCGATCATGGGGCGACGACGGTGGCGGCTCGAATCGCGATCACCCAGCAGGTGGCGGACGAACTTGCCGCCGGCGTCCAACTACCCGCTGGCGCTGTCGCGTCGCCGACTGCGCCGACGCAGGCGCTCGCAGAAGCTCAGGGTTCCCCAGGATCCAAGAACCTCGTACATGCCACGCGGTTCTACACAGCGCTGGGGACTATCGATGCGGTGCTCACCTACGTGAAGGCGCATCCGCCGGCGGGCACTTACGCACAGGGGACGTCGACTAGCTCCGGATCCGACGGCGTCGAGGTGGAAGGGGTTCTGTTCGGTCGGATCGCGACCCACGACTATGCAGCGCCGGAGGTCTGGGTGTTCGCGACGACCCTCGGGACCGGCGTGGCGGTGCGTGTCGACGCGTATCTCGTGTGGCGTCCATTGCGCACGGCGGCGGAGTCTGCGCCGGTCAACGCGACGAAGGCGACGATTTGCAGTGGTGGCCTCGACTGCCCACTCGGAGTGCTGGGCACGCAGGATGCGCGCGAACTTGCGGCGTTCTTCAACTCCCTCGACACGCAGATCCCCAGTGAAAGTTCTGGCGAATGCGAGTCGGGGCCGTTGCTCAACGGCGCCACGGCCATCACGTTCGAGGTGTCAGGTGGCTCAGTGACGTTCAGCCCAACGTGCGGCGGGGTCGCTGTGACCGCCAACGGCGCAACGCAGCCGACCCTCGATACCACGGACGTCGCGATGGATCCGCAGCTGCAGCACCTCCTGGGGCTAAGCAACGCCCCGTCTGGTTCGTCGCCGGCACCAGTCGGGGCGGGGTTCTCCGCACCTGTGGCGGTGACATCGGCGGCAGCGTCGGCGCCAGCTTCGATCGGTCCGTCGTTGGGGACCCATTAGACTCCTGGGGTCGTCCTGCGGTCCGGCTTGGAAGCCGATCGCGGGCTCGGCTCGCCGCCTTAGCTCAGTTGGCAGAGCAACGCACTCGTAATGCGTAGGTCTGGAGTTCGAATCTCCAAGGCGGCTCCCCCTCTGTGTAGTTTCCGGCTGATGCTTGATGGTTCGGCTTCGGTTTGATGCTTGACACCTACTTCGGCTGATCCTTGACACTCCCTCGACGCGGGATGGGGACATGAGCGGGGAGTCGCAACCGGAAACACAACAAAGCGGGGGGTGGCAATGGGCGCGAAGCGGCCCGCAGTAAGCAATGTCTCGTTAAAGTAATTCGATATGGAGCCAAGGCCGCGCGCGGTGCAACTGACCGTGAGGCTTTTGAGGTTTTTGCCCGCGTTGCCGTTCACGATTCTCTCGCACCGGCTACTGCATGGCGATTGGCGTACCTTCCGCGATCCGCACACGTACACCGAGCGACTGCAGGCGAAGAAGCTCTACGACCACGATCCGCGTTACCCGATTACGTCTGACAAGTACGCGGTGCGCGCTTGGGTCGCTGAGCGCATCGGCGCCGAGTATCTCGTGCCCTTGGTGGCCGACGTCACCGACGACTTCATGAAGGTCGACTGGGATTCGCTTCCCAACTCCTTCGTCGTCAAGGCGACGAACAGCAGCAACAGGAACGTGCTGATCAACGACAAAACGCAGCACACCCAGCGCGAGATTGCCGAGCGGACTGCACCGTGGCGCCGGGCATCTCACTACCGGCTGTACAAGGAATGGGCGTACCGGTCGATTCCTCCACGCATCATCGTCGAGCAGCATCTTTGTGACGGCGGGCCGCCCCCGCCCGACGTCAAGTTCTTCGTGCTGAACGGCCGAGCCGAACTCGTAGGGTTCGACTCCGACCGCTTCGGTGACCACCGCCGCGAGACGTACGACCGTGACGGCCGGCTCCTCGACTTGACGCTCGACATTTATCCGCGTTCGGACGTGCCACCCGCGCTACCCAAGAACTGGAACGACCTGCGCGACATCGCCGAGAAACTAGGTGCCGAGTTCGAATTCGTCAGAGTCGACTTGTACTCGCTCAACGGAGCGGTGTTCTTCGGCGAACTCACCCATTACCCGGGCGGCGCCGCATCAATATTCCGGCCGCGCGATTTCGATGCGGTATTGGGAGACATCTGGGCGCACGGCGGAGAAATCCCGAGCCGCTACTACGCCCAACCCGCGCTCAGTTCACTGATGCCCGACCATCACACGGCCTTCGCTGAGGCGGGCGCATCCGACGTGGACCGCGACCCGATACCAAGACCTGTAGCTGAGCGGCCTGCGCAACGCACCAAGGAGTCGCGATGACGCACGTGCGACCGTGTCGATACGGTCGGCGCGGATCTGATGCGACTGGTTGATGACCGCGTCGCGGTGACGTCTCGTCGAGTGGGGTGAGTTCGGGGGGTTGAGGGCGAACTCCCGTAGGTAAACAACGAGCCCAACGCCGCGAGGATCGGCGGGGTGCAAGTTGCGTAGAACGCCTTGTCACCGGCTGTCTTATTGCAAGCGGCTCGCCGACGTTCTAAGGATCCGCGCGGGGCCCGGCCGCGAGTGATCGGCGATCGACCCTTCCATGTCAGGAGTCCGTCAGGTCGCTGCGGGAGCGTGTCGTCGGTTGGTACGTCCTGCGTTAGTGGACTGGGCGTGACATCGGTGGAATGGGTTAGGGGTCGGGCGGGTCATGGGTGACGGCACGGCGGGCGGAGCCTCGCGTGGAGGCGGGCGGCTGCGGGTCTTGGTGTACCCCAAGCATGACAACCCTTATCAGGACCTACTTTACGGTGCGATGCGCAAGCAGGTGACCGTGCGCTACCTGGCGCGGCGTCGGTTCGCCGGCCTACTCGTGTTACCGCCGATGTTGATTTTGCGCCGCCTACAGGGCTTCAAGATCCTGCACATTCATTGGCAGGCGTTCGAGATCCGGCGGCCGATCCCCTACCAAAGGCTGGCGTCGAGCTGGAGCTATCGGTTCTTCTTCGGTCTCATTCGGATGCTCGGCTTTCGTGTCGTGTGGACCGTTCACAACGTGCTGCCCCATGAGTCGCAGACGCCGGATGACGCGGAGGTCGGGCGGCAGCTGTCGATGCTCGCGCGTGCGCAGATCGTACATTCCGCGCAGACGGTTCGACAGATGCGTGAACTCGGTATGGACACCGGGCGCAGCGTTGTCATACCGCACGGCAGCTATATCGACGCGTATCCGCCTGCCGCGGGCCGAGCACTCGCGCGGATGGCATTGTCGTTGCCGGCCGATGTGCCGATCGTCTTGTTCTTTGGCAGGGTCAGGGCCTACAAGGGTGTTCTGTGCTTGCTCGATGAGATTGCGGCTTTGCCGAAGGGGTCTGTGCACCTTGTCATCGCCGGTCAGGCCGGGGACCGGGTGCTGGTCGAGCGCATCAACGCCGCGGTCGCCTCGTTGTCGGTGACCTTCGTCAACAGGCGCATCGACGACAGCGAGGTCGGTGATTTCTTCGCGGCCGCGGACCTGGTCTGTGCGCCGTTCGCGTCGATCACGACGAGCGGCTCGGTGATGCTTGCGCTGTCGATGGGCAAGCCCGTTGTCGCGCCACGCCGCGGCGCTCTGGTCGACCTTCCGAACGAGGTCGGGTACTTCTACAACCCCGAGGACGCGGCCGGGTTACGCAAGGCCCTCGAGGACGCTCTCGGTGCTGGCGATCGCAACCAACGCGGGCAAGCGGGCCGGGCTCACGTTGAGCCGCTCGGATGGTCCGAGATTGCCGCCCGCACAGTCACCGTCTACAAGAACATCGGTCACCGCTCGGGTGAGATGAGACCGTGATCCCAGCGGATGCGAAGGCGGGTTCGGCGGCGAGCAGGGGGCGATGGTGAGACCAGCCCGTCAGTGCGCTAGCCGAAGTGCCCGAAATGTGTAGCGAGGAAGAGAAGAAGGCCAGCGGCCGCAAGCGCGAAGCCGGCGACGATCGTCCTGCCTTTGGCGAACTTGAATTGCGGGGTCTGGGCTGCCGCCATCCACAGCCCGGCGAACAGCAGGAGCAAGAACGCGACCTCGGCCAGCCGCGCTCCAGTGTGTTGGCTCATCGTCCGATCCTGAGGCCCCTGTGGTTGCCGGTCAAGGCGCCCAGCCATCCGCCGGCAGGTGGACCCATGTCCGGTCACGATCGACGCCGACAGCGCTAGCGTCAGCTGTCCGGCACCGCAACCCGCTCCGTCTGATCTGATCGTCATCGTCGACGCTGCGATTGGCGCTGCCCGAGTTCTCGCGCGGAGCTGCGGGGGGCGCTGTTTGCTCGCGCAACGCCGTCACCCAACGGCTCGCCGACACCGCGCCCACGCGGGTCCCGTCCGCGAGTTGACGACGAGCCGGTCGGTCCGAACACGTCCAACTCCCAACGTGTCGACTCGCCGTGCGGCGCCGTGAAGGTTCGACGATCGGTTCTTCCCTGTCAGGAGTCCGTCATGTCGTTGGGGGAGCCTGTCGTCAGGTTGGCATGTGCGACACCGGGGCGGTTAGCGAGGCGACGTTCCGCAGTCGTTCGATCGTGTCGCTCGGGATCGGCATGACATCGGGTGCGTTTCGCGGGAGGTTGAAGGGACTAGTGAGGTCGCTGCACGTTGTGGGGATCTGCGTGCTGGCGTTGTGCAGGTTGTTCGAGGCCGCGCTCGCTGTTGCACAGATGCTGACGGTGCATGGGTACTAGGGGTGTTCTGGGTGGACGACTCGGGAATGATTGAGCGATCGTGGTGAGGGCACCCGTGGGCGGAGGTTGGCATGGCGAGCCAAGTTCGGTCTGTGCGCGATACCGGTTCTTCCACGGCTCCGCTCGTGGTTGGGTCGCTGTTGATCGCCGCGGCGCTGGTGCTGGGCGTCTGGCAGATCAAGACCGCGTCCATTGCGCGCGCGTACCGGCACACGCAGTACGCAGCCGCTTCCGTGCTCAGTGTCGGCGCGAACGGGGTCGCGAGTGTTCGATTCCTACTCGACGGGAAGCCGCGGACGGGACAACTGAATGTTGGCACCGTCAGCGGTGTCGACCGCGGTGACCGGCTAGGGCTGCGGGTGTCGGACGGCGGACGCCGGTTGCAACTCCAGACCCCATTCTATGGGCCGGTATATCCGTGGACTGCGGTTGTGCTGGCGGGGATCGCCACCTTGATCGCGATGTCGTCGTGGCGTTCGTCGTCCACGGCGGGACGCCAGCGTAAACAGTGGTTGCCCGCTGAGCTCACCCGGCCCCGCCACCACCACCGGACCGGCTAGCTCATCGCTCAGGCATGAGACTCAGCGTTGGCCGTTGCGATGGTGGAGACCGCGACGAGACGCCCGGCCGCACGCCGCAATCTCAGCAGATGGATGCCGGCCGCTGCGGCGCCAACGGCGAGGGCGACGAGGTGTTCGCGGCCAGCCAGATCGGGATGCAGTGCGAGAGCGACGACGACTGCTAGGAAGATGATGCTGCCGAGTCGCGGGGAACCCAAGACGAGAGCGAGGTAAACCGCTAGCCCGCAGGTGGCCGCCGATGGACCGGTGTCAAGGGCGTACCGCCACGAGGTCGGAAGGCCGCCCAGCGCGGCCGGTGCATACCAGACGAAGTAGCGGCCGGCGAGGGTGCCAAGCGAGTGCGCAAATGCCGCCACCGTGAGCGTCCGGCGGGCCCCGACAACGGCCTCGCCGATTCCGAACGCAAGAAGCACTTGGAGCACCGAGCCCCAGACGGGCAGGAGTGCCGCTGGCGCGAACATCGAGCCCGGCAAGCGAAGAACTGAGATGCCCAACGACTGGTCGACCCGCTCACCACAGCACATCGCCACGATCGACCTGCCCGTGGTGTGGTCTGCCCACCACAGAACCACGATGGTTGCGGCGATCAGCGCTGTAAGGAGGTAGCCACGGATGCCGCGTTCGGACCATCGGCGGACGACGACAGCCAGAACTCGGGTTACCTCGGCCCGCAGGCCGAATACGAACGACCGCACACTCACCTCACGTTCCCTGGACATCGAGTGGTGATGCCATCGTGGCCGGAGCCGGCGACGTTTGACCTCGGGGATATCCCTGAGATGCCCCTGATGTTTGCGTACTGGCCGAAGCCGCCGCAGTCGGACCTTGTGCGGCACCGCCGCCCATATCGACAAGCCGTGCGACGTCACATTGGTCTGCTCGGTTGCTGTGCAACGTTCGTTCGTCGTCGACACGTTCGTCATGGATGCGTTACGGCGCACAGCTGAGGTTGGGTGTCGCTGATGGCGATGCCGGTGATGCCGTCTGTGGGGTGGGCGTCGGGTCGATGTTGGTGAAATTGGTGCCCACAGTGAGCACAATGCCGGCGGTTGTTGTGGGCTGCAATATCGCGCCCGGCACATACGATTGGAGCGATTGCGCTGCCAGTAAGTCGGACGCGCCGTAACTGATCGTCGTGGCGCCCGTGGCGACTGGGGCGTCTCCGACGGCGGTGACCTGGAAGCCGAGAGTTTGCAGTTGCGCGGCCACGGTGTGCGCGAGTCCGGATCGGCTGGTGCCGTTCTCGATCCGGACCTGGACGTCGGTCGGCGACGGTGGACTCGGGGCCACAGCCGGTGACCCCGTGCTGTCACCGGAGAAGCTCGCGAACAATGCCGCCATGCGGGCGGGGTCGAGTTCGACGTTGTCTTGGGGCTGATTGCCGTACACGCTGCTGGTCGCCTCGTAGTTCGCATTGGCGATCGGCGCGGTGAGGAAGGCGACGTGTTCGGGATCGAGATGGCTGAAGCGGGACGCAAGCTTGCGCATGTCACCCAGAGAGAGCCCGGTGTCCACCGTGAGCGACTTCGTTGCCACATTGAGGAAATTCGGTGAGCTTGAGTGGGTTGGTCAGCGTGCCGGCGGAGAGAACCTTTCGCAGCATCACCGACAAGAAGTACTCCTGGTCTTTGATTCGCCCCAGGTCCTGGTTGGGAAAAGATTCGCGGTCGCGCACCAACGCCAATGCCTGGACCCCGTTGATGTGGTGCTGACCGGCGGTGAGGAAATCACCGGAGTTGGTGTCGTGCCGGCTCGTGCCGATGCAGACATCGATGCCGCCTAGCGCGTTCACCATTCCTTGGAAACCCGGGAAGTTCACGGATGCGAAATGGTCGATGTGCAGCCCGGTGAGTTGCTCGACCGTAGCTACCAGGAGCGGCGCGCCGCCGATGGAGAACGCAGCGTTGAGTTTCGCGTGGACGGCGGAATGGGCGATGTTTTTGGTGTCGGTGTAGGCGGGCAACTCCACCCACGAATCGCGCGGGAACGACACCACCGACGCCTGCGCGGTTCCGGCCGGTATATGCACCAACATGACGACGTCGGAGCGTTGCCCGGTGACGAATGCTGCGCTGCCGGGAGCAACGTTGTAGGCCTGCCCGCCGGCGAAATCACGACTGTCAGACCCCATGAGCAGAAAGTTCTCGGCGCCAGGCGCTCCGGCCTGCGACGGGGTCGGCGTGCTTGTCGATGAAGCGCTCGAGCTCGCGTCGCTTTGCGCTGCTTGCGGTGCGGCGAAGCGGATGTTGACTCGATGGATCTGTCCGAACAACACCGATCCGACCACCACAACGCTAGCCGCAGCCACCACACAAAGCGCGGCGGCAACAACCATCAGGCGGCGCCAACGAAACCGACGTGGCCGTGAAGAACGGGCCGCGTCCGAGGCCGAAATGCTTCGCGCAGGCTCGGGTGGTATGCCACCCATCTGTGTTACTCCTTCCGACTATGAGGGCCGGGGTATTCGAATAACGAGATCACCCAATCGTCAGGACGCTCGATCAGTTCCCAGGCATGCGACCCGATCGCCACCGATTCGGCGAGGCGCCCGCGCCGAGCCTTCGGCTGACCACTCGAGGAGCCGCGTGAGGGGCGTCGGGCCGCGATGCCTGCAGGGGCAGTCGAGTCAGACTGGTACCCGGTCAGCGGCGGGTCGCGAACTCTGGGTTGCGGTCACATGACCACACCCTTCCGTAGCAACCTGACGACTTCCTTGCCGGCGAAGGCGCGGGTGGTGAGATCGCGTCACCCCACAAAAGTCGACAGGAGTTCACTTTCCGATCGCGCCGCCGGCGCAACGCTGATTCGGGACCGCCTAGCCCTCGAACCCTGAAGGCCGTCGCGAAGATCGCTATGAGGCGTCGCAGCGACCGAACATGTTGTGCAGACTTGGTATGTGCCTACTGACGTGAGCTTCAGGTCCGTCGACGGCGTCCGCCTCGCCGGGTCGGTGATGCTCCCGCAACGATCCGTCGACGACCTTCCTGCACTGGTGTTGGTCGGAGGCTCCGGACAATCAGACCGGCACAACGACGGGTTGTTTGACGACTTGGGCAGTCATTTCGTTGCTGCGGGAATCGCCGTGTTGGTCTACGACAAGCGTGGGGCCGGCGGGTCGTCAGGCGATTGGGCGACCGCGGACGTGAACTTGCTTGCGGCCGACGCCGCGGCTGCCCTCGCCCTGGTGCGTGCGCATCCGGCGGTAGCTAATGGGAACGTTGGTCTGTTCGGTCACAGCGAGGGAGGGTGGGTCGCTCTGCGAGCCGCCACGCGGCTGACGAGTCCCCGGCATCTGGTCTTGAACTCTTGCCCGGCAGTGTCGTTCCAGCGCGCTGAGACATACGCGCTAGCGAAGTCCGGCGTCGACCGACACATCGCAGCGAGCTTCCTGGCGCGCCTTGCGCAACTTGCCGCCGCAGGCGTCTCGCACTCGCAAGCTCAGCGCCTCATGGTGAATGGCGCCGGCGAGGCGATCCGCGCCGCACTCGCCGAAGCGCACTTCGAATTGACCGAGCAGACCTGGGCACAATTCATCGCGTGGTCGGGCTACGACCCAGGAAGCGATCTCACACACCTTGCGGTGCCAACGTTGGCGACTTTTGGCGAGACCGATGACGTCACGCCGGTGACCGAGAGCGCAGCCAGGCTCCAGGAACTCGCGGGTCCGGTAGTCCGTACGGCCGTCTTCGCGAACGCCGACCACCGGCTTAGGGTCGGGTCGGCCTACGCGCCGGATTACCTCGACACTGTGACCGACTGGTGTCTGCGGGCCGGGGCCTAGTTCCTGGACTTCATCGTGATTCGTCGTTGAGAGCCGACCGGACATGCCGCATTGACCGGCGTTGTGTCCTTGGCAGCGAGCGGCGTTTGGGAAGATGCGGTCATGGCGATTGAATTGGTCCCGTACTCGCACGACTGGCCGACCGAATTCGCGCGAGTAGCCGAGAACTGAAGACAAGCCCTCGCTGCGGTGCCCTTCGAATCCATCGAGCACGTTGACTCAACCTCTGTTGCGGGGTTGGCAGCCAAACCGATCCTCGACATTGACATCATCGTCGGGCGTCCGGACGTCGGTGCCGCCGTCGCAGCTCTTGAACATGTCGGCTATCGGCACTGTGGAGAACCGGATGATCGGCGTCAACCCTTATAGACGGTAGAGCGTCTCTCATGGTGAGCGATCTTCCGTACCAGCCGAGAGGTTCCGATGGCCGACGTCCCGCGGCGGGCCTTGTGTTGCGTGACGTTGCTGCTGTTGGTCGGATGTCGCGCCCGCGGCAGCGAGTCGGCCGGTTCCGGACCGACTTCGTCGACAGCCGCGACCTCGTCGATGCCATTGCTATCAGCGACGGCCTCCGCGAGCCCAGCGCCGGCGACGACACTTACCGCCAGCCCGGCCGCCAATGCCAGCCCAACCACGTTCGCCGCCAATGAGCTCGCGTCACTGGCGGAGCTCCCGATCAGGGCGGCTGCGCCGATGACCGGCTACAGCCGGGCACAGTTCGGCCCGGCATGGCCTGAGCTCGCCGGCTGCGACGCCCGCAACAGCGTGCTCGCGCGCGACCTAACCAAGAGCACGCTGCAGGGGAACTGCGTCGTCAAGAGCGGAATACTCGTTAGCCCCTACAGCGGGGTGACCATCAACTTCGGGTCGAACCCCGCTCTTCGTACAAGTCGATCACGTGGTCGCGCTCGCTGATGCTTGGCAGACCGGCGCGCAAACCTGGACCGCTGCGAAAGAGGCACCTGTTCGCCAACGACCTACTCGACCTGCTCGCCGTCGACGCGTCCAGTGTCGAGCAGAAAGGCGACGCGGACGCCGCGACGTGGCTCCCTAGTAACCAGGCGTCCCAGTGCCTGTACGTCGAGACCCAGGTCGACGTCAAGACCAGATACGGCCTGTGGGTCACCCAGGCAGAACATGATGCGATCGCGCGTGTGCTGGGCAGTTGCGTCACTCCGGCACCGGTCGCCGGGGCTGTCTCGCAGTTCCTGCCCGCTACCTATCGGGTGACGAGCACGACACCGGTCGACCTCGACGGATCCGCTACACCGCAAGTGGTCGTCACTGCGATCGGAACGGTCCAAGACGGTGGCTCTTCCGGCATGGCGCCAACGACGGTGCTATTGCTGACCTTCGACCCATTGGCGAATCGCTGGACTGAAGTGTTCGACGCATCCCAAGAACAGTCCTACCAAACGAACACGCAACAAGGCGCCGGACCGGGGCTCGTTGATCCGACCCGTGCGGGTCCCCAAATCGCGTTGATCCATGACCAACCAGATGGCGGAGCCGACCTGCTGTATTGGGTGAACTCGGTCGGTGGGAACAGCGGCAAACTCATCGTCGGCATCGTGCACTTCGCGACGGGCATCGCCACCCTGGTCTACAGCGAGGACGGCGATGAAGGTCACGTCGGCAGCTTCGACGTGCCGACCAGCACGCCCCCGGGGGTCAGTGTCACAGGTACCGACCCGAACCAGACAGTGCAGATCGCCCTGCCGTGGATCACCGCCGCAGATAGCAGATCTCAAGCCGCCCGCATGTACACACGAACACTCGCGCCTAACTGGACTGGCTACTACCAGGTCGTCGTAGACGACCGGCCTTACATCGGTGTCGCGATCTCGCCACTTCTTGGCGGCTCACAAGCGCGCGTCGAATCCGTCGACCCGAGCTCGCCCGCCAACAACGAACTGCAGGTCGGGGACATCATCACCGGCTTAGCCGGCACCGCGCTCGGAAGCAACATCACCAGCACCCTCATCGGGCCGCCGATCATCGACGAGGCCGCCATTCTCCAGCCCGGGGTGACGGTCACGCTACAAATCGTTCGCAACGGCACGTCGAGCAACGTGACGCTACGACTAGCTCACTGGAGCTCCGCAGCTGACGCACTCGCGAAGATCGGGCCAGCGCTGTGACCAAAATGAGAACTCCGTGGCAACGATGCCAGGGTGGGATGCCTAGCGGGAGATTCGGAGGAGTTGTCGCGGTGATCTCGCTTCCTTTGACAGTGGTGGCCTGTACGTCGCACGCGCCACGCCCCAGCGCGGCCAGTGCCACGGCGCTGCTCGTGAGCCCAACCGTTTCAGTCGTCGGCCCCGCGCAGTCGACAACCCCAACAGTTGGCCCCGCGCAGTCGACAACCCCAACAGTTGGCCCCGCGCAGTCGACAACCCCTACCGTCGGCCCCGCGCAGTCGACATCTCCAACCACTGGGTCGCCCGCGCCGCTGACGTCGCCGTCGTCGACCGACATCGTCGGAGGATCCACCTGGGGCAGTCACATCCTGGTCATTACCGGCCATTCACTGGGCGGCGTGACCATCGGAATGTCGAGTGCCGCTGCGGCCCACGCGGCCGGCGTCTCGGCGTTCACCGCAGTCGGGGACGGCGTGCTTGTACCCACGGGACCGTCGGGTAGCTCGCCGCCGTACCTCTATTTAGACAGCTTTGCCGGGCAACCCGCAGCGTCGTTCCGTGGGGCTTTCACCTGCGTCGGCGCCGGCGGATCGGAATCCGCGACGCGGTCCGTCGTCACCGCGCTCGGACTGCGGCTGGGCGACTCCGCAGCTCGGGTGCGCGAGATCTACGGCACGGCCGCCATCTTCATCCCGACGCCGACCACCGGCGGTATCGATCCCAACCCCGGTTACGTCGTGCACCAGGGACAGTTTGACCTGGTGTTCAAGCTCGACGAGTCCCTGTCACGCGTCATCGCAATGGCCGGAGGCATCGCCCCGATGACGCCCAGCGAGTGCAACTCGTAGCAGCTAGTGTGCGACCCGCACTCCTCGGCACGTCTCAACCTTTCGTGACCTCTGCGCATCTTGTGTTTGGTCGCGAACTCGGGAGGATGTCCTTGTCAGGTCGATCGGGCCGTCGGCATCACTCGACCGTCGCCACGCCCCCTGTAGGGGCGCCGGACGCGCGCATTAGGGGGACGGTGACGATTGCGCGCGCCTGGTTCAAATAGCGAACGGCTAGCGATGGTGGACGAGCGAGTCAGCCTCGCCGACCTTTACGCGGCGCATTACCCTGCGCTGGTTCGGCTTGCCGGCTTTCTGTTAGGTAGCGCCGCCAGCGCCGAGGACGTTGCCCAGGACGCGTTTGTCCGGATGGCGACTGCAACCGTGCCCCTGCGTGAACCAGAACGTGCTCTCGGATATCTGCGCAGCGTCGTCGTCAACGCGTGCCGCTCCGCGCATCGGCACCGGCTCGTTGTCGACCGTGACGAGCGACGCATGCGCGTTGCGAACGAAGCCCGTAGTGCCGAAGAGTCAGCGTCGACCGCCTTTGACCGTGACGAAGTCGTGAGTGCTCTTCGAGGTTTGTCGCCGCGCAAGCGCGAAGTCGTCGTACTGCGGCACTACTGCGACATGAGCGAGGCGGCCGTCGCCGATCTGCTCGGCGTCAGCGTGGGCACCGTGAAATCGCTGAGCTCGCGGGGGCTCGCCGACCTCGCGGTTTCGATGGGAGGAGACGCATGAACGACATACCGGACGACGAGGAGCGCCGTCTCGCGCAACGTTTCGGCACTGCTGCGTCAAAGCTCACGCCGACACCGCGCCCGCTGGCCGAGATTCGAGGGCTCGTGCAGCGGCGACTCCGGCGACGCCGTGTCACGCGGATCGCGACCGTTGTTGGCGCGGCGGCCGCGGTGGTGGCGGTCGTGCTCACTGTCAACGCTGTGACCGGGCCGACGACCAGTCGTCCGGTTCTTCCCGCGCAAAGCGGAACACCGTCACCGTCGCAGCCGCTGCCATCTACGCCGCCGCCCACGCCGACTACGACGGGGACGGGGCCGTTGACGAGTTTTCCGTCGCTGCCATCGTCAGCGACCGCGGCATCGGTGGTGAAGCAGATCACCCTGCCCGGCAGCCCCGCCGATGCGATCGCCATCGATGCGGGCGTGGCGTATGTCGTGGACGGCGGCGCCGCGGGCGCCGTTTCGATGCTGGACCTGAGCACTGACGTCGTGGGAAAGGCCATCACCGTTGGGGCCGCACCCGTGGCCGTGGCGGTCGACCCCATTCTGCACACGGCCTATGTCGCAAATAGTGGATCCGGCACAGTGTCGGTCATCGACAAGGCGTCGGCGAAGGTCGTCGCGACCGTGAAGGTCGGCGCGAAGCCGGTCGCGATCGCCGTCGACTCCACCAGGCACCTTGCCTATGTAGTGAACAACGCGGCGAATTCAGCGTCGATCCTCGATGAAACGACGAACACCGTCGCTAGCACATTGCAGGTTGGCCAGGGTCCAATAGCAGTCGTCGTCGACACCGGAACGAACACGATCTTTGTCGCCAATACCAACAGCGGGCAGGGGAGTATCTCGAGAATCAACGGAGCGAGCCGAGTTGTGACCCCGACAGAAGCTCTGGGCTCCGCGCCCCTGGGGCTCACCCTTGTTGCCGCAGCGAGCGCGCTCTATGTCGACAGCTTCATGGCAGGTCCCAATGGCGCGGCGGGTGCATATGTTTCGATCATGGACGAGAAGACGCTCTTTACCTCAGGCGTCGACAGGTTGACCTTTGACGGGGCAGGTTTTGCCGGCTCGGTGCTCGACGCCGACACGAACACGCTCTACGTCGTGACGCCGTCGACAGTAACGGGCGCGGCCGGAAAGCTGCTCGTACTACCGAGCCCTGACTTCATGGGCCAGGCACCGTTCGTGTCGATCGGCGAGGCGCCGAAAGCGATTGCCCTCGACCTCGCCACCCACTACCTGTACGTCGTCAACGGCGACAACACCATCACGCTGGTGGCGGGTATTGGCTCGTCTTCTCACGGATGAGCTACAGGGTCATCGGGCGTGGGTTGTGCGGAGTACACCCGGCGTCGCCTCATTCCGCGCGTAACGCGTGCGCTGCCCTTGCGCGTGCGGCCCAAGTAGCGGGTACCAGCGCCCCAGCGCAGGCGACGATCGTCGCGATCACCGCCGTGCCAGTAAGGCCGTAGGTGGAGTAGACCGTGAGATAGCGCTCAGGCAGTCCGGTCGCTGCTACGTGCGCCATTTGATGCAGCACCTGCCCGTGTAGCCACAGCCCGATCGGGACGGCAACTATCGCGGTAGCGACGCCGAGCAGGACGAGGCTGGTGAGAATCATCGTGGCGATCTGCGTAGGTACCATGCCGACGGATTTGAGGATTCCGATATCGCGTACCTGGTCCCTAGTCGTCAGCAGAGTCGCGTTGAAGACTCCGAGTGCGACCACTGAGCCGATCAAGAC
The DNA here is from genome assembly GCA_963809135.1 of uncultured Actinomycetes bacterium. Lineage (GTDB taxonomy): Bacteria > Actinomycetota > Actinomycetes > Acidothermales > Acidothermaceae > PALSA-607. Next base: position 29,821 of record CAWEIG010000013.1, read on the forward strand.
CATCATGATCCGGATCAGGATGAGGAACAGATCAATGGTGTTGTCGTGGCTTCCTTGCGACCAGGCGAGACCCGATGTTCGCGGCAACCGCTGGTCGACCCGCGCGAGATACGCATTGACATTGGTATGAGGAATGAGTCCGACCTCAAGATGATCGAGTTCACCCCCGGGCTGGAGAGCCTGCACCGCGGCGGCTGACGTAATCACGGCGAGTCCGGCATTGTCGAGGTCAAAAACCTCGCCGACAATGTGCAGGGTTTCTCGGTCGACGCCGCTGTCGAGGGTGATCGTGCCACCCACGTGAGTGCCGACGAGATGCATCACATAAGTGGGCAGCACAGCTTCGTTCGGGCCCGAGAACCACCGGCCATTGATCAATGGGTAGCCGACCCACGAACTCGGTCCGTCATAACCGGTGACGTCGACGCGTCGGCCCCCTCCTACGACACTGACGGTCGTCTTGCGGACGCCGACGACGCTGCTCGTCCCGGGGACCAACCGCACCAGCGACGCAACGACGTCAGCCGTCATCTGTACCGACCCGGCGAGAGTCGCACCTGGCGGCGTCTTGCCAACGGGACCGCCAGCCACCGGGAAGTCGACCGTGACTGGAACGGCGCTGGCCCTCGTCAGCCCACCGGCGACCCGAGTGAGGGACGTAGTCAAGCCGACTGCGAAGACCAGCGAAGATGTGCCTAGCAGCAAGGTGATTGCGGTCGCGACGCTGCGCCCCGGTCGTACTAACGGGGACGCCATACCCAGTGCTAGGGGTCGCGGCAAGCGCGTCGCGGCGAGCACAGAACGTCCGAGCCCGCCGTGACCCGCCCGGGGTGTGCGGCCAACCGACAACGCCTGCGTCGGCGAAATCCGACCCGCGCGCATCGCAGGAATAGCGGCGGCCGTGGTCACCACGAGGAGCATGCCCCCGACAGACGCCGCAACCGTCCACAGCGGCACGCCGATGGCAGCAACGTGATACGCGTCGCTTTGTTGGTTGAGAATCGGCCACGCCAACACCACGCCGAGAGCAGCTCCTCCGGCGCACCCGACGAGTGTCGGCACGAGCGCGCGACCGGCGAACGCCGCAACGACTTGCGCTGGACTGAACCCCAATGCCTTGAGGACCCCGATCCCGCGGTAGCCGGCAATTACCGCGCCACTGACGACGTTGGTGACGATCAACGCCGAAATGACGACGCCGAGAATCGCGAATGCGGTGACAAACGGTGTTGCCGTTGCTGCACTTTGCTGAGTGTCCAGTCGAACCGCTAGGTAGGAACTGCTGCCAAGGACAGCCGTCTGCGGCAACGCCGCGACCGTTTGCTGGATAGACGAGTTGACCGTGGCACCGGTCGCGGCCGAGTGGAAGCGGTAGAGCATCTGCACTGTCGATGTGCCCGGGGGTTGAAGTGCTCTGGCCTGTTGTTGGGTGACCCAGCCGTCGGCAGTCTGGGTGATTGATCGTGCGACGCCAACCACAGTCAGCGTCTTTGAGCCGGCGACGCCCGTCGTCAGTTGCTCGCCGATGCTGTACCGGCCCCCAAAGTCGGCAGAAATTGCGATTTCGCCCATGCGCTGCGGCCAGCGTCCGGCGTCGATGGAAAGCTTGTCGACCGGGCCAGCCGGCGTATCGCGACCGGCGATCGTCGCGATCGGTTGCGTCTCGCCGTGCGCCGCGAGTTGCGCGGTGACCTCGGGGTACGGTCCGCCGGCGTCCACCACGTCGACGCCGCGCGCAGTCAAACCGATTGCCGCAATGGAAGCCTTTGTCGCGTCGAAACTGACGACGGCATGTGCGCCGTGTTGCCGCGCAAATGACCGATCAAAAGGAGCTTCCGATGCGACGAGCAGCGCGATGCTGATCACGGACGTTGCCGTTGACGCGAGGACGACGAGAGCGACGATGACCGCCGGCAGCCGGTGCGCCCGAGCCGCCGCCCGAATGACGCGATAGACCGCGGTCACGGCTGAGCCTGCAACGGGGCCCGGGCGGGGGACGAGCCAATTCGACCATCCGTCACGACGACCTCGCGACTCGTGCAGCGGGCAGCAAGATCAAGATCGTGGGTGACCAAAAGCAGTGCCTGCCCTCCTAGGGCGATGTCGGCGAGGAGTTCCGCCACGAAGCGACCGGTGGGACGGTCGACCGCACCCGTCGGCTCGTCAGCCAATAGGAGCACCGGCTTGTTGATCAATGCGCGGGCGACGGCAACCCGTTGACGCTCGCCGCCCGAAAGCTGGCCCGGGTAAGCGTTCGCTCGGTGCTGAATCCCCAGCGCTTCGAGCAGCTCGTCGGAGCGACCTCGGGCGGTGCGCTTCTTGAGGTGGCCGAGTTGCGCCGGCAGCAAGATGTTGTCGCGAGCGGTCAGGTCGTCGAGCAAGTTGAAAAACTGAAACACGATCCCGATGTGGTCGCGGCGGAAACGAGCAAGCGCCGTCTCTGACATGCGAGTCAGATCTTGACCGGCGACCTCGACGACGCCCGAGTCGGGTCGATCGAGCCCGCCCACCAGGTTCATCAAGGTCGACTTGCCGCTGCCCGAAGGACCGACGACGGCGACCGCTTCGGCCTTTCCTACCGTGAGCGATACGTCGTCAAGAGCCATCGAGCCCGGTTCGTAACTCTTGCTGACCGAACTGACCCGCACCACGTCGTCCATCTCGGGACCTTCCTTCGCATCGTTCGACCGATGTGATGGACGGTAAGCGGGCTGAGTCATGCGACGGATCAGGCGCAGGACGGGTTCCAGCTACGTCGATTGAGCCGTCCTCCACCTGACGACGGAGGGGCGTGCTACTTGCGGCCGAGCCCAACGGCGGACGATTGCGGGAGGATGTGCACCATGCTCGACGGGATGGTGGCGGCGCTGCGGTCCGTGCGCGGCCATGCGGACGAACACTCACAGCAGTGGGACCCGCTCATCGCGGGCGTGTTCACCGTCGCGGTTCTCGCGACCGCGGATAACGCTGGCGGGTGGCACATCCTGGGTGTGCTGCTCTTGACGATCCCGCTCGCGTGGCGCCGGAGTTCCCCAGCGATCACGTTCCTTGCACAGGTCGGCGGCATCGCGGTGCTCGGCGGCAACCTCTCAAGTGCCGGGTTCCTCGCGATCATGTTCGGCGCCTACTCCGTGTCCGCGCATTCGCGTTCGGCTCGCGTGTCGTTGGTGATCCTCCTTGCGACGGCAGCGTGGGTAGCAGTCCGGTTCGGCAACGCCATCCCGACCATGCCCGATTGGCTGACCCCGTTCGCCCTTGGAGTTCCGCTATGGATCATGGGGCTGCAGGTTCGTCGGTGGCGGATCGCCGCAGAATCGGCGTCCGCTCACGCCGAGACGCTCGAGCGCGCCGGGGAGTTGGCGACCCAGCAAGCTGTCGCGCAGGAAAAGGCGCGTATCGCGCGCGAGATGCACGACGTCGTCACCCATAACGTCAGCGTCATGGTCATCCAAGCGGCGGCGGCCCGCAAGGTGATGAACGCCGAGCCGGAATCCGCCGATGCGGCGATGGCCGCCGTCGAGCGCGTCGGACAAGAAGCGATGGCCGACCTCCGGCACATCCTTGATGTGCTCCGTGAACCCGACGACGACTACGCGACGGGGCCGGAACTTCGGCCGCAGTCTTCCTTCGACCAGTTCGAAACGTTGTTGACGCGAGTACGTGAAGCAGGCCTCGACGTGACCGCGATTGCGACGGGCACGCCGTACCAGCTCCCGCCAGCAGCGAGCCTCGCCGCCTACCGGATCGTCCAGGAATCGCTCACAAATGTGCTACGGCATGCGCGCGGTGCGACGGCCAAGGTTGCCGTCGACTACGGCGACACCGGATTGCAGATTGTGATCACCAATACCGCTCCGTGTGAACCGACCTCAAAGCCCGCCACGCACGGCGGCAGCGGGCTGGTCGGATTGGCAGAGCGGGTGCACGCGCTGGGCGGCGAGTTCGACGCCGCGCCGCAGGTCGTCGGTGGATTCCGAGTTCGCGCCCGAGTACCGCGGACATCACTGTGAGCGGCCCACGCGTTCTCATCGCCGACGACCAGGAGCTCGTCCGAACGGGATTCGCGATGATCCTGCGAGCCGCCGGGATCCCAGTCGTGGGACAGGCCGCCAACGGGCACGAAGCGATCGCGCTCGCCCACGAACTACGTCCTGATGTCGTGCTGATGGACATCCGGATGCCAGAGATGGACGGATTCGAAGCCACCCGCACGATTCTCGCGAACGCACCCAGCGAGGGACCGACTCCGCGCATCATCATCCTGACGACATTCGACGTCGACCGATACGTGTACGACGCCCTCGTTGCGGGCGCCAGCGGCTTCCTGCTCAAAGACGTTTCCGCGCCCCACCTCGCGAATGCGGTACGGCTCGTGATGACGGGCGACGCACTACTGGCGCCCACGATCACCCGACGGCTCGTCGAACGACACTCCGCCCGCGCCTCAAAGTCGGCGGCCGACTTGAGCCGACTCAGTACGTTGACCCCTCGCGAACTCGATATTTTGAAGGTCGTCGCCAGTGGGCTCAGCAACAACGAAATCGCGCGGCAGTTGAACCTCAGCGAAGCCACCGTCAAGACACACGTCAGCAACGTATTGACGAAGCTCGGCATCCGCGACCGCGTGCAAGCAGTCGTGATCGCCTACGAGACCGGTCTGGTGACCCCGTATGGTGACGTTGTCTAGGCGGGGCCCGCTTGCGGAGAGGTGCGCCGACAGCCGTTAGTTACGACGCCGCACGTGCACCTTCCGGCCCGCAAGACCGACCCAGGCGAGCATGACTGCGCTCGCCAGTGCGGCGATGACGAAGACGACCAAGGCGATCGTCCGTGACACCGAAGAGCCTCCGTTGTGGCTGCTGGCCAGCAGGGCGGACCCGACGATGAGTGCCGCGAGGATCAGTCCGGCGGCCGCGACGTTCCCAAGACGGTGTACCCCTTTGAGGAACTGAGTTTCGTCGAATGCCTGGACCTTCAACTCGAAATGTCCGTCGCCGACTGCGTCCATGGCCCGGTTGAGTCGCCCGGGCAGTTCCTCGATGAACTCCTTGGCCTCCATCATCGACGCGAGCGTGCCGCCGAGTCCCTGTGTTCGGGAGTGCATGAGTTCCGGTACGTGGCGGCGCATCGCGGCGAGGGTGTCGAAGTCGGGGTCAAGCGCGGTCACGACCAAGTCAAGGTTCAGCAGCGTTTTCCCGAGCAGTGCCAGCTCGGGCGCGGGTCGCAACCCGGCGTCGGCCGACCGGCGCGACAACTCCATCAAAGTCCTGCCGACATCGAGTTCGTCTAGCGGCGACCCGGTGAACGTGTCGACCAGGTCGGCGATCGTTCGGGTCAGCAGCACGTCGTCGTAGTCATCCTGTGCGGTGCCGAGGTTCTTGGCGGCCCGCACCACGTCGTCCAGCCGATCGGCGAGCACCGCAGCTAGCAGCTTGGCGATCATGGCGGCGGACCTCTGGTCGGATCCGTCCGACCATGCCGAGGTCGAGCAAGGCCAGACGTTGGTCAGGGAGTAATCAGGATGTTTCCTGGGTGCGGATCGGCGTGGAACACCCCGGCGCCGAGGATTTGCTGGAGATAGCCACCAAACAGCTCGTCGGCCAGGGGAGGTAACTGCAACTCGAGGCGGGCGAGCGGTCCGATGTCGGTGATTCTTGCGTACCGTCGATGAAGTCCATGGTCAGACACGCGGCTGGTGGTCAGGTTGTCGACGGGCGCGGGCACCACGAGCGTCGGACGATCGTGCAATACCGCCCGTAACGCCGTGAGGTTCGCAGGCTTCGCGCCGGTAGTCGAGTTCAGCGACCAGCGCGCGGCGGAACTGCTCGAACGTCTCCGCGACCGCATACCGCTTGGCTTGTTTGCTGTGCGTGTCGAAGAACTCGGCGAGCTCCCCGAGGATTTCCAGATCGCTCGCCATCTGCTTGCGGATGTCCGGGCGTTGGACCTTGACGGCGACCTGTTGCCCACTGCGCAGACGTGCACGATGTACCTGGCCAAGCGAAGCGGCCGCGATCGGCACGTTGTCGAAGTCGTCGAACAGTCGCGACATCCGAGCGCCGAGCTCGGTCTGCACCACCTGCTCGACCTCTGCGAACGAGAAAGGCTCACAGTTGTCTTGGAGGCGAGTCAGCGCAGTCACATACGGCTGAGGCAAAAGGTCTGCGCGTGTTGACAGCAACTGCCCAAGTTTGACGAAGGTGGGTCCGAGCCTCTCCAGATCGGAAGCCAGCTCCGCGGCGTGCTCGTTTGCGAGTCGATGAGTCATCCAGCGAAACGTCGCCCAACGGTTCGCCGTCCAGAGCCGAGTCCAGGCCCGCCGAGTGAACCAACCCGGCGCGGCCGTGGCGGGCCAGCACCGACGCGATCTCGCGATACCTGTTCAGATGTTGTGGTCGTAGCGACAGCGACATTCCCCTCAACTACCCGTCGCGAGCGTTGCTCCAACCTCGCCATCGGCGCCGACTTGATCGCGACGAGCGTCGAACGCAGAAGTCGGTCCTCAGGGAAGCACCTGCACGAGCTCGGGCGCCGCGACCACTCGAGAGGGTGCACAATTCGCGGATGCTTCCCGACGCCGCTGGCAGCCAAGGGGATCCCTTGAAACAGGACGCCCCAGACAATCTGGTTGATGACCCGGCGATCCGTTCGTGGTTTCTGGCTGAGGGTGACCGGGCGAACCCGTGGACTGACCTGCGCGCTTTCACCACGGGCAACTTGGTCGTACCGCTGATTGACGGTCGCACCTATTTCTCCCGGCTCTGCGTCGAACTTGAAGCGACCTCAGCCGGTGACCAGGTGTATTTCCTCGACTTTCGGGGTGACTTCGCAGAGCGCCTGGGAGGTCCGGGGTCGGAGGTCGGTGAAGTGTTGGGCCGGGCCGCACATCGGGGCGTGCAAGTCTTCGGTCTGCTGTGGCGTTCGCAACCCAAGGTCTTGAAGCAGTCCGAGGCGGCGAATGCCGAGTTCGTTCGGCGCATTGACGAGGACGGCGGGCAAGTGTTGCTCGATGCGCGCACGCGCCGAGCGGGGAGCCATCATCAAAAGCTGGTCGTCGTTCGACACCCGGGCTCCCCAGAGCGAGATGTCGCGTTCGTCGGCGGCATCGATCTCGGGTACAGCCGGGGGGACGACTCGCAGCACCACGGCGACCCGCAGCCGATGGAGTTCGCCGAACCCTATGGGCCGCTGCCGCCTTGGCATGACATTCAGGCCGAGGTTCGCGGGCCTGCGATCCACGACCTAGAGCACACGTTCCGCGAGCGTTGGTACGGCAGCAGTGTGTTCGACGTACCCAGCCCGGTACGCCAGCTGTACGACCGCGCGTACCACATCGGGGCGATGACGGGCCGTCCGTTGCCGCCGCCGATACCGGACGACGAGCAGCGGCGCGGCAGCCACGCGATCCAGGTCTTGCGCACCTACCCGGCGCGATTGAGGAGATACCCGTTCGCGCCGCACGGGGAACGCAGCATCGCACACGCCTACCGCAAGGCCTTCGCCCGAGCTCGCGCGCTGGTGTACATCGAGGACCAGTACTTCTGGTCACGGCCGGTATCTGAGCTGGTTGCCTCGGCCTTACGCAATAACCAGAATCTGCGTGTCATCGTGCTTGTCCCTCGCTACCCCGACAACGACGGAGCGTCGCGGGTACCCAGCGTCCTGGGCCGATATGACGCAGTGCGCGCCTGCGTTGCTGCGGGGGGCTCGCGTTTCGCGATGTATGACCTGGAGAACCCAACAGGTATCCCGGTGTACGTGCACGCAAAAACGGTCCTCATCGATGACGTCTGGGCGATAGTCGGGTCGGACAACCTCAACCGTCGTTCGTGGAGTCACGACAGCGAGCTGTCGATCGCGGTGCTCGACGCCACCCACGATCCCCGAGAACCCCAAGACCCGGCCGGTTTGGACGACGGCGCGCGAAGCTTCGCCAGAGATCTCCGGCTACGCCTGTGGCGTGAACACCTCGAGCGCGACGACGGCGATGACTTGGATTTGCTGCACCCGAAGGACGCCTTCGAAGCTTTCAAGCATCAAGCAGACGCGCTCGCCGCGTGGCACCGCGGCGGCCAGAACGGCCCCCGGCCACGCGGCCGGGTCGTCCCCCACCAGTTGACCGAAGTGACCGGAGCGCAACGGGCGTGGGCGTCGCTGCTGCTCAGATTCGTGTACGACCCAGACGGCCGCCCGTGGCGCGACCGCGTCCGACGCCGGCTGTAACGAGAGGCCCGGCGCTGCATTCACGCCGGGCCTCGTCGCGATCGTTACGCGGCCGCCGCGCCAGCCGTGGATTGACCGCTCGCGGTACCGGCGCCGCCGGGTCCGTTGGCGCCAGGCCCGTTGGCGCCAGGCCCACCCTGGTCACCGGTGGGCGCGGGGTCGCCCTGTCCCATGCCGGTTTCGACGCTCGTCACATTCAGATTCGCATCGAACTTCACAGTGACGAGGCTGCCGTCGGCCTTGGTCATGTGGGCCTCATACGTGGCGTCTCCGGCGTCCGTTTCGATGCGGTAGACAGTGCCACCTGGGACGGCGGCGAGAGCCTTGGTCTTCAGGGTCGCCGCGATCGTCGCAGTTGTCGCCTTTTCGTCGCTACGTACCGGCGTCGACGACTTCGGGTCGGCGGCGGTCGGTGCGGTCGGGGTCGTCGGTGCTGCGGTACTCGTAGCGGAAGGCGTCGTCGCCGCCGCGTTACCCGTAGCGGCCGATGCCCCGGCCGTACTGGCCAGGACGCCCCCTGCGACGGCTCCGGCGGCGATCAGTCCGGCCATCCCGGCGACACGGACCTTGCGGGTCCGATTCGAACTGACGTTCTCGCTTGCGTTCATGATGAACTCCTGCACTGTTGGGTGGGCCACCCGGTGGCGACCGCTGCCTCAACAGTCGCCTCGCCGTCTGGACGCGCGATGCGATAGCCCTGACCCACTGCTGTGAGTGACAGGAACGACCGAAACTGACTCCTAGAACAGCGCTTAGGATCCGTTGCCCGGCGCCGATATACCGCGAACGGCCGCGGCGCGGCCGGTTAACGAGCCGAGGTGGACCGTGGCAGCTACCTACACCGTCGAGTGGATTCAGCCTGGCATCCTTCTGCTGCGCCGCACCGGCCTGATGTCGGTCGACGAGGCGAGCGAGTACGCGGCGACCGCGGCTCGTATGGTCACGACTGCCCCTGCGCGCTGGGGTGCGGTGGTCGACGTCCGAGGCGCCGTCGCGCAGACCGACGAGGTGCAGCAGATCGTGCAGCGCATCATCCAGGCGTTCGTCGTCGAAGAATGTCGCGCGGATCGCCATGGTCTCGAGCAGCACCATCACCGAGATGCAGCAGCGTCGGGTCGCGAACGCGCCGGGCATGCACGACCCGAAGACGCTCGCGTTCTACCGTGACTTCGACGAGGCCGTCGCCGACGTCAAGACCACCATCGCCAGCTGACGACGTTACGCGAGCTCGTCGAGGGTCTTCTTCGCGACGGCGAAGGCGTTGTTCGCAGTAGGCACCCCGGCATAGACCGCCGTGTGCAGGAACACCTCGCTTGATCTCTTCGCGCGTCACCCCGTTCGTCAGCGCGCCGCGCACGTGCATCGGTATCTCTTCGGTGTGCCCGAGGGCCGCGAGCAGAGCCAGCGTGATCAGGCTGCGCTCGCGACGGCCAAGTCCCGGGCGGCTCCAGATCGAGCCCCACGCGTAGCGCGTGATGAGGTCTTGAAAGTCGCCGGTGAAGGCATCGGCCTGCGCCATCGCGCGGTCGACGTGCGCGTCGCCGAGCACCGCGCGTCGCACCTTCATGCCGGCTTCGAAGGTCGGGTCGTCGGCTGATGTCATGACGTGCCTCCGAGGTGGTCGAGGAGTATCTGCGCGCACACGTCAGGCTCTTGTGCGGTCGCAAGATGAGAAACAGAGGGGACGACGATCAGCTGGGCTTCTGCAATGGCACCGACGATGACCTCGGCGTGAGACGGGGGAGCTGACGGGTCAAGCTCCCCCGCCAGTACCAGAGTCGGTGCCGTGATCGCCTCGAGGATCGGCCGCAGATCCATCGCCGCGATTGCCTCGCAGCAACCGGCGTAACCCTCCGTCGGCGTCGCAAGCAACATGTCGCGCGCCCACGCCACGACCTCGGGCGACTGCGCCGCAAAGTCGGCTGTGAACCAGCGGCCGACCACCGCGTCGGCGATGACGTCCATGCCCGACCTGCGAACCGTCGCGGCACGGTCGAGCCACCCTTGAGCTGGCGGCATGTGGGCCGACGTGCAGCACAAGGCGAGCCTCTCGACGCGCGACGGGACGTGCGCGGCGAGCCACATGCCTGCCATGCCGCCGAGCGACAGCCCGCAGAAGGAGAACTGTGAGACACCGATCGCATCGAGTGTCGCCAAGATGTCGCTGGCGATCGAGGCGATCGTGTACGGACCCAACGGTGGATCACCACAATGTCCGCGCAACTCGACGCGCACGACGCGAAACTGCTCTGCGAAAAGGCAATCTGCGGCGACCACATGTCGGGGTGCGTGCCGAGCGACGGTGCGAGAACAAGCACGGGCGCGTCGGCAGCGCCCTGCACGTCGTACCCGACAGCTGCTCATCAGCGGTAGCGTCCGTGAGCCGCGAGTGTGCCGCGAGTGCGCGGTCGACGAACGCACGTTGCCGATCCGATCTCGTCGGAACCTTCCACCGGTCACGGCCAGCAACTCGTCGACGTGTTGTAGCCATGGCATCCTCGTGCACGTGAAGACCCTGTACGGCGTCGAACGTGTGCAGCGCCGTGCCGCCGACGAGTCGTAGCTCGTCGCGCAGCGTTCCCCACTCGGCCTGCCAGCGCCCGGCCGAACGCTGAAGTTCTTGCGGCATGCCGGCGAGCACGGTCGCGACCAGCCCGGGCACCCGGTGCGCGCACGCCAGCGCAAGAACCGCGGCCGCCGGGTTTTGCTTGTGTGGCCATCGCTGACGAACTGCCGGGCGCTGCCAACGACACCTCGCCGATCTCGTTGGTCGACAGCAGCACGAGGTCTTGCGCGACGGCCGCAAGTTCGCCGGCGAGCACGCCAAGAGCTGAAGCAAGTGAAGCAAAACGTCCACGCGAGGTGTGCCACGGCACGACGGGCTCGGGCAACTCCAGCAGCAGCGCGAAATTCAGTCAAGAGTGCCAGCGCACTATCGCCGGCACCTGACAACGTGCCCACCGCCCCGCCCAGCTGTACGGCCAGCTGGTCATTGCACACCGACGAGAGGCCGAGCAACGCGTCGTCCAACGCAACTAACCGACCCGCACAGACCGCGCCGAATGTCGTCACCGACGCTTGCTGAAGCAGCGTTCGCCCTACCTGAGGCGTCGAGCGGTGGCGCAACGCAAGGCTCGCCAGCGCGCGCGAGACGTCCGAAGCACTCGCCGGCGATGTGCGCGACCGCTCGCTTCGACATGAGGCACATCGCGGTGTCGAGAACGTCCTGGCTGGTCGCGGCGAAATGCACCGACGACCGGGCGCGCTCTGGCACGAGTTCGCGCAGGCTGCGAACCAGTACGCGGCACGGGTGTCGCATCGGCGACCGCGCCGCGCGCGATTTCGGCCATGTCGATGAGCTCGACGTGGCACACCTCGGAGATCGCCGACGCGGCCGCGACCGGGAATCAGGCCGACGCGGGCCGCCGCGAATGCGAGCGCCGATTCGACGTCGAGCATGGCCTGTACCCAGGCGTGATCGGAGGTGGCCGCGTCGACGGCAGCGTCTCCGTAGATGCCGTCGAACAGGCCACCTGACTGTGGGCTCAGAGATCGAAGAAGACAGTCTCGTGCTCCCCTTGAAGTCGGATGTCGAACGTGTAGCCGTCGGCCAATCACGTCAGCGATGAGCGTCCCACGACGATGCTCTGGCACCGAGCGCAACACCGGGTCTGCTGCGTTCGCTTCTACCTCGTCGCCAAAGTAGATGCGGGTCACGACGCGATCGAGCAGTCCGCGGGCGAGCACGGTGACGTCGAGGTGCGGGGCCTGCATCACCCCGTCAGCAGTCGGAACGAGCCCGGGCTTGAGCACGCAGATCTCCCACTGACCAGCCGGCCCGGTCGCGCTGCGCCCGAAACCTCGAAACCCGGAAACCGGGGAGGCAGCGAAACCGACCGGGTCGGCGGGGTGGTGGAAATGACCATCTGGGTCGGCCTGCCAGGTCTCGATCAGACCGTCGGTGATCGGCACGCCTTCGCCGTCGTAGAGATGTCCGCGAATCCACTGCGCGCCGGGCGTCGACGGCGTCACCGCGTAGGAACCGTCGGGCCAGGTCAGCCCGATGCTCAGAAACGGGCCGACGGTTTGCGAAGGCGTCAAACCAGGCCGGCTCATTCGTCGTCCACCTCGGCTTCGAACGGGGTCGCCGCGCTGCCGCGCAACACGATGTCGAAGGTGAAGGCAAGTGCCCATTCGGGCTGCGTCGCGGTCGAGGTCGAAGCTGCTGATCAAGCGCTGCCGAGCGGCCTCGTCGGGGATCGAGTTGAGCACGGGATCGAACGGGAACAGCGGATCGCCGGGGAAGTACATCTGCGTCACGAGCCGTTGGGTGAACGCGCGACCGAAGAGCGAAAAGTGGATGTGCGCCGGTCGCCAGGCGTTGAGATGGTTGCTCCACGGGTACGCGCCCGGCTTCACGGTCGTGAACTCGTACCGCCCGTCGCTGTCGGTCATCGTGCGACCCAGGCCGGTGAAGTTCGGATCGATGGGCGAGGGCCACTGGTCGGCGACGTGGCGGTAGCGGCCGCCGGCGTTGGCCTGCCAGATCTCGAGCAACGTGTCGGGTACCGCGCGCCCGTCGCTGTCGAGCACCCGCCCGCGCACGATGATGCGCTGGCCCAGTGGCTCGCCGCTGTGCTGACGGGTGAGGTCGTTGTCGCCAGGTCGCACCCGTTCTGCACCCAGCAGCGGACCGGTCACCTCGGTCAGGTTCTGCGGCAGCAGAACCAAGGGCTGCGTCGGTGCTCGAAGAATGGTGCTGCGATACGCAGGCGAGAGCAGCGGCGGATGCAGGCCGCGCGGCCGCTCGTACTGCGGCAAGGCGTCCGGCAAGGCGTCCGGCAAGGCCTTCGGCCTATCTGACGACACCCGCATCAACTCCCGATCAGGCGGCTTCGAGGACGACGGCCAGGCCCTGGCCGACGCCGATGCAGATAGCTGCAAGACCCCAACCACCGCCTCGCCTGTGCAGTTCGTGCGCAAGGCTGCCAAGAATGCGCGCGCCCGACGCTCCGAGCGGGTGACCGATCGCGATCGCACCCCCATGAGGGTTGACGAGATCGGGGTCGAGATCACGCCATTCCGCCAGGCAGGCAAGCGATTGTGCGGCGAAGGCCTCGTTCAGTTCGACGACGGAGAGATCGCTCCACCCTATTCCGGCGCGTCGTAAGGCCAGCGATGCGGCAGCGACCGGTGCGATGCCGAAAACGTCGGGGTCGACGCCCGCTGCGCCGCGACCCGCGATGCGCGCCAACGGCCGCGCGCCGATACTCGACGCAGCCTCCGCAGAGCCGATCAGCAACGCGGCGGCGCCGTCGTTCAGCGGCGACGAGTTCCCCGCCGTCACCGTGCCGTCGGCCCGAAACGCCGGCTTGAGTCGGGCAAGCGCGGCCATCGAACTGTCAGCACGCACGCTCTCGTCAGACGTGACTTCGGTGCCCGGTACAGCGACGATTTCGTCGTCGTACACGCCGTTCTTCGACGCCTGCGCGGCCCGTTGATGGCTGCGCAGCGCAAACTCGTCTTGCTGCTCGCGCGAGATCGCATACCGATCGGCCAGAATCTCGGCGCTCTCACCCAGTGAGATGGTCCACTGTTGCGGCATCTGCGGGGTTGACCATGCGCCACCCGAGCGTCGTCGAGTACAGCGTTTCCGACGAACGCGAAAACGGCTGCGACGGCTTGAGCAACACCCACGGCGCCCGGCTCATCGACTCGACACCGCCGGCAAGCACCAGCGACGCGTCGCCGGTCTGCACCATGCGCGAGGCCTGAATCGCGGCTTCGAGCCCCGACCCGCACAACCGGTTCACCGTCGCGCCGGTCACGCTCGTCGGAAGCCCCGCAAGAAGCACCGCCATGCGCGCGACGTTGCGGTTGTCTTCACCCGCGCCGTTCGCGTCGCCGAAGATGACGTCGTCAATCTGCGCGGGGTCGAGTGCGGGGGAACGATCGAGCAATGACCGGACGACGTGGGCAGCCAAATCGTCAGGGCGCACGCCAGAAAGCCCGCCGGCGTAACGACCGAATGGCGTGCGCACCGCGTCGAGTACGAACACATCGCTCACGACAACGACCCCGCTGAAGCTGAGTGCGCGCAGTACGCGCAGCTCGTCGTCGGTCGGCCGCCCCGTCTCGACAACCGCCGCCGAGATGCGCAGCGGCCAGCCGGTCGCCGCAACGGCGGCTTCGGCGTCGACCCCCGGGTGCAGGCTCGTCATCGTCAGCTCGCACGTGTCGGGGTCGGGCTCCAACACGCCGAGGTCGGTGATCACCCGCACCGGGCCGCGCCCGCGCAGCCCTAATCGCTCGCGAGAACCAGGACCGCTGCCGTAGCCGACCGACGTCACGAAGTCGAGTTTTTCGACGAACGTGCGCCGGCTCTGCCGCACCACGATGAACACCTCGCGACACGACGCCGCGATCTCGGGCGCACCGCCCGCTCCCGGCAGCCGCACCTTCGGATTCGCGTAGTCGCCGATCACTGTCGTGTTGATGTTGCCGAACCGGTCGAGTTGCGCAGCGCCGAGAAAGCCGACGTCGACCCGCCCGGGTTGCAACCAGTAGTTGAAGATCTCCGGCACGCTCACGACAGTATCGGCCGTCGTCGCCAGCATGCCGTCGCCGATCGACAGCGGCAGCCGATCAGGTTTCGCACCGATCGGGCCCGACTCGTAAATGAGCACGAGGGACGGCGCGTGCAGCCGCAGGGCCAGGTTCGCGGCCGTACTCGGCAGGCCGATGCCGACGAAGCACGCCTGCCCGTCGCGCAGCGCGCGCGCAGCGGTCACGGTCATCATCTCGTCGGCCGTCCAAGCGGCATCAGTCACGGCGGGGCCTGTCACGGCGCGCCCTGCTGCGAAACGAGGACGTGCTGGTCGACCCACTCGCGTGAACGACTCTCGGTCGCGACTGATCTCGTCCCACGCCTGGTAGTAGGCGTTGTCGCGCTCGTAGTAGTCCTGTGCGTACGACGGGTGCGCGCCGTGTTGCACCTGCGCGACGGCGGTGATCACCCACGACGGCAGCAGTATCGCGCCCGGTCGTGGCTCGAGCACGTCGACGATCTCTTCGACCGTCACGATGACTCGACGCGCTGCAAGGACTGCCTCTTTCTGGACGCCGACGATGCCCCACATCTGCACATTGCCGGCGCGGTCGGCCCGTTGGGCGTGCACGATCGTCACGTCGGGATTCAGTGCAGGTACCGCAGTGAGCACCTCGCCGGTAAAGGGGCACGTCACGGTTTTGATCGAGGGAGTCTGCGCTGCGAGATCGGTGCCGACGTAACCGCGCAACACCGCGAACGGCAGGCCCGATGCGCCGGCGACGTAACGGTTCGCCATGCCCGCGTGACTGTGTTCTTCGATCTCGAGCGGCCCCGGCCAGGCCGACTCGACCGCGTCGCGGAACCGGTGCAGTGACCCAACCCCGGGGTTGCCGCCCCACGAGAACACCAGCTTGCGGGCGCAGCCGGCCCCGATGAGCTGGTCGTAGATGATGTCGGGTGTCATGCGCACGAGCGTCAAGTTTCGGCGTCCCTGCCTGATGATTTCGTGCCCTGCGGCCACCGGGATCAGATGCGTGAATCCCTCCATCGCGAGGGTGTCGCCGTCGTGGACGTGGGTGGCCACTGCGTCGGCAAGGGTGGTGATCTCGGCCATCGTCAGTCCTTCCAGTGCCACGGCGTCGGGAACGGCAGGCCGACGTAGTTCTCCGCCAACGACGTCGCAGCCGCACGTGAGCTCGTGACGTAATCGAGCTGCGACAACTGAAGTCGCCGATCGAACGCGTCCTGACCTGGCGGGCCGGTGCAGCATCGATGTCATGAACCACGAGAAGTGTTCGGCCCGCCACACCCGGCGCAGGCAGGTGGCGGTGTAGGCGTCGAGCAGCACGTTGCTACCGGTCGCGTAGAACGCACCGACCGCGTGGCTGAGCACGCACGCATCGGCGATGGCGAGGTTCATGCCCTTCGCGCCCGTGGGCGGCACGATGTGCGCTGCGTCGCCGACCAGGAACAGTCGCCCGTACTGCATCGGTTCGGCGACGAAACTGCGCATCGGGGTGATGCCCTTCTCGAAGATCTCGCCCTCTTCGAGGTCGAACCCCTCTTCGTCGTCGAACCTGATCGTCAACTCAGCCCAGATGCGCGCGTCGGGCCAGGTCTGGAGGTCTTCGTCCGGCGCGACTTGCAAGTATTGCCTTGTCACCGTCGGCGACCGCATGCTGTGCAACGCGAAGCCATTCTCGTGGTTCGCGTAGATCAGTTCTTCGGACGACGGGTGCGTGCGTGCCAGTATCCCGAGCCACGCGAACGGGTACGTTCGCTCGAAAATCGTCAGCACGTCGTCGGGCACGGTCGGCCTACTGACGCCGTGAAACCCATCGCAGCCGGCGACGATGTCTGCTTCGATCACGTGCTCGCTTTCGTCGTGCACGAAGGTCACCCGCGGACGCTGCGTCGTCGTGTCGTCGATGCCCGCGTCGGCGACCTCGAAGTACAACGGCAAGTCGTTGTGTAGGCGTGCGGCAATGAGGTCTTTCACCACCTCCTGCTGGCCGTACACGGTGATCGACGAACCGGTCAGTTCGGAGAAGTCGATGCGGTGCGAGCGGCGGTTGAAGCGGATCGTCGTGCCGTGGTGCTCGAGCCCTTCGCGGGCCACCCGGTACCCGAGCCCGACCTCGTGCAGTAGGTCGACAGTCGGTTGCTCGAGAACACCGGCTCGCACGCGGTGCTCCACGTAGTCGCGGCTGCGCGCTTCGATGACCACCGACTCGATGCCTTGCAGATGCAGCAGGTGCGCGAGTGTCAATCCAGCCGGGCCCGCACCGACGATCGCGACCTGAGTTCGGGTCGCGCTCATGGGTAGAACCGGAAGATCGGTTGGGCGACGCACACGGGCTTGCCGCCGCCCTCGCGCTCGATCACTGCGTCGACGGTCAGCTGTACGCCGCCGTCGATGTCGTCGACAGCGGCGAGGGTTGCCGTCGTGCGGATTCTCGAGCCGGCCGGCACGGGAGCCGGGAAGCGGACCTTGCCGATTCCGTAGTTGACCTTCGTCGTCACGTCACGCACGACAAGGATCTCCGACCACATCGGAATGAGCAGTGACAGCGTCAGGTAGCCCTGCGCGATCGTGCCGCCGAAGGGGCCATCCTTGGCACGCTCCGGATCGACATGAATCCACTGATCGTCATTCGTGGCGTGAGAGAAGGTGTCGATGCGCTCTTGGCTCACCTCGACCCACTCGCTGGTGCCCAAGACGCTGCCGACGAGAGCCTTGAGGTCGGCGACGGTTTCGACCGAGGTGGTCATCTGTGCTCCGATGCTGTTTCGGTGAAGTCGGCGCGCAGCGCAGCCTTGATGAGCTTCCCAGTTGCGGTGCGCGGCAACGTGTCGACGAACCGGATGTAGTGCGGCCGCTTGAACTTCGCGAGCCTGTTCTCCAGGTGCGTGCGCACGGTCACTTCGTCGAGAGGCGCATCGTTGCGGACAGCGATATAGGCGAGCCCGACCTCGCCCCACCGTTCGTCAGGCACGCCGACAACCGCGCACTCGGCGACCTGCGGCAGCTGCGCCAGCACCGCCTCGACCTCGGCCGGGTAGATGTTCTCGCCGCCCGAGATGATCACGTCCTTGACGCGGTCGATGATGTAGGCCCAGCCATCGTCGTCGACACGACCGAGATCGCCGGTGCGAAACCAGTCGCCGACGATGACGTCGGCCGTTTCGTTCGGCCGTCGCCAATAGCCGGCGAAGACGTTCGGTCCGGTGACGAGCACTTCTCCGGTGCCGGGGGGACTCGTCACAATGCCGTCGCTGCCGAGCAACGCGACGTCCGTGAAGAAGTGCTGAACCCCCGCCGACGTGGGCCGTTGCGCAGACCCCTCGGGCAGCGACAGGAAGACTCCCGGCGCGGCCTCGGTCATGCCGTAGCCCTGCAACACGTCGACGCCGCGATCAAGCCACGCCGTCGCGACACGTTCGAGCACCGGCGAGCCGCCGTAGATCACATAGCGCAGCGACGACAGATCGGCCTCGGCCCAGTCGGGGTGATCGCACAGCATCTGCATCATCGTCGGTACCGCCGAGAACGCGGTGATGTGCAGGTCGGCGATGGTGGCCAGCATCCAGGCCGGATCGAACTTCGGCGTCAACACGACCGTGCCGCCTTTGAACAGCGTCGGCAACGTCACCTGGCCGAGCCCGACGGCGTGGAAGAGCGGCGCGGTGCACAGCACGACGTCGGTGCCGAGCACGTCGACGTGGGCGAGCTGATTGATGGTGTTGAACGTCAGATTGCCGTGGGTGAGCACGGCGCCTTTCGGTCGACCCGTCGTGCCACTCGTGTAGAGGATCAGCGCGGGGTCATCGAGTGAGACGTCAGTCTCTTTGAAGGCCGCGGAGGTGCGAGCTGCCGTGCTCCCGGCGCTGACGACGGACTGAACGCCGCACGCAATCGGGTCGGCTTCGGCAACGAGCGACGCCGCCTCCGGGCCGTGCACCAGCACGCGAGCTCCGCTATCAGCGAGCAGGTCGGCGATTTCCGCGCTGGCGAGTCGGGTGTTGAGCGGGACGAAGATTGCGCCGAGGCGACCGGTCGCAAACAACGTTTCGAACGTCGCGATGTCGTTCACGCCGAGGTACGCCACGCGGTCGCCCTTGGCCACGCCCAACGACGCAAGCCCTGCTGCCAGTGCGTCGACGCGATCGGCAAGTTGCCGGTACGTCAACACCGCATCGCCTTGCCGCAGCGCGATCGCGTCGGGCACCATGCGCGCACGCCGCAATGGCCAGCTACCGATCCCTTGATCGCTCACGGCGCGCCTAGAGTCCGAGCCAGCGGGCGGCGTTGTCTTTCAGGATCAGCGGGCGCACCTCGGGCTTGATCTCGAGCGCGTCGAAGTCCTTGAGCCAGCGGTCAGGGGTGATGAGCGGATAGTCCGACCCGAACATCATCTTGTGCTTGAGCAGGCCATTGATGGCTCGCACCAGTTGCGGCGGGAAGTACGTCGGCGACCAACCCGACAGGTCGATCATCACGTTGGCCTTGTGCGTCGCGATCGAGATCGCAGCGTCTTGCCACGGCACCGACGGGTGCGCGAGCACGATCGACAGCGTCGGAAAGTCGGCAGCGACGTCGTCGATCAGCATCGGGTCTGAATACCGCAGCTTGATGCCACGGCCACCCGGCAGGCCCGCGCCGAGTCCGGTCTGCCCGGTATGAAAAATGATCGGGACGCCGAGGGCAGCCGCCGTCTCGTAGAGCGGGTAAAAGGTCGGCGCATTCGGGCTGAACGCCTGAAGCGAGGGGTGCAACTTCAGCCCGCGGGCGCCAGCAGCGACCAGATCGCGCAGACGACTCACGGCATTCGGGCCGTCGTGCGGGTCGACCGAGCAGAACGGGATCAGTACGTCGGCGTGCGCGCCGGCCTGCTCGACGATGGCCTCACTCGACAGGGCGTCTTGGCCAGTTGCTGTGTGCGCGTCGATCGTGAAGATCACTGCTGCGAGTTGCCGTTCGCGGTAGTACTGCGCGATTTCGTCGAGCGTGGGCGTTGCGTTTGCTCCGGACTTGAAGTACGCAGCCGATGCCGCCAGCAATTCGGCGTCCAAAGCGTGATGCCCTTGATGATCTGCCTCGACGTGCACGTGCGTGTCGATCGCCTTGATCGCAGCGAGGTCGATGCTCATGGTGACGGCTCGGTGCTTGTTGACGGCTCGCTGGTTGTTGACGGCTCAGGCGTCGGCGGCTCGGGGAACTGCTGGCCGACCGGTTGAACGTGCGGCGCGAACGCATGTGGCCAGTGCGCCGCGATCGACTCTGCGCTCCAACCTTCGTCGTGGTATTCGACGACGACCTCGCTCGGATGCGACCACAGTGCCAGGCGGTCACCGCCGATGCCGATCGCCTGACCGGTCACACCACCTGCTGCGTCGGACGCGAGGAACACGACCAAGCTGGCCGCATCGGCCGGTGCGCCGAAGCCGAGTTCGCGACGCGCAAATGGCGGCAACTTTTCGCCCTTCTCAAGCGCGTCGACGTAGGGCTTGAGCATCGGCACGGTCTCGGTCATCGCGGTGGCAGCGACCGGAATGACGGCGTTCACGGTGATCTTCGCCCGAGCCAGTTCCATCGACCAGGTGCGCACCATGCCCACGATGCCTGCCTTTGCGGCGGCGTAGTTTGTCTGGCCGAAGTTGCCCACCTGACCGGTCGGCGATCCGATGCAGATGATGCGACCGCCTTCGCCCTGCTCGCGCATCTTGATCGCGGCCGCGCGCACGCAGGTGAATGTGCCCCGCAGGTGCACGCGGATCACGTCGTCGAAGTCGTCGTCGGACATCTTCCATAGAACGGTGTCGCGCAGAATGCCGGCGTTGGTCACGAGCACGTCGAGCCGGCCGAACTCGCGCACGGCCCGCTCGACAAGTGCCGTCAGCTGCTTCGGCAGACCCGACCGCGACAACCTCCGCGACAGCCTGGCCACCCGTCGCGCCAATCGAGGCGACCGCCGCGTTCGCGACCGCCTCGTCGACGTCGTTCACGACCACCGCAGCGCCCGCGGCGGCAAGCGCCTGCGCGTACGCGAGGCCGAGCCCGCGGCCACTGCCGGTGACGATCGCGACCTTGCCCGACAACGCGATCGCGGGGCCTGTTGCAGCGCTCAAGTGGACGTGCTCCCTGTCGTAGGCCCGGCGGTCATTAGAACGGGTAGGTGGCGGGCTCCTGCCGGATCGTGACCCAGCGCGTCTCGGTGAACGCGTCGACGTTTGCCGCGGCACCGCCGAACCGTGACCCCGTACCCGAATCGCCGACGCCACCGAACGGCGCGTTCGCCTCGTCGTTCACGGTCTGGTCGTTGATGTGCACGATCCCCGACGGGATGCGGTCGGCGAGTGCGAGACCTCGCATGACGTCCGGCGTGACGATGCCCAGGGACAGGCCGTACTCCGAGTTCGTCGCAAGCTGGACCGCTTCGTCGATCGACGAGAACCGCAGCACCGGTGCGACCGGACCGAACACCTCCTCGACCACCGCTGGGGCGGACGGCGATAGGTCGGCGAGCACTGTTGGCTGGTAGAACAAACCCTCGAAGGTGCCACCGGCCGCGACCCTCGCTCCCAGCCGACTGGCTCTGCGTGACCAGGCTGTGGATCTTGTCGCGCTGCTTCGCATCGATCACCGGACCGAGCGCCACCTGGTCGGTTGCCGGGTTCCCGACCGGCAGCTTCTCGGCCTTCGCCGCCAACCGGTCGACGAAGTCGTCGTAGAGATTGGCGGCCACGATGTGGCGGCCGGTCGTCATGCAGATCTGGCCCTGATGGAAGAACGAACCCCAAGCTGCGAGACCGACCGCAGCATCGACGTCCGCGTCGTCGAGCACGATCATCGCCGAGTTGCCGCCGAGTTCGAGGTGCACCCGCTTGAGATGACGCGCCGCAAGCTCACCGACGCGCCGACCGACGGCCGTCGACCCGGTGAACGAGATCACCCGCACGAGCGGGTGCGTGACGAGCGCCTCGCCGACGTCGACACCGCCGGGCAGCATCTGCAAGACGCCGGCGGGCAAGCCCGCTTCTTCGAAGATGCGCGCGATCGTCACGCCGCCGGTGACCGCCGTGCGCGGGTCGGGCTTGAGGATCACGGCGTTGCCAAGGGCAAGCGCGGGTGCGACCGAGCGGATGCCCAGGATGATCGGCACGTTGAACGGGGAGATGACGCCGACCACGCCGGCCGGGACGCGGCGCGCCATCGACAGTCGCGGCTCTTCGGTCGGGATCAGCTCGCCGTAGGCGCGGCTCGGCAGTGCCGATGCCTCGTAGCACTCCTGCGCGGCGACGTGAAGGGCGAACCCCGCCATGCCCGGGATCGTGCCGACCTCGCGGATGTTCCACCAGCTGATCTCTTCGGCGTGCTCGGCCCACAGATCACCCGCGCGACGCAGCACCGCTGCTCGAGCCGGGTACGGCGTGGCCGCCCAGGCGACCTGCGCGTGCAGCGGCCGACTCGGCAGCGGCGGCGACGTCGTCGGCTCCGGCCTCGCCGATCGACCCGAGTTCCGCGCCGGTCGCCGGTTCGATGACCGCAGAGCTCGTTGCGCGTGCACTCGGCCGCCAGCTACCCCCGACGAAGATCTTTCCCCGCCAGATGTCCTGCGCCAGCAGCGGCTGCTCGGTCATCGTGTGCGCCCTCTTCCATCTCGCGAACCTGGCAAAAGATAGATCGAGGGTTCCGTCAAATACAACAGCGTGCTAACTATCGGTACACCGGAGAGGGTTCTCGGTAGCCCATGCGGCTCGAGATCTCCCCGGCGGTCTTGCGCAGCGGACCCTCGAGCCGGCTGACCGTCGATTCGAGCGAGGCGTTGCCGATCGACATGTGCACCGCGATGTTCAGCGCGGCGATCACCTCACCGAAGCCGTCACGAATGGGGACGGCGAGTGAGCGCAGGCCGGGGGCAAGCTCCTGGTCGTTGACCGCGAGACCGATCTGGCGAACCCGCCGCAAAGCGGCGATCAGAGCCTCGCGCGCGGTCAGCGTGTTCGGGCCGCGGCGGGCGAGGTCGGTGCGGTCGAGGACGTTCTTCAGCACCTCGGGGCGCTGGTAGGCCAGCAGCACCTTGCCCATGGAGGTGCAGTAGGCCGGCAGCCGTGAACCGATGTGCAGGTTGAGGTCGATCCCGGTGAAACCGGCGCTGTTGCTGCGCACACGCTGGGTGTAGACGATGTCGACGCCGTCGAGCACCGCCATGCTCACGGCCAGCCCGGTCTCATCGGACAGCGCCTGCATGTGAGGCGCAGCGACCTTCGTGATCTCCATCGAGTTGATCGCCGCGAACCCGAGGTTGACCACCCGCGGGCCGAGCCGGTACTTGCGGGTGCTCTCGTCTTGCTGGAGGTAGCCGAGCTCGGTCAGCGTCGAGATGTAGCGATGCGCGGTCGACTTGTTCAACTCGACACAGCGGCCGAGCTCGGCCGTGCCGAGGAGGGGCCGCGTCTCGCTGAAGGCCGACAGGATCGCGAGCCCGCGTTCGAGCGACTGGGAGTACTCGCTCGCGATTGCGGGGCGGGTCGAGCGTGGCAGAACCGTTCGTGGCGACGATGCTGGACCACCCCAAACATTTCAACTTGGTAACGTGTGCCGAGTATTAGAACACGGTGTTGCTCGCTGGTACAGACGGTCGGGAAACTTCGGGCTCGTCGCCCACGAAACCCGGAGGTCTCACGTGCAGAACGAGCCAACTCCCGAAATTTCGCTCCCGCACCCGTCGCGGCGCCAGTTCCTCCAGGGAGCAGGGTTCGGTCTCCTCGGCCTTGCCGTGGGCAGCCCGCTGCTCGCGGCGTGTAGCAGCAGCAAGGGGTCGAAGGCAGGCTCCGGCGGCAGCTTGAAGATCGGGTTCGTGAGCCCGATCACCGGACCGGCTGCGGGCTTCGGCGAGCCCGACGGATACGTGCTGGGCCTCGCGCGCAAGGCGTTCGCGAACGGCCTGACGATCGGTGGCAAGAACTACGCGGTCACGATCGTCGACAAGGACGGCCAGTCCGACCCGCAGCGCAGTGCCCAGGTCGCGAACGACCTGATCAACAGCGACAAGGTCGACCTGATGCTCACCACGTCGACGCCGGAGACGGTCAACCCCGTGTCCGACGCGTGCGAGGCCGCCGGTGTGCCGTGCGTCTCGACGGTCGTGCCGTGGGAGGCGTGGTACTTCGGTCGTGGGGCGAAGCCCGGTGCGGCCTCGCCGTTCAAGTTCACCTACCACTTCTGCTTCGGCGTGCAGCAGTTCGACAACGCCTATACGACGATGTGGCCGCAGGTGTCGACCAACAAGAAGGTCGGCGTGATGTGGCCCAACGACGCCGACGGCAACGCGATTCGCTCGGCGCTCGGGCCGCTGCTGACCAAGGCTGGCTACACGATCGTCGACCCCGGGGCCTACACCGACGGCACCAACGACTACTCGTCGCAGATCGCGAAGTTCATGGCGGAAGGCTGCGAGATCTTCAACACGTTCCCGTTCCCGCCAGACTTCGCGACGTTCTGGCAGCAAGCTGCGCAGCAGGGCTTCAAGCCCAAGATTGCTCAGATCGCGAAGACCGGCTTGTTCCCCTCGCAGGTCGAGGCGCTCGGTGCGATCGGCGTCGGGCTCGCGAGTGGCGTGTACTGGGATCCGACCTGGCCCTACACGTCGTCGCTCACGAAGGTCACGTCGAAGCAGCTCGGCGACGGCTACCAGACGACAGCGAAGAAGCAGTGGAACCAGCAGCTCGGTGCGAGCCTGGCGCTGTTCGACGTCGCGGCCGCCGCGTTGCAGGCAAGCGCAGACCCGAAGGACAAGGCCGGCGTCGCCAAGAGCATCTCGACTCTGAGCGTCGACACACCGGTCGGAACGCTTGCGTGGGGCAAGGGCCCGGTCCCCAATGTCGTCGCCACCCCGATCATCGGCGGCCAGTGGGTCAAGGGCACTGGAAGTTACCCGCTCGACTTCGTCATCTGCGAAAACTCCTCAGACCCCAAGGTTCCGATCGCGGCTAAGCTGCAGCCCTACGTGTGACGGGCAGGCACGCGTCCTACCCGGACAGCACTGAGAGCACGGGCAGCAACGTCGCGGTTGATGTCGGAAGTGGGGCCGGCTTGGACGTCCTGGTCGGCCGCGGACTCGTCAAGCGTTACGGCGATCTCGTCGTTCTCGACGGTGTCGATTTCACCCTCGGCGCTGCCGAGGCAGTCGGCATCGTCGGCCCGAACGGGGCCGGCAAGACAACGTTGCTGAGCGTTCTCGCTGGGTCGGTCGAGCTGACGTCGGGCGAGGTGCTGCTACGCGACCAAGTGGTGACAAACCTTCGACCTGATGTGCGCTGCGGGCGCGGGTTGGCGCGCGCATTCCAGGTGCCGCGACCGTTCGGCGGCATGACCGTCTTGGAGAACGTGCTCGTCGGCGCTACGGCCGGTGGGCACCTGCGTGGTCTGCCCGCCTACGACCGATGCATCGAGGCACTGGTCACGTGTGGCCTCGAAGGGTTGTCGAACCGCCGCGCCGACAGCCTGGGCCTGCTGCATCGCAAGCGGCTCGAACTCGCCCGCGCACTCGCGACCGACCCGACGGTGCTGTTGCTCGACGAGATCGGCGGGGGGTTGACCGACGCCGAGGCAGCGCAGTTGGTGCTGACCATCCAGCAGCTGCACGCGCAGGGCATCGCCATCGTCTGGATCGAACACATCGTGCACATCCTCGTGCAGGTCGTCGACCGGCTCGTCTGCATGGATGCAGGCAAGGTCATAGCCGACGGACCTCCTGACGTGGTTCTTCAGGACGCAGCTGTCGTGAGCGCGTACCTCGGCAGGGGGCCGCAATGAGCCTGCTCGCTGTCGACAACCTCGTCGCCTCGCACGGCCTGCTCGTCGCCGTGCGTGGCGTGTCGCTCAACGTTGCGGCTGGCGAGAAGATCGCGATCGTCGGCGCCAACGGCGCCGGCAAGACGACGTTGCTCCGCACGATCGCCGGCGCCCACCCACTTGCTTCTGGGTCGATCTCGCTCGACGGCGACGATGTCGGCAAGCTGCCGGCCTACAAGCGGGTCGCGGCCGGCATCGCGATGGTGCCCGAAGGCCGCAAGCTGTTCGCCGACATGACCGTGCGCGAGAACCTGTTGCTCGCCGGCCGGCACGCGCGGCCCGGACCGTGGAACCTCGACACCGTGCTCGATGCGTTCACCTTGCTGCGGCCGCTGCTGAACAAGACGGCCTCGACATTGTCGGGTGGTGAGCAGCAGGCCACGGCGATCGGCCGCGCGCTCATGACGAACCCGCGCGTGCTGCTGATGGACGAAGTCTCACTCGGGCTCGCCCCTCTGGCGGTGGCGGCGGTGTATGACTCGATGGGTTCACTCATCGAATCGGGGACGGCGATCATTCTCGTCGAGCAGGATCTCTCCCGTGCGATGAGCGTGGTCGATCGCGTGATCTGCATGCTCGAGGGCGCGGTCGTTCTGGAGGGTTCGGCTGCAGGGCTCACCCGCGAGCAGATCACCGAGGCGTACTTCGGGTTGAAGACGTTCCGGGACAAGGGCGTGCGCCGATGACCTGGGTCAACGTCGTCGTGCAGGGCGTGCTTCTCGGCGGCTTCTACGCGCTGCTTGCGTGCGGTCTTTCGTTGATGTTCGGCGTCATGCGGATCATCAACCTTGCGCACGGCGACCTCGCGGTGCTCGGGGCGTTCCTGGTGTGGGAGACGACGAAGACCTTTCACATCTCGCCGTTCCTGGCCGCGCTGCCCGTGCTCGTGCTCGATGCTCGGTGTCGGCTACCTCTTCTACTACGGGCTGCTCAAACGCAGCGTGCAGGCAGGGCCGCTGGTGCCGCTGCTCACGACGTTCGGCGTCGCCATCATCATCCAGAACGCGCAGCTACAGATCTTCTCGCCTGACGCGAAGTCGCTCGGGTCGGCTGCGGGCAAGGTGGCGACGCGCAGTTGGCGCATCCATTCGCACCTGGCCGTGTCGTGGCTCGGCATGCTCACGCTGGCGGTGGCGATCGCAACCCTTGGCGGCCTTCAGCTGTTCTTGCAACACACCGGACCTGGTCGCGAGATGCGAGCAACGGCTCTTGATGCCGATACAGCCGAGCTCGTCGGCATCAACGCGCACGCCGTGTATGCGCGCGCCACCGCGATCGCACTCGCCACGGCCACGATCGCGGGCACGTTCCTGGTCATCAGGTCGACGATCGCACCGTCGAGTGGATCGAGCCAGCTCATCTTCGCCTTCGAAGCAGTCGTCATCGGTGGGCTGGGCACACTGTGGGGCACGTTGTGGGGTGGGGTCGTGCTCGGCGTCGCGCAGGCCGTGGGTGCGCAGATCCATCCGCAGTACTCGATCCTCGCCGGCCATCTGGTGTTCCTCGTCGTGCTCGCGACGCCGCAGGTGCGCGCGCGACTCTTCCGCGGTGCTCGCGTCTTCAGGTCGGGCCGCGCCCTTGGACGCGTGCCCGCATGACCGCCCTTCAGGAGCGGCCCGCCTACGTCGTGTTGCGGCACACCCGTCAGTCGAGGGTGTCGACGATCGTCATCGTGGTCGTAGCGGTCGCGCTCGTGACTCTCCCGACGTGGCAGTCGGCGAACATCATTCAACAGACGACGTCGCTGCTGATCACCGCGATCCTCGCGGTGATGTGGAACGCGCTTGCGGGCTACGGCGGGATGGTCTCGGTCGGTCAACAAGCGTTCATCGGTCTTGGCGCGTACGGCACGATCTACTTCACGCAGCACGGCGTGACGCCCTATCTGGCGATGGTGCTCGCAGCAATCGCTGCGGGTGTGATCGGCGTGCCTGTCTCGATGCTGGTGCTGCGGCTGCGCGGTGGGCAGTTCGCGGTGGGCACGTGGGTGGTGGCCGAGGCGTTCGGTCTGCTCGTCATCATCGACAAGAGCGTCGGCGGCGGCACCGGAACCTCACTGCACGGCCTCAACCGTTACGGGCCATTGAACCGTGAGAAGTACACGTACTGGCTGACGTTGTTCTTCTTCCTGCTGGCGTGCAGCCTCGTGTTCGCGCTGCTGCGCAGTCGCCACGGCGTGGCTTTGCAGGCCATTCGCGACGACGAGATCGCCGCCGCTGCTGTCGGCGTCCGGGTTCAGGCAAGTAAGCGTGTCTTGTTCGTACTTGCAGCATTCGGGTGCGGCGCGGCAGGCGCGCTGATCTTGGCGAACTCGCTGTTCGTCGAGCCGCAATCGATCTTCGGCGTTCAGTACAGCGCCTACATGATTTTCATGGTGCTGGTCGGAGGCCTCGGAACGTTCGAGGGTCCGTTGATCGGTGCCGTCATCTTGTTCGCGATCCAGTACCGGTTCGCCGATAGCGGCGCGTGGTACTTGATCGGCCTCGGCGCCACGGCTGTTGCGTTCGCGCTGTTCTTGCCGAAGGGCATCTGGGGCACGGTGCAAGACCGTTTCCACACCGAACTGCTGCCGATCGGCCACCGGTTGGACGAACAGGTTCGCGACGCGACTGCAGTCGGAAGTCGGTGGCACTGATGGCGAGTGACGCGAAGGCCGTACGGATCCCGACGATCCCGGTCTTCGACCAGTTCATCGCAGGCGCCTGGGTGCCGGCTTGGAGTGGGCGGACGTTCGACGATCTCGATCCGTGGAGTGGGCAGATCGTCGCCCGGATGGCGGCCGCCGACGCGTGGGATGCGCGGCGAGCCATCGAAGCAGCACAGGACGCGTTCGCGAGCTGGGGTACGTCGACACCGAGCACCCGCCAGAACATCTTTCTTCGAGCAGCCGAGATCCTCGAGCGCCGTCGCGCGGAGGTGATGGATTGGCTCGCATCAGAAACGGGCTGCGGCCACGACTTCGGCCTGATCCAGATCGAGTTCGTGCTGTCGCTGTTGAAGCAAGCTTCCGGTGCGGGCTACGCCGCGGTCGGACAGGTGATCCCGTCTGATCAACCGGGCTCGCTCGCGATGGCAGTGCGCCGACCCGTCGGTGTCGTCGCTGCGATCGTGCCGTGGAACGCCGCGCTGATCCTGTCGGCGCGCGCGATCGTGGCGCCGCTGATGCTCGGCAACACCGTCGTGTTGAAGCCGTCGGAAGAATCCCCTTGGGTCGCCGGCGTGCTGTGGGGGCAGATCTTCCAGGAGGCAGGGCTGCCACCTGGGGCGTTGAACGTCGTCACGCATGCACCCGGTGATGCCGGTGCCATCGGTAACGAACTGATCGAGCATCCGTTCGTCCGTCGCATCAACTTCACCGGCTCGACCGCGACCGGTCGTCGGCTAGCGGAGAAGGCGGGTCGCCACCTCAAGCGGATGGTGCTCGAACTCGGCGGCCAGAATCCGCTCATCATTTTGTCGGACGCCGATCTGGCCTACGCAGTCGATGCTGCGGCTTACGGCGCGTTCTTGCACCAAGGGCAGATCTGCATGTGCGCGCGCCGGCTCTTCGTCGAACGGCCCGTGGCTGACGAGTTCCTCGAGCGGTTCTCGGCGAAGTCGGCCGGTCTCGCGCACGGCGACCCACGCGACCCGCACACAGTGATCGGCCCGCTCATCAACAGCCACGCGCTGTCGATGGTCACCCGCCGGGTAGACGAGGCGGTTGCCGGTGGCGCCCGCATCCTCGCGGGCGGCCACCCGGTGGGCCGCTGTTATCCCGCGACCGTCGTGGCCGACGTCCCCTCGAATTGTGAGTTGTCGCAGGAGGAGACGTTCGGACCGGTCGCGATCGTCGACATCGTCGATGACGTCGACGACGCGATCCGGCGCGCGAACGATTCGGTCTACGGACTGACGGCGGGTGTCATCACGGGTGACGCCGAGCGCGGCATGGCGATTGCCGAGCGCCTCGACGCCGGGATCATCCACATCAACGACCAGCCGATTCACGACGAACCGCAGATGCCGTTCGGCGGCGTGAAAGACAGTGGCTGGGGACGCTTCGGGGTCACGTTCGCCCCCGAGGAGTTCACCGACACGCACTGGATCACGGTGAAGAGGCGGCAGCGCACCTTCCCCTTCTAAGGCCCACTTCGCATCCAACCCCGCGGCCGCTCTCCCCTCCAGCCCACTTTGCATCCCAGGTGGTCGCTCCAGCCCACTTCGACCTCGAACGGATTGGTGGGCTCGCGCATAACGCGGCTGCGCGCACACCGGTCTGGAAGCTCACCCGGCCGGCACAGTTGGCGGCCTTGCTCTGACTCATCTTCACACCCCGTGTGGTTGTTAAAACGCCCGAATTCGGGCTGGTTCACGACCGCACGGGATGTGAAGTGCATCGGGCCGCCGGTTCCGCAGCCACGCGTCTACCGTGGATGCATGAGCGAAGACATCCCGCAGGAGCGACAGGTCACGGTTCGTGACGGTCGTACCGTCGCCTGGACCGAGGTCGGTGACCACGACGGGACCCCGCTGCTGAGGTTCCCGGGCACCCCAGGTTCGCGGTGGAGCATTCGAGCCGACCGGTCGCCGTGGTCGGAGCGCTCCCTTCGGGTGCTGACTACCGAGCGCCCCGGCTACGGCAGATCCACCAAGCTGCCCGGGCGTCGATTCCGCGAACATGCCGACGATGTCGCTGAAATCCTTGATTCCGCCGGCATTTCTGCCGCGTTCGTGTCCGGCGGCAGTGGTGCAGCCCCGCACATCCTGGCGTTCGCTGCCCAACACCCCGACCGGGTGAGAGCAGTCTCCATTCACTCAGGCGCTGCTCCGCTGACGGCGGAGCAGCGGGCGCAGATGATCCCGTTGAACCAAGAATCCGTGGCGCTTGCAAGAGCCGGCGATCGTGACGGACTCGTGTCGCTGCTGGTGCCGATCAGGGACGAAATGCTCGCCGACCCGTTGACCGGGATTCGCGCCATCATGGCTGACGCTCCTCCCGAGGACGCCGCGGTCATGAGTGACCCGTTGTGGCAATCCAACTTCGTCCGTGCGACGCGCGAGGCGCTGGCTCCGGGCGTCGATGGCTGGGTCGATGAGAGCATGGCGATCGGAAATGACTGGGTCGACATCTCTCTTGCGTCCGTGACGTCCAGCGTGACGTGGTGGCATGCCGAGAACGACCACAACGCCCCGTTGGAAGCCGCCCGATCGTTGGTGCAGCAACTGCCGGCCGCCACCCTTCAGCTCTTGCCGGGTGGCGGCCATCTGGCGGCGTATCACCATGAGCCCGCAATCCTCGACGAGTTGCTTGCTCGCGGGTAGGTCGTCTCGCGGGTAGGTCGTGTTGTCACGCGCCGGCGAGCTCGAGGGCCGGCGGCTCGGCATCGCTCAAGCCGATCCGGCTGTGCAGCTTTCGCAGAGGTGCCGGTGCGTACCAGCTGTTCTCGCCGAACACCCGCATGAAGGCTGGCACCAGCACGCCGCGCACCAAGGTGGCGTCGATCAGGATCGCGAAGCCGGTGCCCAGGCCGAAGAACTGGATGAAGCTGACCTTGCTCGTGGCGAAGGCGAAGAAGCTGATCGCGAGCAGAGCTGCGGCAGTCGAGACGATGCGGCCCGTGCGGGCGAGTCCATGGACCACGGCGTCGGCGTTGGTTGCACCGCCGTCGTGCAGCTCCTTGATGCGGCTCATCAGGAAGACCTCGTAGTCCATCGAGAGACCGAACGCTATGCAGAACAGCAGTACCGGCATCGAGGTGTTGGTCGGGGTCGGTGTGAACCCGAGCAGCTTCGAGAAGTGGCCGTCCTGGAAGATCCAGACCATCGCGCCGAGAGTCGCGCCGAGCGTCAGCGCATTGCCGAGAAGTGCTCGCACTGGTTGCACGATGCTGCCGGTGAACAGGAACAACAAGATGAACGTGGTGGCGACGATGATGCCGCCGGCGAGGAGCAGGCTCGAGCTGATCGCGTACTTGCCGTCGATAAGTGCAGCGGCGTCGCCGCCGACGAGCACCTGCGAACCCGCCGGAGCTGGCAGGTCGCGGATCTGCTTCACCATCGTCGCCGCTGCACTCGACGTGCTGTACAGGCCGGTGGTGACTGTGAGCCGCTGCGTACCTGTCACGGTGCCGGCGTCGACGACGTGTTGCACCCCCGGCACTGCGCCCAGCGCGCTCTCATACGTCGCCAGCGCGGCGGGCGCCAACGGTGGGGAGATCACGACATCAGTGACACTGGGAGCTGTGGCGAAGTCGTTGCGCAACGCATCGCCGACCTGGTGGCTGGCGGCACTCGTCGGCAGCGCGCGGTCGTCAGGCGCTGCGAAGGTGACCTTCAGCAATGGTGTTGCCATGAACAGCAGGACGGCGATCACCGGAACGGCGGCAATGATCGGACGCCGCATGACGCCCTTGGCCAACCGGTTCCAGAACGGGGTCTCGGCGTCGCGCACGGCCTTGATCCCGGGGATCTTCCCGGCGTTGACCCGGTGCCCAAGCACGGTCAACAGTGCGGGCATCACGATCAGCGCGCCGATCGCGGCGAACGCGGTGACGCCGACGCCGGCGTAGGCGAAGGACTTCAGGAAGTACACCGGGAACACGATCATCGCCGACAATGCGGCGGCCACCGTCAACGCGGAGAAAGCGATCGTGCGACCCGCAGTGGCCGTCGTCCGCGCTACTGCTTCTGCGACTTCAGCGCCGCCGGCCAGTTCTTCGCGGAACCGGCTCACCATCAACAACGCGTAGTCGATTCCGAGCCCGAGGCCTAGAGCAGTCGTGAGGTTGATGGCGAAGATGCTGACGCTGGTGACGTGGGTGAGCACGTTGAGTTCGGCCAGCGTTCCGAAGATGGCGAGGATCGCGATGCTCAGCGGCAGCAACGCAGCGACCACGCTGCCGAACACGACCATCAGCAAGATCATGGTGAGTGGCACGGCGATGCTCTCGGCAACTGCGAGGTCCTTGGTGACCTGACCGCCGATGCCGGTGCCGAGCGCGCCGCCGATGCGAACTGTGGCGGCCGGAGTGTTCTCGTGGGCGTAGGCGGAGAGCAGTTTCGTTGACGTCGTGGCCGCCTGGTTGTCGTCGCCCACGACGCGGGTCAGGATCAGCGCGTCGGTGCCGTCCTTCGAGCGCAGACTCGGCGCGTGCGTCGACCAGTACGACGTGACGCCGGTCAATCTCGGGTCGGCCGCGAGCTTGGCTGCCAACGCCTCGCCGCTCGCTGCCGTGGCGGCGCTGTCGACCGTGCCGCTGGTCGCGTGCACGAGGAAGATCATGTCCGGGTCGCCGCCGAACTTCTGGTCGAGCAGCACCTTGGCCTTGCTCGACGCTGAGGCGGGGTTGTCGAAGCCAGCTGACAGCAGGCGGCCGAAGACGCCTGCGCCGAGCACGGCGAAGATCACGAGAGCGGCGAGCGTGAGCGCCAGCACGAGTTTGGCGCGCCTGACGATGACCGATCCGAGTGTGTAAAACACGACAGGCTCCCGAGGTTTAGCGCCGACTGGCGATGTTGACACTGTGAACTTGCCATAATGATGTTCACGCTGTCAACATCAAAAGCGTGAACATTTCCGCAACCCCGTCGAATCCCGCGATCAGTGCCCACCCCTACCACCATGGCGACCTGCGCAACGCGCTCGTCGATGCCGCGGTTCAACTGGCTCACGAGGGTGGTCCGGGCGCGATCGTGCTCCGCGAGGCCGCTCGACGTGTCGGGGTATCGCCGAACGCGGCGTACCGGCATTTCGACGCCCTGCCCGACCTCGTCTACGAGGTCGCGTGCGTCGCGCTGACGCGAATGGCCGGGGTGATGCAGGTCGAGCTCGACAAGGTGGTCGCGACCGGCGATCCGGCACGCGACGCGCCAGCTCGGTTGATGGCGGTGGGTCGCGGCTACGTCCGCTTCGCGCTCGACGAACCCGGGCTTTTCTCGACCGCGTTCAGTGCCCACGAAGAGGTCAGCGTGCAGAAGTTCGGTGCGGCCGTCGATGCGTCGTCGGCGACGACGCCTGAGAGTCTGCTTCGCGAGCGTCTCGACGAGCTAGTGGCGGTCGGGGATCGTTAAACCCGCCGACTACGACGCGACAGCCAAGACGTGCTGGGCTGTCGTGCACGGACTTTCGTTGCTGTTGCTCGGCCCGATGTCAGGGGTGCCGCTCGACGAACGTCCTGCGTTGATCGACGCGTGCCTGAGCGTCATTGGTCGTGGGCTCGCGTCGGCCTAGCCCTCGTAGCCCGCGGTCCCCTTTCTGTCGCACCCCAGGTTTTTGTCATACCCCAGGGCGAAGCTGTTGGTTCGAGGCGCGGCGCGCAAGCCGCCCTCATCAAGGAGACACCATGACCCCGTACGTCAGCTATCAAATGCATTGGGCTGCGCGCCAACCCACGCCCGCCGAGCAACGGGCGGCAGACGAGCAGATCGGGCAGTTCTCGGCGTCCGTTTCGAACGCACTCGCTCGGCTCCATCGATCCCGCCATCCGCGGGTGCGGCGACCGCTTTACGGCAGCGCCCAAGGCGCCTGCGACTGCTAAGCGAGGCGACGGTTCGCTGTTTCGCCATCATGGCGATGCAGGCGTCGACTTCGCCCACTCATTCAATGTGCTGGCCAACCCGAGAACGAGCCGGTTGAAACTGCGGTCGATGTCGACCGGCAAACCGAAACCGCCGGCCTCTTCGAGGGCAATGAATCCATGCAGCGTTGATCGCATCGCGCGAACTGCGTCGATCGCATCGTCGCCGACGAGATCGAAACCAGCCAGGACGTCGAGTGCTACCTGCACGACCGCGGCGAACGCCGCGACACTCTCGGTGTCTTTTGGATCAGGCGCCTTGACCGTTGCGGCGTAGCGGCCCGGATGTTTCTTGGCCCAATCGCGGCAGGCCACGAATAACGCCTGCAGCGCCTGCACTCCTGCCTTGCCGACACACGCTCGAGCCAGCACGTCGGCGAGTTCGGTCGTCGCACTGATGCTGAGCTGTCGCTGCAGGGCGTCCATGCCGTCGATGTGCTTGTAGAGGCTTGGCGTGCGCACGCCCAGGCGTTCGGCGACCGACATCAGGGTGACGTTGGCGAGCCCCACCTCGTCGGAGACAACCGCAGCTTCCTCGACGACTCGCGCAGTCGTGAGTCCGCTTCTAGGCACTGGGATTCACGGGATTCACCCTATTGGCGAACGCCACGAGTGCTGGGCCGACCAACTCGGGTCGCTGCGACTGCGGGTAGTGACCGGAGTCGGGCACCATCACGAGTTCGCCGTCGAGTTGGTTGCAGATCCAACGTGCTTCGGCAGCAGGGTCTTTGAAGTCGGGATCCTGGTCACCCATGACGACCAGCGCCGGCTGCGCGACGTCCGGCAAAGCTTGTTCTGCGACGTCGTGGTTCGTACGCGTGGTCAGCGAGAACGCCTTTGCGTGGCCGGGCTGCTTGATGGCGGCGACGACGGCCTTGCGGTACTGCGCGAAGTCGGCGGGCTTGGTGCCTGCGTAGAGCTTCGGCAGGTAGGAGTTCCACGTCATCGCCGCCCACGCGGGTGCCAACGCGGCGCGCATGATCAGACCCATCGACGGCGGACGTCTTGGGCTGCGCGGGCGAATGGTCCGAGCAACGCGAGCCCGCGGACCAACTCCGGGTGTTGCGCAGCGACCAGGATGCCCGCCGACGCGCCCATCGAGTTGCCGACGATCAGCGCCGGACCGCCGAGCTCCCAGATCAACGCCGCGATGTCGGAGGCGGTGGCTTCGTCGCCGTAATCGGCGAATGTCGCGTCGCTGTCACCGTGGCCGCGAAGTTCGGTGACCGCGACCCGGTAGCCGGCGGCGACGAGCTGCGGCGCGATGAAGCGATAGGTCGCGCGCAGGTCGCCCATGCCAGGGACGCACACGATCAGCGGACCGTCGCCGGCGACCTCGTAGGCGATGTTGCCTTCCGGGCGCTTGAGGGAGGCCACCTCGGACTTGCCGTCGAACACCTTCATGGTCGGGCTCCTTATCGATTGGCTACTTGGTATAGCTGTAAAGCTAACGACCATAGCCAACGATGTCAAGGGCCTTCGCATCCCGGTGGTTGTGGTTAGAGCGCAATTCCGGCGGATTCGCAGCCACCGGGGATGCGAAGTCAACCGGGGTTAGCCTGTCGAGATGCCCCGGCGCCTCGCGGTCGTGCTGCTCGCGGCGTCGATCGCGCTCACCGGCTGTGCGGGCGCGGCTGGCGCGTCGAAGGACTCCGTCGACGTGGTCGGGCTCACGACGTACGCCGTCAACGCCCGCCACGCGGCTCCGGCGCTGACCGGTAAGGCGTTCGACGGCAGCGCGCTGTCGCTGTCGACACTCGGCGCCGGCAAGGTCGTCTTGCTGAACGTGTGGGCCTCGTGGTGCGGACCCTGCCGCGACGAGTCGCCGATGCTCGGCACCGCGGCGAAGACCTACGCGCCGCAAGGAGTCGTCTTCGTCGGCATCGACGAGCAAGACACCGCGTCGGCCGGGCGTGCGTTCGCGACGTCCGCGGGCATGACGTATCCGCACTTCTTCGACCCGGACGGCGCGTTGCTGGCGAAACTGAAGATGCTCCCGCAGATGGGCATCCCGAGCACCCTCGTCCTCGACAAGCACGGCCGGATCGCGGCCCGCGTCATCGGCCCGACCAACGCCGCCGAGCTCAAGCAGGTGCTCGACAACCTGACCGCCGAAACCTGACCGCCGAAACCTGACCGCCGAGACCGCGACCGCCGAGACCTAAGCCTTCAGACGGCTGGCTCGAGGGGCCGTTGATCGCCCGCAGCGTGCGGTTCGCGACTTGCTCGCAAGAACCGCCACCAGGTCACGACCACGATGATCGCGAGCAGGAACCACTGGACGACGTAGATCGCGTTCTGGAGGTGGAACTCCTTGGGCGCGTGAACGCGCGGGGGAGCGGCCGGAACCGGCTGGAGCGACGAGCGGGTCGGGCGGCGATTGGGCGGTTCTGATCAGGTAGCCGGCGGGTAATGCGGCCGTTGTCGGGGACGTATTCGTTCCAATATTCGGCACGGTTCCAATATGTGGGACGGCACTGCTATTCGGCGTCGTTCCAGCATTTAGAACATCACCAATCTCGACCCGTCCAGTCACCGAAACGGGCGTCGTCGGAGGGGCCGCGAGGGCCGTGCTGTCGGCGCCGATCCAGCCCCGGACGACGGGAACTTGCGTGTCGTTCGCGATCACGAGCGGCGTCACAACCCACGACACGGCCTGTCCGCTCAGTGAGTGACCAGGGACGAGCACCTGTCCGCGACGCGAGGTAGTGGCCGGTGACGGTGACTTGGCGTGACACCGCCGCAGGCGGGATCGGGCTGCCCGCAGGGATCAACGTTTGCAAGGGAATTGCCGCCGGTTCAGCCGAATATCCGTCGACCGGCCGGTACGTCCGGTGCAGTTGCCAGCGGCCGAGCAGGACGAACGCGACGACCAGGAACAGCGCGACGAGGCTCCACATGACCGAGTTCACTGCCGACTGCGGGCTGCGCATGTTGCTCAGCAGTAATGCACATCGACGAGCCGCAAGGCCGACGAATCACATCGATGGCTGCGGCGATCAGAACATTCGCCCTGAGGCGGCTGCGAACGACGCGAGCCTTACTCGCCGAACCTGACGGGCGCCTGACGACGGAATCCGTGGTGCCCTCAGCAAAACGTGATCAAAAATAGAGGTGCGGAACGGGTGCGTTCCCGCTTCGGACGTCTTAGAGTGTCGCCGACCCCGGGCATAGTTGGAATCACGAAGCCCCGGTCGAGCTGGCTCTCCGTGCGAGAAAGGTGGCGATACGTGGCCGCGGTCTCCGCCGTCGCGTCTCCGGTCTGGCGCTCCCGCCTGACCATCGCCAGCGACTATGTCGCGCTCACGAAGCCTCGCATCATTGAGTTGTTGATCGTCACGACCGTGCCGGCGCTGGTGCTCGCCGCTCGGGGTGTGCCCTCCTTCCGGGTGTTCAGCGCGACGTTGGTGTGCGGCGCTCTCGCTGCTGGCAGCGCGAACGCCCTGAACTGCTACCTCGACCGCGACATCGACGCGCTCATGCACCGCACAGAACGGCGCCCGCTGTCGCGCGGTTCAATCAGCCCGGCAGGAGCTTTGGCGTTCGGTCTCGACGCTCGGCGTGATCGCCGTCGGCGGCCTCGCGCTGACCACCAACCTGCTGGCCGCCGGGCTCACGGCGGCCGCCATCGCCTTCTACGTGCTCGTCTACACGGCGCTGCTCAAGCGGCGCACGTCCCAGAACATCGTCTGGGGCGGGGCGGCCGGCTGCATGCCTGTGCTCATCGGGTGGGCGGCCGTGACCGGATCGCTGGCCTGGACACCCGTCGTCCTGTTCGGTGTCGTCTTTCTTTGGACCCCGCCGCACTTCTGGGCGCTCGCGTTCCGGTTCCGCAACGACTACGAAGCCGCGAGCGTGCCGATGCTGCCGGTCGTCGCCACCGCGCCCGTCGTGGCGAAGCAGATCGTGCTCTACACCTGGGCGATGGTCGCGACGTCTCGCTCCTTCTCTACCCGGTCGCGCACCTGAGCGCCGCGTTCCTGGCGGTCGCGGTGGCGCTCGGCGCCGTGTTCCTTCGCGAGGCCCACGCGCTGCGCTCGCGCGTGGCGCGGGGAGACGATCCGCAAGCCGATGCGGCTGTTCCACTGGTCGATCAGCTACCTGAGCTTGCTGTGTATCGCCGCGTCACTCGATGTATTGGTGCGGTCATGGCTATGACGCACGTGATGGCGCGCTCCCGCCGACAGGAGGGCCGAGATGACCAGATCCATGCGCACGACCGTCGTTGGGGTCGTGTTCGCCGTCTTCGTGGCGGGGGTGGTGGCGTTGTTCTTGTACTTCCTGCACTACCCACCGACCGTGGCGGCTGCGGCGACCGGGGCAGACGAGCAGATCCACCTCCAGACCGTTCCCGCGCTTGGTTACGGGCCGCACCCGACCTTCGTGTCGTATCTCGCCGAGATCAACGGCAAGTGGGTGCACACGACGATGTTCAAGCTGAAGGCGAACACGCTCGTGCACTTCACCGTTGACCAGTACGACACGGGCAGCACGCTTGCGGAACTCCTTCATGGACCAGGTGCAGGGCACCGTCGACGGCACCGAGGTCGTCAACGGCGGAGCGCCTGCGCGCATCATCAACGACAACACCGACAACGGGATCGGGCACACGTTCGCCATCCCGACGCTCGGTATCTCCGTGCCGATGCCGGGCATCCCGTCCGAAGCCACCAACGTCTGCACGATCGCGCCCTGCGATTCGTCGTTCGACCACAACACGATCACGTTCACGATCAAGACCCCGGCAGCCGGGCATCTACCCGTGGCAGTGCTTCGTGCCGTGCGGCCTTGGCTGGCCGTATGGAAACGGCGGCGGGATGTCGACGCTCGGGTATATGAGCGGCTTCTTGAAGGTCGTGGCCTGATGACGACGCGAGACTGCTCGCCCTGCTTCGGGTGACCGCACCGACCGGCAGCACATGATGCGCATCGGCATCGTGTGGGTCGTCACGTCGGTGATCGGCATGGTGCTGGTGTACTTCGTGTGGGGCCCGCACATGCCGCCAGGCACGGATTCCGACGCTGCGCGCGTCCAGCAGTTCGACAATCGGGTGCTGGGCACTGTCGCCGTCCCGGTTGTCGCGTTCGTCTGGGTGTACGCCGCCTATGCGCTCATGACCTGGCGGGTGAAGTCGAGCACGCCCGTCGATGAGGTCGGCGACGGCCCGCCGCTGAAGGGGCACCGCGGTTTCCAAGCGGCGTGGCTCGGCATCACCTCGGTGACAGTCATCTCGCTGTTCATCTTCGGGACTGTCGAACTCGACACCAACGCGGGTGCTGGAACCGGATCTGGCCAGGTGCCGATCTTCTCGCCAGCGGGTTACAACTCCGACGTGACGCAGACCAAACTCCTCGTCGTCCAGGTGATCGGGCAGCAGTGGCGATGGACCTTCCGCTACCCGCAATACGGCGGCCTCGAAACCGCGCAGATGGTCGTCCCTGCCGGCCAGGAGGTTCAGTACAGCGTGACCTCCCTCGACGTCATTCACTCGTTCTGGGCGGTGAACCTGGGCGTGAAGGCGGACGCGAACCCCGGTGTGAACAACGTGGCGTTCGCCACTGCCGACAAGATCGGCTCGGTCAATATCCGGTGTGACGAGTTGTGCGGCCTCTGGCACGGCGCGATGGTGACCACCGGCCAGGTGGTGAGTCCCGCCGACTTCAAGACGTGGGTCACGAACGCGCAGGCGACCTACCAACAGCTGATTCCGTTCTTGCCGCCCTACGCGGATCTCTACCTTCCGCAGTCGGACGGCGGCTATTACGACCCGGGCCAGGATCCGCTCCCCAGCGGACCGCCGCCTGGTCCCGCCTCCCCCAGCGCGATTTCGTAGGAGGGCCGCGACTCATGGCAATGGACACGACGGCGCCCCCGGCGGTCGACAGGGCAGGCAACCCCGGCGGGCCACCCGCACCGCGCGCGGCGCGGCCCTGGTGGCTCAGCCCGAACCTGCTGTACGCGTTTGTCGGTGCAGCTGCTGGCTACGCGATCGGGCACATGGTCGGCAACTGGATCGCGCACACCTATCAGCAGGTGCAGGGCGAGGGTGACAACAACCACGCGCTCGTACTCGGCTACCTGTTCGCGACGTTCGGCTGGCTCGCCGGCATCGGCGCGCTGAACTACCCGTTCCAGAAAATGTTCGGCTACGCGCCGGCGACCGAAGCCGAAGGCGCGCACGAGCGCAAGCCGACCCTGCGGTCGTACTTCAGCTACACCCTCGACCACAAGGTCGTGGGTGTGCAGTACCTGGTCGGGATGCTCGTGTACTTCTTCGTCGCTGGCCTGTTCGCGATGGCGATCCGTTCAGAGCTGCTGTCGCCCACGCGCCACATACTCGCGCCGGGGACGTACCTCGAGGTCGTCGGCGAGCACGGCACGATGATGATGATGATGATGACGTCGGTCATCCTCGGCCCGTTCGGCAACTACCTCGTCCCGCTGATGATCGGCTCGCGTCGCATGGCGTACCCGCGTCTTGAGGCGCTGTCGTTTTGGATCACGCCCGCCGCGTTCATCGTCTTGCTGTCGGGCATCATCGTCGGCGGCTTCCCGACCGGCTGGACCGGCTACGCGCCGCTGTCGATCGAGGCAGGCGAAGGCCAGGACGCGTATCTCGTCGCGTTCGGCTTGATGGCGTTCTCGATGATCGTGGGTGGCTTCAACATCATCTGCACCGTCATCAACTACCGCGCGCCGGGCATGACCTGGACACGCGTGCCGATCTTTGTCTGGTCGATGCTCGTGACGGCTTTGCTCATGGTGCTCGCGGCACCGGTGTTGGCCGCCGCGACCTACATGTCGTTGCTCGACCGGACCGTGCAGACGGCGCTCTTTGACGCGCAACACGGCGGCAGTTCGTACCTGTGGGAGAACTTGTTCTGGTTCTTCGGGCACCCCGAGGTCTACATCCTCGCGCTTCCCGGCTTCGGCATCGCCCTGGAGTTGCTGCCGGTTTTCGCGCGCAAGCCGCTGTTCGGCTACCGAACCGCGGTCGCCGGCATGGTCGGCGTCGGCACGCTGTCATTCTTCGTCTGGCAGCACCACCTGTTCGACAGCGGCATGAACCCCGACATGCGGCCGGTGGTGATGCTGACCACCGAACTGATCTCGATCCCGACGGGCATCATCTACCTCGTCGCGGTCGGCACGTTGTGGCGTGCGCGATTGCGACTGACCGTCCCGATCCTGTTCGTGCTTGGGATGCTCTTCAACTTCCTGATCGGTGGTATCTCCGGCGTCTTCCTGTCCGACGTCCCGACCGATACCGTCGCGCACGGCAGCTTCTTCGTGATGGCGCACTTCCACTACACGATCATGGGTGCGCTGCATCTTCGCGTTCTTCGGCGGCATCTACTACTGGCTGCCGAAGATGACCGGTCGCCAACTCAACCAAAAGCTCGGCAAGGTTCATTTCTGGATGCTGTTCGTCTTCTTCAACTCGACGTTCTTGCCGCTGTTCGCTATCGGCGAGCTGGGCATGCCGCGCCGCGTCTTCGAGTACGAGAAGGCGTTGCAGGGTCTTAACGACTGGGTGTCGATCTCGGCCTACCTCATCGGCCTGTCGATGCTGGTCTTCGTCTACAACTTCGTGAAGACGATGTTCATCGACCCGCGCCCGACCGAGCCGGTCGGCAACCCGTGGGGTTCGCGTGGCCTTGAGTGGATGACCTCCACTCCGCCGGTCGCGTACAACTTCGCGCACGTGCCGACGGTCGTGTCGAGCCCGTACGAATACGGCACCGGCGCCGGACCGATGGCCTACATCGGCGCCCCGCCACCCGGCGTCCCGACTCAGCATGAAGAGGTGAACTGACGTGACGACCGATGCGGTGCGTGCCGGGCGAGGCTGAGGCTCGCGAACGCGATCTCAGTCTTGAGCGGACGTCGATTCGCGGCGCTTACTGGACAGGCTCACGTCTCTTCGTGGCGCTGTCAGCGATGCTCTTCGGGTCTGCCGTCTTTGCCTACTTCTACCTGCACTCCCTCGACAACGACACGTTGTGGCGCGCACCGGGGCAGCGACCGTCGGACTTCATCAGCGTCCCGGTGCTGGCGATGGTGCTTGTCGGTGCGGCGCTGTTCTGGTTCTACACAGTGGTCGTGGCAAGTCGGGTCGCGTCGCGAACGAACTCCGCCGACTGGCGGGTCGCCTGCGGCGTCGCCACGGCCCTCTTCCTCGCCGCCGGCATCTTGCAGTTCGCGGGTATGACCGGTCTCGGTTGGGCGCCCGGCTCGTCGGGCTACGCGTCGGTGTACGTCGCGACCATGCCACTGTTCGGGATCTACTGCGTCGTCACCGCGTACTGGCTCGAGACGCTGCTGGCCCGATCGCTGCGCGTGAAATGGGTGCTGTCGCCCGAGGGCCCGAACCGTGACGATCGCATCCAGGTCGCGTTCGCCGGCTCGGCTCTTGGCGCGAAGGCGTTCGTCGTCTTCGTCGCGCTGCTCGCTATCGTGCTCTTCATCCTCTTCTCCGTGCTGAACTGAGAGGCAGCGATGCACACCAGCCAGTTCATGACGTGGTTCTTCCCGGTCGCGATGTTCGCTGCCGCGGTGCTGTGGGGCTTCTTCCAGCGCCGCGGGAACTAACGGTCGCTCTGCTCGCAGACCAGCGATTAGCCGACCAGCACGCCCGCCCGCACTTGGTCGAGACCGAAGTCGACGGGCGGCGTTGCGAGGGTGCCGGCCGCGCGGTTGAACGCCGCTTGTGCGCTCGACGCCGCTGCGGCTATCTGTGTGAGCCGGGTCTTTACGTCAGCGAGCGTCGCTGGGTCGCCGGGCGACGACATCAAGTGCTCGATGTCTTGGGCGACGTCGACCGCAGTCGGGAAGCACCAGGCATAGAGCTGCTGGGCGGCGGCGCCGAGACCGTAGTTCGCCAGCGACGACGGCGGTTGCAGGGTTCCGAGGTCGTCGATGCGGCTGTTGCCCATCGGCGTGCAGTCGAGCGCGGTCTGGCTCGCGATCGCCTTCGCCGTCTGACGGTCGCGGACGACGCCGGCGGTGATCTGGTTGTAGGCGCTCAGCGTCTCCTCGACCCCGACGCTGCACGACTGGACGTCGCCCCTGATCTGCGTTGCATACTGCGCGTAGTCAGAACGCAGCTGCCCCTGGGTCGCGCGATGCGGCCAGTCGACGAACGCTGCGAGACCGAGCACGACGACAACGGTGGCTGCGATGCTGATCCTGCGGTGACGCAGCACCCACGACCACAGCGGCGGCGCCGGCGGCTCAGCGAGCGTCGGCGTTTCAGTTGGAGTCGGGGTGTCTGTCACCGCTGGAACACTACAACCACGTCGTGCCCGCAGCGCCGAGGAAGGACCGCTTCGATAGCGATGTTCCAGCACTGGTCCTTCGACCCGTTCATTCTGGTGATCGCGGTCGTTGCTGGCGTGCACGGTCGCGGGTTGCGCAAACACCTGCACGCCATCGCGAGGTCCGGCCGGCCAACCCGCCCGTGGATCGGGCAAGCGTTCATCTTTTGGGGCGGCCTCGTCGTCCTGCTCGTTGGCGGTCGTATCGCCCGTCGACTACTGGTCTGACACGTACCTGAGTGCGCACGTCGTGCAGCACATCCTGCTGGCGTTCGTCGCGCCGCCGCTGATCGTGCTCGGTGCGCCGTGGGTGCCGTTGCTGCGCGGGTTACCGCGCCCGGTCGCGCGCGTCTACGGTCGGCTGTTGCGGTACACCCGCGCGCGGCGGCCGGTTGTAGGTCGCCCAGGTTGGCGCGCCGCGGCCGCGGTGCGGAAGTTCGCGGCCAAGCCGTACATCCCGGTCGTTGCCTTCAACGTCGACATGCTGTTCTGGCACTTGCCCGGCCCGTTCGACCTCGGCGCGCGGAACTCGAGCGTGCACATCTGGCTCGAGCACGGATCGTTCTTCGGACTCGGCGTGTGCCTGTGGCTCCAGATCTTCGGCTCGTACCCGTTCCGGCCGGCACTCGCGCCGGTCGGCCGCATCGCCGCGCTTATCGCGT
Source organism: uncultured Actinomycetes bacterium (assembly GCA_963809135.1). GTDB lineage: Bacteria > Actinomycetota > Actinomycetes > Acidothermales > Acidothermaceae > PALSA-607. Next base: position 73,990 of record CAWEIG010000013.1, read on the forward strand.
CGAACGTCACGATGGTGTTGATCGCGATGACGATGGTGATGTTCACCCACGACCTCTACCCCTGGTACGCCAGCCGCGGGTTGGCCGCCCAGGAGAGCGATCAGCAGATCGCCGGCGCGATCCTGTGGGTGTGCGGGGAGGTCACGTTCCTCCCGTCGATCCTGTACACGGTGACGAGATGGCTCGACGACGGTGCTGACGCGTCGACGCGCGCACGCCGTCGCCGTCCCGATCGGCTGATCGAGGCCGCTAGCCGCTCGGAGCCGTAGGGGAGCGCGACCTGCGTCGTCTGCGCCTTCGACCCACTGCCCGTCGGTCAGTTGGTAGTCGGTGAACGTCGCGCTGTCGACGACGAGCGCGTCGGTGCGCGACTTCGAAACGGCCAGCGTCGCGGTGCCTGCCGGTGGCGGCGGGAGCTGCGTCCAGCTGGTGCCGCGCTCGGCGATCACCGCCGCGTTCAGCGCACCGTTGTCGGAGGTCACGCACGGCGTAGCTGCCGTCGCCGGTGACCGCGGTCGACGCGAGCGCGCCGGTCGATCGCGAGCGGCGGCGACACGGTCCACTGCGCCGAGCCTGGAGCAGGATTCCACGCTGCGACATAACTCGTAGAAGCACCAGAGCGGACGCCGAGGAGAACCGCAATTGTTCCCTTGAACTGAACCAGGCGAAGAACTTCGACGTGAGCCTGCGCGTCAGCGGCCGGCAACTTGCAGGCCGGCCGACACGAACGCCGACCCGGAGTGCTCGAGCAACCCGACAACGCCAGGCGACGAGCATGCGGCCCCGACGAACAGTCCGTTCTCGGTGACGAGCACACCGGTCAGCTGTTGCACGCCGCACGCTTGCCCGGCCGACGACGTGCTGATCGCGGAAAGCGTCGTGACCGGCTCCCACGCCGAGAGCATCGCGCGCGCTGGTCATCACCTGCGTTGAGGTCAGCGCCGCCGCGTGCCCACTCGCGGTCACGCTGAGCGCGTCGGGCACGTTGGCGAGGCCGTCGCTGAGCAGGCCCGGTGTGTAGGTCGCGCCGCCGTCGGACGTCGATGCGAGTGGCGAGAACTTCAGATCGGCGCTGGGCCGGAAACCGACGACGACGCCGTCGGACGTCGGCGCTGTCACGAGCCCGCCGTTGTCGGCGACGTCGACGGGAGTGCGTTCGACCCACTGGTCGGCGCCGCTTGGCAGCGTGAACTCTTCCCAGAACGTGTTCGCGGGATCGTCGAGGTGACCCATCGGAAACGTCGCCCAGGTGCCAGACGACGTGACGACGGACGTCGCAGAGCGGGACGTCGATCGGCGCGGTCGACGTGTCGGAGGCGGACGTCGAGTGCGAGCCGCAGGCCGTCAAAACCGTCGACGAGCGCCGGCCGTGAGGGCGGTGGCAACACATCGGCGTCCGCGCAACTGTGTTCCTTGCACGATCTCATGCGACCCCGACCGCGCGCATTTCCTTGTTCAGCAGCGTCGCGAACGATGCCGAGTCGGTCGACGTGTTTCCGGGGTTGGAACCGAGGATCGTGCGCAGGTGGCCGGCGCCGTCGATCACGTAGGTGGTGTCGCTGTGCGCTGCCATGCCGCCGCTGCCGGTGGTCTGCACCTCGATGCCGTAGGCGCTCCACACCGCGCGCAATTGCGCGAGCGACCCGGTGAGGAAGTACCAGTTCGGCATGTCCATGTTCTCTTGCGCGTCGAAGGCCTGCACGAACTGCAGGTCGTGGTAGGTCGGGTTCGCGACGACGGCGACGAACGCGGTGTTGGCGGTTGCTCCGATCCGCTCGTCGACCTGGCGGAACTGTTGTGCGATCAGCGGGCAGTCGGTGGTGCAGACAGGGTCGAGAAAGGTCAGCGCGACTGTCTTGACCCTTGAAGGTCGCGAGATTGACCGGAGTGCCGTGCTGGTCGGTCAATTCGAACGGCGCTGCGGGTGTATCGGTCGGCTCGCGGTTGGCCGTTGATGGCCTCGGTCACGATTGTGTCGGTGTGCGTGTTCACCGACGCGAACGCCATCGGAACCGCGCCGACCAACACGACGCCGAAGGTCGCGACGACGGCGATCAGGCCCAAGGTCGCGGGGGAGCTGAGCGGTCGCAGCCGCCGGGCATTGCGCGCGCGGGGTCGCCGGTTCGGCTGCGGGCGTCCTTCGGTTACCGCCGGTTCTTCGGCGAGCGCGCGGCTGCGACCCTGCGAGTCAGTGCGAGGTAGCCCGCAGCGATCAGCAACACAGTCGGGATCATGCTGTTCGGGTCGGTGCCGACCCCGCCGAGAAATCCAAGGTCCTGCACGAAGACCCATACGGCGATGCAGAAAACGCTGCCGAACACCAACGCACCGAAGGTCACTCGTTCGCGACCGATCAACAGCGCGATGCCGAGCGCCGGCGAGTGCGAGCACGATGAAGAGGTTCACGAACCACCCGTGCTGCGCGTCGAACGAAGCGAACGAACTGACCGCCGACGAGAGCGCACGCGGCTGCGAAGTCTGCGACATGGTCTGCACCATCGATGTGAGACTTCCGGCGGTCGCGTGCGGATTGCGCTGCCCCTGCCAGAATCCGCGCCCTGGCCAGGCCTGCAGAATTGCCATCCCTATAAAGAAAACTCCGAGGACGCCGAGCAGCGCGCGCCCCAGTCGCTTATCGAGCCAGACCCGCTCCGGCAACGCGATCAGCACGCCGGCCACGACATAAAGGAGCACCGCGCCGGGAGCGCCGAACAGCCAGGTCAAACCCGAACCGAAAATGCCGCCGAACGCCTCGCCGAAGACCCACACCACAAGTCCCCAGGCGATGCTCACGACGGCGGCCCATTGCGAGAGTCGGCCGCGCCGGGCCAACAGCAGCAGCACGCCGATGCCGATCTGGATCCAGACCGTCGCGGCCGCGGCCGAGATCGGGTGCCGCATCCAAATCAGGGTGCCGTCGTTGACCAGATGCTTCACCCAGCCGGGGGAGCTAGCTGCGGCTGGCTGCACGACATCGGTCGGCAGCCCTACCGGCATGCCCTGCTGGAGTCTGGAGCAAGCCGTCGAAGATCCAGAGCAGTCCGAAACTGACGCGCAGCAAGGTCCGCGCGGGGTGTTCTCGGGAGCCAGCAGCTGGCGCGTCGGCGGTCATGGCCGCAGGCCCGTCGGCGGCCATGACCGCAGCGGTCTCGGGAGTCGCGGGGTTTCGGCGGGAACCTCATCGAGCCTTGGCTTTGGCGCTGTGTAGGGCCACACCCACGCCGTCCCGGCAATGATCAAGAGGACCAGCACGATCAGCCCTTGATGCCGCAGAGCGGCCTCGAAACGCGGCGACGATGAGCGGATTGCTGCCTGACAGTGAGCCGCCCATCCCCTGCATGGACGTCACCCTATGGGAGCGCTGGCGGCGCTGCGACCGCGCCCGCAGCTTTCACAGCCTGCCCGAAGATCGCAGGATTTCAGGACCTTCTTAGCGACCTTTCACCGCACGTCCAGCTACGGCTCGCACATTGGTCTCATGCGGCACACATCCGCAGACCGAGACCTCAGGAGTAGCCATGAGCGACACCGACCCCCGTCACCGCGCACACCGACGCCCGTCAGCCGTTCTCGCCGGAACCGCGGTCGTCATCGCGGCCGCGGCGGGCGCAGGAGCGGGCGGCGTAGCCCTTTCCAAACTGGGCCGGACGGCGGGGGCGACCGCATCGTCTGTAGCCGGGACGCCGGTCAGCACCGGCACGTCAAACAACTCCGGCACGTCGAACGCGTCCGGTGGGTCGAACGCGTCCGGCGGGTCGACGTCCACCGGACAGCCCGCTGACTGGGGTTGGGGGTACGGCGGCTACGGCGGTTACGGCTACGGCGGTTATGGCTCGGCGGTTATGGCCAGGGTTCCGGCGGCTCATCGTCGGGCAACTCGTCGTCGGGCAATCGTCGGGCAACTCGACCGAGGGCAGCGGCGGACCGTCCAACGTGTCAACCATCGCCGCCGGCGTCGACGCGGGTCTGGTCGACATCAACGTCACGCTCGGGTACCAAAGCGCGCAAGGGTGCGGCGACCGGCATCGTCCTCACGTCGACCGGTGAGATCCTGACCAACAACCACGTTGTCGACGGCGCGACCGCGATCACCGTGACCGACATCGGCAACGGCAAGACCTACAAGGCCACCGTCGTGGGCTACGACCCGACGCACGACATCGCGGTGCTCCAGCTGCAAGGTGCATCGGGACTGAAGACCGCCAAGCTCGGTGACTCGTCGAAGGTCGACGGTCGGCGAAGCGGTCGTCGCGATCGGCAACGCGGGCGGCACCGGCGGCACTCCAAGTGCTGCAGGCGGCTCGGTCACCGCGCTCAACCAGCAGATCACCGCCGGCGACGAGGTCGGCGGCACGAGCGAGCAACTCACCGGACTGATCCAGGTCAACGCCGACATCGAGGCCGGCGACTCGGGTGGCTCGCTCGTCAACTCCTCAGGGCAGGTCATCGGCGTCGACACCGCGGCGTCGAGCACGAACGGCAACCAGTTCGCGTTCGACGGTTCGGCGATCTCGTCGGGCAACGAGGGCTTCGCGGTTCCGATCAACGAGGCGCTCTCGATCGTGAAGCAGATCGTGTCAGGTCACGGGACGACGACGGTGCACGTCGGTTCGACCGCGTTCCTCGGCGTCGAGCTTGCGTCGACTGACGCCGGCTACGGCTACTACGGATACGGCGCGGCAGTCAGTGGCGCGACGGTCGCCGGCGTTCTCGACGGCGGCACCGCTTCGAACGCGGGCCTGGTCGCGGGCGACGTGATCACCTCACTCGGCGGTCACGCGGTCGACTCGGCGTCGGCCCTGAGCGCGCTGATGTTCGGCTACCACGCCGGCACCTCGGTGAAGCTCGGCTGGACCGACGCCTCAGGCCAATCCCACACCGCAACCGTGGTGCTCGGCAGCGGCCCGGCGACCTGACCGTCAGGCGTCGGCGACTTGGTCGAAAACCTCGACGCTGTCGGTGTTCCACGCCCGGCCCTCGACGCGGGGAGCAGACCTAGGCCCCAGCGCCGCGGCGTCCGCATGCTCCTGCGAATCGAACACCACGATGCCGAATCCCTGCGCGCCACCCGGAAGCCGAAGCCATTGCCCGCTCATGAATCCGGGCTGACGCGACGCCCACGGCGCGACGTCATCGCGAAAGTGCCGATCGACCTCGTCGCTTCGGGCAGCGTCGAGCGTCATCGTGACCACCATCGTGTTCATTCGGTTTCCTTCCAGAGCAACGGGGGACGACCGCAAATCAGTAGGGGACGGCGACGGCGAGCAAATCGGTCGCCGGTTCGCGTCCCGACAAGGTGCGGTTGAAGTCGATCGCGTCGAGGTCGATGCCGGGGCCGCCGTCGCCGAACGTCCAGGTGCCGCCGGCCGCGCCCGTCAGGTGTAGCTGGCACGACTTTCCGTGCCGACGCGCCCACTCGTCGACGACGTCGGCGACGAGCACATCATCGTGGCCGACCGTCAACTCGAGCGAATGGCCCGTTGCGCGGCTGATGTCGATGCGGTGCATCCAGGTGTCGCGGGTGAGGATCGTGTCCATGAGGAAGCCGATCGTCCAGTCCTCGTCGACATCGCCGACGGGCTGTGGAATCGGCAGCCGCCGGTTACGCACGAGAGCCGGGATTCTGCGGCGTCCGTTCGCAGCTTTCGGCCCGACGGCACGGATGCGGTCGATCAGTTGACGCGGCGTGAGATCGACGCGCTTCTCGACCTGCACCGCGGTGAGTGCGTCGATGAACAGACCGCCGCGCTTCTTGGCGGCGCGCATCTGCCGGATTCCCTCAGGAACGAACGCGGCCATCTCGGCCATGCCAAGCACGTGACTTGCCATGGTGCGTACATCCCAACCCGCACACTCGGTCGGCTTCGACCAGTCGTCGCTGTCGAGCTTCTCGAGCGCCGTTGCGAAGTGCCCGTACTCCGCGGCCGCGAGTTGCATCAGCGTCGTCCGATCGAGCGTCGAGGTGCGTGGCCGCGCTTTCGTCGGTTCGGCCGTGATCGTCATCGGGTTCTCCTCCGCGATCCTGGTATGCCCAGGTGGTCGGCAAACATGTCGACTGCCTGATCGAGCAGTCCTGCCCAGCGCTCGCCGCCGGGGTCGTTCGCCAGCTGGGCATTGATCAGCCCACCGATAATCGCGATGCACAGATCGAACTGGTCAGGCTTCGTGATGCCGTACCGCGCCATGTGCGCGCGCGTGCGTTCGAGCACTTCGACGGCAGGTGCGTACGACTCCGCGCTCGGCACGAAGCCGGAGATCACCCGCTCGTTCATCAACTGATGACGGGCCGGAACCTCGATCGCAAAGTCGAAAAACGTATGTGCGATCGCCTTAATGCCGGCCCGTGGCGATCGCGGAAGTGTCGGTTCAATCTCCGTCATCACAGCGAGGTACTGCGACCACGCCTGACCGAACATCGCGTCATAGATCGCGTTCTTCGAAGCGAAGTACGAGTACAACGAGGGCGCCTGCATGCCGATCGCCTCGGCGACGTCGCGCAACGTCAGCTCGGTGAGGCCCTTCGCCTGCGCGATCGCCCACGCCGCGTCAAGAATCTCGGCGCGAGTGGCCTCACGCCGTTCTGCTTGCCTATCGCGAGTCGGAGTGCCTAACATGATTAGGAGAATGACGCACGCGACGGTTGTCCGTCAATACCTAGGCGCTACGGCGATGAGGGCGGCGGTGCGCCTGGGCCGCCCGGGCCGCCGTTGAAGATGCAGCCGGGCGTTGTCTCGAGCTGGATCGCGGTCGGAACTCCGTCGATGATGCGCGTACTGCCATCGACCTCCACACATTGCGGCGATCGCCGGCGGCGCGAACCAGCTCAGTGCGAGCACGCGTCCGGTCGTGTCGAGTTCGGCATGCTTCGACCTCCCACCCTTTGGTGTTCACGAGCATGCCGAACGGTTGCGGTGCTCCGTTGTGGACCTTGACGACTTCGATGGTCTGCGCGCATGACGCGACAACAAAGAAGTCGCCGGACGACGACAGCAGCGTTTGCGCGATTCTGACAACCTCGGCGATCATCGCCGCTGGGTCGAACAGCGGTCGTGACGCCGGCCGGGACGCCGTCGGCACCGATGGTCAAGCGACTCGACCTTGCCGCCGGGGCCGACCAGAAAGAGCTGCTTGCCGTCGGCCGACCAGCCGAGCAGCGGGCCAGCAGCGATGTCACTGTTCACCATCGACGGCGGCACGATGATCGGGGGCGCCGTCAGGTCACGCAGGTTCTGGATCTTGATCTGCACGAGTCGCAGGCTGATCGGCATGTTCGGTGGCCGACTCGGCGGCCCGATGGTCTGCGCACCCGGGCTCGGCATCTGCGTCGGACCGCCAGGCACGTCGCTCGCGATCGTCATCTGTCCGTACGCAAGCAAATTGCCGTCTGGTGACGAGACCGGCGAACCGAACGACACCTGCGTCTCGTTCACCATGTCCGGACCCTGCACCAGGATCTGCGGCGCGCCACCGGCGAGCGCAACGCGGCTGATTCGTTCGACGTTCGCCGTGCGCGTCGCTCGAGCGCTTCGCGGTAGTACAGGTTGCCGTCGTGCGGCGTTGTAGGTCGTGTTTGTACGGGCCGCCCATCGAGACCGGGAGCTGCCGAATCGGCTGCCCCGGTGCCGTCGGCGCAGGTCGCCATGTCGGAGTCCCCTTGGCAGAGATACCAGCCACCTGCCGGCGCGGCAGGTGCCGGACCCATTGGGGTCGGCAGCGGAGTAGCCGTGTCGACGGCCTCCGACGTCATGTTGGACGGCGACGGGCTGGGGATCTCGTTCGACGCGACACCGGCGATGCACTGGCGACGCGTCTGGACCGGCTGGGGGAGGCTCGAGTAGGTGAGTCGGGCTGGGGAACACCCCGGAGCTGATCGACGCCGACCGATGGCGACCACTGCCGACCGCGAGACCCACCACCAGGACGACGACGATGACTGCGGCCGCCGACGCGATCGCGACGAGCCACGGACGGGTCTGAACCGACGACCGCGTCGAAGCTGGCGCGCTCCAGTTGTCGCTCACGGTGATCCTCTTCGCCGGCCGAACCTGCGTTCAGACGCGATCGGCACTGCTCCGCGGTTCCGCGGCCGGGCTCGGGGCTATCGGAGTAACGATTGGTAGACGGCCTCGATCGGAGCGCTCGGCGACACCCCGAGCTCGTCGCGCAACACCTCGCACAGGTCGGCGTAGACCCGCAGCGCCTCGGCCGAGTTCCCTTGGGCGGCAAGGGCTTGCATCAAGATCTGGTAGCCGGTCTCGCGCAGCGGGTCGAGGCGCACCAGCTGCCGACCTGCTCGCACGGCCGCGGGCAATTCGGTGCCGCCGGTCCCGAGCGCGGCCGACGCGTACGCCTCCAGAGCCCGCCGCCGCACCTGCGCCATGCGAGAACGCTGGTCGGCAATCCACGGCGCTTCCTCGCCGGGCAGGAATTCCCGCTCGGCTATGAACAATGCGGCCAGCGACGAACCCCAGGCACTCTTGCAATCGCCGAGCACGATGCGTGACTCGGCGCGGTGGACTGCCGCCTCGGCGACTTCAACGTCGACCCACGCCTCGTCGTCCAACTGCAGTCGCAGGCTTGAACGGCCGTCGATGATGACGGGCGCAATTGCCTTGCGCAGCTTGGAAAGCAACGCGTTGAAGGCCGTCTCGCTGCCGGCTGGAGCTTGCGCGGGCCAGAGCGCCGCGACGAGCTCGTCGCGGCTGGCGAGCCGATGCCGGTTGAGCACGAGGTAGGCGAACAGCGTCCGCCCCTGCCGGCCCGGGCAGCAGGCCGTCGACGCGCTGGCCGGCGAGCTCGACCACGGTCGGCCCGCAGAGCTGGATCCTGCTAGGTGGCGCTGACGCCAAGGTCACGCCAACATTCTGCCAAGTACGCCGGCCTACAACGTTCTAGGAGGACGACATGGCAAGGATCATCCGCTGCGAATGTGGGTTCGTTGCTCGGGGTGGCACCGACGACGAGGTGATCTCCACGATCCGCGGTCACATGAGCACCGACCATCCCGCCCTCCTCGAATCGGTCGGGCGAGAAGACCTGCTCGGCTGGATTCAGGTCGAGTAATCACATCTGGGAGGTCGGCAATGAGCTCACCTACGACTGACCCGCCACGACGTCCTCGTCGACGCTTCGTGGCTCGCACAGCACCTGCACGACCCGGGACTTCGCATCGTCGAGATCGACGTGAGCCCGGCTGCCTATCGCGCGGGACACATTCCGGGCGCGGTGCTGTGGAACGTGTACACCGACCTCAAGGATCGCGAACTACCAGCTGCTCGACAAGTCGGCGCTTCGCTGCAGCTGCTCTCGCGGTCGGGCATCGACGCCGACTCGACCGTCGTGTTCTACGGCTACGCGCCCGCGATGGGAGTGTGGTTGATGAAGCTCTACGGTCACGTGGACGCGAGGGTGCTCGATTGCGCGCGCGACGTGTGGGAGAACGACGGGCTTCCATGGGACGACGAGGTGCCGGCGCCGACCCCGACGGTTTACGCACTCCCCGACGAGGATTCGCGCCTACGCGTGCGGCTCTTCGACGTCGAGCGGGCGATCACCGACCCGACGCGCCAGCTGATCGACGTCCGCTCAGAAGCTGAGTACGTGGGCGAACGGTTCTGGCCCTCGGGTGGCATGGAAGACGGCGGCCGGGCCGGGCACGTCCCGGGCGCGCAGCGAGCTGTCGATCGACGACGTGCGCGATGCACGCGGCGCGTTCGTTTCGGCCGCCGAGCTGCGTGCGATCTTCGGCCGACTGCCGGTGACGCGCGACCTCATCACGTACTGCACGATCGGCGGCCGCGCGTGCACCGCCTGGTTCGTGCTCACGTATCTGTTGGGCCGCGACAACGTCCGCGTGTACGACGGGTCGTGGGCAGAGTGGGGGCGGCTGCCGTCGTCCCCTGTGCGAAGTGGGATCGGGAGATAAGGGGATCGCCATGGCACGTCTCGTTCGCAAGAGTCTCGACACACCAGAGGAAATCCGGCCGTTCGAGGCCGGCATGGGTCAGGTCGTCCTGGTGAACCTCGACGACGGTCCGGTCGGCCGCGCAACCTTCATGCCGGGCTGGCGGTGGTCGGAGCACGTCAAGCCGATCGCCAAGACCGACAGCTGCCAGGCCGCCCACATGGGCTACTTCGTCTCCGGCCGCATGAAGGTCGTGATGGACGACGGCGAGGAGCTCGAGTACGGCCCCGGCGACTTCGCGATCATGGCGCCCGGCCACGACGCGTGGACCGTCGGCGACGAGCCCTGCGTCGTCATCGACTGGCAAGGCTTCGCCGACTACGCCAAGCGCCGCTGACCGGGCTGGGAGCCGCTTTCCCGGACGCTTTGCTCTGCCGCGAATACGGTTCAGACCTGCTCTGCCGCGAATACGGTTCAGACCTGCTCTGCCGCGAATACGGTTCAGACCTGCTCTGCCGCGATAGTGCGGCAGAGCAAAGCGCCGCCGAGAGTGTCAGGGTGCCCGCGAGCTTTTCCGGACGCTTTGCTCTGCCGCGATAGCGGTTCAGACCTGCTCTGCCGCGATCGCATATCGCGAGTTCAGACCTGCTCTGCCGCGATACTCCGGCAGAGCAAAGCGCGCCCAGAAGTGGCCTTGGCGCGAGGTGCGTCCGGCGGCGGCGAGGTCCGCCGCGGGCGTTGAGCGATCAGGCCGAGCAACGCCAGCCCCGCCAGCACCATGACCGCGACCCCGTACTCGCGCGCGGTCGACAGCACGCCCGCGTGCACGACGAGGAAGCCGGCGACGACCGCGGGCAGTCCCAGCGCGAGGTACGACAGCACGTAGATCGTCGACAGCACAGCTGCGCGCTCGTGCGATTCGGCCAGCGGGACGACCGTGCGCAGCACGCCCTGGAACCCGGCGCCGAATCCGACGCCCGCAATCGCCGTCCCGACGAAGAACGCATCGATCGAGTGCTGCGTGGTGCCGAGCAACGTGACGCCGACGCCGACGAACAGCGCCGCGCTCCCGAGCAGCATCACCTGTCGCGGCTGCACACCCCGAGCGAAGAACACCGTCAACGCTGCACTGCCGGCCAACACGAACAACGCCGCGCCACCGAGCACCACGGAGTGCGAGCCGGCGACGATGCGCACGAGCGACGGTCCGAGCGAGCCGTAGAAACCGGCGAGCGACCAGACCGCGACGACGACAGGTGCAGCCAACAAGAGGGGACGTCGAGCGGCGGCCGGCACTCCGACCTGCGGCCGCAACGAGGCGAGGGCGCCAGCCTTCATCGCCGACGATTCGGGCATCAGCGCGACGCCGACCGCCTGCACGACGAAGACGCCGAACAGGATCACGTAGACGAGGTGCGTGGGCGCCGGGAGGTACTGCACGAAGAGGCTCGACCCGAGCGCGCCGGTGGCAGTGCCGCCGATCGCGCCGACCCCGTTCGCGATGGTGCCGCGCGTCTTGTGCAGGTCGATGAGTCCGGCGCCGAGCGCACCCACGGCCGCACCGGCCGAGAGTCCCTGGACGATGCGCGCGATCAGCAGGGCGGGCACTCCATCGGCGGTTGCGAACACCAGCATGGCGGTCGCTTGAAGGGCGAGCGCAGCGAGCAGCACTGGGCGCCGTCCGATGTGATCAGACAGCGACCCGACCACGAGCAGCGCGCTCAAAACGGCGAGCGCGTACACGCCGAACACGACGGTCACGGTGATCGGCGAGAACCCCCACTCGGCCTGGTAGATCGCGTACAGCGGTGTCGGCGCGCTCGACGCCGCGAGCAGGAAGACGAGCATCGACACCTGGAGTCCGAACGAGATGTGGTTCGGCAAGCGCCACGTCCGTGAAGCTGAGGGCCGGGACGCCGAGGTGCTGGCGTTCGCCGTTTCGTCGAGATCGCCCACCTGATCGAGAGGACGGTGCGTGGTGATCGACATCGGGATGCTCCCGTACTCTTCGGTTCCGACAGACAGGTCTGTCTACCTGGAATCTGTACAGTAGACAGACCTGTCTGTTATTGTCAAGGCATGACCACGGGAACCTTCGATACGGCCGCTCACAGCGGCGACCGAACCTCGGCGCGCGAGCGGCTGCTCGCCGCGGCCGACGAGCTGTTCTACGAAGACGGCATCCACACGATCGGCATCGATCGGGTGATCGAGCGCGCCGGCGTCGCGAAGGCGAGCCTGTACAGCACGTTCGGCAGCAAGGACGGACTGGTCCGCGCCTACCTGGTCGGTCGGCACGCGGCGCGCAAAGAACGGTTGCTGCGCGGACTCGAGCGGTTCAAGACTCCGCGCACGCGGCTGCTCGGAGTGTTCGACGTCCTCGGCGAGATTGTGACTGAGCCTGGCTACCGGGGCTGCGCGTTTTACAACGCGAGCGCGGAATCACGGCCGGGCGGCGCGGTGGAAGAGGTGTCGGATGAGTCCCGCGCGTGGACGCGGTCATTGTTCGTCGACCTCGCCCGCGAGGCCGGCGCCAAGGATCCCGAGCGGCTCGCGCGGCAGTTGACGCTTCTTTATGACGGGGCAGTGGTGTCGGCGCGCATGGACCGTGACCTGCAGGCCGCCGCAGCAGCGCGCGTGGTCGCGACCGCGTTGGTCGACGCAGCGCTCGCCTGATCGGTCGTCTACGGGCGGGTATCGTCGTGTTGTGTACCGCCGCGCATTGCTCACCGTCGCCGCCATGGGACTCCTCGCTGGCGTGCGCGTCGACGCACGCGCATCCCGGCAGCGCCGGCGTCATCCGCGCCGACCTCGTCAACTGCGCCGACCTCGTCAACTGCGCCGGCGGCGCATGTCAGACCGGGGACCCTTACGGGCACTCTCTTAGCCGTTGGTGGCGCGGCTGGAGCCTCGCCAAATCCCTTGCCCGGATCGGTCACTATCGCCGGCCCGGCAAACCAAGGCGTCAACCTCACTCAGCATGTGACAGTCGGCCCAGACGGCAAGTACACCGCGACTCTGCCGCCCGGCACATACACGGTGACCGGGACGAGTCCCCAATACAACGACGGCGCCGCCGCGTGCACAACTGAGAGCGACACGGTGACGATCACCGCGAGTCAGAGCATGACCGCCGACGTCCTCTGCCAAGAGAAGTAGCCGCACGAGAACTTGCGCCCGCTGACGAAGCGGAACCGACGTACCGAAGGCGGCGTCTGACCGGCGTGATTCGGCGACGGTGGCGCGGCTGGCAGTTGATGGGCGGCACGATCGCGTCCGTTGCCGTCCTGGCACTGACGGGTTGCGCGTCTAATGCGCGCGCCGGCGCAGGCGCCGTCCCGACTCTGCAGATCGATTACCCCGACTTTCAGCTGACGCCTGGCCCGACGTTCTCGATGCCGGACAACGCAGTGCCGTTGTATGTCGCCACTTCGCCGTTGCCGACAGCGTCACAGAGCGCCGAGGTATGGACGTGGCCCACCGGCCCGGCGTCCGCGCGCGTCGTGAAGACGCTGGCGAGGGAGTTGGGACTGACCGGCGATCCGCAGCAGGTCGCGGACGGCTGGGAAGTTGGCTCACCGGCGGCGATGGTGCGGGTGTACGACGATCCTGGCTGGCCGTGGTCCTACACAACAGATAAGACGCCGGCGTGGTGGACGTTCGCGACGTGTAATAGGAGCGGCATGTTCGGACCGTATTTCACCTGCAACGAGACACCGACGCTGACGCCGACTCCGCCATCGCCTGCAGGCTCGCCAAGTCCACGACCGACCATCTCCGGCCCCGGCGTCGACCAAGCTTCCGCGATCGCGCGGCCGCTGCTGGCAGCGCTCGGCGTCACCGACCCGGTGTCGGTCAGCAACATCGGCGACGACGGGACGACGACCCTCAACGTCACGCCGTCTGTACAAGGCATGCTGACCAAGGGCATCGAGATTCAGATCCAGGTCGACTCGACGGGGGTCGTGGCCGCCGCCGGACGGCTCGCGAGCCCGAAGCCGGGTGCGGTGTATCCACTGATCAGCGCGATGGAGGCGTTCGACCTGAGCAACGGCTGGATGGGTCCGACGTGCTTCGCCGAGGAACTACCCGTGCCGTCCACTTCCGCGCCGCCTTTCGCGAAAACCGGCTGCCAACCGTCAGTTCCAGAGAACGTCTCCGGTGCGGTCCTTGGACTCGAGCTCGAATGGCAGAACGAGCAGCCCATCCTGCTGCCTGCCTGGTTTCTGACTGTGGAGGGCCGCGACGATCCGGTGTTGGCAACTGTGGCGATCGACCGCGCCTACTTGGCAGGCCCGCCGTCCTACAGCTCACCGCCATCGCCGACGCCGAACATCCCGCCCTCGCCCGTACCGTCGCCTTGACGGATGTCTTACTCGCCCGTCTCGCCGTCGATCGACTCGCGCAGCAGGTCGGCGTGACCGTTGTGCCGCGCGTACTCCTCGATCATGTGGCACAGGATCCAGCGCAGGCTCGGCGCCCGACCGTCAGGCCACGGGCGCTGCGCGAGCTGGTCGAGCCCGCCGGAAGCTAGCGCCAAAGCAACGAGCGCACGCGACTCGACCACGGCGTCCTGCCAAAGGGCTCGAAGCTCATCGGGGAAGTCGTCGGCCGCGGTGCGCCATTCCCAGTCGCGGTCGGCGTCCCAGTCGACGGCGTTCCACGGCGGCTGCTCCTCGCGCGCGTGCAACACCCGCGAGAACCAGTCGGACTCGACCAGCGCCATGTGCTTGAGCAACCCACCGAGCGTCATCGTCGAGACGCCGACGGTCGCGTTCAGGCCGGCCGAATCGAGGCCCGCGCACTTCCACGCGAGCGTCGCGCGCTGGTAGTCGAGGTAGCCCAGCAACGTTTCGGTCTCGTCGCCCGCGATCGGTGGTTCGGGTCGGCCGTGCTCGTCGATGTCCGTCATGGGCGGCCGAGTCTACGACCGCGGCGGCAGGATCTCCGGCTCGCCAGGGTTCGCTCCGACAGTCTCGACGCCGTGCCAGAACGCGATGTAGTCCTTGATGTTCAAGGCGGCGTCAAGCGGCGTTGGGTAGTACCACGCGGCGTCCACATTGCGCTGTCCGTTGACGACGACGTGGTAGTAGCTGGCCTCGCCCTTCCACGTGCAGTGCGTCGCCGATTCGCTTTCTTCGATGAAAGCGAGCCAGCACGTCCTCGGGCGGGAAGTAGTGGTTGCCCTCCACGAGCACGGTCTTGTCGCTCGCCGCGATGACCACGCCGTTCCATCGGGCTTCGACGGTCATGACTCCGCCATGCAGGCTCGCGCTGCCGACCGGTGTCGAGAAGCATCTCCTCGCCTCGCGTGTTCGTGGCGCGCAGAGCGATCACGGCTGCGGCCACCAGGAAGACGGCTGCCGCGAAGAGAGCACGGTGGAATCCGTCGGCGAGTGCGGCAGGCGCTGGTGAATGGACTGCAATCAAGTGGTTGGTACGCGCGGTCGCGATGGCGCTGAAGATGGCGATGCCAAGGGCCCCACCGATCTGCTGCGAAGCGTTGAGCAACGCTGCCGCGAGACCGGCCTGGTCGGGCGGAACGCCCGCGTTCGCGGCGGTCGTCGCACCCACGAAGACCGCTCCGAGCCCGATGGACATCACCAGCAACCCGGGCAACAGATCGGTCGCGTACGACCCGTGGACCGGTAGACGTGAGAGATAGAAGATGCCTGCCGCCCCCACAAATCCGCCGACGACGATGACGGGTCGTGTTCCGATGCGGGGAAACAGCTTGGACGAAACGCCGGCGGCGACGATGACTCCGGCGGTGACGGGCAGGTAGGAAAGTCCGGTCCGCGACGGGGAGTAGCCGAGCACGTTCTGCATGTACAAGGTCAAGAAGAAGAACGTCGCCAGCAGCCCCGCGATCGCGATGAGTTGGGTGACATCGGCGGCTGCTAGGCCCTTGATCTTGAAGACCGAGAACGGCAGTAGCGGGTTCTCGTCCGCTGCTCGTTCACGATGAACAGCGAGAGCAGGACGCCGGCGGCGACGAAGGCCGCAATCGTGGACGTCGCACTCCATCCGGCAGTGGGAGCGTGCACGATCGCAAACACGAGCAGGAGCATTCCGGCCGTCGACAACACGGCGCCGACGGCGTCGAAGTCGCGCACCCGTCCGCCACCCGGTTCATGGTCGATCAAGAGAAGGGTCCCTGCGATAACGCCGACGCAGATCACCGGATTGACGAAGAACACCCATCGCCAACCCGGACCTTGCGTCAGGACGCCCCCGAGCAGCACGCCCGCAGCAGAGGCCACGCCGGCGACGGCACCCCAGGCGCCGAGCGCCTTGGTGCGATCGGTTCCGTCGCTAAAGATCGTCGTGACGAGGGAGAGCGCGGCGGGGAGCATCATCGCCGCTCCGAGACCCTGCGCGAGCCTTGCGGCAACCAGCACGGTCTCGCTTCCCGCAACACCGGCACCCAGCGACGCGATCGCAAACACGACCGTGCCGGTGATGAGGACGACGCGACGACCGAGCAGGTCGGCGGCGCGACCACCCAACAGCATGAAACCGCCGTAGGTCAGCAGGTACCCGCTGAGCACCCACTGCACGTTCTGCACCGAGGCGTGCAGGTCATGACGGATCGACGGCAACGCCACGTTCACGATCGAGGCGTCGACGAAGTCGAGGAACCCTACAAAGCAGAGGAGCAGCAGCGTGAGCCTGCCCCTCCGTGTTGAGAGAAAGGATGCAGTGTCAGGCGCGGGCGGCGTCATGTGATTCCCATCTACTAAGTTAGATTTCCAACTTAGTAGAAACGCGCGCGACGTGTCTATACTTCGAAGTGAGATGACTGACTTAAACGCCACGGCCGCCGTCGCAGCTTCGCCTACGGGCGGCTGCGGGCAAGCGCGAGCGCCTGATCGCGGCGGCGATCGAGCTCATCCACCAACAAGGTGTCGAGAAGACCACGCTCGCCGACATCGCCGAGGCGGCCGACGTGCCGCTTGGCAACGTGTACTACTACTTCAAGACCAAGGACGCGATCATCGACGCCGTCGTCGAGGCTCACGTGTGCCAGGCCGAAGCCACCATCGCCTCCGTCGCCCGCCAGCCGACGCCAAAGCGCCGCCTGAAGGCGCTCATCCGCCAGATGGCCGGCCAGCAAGACCTCATCGCCAGGTTCGGCTGCCCCCAAGGGACCCTCTGCTCCGAACTGGCAAAGCACGGTAACGATCACGCCGCCAACCGGATGATGTCCATTCCGATCGCTTGGGTCGAAGAGCAATTCAAAGAGATGGGACGGCGGGACGCACACGCACTCGCGATCGAGCTGATGGTGCGTTACGAGGGGACCGCGGTGCTCACCCAGGCTCTGAGAGATCCGTCGCTCATGGCCGACGAGGGCAAACGGCTCGAACGCTGGATCGACACCCTTGATGCCGCGTCGAGTCCGAAGTCACCAGCGCCGCCAAAGTAGAGCGTCAGGCTTCGGCGGTCGCCAACCTCGCGTACGACGGCCGGCCGCTCCGAGCCAAAGCTTCGAGGGCCATCGTCGTGCTCGCGATGGTCAGCGCCAGCGAGGCGCCGACGTAAACGGGCGTGTCGTGGGTGCCGACCCCGTACACGAGCCAGCAGACCTGCGAGGCCATCCGCATCCCGTACGTCGGCAGCGACACCGCCGAGGTGATGTGCGCCCGGTAGTTGCCGACCGTGTCGAACAGCTGCGGCCACATCGACGAGAGTCCGATGGCGGTGGCGAGGTAGCCGACGCTCTGAGTGGGGATGACCCAGACCGTGACGAGCAACACGGCCGCGCCGACCAGAAGCAGCGCCCCTCGGCGTCCGCGCGGCATTGGAGAATGGATGAGCAGAACGCACGCGATCGCTCCGCCGGCGAGCAAGATGTTGCCGGGGATCTGCGGTGTGGCGCCGATGCGGATTCCGTATGTCAGCCAGGCGAGGCAGCCGAACATCAGCAGCGCCCACGACAGCGGCGACACTCCTGGCAGCGACGGGTGGCGGACGATGCGGACGATCTGCGGCACCACCATCGCGACGCCGAGGGTTGCACCTATATATCCGAGCGCGATCACCACGTCGTGCAAACTCACTGCAAGAACTCCTCAACCCGGACGGCGATCAGCTGGCGATCGCCGCGACTACATCTTTCTTCGGCACGAGACGATGCTTTCTGTAACGATACAGTTCCTGGGCTAACGGCGGCCTAACGGCGTCGGGCCGCAGGCTTAAGAGGGGACGGCGAATGGCTGGGTCGGTTGAGCCACCTGCCGCGCGTCCGACCTGGAGACGGTCGCGCGGGCCGCTGGTGTGTCGCCGATGACGGTGTCGAATGCGTACAACCGGCCCGACCAGATCTCGGAGCAGACCCGTGCGCGGGTGCTCGAGGTGGCGCGTGAGTTGGGGTATCCGGGGCCTGATCCGGCGGGGCGGTCGTTGCGCCGGCGTCGGGCCGACACGATCGGGGTGCTGCTGACCGAGCAGTTGCCGTATGCGTTCGCCGACCCCGGCATGGTGGCGTTCTTGCATGGGGTGGCGACCGGGCTTGCCGATGCCGGGCAGGCGTTACTTCTGTTGCCGACCGAGGGGAACGCTGAGTTCGCCCACGTGCGCAACGCCTTGGTCGATGGGTTCGTGGTGACGTCGTTGGCGCCGGGACATCCGGCGGTTGCTGATGTTTTGGGTCGCCGGTTGCCGGTGGTCTCGTGGGGTTACCCGCGCATCAGTGGGGTGCCGCGCATAGGTGTCGACAACGCTCGGGCGGTAGCGAAAGCTGCGCGGCACCTGCTCGAGCTCGGTCACACCTCGTTCGGCATCGTGACGTTGGGGGATCCGACGTCGGGGTCCTCGGTCGACGTGCCGGGTGTGGAGTTGGCGATGCGGGCTCGGGTGTCGGGGTTCTTGAAGGCGTTGGCGGCTGCGGGCATCGACCCGGCGTCGGTGACGGTGGTCGGGGCAGCACGCAATGCCAGACCAGACGGTTTCGAAGCGGCTCGGACATTGCTGACTGGTCGGCTTCGCCCGACGGCAGTGTTCGGCGTCACCGACGTGCTCGCGCTCGGGGTGCTCGACGCCGCTGCATCGCTCGGCATCTCGGTGCCGGGGGAGCTGTCGGTGGTCGGGTTCGACGATGTCGCGGCCGCCGCCACGAGTGTGCCGCCGCTCACGACGGTGTCGCAGTCCCTGTTCGACCAGGGCCGGCTCGCGGCGCGAGTGGTGCTCGATCAGGTGGCCGGCCGCGAGGTGAAGATCCCGCCGATCCGCACCGAGCTAGTAGTCCGCGGGTCGACGGCACGGGCGTGAATGGGCGCCGCGGAACCTAGAGATCAGCGGCTTTCTTCAGGTCTTTGAGGAGCAAGAAGAGGTGCAACGGATCGGTCGGTGAGGCTTCAAACTCGGCTTGTGCGAGATAGAACGCACGTGCGTCGTCATCCTTCGCGTGGATAAGCAGGGCCCGGACGCCGATGAGTTCGGCGGCGGTCGCAACGCGGATCAGGGCGTCGCGCAAGAGCGACCGGCCGAGGCCCGCGCCCTGGTGGTCCTCGTGGACGGCCATTCTGGTGAGGACGACGACCGGCACCGGATGTCGCGGAACGCCTTTGGACACCCGCGCCGATGCGTCTGCGTGCGCCACGCCACCGGCGGACAAGGCGTAGTACCCGGCGATCGAACCGTCGATGGTGGTGCAGACGAAGACCGTCGCCATGCCAGACGTTTGATTGGTCAGCGCGTACCGAGCGAGCCATTCATCGAGCGCCGGCTTTCCGCAGCGAAAACCTTCAACGGGGTCGTTGGCCGTGAGCTTGCGAGGCGGCTCGAAGGTCGCCAAGTTCAGCGTTCGAACACAGGTGATTCGGCGAGTAGCGTTTGCAGCCGCGGCTTCAAGATGGCCGGGCGTTCGAGCGCGGTTTGGAAGGCACGCCAATCGGCCTCGTCGAGCTCGAATCTCCGACGGTCGGCGAGGACGTGCTCGGCCGCACGCGTCGCGCTTTCGAGGATGAACTCGGTGACGCTCTTGTCGCTTGCGAACGCGGCTTGCCGAATCAGGGCGCCCTGCTGCGTGCTCGCGCGCAGATTGAGCCGAGCTTCACGCGGAGCACGCGGCTCTATCGTCTCGTTCGATCGCGGGTCAGGCCGGGCCATACTGTTCCTCCAACGTTGGTACATACAACGTACGTACGTGCCCCTCGATCCGTCAACGGCGCGCAGCTAAGTAGCCCACAATCTGTTGCCCAAGTGGATCGCTCGAGGCGGGACGGGGACGCGTAGACCGACGACGTTGCGAAACCCACTCGCCACTCAAAGTCTGCCGACCCGCATGCGCGCGAGGCGACTCGCAGCGGCCGTTGTCGAGGGTCGTGTTTGCATGTTGGATCATCGGGCAGGCGAGAAACAACCAAACAGGATCACGACGCGGAGGTACACGACGATGCGAGCCGCGGTGCGAAACCCGATGTCGATGGCACGAGGGCTGGTCGTTGTCGTGAGCTTGGTCGCGGCATCGTTGGCCGGCGCCGTTGTTGCCGGCCCGGCTGAGGCAGCGCCTGCGGGCGGGCCGGTGCCGTCGGGCTTCGAACCGGCGTCCGTCAGCTTCATTTCCGCCGCCGACGGTTGGGTTCTGGGCAGCACCGAACCGTGCTCCACCGCGGTGTGCACATCGATGGTGCGGACGACGGACGGTGGCCACACGTGGTCCGGCGTGCCCGCGCCCACCGGGACGATTGCCACCGATGGCCGGCAGGGACTCACCGGGTTGCGGTTCGCCGACGCGAACGACGGCTACGCCTACGGCAACGCGCTGTGGGTGACGCACGACGGCGGCTCGACCTGGGCGCAGTCGACGCTCCCGGGCAGCGGTTCGCGATTCGTCACGCAACTGGCCGCCTACAACGCTTATGTATATGCGCTGATCGCGCCTTCCCAGACGGGGACCGCCGGCACGCTGTACCGGTCACCGGTCGGCAGTGAGACCTGGACGTCGGTGCTGACCGTCACGACCCCTGCTGCCGCGAACCTTGGTCTCGACGTCCACGGTGACGACGTGTGGGTGCTCGTGCCGGGTGCGTCGACGACGCTTGATCACAGCGCGGACGACGGCGCGACCTGGAGTCACTCGACCGCGCCGTGCACGGGCGATTTCGCGGTCGGCCCGTCGGCGTCGTACACGGCACTCGGGTGTTCCACCGATCCTGGTGCCGGCAGTGCGACGAAGAACGTGTACCTCTCGACGGACGCCGGGCAGACGTTCCAGCAGACGGCGGCCGGTCCACCTCGTGGGGGTGTCTCGCTTTCGTTGGCCGTTGCTCAGCAAGGCGACCTCGTGGTGGCTTCGGCGTCCGGCGCCTCGTTCTTGTACGCCACGTTCGACGGCGGAGCGAGCTGGCAGACGGTGCTGGAATCCGACACGGGTGGCCAGCCGTGGCATGACCTCGGATTCACGACAGCGCAGCAGGGCGTTGCCATCGAGGGCGACCCGACCGGCGGGGTGCCGCCCTCGCAACTGTGGATGACGCGCGACGGCGGACACTTCTGGCAGCCGATCACCTTCGCCACCGGTCCGGCCGTGCGGATGGCCGGCGCCGACCGTTACGGCACCGGCGTCGCGGTGTCGCAGAGCCGAGTTCCCGTCGGGCGGCGCGGGCGCTGTGGTGCTGGCGCGCGGTGACGACTACGCCGATGCACTTGTGGGTGCTCCGCTCGCCGCGGCGAAGGACGCACCGCTGTTGCTCACGACGGGCTCGCAACTGCCTGCTGTGACGAAGTCCGAACTGCTGCGCGTGCTCGCCGCCGGCAAGATGGTCTACGTGCTCGGTGGCGTTTCGGCCGTTCCGGCGAGCGTCGCAACGCAGCTCACCGGGCTCGGCTACAGCGTCGTCCGTTATGGCGGAACGACGCGTTACGCCACGGCCGTCGACGTCGCCGATGCCCTCGGCGACCCGAGCACGGTGCTGCTCGCTACCGGCGAGAACTTCCCCGACGCGTTGGCGGCAGGCCCGGCGGCTGCGAAGGTCAGCGGCGTCGTGTTGCTCACCGCGGGCGCGGCGATGGCCGCACCGACGAGTGCGTACCTGACCGCGCACGCCACCACGGTCTACGCCGTCGGCGGACCGGCCGCGACGGCCGATCCGGCTGCACACGCGCTCGCTGGAGCAGACCGGTACGCGACAGCAACGAGCGTCGCGACGACGTTCTTCAGCTCGCCGACGACTGTCGGTGTCGCCACCGGCGAGAACTTCCCCGACGCACTGTCGGGTGGCGCGTTCCTGGCGCATCTCGGCGCACCGCTCGTACTCGCCGACACGTATGCCGTGCCGACGAACACGACGAACTACTTGCAATCGGTGAGCGGAAGTGTCACAGGTGCGGACATCTTCGGCGGCGCTGAAGTGCTGAGCGCGGGCGTGCAGACCGCGGTCGGCGCAGCAATCAGCTGACTTAGGGAATAGCTGGGTCGGCTGGGGTATCCGGGGCCTGATCCGGCGGGGCGGTCGTTGCGCCGGCGGCGGAACGCTGAGTTCGCCCACGTGCGCAACGCTTTGGTCGATGGGTTCGTGGTGACGTCGTTGGCGCCAGGACATCCGGCGGTTGCTG
>CAWEIG010000014.1:0-21572 GCA_963809135.1 uncultured Actinomycetes bacterium
CCCGAGCGTCGAGGAGATCGGCCGCAAGTTCGGCGAGCGCCGGCGGGGTCAGAGCCCGGCCGATCGCCTCGTGCGCAAACTCTTCGGTCTCGACATGAAGGCCAAGCAGTACGCCGAGGGTGCCGCGTTCGTGCGCGCCGTGGTCGAGCGGGCCGGCATGGCGTCGTTCAACCGCGTCTGGACCTCGCCCAACACGTTGCCGACGAAGGCCGAGATCGCGAAGCCCGAGTTGTGGATGAGCCGGGTGCTGCGCATGACGCGTCGAGGGCGCCGAATCCGGGGACGCAGGGAGCCACGACGGGCAGGGCGGCGGCTCGGGTGACGGCGGCGACTGAATCAGGCGAGGCCGGACGCCGACCAGCTGGCCCGACTGCCGCGGTGGCCGCGGTGCGGTGTGCGGTCAGGGAATCGCTCGAGCAACTGTCCGCGGTCGCGCCCGGGTCGCTGGTGCTCGTCGCCTGTAGCGGCGGGGCCGACTCGGTCGCGCTCGCAGCGGCCGCAGCCTTCGAGGCGCCGCGTCTGGGATTTCGCGTCGGCGGGGTAACCGTCGACCACCGGCTTCAGGCGGGCTCGGGCGAGCGCGGCGGCCGCGGTGGTGACGCTGCTGTCAAAGCTCGGGCTCGACCCGGTCGAGGCGCAACCAGTCGACGTCCCGCCCGGAAAGTCCGGACCCGAAGCGGCCGCGAGAACCGCGCGCTACGCGGCCCTCGACGAGGTCGCCGAGCGGCTTGGCGCGGCGAGCGTCCTGCTCGGGCACACCCTCGACGACCAGGCCGAGACCGTGCTGCTGGGGCTTGGCGCGTGGGTCGGGGACCCGGTCGCTCGCGGGCATGGCGGCCGTGACGCAGGCCAGGTACCGGCGGCCGCTGCTCGGTGTCACCCGCGCGTTCGACCCGCGCGGCGTGTGCCGACCTCGGGCTCGCCGTGTGGGACGACCCGCACAACAGCGATCCGACGTTCGCCCGCGTTCGGGTTCGCGCGCAGGTGCTGCCAGTACTGGAGACGGCGCTCGGGCCCGGGGTCGCGGCGGCCTTGGCCCGCACCGCCGGGCTCGCCCGCGACGACGCGGACGCCCTCGACGAATGGGCGAGCTCGCAGCTACGCCGAGCTGGCCGACACCGACGGGCTCACTCGATGTCGCCGCGCCTCGCGCAGCTCCCGGCGGCGGTGCGCCGCCGGGTGCTGCGACTCGCGGCGCTCGCTGCCGGAACGACGCCGGGCGCACTTGCAGGCGGTCCACCTGCAGGCCGCTGAGGCCCTGGTCACCGACTGGCACGGGCAGGGTCCGGTCAGTTTGCCGGGCGGTCGAGCGCGCCGTTCGCAGGTATGGCAGGCTCTACCTCGGTACGGACACACTGATCTAGCAACTGAGTTCTTCGAGGGGCGCACCGGGTGGACCAGTTCGACGTCAGCGACGACCTAGCCGGGATTTTGCTGAGCGAGAAGGAAATTCAGGCCAAGGTCGCCGAGACTCGCAGCCGAGATCGACGCCGATTACGCAGGGAAAGCAGCTGCTGCTCGTCGGTGTCCTCAAGGGCGCGGTCATGGTCATGGCCGACCTCGCGCGGGAGATCCACCTGCCGATCACCGTCGACTTCATGGCCGTCTCGTCGTACGGCTCGGGCGGGTCGTCGTCCGGCGTGGTGCGGATTTTGAAGGACCTCGACCACGGCATCGAAGGCCGGCACGTCCTCGTCGTCGAGGACATCGTCGACTCCGGGCTCACCTTGTCGTGGCTGGTGTCGAACCTGCGTTCGCGCGGTCCGGCGTCCGTCGAGGTGTGCGCGCTCATGCGCAAGCCAGATGCCATCAAGCAGGACGTCGATGTGCGCTACCTCGGCTTCGACATTCCGCGCGACTTTGTTGTTGGGTACGGGCTCGACTATGCCGAGAAGTACCGCAACCTGCCGTTCGTCGCCACTCTCAAGCGGTCGGTGTACGACCCGCAGGCGGGCTGAGCGGGACGAGCTGAGAGCGAAGCGGGAACGACCTGACCCTGCCGTGGGTTAGAGCAGGGCGGGACTGGCCTGCGCTCTGTGGGTGATACGCTCACGCGCGCGGTGTACCGTCGAGGGTGGTCCTAGCTGTCAGATTGCGTCGATTCGGTAGGAGGGACGGAGCTTTCGCTCCGCGTCCATGAACGTGAAACGGTACGCCCGTGGCCCGTTGTTCTGGGTCCTCCTCATTGTGCTGTTCCTTGTCCTGCTGAACGGCCTGTGGTCGAGCGGTAGCTCCTACAAGTCGGTCTCGACCTCGCAGGTCGTGGCCAACATCGCGTCCGGCAACGTTTCTCAGGCGGTGTTCCACGACAAGGAACAGACCGTCCAACTCACGCTTGAAGACGCCACTGCCGGGACGACCCGACCACGAAGATCCAGGCGTCGGTCGCGCCCGACCAGGAACTCCAGCTGGAGAACCAACTCGACACCGTCGCCACCGCACAAAAGCTCGACCGCGCGAAGCTCTACACGGTCAAGGTCAGCCACACGAGCCTGCTGCTCGAGATCCTGCTGAACGCGCTGCCGATCCTGCTGCTCGTCGGCCTGATGATCTTCATGCTGACCCAGATGCAGGGCGGCGGCTCGCGGGTCATGAACTTCGGCAAGTCGAAGGCGAAGCTCATCAGCAAGGACACTCCGAAGACCACGTTCGCCGACGTCGCCGGCGCTGACGAGGCGATCGAAGAACTCGTCGAGATCAAGGAGTTCCTCGAGAACCCGGCGAAGTTCCAGGCGATCGGCGCGAAGATCCCCAAGGGCGTGTTGCTCTACGGTCCGCCCGGTACCGGTAAGACGCTGCTGGCGCGCGCGGTTGCCGGTGAGGCCGGCGTCCCGTTCTATTCGATCTCGGGCTCTGACTTCGTCGAGATGTTCGTCGGTGTCGGTGCCTCACGGGTGCGTGACCTGTTCACCCAGGCCAAAGAGAACGCGCCGGCGATCATCTTCATCGACGAGATCGACGCCGTCGGTCGCCACCGTGGCGCCGGTCTCGGCGGCGGCCACGACGAGCGCGAGCAGACGCTGAACCAGCTGCTCGTCGAGATGGACGGCTTCGACGTCAAGGGCGGCGTCATCTTGATCGCGGCCACCAACCGGCCCGACATCCTCGACCCGGCGCTGCTGCGCCCCGGCCGGTTCGACCGGCAGATCGTCGTCGACCGCCCCGACATGGAAGGCCGCAAGGGCATCCTGCGCGTGCACGCCAAGGGCAAGCCGTTCGAGACCGACGTCGACCTCGACGTGATCGCGCGCCGCACGCCGGGCTTCACCGGGGCCGACCTCGCGAACGTCATCAACGAGGCGGCGCTGCTGACCGCCCGGCACGACCGCAAGCAGATCGACATGCTCACGCTCGAAGAGGCGATCGACCGCGTGATGGCCGGCCCCGAGCGCAAGAGCCGCATCATGGGCGAGAAGGAAAAGAAGATCATCGCCTACCACGAGGGCGGTCACGCGCTCGTCGGCCACGCGCTGCCGAACGCCGACCCGGTGCACAAGGTGACGATCCTGCCGCGCGGTCGGGCGCTTGGGTTACACGCTGTCGTTGCCGACCGAAGACAAGTTCCTGGTGACGCGCGCGGAGATGATGGACCAGCTCGCCATGCTCCTCGGCGGCCGCACGGCGGAGGAGCTCGTCTTCCACGAGCCGACCACGGGCGCCGCCAACGACATCGAGAAGGCCACCTCGATCGCGCGCAACATGATCACCCAGTACGGCATGAGCGAGAAGCTCGGCGCGCGCAAGTTCGGCCAGGAGAACGGCGAGGTCTTCCTCGGCCGCGACATGGGCCACCAGCGCGACTACTCAGAAGAGATCGCATCGACGATCGACGACGAGGTGCGCCGGCTCATCGAGAGTTCGCACGACGAGGCCTGGGAGATCCTCGTCGAGTACCGCGACGTGCTCGACGACCTGGTGCTCGAGTTGATGGAGAAGGAGACGCTGCAAAAGGACGAGGTGCTGCGGATCTTCGCGCGCGTCCAGAAGCGGCCGCACCGCGGCTCCTACACCGGCTACGGCAAGCGCCAGCCCTCTGAGAAGGCGCCGGTCCTGACACCGCGCGAAGCTCGCCGTGCTGGCTTCCGGCGGCGCCGACGCCGGGCACAGCAACGGGTGTCGTCCAACGGCGGCTCGGAGGCAGCTCAATCCACTGACGTCGATCCCGGGGCGGCCCATGACGGGCCCACCGACGATCGCTTCGAGGCGGTCGACCTTCCGAGGATCGAGGCGGCCGTCCGCGAGATCCTGGCCGCGATCGGTGAGGATCCGACGCGCGACGGGCTTGGTCGAGACACCGAGACGAGTCGCCAGGGCGATGGCCGAGCAGTTCGCCGGCCTTCGGGAGCGCCCGGAAGATGTGCTGACGACGGTCTTCGACGCCAACCACGACGAGATGATCATCGTCAAGGACATCGAGGTCTACAGCACCTGCGAGCACCACCTCGTGCCGTTCCACGGCGTCGCGCACGTGGGCTACATCCCGAACGTCAAGGGCGAGATCACCGGGCTTTCGAAGATTGCGCGGCTGGTCGATCTGTTCGCCAAGCGCCCGCAGGTGCAGGAGCGGCTGACCGCCCAGATCGCCGACGCGATGGTGGAGATCCTCGAACCACGCGGGGTCATCGTCGTGGTCGAGTGCGAGCACCTCTGCATGTCGATGCGAGGCGTGCGCAAGCCCGGCGCTCGAACGGTGACATCCGCCGTCCGCGGCGCATTCCGCGAGTCTGACCGCACCCGGGCGGAGGCGCTTCGACTTATTTCAGGCCGCTGACGCGTCGACGAATAGCCGGAGACGCGGTACGCCCAGCCTGCTCCGCCGCACCTACTCTTGATCCGTGACCCGAGAGCCGAGCCCAGTGCGCGAGAAGATCGCCCAGAAGGTGGTACCGACCGCGCCGCCGTGCGCGACCGACCGCATGCTGCGACCCCGGCGGCTCGGGTCGAGCTCAAGGAGCCGGCGCGGCGCCACCACAAGGAGGGCGATCTCTTCGCCCGGGTGGCCAACGAGCGACGGTCACGTCGGCGTTGGGTGCCTCTCGTGGCGGGTGTGCTCACCTTCCTCCTCGGCCTTCGAGACATCGCGATGGTCGTCCGGCCGCACCTGTGGGAGCGCGTCAAGGTCATCGATCACGTGCTGCCCGGCAACGTCAACCCGGCGGTCGTGCACGGCGCGGTCGGCGCGACGCTCGTGGTCGCCGGCGCGTTGCTGATCCTGCTGTCGCACGCGCTTGCGTCGCCGCAAGCGACGTGCCTGGCGAGCGGTGGTTGCTGTGCTCGTCGTCACGCTCGCGCTGCATCTCATCCACGGCCCGGAGTCGTGGCAGGACACGATCGACTGGCTGCCGGCCGATGCAGGTTTGTTGCTCGCGCTTGCTCGTATTTCGCAGGCGAGTTCTTCGCTCGTCGGAGATCCGCGCACCCGGTGGCTGGCGCTGTGGGCATTCCTTGGGCTGGCCGCGGGCAGCTTCGTTCTCGGTTCGTTGCTGATCGAGGTGCGGCCGAGCCAGGTCGTCGGGTCGGTGTCGTTCTGGCAGCGTGGCCCAACACGTGCTCTACGGCTTGTTCGGGGTCACCGGGCCGATGCACTTCCGGGGTGACCGCACCGGCGACCTCGTCGCGTTTGACCTTGGCCACGATGGGAGCGTTCACCGCGCTGACGACGGTGTATCTGCTGTTCCGGCCGGCCGAGCCGCGAGCGCGGTTGGGCCCCGACGACGAAGCCCACATGCGCGAACTGCTGGCCAAGAGCGGTGACCTCGATTCGCTCGGCTACTTCGCGCTTCGGCGCGACAAGAGCGTCATCTGGTCGGCGACGCACAAGTCGTGCATCACCTACCGGGTGCTGTCGGGAGTGATGCTCGCGACGGGTGATCCGCTGGGAGACCCCGAGGCATGGCCTGGCGCCATCAAGGAATTCATGATCGAGGCCGAACGGCACGCGTGGGTTCCGGCGGTGCTCGCGTGCAGTGAACTCGGCGGAGACGTCTGGACCCGCGAGACCGGCATGTCGGCGCTCGAATTCGGCGACGAGGCCGTCGTCGACGTCGCCGAGTTCAGCCTCGACGGGCGCACGATGCGCAACGTCCGGCAGATGGTCAACCGCGTCGAGCGGGCCGGCTATCACTGCCGAGGTCTACCGGGTCCGCGATCTTCCCGCCGAGACCGCCATGACGTTCCGGCGGCAGGCGGAGTCGTGGCGCGGTGCCGAAACCGAGCGCGGCTACTCGATGGCTCTGGGCCGCCTCGGCGATCCGGCTGACGGAGACTGCGTCGCAGTCGCTGCCATGAAGGACGGCGTGTTGCGGGCGTTCCTGCACTTCGTCCCGTGGGGCACCGACGGTCTCTCCCTTGACCTGATGCGCCGCGACCGCGGTGCCGAGCCGGGACTGAACGAGTACCTCATCACGACGGCGTTGCGCGCGTGCCCCGGTCTCGGCGTCACCCGCGTGTCGCTGAACTTCGCCGTGTTCCGCTCGGCGCTCGAGCGCGGTGGCCGGCTCGGTGCCGGACCCGTCATCAAGGCCTGGCGAGGGATCCTCGTCTTCGCCTCGCGCTGGTTCCAGATCGAGTCGCTGTACCGGTTCAACGCGAAGTTCCAGCCCGAGTGGCTGCCGCGCTACATCGTCTTTCCAGGTGCCGGTGACCTGCCGCGCATCGCGATCGCGGCGCTCGAGGCGGAAGCCTTCATCGTGTGGCCGCATCCGCGCATTCGCCAGCTGCGCCAGCTGATGCGGCTAGGCCCGGCAGCGTGACCGAACCAGGTCCGACCCCCCCGCGGCTGGTCGGATTTCCTGACCTGGGCCGGTGCCGGGTGATGGGTGTCGTGAACGTGACACCAGACTCGTTCTCTGACGGCGGCCAGTGGTTCGACGCCGACGCCGCGATCGATCACGGGCACGCGTTGATCGCGAGTGGCGCCGACATCGTCGACGTCGGGGGCGAGTCGACACGGCCGGGTGCGCAGCGCGTCGACGCCGACGAGGAGCTACGCCGGGTGCTTCCGGTGATCGGCAAGCTCGCGGCGTCCGGCGCTGTCGTGAGCATTGACACCATGCACGCCGAGGTGGCCAGACGCGCAGTCGACGCCGGCGCGGTGCTCGTCAATGACGTCAGCGGGGGACTGGCCGACCCTGCGATGGCGCCGTTCATCGCGTCGTCCGGCGTGCCGTTCGTCGTCATGCACTGGCGCGGGCACAGTGCCGACATGCAGTCGCGCACGCAGTACGACGACGTGGTCGCCGATGTCCGCCGCGAGCTAGAGCAACGCGTCGAGGCCGTGGTCGATGCGGGCGTCGATGTCGAGCAGATCATTCTCGATCCCGGGTATCGGGTTCGCGAAAAACCCTGACGCTGACCACAATTGGGCGCTGCTGCGCCATCTCGACAAGCTGATGGAGTTGGGTCGCCCGGTGCTGATCGGGGCGTCGCGCAAAACGTTCCTCGGCCGGTTGCTCGCCGTCGGCGACGAGCCCGCGACCGCCCGCCGAACGCGACCACGCCAGCTCCGCGATCACCGCACTTGCCGCTGCCGCCGGAGCATGGGGTGTGCGGGTGCACGATGTTGTTGCCGACGTCGACGCTGTGCGGGTTGCCGCACGGTGGCGCGCACAACAGTGAGCCGTCATGACTGATCGCATCGCGCTGCGCGGGCTTGTCGTGCGCGGGCATCACGGAGTGTACGAACACGAGCGCCGCGACGGGCAAGACTTCGTCGTCGACGTCGTGCTCGACGTCGACACATCGGTTGCGGCGGCGTACCGATGACGTGAGCGACACCGTCGACTACGGCACCGTTGCGACCGAGATCGCTCGCGTTGTGGGCGGCGAACCCGTCAACCTGCTCGAGACACTGGCGCAGCGCATCGCATCGGCCTGCCTGGTCGACGTCCGCGTCATGTCTGTCGAAGTGACTGTGCACAAGCCGCAGGCGCCGATCCCGCTGACATTCGGCGACGTCGCTGTCACCATCGTGCGGTCGCGGGACGATCGGTGAGGGCGGTGCTCGCGCTCGGCGCGAATCTCGGCGATCGGGCGGCCACCTTGCAGGGTGCGGTCGACGCGCTTGCCAGCGAAACGACGGTCGTGGCTGTGTCGGCCATCTTCGAGACCGCACCCGTCGGCGGCCCGCCGCAGCCCGATTTCTACAACGCGGTCGTCATCGTCGAGACCGCACTCAGCGCGGTCGAACTGCTCGAACTCGCGCACCGTCTCGAATCAGCCGCGGGCCGGGTGCGGGTTGAGCATTGGGGCCCACGCACGCTGGACGTCGATGTGCTGGCGTACGACGCACTGCGCAGCGACGACCCGCAGCTGACACTGCCGCATCCGCGCGCGCACGAGCGGGCTTTCGTGCTGCTGCCGTGGCTCGACGCCGACCCAGACGCGTACATCGAAGGAGTCGGCAAGGTTGCCGATCTGGTGGCGACGTCGACACAACCGGCGTGCGACGGCTCGCTGCACCGACGTTGCGCGGGGCCGTCACATGATGCCGACCCGGTCGTCGATCCTGGCGGCGCTCGCGTTGGGGTTCGGCGTGCTCAGCTGGCTCGTCGTGCGCGAGTCGTACAGCTCGTTGCCCGCGCTGCCCATCGTCGGACCGATCACGCTCGTCGTGCTGTCGGTCTTCGAGCTGATGTACGCGTTCTCTGTGCGTGCGCGATTGCGAGATCCGGGCAACCGGCCGATCGAGCCGCTGTTCATCGCGAAGCTCGCGGTGCTCGCGAAGGCGAGTAGCCACGCGGCCGCGATCGTGGCCGGCCTGTACGGCGGATTCCTCGTCTACACGCTGAGCAACCTCGGGAAGGAAAGGATCAACGCCGACAGCCGGGCCAGCGGACTCAGCGTCGTGGCCTCGCTCGCCCTGGTCGGCGCTGCGCTCTTCCTCGAGTACAGCTGCCGGGTGCCCCGGCCGCCCGACGACCGCGACCGCTAGATACCCGCGGCCGTAGTGTGACTGGCATGCAGCAGGCATTTGCACCGCCGGGGGAGACCTGGGTCGGAGTCTCGCCGAAGCTGCGCGCGATGCGGCGCACGGTGATCGGCGTGGTCGCCGGCTTACTCGCGGTCGGGCTCGCGGTGGCTTTCGTGGCAGCTGGCTCGGTGATCAGCGCAGTCTTCGCCGCGATCGGGATTGCGCTGTTCGCGGCCGCCGGGTTCGTCATCGTCGGCCGCAATTACGCCTCGTGGGGATACGCGGAGCGTGGCGCCGACCTGCTTGTCACCCACGGAGTCCTGATACGCCGGCTGGTCGTCGTCCCGTATGGGCGTATGCAGCTTGTCGATGTGACCGCGGGTCCGATCGAACGCAAGTTCGGGATCTCGACGCTGCGGTTGCACACGGCGTCGGCTGGCACTGACGCGCGAATCCGCGGGCTCACCGCTGCTGAGGCCAACAGGTTGCGCGACCGCCTTGCGGCGCTCGGGGAATCCCAGTCGGCCGGGCTGTGACCGCGCTGCCCGTCGAGAAACTGCCGCCCGCCGAGAAAGCGTGGCGGGCGCGCGGCAGCCGACTGCACCCGCTGACCCCTGTTGTCAGAGCGGGCCGGGTGCTCGTGTCGCTTGCCGCTCTCGCGGCCTACAACCTCGAATCGGTCAAGCATGCGGGCTGGTGGCCGCCGGTCGTCGTGGTGGGAGCACTCGTGCTCGGCTTCGGCGCGGGTGTCGCATCGTGGGCCTTCACGCGATTCCGCATCGACGGCGGCGAAGTGCACATCGACTCCGGCGTCTTCATCAGAAGGTCGCGACAGGTTCGCATCGATCGCCTGCAGGCCATCGACATCGTGCAGCCGCTGCTCGCGCGCGCGTTCGGGTTGGCGGAGTTGAAGCTCGACATGGCCGGTGGCGCCGAAGGCCGGGTGCGACTCGGCTACCTGCGTCTCGAGGAGGCGCAGGCATTGCGCGCTTCGCTGCTCGCAATGGCGGCCGGGCTCGACCACCGCACGCCGGAGGCTCCGCAGCAGGCGCTGTTGCATTGCTCGGGTGGCGCGATCGTCGGCAGCGCGCTGCTGTCGACGCAGGCCTTCATCGGCTTCATCTGGGTTGGCGGCTTCCTGACCGGCGCCGTGACGTCCGGCCAGCCGGGCGTGTTCACCGGCGCGCTGCCCGGGGTTATCAGCGTCTTCCAAACTGTGTGGCAGACGATCCAGCAGCACTTCGGATTCACCGTCGCTGATTCACCTGACGGTCTTCGCTTGCGCCACGGACTCTTCGAGACGCGCGCCCAGACGGTGCCGCCGGGTCGGGTGCAGGCCGTGCGCATCGTGCAGCCGTTGCTGTGGAGGCTGTTTGGCTGGGTGCGCGTCGATGCGAATATCGCCGGCTACGCAGGTCACCGCGCCGAAGACGGTCGCCAGCACAACTCGGTGCTGATGCCTGTCGGTTCGCGCGCGCAGGCGTTGCTCGTTGTCAGCCGGGTCGCTGCCCGGCGTCGACATCGATGCGGTGCCTATGACAAGGGTTCCGGCGCGGGCGAAGTGGCGATCGCCGTTCCTGTGGTGGACCTATCGCGCCGGCGCCGACGAGGCAATCGTCGGCGTTCGCAGTGGATTGCTGACCAGGGTGCACGCGGTCATGCGGCACGAGAAGATCCAGAGCGTGCGCCTGTCCGCCGGGCTGTGGCAGCGCGCCCTGCGGCTCGCCACGGTGCATATCGACTCGACCAAGGGCCCCGTCAGCGTGGTGCTGCACAACCGCGACATCGCCGAAGGGCGTCGCATCGTCGACATCGAGGTCGTGCGGGCCGAACGTGGTCGGGCGTTGCGCGCGCCCGACCGCTGGATGACGACCGGCTCGGGCCCCGCAGCGGGCAGGTAGGCTCGGCAGCGTCCGGTACCCCGGGAGGACTGGAACCAACGTGACCGCTGCGCACCCGATGAAGGCCCAGGCCAGACCTGGGCGGCTTGCGGTCGGGGTCATATCGGCCGGCCGCGTCGGCGCCGTGCTCGGCGCCGCGCTGCGCCAGGCAGGGCATCGCATCATCGCCGTGTCGGCGGTGTCGTCGGACTCCCTTCGTCGCGCGTCGGCCTTGTTGCCCGGTGTCGAGGTGCGTACACCCGACGTGATCGGGCCGGACGTCGATTTGTTGCTGCTCGCCGTGCCCGACGACGCACTCCCCGCGCTCGTCGAAGGCCTCGCTAACGCCGGCGCCTTGCGGCCAGGACAGTTCGTCGCGCACACGTCGGGCCGCTACGGCATCGACGTGCTGTCTCCTGCTTCTGCAATAGGTGCGCTGCCGCTGGCGTTGCACCCTGCCATGACGTTCACCGGTACCAGCGTCGATCTCGACCGCCTGACGGGCGTGTGTTTCGGCGTCACCTCGCCCGTCGCGCTTCGCCCGGTTGCCGAGGCCTTGGTGCTCGAAATGGGCGGCGAGCCGGTATGGATCGACGAGGTCTATCGGCCGCTGTACCACGCGGCTCTCGCGCACGGCGCCAACCATCTCGTCACCCTCGTCGCGTCGTCGATGGACCTGTTGCGCGCGGCCGGCGTCGACGATCCCCAGCGGCTGCTCGGGCCGTTGCTTTCGGCGGCCCTCGACAACGCGCTGCGCTCTGGCGATGCCGGCCTGACGGGTCCCGTCGTGCGAGGCGACGCGGGCACCCTCGCCGCTCACCTCGACGTGCTCGGGCGCGTGTCGCCCGAGACGACCGCGGCGTACATCGCGATGGCGAGGCTGACGGCGGATCGCGCACTCGCTGCGGGTTTGTTGCCGGCCGACGATGCGGCCGAACTCCTCGGCGTCCTGTCTCGAGGTTCGAACGAATGACCGACATCGCACACACCCGAGCTGAACTCGCGTCGGACCGGGCACGGTTGCAGGGCAGCGTCGCACTCGTGCCGACGATGGGCGCGTTGCACGAAGGTCACCGCTCGCTGTTGCAGGCACGCACGCGAGGTCGCCGACACCGTCGTCGTCAGCATCTTCGTGAACCCGTTGCAGTTCGCACCGGGCGAAGACCTCGACCGGTATCCGCGACCACTCGAGGCCGATCTCGCGATGTGCGCCGACGAAGGTGTCGCGCTCGCGTTCGTGCCGAGCCGAGCTCGAGATGTACCCGCGCGAGCCCGTCGTGCGCGTGTGCGCAGGCCCGATGGGTGAGCTCTTCGAAGGCGCGAGCCGGCCGGGCCACTTCGACGGCGTGCTCACCGTCGTCGCGAAACTGTTCGGCCTCGTGCGCCCCGACGTCGCCGTCTTCGGCCGCAAGGACGCGCAGCAGCTTGCCCTGATTCGCCGCATGGTCGCCGACCTCGAGATCCCGGTTCGCATCGAGGCTTCGCCATTGATACGGGACGCCGATGGGCTGGCGCTGTCGAGTCGCAACAAGTACTTGTCGGCTGATGAAAGAACCGCCGCGCTCGCGCTGTCGAGAGCGGTGACGGCAGGGGCCGCGGCTCGTGGAGGGGCTCCCGCCGTCGTGGCGGCGGCCCGTCAGGTGCTCGATGCGCAGGTTGGCGTCGAGACCGATTACGTTGCGCGTGGTCGACCCCGACACGTTCGACGAGATTGGCGCATCGAGCACGTCCGGCCTGCTTGTGCTGGCCGCCCGCGTGGGAGCGACGCGGCTCATCGACAATGGCTGCGTGGATCTCGGCGACATGGTGAGCGAGGGGTCGCAGTGAGGCTGATCGGCCGGCTTGCCGCGCCCGAACCCGGCTGGACCGCGACCGCCGACATCGTCGTGGTCGGCAGCGGCATCGCGGGATTGACGACCGCGTTGAAGGCCCGGCAAGCAGGCCGGGTGCTGCTGGTCACCAAGACCGAACTCGACGCCGGCTCGACACGCTGGGCGCAAGGTGGCATCGCCGCCGCGCTCGGGCCCGGCGACAGCCCGGCTGAGCACCTGACCGACACGCTGGTCGCCGGCGCCGGGCTGTGCGACGAAGAGGCAGTGCGGGTGCTGGTCACCGAAGGCCCCGACCTGGTGCGCGAACTCGTCGACCTCGGCACCCGCTTCGACCTCGACAACGCGGGCGACCTCGCGTTGACCCGCGAGGGCGGACACCTACGACGCCGGATCGCGCACGCGGGTGGCGACGCGACCGGTGCGGAGATCGAGCGAGCGCTGATCGCCGCAGTGAAGGCGACCGAGGGCATCGAGATCATCGAGCACGCGCTCGTGATCGACCTGCTGAAGACGGCCGACGGTCGGGCGTGCGGCGTCACGCTGCACGTCATCGGAGCCGGCCGCCGCGACGGTGTCGGCGCTGCACTGCGGCCGCGCTGTCGTGCTCGCGACCGGTGGGCTCGGGCAGGTGTTCGCCTCGACGACGAACCCTCCGGTAGCGACGGGTGACGGCGTCGCGCTGGCCTTGCGCGCCGGCGCCGAGGTCACCGATCTCGAGTTCGTGCAGTTTCACCCGACAGTGCTGTGGCTCGGGCCAGGCGCCGCGGGTCAGCAGCCGCTGATCTCCGAGGCGGTGCGCGGCGAAGGGGCGATCCTCGTCGATGTTCGCGGCAACCGCTTCATGGTCGGTCAGCATCCCCTCGCCGAACTCGCGCCGCGCTACGTCGTCGCGCAGGCGATCGTGCGGCAGCTGCGCGAGACCGGCGCCGACCACGTGCTGCTCGACGCGCGCGGGGTGCCTGATTTCGCCGAGCGATTCCCGACGATCACCGCGTCGTGCCGCGCGAACGGCATCGACCCGGTGACGATGCCGATCCCGGTGGTGCCTGGCGCCCATCACGCCAGCGGTGGCGTGCGCACCGACTTGTTCGGCCGCTCGAACGTGCCGGGCCTCTACGCCTGCGGCGAGGTCGCGTGCACAGGGGTTCACGGCGCGAATCGGCTGGCGTCGAACAGCCTGCTCGAGGGGCTCGTTTTTGCAGCCCGCATCGCAGAAGACCTAGCCGTTTCATTGCCCCCGGCGGGTATTCCTGCAATCGATCAGCGGGACGCCGGTCTGTTGCCGTCGGCGGCACTGATCGGCGTCCAGGCAGCAATGACCGCAGGTGCCGGTGTGCTGCGAAGTGCTGACGAGCCTCGCCGCGACGGCGGCTTCGTTGGCGACCATCAGCGAGCTAGCGGCGGTCGACGAGCCCGAGGTCGAGCCGTGCGTCGGAAGCATGGCAGGCGACCAACCTGCACACGGTCGCGAGCGCTCTTGTCGCCGGCGCGCAACGCAGGGCCGAGACCCGTGGCTGCCACTGGCGCGAGGATTACCCCGAGACGTCAGCGGCGTGGCGCGGGCATCTCGTGACCTCGCTTTCTTCGTCCGGCCTGACGACGAATTTCGAGCCGGCGACCATCGCTTCGCTCACCGCGCGCGACACTTTCGCGCCTGCGGCGCCATGAGCCTGCCCACCGTGCTCGACGAGCGGCTTGACGCACGCCGGCCTCGACTCGGCCGATGTCGAGCGCTTGGTAGCGGCGGCGCTGGCCGAGGATCTCGGTGGTGGCGTCGACGTGACAAGCGTCGCCACCGTGCCGTTCGACCACGAGTCGGTCGCAGATTTCGTCTCGCGGGCGCCCGGTGTGATCGCGGGATTGCCGACTCGTCGCCGTCGTGCTCTGGACCGCCGCGCCGCGACTCCGTGGCCGACATCGACGAGCACGTGTTCGACGGGATGCGGGTCGACGCCGGGCACGGCATTGCTGTCGGCCTCGGGCCGTACCCGCACGTTGCTCACCGCCGAGCGCACCGCCTTGAACCTGCTCGGTCACCTGTCGGGGATCGCCACGCTGACGCGTGCATGGGTCGATGCAATCGCCGGCAGTGGCGCCGCGATTCGCGACACCAGGAAGACGACTCCTGGGCTGCGCGCTTTGGAGAAGTACGCGGTTCGGTGTGGGGGTGGTGTGAACCACCGCATGTCGCTGTCTGATGCCGCGCTCATCAAGGACAACCATGTGATTGCAGCCGGCGGCATCGCGCCCGCATTTGCAGCGGTGCGGGCGGCGTTTCCCGACCTCCCGGTCGAGGTCGAATGCGACACGATCGAGCAGGTGGGCGAAGCCGTCGACGCTGGGGCTGATCTGGTCTTGCTCGACAACATGTCGACGGAGTCGATGCGGGCGGCGGTGGCGTTGGTGCGCGAGCGCGGCAGTGCCTGCCGCCTCGAGGCGAGTGGTGGTCTCACGCTGGCGCGCGCAGCCGAAGTCGCGGCAACGGGTGTCGACTATCTCTCCGTGGGCGCGCTAACCCACTCAGCGCCGGTGCTCGACATCGGTGTCGATTTGCGAGCGTCCGCATGAAGGAGCCCCGATGCTGCTGACGATCGATGTCGGCAACACCCAGACCGTCCTCGGGTTGTTCGAGGGTGAAGTCATCGTCGAGCACTGGCGGCTGGCAACCGACCCGCGCCGCTCAGCCGACGAGCTCGGGTTGCTGGTCATCGGGTTGCTCTCGGCGTCGGGACACGAGGACACGATCGACGGAATCGCGTGCTGCTCGACCGTTCCGTCGGCGCTGCGCGAAGTGCGGTCGATGTGCGAGCGCTGGTTCGGCGCGGTTGCGTTGGTTGTCGTCGAGCCCGGCATCCGCACCGGGGTGCCCGTGCTGTACGACAACCCGAAGGAGGTCGGCGCCGACCGCATCGTCAACACCCTCGCCGCCTTCACTCTGCACGGAGGTCCGGCTGTCGTCGTCGATTTCGGGACGTCGACCAACTTCGACGTCGTCTCGGCGCACGGGGAGTTCCTCGGCGGAGTACTCGCGCCCGGCATCGAGATATCGGTCGATGCGCTCGCGTCACGCGCCGCGCAACTGATGAAGGTTCAGCTCGTGCGGCCGCGATCGGTGATCGGGAAGAACACGGTCGAGTCGCTTCAGTCGGGCATCATCTATGGCTTCGCCGCGCAGGTCGACGGGATCACCGAGCGCATCATCGCCGAACTGGGTACCCCGGCGACTGTTATTGCCACCGGCGGGCTGGCGCCTGTGGTGTTGGAGGAATGCCGGCTCATCGACGTCCACGAACCCTGGTTGACCTTGATCGGCTTGCGGTTGATGTTCGAACGCAATACCGGGTGACGTACGCGTTGCGCCCGATAGCCTTCCGGCCGTGACCGAAGACTTGCCCGAGCAGATGCTCGTCCGCCGCGAGAAGCTCGACCGGCTGCGGGCCGAGGGCATCGAGCCGTACCCGGTGGGCTTCGCGCGAACCGCGACGATCGCCGAGGTTCGCGCTGCACATGCGGGTCTGCCGCCCGACACGAGGACGGGCGCCCACGTCGGGGTCGTCGGTCGGGTCGTGCTGTCGCGCAACTCGGGCAAGCTGTGCTTCGCCACGATCCGTGACGGCTCCGGCGAGATTCAGGTGATGGCGTCACTCGACCGGCTTGGCGAGGAGTCCCTGGCGCTCTGGAAGTCGGCGATCGATCTCGGTGACCATCTTGGAGTCGATGGTGAGGTCATCACGTCACGCAGCGGTGAGCTGTCGGTCCTCGTCGATTCGTGGGCGCTGACCGCCAAGGCGTTGCGGCCTTTGCCAGACAAGCACAAGGGCCTCGCCGATCCCGAGGCGCGAGTGCGGCAGCGGTACGTCGACCTGATCGTGAACGCAGATGCGCGCGACATGGTGCATACGCGGGCGCGCGTCCTGCAATCGGTGCGCGACACGATGAGTCGTCACGGTTACGTCGAGGTCGAGACGCCGTCGTTGCAGACGCTGCACGGCGGCGCTACCGCACGGCCGTTCAAGACTCATCTCAACGCGTTCGACCTTCCGCTGTTCCTACGCATCGCGCTCGAGCTCTACCTGAAGCGGATTGTGGTCGGCGGCATCGAGCGGGTCTATGAGATGGGTCGGGTGTACCGCAACGAAGGCGTCGACTCGACCCACAGCCCCGAGTTCACCGAACTCGAG
Source organism: uncultured Actinomycetes bacterium (assembly GCA_963809135.1). Classification (GTDB taxonomy): domain Bacteria; phylum Actinomycetota; class Actinomycetes; order Acidothermales; family Acidothermaceae; genus PALSA-607. The sequence continues at coordinate 16,805 of CAWEIG010000014.1, forward strand.
GCCTACGAGGCTTACGGCGACTACGACACGATGGCCGCACTGACGCGCGACATCGTGCTCGATGCCGCACATGCCGTCGGTCGCGTCGTGGTGCCAGACGGCCGGGGTGGCGAGATCGACCTGGCCGCGCCGTGGCGATCGGTCACGATCCACGAGGTCGTTTCAGCAGCAGTCGGTCGAAGAACTCACGATTGACACCGACGTCGAAAGCCTGAGGGCGGTTGCGGCAAAATTCGACGTCGCGTTGCAGCCCGGTTGGGATCACGGGCAGGTGCTGCTCGAGTTGTTCGAGAAGCTCGTCGAACACACGTTGATCGAGCCCACATTCGTGCGTGACTATCCGGTATCGGTGCGACCACTTGGCCCGGCCACACCGGCGCGACCCACGGCTCGTCAGAGGCCTGGGATCTCATCATCAACGGAGTCGAACTCGCGCCCGCCTATTCGGAGCTTGTCGACCCGGTCGAGCAACGTCGCCGGCTTACCGAGCAGTCGCTTCTTGCAGCAGGCGGTGATCCAGAAGCTATGCAGCTCGACGAGGATTTCTTACGAGCGCTCGAATATGGCGCACCGCCTATGGGTGGGCTCGGTCTTGGAATCGATCGGCTCGTGATGTTGCTCACGGGCGCAAACATTCGCGAAACGATTCTGTTCCCATTGATCAGGCCCGAGTAGGCGATGAACCAACTGCCTGCGGACATAACGGTGCGGCGCGCCCGCACCGCCGACGTGAAAGCGATCCGCGAATTCGTCGACGCTTATGCGCCTGAGCGCAAGTTGCTGAACAAGCCGACGGTCACCTTGTACGAAGATGTGCAGGAGTTCTGGGTTGCCGAGCGCGTATTGCCGATCGGGGACGCCCCGGCGACCGTAGTCGGCTGCGGAGCCCTGCACGTCATGTGGGAAGACCTGGCCGAAGTGCGCACGCTCGCGGTTGCGCCGGCGATGCGCGGCAAGGGCATTGGGCATCTGCTTCTCGAACATTTGCTGAGTACGGCGCGCGACCTCGGCGTCCGCCGGCTGTTTTGCCTTACCTTCGAAGTTGATTTCTTCGCGTCGCACGGTTTCGCCGAGATCGACGGCTTTCCGGTGGCGCCAGACGTGTTCGAAGAGTTGCTGAGATCGTATGACGAAGGCGTTGCGGAGTTTCTCGACCTTGAACGAGTGAAGCCGAACACACTCGGTAACACCCGCATGATCATGTACCTGTGAACTGCACGCTTCCTGCGGTGCGGACCTATTTGCATTCGTCGCGCATTTCCGATTTGCTTTCCGCAATCGAGTCATGCCCGTGCAGTTGAAAGGACGCCTCCCGTGGCACAAAAGGTCCAGGTAACGCTAGTCGATGACATCGACGGGAGTTCGGCAGACGAAACCCTGACGTTTGGCATAGATGGCGTCTTCTACGAGATCGACCTGAGCAAGTCCAATGCGAAGAAGTTCCGCGAGTCGCTGAATGCGTACGTCGGCGCGGCACGTCGGTCGGGGCGCTCTTCGCGGGTGGGTCGTCCGCGCGGCCGCGCCGGTCGGTCGAAGGCGGCGGCAGGTAGCGCGGCGCCGACCTCGGAGATCAGGGCGTGGGCCCGCTCCAAGGGCATCAAGGTCAACGAGCGCGGTCGGATCGCCGCCGACATCGTCGCCAGGTACGAGTCCTCCCACTAGATCGCCCTGGCTGTTCGCTCGGAGCGCAACGCTCACGGAACAGCCACGCCTGGGTCACGGTTTGGAGTCTTGAAGGCCCAGGAGCCCGATTTTCGGGTTCTATCGCCCGAATCGGACGTATTTTTGGCCCTAGCCGCGGAAAAGTTGGCCTGAAGGGCGCAAGTCTCGCCGTGTCTTGGCGAGAACTGTCGCAAGCAGGCGCGGCCGGGTCGGGCAGCACCAGGTAGCTAATGGGCAGGTGCGTCCCGGAGCGCGGGTAGCATTAAAAGAAGTAGGCGCAGAGGAGCGAGCGACATGTTCGAGAGATTTACCGACCGAGCCCGACGTGTTGTCGTGCTGGCGCAAGAAGAAGCCCGCATGCTCAACCACAACTACATCGGCACCGAGCACATCCTGCTCGGGCTCATCCACGAGGGCGAAGGCGTCGCCGCGAAGGCTCTCGAGAGCCTCGGAATCTCGCTCGAAGGCGTCCGCCAACAGGTCGAAGAGATCATCGGGCAGGGCCAGCAGGCGCCGTCCGGGCACATTCCTTTCACGCCGCGCGCCAAGAAGGTCCTCGAGCTTTCGCTTCGCGAGGCGCTCCAACTCGGTCACAACTACATCGGTACCGAGCACATCCTGCTCGGCCTCATCCGTGAGGGCGAAGGCGTCGCCGCGCAGGTGTTGGTGAAGCTTGGCGCCGACCTCAACCGGGTGCGCCAGCAGGTCATTCAGTTGCTGTCGGGATACCAGGGCAAGCAAGAGGCGACCGCCGGCGGTCCCGCTGAGGGCACCCAGTCGACGTCCCTCGTCTTGGATCAGTTCGGCCGCAACCTCACGCAGGCCGCGCGCGAAGGAAAGCTCGACCCGGTCATCGGTCGCGAGAAGGAAATCGAGCGCGTCATGCAGGTGCTGTCGCGTCGCACCAAGAACAACCCGGTTCTGATCGGTGAGCCCGGCGTCGGCAAGACCGCGATCGTCGAGGGCCTGGCGCAGGCCATCGTCAAGGGCGAAGTGCCCGAGACGCTGAAGGACAAGCAGCTCTACACCCTCGACCTCGGCGCGCTCGTCGCCGGTAGCCGCTACCGCGGTGACTTCGAGGAGCGGTTGAAGAAGGTCCTCAAGGAGATCCGCACCCGCGGCGACATCATCTTGTTCATCGACGAGCTGCACACGCTGGTCGGTGCCGGTGCCGCTGAGGGCGCGATCGACGCGGCGTCCATCTTGAAGCCGATGCTGGCTCGCGGTGAGCTGCAGACCATCGGTGCGACCACGCTCGACGAGTACCGCAAGCACCTCGAGAAGGACGCCGCCCTCGAGCGGCGGTTCCAGCCGATCCAGGTGGCCGAGCCGTCGCTGGCGCACACCATCGAGATCCTCAAGGGCCTGCGCGACCGCTACGAGTCGCACCACCGCGTGTCGATCACTGACGGCGCACTGGTTGCGGCGGCGCAGCTGGCCGACCGCTACATCAGCGACCGGTTCCTGCCCGACAAGGCCATCGACCTCATCGACGAGGCTGGCTCGCGCATGCGCATTCGTCGCATGACCGCGCCGCCCGACCTTCGCGAGTTCGACGAGAAGATCGCCGGCGTTCGCCGTGAGAAGGAAAGCGCGATCGACGCGCAAGACTTCGAGAAGGCGGCGTCGCTTCGCGATCGCGAGAAGCAACTGCTTGCGGCCAAGACGCAGCGCGAGCGGGAGTGGAAGGCCGGCGACATGGACGTCGTCGCCGAGGTCGACGAAGAGCTGATCGCCGAGGTGCTGGCGACCGCTACCGGCATCCCGGTGTTCAAGTTGACCGAGGAAGAGACGTCACGGTTGCTGCGCATGGAGGACGAGCTGCACAAGCGGGTCATCGGCCAGGAGCCGGCGATCAAGGCGCTGTCGCAGACGATTCGCCGTACGCGTGCTGGTCTGAAAGACCCGAAGCGGCCCGGTGGTTCGTTCATCTTCGCCGGTCCGTCAGGTGTCGGTAAGACCGAGCTCTCGAAGACGCTCGCCGAGTTCCTGTTCGGCGACGAGGACTCTTTGATCCAGCTCGACATGAGCGAGTTCATGGAGAAGCACACCGTGTCGCGGCTGTTCGGTTCGCCTCCCGGCTACGTCGGCTACGACGAGGGCGGTCAGCTGACCGAGAAGGTGCGGCGCAAGCCGTTCTCCGTGGTCTTGTTCGACGAGGTCGAGAAGGCGCACCCCGACATCTTCAACTCGTTGTTGCAGATCCTCGAAGACGGTCGCTTGACCGACGCTCAGGGTCGGGTGGTCGACTTCAAGAACACGGTCATCATCATGACGACCAACCTCGGTACGCGTGACATCTCCAAGGGCTTCAACATGGGCTTCTCCAAGGAGCATGACGCGCAGGGCAACTACGAGCGGATGAAGGCGAAGGTCAACGAGGAGCTCAAGCAGCACTTCAGGCCCGAGTTCTTGAACCGCGTCGACGACACGATCGTGTTCCACCAGCTCACCGAGGAAGAGATCGTCACGATCGTCGACCTGATGATCGCCAAGGTCGACTTGCGGCTGCAAGGATCGCGACATGGGCCTCGAGCTCACGTCGGACGCGAAGAAGGTGCTCGCCAAGAAGGGTTACGACCCGGTGCTTGGTGCGCGTCCGTTGCGGCGCACGATCCAGCGCGAGATCGAAGACGTGCTTGTCGGAGAAGATCCTGTTCGGCGAGCTCAAGGCCGGCCAGATCGTGGTGGTCGACGCCGAGGGTGTCGACACTCCCGAAGCCGCGTTCACGTTCCGCGGTGAGGCCAAGCCGGCTCTCGTTCCCGACATCCCGCCGCTTCCAGAAGCGGCACCGGCGGCTGCACCCGCTGCTGCCGCCGATCCGGCCGGAGCCCCTGGCGCGGCACCAGCACCGGCCGCCGAATAGTTCGAGCGTTGTAGGGCCGGCACCCGTTCGCGGGTGCCGGCCCTACGCATGTTTACGACCGTCGTTGGCCGACGAACGCACACTTCAGCTTGATATGTGGGTGATCTTCACGGAGATTTCGACGTGCCGTGGTGGCTCGTCGTTCGTGAGGATGGAGAGCTCGCATGGCCGTCGATCGGCGGCAAGCGCGCCGGCTAGCTCGCCACTGCAAGAGCTTCCAGATCTCGGGCCTGAAGTAG
>CAWEIG010000015.1:0-40002 GCA_963809135.1 uncultured Actinomycetes bacterium
GCGATGGTCATCGACGAGCAGCGGTATCCACGCGAAGTTGTAGAAGAACAGCACGTAGAGCCCGTGCGCGACGAGCCGCATGCCGACGATCAGCAAGACGCCGCTGCTCGGAAAACCACCCAAGCCGCCCTTGAACCTGGTGAGCAACACGCTGACGAACATCAGCGTCGACGTCTGCCAGAGGATGCCGAACATGATCGACGCGACGAAGTTTCCGCGGTATTCCATCTGCGCGCGAAAGTTCAGCGCACTCACCTTGTAGACGACGCGCAGCGTGTGTCGCGCGCGTCTCGCCCGCAGCTGCAACGGTCGACTCCGGTGATCGCGGTCATCCGCCCTGCACCATGACCCGTCGGCCCGCGCGACTCCACAGCCACCTGGAAATGACAGCCAGCGCAATAACCCACAGCGCCTGCAACGCAAGCTCGCGACCGGCATGGCCCATCGGCGTGCGGCCAACGTAGAGCGATAGCGGCACGTTGATGCCGAAGCTGAACGGCAACCAGGTAGCGAACGTCAGGAGCAACGACTGGCATGAACGGCAGCGGCACAAACACGCCCGACAAGAGGTCTTGAATGAAGTAGTACATGCGAACGATCGCGCTGTTGCTCACGAGCCAGAACATGGCGACGTCGACGATCTGTCCGAGGTAGTACAACACCATCTGACCGAGCAACAGGCTGGCCGCGAACACGGTCGCTCCGCGGAGGCCGCGCGGCGGCGCGATGATGTGAACGCGCAGCAAGACGACGTATCCGATGGCCGCCCAGAACGCGCCGTACAACATGTCGCCTGACTGCCGCCACATGTAGAACCGCGAGGGCGAGATCGGTCGCAAGAACCAGTACACAACAGTGCCTTCGCGCACCGCGACGCTCAAACTGTCGCGCACGTTGAACGTGCGCGAGTTCCATCGGACGCGGGCGATCAGCAGGGCCATCAGCGAGTACGTCAGCGTTTGGCGCAGCGTGAGTCCGGCGGCCACCGTCGTGTGGCTGAACACCGCGGTCCACAACCGGTCATACAGGTAGAGCTGCACGGCGAGCGTGACCGGCGCTACGACAAGCCGCACCCGGTAGGCGCGTTCATTCAGCAGGCCAAGCCGAAGGATGCGCCACGAGCGGTGCGGCCGCGGCGCAGCAGCAACTGCAGCGCCGACCTGAGACAGCCGTCACGCCGGACGTCGATCAGTGGATGTCTCGACGGCCCGCTGATCGCCGTCCGCTTATCGCCGTCCCGCCTGTCGAGAGTGGAGAGATAGACGTCGCGCATCACGTCTTCGAGATTTGTTTCGACGACGCCGATGTTGACCACCGGAAAGCGTGAGATGAGGGCGCGCACGACGTCCTCGGGAGTGCTCGAACCGGTCGGTGCGAGCACCGCCTGGATGCCGTCGTGGCTGACGACCTTGGCGCCTGGCACTTCGAGCGCACCGATCGGCTCGGAGAACGTGACGTTCACGATCGGCTTGCCACCGTGCGCGGCCTTGAGCTCGTCGAGGCTGCCATCGAACATCAGGCGTCCGTGGTTGATGAGCAAGACCCGCTCGCATAGGCGCGCGACCTCGGTCATGTCGTGCGTCGTCAGCACGATCGTGCGGCCGCGCTCTTCAACCTGCGAGCGCAAGAACTGGCGGGTCTGCTCCTTCACCACGACGTCCATGCCGATCGTCGGCTCGTCGAGGAACACGATCGACGGGTCGTGCAGCATGGCGCCGGCGATCTCGCAGCGCACCCGCTGGCCAAGGGACAAGTGACGGACCGGTGTGTCCCAGAATTCCGCGAGCTCGAGGATCGCGTTGAAGTCGGCGAGCTGGCGGTCGTAGATCGCCTGCGGCACGTCGAAGATGTCGCGCAGAATCGCGAACGACTGCTTGACCGGCAGGTCCCACCACAGCTGCGTCTTCTGACCGAACACGGCGCCGATGTTGCGGGCGTTCGCGATCCGGTCTTTGTGCGGGATCCGCCCGTCGACGAAGACCTCGCCGGCTGACGGCGTGAGAACTCCGGTCAGCATCTTGATGGACGTCGATTTGCCGGCGCCGTTCGGACCGAGCAGGGCGACGAGTTCGCCCTTCTCGACGCTCATCGTCAGATCGTCGACCACGGTGCGGTGCTCGTGGATGGGATCGATCAGCGAGCGGAGAGCCGGCAAACCGACCCTCGTGGCGACGGGCGACAGCGAACGTCTTCGTCAGGCCACGCGTCACGATCGCTAGGTCGGCGTCACTCACCCGTGTCGTACCTCCGGATTACTTGACTCCCGACACCGCCTGCCGGCGCTTGTTTCGCCGCAGCTCCACCAAGATCGACAGGACCGAAACGATAACGGCGAAGCCCACGACGGGCAGCGCATATTTCTCGATATGCAGCTGAGTACCCGCGTAGTAGCCCGCCAGCAGGATCGCCAGGGGCCACGCGACGCCGCCGACGACGTTCCACAGGGTGAACCGCTTGGCCGGCATCTCCAGCATGCCCGCAGCCGGGTTGATAAATGCCCGCAGGACCGGAATAAAGCGACACAAAAGAACGACCCAACCCTCACCGAAGCGCTCGAACATGGGCTCGATCCGCTTGAGCGAGTGCTCGAAGCTCGATCCGGGCTTGGCCAGGGCGACACCGCGGCGACCGATCAGGAAACCGACCTGCCCGCCGGCGATCGCGGCAATCGGGCAGCCGACCAGCAGTGCGGCCAGCGGCAGGTGCCGCGAATCCGACACCGGAAGGGCGGCGAACGCGCCCGCCAGGGCCAGCAGGGTGTCGCCGGGCAGGAAGAAGCCGATCAGTAACCCGGTCTCGACGAACAAGATGATGAAGATCCCGGCGAGCCCGAAGGTCTTGATCACGGAGTTCGCGTCGAGGACGTTGACCGAGGCATGGACGCTGGCGGCCGTCATCTGGGCGCGGCCGCAGTCATCCGGGCGGCGGCCGCCGCACTGGCCAGGTGATCGATCATGAGCCGAGGCTATCCAACGAACCTGGCCGTTACCTGAACACCGACCGCCGCCGTCGGTTGATCACGTAAGGCGGGGGTAGCCGGGCGGCCCGTCAGATCAGGTGGGCGCGACCCGTCGAAGTGACGTGGTTCGCCTAGCGCGGCGGAGTCGGCGGGCGGCAGTCCACCTGCGCGACAGCCGGCCGAGTCGGGTGCGGGATACTTGGGTTTGCACGCGGCGCCCTAGCCGCAACGCTTACGGAGTATCGAGATGCCGATCGCCAGCCCTGAGGTCTATGCCGACATGATCGATCGGGCGAAGGCGGGCAAGTACGCCTACCCGGCGATCAACGTGACGTCGTCGTCGTCGGTCAACGCGGCGATCCAGGGCTTCGCGGACGCCGAAAGCGACGGGATCATCCAGGTGTCGTGGGGCGGCGCGGAGTTCGCGTCCGGCCAGCGGGTCAAAGACATGGTCGTCGGCGCGGTCGCGCTCGCCGAGTTCGCGCACGTCGTCGCGGCGAAGTACTCGGTCAACATCGCGCTGCACACCGACCACTGCCCGCCGAACAAGCTCGAGGGCTACATGCGGCCGCTCATCGAGATCTCGAAGGGCCGGGTAGCGGCCGGCCAAGATCCGCTCTTCGGCTCCCACATGTGGGACGGCTCGGCGGTGACGCTTGAGGAGAACCTGAAGATCGCCCGCGAGCTGCTCGCCGGCTGTGCGGAAGCGAAAATCCTCATGGAGCTCGAGATCGGCGTCGTGGGCGGCGAAGAGGACGGCGTCTCCCACGAGATCAACGAGAAGCTCTACACGACGCCGGAAGACGCGCTGCGGACCGCCGAGGTGCTCGGTCTCGGCGAGAACGGTCGTTACCTGCTCGCCGCGACCTTCGGCAATGTTCACGGGGTCTACAAGCCGGGCGGGGTCAAGCTGCGACCCGTCGTGCTGAAGGAAATCCAGGACGAGGTCGGCGCCAAGTACGGCAAGACCGAGCCATTCGACCTGGTGTTCCACGGCGGCTCGGGGTCCTTGCTCGAGGAGATCCGCGAGACGTTGGACTACGGCGTCGTGAAGATGAACGTCGACACCGACACGCAGTATGCGTACACCCGGCCGGTGGCCGACCACATGCTCAAGAACTACGACGGCGTGCTGAAGATCGACGGTGAAGTCGGCAACAAGAAGACCTACGACCCGCGCGCATGGTCAAAGCTGGCCGAAAACGGCATGGCCGCTCGGGTAGTAGAGGCGTGCACCGACCTGCGCTCCGCCGGCACCAAAGCCTGACCCTCGGCGCCGTCGCCGACCACCACGCCGTCCCGCCATCCGACGCCCTCGTGCGCTGGTTGATCACGTAGGGGCGGCGGCGGGTCACTTCAATAGGTGGGCGCACCTATTGAAGTGCCGGTTCGCCTAGCGCGACACGACCACTCGCCGCTATCCCCTAGCTCGGTGACCTCGCGCCCTTGGTCTGGACGCCGGTTGGCGTCGGCCGTTGGCATCGGCCTGTGGACAGCGGCCACTGCGGCATCTGAGCGAACCGCCACGATGTGACCCATGCTCTGGTGCCGCACCTTGCGCGTATCGCGGCGATCCAGCGTGGGCTCTTCACCGCTTCCCAGGCGCTCGAGTCCGGGTATAGCGAGCGGGAGATCAAGGTCCTCACCCGAACCGAAAGAGTGGGCCCGACTCCGGCGCGGCATCTACACCGAAACGCATCTCCTTCCCGACAACGAGGCTGCGCTGCACGTGCTTGCCGCCCGAGCGGCCCTTATGCGCGTGAGGGACGGGAGCGTTCGCGAGCCATCTCACGGCAGCTGCGGTCCATGGGCTCGACGTCCTCGACCCAGACTTCACGACGGTGCACCTGACTCGGACCGGGCTTGGATCGTCACGCACCGAAGCAGGAGTGCACCACCACGTCGCCCGCGTACCGCCCGGGCGAGTGATCACCGTCGACGGGATCCGCGCGACCGATGTGGCCTGGACCGTCATCGACACCGCCCGCGAGTCGACCTTTGCACAGGGAGTCGTGCTTGCAGAGTCGGCCCTCTGGGACGAGCGAACCCACATCGGACCTCCTGCGGTCGGTGCTGCTGATGTGCGCGGACTGGCCTGGAGCACGAAATGCTGGACGGGTTGTTGCGTTCGCCTCAAGTCGGATCCGAGTCGCCTGGAGAGTCGCTTGCGCGCATCGCCTTCGAACGCCTTGGACTGCCGCAGCCGCGCCAGCAAGTCGGCGTCCGCGATGCAAGGGGCATCATCGGGCGGGTCGATTTTCTATGGGATCAGCACCGGACAATCGGGGAATTTGACGGCCGGCTCAAGTACGACGGCAAACCGATAGAGACTCTGTACGACGAGAAACATCGCGAAGACAGGCTTCGTGAGGCGGGCTTCGAAGTCGTGCGCTTCGGTTGGGCCGACGTCCAGGGTGAGGCATTAGGGCTCGGACGTCGATTGGTTGCGGCCTTTGCGCGAGCCGCTCGAAGAGGAGCGATGGGGGCGTAAGTACCTCTGCCCAGGTCGAGGGCGGCGGCGCCACGGCTGGCAGGGCAAGATGAAGCTATGACACACAATTTGCTCGGTGAGCCTGCGCCCACGCTCCTGCCGGACGATCCTGAGGCCCGCGCTGAACTCGGGGACGGCGTCGACCCCGCACTGGTCGCTGCTGCGCACCCCAGCTACGCAGCAGCTTGGGCCGAGCTGGCCGATAGGGCGCTCGCCGCGGGCGAGCCTGTCGCGGCGTACGCGTATGCCCGCACCGGTTATCACCGCTCCCTCGACCAATTGCGGCGCGCCGGTTGGAAGGGCCACGGTCCAGTGCCATGGGAACACGAGCCGAACCGTGGGTTCTTGCGCAGCCTGAACGCGCTGGGTCTTGCCGCGGCCGCTATCGGCGAGGACGACGAGGCTCTTCGGTGCGCCGATTTCCTCCGCGACTCAAGTCCGTCGGCGGCTGCTGCGTTGGCCGATTAGCGCGTCCGACGACCACCCGTCGACGTCCCTGCTGGTTCGCCCGCCCCGTCACGCAAGGCGAACCGTCACTCGGACAGGTGCGCCCACCTGTCTAAGTGACCCCAGACCCCCCTTACGTGATCAACCGACGACGTCGGCGGGCGAGCGCGGGGGCGGCCGCCACCGAGCGGCTGCGCGGAATTCCCGGTTATGGGGCCTTATCGGGTAGCCTCGCTTCGCAAGAGGCCCCGGTCGCGCTTGCGATTTCGGGGCCTTCGACTCGTTTCCAGAAAGGGCCGGCACCCATGCCCGCGATCGTGCTCGTCGGCGCCCAGTGGGGTGACGAGGGTAAGGGCAAGGCCACCGACCTGCTCGGCGACCAGATCGACTACTGCGTGCGGTTCAACGGCGGCAACAATGCCGGCCACACCATCGTGATCGACGACGAGAAGTACGCGGTCCACCTGTTGCCAAGCGGCGTCCTCACGCCCTCGGTCACACCGGTCATCGGCAACGGGGTGGTGATCGACCTCGGCGTCCTGTTCGGCGAGATCGACATGCTCGAGCAGCGAGGCATCGACACCAGCCGCCTCGATCGTCAGCGCGAATGCCCACGTCATCGCCAGCTACCACCGCACGATCGACCGGGTCGGCGAGCGCTTCCTCGGCAAGGCGAAGATCGGCACCACCGGCCGCGGCATCGGCCCGGCCTACTCCGACAAGATGTCGCGGGTCGGCGTGCGCGTTCAGGACCTGTTCGACGAGAAGATCCTGCGGCAGAAAGTCGAAGGCGCTCTGCAGCCCAAGAACCAGCTGCTGGTGAAGATCTACAACCGCGCGGCCATCGACACCAGCGCTGTCGTCACCGAACTCCTCGAGTACGCCGAGCGGCTCCGGCCGATGGTGCAAGACACCAGCCTGCTGCTGAACACCGCGCTCGACCGCGGCGACACCGTGCTCCTCGAAGCCGGCCAGGCGACCCTGCTCGACGTCGACCACGGCACCTATCCGTTCGTCACGTCGTCGAACGCCACGGCTGGCGGCGCGTGCACCGGCTCCGGTATCGGACCCACCCGCATCGATCGCGTCATCGCGGTCGTCAAGGCGTACACGACGCGCGTGGGTGCCGGACCTTTCCCGACAGAACTCGAAGATGCGGACGGCGAGAAGCTCCGCGCGATCGGAGCGGAATTCGGCACGACCACTGGCCGGCCACGGCGTTGTGGCTGGTACGACGCGGTCATCGCGCGCTATGCCACCCGAGTCAATGGAGTCACCGACTTCGTCCTGACCAAGCTCGACGTGCTGTCCGACTTCGCGACCATCCCGGTGTGTGTCGGCTACCGGCTGCCTGACGGCAGCGTCATCGACGAAATGCCGATGACACAGACCGACTTCCACCACGCGCAGCCGGTCTATGAGGAGTTTCCCGGCTGGCGTGAAGACATTTCGAAGGCGCGCGAATTCGACGACCTACCGAAGAATGCGCGCAGGTACATCGAGGCGCTGCAGGAGATGTCGGGCGCGCCGTTCAGCGTGATCGGCGTCGGTCCGGCGCGCGACCAGACCTTGCTGTTGCGACCGCTAACCGCCAGCTGACGACTCCGGCCACTGTGAACATCCTCGTCATCGGTGGTGGTGCGCGAGAGCACGCGATCTGCTTAGCGCTGCGCAATGACCCAGCGGTGAGCGCGCTGCATTGCGCACCCGGAAATGCGGGCATCGCCACTATCGCGGATACCAGCGACATCGACGTCCGAGACCCCGACGCAGTCGCCAAGCTGGCGACCATCTGGGCGCCGACCTCGTCGTCATCGGACCCGAAATCCCTTTGGTAGCAGGGGTTGTCGACGCGGTTCAAGCACAAGGCATCGCCTGCTTCGGACCGACCCGAGCTGCCGCGCAGCTCGAAGGGAGCAAGGCGTTCGCGAAACAGATCATGGATGCCGCCGATGTTCCGACTGCGGCTTCTCGAGTGTGCACGGACGCACGTCAAGCTGCTGCAGCGCTCGACGAGTTCGGTCCGCCCTACGTCGTGAAGGACGACGGCCTGGCCGCCGGCAAGGGGGTTGTGGTCACAACAGACCGCGCGGCTGCGCTCGAGCATGCAAGCCATTGCGCGCGGGTCGTCATCGAGGAGTACCTCGACGGCCCGGAGGTCTCCCTGTTCGCCATCACCGACGGCAGCACCGTCGTCCCGCTGCTGCCGGCACAAGATTTCAAGCGAGTGGCGGACGCCGATCAGGGGCCGAACACCGGAGGCATGGGCGCCTACGCGCCGCTGCCGTGGGCGCCGAAGTCGCTGGTCGACGACGTCATGCGCGACGTCCTCCAACCGACCGTCGACGAGATGCGGCGGCGCGGTACGCCGTTCGCCGGACTGCTGTACGCCGGCCTCGCGCTGACCAGCCGAGGAACGCGCGTCGTCGAGTTCAACGCTCGCTTCGGCGATCCGGAGACGCAGGTCGTGCTCGCCCTGCTGCAGACACCGTTAGCCGGGCTGCTCAACGCGGCCGCCACCGGAACCCTCGCCGACCACCCGCCGCTGACCTGGCGCGACGGGTACGCGGTCACGGTCGTGCTTGCCGCGGCCGGCTATCCCGAGAACCCGCGCAGCGGCGATGTCATCGGCGGCCTCGACGAGGTCACCGCGCCTGCCTACGTGCTGCACGCGGGCACCGGCAATCGAGCCGGCCAAACGGTTTCAACCGGCGGCCGCGTCCTGTCGGTGACGGCAACCGGTGACACCCTCGCGGCCGCACGCGACGCGGCCTACGCCGGCGTCCAGCACATCACCCTCGACGGCGGTCACTACCGCCACGACATCGCACTGCTCGCCGTCCGCGGAGCAGATCGTTCTTGCTCGCCCTCCGGGCGACGAGCTCTAGCCCGTGCAACCTGGCACGTCCGCCCACACCTGTAAGAGGGTGAGAGGCAAACGCGAGAGGGACCGGCGTGCGAGCAGCGGACGAGGCGGAGTTCAAGGCCTACGCGGCCGCCCGCATGCGCGATCTGCGCCGCACGGCCTTCTTGTTGTGCGGTGATTGGCACCACGCGGACGACGTCGTGCAGACGGTATTCACCAAGCTCTACGTCAACTGGGACAAGGTCCAACGCCACGATCGGCTCGACGGCTACGTGCGCACGATGCTCGTCCGAGCCACGTTCGACCGGCGCCGGCGAGTGTCGTGGCGTCGTGAACTGAGTTCCGCAGCACCGCCTGAAACCGCCGTCACCGCACCAGGCAACGTCGAAGACCGGCTGCTGTTGTTCGACGCGCTAGCCAAGATGCCGCCGAGACAGCGAGCGGTCGTCGTCCTGCGCTTCTGGCAGGACCTCGACGTCACCGAAACCGCACACCTGCTCGGCTGCACCGAAGGAACTGTGAAGAGCCAAACCGCACGCGGGCTTGCGAAATTGCGCGAATTGCTCGCGCCCGAGTCCGCCCCTGCTGAACTTATGAAAGGACCACAGCGATGAACGACGAGGACTTCGCAAGGCACGCGTTTGCCGCCGCGTTCCGCTCCGGTCAAACCGGAGAACCACCTACCTTGCCGGACGTCGAGTTGCTGGCGCGCAACGGTCGGCGGGCGAATCGCAACCGGCACGGCCTGTACGCCGCCGGTACGACGGTCGCGGCCGGGGTGGCGGTGGCCGGCGTGGTGACAGGGCCGGCGTTGCTCGGGCTCGGCAGCCCCTCGACGTCCGACCTCGGCAGTGGAGCAGGGGCACCGGCGAGCAGACCGCCGTCCTCGCCCGCCCCTTCATCGTCGAGTTCGGCGCCTGACCCGGCGAAGCCATCACCCGGGGTCCCGTGCACGACGTCATCGTCGATCAATTGGCAGAGCGTCGTCGCCGCGGCGCTACCGAAAGGCGTTACCGCGACCCCCAACCACGCGGCAAACTGCGTTCGAGAGCCCAACGGGTCGCGTAGCTACGAGGCGTTGTTCAAGCTGTCGACGGGTGACGTCGACCTCCAGGTGAACGTGGGAACTGGTCCCGACATCGCACAGGAAGGCCGGCGCCGCGCAGGGAATGATCGGCAACTGCACCGGCCAGCCAATCGCCGTCACAGTCGTTGGATCCGGCGGCGATCGCCAGTCTCGAGGCCAAGAAGAAGGCGGCTGCCTCAGCCGCCGCCGGCGACAACTCAGCCTCGGCAGGTGGGACGGACCAACCCTCACCGTCGCTTCGCTGACGCAGCCGCGATCGCCAGCCTCGAGGCCCAGAAGCGAGCGATGGCGAGCGCCCAGGCAACCGCTTCACCCGCGCCGGGTGCCACCCAAGGAGATGGGACCAAGCCGGGCTACGCCGGAACCTGCTCCCAGGTCGGCCCGGATGAGAATGCGTGCGTTTCGCACCTGAGCAAGGACTCGTTGTCGGTGGTCGACGTCCAGCTCCTGCGCACGGGCAGTAGTCCGATCGTGGTCGACGTCGCCGCGAGCAACGGCAAGGACACTCTCGACGCCAGCGGCGGGGCAGCTGCCCAGCGACGCAACCATGCTGGCAATCGCGCAAGCGGTGGCAGCCCACTTCTAGCGCGACCTGGCCCTCACGCGACGGGCCTGAGGCAGCCGAGAAGGTCCTGAGGCAGGTGTCTACACCTGCCTCAGGACCTTCAAGGGTGCCTGACGTGATCAACATCAAACTGCCGCGCCGATGCGACAATGGTCGGGCGATGGCCACTCCACAGATTCCCGACGTCCTCGCGACGCGCTATGCGTCGGCTGCGCTCGTCGAGCTGTGGTCGCCGCGCGCCAAGGTCGCACTTGAACGAAAGCTCTGGATCGCCGTCCTCAAGGCTCAGGCCGAGCTCGGCATCGACGTCCCGGCTGGTGTCGTCGACGACTACACGCGGGTGACCAATGAGGTCGACCTCGACTCCATCAACGAGCGCGAGAAGGTCACCCGGCACGACGTGAAGGCACGCATCGAAGAGTTCAACGCGCTGGCTGGGCACGAGCACATCCACAAGGGCATGACGTCGCGCGACCTCACGGAGAATGTCGAGCAGCTCCAGGTGCGCGAATCGCTGGTGATCATCCGCGACCGGATGGTGGCCGCGTTGGCCCGGCTCGCGCGCCTCGCCGCGGAGCACGGCGAGCTGGTCATGGTCGGGCGCAGTCACAACGTCGCGGCTCAGGCGACGACACTCGGCAAGCGCTTTGCGTCGGCCGGCGAGGAGCTGCTGATCGCCCTCGAGCGCATCGAGCAGCTGATCGCGCGCTACCCGTTGCGCGGCATCAAGGGCCCGATGGGCACTGCCCAGGACATGCTCGATTTGCTCGACGGCGATGCCGCGAAGCTCGCCCAGCTCGAGGCGAGCGTCGCGAGTCACCTGGGCTTCGAGCGAGTCCTGAACAGCGTCGGCCAGGTGTATCCGCGGTCACTTGACTTCGATGTCGTCACCGCGCTGGTTCAAGCCGCCGCCGGCCCGTCAAGCCTCGCGACCACCATCCGGCTGATGGCGGGTCACGAGCTGGTGACAGAGGGCTTCAAGGCCGGGCAGGTCGGCTCGAGTGCGATGCCGCACAAGATGAACACCAGGTCGTGCGAGCGGGTGACCGGCCTCGCTGTCGTCTTGCGCGGCTTCGCCGGCATGGCCGCCGAGCTCGCGGGCGACCAGTGGAACGAGGGTGACGTCTCGTGTTCTGTCGTACGACGAGTCGCGCTCCCCGGCGCCTTCTTCGCAGCAGACGGACTCTTCCAGACGTTTCTCACGGTGCTCGACGAGTTCGGCGCGTATCCGGCCGTCGTGCAGCGCGAACTCGACCGCTACCTGCCGTTCCTGGCCACCACCAAAGTGTTGATGGCTGCGGTGCGACACGGAGTCGGTCGCGAGGTCGCCCACGAGGCGATCAAGGAGCACGCGGTCGCGGTTGCCCTGGCGATGCGCGAGAAGGGTGTCGACCACAACGATCTGTTCGAACGCCTGGCCGCCGATGACCGGCTGCAGCTCACTGACGCCGACATCGCTGCACTGCTGTCAGCACCGCTCGCGTTTACCGGCGCAGCGACCGCGCAGGTCGCCGCGTTCTGCGATCAGGTCGCGCTGGTCACGGCTCGCTATCCGGACGCCGCCTTCTACGCCCCAGCCGACATCCTCTGACCAACTAGCGCCCCACTCACCCGCCGTACGCGTTTCTGGCACACTTCCGCGAATGAGCGACTACACCTTCATCGCCTCGGGCAAAGTGCGTGACCTCTACGAGATGGACGACGGCAGCTTGCTGTTCGTCGCCAGTGACCGCATCTCTGCCTACGATTTCGTGCTCCCGACGCCGATCCCCGACAAGGGTGCCGTCCTGACGGCGATGTCGATCTGGTGGTTCGAGCAGCTTGCCGACGTCGTGCCTAACCATCTGATCTCGACCGACGTGCCGCCGGAGTTCGCGGGACGCGCGATGATCTGCGAGCGCCTCGACATGCTGCCGGTCGAGTGCATCGCCCGCGGATACCTGACGGGTTCGGGGTTGTCCGACTACAAGCGCACCGGCGCCGTCTCCGGGATCCCGCTCCCGGCCGGCCTGGTTGACGGGTCGCGGTTGCCGGAACCGCTGTTCACGCCGTCGACGAAGGCGCCGATCGGCGAGCACGACGAGAACATCTCGCTGGCGGACGTCGAGGACACGATCGGCGCCGACGCGGCAGACGAGCTCAAGCGCCTGACGCTGGCTGCCTACGGTCGCGCCGAGGAGATCGCGAGAGCGCGCGGCATCATCCTGGCCGACACGAAATTCGAGTTCGGACGGCGAGCGGGTGGGGACGGCACGATCGTGCTGGCCGATGAGGTGCTCACGCCGGACTCGTCGCGCTTCTGGCCAGCCGATCTGTACGAGCCCGGCCACGCGCAGCCGTCGTACGACAAGCAGTACGTGCGTGACTGGCTGACCTCACCGGCGTCCGGCTGGGATCGCAGTTCGGACACCCCACCACCGCCGCTGCCCGACGACGTCGTCGCGAAAACGCGCGAGAAGTACATCGAGGCGTACGAGCGGCTCACCGGCCTCGCTTGGTCCTAGCGGCGGAGCGGAAACGGGGTTGGGAGTGTCACCTTGGCCACCTACGCTATGCCGGTGACCGGCTCCGGGAGTACCGATGGCTGACGCAGATGACGTGCGACGCCTGGCGTTGAGCCTGCCGCAGGTCGTCGAGATACCGAGCGAAGGTTTCGACTTCCGGGTGGGCAACAAGGGCTTCGTGTGGTCGTACCCCGAGTTTCGGCCGGGCCGACGCCGGGTGATTCGGACCGACATTGCGGTGCTCTACGTCGGCGATGAGGCCGAGAAGCAGGCGCTCGTGCTCGGCGAGCCTGACGTGTTCTTCACCACGCCGGGCTACGACGGTTACCCGCTGGTGATGCTGCGCCTCGACGAGGTCGACGTCGAACGCCTCACCGAACTGGTGACCGACGCCTGGCGGATGCGAGCCCCAGCCGAGATCGCCGACGCGCTCGAATAGGCCTCGATCCCGACGTCCTGCACGTCGCAGCGATGAGTTTCGGCTGCTCGATCCGTCAACAAGCAGCATCGACACCTAGCCGAGGAGTAGCGCGTGCGAAAGATCGTCGTGTACGAGTTGGTGTCCCTCGACGGGGTCGCCGAGAAGCCAGACAGCTTCTTCGCCGACTGGGACGACGCGATGGATGCCAACCTTGCCAGTGTGATCGCGACACAGGACGCGGTTATTCTCGGCCGCCGTAGCTACACAGAGTGGGCGCAGTTCTGGCCGACCAGCCAGCTCCAGCCATTCGCGGCGTTCATCAACGGGGTCACGAAGTATGTCGCGACGTCCACGCCACTTGACCGGGATTGGGCCAATGCGACGGTGCTCGACGGCGACCTGGTCGACTTCGTTCGGGACCTCAAGCAGCAGCCCGGAGGCGATGTCGGCGTCCACGCAAGCATCTCGGTCGCGCAGGCGCTGCTCGCCGCCGGCGTCGTCGACGAACTCAGGCTCGTGATCGCGCCGCTGATCGTCGGTCGCGGACGACGACTCCTCGACGGCTTGCCATCGATCCGGCTCGAGTCGATCCGTTGCGCGACGTCACCGACGGGCTACCTGCTCGTCGACTATCGCGTCATTCGTTAAGACGCTGCGGTGACCTCAAGCGCGACGCTCGACTAAGCCCGAGCCGCGCCGGGCCGACGCCTGCGGCCGTGCTTTAACGGAACCAGGTGTCGTACGTTTCGCCAACAGTCGTCATCAAGGCGGCGTCGGCCAGCTGCTGCTCCGTCATCGCGGCGAGCTCGGCCATGTACCGGTCGAACCCGCCCGGAGTAAACACAGTGATCAACTTCGCGCCGCCAGGGCTGCTGGCTTCGTGCCAGACACCGTTCGGGACATTCACTGTCGTGCCCGCAGTGGCGATAACCGTTTCGTCATCGAAGACGAAGGTGAACTCACCGTCCAGAACGTAGAAGATCTCGACCGTGCGCTTGTGGTGATGTCGGGGCAGGTGAAAGCCCGGCTTGATGGTGTCTTCCACGACCGTGACGCGACCATCGGTGATATCGAGCGTGGTCTTCACGACGATGTGATCCTTCGTCCAGTCGTAGTGCAGCCCCTCGCCGGGCTGATCACCGTGTGCGTCACGTCAACCTCCACGCTCGAACCTAGGACGCGGCGGTGACCTCGAGCGCGACCTTGGCGGAGATGTCGCCCTGCACGCGCACCACGACCTGGTGGGTGCCGAGCGTCTTGATCGGCGCCTCGAGTTCGACCTTGCGCTTGTCGAGGATCGGACCGCCGGCCGCCTTCACCGCCGCCACGACGTCGGCGACTGTCACCGAGCCGAACAGCCGGCCTGCTGCACCCGCGCGCGTCGGCAGCGTGACCTTGAGCGTCTCGAGTTGGGTCTTGATCTCGCGCGCATGGGCGAGGTCGCGAACTTCGCGGATGTCACGGGCCCGCTTCAGTGACGCGATCTGCTTCTCGGCGCCCTTGGTCGCGCGCATCGCAAGACCCTGCGGCACAAGGAAGTTGCGGCCGTAGCCGTCCTTGACCTCGACGATGTCGCCGGGAGCGCCAAGGCCGGCGACCTCGCCGGTGAGGATGAGCTTCATGGTCGTCGTCCCGTCTTCTAGCGCGCAGCGCTGGTGTAGGGCAGCAACGCCACCTCGCGGCTGTTCTTCACCGCGGTGGCGATGTCGCGCTGGTGCTGAGTGCAGTTGCCGGTGACCCGACGGGCCCGGATCTTGCCGCGGTCGGAAATGTACTTCCGCAGCAGGTTGGTGTCCTTGTAGTCGACGTAGGAGACCTTTTCCTTGCAGAACACGCAAACCTTCTTCTTCGGCTTGCGCAGGGGAACCTTCGGCATCGCGTTGCTCCAAAGTCGCGCCCGTGTGGCTTGTTGCCCGGGCAGTCAGTCGTGTGTGTGGGGTCGAGAAAGAGCGTTAGCAGTTGGGACGGTGCCAGCTGGGCCAGCTGGGCCCGTACCGGCCATCGGCTGGCAAAAGTCCTAGAACGGCGGCTCGTCGGAGAACCCGCCGGCTGCGGCCGGCGTTGACCATGGATCGTCGGCAGGTGCGCCGCCACCCGATCCGGCGCCGTAACCGCCACCGCCGCCCGGACCACGAGCGGCCTTGACGACCTTGGCGGTCGCGTTGCGCAGCGACGGTCCGACCTCGTCGACTTCGACCTCGAAGACGGTGCGCTTCTCGCCTTCTTTGGTCTCGTACGACCGTTGCTTCAACCGGCCCTGACACGATGACCCGCATGCCACGGGTGAGCGACTCGGCGCAGTTCTCCGCCGCCTGCCGCCAGACGTTGCACGTGAGGAAGAGGCTCTCGCCGTCCTTCCACTCGTTCGTCGCCTTGTCCATGAAACGCGGCGTCGAAGCGATGCGGAACTTCGCGACGGCCTGGCCGTTGGGGGTGAAGCGCAACTCGGGGTCGTCAACCAGGTTGCCGACCAGCGTGATGACAGTGTCGCCCGCGGCCATGGCTAGTGCTTCTCCGGCCGCATGAGCTTGGTGCGCAGCACGGTCTCGTTGAGGTTCAGCTGGCGGTCGAGCTCCTTGACGGACGCCGGCTCGGCAACGATGTCGATCACCGCGTAGATGGCCTCGGTCTTCTTGGAGATCTCGTACGCCAAGCGACGCCGGCCCCACACGTCGACCTTGTCTACGGTGCCGCCGTCTTGGCGAACGACACCGAGAAACTGGTCGAGAGAGGGAGCGACGGTCTTCTCTTCCACATCGGGATCGAGAAGCACCATCAGTTCGTAACGACGCATGCGTGCACCGACCTCCTTCGGTCTGGGCGGCCACGGTCGATCCGTGGCAGGAGGGCTCGTTGCGTCGAAGCAACGCGTCACAGTACCAAGCCAGCGCCTCCGACCCGAAATCCGTCCACAGGCCGACAGCCGCGCCGCGCCACCCGCGCGCCAGCCCGCCTTCCGTCGGATGATCACGTAAGGGGGGTGAGCGGTCACTTCAATAGGCGCGCCCACCTGTTGAGGGGCCCCGGCACGCCCCCTTACGTGATCAACCGACAAAAGCGAAAGGCGAGAGCCAGGCCAGGCGGACGGCGGGGGGTGGCGGACGGCAGCAACTGTCGGGCGTCCGGATTAGGGTGAAACCATGACCACCTCGCTGCCGAAGATCGGTGCTCACGTCGACCAGGACGACCCGCTCGCCGAAGCGCAGGCCCGCGAGGCCGACCTCGCACAGTTCTTCCTCGGTGACCCCCAAGACTGGAAGGCACCGCAGATCCGGGCCGACGTCGCGGCCCTCAAGAGCGCCCCGATCGACCTGTACGTCCACTCGCCGTACGTCATCAACGTGGCCACGACGAACAACCGGATCCGGATCCCGAGCCGCAAGATCCTGGCCGAGCACGCCGACGCCGCCGCAAGCATCGGCGCCAAGGCGTTGATCGTGCACGGCGGCCACGTCCTGAAGAACGATGACCCTGCGGTTGGCGTCGAGAACTGGCGCAAGACCTTTGAACGCTGGACGCCGCCGCTGCCGATCTTCATCGAGAACACCGCTGGCGGCGACAACGCCATGGCACGCCACTTCGACCGGCTCGCCATGCTGTGGGACGCCGTCGGCGAGTACGGGCCCGGCTTTTGCCTCGATACCTGCCACGCCCACGCGGCTGGCGAGGATCTCGTCGACGTTGTCGCGCGGGTGAAGGCCATCACCGGGCGCATCGACCTCGTGCACGCCAACGGTTCGCGCGACCTGTTCGGCTCGGGCGCTGACCGGCACACGAACTTCGAGGACGGCGAGATCGATCCAGCGCTTATCGTCGAGGTCGTGCGGCAGGCGGGCGTGCCGGTCGTGTGCGAAACGCCGAACGGAGCTGCCGGGCAGGGCGCCGACATCGCCTACCTGCGCAAGCACCTCGGCGCCGACACCTAGGCCATCCAGCGCAGGTCAGTCCAGCGCAGCACTGCGCAGGTCAGTGAGCGCTGCTCAGCGCACGCGCTCAGTTCAGCGCCATGACGGGCTCGGGCTCGTCGTACCTCGGCTCTTCGTCGAAGATGTCCGGCGCACCGTCGAGCACCCCTCCGGCCGGATCGTCGCTGCCGTCGGCCCGCACCACGTCGCCGCTCGGCCGAAGGATGTCGATGATCACCAGCACGCACAGCGCCAGCACGGAGATGTCCCTGATGGCGAGCGAAACCGCGTACGGCCCGTACTCCAAGCCCTTCCCGGCTCGACCGCTCGGGTCGCCGAGTAGGTACATCCAGATGCCGAGGAAGTAGATGATCTCGGCGGCCTGCCAGACAAGGAACGCCCGCCACCGCGGCCGGGCAAGCACCGACGAGCGGCAGCAACCACAGCACGTACTGCGGCGAATAGACCTTGTTGAGCACCAGGAAGAACGCCAGCGTCAAGAAGCACAGTTGGGGCAGTCGCGGCCGGCGGCGAGCAGCCAACGCGAGCCAACACACGCCCAGGAAGGCGATCGCGATCGCGGCCGCCTCATACAGGTTGAGCTGGTTCGTCGTGTAGTTCAAGCCCGAACCAATGGATCTCGTGATGGAAGACGACAGTCGTTTCGGGCTTCGAGAACACGTACCAAATCGAGCCCCAGTCAGCTCCCCGCGTGCGGCTGAAGTAGTAGAACCGGAACCACCCCTCGGATCTCGTGATCGCGAGCGGGACGTCGACCACTGCCCACGCGAGCGCTGCTCCGAGGAGTGCGGTCCAGAACGCCTTCAGTTGCCGCGCGCGCCAGCACAAGAGCAGCAATGGCAGGAAGAACACGATCGGATAGAACTTCGTCGCGACCGCGAGCCCAAGCAGGGCGCCAGCCAAGAAGTTCCGTTTTCGTGACCACGCCAACATCCCGAGCGAGGTCAGCGCGACCGCGAGCAGGTCCCAGTTGATCAGCCCGGCCAGGATCAGCGAGGGGGCCGTCGCGAACATCGCGGCGTCCCAAATTCGGCGCCGGTTGGTAAGCGCCGTCGCGATCACCGCGATGACCGCCGCGATCGTGAGCATCAGCCAGGTCAGGTCGATGAAGCCCTGCCCGCGCTCGTTCGAGGGGTACAGGGCCCTTGTCGCGAGGGAGCCAACCTCCATCGCGGCCCCGATCACGACCGGGTACTCGACCTCGACCGGTCGGGTGTCCGGGCTGATCGTCGCCTGCATGTGGGCGTCCCAGTAAGGGAATCTTCTCGTCAGACAGGCCCTCGCCGAAGTACAGCGGGTAGATGTCGTTGTAACAGACATGGCTGTACTGGAACCCGCCCGCCCACGGCTGATTGCGACACGGGTATTTCTGCACGTAGCCAAGCACCGAGCTCGCAAGGACCATCGCGATCAGCACGCGCAGCGGCGTCCACCACGACCATCCGGTGCGCGCGTGCCTGCCGAGAGGCCCGCCGAACGCCGCACTCCCGCCGCGAACGAACGGATCGTCGTGCGTCGGCGCGATTACCGCCGCCGAGGCGGGCACGTCGTCCATAAGAGGAAAACCTAGTCGGCCAGCCGGTCGAAGCCGCGCAACCCCCGCTTACTCCGACAGGGCGCGCTCGCGCGAATGCGTCACCCGGCTCGGCGGTACCCGGCCCCGGCACGAACGTGGCCGCCGTGGCCGAGCACGTATGACTCGCGCAGGTGGTTCCACCCGCAGCTCTGGCAGACCTCGACCACGTAGACCGTGAACTCGCTGACCTCGTGCTCCATCTGCGCGAGCTCGCGGGTCGCCTTGATCCGGCCGCTGTATTGGCCCAACGCGTCGCCGTAGGTGTAGGTGACGTGGGTCAACGGCTCCTTGCGGCAGACCGGGCACTGCTCGCTGGTCGGCTCGCCGTGGAACTTGGCCGCCCGGAGCAAGTAGGGGTGCGCGTCACAGACGTCGGTCGCCGTCGCCCGCCCGCCGAACAGCGCGGCCAGGGTGGCCCGACGCGCCAGCGAGTAGTCGATGAGGGACCGGGTCGTCTCCACGGCGGCCATTTTAGCCACCGGCAAATGGCCGGTGTTTGCTTATGTGCGGGTTGACGCTTATCGTTGCGATGTATCGGCTCGATACATCGAGGAGCAGCAGTGGCGCAAGCAGTCAAGCGGTCGGGACGCTCCGGCGTCCTCGAGCTTGCCGTCCTAGGGCTGCTCCACGAGTCACCAATGCACGGCTACGAGCTCAGCAAGCGCCTGAACACCATGCTCGGCGCCTTCCGCGCATTCTCCTACGGATCGCTGTACCCCTGCCTGAAGCAGATGCTGGCCGTCGGTCACGTCAGCGCGGACGGCGAATCGACGGGCAGCCGTAGCAAGATCGTTTACCGGCTGACCGCTGACGGCAAAGAGCACCTGCAAAACCTGCTCGGCGAAGCCGGGCCTTCGTCGTGGGAAGACGAGAACTTCGGCGTGCATTTCGCCTTCTTTTCTCAGACCGACGCCGAGGTGCGCATGCGCATCCTCGAAGGCCGCCGCAACCGCCTCGAAGAGCGGCTCGACAACGTGAAGACCTCCGTCGCCCGCACGCGTGAACGGGTCGACAGCTACACCCTCGAACTTCAGCGGCACGGTCTCGAGTCCGTGGAGCGAGAGGTCCGCTGGTTGACCGAACTGATCGAAACCGAGCGGCGCGCTGACAGTGCGCCCGCAAACACGGCACCGTCGAATACCACCAATGTCTAGCCATCACTTGCACGGGGAAATCAACGAAGGAGCACCGCTCATGGGTTCGGTTCGGGTAGCCATCGTTGGCGTCGGTAACTGCGCCGCGTCGCTCGTCCAGGGAGTCGAGTTCTACAAGAACGCCGACCCCGAAGACCGGGTGCCGGGCCTCATGCACGTGCAGTTCGGCCCTTACCACGTGCGCGACATCAAGTTCGTCGCGGCATTCGACGTCGACGGCAAGAAGGTCGGGTCCGACCTTGCCGACGCGATCGGAGCCAGCGAGAACAACACCATCAAGTTCTGCGACGTGCCCTCGACCGGCGTCGTCGTCCAGCGCGGGCACACCTACGACGGTCTCGGCGACTACTACCGCGACATCATCCAGGAGTCGGAGGAAGAGCCGGTCGATGTCGTGCAGGTGCTGAAGGACGCGAAGGTCGACGTCCTGATCTCCTACCTGCCCGTCGGGTCGGAGGTTGCCGACAAGTTCTACGCGCAGTGCGCAATCGACGCCGGTGTGGCGTTCGTCAATGCGTTGCCCGTCTTCATTGCCAGTGACCCGACGTGGGCGAAGAAGTTCGAGGACGCCGGACTCCCGATCATCGGCGACGACATCAAGAGCCAGGTCGGCGCGACGATCACGCACCGCGTTATGGCGAAGCTCTTCGAAGACCGTGGCGTCGAACTGCTGCGCACGTACCAGCTGAACTTCGGCGGCAACATGGACTTCATGAACATGCTCGAGCGCAAGCGCCTGCAGTCCAAGAAGATTTCGAAGACGCAGTCCGTCACGTCGCAGATTCCGCACGAGATGGCCAAGGCCGACGTGCACATCGGACCTTCCGACTACGTGCCGTGGCTTGACGACCGCAAGTGGGCCTATGTGCGCCTTGAGGGTCGCTCGTTCGGCGACACCCCGCTGAACCTCGAATACAAGCTCGAGGTGTGGGACTCACCGAACAGCGCCGGCGTCATCATCGACGCCGTCCGCGCAGCAATGATTGCGAAGGACCGCGGCATCGGCGGACCGATCAACTCGGCGTCCAGCTACTTCATGAAGAGCCCGCCTGTGCAATACAGCGACGACGACGCTCGACAGGCAGTGGCGGACTTCATCGCCGGCACGGTCGACCGCTAGAACAAGAACATCAGGCCGGACGCCGATCAGCTGGCGCTGCCGACACCGTGTTCGGCGGCCCACTGCCGCAAGGCAGCTGACGCGGCGTCCTTGCCGATGGGTCCGCCGTCCAGCCTGAGTTCGAGCAAGTAGCGATATGCACGGCCGACATCAGGCCCTGGTGGAATGCCGAGCACGTCGCTGATCTCGTACCCGTCGAGTTCGGGGCGCAGTGCGTCGATCTGCTCCTGCTCACGCAATGCCTCGATCCGATCCTCGAGGTCGTCGTACGCAGCCGAGAGTGCCGCTGCACGTCGCTTGTTTCGGGTCGTGCAATCCGAACGCGTGAGTTTGTGCAGCCGCTCGAGTAGCGGGCCGGCGTCGCGGACGTAGCGGCGCACTGCAGAGTCGGTCCATTCGCCGGTGCCGTATCCGTGAAAACGTAGATGCAGCTCGACGAGCCGCGACACGTCTGCGACGACGTCTTTCGGATACTTCAGCGCCGTCAACCGGGCTTTCGCCATCTTCGCGCCGACGACCTCGTGGTGATGGAACGAGACGCGGCCGCCTGGTTCTTTGCGACGAGTCGCCGGCTTTCCGATGTCGTGCAGCAATGCAGCAAGCCGCAACACCAAGTCGGGTTCGGCGGAGTCACCCTGCGCCACATCGGAGCCTTCGGCCTCACTGCCTACGCGGCCTTCGGCCTCAGCGCCCATGCGGCCTTCGGCCTCCAGGGCGATCGCTTGTTCAACGACTGTCAACGTGTGCTCGTAGACGTCCTTGTGCCGGAAGTGCTCGTCGCTTTCCAGTCGTAGCTTCGGCAACTCCGGAAGCACGAGGTCGGCAAGCCCTGTGTCGACGAGAAGCGCGAGGCCACGTCGGGGCTCCTGAGTGCACATCAGCTTCGAGAGTTCGTCACGTACTCGCTCCGCCGACACCTTCGTGATGCGGTCGGCCATCGCGGTCATAGCGCTGGCGACCGATGGGTCAACATCGAACTGAAGCTGCGATGCGAATCGGGCCGCGCGCATCATCCGCAGCGGATCGTCGGAAAAGGAATCCTCGGGCAGGCCGGGCGTTCGAAGCAGGTGCGCACCAAGGTCGCGCGCGCCGCCGAATGGATCGTGGAAGACATGGTCAGGAACGCTGAGCGCCATCGCGTTCACGGCAAAGTCCCGGCGCCGTAGGTCTTCGTCCAGCGAGTCGCCGTAGACGACGTCGGGCTTACGAGACACGGTGTCGTACGTCTCGTAGCGGTAGGTCGTGACTTCGAGTCGGACGCCGTCCTTCAGCAGACCGACAGTTCCGAAGGCGATCCCCGACTCCCACTTGCTGTCCCGCCAGTGCTTGGTGATCCGCAGGATTTCGTCCGGGCGTGCACTGGTAGCGAAGTCCAGATCATTGCCAAGCCGGCCAAGCAAAGCGTCGCGGACTGAGCCTCCGACAAGGGCCAGATCATGACCCGCATGTGCAAACAGTTCGCCGAGTTCGTCAACGACCGGCGCCGCGCGGGTCAGCTCATCGATCGCGGCCCGTTGGGTGCTCGTTAGCGAAGGGGGGTCTGAACGGGACGCAGGCACAGGGGTCAAGGGTAGGCCCCAAACCGCGGAAAGCCCTGATGAGGGGTTTCTTTCCTGGCCTAGCCCGCCTAATGTCTGTTTTGGCGGCACCGCTAGGCGCGCGTCGGTGAGCGAGGTCAACATGTTGGGTCCGCTCGACATCCACCAGTACCTGCTAGAGCACGACGTTCACCACGAGATCGTCCGGCTACCCCGGCCCGCTGCGAGCGCTGAGCATCTCGCCGAGGTCCTTGGGGTTACTCCGCGCCGTTGCCTGGCGATCCATCCGTTCCACGCCTTCACCCCGGACGGCGAGGTGCTGGTCCTCGTTCTCAGTCCAGCCGACGAGGAACCTCATCCTCCGACGCTGATGGCCGCACTCCACGACGTGCTGCGCGACCGTCTCGGACCGGATACCGAAATCAGTGTTGCTGGCGCCGCCCTGGTCAGCCGCCGCACCGACTACTTCGCCGGCCATCTGGCCCCGCTGCTACTGCCGGCCGACGTGATTGTGGTCAGCACACAGGGCGTGCTCGATCTCGCGACGTCGATCATCTACACCGCGACCGGTGACGGCGGCACGGCGCTGGGCATCGGCGCGACAGACTTGCTCAACCTGACGCGGGCGATCGTGTTGCCGAGCGACGGCCCTACCGATGGAATCGCCTCCGTCGGCTATGGCACCGTCCCCGTGGACCGGATCGACCTCGACCCGGTGCCCGCGACCCCGCAGCCGTCGACACCTATGACGATCCCGCTCCCGAACGAGGTCCTCGTCGATGACTTCGAGCGGCCGGTCACTGCCGTCGCAGCAGGGCGGCTCCGCCGGCGTACGCCGCTCGTCGTTCCCGCTGCACAGCCGGTCACGGTCCGTCGCGCCGTCCGCGATCCCCGCGACAGCCGCTGTCGCAGCCACCGATGAGCTAGCTGACCGGCTGCGCGGTCAACCGGCGCTGGTCGGTCAGGCCATTACGATCGAGCCGTGCCTCCTGGACGCCGACCGCTGCCACGCCTCCGCCGCGTCGAAGAGACGTCCGCCGGCGGACTGGTCGTCGACGCCGGGATCCCCGGGATTCGCGGTCGCAGCGCCGCACTGATCGCTCGGCACGACCGGCGCGGTCGGCTGGTGTGGTCGCTGCCGAAGGGCCACGTCGAGGCCGGGGAGACCCCGGAGGTAGCCGCCGTCCGGGAAATCGCCGAGGAGACCGGAATCGCCGGTCGCGTCGTTGCGCCGCTCGGCACCATCGACTTCTGGTTTGTTGCTGAGGGCCGGCGCATCCACAAGACGGTTCACCACTACCTGCTGCTGGCAGAGGGTGGCGAACTGTCCGATGACGACATCGAGGTCGTCGAGGTGGCGTGGGTGCCGTTGGAGGAACTCGCGCAGCGGCTGGCCTACGACGATGAGCGCCGCCTTGTCGACCAGGTGCCGGGGCTGCTCGCGGACATCGCGTGAGAGCTCGCGCTCACTGCGAGCACCCGGCAGGTGCAGGGCGTCGCCTACTGCTGGCTGGCGCAGCGATAGCGGTTACCTTCCTCAGCGACCTGCGGCCTCGCCATTACCGGCGTGGCGCAGGCGGCGCGCGCACCAAGCGCGACTCCGAGTCCGACGCCGTTGAGCGCACCAAATCGGGTCACCATCACGCTCGTCAGCTTGGAGCCAAAGGCAGTTCAGCCGCACGACACGATCGTGCTCGACGGCACGGTCACCAACATCTCCGGCGGGCCGCTCACCAGCGTGAGCGTCGCGGCACGCATTTCCTCAAGTCGCATCGCCACGCGATACGACCTCGCCCACGACAGTGACCCGAACGTGGTGCTTGGAACGACCCTGTTCGAATACTCGCCACTCCATTGGTTCACTCGCCGCCGGTCAAACCGCGAACTGGACGATCTCGGTACCGGTCGACCGCCTCAACCTGCCGTCGTCCGCCGCTGATTTCGGCGCGTATCCGCTGGCTGTCGACGCGCGCACGACGGCGGGGCGCACGGTTGCCGTCGACGCGACTGCCGACGACGCTGCTGTGGGTGCCGACCGGCGCACAGTTCACGCCGACGCAGATCAGCTGGCTGGTTCCGCTGGTGGACGGGATACACCGTGGGAACGGCGATACCTTCCTCGACGACCAACTCGCCACGGATCTCGCGCCGAGCGGCCGCCTTGGTCGCCTCCTGTCGCTCGCATCGGCGTCCCGCGTGCCGATCACCTACGCCGTCGACCCCGCGTTGGTCGATGACGCCACCGTCATGGCCGGAGCGGCGCAGCTCTCAGCCGGTGTAACTGGCGTAACCGGGGTCGCGCCGCCGTCCGACGTTGCCGGCAGCCCGGGAGCAACCCCAACTCCGGGCAAGACGTCCGGCGCACCGAAACAGGGCGGCAAGTCCGCGAGTGCGCCGCCGACTCCAGCTGCGCCGACTCCCTATCAGGTCGTCGCGGGCGTCAACGGCACCGCAACCACCAACGGGACGGGCGAAGCCGTGGCCACGGACTGGCTCGCCACGCTGCACGCTGACGTCTCCACACCCGGCGCGGCGGTAATCGGGCTGCCCTACGGTGACACCGACTTGGTTGCCGTCGAGCGAACCGGCTTGACCCGAGAAATCGCGATCGCCCGCTCTACCGGCCAGTCGACGCTCAGCGCCGACCTCGTGGCGCCGACGTTGCCGAACGTGGTCTGGCCGGTCGGTGGCACCTTCGACGAGGCGACGCTCGACGACCTCGCCGGCGATCTGCTCGACACAGTCGTGCTCACCGACACCACGCTGCCTGCGCGCGACAGCAAAGCGGTGACCGGGGCGCGAACGAACTTGCAAACAGCGTCGGGCACGGTACGTGCCGTGCTCACCGATTCGACGCTGAGCTCGATGCTGACATCAACAAGCAGCGCGAAGGCGGACGGCGGTGTGCGGGTCGCCGAGCAGCGCTTTCTCGCCGAGACAATGCTCGTCACCGAGCAGCGACCAGGCGCCGGCAGTTCTGTGGTCATCGCACCACCGCGCAACTGGAATCCCACTGACGGGTTCGCGACGACGCTCCTGGCGGACAGCGCGGCGATGCCGTGGCTTCGAGGTGCGAACGTCGGTCAGGTAGCCGACCAACCCTCCGACGGCGTCCCTCGACAATCCCTTGTCTACAGCGCCGCGGCTCGAGCCGCAGAGCTGCCAGTCAACGACCTCCAACCGATCGCCAATCTGCGTGGCCGACTCTCGGCGTGCAGCGCGGTGCTCGGCTCCAGCACCACGGAGACCTTCATCAACACCTCGAGCATCGCGATCCTCCGGGCGGAGTCCAGCGGCCTGCGAACGGATCCAACTCGAGCCGCCGCGATCCGAGGTGCCGTGCAGGCGGAGCTCGACGCCCAGATCGCGAAGGTGTACATCGTCAAACCTGGCCTGATCACGCTGACCAGCCGAAGACAGAAGATCCCGATCACCGTCGTCAACAATCTGCCGGACCCGGTGACGATTCAGATCCGGCTGACGGCGGTGAACGCGGCGCGGCTGACCGTGGCCCCACAGGTTCCGTTCACGGTTGCCGGCAATCAGAGTCGACACGAAGTGCTGATCGAGGTCGAAGCAACCACGGGCGGCCGGTTTGATGTCGCTGCGCAACTGTGGACCCCTGACGCCAACCCACGCCCGTTCAGCGCACCGGTTCCGTTCGTCTTGAATTCGACGGCCTACGGGGCAGTCGCTCTCGTGATCGCGGCCACGGCCGCGGGATTGGTGTTCCTGGTGTCGGCGATCCGAGTGATCCGCCGAATCGTCGCCTCCCGGCGTCCACCGCAAAACGGTGAGCAACTTCCCGCTGCCGCCCCCGACTCGTCGCCGGTGTCGTGACGATCGCAGACGGGCCGGCCGGCGCACCCCGAACCAGCCTGGCCCGATCGAGCACGGTCATGGCCATCGGGACGGTCGCGTCGCGCGGCACCGGTTTCGTCCGCACCGTAGTGCTCGCAGCAGCCCTCGGCAGCGGCGCGCTGGCCGAGACCTACAACATCCCCAACACGATCCCGAACGCCATCTATGACCTGCTGCTCGGCGGCATCCTCACCAGCGTCGTCGTCCCACTGCTAGTTACCGCCGTCAAAGACGACGCGCAGGCCGGAGAGCTCTACGCGCAGCGCCTGCTGACCGTCGTCGCAGTCGTCCTCGGCGTTTGCACGGTGGCAGGCGTACTCGCAGCGCCGCTCATCATCGACGTCTACGCACACGGACTGACCGGCGAGCAACGGTCGCTGTCGGTCACCTTCGCGCGGTACTTCCTGCCACAGGTCTTCTTCTACGGACTGAGTGCGACGATCGGCGCGATCCTCAATACCCGCGGTCGTTTCGCGGCGCCGATGTGGGCTCCGGTCTTGAACAACCTGGTCCTGATCGGCACCGGGGTGCTCTTCATTGTCGTGACCGAAGCGCAGCCGGTCGCGAAGCTGACCAACTTGCAGGTCAGCCTCACGAGCGGTGAGATACGCCTGATAGGCATCGGGACGACGGCGGGCGTCGTCCTGCAAACCCTCGCACTGTGGCCGTCCCTTCGGGCGTCGGGCTTTCGATGGCGACCGCGGTTCGACTGGCGCGGCAACGGGCTCGGCGAGGCGGTCACGCTCGGCGGATGGGTGCTGGCCTATGTGGCGATGAACCAGCTCGGTTTCGTCATAGTCACCAATCTCGGAAAAGCGGCAGGCCGGGCCGCCCTCGCGCACCGGGTCGGCCACACCGACACGTTTTCCGCGTACACCTACGCCTACCAGCTCTTCCAGCTGCCGTACGCGATCGTCGCCGTGTCAATCATCACCGCGCTGCTGCCACGCATGAGCGCCCACGCCGCACTTGGCCGACTCGACGACGTGCGGGCCGATCTGTCGACGGGCCTGCGCACCAGCGGGGTCGCCGTGGTCCCGGCGACCGTGATGCTGATCGCGCTGGCGCCAGAAATCACCACGGTCATCTTTCGCTGCCTCCCGCACACCCGAGTCAGCGCGGCCGACGCGCGCTACATCGGCTGGGTACTGGTCGCGTTCAGCGTCGGCCTGGTGCCGTTCGCGATGTTCCAGCTACTCCTGCGAGCGTTCTACGCGTTGCATGACACGCGCACACCCGCGCTCATCAACGTGGTGGCGACTCTCGTCAACGTCGGGGCGGACGTCGGCCTCTACCTCGCCCTGCCGCCCGGGTCACGTGTGGTGGGGCTCGCAGCTGGATTCGCAGCGTCCTATTGGGTCGCCTTTGTGCTGACCGCGAGAGCGCTGGGTCGCCGGCTCGACGGTATCGACGGACGCCGGATCACCCAGACCTACGTCCGGGTGACGCTCGCGTCCGCCATCGCGGGCGGCGCTGCTTTCGGGCTCGCCGAACTGACCGGCGCCCTGCTCGGCCGTGGGGTCACCGGCAGCGTTGTCGCCTTG
The DNA here is from genome assembly GCA_963809135.1 of uncultured Actinomycetes bacterium. GTDB lineage: Bacteria > Actinomycetota > Actinomycetes > Acidothermales > Acidothermaceae > PALSA-607. The sequence goes on from CAWEIG010000015.1 coordinate 28,060, forward strand.
GTTGCAGGCGGCGGCATCGGTCTGGGCATCTTGGCGACCGCTGTTTCGCGGATGCGCATCAGTGAGGCAACCCGGATGCTCGACACAGTGCGAGCCCGTCTCGCGGGCAGCAGCGGGGCCGAGTAAGACGCCGAGGAAGACGCGGCCCGCAAATGCCCGCAGAGCCGGCCAAATCGGCGTCCGGATCGGTCCAAAATTAGGCTGAACGGCCCCGCGCGATACGACCGATCAGCCTCCATCAGGCCCGCGAGAGCTCAAGGCAACCCGTCCCGGCGCCGAGGTAACGGACGAGGTGACACGCTCTTGAGTACCAAGAAATGGGCTCGCAGGCTGGACGATGTCGCGCCCGATGCGGGCGACGTCATCCTCAGTTGGCTGACGCGCGTCGTGCTGGTGATCGCGGCAACCGCCGTGGTCGGGTTTGACGGCTTGTCGATCGCCGTCGCTCACGTCAGCGCGAAGCGACGATGCCAACTCCGCAGCCGTCGCCGCCGCAACTGCGTGGGTCAGCGACAAAGGTGCGCTCGCCCCAACAATGCTCGCGGCGCAAAACTCGGCGGCCCAACACGACGAGACCGTGCTGCCCGGCAGCCTCACCGTCGGCACCGACGGAACCGTGCACCTCAAACTCGAGCGTGACGCAACAACGCTGCTTGTTCGCCGCATCGGCCCGATCCGGTCGTGGGCGAGCCGTCATCGTCAAGGGTTCGGGCAAGGCAGACCCGACGACATGAGCGGCCGATGGATCACGTCGGCCGCCCTCGTCCTGGTCACCGCCGTGGCGGGTATGGCCACGGCCTCCGCCGCCGCGGGCGCGCCGGGGACCGCGTCCGTCGCGGCACCGTCATTTCGCCTCGCGACACCGTCAATTCGCCTCGCGGCGCGTAGCCGATCCACTCTCTGACGCCAAGACCCAAGCTCACCAGCTCCAGGCCGAGGTCAGCCAGCTGCAGTTGCAAGTCGAGCAGGCGAGCGAGCGCTACGACGGTGCACAGGCCGCGCTTGTGCAGCTCGTCCTCACCCAGGAACAGGCAACTCGCGCTGCTACGGCAGCTACCGAGGCCGCCGACAAAGCACGCGCAGTCGCTGACACGACGACGCGCGCGTTGTACATGTCCGGCGGCCTCACCGGGCTCTACGCGACCGTGTTGAGCGGCCAGAATCCGGCGCGACTCCAGGCAGGGTTGCACAGCGTCCAAGTAGTTTCGGACGCCGACACCGACGCGCTGGCAACTGTCGGAGCCTCGCTACAAGCTGCGGCCGCCGCCAACGCTGAAGTCGCCAGCTTGCGCACCAAGCAAGATGAGCTGACCGCCCAAGCAGCGAACGCGACCACAGATGCGCAAAACGCGCTTGCCGAGGAGCAGGCAGCGCTGCAGGGTGCGAATGCCCAGGTTGTCACGCTGGAGAAGCAGTTCCAGGCCCAAGTCGCAGCCGAGAAGGCCGCCCGCGATGCACGGACCTTGGCCGCCGCCCGACGCGCAGCAGCTGCCGTGGGTCTCGTCAACACCGAGCGGCATCAGCCGGATCGCACTCTTCGCCATTGAGGCCGCGCATAGCCAGCTCGGAAAGCCCTACATGTACGGCGCCGCGGGGCCCGACAGCTGGGACTGCTCCGGCCTCACCCAGTGGGCTTTCGCACAGGCCGGCGTGGTGATCCCGCGCACCGCTGCCGACCAGTACGCGGCGATACCGAACGAAGGTCGGGCTCGGGGCAGCTCGAGCCTGGCGACCTGCTCTTCTGGGCGACGGACACTGCGGACCCCACGACGATCCATCACGTCGCGATCTATGTCGGCAACGGGTTGATGCTCGCTGCGCCGCATACTGGCGCGAACGTTGACGTCGAACCTGTCTATCTAGACGGCTACATCGGCGCGGTTCGCGTCGGGTAACGCAATAGCATGAACCGAAACGCGAGCTGAACCGAAAGGCGCAGAGCGACTGAAGGGCAGAGCACCGCGGGAGGTCTGCTGTGGGCGGCGCACCGGCCGTGGCACCGGGCTTACTCGTCGCCGAGCGCTACCGGATCGAATCGCCGCTTTCTGGTGACACCGAGACAGAGCGGGTCGGCAAACTGTGGCGGGCCTACGACGAGGTGCTCGCGCGCCCGGTCGCGATCCTGTTGGTGCGAGGCGACGACCCAGGCGTACCGGACGTGCTCGCGGGGGCGCGCGCTGCGGCCGGACTGACGCACGCCGCCGTCGTCCGCGTTTATGACGCCGGCGAGGCACCAGGACTCGCCTTCGTGGTCACCGAATTCCTGTCCGGCGGTTCGCTGGAAAGCCAGCTGGTCGTCGGTCCGCTCGATCCTGCGGTCGCGGTCGACCTCGTCTCCGACCTGGCGATCGGCGTCGCGGCCGCACATCACGTCGGCTTGCACGGCCTGTCATTGACTCCGCGCAGCGTGCTGTTCACCGCGACCGGCGCGCCACGCCTGGTCGGGATCGGACTGGCCGGATACACCGCGCGCAGTGCGGAACCGGTCGCCACGCCGCTCGCAGCCTGACGGGTCCGAGGTCACACGCTGCGCAGCCCACGTACGCGGGCGACGCCGGCGAACTCCAGCGCGGGCGGCTCGACGCCGTCGGACTCGCCCATCTGCTGTACGCAGCATTGACCGCTCGTTGGCCCGGTCTGGCCGTCGACAGCGCGCTGCCAGCGGCGCCGTACACCGAAGGTCACCTGCGGACACCGCGCCAGGTGCGCGGCGGGGTGCCGCGCGAAGTCGACGAGGTCGTCGCGCGGGCTCTTGGGTGACGACACGCTGCTGCGTGGGCTACCGGAAATCAGCTCGCCCGCTGAGTTTGCGGCGGCTCTCGCACCACTGCGTGCCGTGACCGACGACGCGCACCCGTACGGCGCGGACACGCGGTCCGATCGCCGACCTCGAGACTCGCCAGGCTCGCCTGGTCAACACCCGTCTGGTCCCGGTACAGGTGTGGCAACGCTGGGCAGTGGGCCTCGGGGTGCTCTTGCTGGCGGTCGTGGTCGCTGGCTTGTTGTTCGGCGGAAAGCATGGCTACCTGAGCTTCGTCCGCGGCGCCGAGCCCGCGGCACTTACGCCGACACCGACCGTCACGCCGAAGCCGACCCCGAGCCCGACGGCCGGCGCCGTGCCATCGCCGTCCAGCCGGTGCGATCGCGCCAGGCGTGGTTACCGAGTTCGACCCGTACGGCAAGCACGACGATCCGCACGTGTCGGAGGCGCCGCGCGCCGTCGACGGCAGCTCCACGACGATGTGGCGGACCCAGATCTACCGAACCGCCGACCTCGGCAAGCTCAAACCAGGGGTTGGCTTGTTGATGGACCTCGGCACCGCCACGCAAGGTGGCCGCGGTTCACCTGCTGCTGGTGGGTCAACGGCACCTCGGTCGAGCTGTTCGAAAGCGACTCCGCGCCGGCCAACGAGAAGGCGATGACCCTCGCGGCGGCGCAGGCCAGTGCGCCCAGCGACGTCACGCTTGCGACTGTCGACCGACACGACCGCTCGCTACTGGGTGGTCTGGCTCACCAAGCTGCCACCTGCCGGGACCGGTTTTCAGGGGGGCGTCGTCGAAATGACCTTCCTGTCGTGAAATCGGCGGCCGCGTCGATAGGCTTCGCCGCGTGACGGACGGGGTGACGGACGGCATTGCGGACGGCACGATGGCCGGCCAATCCGGGCACGTCGCCAGCCCAGACGATCCCGACGTCGCCCTGCTCAAGCGGCATCTCGAGGGCGACCCGGCCGCATTCACCGAGATTTGCCGGCGGCACCGCGATCACTTGTGGGCAGTAGCGCTGCGGACGACGGGCGATCCCGAGGACGCGGCCGACGCCGTCCAAGATGCGCTTATCTCCGCGATGCGTCATGCGGCCTCGTTTCGGGGCGATGCAAAGGTGAGCACCTGGCTGCACCGGATCGTGGTGAACGCCTGTCTCGACAGGTTGCGGCGGCGGGCAGCGCACCCGACCAGCCCGCTTCCCGACGACGATCACGCACCGAGCGCGGTTCGCGACGACTATGCCGACCGCGACACGGCGGCCGACGTGCAAGCCGCGCTCGCGACGTTGCCGGCCGAGCAGCGGGCAGCCATCGTGCTCGTCGATATCGAGGGCTACCCGGTTGACGAGGTCGCCGCGATGCTCGAGGTGCCGTCCGGCACGGTCAAGAGCCGGTGCGCTCGCGGCCGGGCGAAGTTGGTGCCGCTGCTCTCTCATCTGCAACAGCGGAACCCCAACGGTGCGGACCACGTCGAACCACCGATGAACCCACCCCGAGAGGATCTCCGGTGAACACCCCGCACCCGGACCTCGAGACGCTGGCGGAACTCGCAGACCGCGACAATCCGCCAGCCTCCGAAGCCGCCGCTGGCCCCGACGCCGCTGGCCCAGAAGCAGCAAGCGATGCCGCAACGGCGGAGCTCCTTGGCCACGTCGCCGGTTGCGCCGCGTGCACGGCCGATCTCGAGGCCCTCCGCGGAGTCCGCGCCGCGTTGCAGGCGCTACCACCGATTTCGATGCCAGCAGATGTGGCGCAGCGCATTGAAGCGGCCTTGCTCGCAGCGCGGGAGTCCGACGCGGCGGCCGGTCCGGTCGCAGCGAGCGGCGTGGGCTCCGACACCCGGGCCACCACCGTCGTCCCACTGCGATCGCGGACGGCCATGCGGCAACGTCGGGGGGGCGCACCCTCACGCTGGCGAACGATGCCGTACGGCGCAGCGGCGTCCATCGTCGTGCTTGCCCTCGTCGTTGTCGGCGCGGTCGCGATCGGCCATTCCGGAGGCGAATCGAAGAAATCGGCCGCTCCCGCGGCTAGTTCGTCGGCGGCGTCCGCTTCCTCGGCGACCATCGCGTCGGGCACCAACTACACGGCTGCCGACCTGCGCTCTCAGGTCGCCTCGGTGGTCGCGAGCAACATTCCTGATGCGGCGTCGAGTTTCCCCGGCCTAGCGTTCGGGCTCGCACAAGGGGCTGGCTCGGCGCCTCGTGCGGCGGCCGCAGCGTCATCAGCCCCGGCTGCCGCAACCTCCGCCGCCCCTACCCCCGCAGCCTCCGCCGCCGCAGCTGCCCCCACAACACCAGCGGCACCGGCCAGTGAACCCGCGCCGCCTGTCGCGGCATCGCCGTCCGCGAGTGCAGCAGCCGGCGGGACGTCGGACCACGCCACCTTCAACGGCGCGCCGCTTGCGCCCATCACGGCGCCCGCCGGGCCACTTGCGGACCCAGCAGCCTTGGCGGCCTGCATCCAGACCCTGGCCGGGAAGGCTGAGCAGCCCCTGCTCGTCGACTACGCCACCTTCAACGGCGCGCCGTCGACGATCATCGTGCTCCCCGACCCCGACGTCGCGCACAAGCTGGACGTCTATGTCATCGCAGACACAGCCAACTGCGCGAACAATGAGTTCACCTTCGAAACCTTCCTCGGGCCGACTCCCGGCCCTTGATTCGCCAGGGCCCTCGATTGCGACCGGGGCCCTTGATTTACGAGCCGGGCGGGTCGATTGCGACCAGGGCCGATCGGGAATCGCCGACGCCTAGGATCTGTTGAAGGCCCTAGTTGCCCGATCGGCGACCGTCTTTGAGGTAGGTCTTTGTGAACGTCCGTGAACTCATCATCATCGGATCCGGCCCGGCCGGTTACACCGCGGCGCTCTACGCGGCGCGGGCCGACCTGCACCCGCTGGTGTTCGAAGGTGCGACCACGGCCGGCGGCGCGTTGATGACCACCACGGAAGTCGAGAACTTCCCCGGGTTTCCCGACGGGATCATGGGCCCGGAGCTGATGGAGAGCCTGCGCAAGCAGGCGGCCCGCTTCGGCGCCGAGCTGGTGACCGATGACGTCACCGAAGTCGACCTCACCGGACCCGTCAAGGTCGTCCACGTCGGCGACGAGGTCTTCCACTCGCGCGCGGTGATTCTCGCGACGGGTTCGAAGTACCGCTACCTGGGGCTCGAGAACGAGGCTCGACTGCTCGGCCACGGCGTATCCGCTTGTGCGACGTGTGACGGATTCTTCTTCCGTGACCAGGACATCGCGGTCGTCGGTGGTGGCGACTCTGCGCTCGAGGAAGCCACCTTCCTGAGCAAGTTCGCACGTAGCGTCACCGTCGTGCACCGGCGGGACGCGCTGCGGGCGAGCAAGATCATGCAGGATCGTGCGCAGGCGAACGAGAAGGTCGGCTTCCGCTGGAACTCCGAGGTGACCGATGTGATCGGCGACGACAAGGTCGCCGGTGTCAACGTTCGCGACACGGTCACCGGTGCGCAGGATCGGCTACCCGTGACCGGTCTGTTCGTTGCGATCGGCCACGACCCGCGGAGCGAGCTGTTCCGCGGCCAGGTTGATCTCGACGAGGCCGGCTACGTGAAGGTTGTGCAGCCTTCGACGCGCACGAATCTCGATGGGGTCTTCGCCTGCGGCGACCTCGTCGACCACACCTACCGCCAGGCAATTACCGCGGCCGGCACCGGCTGTGCCGCCGCACTCGACGCCGAGCGTTGGCTGGCCGCCCAACACGATTGACCAGTTCGACGTACGTTCCACAGCGCAACTCAGAACAGCAGAGCAAGTCCAAGTAGACAACCGAGTGCTCAACCGACAGGAGCCCACCGTGGGAGCCACCAAGTCCGTTACCGACGAGACCTTTGCGACCGATGTCCTCAGCAGCGAGACACCGGTCCTGGTCGACTTCTGGGCCGAGTGGTGCGGTCCCTGCCGCATGGTCGCGCCAGTTCTTGAGGAGATCGCGAACGAGCACCCCGACAAAGTACGGATCGTCAAGCTCAACGTCGACGAGAACCCCGAGACTGCCCGTGCGTACTCGATCTTGTCGATCCCGACGCTCAATGTGTACAAGGGCGGCCAGGTCGTGAAGCAGATCATCGGCGCCAAGTCGAAGTCTGCTTTGCTGAGAGACCTGGAAGCGTTCCTGTAGGCCGCTAGCATGGCTCCTCCACGCCGGTAATCGCGCCAGGCGGCACTGCCGGTAAACGCCGGAGCCGCACCGGGCGTCAATCCCCCAACCGGAGCGGTCGACGAGCGAGGACGCCGATGCAGCAACAGCACGAGCGGGTCGACGAGCCGCTGCGCCTCGGCGACCGCGGGCTCGCGGTGCTCGAGCTGCGCCATCGGCTGCGCCAGCTCGGTCTGCTGACCGCAGACGAGGTCGCTCAGAGCGCTTCGACTCAAGACAGCGACACCGGAGACGTGTTCGACGAAGCCTGTGACCACGCCGTCCGCAGCTTCCAGCAGCAGCGCGGGCTGCGCATCGACGGCGTCGTTGATCGCGAGACCTACCGCAGCCTCGACGAAGCCCGCTGGCGGCTGGGCGACCGCACGCTCTCGTTTGCCGTGCGGCACCCCTACGTGGGTGACGACGTCGCTGGCCTTCAACATCGGCTGACCGATATGGGCTTCGACTGCGGTCGGGCGGACGGCGTTTTTGGTGCCCGCACCGAGAACGCGTTGCGCGAGTTTCAGCGCAACGTGGGGCTGCCCGCCGACGGCACCTGCGGCCCGGCCACGTTCCGCGCGTTGCGCCAGCTCGCCCGGACCGTCGTGGGTGGCAAGGCTAACGAGCTGCGCGAGTACGACCGGCTGCATCAGGGCGGTCCATCCATGGCCGGCAAGCTTGTGGTGATCGACCCCGGCCATGGCGGCCGCGACCGAGGGTCGACCAACGGGACCCTCGACGAAGCCGGAATCGTCGATGACATTGCGAACAGACTCGAGGGCCGACTAGCGGCGGCTGGCGCGCAGGCGTTTCGAACCCGTGGTGGCGAGGGTGTATTCGACGGCACGGAAGAGCCCGAACGCCCCCCGAGCGACGCCGAGCGCGGCGCCTTCGCAAACGCCGCCGAGGCCGATCTGCTCGTCTCGCTGCACATTGACGGCGATCTGAACCCGGCGTGTCACGGCGTTTCGACCTACTACTACGGGACGGTCATCGACCGGTCGCTGGTGGGCGCGCGCCTCGCGGAGTTGATCCAGCAGGAGATTTTGGCGCGCACCGATTTCCTCGACTGCCGCAGCCACCCCAAGAGCTGGGAACTCTTGCGGCGAACGCGGATGCCAGCGGTCCGGATAGAGCTTGGGTATCTCACGAACCCCGGCGATGCTGCTCGGCTCGGCAACGCGGAGTTTCGAGACGAGCTGGCCGAAGCCATCGTGGTGGCGATCCAGCAGCTGTACTCGCCGGCCGAGTTGCCGTCGCGCGAAACGGTCGAGCCCCGCCGGCAAAGCATTTCGGTCTAAGTCCGCAGCCAGATCCGCCGGTGCGTCGGTCTGCTCAGACCGGCCGCAATGCGCCCTCAGGCGTCACCGATCCAAGCAACCGTTCCAGCGCACCCTCCACATCCTCGCGCCACGACAGCACCGTCTTCAGATCCAGTCGCAGCCGCGGGTGCCGCGGATGCGGCCGGACGGTCTTAAAACCCAGTGCCAGTAGGAAATCTGTCGGCAAGACGCAGGCCGGGCCCTCCCACTGGCTGTCACCGAATGCCTCGATCGCCTTGACTCCACGACGGGTCAGATCCTTCGCAACGGACTGCAGCAAGATGCGGCCGAGTCCGCCACCGGTGAACTCCGGCAACACGTGCGCGGTCATCAGCAACACGGCGTCCGGACTGACCGGGCTGGTCGGGAACGCGACGGATCGCGGGACGTACGCCGGTGGTGCGTAAAGGACATACGCAGCGGTGAAGCCGTCGACTTCGATCAGCCGGCCGCAACTCCCCCACTCGAGCAGGACAGCCGAGACCCACGCTTCCTTTTCCAGCGCCGCGTCGCCGGACTCCTCGGCCCGGGTGCGGCTCACCGGGTCGAGTTCCCAGAATGCGCACCGACGACACCGAGCCGGCAGATCGTCAAGGTTGTCGAGGGTCAGGCCGACTACGCGTCGCGACATCGCTCCTCCGCCAGCGTTTAAACGCGCCAGTAGGGCTAGTTTGACCGCTTCGGACAGTGAGCGGTAGTGCCGATCCGGTGAACGTCGCCGGACCGCCGCGGGGCGGTAAATCGACGGAGCCGGCTGCGGCGGGCGCTACCCTGAGTGCTCGAGGAGGACGCTTTCGTGGACATGTCAGGCGGGTCGCGGTTAGACCCCTATCTCGAGCGGTATGCCGCGCGTACCCACGGCATGACGACGTCGGAGATTCGGGCACTGTTCGCGGTGGCCAACCGTCCGGAGATCATCGGCATGGGCGGCGGCTCGCCGTGTGTGAGCGCGCTTCCTCTCGACGTCATCGGCGAGATGACGGCCCGGGTCATCACCGAGCAAGGTGCCCAGGCCCTGCAGTACATGGGCGGCCAGGGCGATCCCCGCCTGCGTGAACTCATCTGCGGTGTCATGGCACTTGAGGGGATCTCGGCGTCGGCCGATGACGTGATCGTCACCGTCGGGTCGCAGCAGGCGCTCGACGTCGTGTCCCGAATCTTCCTCGACCCCGGCGACGTCGTGATCGCCGAAGCACCGTCCTACGTCGGTGCGCTCGGCACGTTCACGCAGTACCAGGCCGAGGTCGTGCACGTGACGATGGACGACGCGGGGCTGGTGCCCGATGCGTTGCGGGAGGCGATCGCCCAGATCGCCCGATCCGGCCGCCGCGCGAAATTCGTCTATACGGTACCGAACTACCATAATCCAGCCGGTATCACCCTCGTCGAGGAGCGGCGCGACGAGATCATCGCGATCTGCGCGGAGGCCGGCCTGCTGATCCTCGAGGACAACCCGTACGGTCTGCTCGGCTTCGACGGCCCGCCGCTGCGCGCGCTGCGGGCGCGCGTCTCTGACGGGATCATCTACCTCGGCTCGTTCTCGAAGACGTTCGCCGCCGGCGTCCGCGTCGGCTGGGTCCTGGCCCCACCCGGCGTCAAAGAGAAGCTGATCATGGCCAGCGAGGCGACCACGCTGTGCCCGGTGGCGTTGTCGCAGTACGTCGTCGCCGAGTTCCTCGAGCATCACCCGTGGCAAGAGCAGGTGAAGGTCTTCCGCGAGTTGTATCGCGCCCGGCGCGACGCCTGCCTCGACGCGCTGGCATCGTCGTTTCCGGCCGGCTCGTCGTGGACTCACCCGACCGGTGGTTTCTACGTCTGGGTCACGCTTCCGGACGGCATCGACGCCAAGGCGATGCTGCCGCGCGCGATCCAGGGTCGGGTCGCCTACGTGCCGGGAGTGGGCTTCTACTCCGACGGCCAGGGCGGCCAGAACCTGCGGCTGGCGTACAGCCTCCCCGAGCCTGATCGAATCCGCGAGGGCGTTCGCCGGCTGGCGGCCGTCCTGTCTGAGGAGCTCGACATCGTTGCGACATTTCGCGGCGGCTCATGAGCGATCTTGGGCACGTCCTGGTGCTCGCCGGCGGCCTCTCGTACGAGCGTGAGGTCTCGCTGTCGTCCGGACGTCGAGTGGCTGACGCGCTGGCCGGGCTCGGCGTCGAGGTCGAGCTCGTCGACATCGACGCGCAGTTGCTGCCGCGCTTACTTCAAGACCCGCCGTCCGCAGTTTTCCTTGCTGTACACGGAATTGAGGGCGAAGACGGTGGCCTGCGCGACGCACTCGACCTCAGCGGCGTGCCCTATGTCGGCGCCACCGGGGCGGCCGCCCGACTCGCTTTCGACAAGCCGATCGCCAAGGCGATCCTCGGTCGTGGCGGGGTCTCGACGCCACCTTCGGTCGCATTGCAGCATGCCGCTTTTCGCGATCTCGGCGGGCCGGCGCTGCTCGAACGCGTGGTCGAGCGACTCGGCCTGCCGCTCGTAGTGAAGCCGGCGCGTGGCGGTTCTGCGCTGGGCGTCACCGTCGTGCGCAACGCGGCCGACCTTCCGGCGGCGATGGTCGGTTGCTACTCCTATGACGGCGTTGCACTGCTGGAGCGCTATGTCGAGGGCGTCGAGCTTGCCGTCAGCGTGGTTGACACGGGGTCGGGTCCAGTCGCACTCCCGGCGGTCGAGATCGAAGCACTTAGCGGCACGTTTGACTACGCGGCGCGATACACGGCGGGCATGACCGAGTACCACGTACCAGCACGCCTACCGGCTGAAGTAGCCGCGGCAGCAGGCGCTGCGGCGGTTCTTGCACACGAGGCTCTCGGGTTGCGGGATATCTCCCGCACCGACCTGATCGTCGCTCGTGATGGCACGGTCGAATACCTCGAAACAAATGTCGCGCCTGGGATGACGACCACGAGCTTGCTGCCGCTCGCCGCGTCCGCCGCGGAGCTCGATCTAGGCACCTTGTGCCGCGATCTTGTTGCACCGGGCAGCAGTACGTGGGGTTTCGCTTCCGGGCGCACCGATCTGACCGGTCGCTAGTCGACCTGCTCGCCGCTCTTGCGGGTAGCAAGGGTCGGTGCCATCGCGGCCACGATGCGCTCGAGGTCATCGACGGACGCGAACTCGATGGTGATCTTGCCTCGACTACGGCCCGAGGTCGACGCGCACACGGGTCTCGAAGTGGTCCGACAAGCCTGCCGCGAGCTCATCAAGTCCAGCGGCACGCTGCCGACTGCCGCGAGGAGCCCGGCGCCGGCTCGATTCGCCGTCACCAACCGCGACGAGTTCCTCGACGGCACGCACCGACAGGCCTTCGGCCACGATGCGCTGCGCCAGCCGTTCCTGGGCGGCGGCGTCGTCGAGACCGAGCAGTGCACGCGCATGGCCAGCAGACAGCACGCCCGCAGCGACCTTGCGTTGCACGGACGGCGGCAGGTTGAGCAACCTGATCGTGTTGCTGACCTGGGACCGCGATCGGCCGATCCGTTTCGCCAATTCCTCATGCGTGGCACCAAATTCGTCGAGCAGCTGGGCGTACGCGGCACCCTCCTCAAGGGGATTGAGCTGCTCGCGATGAAGGTTCTCCAGTAGCGCGTCGCGAAGGAGCGCGTCGTCGTTGGTGTCCCGAATGATCGCTGGAATCGTGGTGAAGCCGGCTTGTTGCGCGGCCCGCAAGCGACGCTCGCCC
>CAWEIG010000016.1:0-147002 GCA_963809135.1 uncultured Actinomycetes bacterium
TCGGCCGTCGCGGGCGTTGAGTCCGGCCGCAGCTAACGTTTCCCGACCGGGAGGACCATCCGCATGTCCAAGATCATCGCGTATGACGAGACTGCTCGTCGCGCCCTCGAGCGCGGTATGAACCAGCTCGCCGACGCCGTGAAGGTGACGCTCGGCCCGCGCGGCCGCAACGTCGTGTTGGAGAAGAAGTGGGGCGCCCCCACGATCACCAACGACGGCGTCAGCATCGCGAAGGAAATCGAGCTCGAAGACCCCTACGAGAAGATCGGCGCAGAGCTGGTCAAGGAAGTCGCGAAGAAGACCGACGACGTCGCCGGTGACGGCACGACGACCGCGACCGTGCTTGCCCAGGCGCTCGTTCGTGAAGGCCTGCGCAACGTCGCGGCCGGCGCGAACCCGATGGCACTGAAGCGCGGCATCGAAGCGGCAGTCGCGAGTGTTTCGGCGGCGCTGCTCGCACTGGCGAAGGACGTCGAGACCCGCGAGCAGATCGCGTCGACGGCGTCGATCTCAGCAGCTGACCCAGCGATCGGCGAGATGATCGCCGAAGCGATGGACAAGGTCGGCAAGGAAGGCGTCATCACCGTCGAGGAGAGCAACACCTTCGGCCTCGAGCTCGAGCTCACCGAGGGAATGCGCTTCGACAAGGGCCACTTGTCGGCGTACTTCGTCACCGACACCGAGCGCATGGAAACCGTGCTCGACGACCCGTACATCCTCGTCGTGAACAGCAAGATCTCGTCCGTCAAGGACCTGCTCCCGCTGCTCGAGAAGGTCATGCAGAGTGGCAAGCCGCTCGCGATCATTGCCGAGGACGTCGAAGGCGAAGCCCTCGCGACCCTGGTCGTGAACAAGATCCGCGGCACGTTCCGTTCGGTCGCCGTCAAGGCGCCCGGTTTCGGTGACCGCCGCAAGGCCATGCTCGGCGACATCGCGATCCTCACCGGCGCGCAGGTCATCAGCGAGGAAGTCGGTCTGAAGCTCGAGACCGCTGGCCTCGACCTGCTCGGCAAGGCCCGCAAGTTCGTCACGACCAAGGACGAGACGACGATCATCGAAGGTGCCGGCGACGCCGACGCCATCGCCGGTCGGGTCAACCAGATTCGTGCCGAGATCGAGAAGAGCGACTCCGACTACGACAAAGAGAAGCTGCAGGAGCGGTTGGCCAAGTTGGCCGGCGGCGTTGCAGTCATCAAGGCAGGCGCGGCCACCGAGGTCGAGCTCAAGGAGCGCAAGCACCGCATCGAAGACGCGGTCCGCAACGCGAAGGCAGCCGTCGAAGAGGGCATCGTGGCTGGTGGTGGCGTCGCGCTGCTCCAGGCCGGTCGCACCGCATTCGAGAAGCTCAACCTCGAAGGTGACGAGGCCACTGGCGCTCGCATCGTCGAGATCGCGCTCGAGGCACCGCTGAAGCAGATCGCGATCAACGCCGGCCTCGAAGGCGGCGTCGTGGTCGAGAAGGTGCGCAACCTCGAGCCTGGCTGGGGCCTCAACGCGGCGACCGGTGAGTACGTCGACCTGATCAAGGCCGGCATCATCGACCCCGCGAAGGTCACCCGCTCGGCATTGCAGAACGCGGCGTCGATCGCGGCGCTGTTCCTTACCACCGAAGTCGTTATCGCCGAGAAGCCGGAGCGCAACCCTGCTCCTGCTGGCGGCGGTGGCGGCGGCGGAGACATGGACTTCTAAGGTCCTGGTTAGAACGGTTGGGGCGGCGTCTGGGAAACCGGGCGCCGCCCCACCGCTTTGTGGCCGGAGATATGTCACGCTTTGACCATGAGCGAAACGGGGAGTGCCTCGGCTCCACCCCTACCCTCAGTTCCGCCGCTGTTGTCGGCGCCGGTGCTGGTCGTCGTCCAGCGGGCGAAGATGTTTTCGACCCGCGCCGAGTACGACGTCTACGCACCCGACGGCACTCCGCTCGGGTCGGTGCATCAAGACCCGGGTTCGGGCATGGGCATCTTCGGTCAGCTCGCGAACGTCACCTACGAAATTCTCGGGGCGGACGGCGCGGTGCTGATGCGCATGGACAAGCCTGGCGCGATCGGCCGAGTGAGCTTCGCGGTGAGCTGGCCAACTGGGCAGCCGATCGGCACGATCGAGCAGGAGAACCTACTGTTCGCGCCGCAATTCGAACTGGCCGCCGCTGATGGCGTGACCGGGAGGCTGACCGGCGGCAGCATGCTCAGTTGGGACTGGACCATCGTCGGCCCCGACGGCGCGACCGTCGGCAGTGTCAGCAAGCAGTTCGCCGGGCTCGCCGAGATGTTCAGCAGCGCAGACCGATTCGTGGTCGAGCTGAGCACGCAACTCGGTGGGCCGTTACGCGCGCTCGCCGTCGTCGCGGCCGTGTGTCTCGACGAGGTCAGGACCCAAAAGAGCCGCCGGTCGTAGCTAGACCCTGCTCGGTTGCTGTTCGCTGCTCGCTCAGACCGTGCCGAAGCTGGCGGCGATCTGGCGCTCCGCTTCGGCGTAGCTCGTGCTCGCCTGGCCAAGCAGTTGGCTGATGCCGCCGAGTGCTTCGCGCAGCCCCTCGGCTGACTTCTGCCACTCCGCCCACAGCGCTTGGAACCGCTGCTGCGCGACACCCGCCCAGTCGCTACCCAGCGGTGCGAGCGAACCGGTGAGCGACCGCAGTTCGCCCTCGATGCTCGCCGAGCCAGAACTGACCCGCGACGACAATCCTGCTAGCTGTTCGGGTGTAACCCTGATCCCGCTCACGCCGACCTCCCGACTCGTCAGCCAGCGCCCGATGCGCGGCTTCAACTGCGACGACAGTAGGTCGGACGGCGAGATGCTGGCGTTCGTTGTCCACAGGCGGCGCGACCGGTGCAAACGAGTTGCGACGACAGTTGGCCGACAGCCACGCTGTGAGAAAGTCACGGAGGGAGTCGGCAGATGGGCGATGCGGCGATCGACGGATCGCGGACCTTCGAGACCCTGATGGCGCAGGTGATGACGTAGCGCGCAACGGTTCGGCCATCGGGAGCACGTTCACCTCACCTGGCTCGCGGTGCGAACATGTGGCACGCGCAACGCGATCGCCCTTGGTGAGCGACGGAATTCAGCGCACCGCAAGATACGCAGGAGCGCCGCAGAAGTATCACGCGACCGTCAGCCGTGCCTGGGTTGAACTCGTCGGCCATCACGTCGACGCTCATCCCGTCGACCGACTTCGACGCGTTCGCTGAGCAGAACTCTGCGCTGCTCGACAAGCGACTGCTGACGCGGTTCTACCGCTCGGCGACGTTGGCAGGCGAAGCAGCACGAGACGGTTGGGTCGAGCCAGACCTCACGCCGTTCCCTTGGCAACGGCTTCGCGTCGTAGCGTGCTGCTGTGAAGTCGTGAGCCGGCTTGGGCCCGCGTCTGCGCGGGACTCATCGTGGCGTTTGCGTTCGGGGTGTGCGCGGCGTGGGCGAAGGGTCAGAACACCGACGGGTTAGCGCAGGTCTCGCAGCTGCGAAACGCGCTGGGCAACCTCAGCACGCCGTGGTTGCTGGTTGCGTTCTTCGCCGGCATGGCAAGCCCGCGACCGCGACAAGGTGCTCTCGTCGGGCTGGCCGCGACTCTCGTGGCGCTCGCGGGCTTCTACCTACTCAGCACATTGGTCGAAAATCTCGGCGGGCACGGCTTTTTTGGTGACCTGCAGGTGGAGCTCTCGGGCAACCTCGCTTACTTCGAAGGCGGCGTCATCACGGGTCCCATCTTCGGCGCATTAGGTGCGTGGTGGCGACGTCGTCCGACCGCCCGCACGTCGTTGCTCGCCGGTGGACTCCTCATCGCCGAGCCACTGGTCATGCTGGCGCTCGGACCGATCAAGCACCACGTGCTCTCGGCGAGCACCGGACTGCCACTGATCGCGCGGATCATTCCCGGCTGGGGCCTGACGGCCGACTCCGGCGGGGGAGCATGGGCGGTGTACACAGCCGAGCTCGCGCTCGGCGTCGCTGTCGTGGCCGTAGGACTCGCTCACCGCAAGCGACTTCGCATCCCGGGTGGCCCAACCAAAGAGGTCTTGACACCTAGAAACTAAGCGCGCATAGTATCTACATGATTGCTATCGCTTCGGCGCACGTCGCCGTCACCGCATCGCCGTCCGCCATCTTTGACCGATGGGCTGACGTCGCCACCTGGCCGCAGTGGAATGCCGACACCGAGTGGGTCCGCCTCGACGGCAGCGTTCACACAAGGCGGCACCGGGGTGCTGAAGCCCAAGGGCGGCCCCAAGGTGAAGTTCGTCATCGAGAAGCTGACCGACACGGAGTTCGTCGACGTCTCGCGTCTCGTCGGCGCGCGGCTGACCTTCAGTCATGTCGTGACACCCACCTCAAACGGGTGCAGCGTCGATGTCGCGATCACCATGAGCGGCCCGCTGGCGTGGCTGTGGAAGCGGATCCTCGGCAAGGGCCTCGCGGCGTCGGTTCAACCCGACCTCGACGCCTTGGGGAGAGCAGCGGAGAGCGGTCATACGCTGGCGCCGTGACGCGTCTTGCGAGTGAGCACGAAAGTGCCGACGACAGCACCGGTCTGCTGCTGTGGCAGGTCACGAATCGCTGGCAGGCCGCGCAGCGGGCCGCGCTCAAGCCGTTCGACCTCACGCATGTGCAGTTCGTGCTTCTTGCGTCACTCACGTGGCTGGACGCCGACGGGCCGGTGACGCAACGACAGCTGGCCGACCATGCGGTGACCGATCCGATGATGACGTCTCAGGTCTTGCGGGTGCTCGAAGAGCGCGGACTCGTCGAACGAGCCGCGCATCCCGACGACAAGCGCGCGTGGTCGCTCACCGCGACGGCCGCGGGTGTGAAGTTGGCCAACCGCGCGAACGCCGCAGTGGAGGCATGCGACCGCGAGTTCTTCTCAGCGCTAGAAGGAAACAGGGCCGAATTCACTACTCTGCTACGACGGCTGCGCTAGATCTCGTCGCCAGCCAGAACGTCGTCGGCGTCGACGATGCGATACGCGTAGCCCTGCTCGGCGAGGAATCGCTGGCGGTGTGCGGCGTAATCCTGGTCGACGGTGTCGCGCGCGACGACCGCGTAGAAGCGCGCGGTGCGACCGTCGTGTTTGGGCCGCAGGATCCGGCCGAGACGCTGCGCTTCCTCCTGGCGTGAGCCGAACGATCCCGACACCTGGATCGCGACCGACGCCTCGGGCAGGTCGATGGAGAAGTTCGCGACCTTCGACACGACGAGCGTGGTGATCTCGCCGGTGCGGAACGCGTCGTACAGTCGCTCGCGCTCCTTCACCGTCGTCTCACCCTTGATGACCGGGACGCCGAGGCGCTCGCCGAATTCGTCGAGCTGGTCGAGGTACTGGCCGATGACAAGCAACTGGTCGCCGACGTGCCGGGCGGCGAGCGCCTCGATCACCCGCGTCTTCGTCTCGGTCGTCGCCGCGAGCCGGTAGCGCTCCTCGGGCTCGGCCGTCGCGTACAACAGCCGCTCGTGCTCGGTCAGCGTGACGCGCACCTCGACGCAGTCGGCCGGCGCGATGTAGCCCTGCGCCTCGATGTCCTTCCACGGCGCGTCGTAGCGCTTCGGCCCGATCAGGCTGAACACGTCGCCTTCGCGACCGTCTTCGCGCACCAGCGTCGCGGTCAGACCCGAGCCGGCGCCGCGACTGGATGTCGGCGGTGAACCGAAAGATCGGCGCGGGCAGCAGGTGCACCTCGTCGTAGAGGATCAGGCCCCAGTCGCGCTCGTCGAACAGTTCGAGATGGGCGTAGACGCCTTTGCGCCGGGTCGTCATCACCTGGTACGTCGCGATCGTGACCGGACGGATCTCCTTCTTGGCGCCGGAGTATTCGCCGATCTCGTCGTCGGTCAGCGTCGTGCGCTTGAGCAGCTCGTGACGCCACTGCCGCGCCGCGACGGTGTTCGTCACGAGGATCAACGTGGTGGCCTGCGCCCGGGCCATCGCAGCCGCGCCGACGATGGTCTTGCCTGCGCCACACGGCAGCACGACGACGCCGGAGCCGCCGTGCCAGAAGCCCTCGACGGCTTCGCGCTGGTAGGGCCGCATCGCCCAGCCGTCCTCGTACCAACGCGATCGCGTGCGCCTCGCCGTCGACGTATCCGGCGAGGTCTTCGGCCGGCCAGCCGAGCTTGAGCAGCACCTGCTTCAGGTGACCCCGCTCGCTCGGATGGATGACGACCGCGTCGTCGTCGAGCCGGACGCCGACCATCGGCGCAACCTTCGGGCTGCGCAGCACCTCCTCGAGCACCGCGCGATCGACCGAGCGCAGCACCAGGCCGTGCGCCGGATCGTTGGTCAGTTGCAGCCGGCCGTAGCGGGCCATCGTCTCGGCGACGTCGATCAGCAACGCGTGCGGCACCGCGTAGCGGCTGTACTTCAGCAGCGCGTCGACGACCTCTTCGGCGTCGTGCCCGGCGGCCCGCGCGTTCCACAGACCGAGCGGGCGTGAGGCGATAGGTGTGCACGTGCTCGGGCGAGCGCTCGAGTTCGGCGAAGGGCGCGATCGCCCGCCGGCACTCGGCGGCAAGCTCGTGCTCGACCTCGAGCAGAAGCGTCTTGTCGGATTGGACGATCAGCGGGCCGTCGGTCACGTAGTCTCCGTAGCCATTGTCCCAGACGCCCGATCGGCAGGCGGCCCGTCGAGTTCGGCGTCGAGTTCGGCCTCGAGATCGCGGTCGGCGACAACGTCGGTCAACTCGGCGACGCCGGTGATGCGGTGCACCGCGAACGTGCGCGGTTCGTCGCGCCGGTAGTCGAACGCGGTGAGGTACCCACCGGAGAGCCGTTGCGGTTCGACGATGCGGTTGCTCGCCTGGCCCTGCGCATTGAGGTAGCCGATCCACACTGCCCGGCCCGACGTGAGCGCGTCCTGCAAGATCGCCAAGGTCTCGCTGGACGCCGAGTGGGGCACGACGTCCGACGTCGAACCGCCGACCACCGAGACCGCGACTCGACGGTCACCGCTCGGTCGCCACCGCGAATCGCTTTGACCGCGACGGAGACGACCGAGGCGGCGGGCGCCGCGAGTTCAGGACGTCGCCGCAAGCGGCCGCGGTCGTGACAGGAGCACGACCTGCATCAGGACGGCGGAGCAGTAACGCGCCGTCCGGACTTTCGGCGGCCGGGGCGTAGCCGACCTCGCGCAGCCGTTCGGCGACCCGCTCGGGTGCCAGCGGGCTGACGAGTACCGACGGCGCGAGCCGGCGCAGGCGCAGGCTTTCGACGCGGCGGTCGGCAAGCACCTCGCTCAGCAGCCCGTCGTCGTCGCACCGAACGTACGAACCGGCCAGCCCGATCCGGATCCGCCCGTGCCGGCGCGCGACGTCGTCGATGAGATAGCTGAGCGGTTGCGGCACGGGAGTGCGCGACCGCGCCGCCAGCAGTGCGTGCAGGTCGGCACGCACTGCGCCCGGCATCGAGCGCGCGGCGGATCGACGAGTCGCTGAACCGGAAGACGGTCGCGCCGCCGGTCGACTCGATGTCGGCGGTCATCGCCGAGTTCGCGCGCCAGGTCGCTCTCGAGCGGCCCGGGCGCGACGGCGGTGAGGTCGGCTTGCAGCAAGCACGTGGTCGAGTGGCTCGCGGCAGCAGTGCGTCGAGCAGCGCCGTCGCCTCAGCCGCAGGATCGGCCACCTCGGTCTCGACGTCCGCGTCAGGGTCGACAGCAGCGCACAAGACGCCGCCCGAACGACGACAGTGCGCCGCGACCGGTCAGGCCAAGCAGTTCGGCCTCTTCGAGAGTCCAGCGGCGAGGTCGTCGCGCAGTCGGCCGCCGCGACGTGGCCATGACCAGCGCAGCGACTCGTTGATCGACTCGGCCGTCGGAGCCTCGCCGACGCTCGCCCGCGAGCAGGATCTCGAGGACCTCGCGGCGAACGATCGGTGCCAGCGCCCGATCGAGATCGCCGCCGAGCGCGTTCGCCGCCGACTGCGGCCGCTCAACTTCCTCGCGGCTCGCGAGGATGAAGCGGCCTTGCTCGCGCGGCCGACCAAGCCGGGCACCCGCGTCGTGACCAGCCACGCGCTGACGAGGATCAGCCAGCGGTCGGCGATCGACTTCGCCAGCCAGAGGTCGTACCCGGTGGTCGGCAGCCAGCTGTCGGCCGTCTCGCCGTCGGGGGCGATCAGGCCCGCGGCGTGCGCGACCTCGATCAGCAACGCGGCGCCCCGCTCGTCGAGCTCGAGCTCGCGTGCCGTGCGTCGCAAATCGCGGACGCCGAGGCCGCCGGCCCGCAGCACGCCCGGCGGCTCGACGCCCCAACGTTCGAGCAGTGCTTCGACCAGCCGGACGACGGTGAAGGCTTGCCCGGCGGCGCTCGCATCGACGTCCGCCTGTTTGTGTTTCGTGCTTTGACTTGTCGGCGGATCGAGCTCAACCGCACCGAACGCGTGCCCGCCGCGCACGTGCATCGCGACCTCGCGCGGCAGCACCACCGTGAAGTCGTCGACCGCGATCAGCAGCGCGTGCGCGAGCAGCCAGCGCACCGGCGAGTCGGCGCTGGCCGCGTCGACCGGACGCCGAGCGGACGGAATCCGACCGGTCGGTGGGCCGACTGCGAGCAGGTCGACGACTTCGCGCGCCGCCGCGGGCGCCCGGTCGAGCAAGGTCGCGCAGTTGGGTCGGGTCCTCGAGCACGCCTGCGAGCGCGTCGACACCAGCAGCGGCCGCCGCGATGCTCAGCGTCGGATCGCTGACGCCCGCAAGGCCGAGGTCGGCGAGCATGCTGGCGACCTGGCTGCGCGGAACGTGTCTCGAGCAACGTGCGCGCCGGTGGCCCGAGGGCTGCGGGTGCAGGCATCAGATCGCGGACGACGGGGAGCAGCCGCAGCTGGTCATCGCGACCCCACACCACCACCGCCTGCCGCAAGCGGTCGAGCGCCGGGGTCAGCTGGCCGGCGTGACGTCGAGCAGCGCGGCCACGAGCCTGGACGTCGGTCGGGTCGGGCGACAAGCACCATGCGCCTCGACGACCTGCAGGGCACCGACGTCGAGTCGATCGAGGGCGATCTCGACGGATGCCCGCCCGGCCACCCGTGCCGCCAGCACCTCGATGTCGGACGGCACCGGGTGCAGCAGGTCGGGCCGGGCAGTGAGCAGCCGCCCAAGATCGTCGTCAGGCTGCTCACGCAACCAGCTGACGAGATCGACCTGGGCTGTGCTCATCCGGACAACGTTAGTCGTCTGTCAGCGAAGGGACGAGTTGACGACTGCTCCGGTGGACGCCTCCTGCGATGTGCACAGGCCAAGCCGAGGTCGGGCGCGCTCAGCCGACCGTCAACCGCACGCCGAAAACGAGGTCCTTGCCGTCGACGGCTGCGTAGCCGCCGAGACCGGTGAGGTGGGTGAGGTCGCTCGGCACGTTGCTGGGTACTGCTGCCCAGATGCTGGCGAGGTCGACGTAGACGGCACCGATCACTTGGTCTGGCATCCCCGACATCGCGGTTTTGAACGCTGGATCGTCGGCGAGGGATCCACTCGCCTGCGGGTCGTTGGTGATGATCACGTCGGAGCCGGCCGCGCGGACCGTCGGCGTCGTCGTCCCCTGATCGATCGAGCTTGCGAGCTTCTGCGCCGTCGCGAGTCCCTTGGCCTGATCGGTCGGCTGGGTGATCACGGTGAACTTCGCGGTGCTCTTCTCCGTCGGCACTGAGTCGAGACCGGCCGCGAACTCGTTGCCGAGCAGGTTGATGGCGTCGCTAGGAAGCGCGATGCCGAGCTTGGTGCCCAGCGAATCGAGCTGCGACTGAACCCCTGCAGCGACCAGCGGGGAGGTTGCGAGGGACGCGACCTCCTTGGTCAAAACGTCACCAAGGCCCGAGGCGGCGAGCCCGGCGATCGAGCCGGCGGGGAGTTGACCGAGGATCGTCCCGGCACCTCCGTTGTGGTAGTCGCCGACGTCTGACCCGACGACCCGACCCTCGAAATCGGCGTACCCCGGCTGTAGCTGGAGACCGAAGACGAGGCGACCCTTGACCGAACTGGCCACGCTGCTCACGTCAGGGAGTTTGCTGGGCATACCGCTCCCGGTGAAACCGAGTCCAGGGTCGCCAGGAGCGTCGCTGCTCAGATCGTCGAACCCAGATGCGTTGGGGCCGGCGCTGAGGAAAGCATTGAGCTGGGAGGCATCGGCGCTGGACAGACCGTTCAGGTCAGATGCATCGGGGCCGGGGCTGGACAGATCGTCGAGGCCGGGAGCATTTGGGGCGGCACTGGCCAACGGTTGGACCTCGGGCACCGACTGGGGGCTGGTCAGAGCCTGGAACCCGCCAACCGCGCTGAGACTGCTCAGACCTCCCAAAGCGCCGAGACCGCCAAGAGCGCCGAGACTGCTCAGATCCTGTGCCGCGGACGTCGCGGCGAGTTTCGCCAGCGCGCCGAGGTCGGCCCAGCCGGTCACGATCCGGTCACCGCTTCAACGTCGCGACGTCGTTGCGTACGTTGCTCGAAGTGGTGATGTTCGACGTCTTTGCCGCGGCCACAGCAGCGTCGACCGCCTTCTGCGATTGCCCACGACGGCGTAGTCACCCTCGATGCGAAGGCCCCCTGGGCGAGATCGGCATTGGGTCCCTGCTGCTCAGCCTCCGCCACCTTGGTGAGGCCGATCTTGGCGGCCGCGACGTCCTTCACGGCCAGGATGCCGACCACCTGCGCGGCGCCGCTCGCGTCGGGATATACGGCGAGCGCGACCCGATCGCCGAGCCACGGCTTGACGTCGGTCGCGTAGTCGATGTTGGCGGATGGGTCGTTGAACACCTCGTCGAGCACGGCGTCCTTCAGCTGGTCGGCGCTCGTGACGTGCGGAGCGTCGGGAAACTTCTGCTCGAACCGCCAAGCCGCGACCTTCTCGGACGCCGCGGGGTCGAGATCGAGCTTGAGGTACGCAATCGAGTTGGCAGGAGCCCACTGGTCGGGCTGGCTGCCGCTGCTTGCGAGCTTGTGATACCCCACGTACCCAACCGCGCCGCCGATGACGGCGAGCACTGCGACGAGGCTGACGACGATCGCGGCGAGGTTGCGGCGCGGTCGCTCGATCGCGCCGCCCGCCAGTAGGTCGTCGCGCGAGTAGGCGGCCCAACTGGCGCGGCTGCTGCGGTTCGGGCGTCGGAAGCCGTCATCGCTCATGCTCGCTATTCTCGGGGTATCGCCGAACGCGCACTGAAGAGCCGATCAACACATTGGTGCGTAGTCGTTCGTGCCGGTAGCCTGGTATGTCCCGTTCGCTCCTATTTCATTTACACCCCATTTTCGAAAGGGTTCTCCCGTGCCTACCGGCAAGGTCAAGTGGTACGACACCGACAAGGGCTTCGGCTTTGTCTCCCGCGACGACGGCGGTGACGTCTTCGTCCATTCCTCGGCCCTGCCCACCGGTCTTGAGGCACTCAAGCCCGGCAGCCGGGTCGAGTTCGGCGTTGCCGAGGGCAAGCGCGGCGAGCAGGCGTTGTCGATCCGCGTGCTCGACACCCCTCCTTCGCTGGTCGCCTCACAAGCCCAGGCGCAGCGGAAGAAGCCCGACGAGATGGTCGTCATCGTCGAAGACCTGATCAAGTTGCTCGACGGGATCTCCAACGGCCTGCGGCGTGACCGCTACCCCGACAAGGCGACCGGCCACAAGGTCGCGACCGTGCTGCGCGTCGTAGCGGACGACCTCGACCAGTAACTCAGGGCTCAGCGGAGTGCTGCTGGGTCGACGGCGGTACGAGTCCCTCAGAAGCGGCCCGGCTGAGCAGCGCCTCGATCGCGGCGTAGCCCTCGTCACCAAGATCGACCGAGAATTCGTTGACGTACAAGGCGATGTGGCGCGCCTGAACGTCGGGATCCATCTCGCTCGCATGCTGCAGCAACAAATGAGGCGGACGCCGAGGGGTTGGCGAAGGCGTGTTCGACAGACGCCCGTGCGGCAGCGCGCCAGCACATCGACGTCCAGGCATCGGCGCGCGATGATCGCGCCGAGCGGGATCGGCAGACCGGTGTCGGCCTCCCACCAGGCGCCGAGGTCGACCACGTTGGTCAGGCCGTAGTCGGCGTAGGTGAAGCGTGCCTCGTGGATCACCAGGCCGGCGTCGAAGCGGCCGTCGCGAACGGCCGGCATGATCTGCGGGAACGGCAACACGCTGATCTCGCCGACGCCCTGATCGGCGGCCCACAGCCGGAACAGCAGGTAGGCGGTGGTCCGCTCGCCGGGGACCACGATCGATGCGCCGCGCAGATCGCGCGCGGCCGGCCGTGAGCACGAGCGGTCCGCAGCCGCGCCCGAGCGCACCGCCGCTCGGCAGCAGCGCGTACTGGTCGAGCAACCACGGCAGCGCCGCGTACGACACCTTCACTACGTCGAACTCGCCGCGTTCGGCCGCGCCGTTCGTCACGTCGACGTCGGCAAACGTGATCTCGACCGGTGGCGCGCCGGGGATCAGGCCGTGTGTCCATGCATAGAACGCGAACGTGTCGTTGGGGCAGGGCGAGAAGGCCAACGACAGCCGTCGGCGGTCACGGCAGCGGCTCTTTCAGGAGCGTCGACATCGCATCTGCAAGAGCGTCGAACGCCAGCGGAATGTTCCAGGTCGACCGGTCGCGTCGGCCGATCAGGTTCGAGATCGCGCGAATCTCGGCGAACGGGATGTCGCGGCCGATGCGTCGATGATCTCGAGTCGCCGCGACCACGCGCGAAGCCCTCCATCGCCTCGGCCAGCGCGCGCGGATACCGGGCCGCCAGCTCATCGGCGTCCGCGTCGGTGCCCGTCATCGTCGACAGCGTCAGCACCTCGACCGACGAGCAACCGGTACGGGCGCGAGCCGACATGCGGTCGATGAGCTCGTTGGTCGCCGACGGCGAGTGAGGAGTCTTGGTCGATGCCCATTTCACGCACGTGCAGGAATCCCTCGTCGGTCGCGACGCCGAGATCGGCATACGTCGCCTGGTCGGCCAGCACGACATCGCCGATCGCGACGCGACCGCGGAAACCGCCGGCGATGCCAGCGCTGACCACCAGGTCGTAGTCCGGGCCGGCTACGAGCAGCGACGCCGTGCCGATCGCCGCCGCGACCGGGCCGACGCCGACGCTGAAGGCATGCAGCTCACCGGCCGCGGTGTCGACGGCGACACCGCTGAAAGCGCCGACCGCGACCGGTGCGCGCCGACCGAAGTTGCGCACGACCGCGTCGCGCTCGGCCTCGACCGCGCAGACGACGAGCACGCTCACGTGTCGCTCGGGGCCGGTCGCCGCCGTTCGCGCAGCAGCTCGATGCCACGGTCGGGGCTCACTCGGGTGCGGACAGCCTTCATCGTCGACAGCAGCACCACGACGAGGACGGCGGACCCGAGCGTCAACCCCAAGCTGCCGTTCGACGGCAGCAAGATGGCCACGAACCCACCGAGCACCCAGGAGAGCTGGAGCACGGTCTCGGATCGCGCGAACGCCGATGTGCGCACGTGCTCGACCGCGTCGCGCTGGATCACGGAGTCGAGGCCGAGCTTCGACAGCGACTGGCTGACGTTGGCGACCAGGATCGCCAGCGCAGCTGTCGCAAGGTTGAACCAGACAGCGGTCGACGACTCCCATGATCGATGCCGCGAAGAGGCTGACGATCGCCAGGAGCTCGGGTTGGCGAGGTTTCAGCCACCCACCAAGCGTCGTCCCGAGCACGCTGCCGATCGCGGCGCAGGCGACGATGATGCCGAGGTCGGCCCCGGGGACGAAGACGCCGAGCGGGTGCTTGCGAATCAGGAACGCAAGGAAAAGGGTCAGGAACCCGGTGAATGCCCGCAGGCCGGCGCTGGCTCGCAGCATCGTGGTCATTCGTGGCCCGATGCCGCGAAGCGGAGGCAGGATCCGGCGGTACGTCGAGCGCGCCACATCGCGCTGCGCGGCGTCGTCGGATCGACGCGGCCGACTCGCCCGTCGCGGCCGTCGGCGCAGCCGGACTTCGCCCTCGCTCGAATCGACCCGCTCGGGCAGCCTGAACGCGAACACGCTGCCGGCGAGGTAGACGACGCGCACAGAGCCGAAGGGTCCACGACGGTGTGCCGGTGGCCCAGCTGAGGCCCTGACCGATCGGTGCCGCGACTGTTGCGGTCAGCACTCCCCACAGGGTCAACCGCGAGTTGCCGCGGACCAGGGTGACGTTCGGCGGCAGCACGCGCGGCACGACCGCGCTGCGCGACACGCCGTAGGCCTTCGAGCAGACGAGCGCACCGAACGCCGCGGGATAGAGCGCGAACCCGCCATGCTTGCCGACCGCGCCCGCCATCACCCAGGCCAGGAACGCACGCAGGATCAGGGTCGCCGCGAGCGCGTACCGGCGACCGTTGCGGAACCGGTCGAGCAGCGGACCGATGATCGGCGCGATCACGGCGAACGGCGCCATCGTGATGAGCAGGTACAGGGCGACCTTGCTGCGCGCCTGGTCGACGGAGACCGAGAAGAAGAGGGTGTTCGCCAGGGCGACGGTGAGCAGCGCGTCGCCCGCACTTTGGATCGCGTGCAGGTCGATCAGGCTGGCCAGCCCGCTCGCGTCGGCCCCTTCGGCGCGGGTCGAGCGGGTGAACCACCTGGCCGCCGAACCGCCCGCGACGGCTATGACGTGAACGACCGTTCGGCCAACGCCGTCGTGGCGTCGGCTCGTAGGCTCGGTCGTTCGTGGTTCGGACACGGGAGCAGTCAACTACTCACAGGCCGCGCACGCGATGCATGCGAGAATCATGGACTGTGACACACGACTCCGCTCGACATGGCAGCACCTTCTGTTGGTAACGCTCCTGGTATCGGCGAACCAGTGCTGACACCCGATGCGGTCTGTGCGGCGGCCGTCGACCTCGCCCGCGCAGCAGCTCAGGCGGTCGCGGGCCATCAGCTGGTCGGCGACCACGTCGGCGTCGAGGCCGACGCCGAGCGGATCGTCACACACTTCTTTGCCTGCACCGATCGGGCGTACACCGACTGGCGATGGGCAGTGACCGTCGTCCGGGCACCTCGTTCGAAGACCGTCACGGTCGACGAGGTTGTGTTGCTGCCTGGTCCGGGCGCGTTGCTCGCGCCGGCGTGGGTGCCGTGGAGCGAGCGGCTGCAGGCAGGTGACCTCGGCGTCGGCGACGTGCTTCCGACGGCTGCCGACGACGAGCGGCTGGTGCCCGGGTATGCGGCGTCGGCGCGCATGACGAGACCGACGACGTCGACACGATCGATGCCCTCGTCAACGAGTTGTGGCTCGGCCGCCCGCGGGTGCTGTCGGAGGTCGGCCGGCTCGAAGCTGCCGAGCGCTGGTACGACGGCGATCGCGGGCCTGAGGCTCCGATCGCGCGGGCTGCCGATCTGCACTGCGCGAGCTGCGGATTCCTGGTGCTGATGAGGGGCGCGCTCAGCCGGGTCTTCGGCGTGTGCGCCAACGAGTACGCACCCGACGACGGCCAGGTGGTCTCGTTCGACCACGGCTGCGGCGCCCACTCGGAGGCGCTGGTCGCCCAGACCGAGCCGCTGCGCACGCCGGACGCCAGTCGACCTCGACGATCCTGAGAACCCCGACGAGCTTGTCGTCGACGGCGGGTTGGCTGAGGTCAGTCGACGTCGTCGACATCGTGACCGTCGAGGCAATGGCCCCGGACGACGACGCGGCGGGCACGCACTGAACGACCCGTTCGGCACGGCGGCGCTACGCGCGAACGTGCTGGCGTCGTGGGCCGCCTCGCCGGCTCGCTTTCGCGAGGACGCGAACGCCGAGGAAGATCTCGTCCTCGGCGGCTATCGCGACCGGGTGCTGATCGAACTCGCCCAGAACGCGGCCGATGCGGCCGAGCAGGGCCGGCGTCCGCGGTCGGTTGCGCTTCGAACTGAATAGCGCCGACGCCGTGTTGCGCGCCTCGAACACGGGCGCACCGATCGATGCGGCAGGCGTCGAATCGGCGTCGACGTTGCGGGCGTCGTCGAAGCGGGACGAGAATCGTCGGGCGCACGGTCGGTCGGCCGTTTCGGCGTCGGGTTCGCCGCGGTGCTCGCGGTCAGCGACGAGCCGATCGATCGTCACGAGCCGACGGTTCCGTCACGTGGTCGCTCGACCGCCTGCGCGACGACCTCGCGGCGATACCGGACCTCGCCGACGAGGTCGCACGTCGAGGTGACGCGTTGCCGGTCCTGCGGCTGCCCTACGCCGGCGAGGGACGGCGGCCTGCTGACGGATTCGACACCGAGGTCGTGCTGCCCCTTCGTGACGCGACGGCCGTCGAACTGGTTCGCGCCTTGCTCGACGACATCGACGCCGTGTTGCTGCTGACCTTGCCGACGCTCGCGTCAGTCGAGATCGTCATCGACGGCGAGGCGCGTGAGCTTCGACGCAGTCGAGACTGCCGACGGTCTGGTCGTTGACGGCACGCGGTGGATCGTGCACGAAACGAACGGTCGGTTCGACGCCGAACTGCTCCGCGATCGGCCCGTCGAAGAGCGCGGCCGGCGTGACTTCGTGCTCACCTGGGCGGTGCCAGTCGATGAGGCGGGCGCGCCGGTCGCGTTGCCCGCTTCGGTACCCGCCGTCGTCCACGCGCCTACTCCCACCGACGAGCCGCTCACCCTGCCGGCGCTGCTGGTCGCACCACTGCCGCTCGACCCGACGCGCCGCCATGTCGCGCCCGGACCGTTGCGCGATGCGTTGCTCGACCACGCGGCCGCCGCGTACGCCGACCTCGTTCGAGGCATGCCCGCCGACGCCTGCGCTGCTCGACCTCGTGCCGGTTTCGGTCGCGGCCGGTGCGATCGACGGCGAGCTTCGGGCGCGCATCCTGCCGGCGCTGCGCGAGGTTCCGTTTCTCGCGAGCAGCGCGAGCGTAGAGCCCGGTGAGTCGACGGCTGAGCCTGAGATCCGGATGCGGCCTTCGAACGCCGTGCATGCTGGACGACGCAGGGCTGGCGTCCGACGACTCACTCGGCGCGGTGCTCGCACCGGTACTGCCCGACCTGGTGCCGGCGTCGTGGGCGCGTCGAAATCCGACGGCGCTGGCGGCGCTTGGGAGTTCGGCGGCTGCCGCTCGGCACGCTTATCGACGACCTGGCGACCGTCGAGCGAGAACCGGCGTGGTGGCATCGCTCTACAGCGGCGTTCGCCGATGCCGGGGTGTCGTCCGACCTGCTCGCCGGGTTGCCTGTTCCGTTGGGCTCGGGCGGCGTCGCGCGTTCGGCGCGAGGGCTGCTGATGCCGGGCCAGTTCGGTGACCTCACCGTGCTCGGGCTGCGGACGATCCATGCCGATGCTGCGCATCCGCTGTTGCTGCGGTTGGGTGCGGTCGAGGCCGACCCGCGGGCGGTGCTTGCCGACGATCACGTCCGGGCGGCGGTGGAGAACTCCTACGACGCCGACGAGCCGGCAGAGGTCGCTGATGCGGTGTTGCGTTTGGTGGCCGCGGCGAATCTCCAGGCCGGCGACGAGGTCTGGCTCGCCGAGCTTGCGCTGCCGGCTGACGATGGCGAGCTCTTCGTTGCCGGTGAACTCCTTATGCCACAAGGAAAACTCGCTGCCGTCGTTGCTGGTGACGCGCCGTTCGGCACGGTCGATCCGGCACTCGTCGAGCGCTGGGGCGCGCAGGTGCTCGAGGCGGTCGGCGTGCTCGACAGCTTTGCGATCGTCACGACACCGACGTCGTGGGCGCCGATCATGACCTCGATCTCGAGGGCGAGTATCTCGATTCGGTGCGTTCGGTTCTAGCCGTCGACGAACCGGTCGTCGTGAGCGAGTTTGTCGGCGTCCGCGATCTGGAATTCGTTCGAGACGACGCGTGGCCCGCCGCGCTGTCGTTGCTGTCGAAGCCGCCGCATCGTGCCGCCGTCGTCGACCGTGCAGTTGTCATCGGTGGCGGATTGCACGCGCGGGTGCCGTCGTACACCGCGTGGTGGTTGCGCGAACACCATGTCGTCGACGGCCGGCTCTCGACGTCCGACCCCTTATTGCATGGGCTTTTTGACGTCGTGAGCATCGAGGGTGACGACGAGTTTCTGGTGGCTGCCGGGGCGCTTCGCGATCTCGACGACGCCGATCACGACGAGATTGCCGCGCGACTTGGCGATGCCGCGCGCAGTGTCACCCGCGACCAGACGAAGGCGTTGTACGCGCGTCTCGAGCCGCGCGATCCGCCGGCGTCGGTGCGGGCGGTGCTTGGCGATGACCTCGTGGTGGTCCGGGCTGGTGACGCGGTGGTTGTCGACGCGCCGGATTTGCTTGCCCTGCTCGGTGAATTCGCGATCGTGCCGGCATCGCTTGCCGATGCGACGCGGGTCGCCGACGCACTCGACGTCGCGCTCGCGAGCGAACTCGGCCGGTTCGAGGTGGTGAGCACCGGCGTGCCGCACGACGATCATGTCGTCCACGACCCGCTGCTGGTCGTAGCGCTCGGTGGTGAGACGCAGCACGTCGCGTGGAGGCTCGCCGACGGCGTCCTGCATGTCGATGCGCAGTCGCTCGACTTCGCGCTTGGTCGAGGCCGTGCGTGGCGCGATGGCCAGTGGTCGCAGCGTTACGTGCTCAGTGAGTTGCTCCGCGGCGTTGTGCCGTCGTCGGTGCTGCTTGCCGAGGCCGACCTCGATTGAGCGCGGCGCTGCAATCCGCGGCGGCGCAGCAGCATCAGCGACAGGCCCCACAGGCCGAGCAGGAATCCGCTGAGCCCGACCCACACGTACCAGCCGTGGCCGTGCGCGGCGAGCGAATGATGCTGGCTGAGCAGGACGAAGAACGCGACGATCCACAGCACGGTCGCGACGATGACAGGCGCGAATTCGTTGGTCTGCAAGGGCGGTGGGTCGGGACGCCGAGGGGCTGCCATGTCCCTCAGGCTATCGCCGTCCGAAGAAACCGCGAATCATTAGCAAAGCTAATGAGCTATGCTAATGATTATGCCTTCGAAGACTGCGACATCAGAGCTCGCAAGCGAACTGCGGGTGTCGCTCATGCGGCTGGCCCGGCGGTTGCGGGCGGAGCGGCTCGATGAGGGGCTAACGCCGACCCAACTGGCCGTTCTCGGTTCTCTCGATCGGCACGGCCCGATGACCCTCGGCGAGCTTGCCGCGCACGAGAAGGTGCAGCCGCCGTCGATGACGCGTACGACCGCGATACTCGACGAGCGCGGCCTGCTCACCCGGGTCATCCAGGAAGCCGACCGCCGGCAAGTGCGGATCGCAATCAGTGACACTGGGCTCGCCCTGTTGCGTGAAGACCGCAGGCGCCGCGATGCCTGGCTCGCAGGGCGCTTCGACCAGCTGACCAGCGACGAGCGTGCATTGCTGCACCAGGTGGCGCCGTTGCTTGATCGGCTGGCGCAGTCTTGAAAGGAATGTTCCGGGCGCTGTCGGTGCGTAACTACCGGCTCTACGCAAGCGGTCAGGTGATCTCGAACACCGGTACCTGGATGGCACGGGTTACGCAGGACTGGCTCGTCTACCACATCCTGACCCACGACAACAGCTTCGCGCTCGGCGTTGTCACAGCCCTGCAATTCATGCCTGCATTAGCTTTCGGCATGTACGGCGGGATGCTCGGTGACCGCTATCCGAAGCGCGTCGTGCTCACGATCACCCAAAGCGCGATGGCGCTGCTGTCGTTGCTCAGTGGAGTGCTCATCGTGGTGCACGCGATGGAGCTCTGGACGATCTGCGTCATCGCGTTGGTGTTCGGCATCGCCTCGGCGCTCGACATGCCCGTGCGACAGGCATTCGTCATGGAGATGGTCGGGCGGGATGTCCTGCAAAACGCCGTGAGCCTCAACTCGGCGACGTTCAACGCATCACGCATGGTCGGGCCGGCGGTCGCAGGTTTGTTGATCGAGGCTTTCGGCGCGGCCCCAGGATTCTTCTTCAACGCGGCGTCTTATCTCGCGGTCATCGCCGGCATGCTCGCGATGACGAAGACCGAGCTGCACGTGGCGCCGCGGGTTGCACGGGCCCGCGGGCAGCTTCGTGAGGGTCTCTCCTACGTACGCAACCGGCCGGAACTGTTGCTCCCAGTCATGCTGATGGGCTTCATCGGAACCTTCGGGTTCAACTTCCAGATCACGAACGCGCTCGTCGCACAGGGCGTGTTTCACCGGGGCGCAGGGAGCTACGGGATCCTCTCGACCGCGCTGGCCGTGGGCTCACTGGGCGGTGCGCTGTTCTCGGCCCGCCGCCGGCAGCGACCCCGTGTGCGGCTGCTGATCATTGCCGGTCTGGTTTTCAGCGTGCTCGTTGCGGTGTCCGGCTTCGTGCCTTCCTACCCGCTGTTCATGCTGCTTCTGATACCGACCGGCGGCGCGGGAATCCTGCTTGCGACATCGTGCAACGCGCTGTTGCAGCTGAGTGCCGCGCCGGAGATGCAGGGCCGGGTCATGGCGCTGTACACGACCGTCTTCGTCGGCTGCGCGCCGTTCGGCTCGCTGTTGGTGGGCTGGCTGGGTGGCGCGTTCAGCCCGCGGTGGGCGTTGCTTGCCGGCGGACTCATCTGCGCGGTCGCCGTCGCGGGATGTGCGTTGTTCTACGTGCGGGCGCAGCGCCTCGAGATCAGGGTTGCCGATCATCTGTGGTGGCCGCGATTCACTCGCAGCCGACGAACTCGAGGACGAGGCGTTGCTCGCCGACGTGCAAGGACGCTGAACCCGGACAGTGCTTCCCGCACGTCCGGTCAGTGCCCGATGCGGTCCGAATCCTGCGCCGCCTTCTCGCCTTGGTCGAGCGTCGCGATCCGGGCCATGTCGTCGCTGGTCAGCGAGAAGTCGAAGATGTCGATGTTCTCCGCCATCCGTTCGACGTTTCCGGACTTCGGCACGGTCGATACGCCGATCTCGATACACCACCGCAACGCGATTTGGGCGGGCGTTCGGTCACGTGCCGCTGCGATTTCGATGATTGTCGGATTCCTGCTGATCGGCGAACCGCCGCCTCCGAGTGGGCTCCAGGCCTGGGTCACGATGCCGTGCTCGTCGTGGTACGCGCGGGCATCGACTCTCGCGATCGTCGGGTCGAGCTCGATCTGATTGACGGCGGGGACGATCGAGGTGTCTTTGCGCAACCGTTCGAGGTGCGCGGGCTTGAAGTTGGAGACACCGATCGACCTTGTCTTGCCAGCTGGCGAGGAGCTGCTCGAACGTCTTCCAGGTGTCGACGTAGAGGTCGCGCCGCGGGAGCGGCCAGTGGATAAGTATCAGGTCGACATAGTCGAGGCCCATTCGATGGAGCGAGTCGTCAAGCCCGCGCAGTGCCCGGCCGCCGCCTTGGAACTCGCCGTCAAACTTGGTCGTGACGAACAACTCGGTACGAGGCGCGGCCGCGGTGTTGACCCCAGCGCCGACCGCAGCCTCGTTCCCGTATCTGAAGGCGGTATCGAACAACCGGTAGCCGAGGTCAGCAGCGGCGACAACTGCGTCGGTGCCCCGGTTGCCGTTCAGCCCGTAGGTGCCGAGCCCGAGCTGCGGCATCTGCCGGCCGTCGTTGAGGCTCAGTGTCGGTGATCCCGTCGGCGTCAAGTCGCTCCCCAATCTGCGTGGGCTCAGGAACCTTGAGCGGGCATGTGCGACCGACCTGCGCCGGGGTCTGCGACGACGCGCAGCAGTGGCAGTGTTCGGAACGGCACCAGCACCGAGAGGATCACCACGCTGGTCGACCGCGCAACCGTTGGTGATCTGTTCAGTGTTACGAGGATCTGTTGGAGTGCCTCGTGCGAACTGGCCGCGACGCGGCACAGCACGTCGCCGGCGCCCGTGGTCGCATAGGCCTCGAGAACGCCGGGAATCTCGTCGAGATCGCGCTCGACGTCCTCGATCGCACCTTGCGCGATCTCAAGCGTGACGAACGCCTGAACACCGAGGCCGGCGGCGACCAGATCGATGTCTGGCCGGTAGCCGGTGACGACGCCGGACCGTTCCAGCGTCTCGATACGCGCGGACACCGTCGCACGGGCGACGCCGGTCAGTCTGGCGAGTTCGAGGGCACCAGCCCGTGGGTGGTCGGTGAGAGCTTGGAGCAGTGCGACGTCGAGTTCGTCGATCCCCGCCTTTTCCGGCATTTCGTCACCTGCCTGAAGTTGGCGCTCGACGGCTGATTAGTTATGCAAACTGTACAGCGAAATACCTGTATAGCTCAGCGAAGTATGCACAATGGCGAGCATTTGCTGGGCTCATTGCGTACGCGTGTTGGCCGGGTGTGTAGTGCGAGGACGTGATGATCGCGGCAGGAATTTCAGGAATGTTGGGTGGCGACATGAGCATCGAGCAGACGCTGAATGACGAGGAACGCCTGGCGCAACTTGACCTCGACCAGCTGAAGCAACTGGTCGGCCTGGTCGAGTACGACGCGTCGCGCGATCCGTTCCCTGTCTCGGGATGGGATGCGCTCGGGTGGATCGTCGGCAATGCTGTGCAGACCACGCACTATTTCGAGTCGGCTTACGGGATGGAAGTCGTCGCATACTCAGGCCCCGAGAGCGGCAACCGTGACCACCATGCCTTCGTCCTGCGGTCGGGGAGCGCTCGGTTCGTCGTGAGAGGCGCCTACGATCCCTCGAGTGCGCTGGCTGACCACCACCGCAAGCACGGCGACGGCATCGACGACATCGCGCTCGCCGTACCCGACGTCGACAAGTGCATCGCGCACGCTGCCGCTCAGGGGGCAACAGTTCTCGAACATCCCCATGACATCAGCGATGAGCACGGCACGGTTCGGCGGGCGGCTATCGCCGCGTACGGCGACACGCGCCACTCGCTCATCGACCGCTCTCGGTACACCGGGCCCTACCTGCCGGGCTACGTGGCCGGGACGCCGACGTACCTACCGCGGCCGGGCCGGCCGAAGCGGCTCTTTCAGGCGATCGATCACGTCGTTGGCAACGTCGAACTCGGTGCGATGGACCAGTGGGTCGATTTCTACAACCGTGTGATGGGCTTCACCAACATGGCGGAATTCATCGGCGCCGACATCGCGACTGACTACTCGGCTCTGATGAGCAAGGTTGTCGCCAACGGCAACCACCGGGTCAAGTTTCCGCTCAACGAGCCAGCGCTTGGCAAGAAGAAGTCGCAGATCGACGAGTACCTCGAGTTCTACCGTGGCCCAGGCGCGCAGCACGTCGCCCTTGCGACGAACGACATCATCGGGGCCGTCGATGCGTTGACGATCGAGGGCGTGACCTTCCTCAAGACTCCTGACTCCTACTACGAGGACGCCGCACTGCGCGCGCGTATCGGCGTCGTTCGGGCGCCGATCGAGGACCTGCAAAAGCGCGGCATCTTGGTAGACCGCGACGAAGATGGTTATCTGTTGCAGATCTTTACCAAGCCCATCGGTGACCGGCCGACGGTGTTTTTCGAATTGATCGAGCGACACGGGTCGCTGGGGTTCGGCAAGGGCAACTTCAAGGCGCTCTTCGAGGCAATCGAGCGCGAGCAGGAGAAGCGCGGCAACTTCTAGTCTGAGCTGACTCCGCGGAGGCATAGATGGCGTTCTACCGGCAGGTGGGCGACGTTCCACCCAAGCGGCACACCCAATTCCGTCAGCCCGATGGTCGCCTGTACTCCGAGGAACTGGTGGGCGAGGAAGGCTTCAGCTCCGACTCGTCGCTGCTGTATCACCGCGGCATCCCGTCGGCGATCGTCGACGCTCGCCCCTGGGAGTTGGCGGACCTATCGACGACGCCCAATAGCCCGCTGCTCGCGCGGCATCTGCGACTGCATGACCTGTTCGCCGTCGACGACCATGTCGAGACGGACGCCGTCACCGGGCGCCGGCTGGTGCTGGGCAACGCCGATGTGCGCATCTCGTATGCGGTCTCGTCGAAGCCGTCACCGCTGTATCGCAATGCCGTGGGCGACGAGTGCGTGTACGTAGAGGATGGAACGGCCACGGTCGAGACGGTGTTCGGCAGTCTCGACGTCGGCCGCGGTGACTATGTGATCCTGCCGCGGGCAACGACGCACCGCTGGTTGCCTATCGGCGACCAGTCGCTGCGCACGTATGTGATCGAGGCGAACTCGCACATCACGCCGCCGCTTCGTTATCTCTCGAAGTTCGGTCAGCTACTCGAGCATTCGCCTTACTGCGAACGAGATCTGCGTGCACCGTCGGCGCCGTTGCTTGCCGACGGTGGCGCGGAAATCTACATCAAACATCGGGGCTCCGGGCCCGGTGGCTTGAGTGGCACGATCCACGTGACCGACGAGCACCCGTTCGACGTCGTGGGCTGGGACGGCTGCTTGTACCCCTACGTGTTCAACGTCGCCGATTTCGAACCGATCACCGGTCGCGTGCACCAGCCACCGCCAGTGCATCAGGTGTTTCAGGGAAACAACTTTGTGATCTGCAATTTCGTGCCGCGAAAGGCCGACTACCATCCGCTCGCGGTGCCGATTCCGTACTACCACGACAACGTCGACTCCGATGAGGTTATGTTTTACGTCGACGGCGACTACTCGGCCCGCAAGGGATCAGGCATCGGCCGCGGATCGATCTCGTTGCACCCCGGTGGTCATTCGCACGGCCCGCAGCCCGGTGCCGTCGAGGGTTCGCTCGGCCTGGAGTTCCTCGACGAACTGGCCGTAATGGTCGACACGTTCCGCCCTCTTGAGCTCGGGGAGGCCGGTCGCGCGGCGGACGACGGGAAGTACGCATGGAGCTGGGCCAGGCGCGACCCGCCCGAGTCGACGAGCTAATGCCCGGCGACGCTAGCGGGCCACGACCTGCCCGCTGACCTCACCGAGAGCGAGGGGTCCTGCCGGCGAGGGCGCTATCGCGCGGATCACGACAGTGTCGCCGTCCGCGAGGAACCCTCGCGGACCGTTGCCGGTCATCACCGGGCGCTCCCCATTCGAGCTCAGTTCCATGAGGCTGCCCCACTGGTCTGGTCGCACGCCACTGACAGTGCCTGAGGCGTACAGATCGCCGGTGCGCACGCTCGCGCCGTTGACCGTCATGTGTGCCAGCATCTGAGCCGGAGTCCAGTACATCGAAGCGAACGGCGGCGACGACACAACGGTTCCGTTGATCTCGACTTCGAGCGCGATATCAAGTGCGTCACTGCGCGTGACATCGTCTAGATATCCCTGCACGTGTTGGTTGCGCTCCGGCGGGCGTACCCA
The DNA here is from genome assembly GCA_963809135.1 of uncultured Actinomycetes bacterium. Classification (GTDB taxonomy): domain Bacteria; phylum Actinomycetota; class Actinomycetes; order Acidothermales; family Acidothermaceae; genus PALSA-607. The sequence continues at coordinate 25,048 of CAWEIG010000016.1, forward strand.
TGCCGCATCGAGGGCATCGAGTGGGGTGATCCATGCGGCGATGCTCGTGGCGAAACGATTTGCCGAGGAACGGCCCGAGCGGCACGTATTCCCAGGCCTGGATGTCGCGCGCCGACCAGTCGTTGACCAAACAGGTACCGAACACGTGCGACCGGAAGTCATCGACCCCGATGGTGCTGCCGATTGTCGAGCCGACGCCGACGACAAAACCCACCTCCGCCTCGAAATCCAGGCGCGTCGACGGACCGACGCTGATGGACCCATCGGCGTTCCTCACCTGTCCGCTCGGTCGCGTGATCGGCGTTCCGTTGACGACGATCGTGCCCGCGCGTCCGTGATACCCGATTGGCATGTGCTCCCAGTTCGCACTCAGTGGCGGGCCATCGGGCCGCAGGATCCGACCAATGTTCGAAGCGTGGTCGCGGGACGCATAAAAGTCGACATAGTCGGCGACGTCGAACGGCATCAGTTCGGTCGTGCCGGCGAGGGGACGCAACGATTGCTCGAGCCGTGCGTCGGCACCGCTGCGCACGGCGTCAAGCAGCGCTCCGCGCACGTCCGCCCACACTTGCCGGCCGGCTGCTAGGAACGGCTCGAGCCGTCCGGTCGCGAACATGTCGGCCAGCAAACCGCCGTCCAAGAAAGCGGCTAGATCAACGAGGTCGGTGCCCAGCCGAACACTGGCGATATCTCGACCGTGCTCGTCATGCACGCGACCGTACGGCAGGTGGACAGCATCCGCCGCGGTCCAGTCGCGCGCGCCCATGGGTACTGCTTACCAGGAGTAGGCCTCCGGAGCTTCGCCGCCCGGACCGGGCCAGATCTCGTCGAGGCGAGCGAGCGCCTTGTCGTCGAGCTTGATCTCGGTCGCCCTGGTCACGCCGTTGAGCTGATCGATGGTGCGCGGGCCGATGATCGGCGCCGTCACCGCGGGCTGATGCAGCAGCCACGCGAGCGCGACGTTCGCCGGCTCTTCGCCGAGCTCGTCGCAGAAGGCCTCGTAGGCTTCAACGGCGGGCCGGTTTGCCTCAAGCGTGTCGTTCGCGCGGCCACTCTTGCTGCGGTTGCTGTCCTGCTTGCGCAAGATGCCGCCGAGCAGCCCACCTTGGAGCGGGCTCCACGGAATGACACCGAGGCCGTAGTCGAGTGCTGCCGGAAGTACCTCGAGCTCGACTGCGCGGACCACGAGGTTGTACAGCGACTGCTCGGCGACGAGGCCGAGGAAGTTGCGCCGGCGCGCAGCTTCTTGTGCTTTCGCGATGTGCCAGCCGGCAAAGTTCGATGAACCGGCGTAGATGATTTTTCCCTTGCGCACGCAGGGTTTCGTACGCTTCCCAGATCTCGTCCCATGACGCGGCGCGGTCGACGTGGTGCATCTGGTAGATGTCGATGTAGTCGGTCTGCAGACGTTTCAGCGATGCGTCGCACGCGCGCCGGATGTTCAGCGCCGACAGCTTCCCGTCGTTGGGCCACTCGGTCATGTCGCCATAGAGCTTGGTGGCGAGGACCGTCTTCTCACGACGACCGTCACCGCGAGAGAACCAGTTGCCGATGATGTTTTCGGTCAGGCCTTTGTTGTCCCAGCCGTAGACATTCGCGGTGTCGAAGAAGTTGATGCCGAGCTCGTGGGCGCGATCCATGATGTCGTGGCTGTCGGTGACATCGGTGACGGTCCCGAAGTTCATGGTGCCGAGGCACAGGCGGCTGACGCTGAGGCGGGTGCGGCCAAGTTGTGTGTAGTCCATCTCTCAATCATTTCACGCGATTGCCGACTGCGGATTGGCCCGGGCGATTCGGGAGCGTTCCCGGCCCGTCCTGAGCGGCGTCGGTGCCGCGCGGGTTTAGCGGTCAGCCGCCGGGGATCGGGTAGAAGCCGCCGCCGAAGGGCGCGAACTCGACCACGACGTCGTCACAGAGCAAGCCGACGGGTTGCGGTGGAAGCGTGCAGGTCACGGAGGCAGCATCCTTCAGGTTGGTCCGCCGTGCGCCGGATCGTGCGAGCATGCGTCCGACCGCCTGGTAGCTGCCGCCCGAGGGCGCACCGTCTCCGACGACGCCAGGCGGATCGTAGAACTCGGCTGCCACCGGGTTATCGCGAATGACTGTCTCGGCTGCCGGCTTCTGCGGGCACGGTCGTCCGTTCCACGTCGCAGCGACCAGGTCGGGCATAACAGCGCAGATGAGGTCAGGCACGCTGCCAGTTCCCGCACTCGCAACGAACGCGTGGATTCCCTGGCGCGTGTCGCGGATGAACGGCTGGCTCATCGTGTCCGACGGAACGCCGGGCGGCGTCACCATGATCGACACGTTGCCATCCGCCGCATCGATGGCGTGGCAACTCCACCCCGTCGGCCCTATCACGGCGATGTTGTGAAGTGCGTCGGTGTAAGTCGCGAAGGTGCCGATGGCGTCAGGCGGCTGCGGGAGCGGCGTCGCCGGGCGCGGTGAAGCGGGGTTAGTGATCCCGTACGCGGTTGGGCAATCGACACTCGGCAGCATCGGGGTCCCCGGGGGAACGGACCACGTTGCTACAAACGACGGGCTCGCCTGAGGGGGCGGGCTGCCCACCCACCCGCTCGGTGCGACCGCTGGTGCCGTCGTTGCCGAAGCGTCGGTGGTAGCCGATGCGGCCGAGCTTTCGAGCTGAGCCGTCGCAGCTTTGCTGCTGGTCGCTGATGACGCGCAGCCGCCGAGGGCGGCGCTCAGGACGACGGCGATCGTGACACTTGCCGCCGCTGATGCCCCACCTCGATGTGGCGATCCGCAGGTGCTCATCGAGGGCTCCAAGTCTTCGGTCGCGCGTTGCCACGTTGACGCCGACGTGAGCATGAAAGTTGGCCCGCTCCCCAGCGCGGGTCAGACGTGGCTACGGTGTCGTGCCGCCTTCGGCCTCAATGGCGTTCAAGATGCGGTTTGCGATGGCCCGCAATTGGCGGGCCTGGGCGGTGGTCAGCGGATCGAGGACGAGTCGGTTGACCGCCTCGACATGTCCAGGCGCGGCTTCGACGAGGACCGCTCTGCCTTCGTCGGTCAGCACAGCCAGGGTGTAACGGCCGTCGGCTGGGTCGGGTTTGCGTATCACCCAGTCGCGACGTTCCAATCGCGCGACCGCACGCGACAGGCGCGACAGCGAGCCGTTGGCATAGATCGCTAGCTCGCTCATCCGCAGCGTTTCCTCATCGGCCTCCGACAGCGCCGCGAGGATGCCGTACTCGAAGTGGCTCAGGTCGGAATCGCGTTGCAGTTGGTTATCGAGTGCTGTTGGCAGCCAGATCAGCATTTTCGCGAAGGCGATCCACGTCTCGCGCTCGTCTGCGGTGAGCCAGCGGGGCTCGGGACCAGGTTGGGTCATGAGCCCCATCTTACGTGATTGGGAAAGTCATGACCCGCCTCAACTGACTTGACTAGGAAAGTCACGTCACCTACGGTTGACTTGCTCAGTCAAGTGAATGGCTGAGAGAAAGCCTGCCAATGAAGGGAAAACGATCATGTCCATCGACACCAATCGAAATGACCAGCGCCAGATGGAGGCGGTCGTCATTGAGGCCAGCGGGGTCGCCAGCGGAGTCGCTGGCTTATCGACTCGAACCGGTGCCCGAGCCGGGTGCGGGTGAGGTGCTCATCGAGGTGCACGCGGCCGCGGTGAACCCGCTCGACGTTGTCAACGCAGCGGGCATGCTCGGCACGCCGCTGCCGATGATCCCCGGTGGCGATTTCGCCGGCATCGTCGTCTCGGCCGGCGAGCACGCCGGCCAAGAGGTGTGGGGCAGCGGGCCTGCGCTGGGAATGGCGCTGGGCACGAAGCGACAGGGCACGCATGCGCGCTTCGTGACCATCCCCGAGACCTGGCTGTCACGCAAGCCAGAACGCCTGACGATGACCGAAGCTGCCGCTGTCGGCCGCGCCTATTGGGTGGCCTGGCAGACGGTCATCAACACCATGGAGCTCATGCCAGGCGAGACGATCCTGATCACTGGCGGAGCCGGGATGGTCGGCCAGGCGGCCACCGCCATCGCTCGCTGGCGCGGGGCGGAGCCGATCATTGCCGACCGGCGCAAGCCCGACGGCGTGGACCAGTTCATCGACCCCAGCTCAACCGACATGCGCGAAGCGGTGCTCGCATTCACCGATGGACGCGGTGTCGACATGGTGCTGGACACGGTCGGCGAAGCGTTGTTCACCCAGGCGCTCCGGAGCCTACGTTTCGACGGTCGGATGGTGGGGCTTCACGGCGGCGCGAAGCCGGTCGAGGTCGACCTGAACGAGATCTACAGCCGACAGATCCACCTGACCGGAATCGCCAGTGTATTCACGGACGGCGCCGACGTTGCGCGCATCTTCGACCATCTCCGTCCGTTGTTCGACCACGGTCTCCTTGCCCCTCCGGCCGTGAAGGCGTGGTCGCTCGAGAACAGCGCCGAGGCATATCAGACGGTGCTCGAAGGCTCGGCCGGAATCAAGCAGGTGCTGGTGCCAGCTCTCAGCTGATGCTGGACCTGCTTCGTCAAGCAGTGGTTCCGCCGACGCCACCGATGGCGGCCACGGGTACGGCCGTACCAGTGGTTGTCGTCGGGTGGTCGCGACGCCGACGATCCCGAGCAGCGCGAACACTGGGACGAGGAGCATCGCCGTGTGCGATCCGAGATGGTCGGCGATCGCGCCCAGGCCGAACGGTGCGACACCGACGGCGAAGCCACCACCAAGTGCGGAGTACGCCGTCGCCAAGTCGGGACGACCGTCGGAGAACCCGACCGCACGGGTGATCGAGAGCGGGAATTGAACAGAAATTCCGAGCCCACTGATGAACAGGCCGGTGAAGGCAAGCCAGGGGTTCGTCGATATCCAGAAGACCGCGAAGCCGACGATCGTGAGCCCGAAAGCGCCTAGCAGCAAGGGATCGGGGCCGTAGCGAAGCGTCAGCCGGGCGGATGAGAGACGGGCGATGGTCATGCCGGTCACGATGGCAGTGACGCCCGCTGCCGCCGTCCCCTTCGAAAGCCCGTCGTGGTGGTGCAAGACGTCGGAACTCCAGATCGTCATCGAGAACTCGATCGCGTTGGTCATCACGAGCACGAGACATGCGCGCCAGTACTCCCGCGACAGCCGACCCTTTTCACGGGGCTTCGGTACGTACGGCTCCGCGTCAGCGGCGTCCTTCGCCGTCCGGCCGAAGACGGCCGGACGATGATCGCCAGCACGACAGTGACGAGCACCCCGGCGCGCCAGCCGACGCCAACGACACTGCACCGCCCACGAGCAGCGGCGCGAAGATGCCGCACGCAGAGCCGAGCCCGTTCGCCTGGGTGACCGCGGCTGCCGCCGGCAGCGCCGCGATGGTGGCCGGTCAGAATCGCGACGGCAACGTTGAGCGCCAGAGTGCCGCCGAAGCCGGCGATGAAGGCGCCGCCGATCGTCACCGCGACGACGTCGCACGATACGAAGACGATGACACCGATCGAGATGAGGGCCATCGCGACCCACATCATCCGCGGTCGACCGAATCGCGCGACGAGGCGAGGAGCCAGTACGGCGGTCAGCATCGCGCCCACCGCGAGGCCGGTGCCGTGCAAACCCGAGACGGCCCGGCTGGTGTGCTCGTCGTCGCGCAGCAGATCGACGGACGGCGCGAACGCGTAGAGGAAGATAGCCGTAGATGGCGAGCTGCGAGTACACCATCCAGGTCAGGCGATCCCGAACGACCGAGGCGGACGCCGGGGTGCCGGCGCCCGCGTCAGTCGCGGGGATGTCTGTCAGGAGAGCTTCGAGACGACGTAGTCGATGCAGGTGGTCAACGCTTCGACGTCGGACGGTTCGATGGCCGGGAACATCGCGATGCGCAGCTGGTTACGGCCGAGCTTGCGGTACGGCTCGGTGTCGACGATTCCGTTAGACCGCAGCGTTTTCGCAACGAACTCCGCGTCGATGGCGTCGTCGAAATCGATCGTCCCGATGACGTTCGAGCGCATGTCAGGGTCGGCGACATACGGGTTCGTGTAGTCGGTCTTTTCTGCCCAGGTGTAGAGACGCTGCGCAGAATCAGCGGTGCGCGACGTCGTGAACTTCAGGCCGCCGTTGCTGTTCATCCACTCGAGCTGGTCGGCAAGCAACCACAACGTCACCAGCGCCGGGGTGTTGTAGGTCTGGTCGAGGCGGCTGTTCTCGATCGCGGTGGTCAGGTCGTACGAGGTCGGTATCCAGCGGCCCGATTCCTTGATCTGCTGCACCCGCGCGATCGCCGCCGGGCTGAAGATGCCCAGCCACAGGCCGCCGTCTGACGCAAAGCACTTCTGCGGTGAGAAGTAGTAGACGTCGGACTGGGTGATGTCTATCTCCAGGCCGCCGGCTCCTGAGGTTGCGTCGACCAGCACCAGCGAATCGGCGTCCGCGCCTTCGATGCGTTTGATCGGCATCATCACGCCGGTCGACGTCTCGTTGTGCGTCAGCGCGTACGCGTCGATCCCCGCTTCGGCCTGGGGCAACGGGTGCGTGCCGGGGTCGGATTTGATGATGGTCGGCGTCTCCGAGGAACGGCGCCTCCTTTCGCGGCACTGGCGAACTTGCTCGAGAACTCGCCGAAGCTGAGGTGCTGCGAACGTTCCTTGATGAGGCCGAACGTGGCGATGTCCCAGAAGGCGGTCGCGCCGCCGTTGCCGAGAACCACTTCGTAGCCGTCGGGAAGCTCGAACAGTTGGGTGAGGCCTTCGCGAATCTGGCCGACGACGTGCTTGACGCCGGGCCGCCGGTGCGAGGTGCCGAGGTAGGTGTTGCCGACCTTTGCCAGGGCGGCCAGCGACTCGGGACGGATCTTGGAGGGGCCGGCGCCGAACCGGCCATCGGATGGTTTGAGGTCGGCCGGGATCTGAATCTTCTCGGTCGCGTCGGTCACGGAAAGCTCCCTGGATCGGTGAGCGGGTGGATTCGGCGACGCTGCCGTATGCGTTCCCATTGTCGCAGGTTCGCGGCTGGGGCTTGGTGCGGGGCGGGCGGTGACATGCGCGCGGGCTTCATCGGCTCGTCCCTCGCCAACTCCGCCGGCGCTAGATGTGCTGGTGCGCGATCTCCCAGCCGGGGACCGACGACGCCGGGCGCGTACCTGGGCCGATGTAGCGAGCCGACGGGCGCACCAGGCGTCCGGTGCGCTTCTGCTCCAGCACGTGGGCGCTCCAGCCGGCCACCCGCGCGCAGGTGAACATCGCCGCGAACATGGGCGCGGGGACATCCGCCAGGTCGAGGATCAGCGCGGCCCAGAACTCGACGTTGGTTTCGATCGGGCGGTCGGGACGGCGGGTGCGTAGCTCTTTGAGCGCCGCCTGCTCGAGTGCCGATGCGGCTTCGTACCGCGGGGAGCCGAGTTCTTGCGCGACCCGGCGCAACACCCGAGCGCGGGGATCTTCAGCGCGATAGACGCGGTGGCCAAAACCCATCAGCCGCTCGTGTTTGTCGAGGAGGTCCTTCACGTACGCCTCGGCATCGCCGGTCTTCTCGACCTCCTCGACCATGTGCAGCACCCGCGTCGGTGCGCCGCCGTGCAACGGTCCCGACATGGCGCCGACCGCTGCTGACAGCGACGCTGCTACGTCAGCGCCGGTCGAGGCGACGACACGTGCCGTGAACGTCGAAGCGTTGAGGCCGTGTTCGGCCGCGGAAACCCAGTAGGCGTCGAGTGCCTTGACCTTCAGCGGGTCGAGTTCACCGCGCCAGCGAAGGAGGAATTGCTCGACCGCCGTCGTCCCCTTGTCGACTTCGCTTTGCGGCACTGGCGTCGCGTCGCCGCGCGCCGACTGAGCGACGTACGACAGCGCGGTCACCGAGGTCTGCGCCAACTCGTCGCGGACCTGCGTGTCGTCGAGGTCGAGGATCGGCTTGAAGCCGAGCGTCGGGGCCAGGGTTGCGAGGCCCGCCTGGACGTCGACCCGGACGTCGCCCGAGTGCACCGGGAGCGCGAGGTTGTTGAACGGCGGCAAGCCCGGGGTGAAGGAGTTGTCGACCAGCAGCCCCCACACGTCACCGAAGGACGTCTGGCCGACCAACTGCTCGATGTCGACGCCGCGGTAGCGCAGCGAGCCGCCATCTCTGTCGGGTTCGGCGATCTCGGTCTCGAACGCGATGACCCCTTCGAGGCCTGGGACGAAGTCGGACATCAGCGCTGCTCCTCGCTCTGATCATGCGCGGCGGTTCTTGCATTGTCCCCGCTACTGTGCGGGAGGAACGAGCCAGGTCGGGTCGAGATTCCGGAGGTGTGGTCATGAACGCCGGCAGGGACGCACAGTGGGACGCCGAACGGGTGGCGGCCCTGCGCGCTCACAACGCGAGCGTCGGGCTCGACGTCACCGACCTGGCGGCCGACCCGATCACGCAGTTCCGGCGCTGGCACGAGGTAATAGTTTCCCTCGGAGTGCCCGAGCCGAACGCGATGGTCCTCTCGACCGCCTCGGACGTCGATGCGCAGCCGAGCAGTCGTCACGTGCTGCTCAAGGAGGTCGGGCAGGACGGGTTCGTGTTCTTTACCAACTATGGCTCTCGCAAAGGTCGTGAGCTGGCCGCGAATCCTCGCGCCAGCCTGTGTTTTCCCTGGTTTTCTATCGGACGCCAAGTGGTCGTGACCGGTGTTGTGACCAAGGTCACCCGGGCCGAGACCGAGGCTTATTTCGCGACCCGACCGCGTGCGTCGCAGCTCGGCGCGTGGGCGAGCGAGCATCAGTCGGAGGTCGTGGCGAGCCGTGCGGTGCTCGATCAGGCGTACGCGGACGCCGCGGCCAGGTTCGGCGACGTCGACCCGATCCCGGCGCCACCTTTTTGGGGCGGCTTCCGGCTGCGACCGGCGACTGTGGAGTTCTGGCAGGGAAGGGACGCGCGGTTGCACGACCGGCTGCGCTACCGCCGAGCCCGCGCGGCGGGTGGGTGGATCATCGAGCGGCTGTCGCCGTAGCCGGGTCAGCGGTTCGAGTTCCGTGAGCGCACGTGCCGCCACCTCGAGGTCGGTGACCAGACCGGCGTAGGCGACGTCGCGATCGTCGGCGCGCAGGACGGCGGACGGGTGGACGGTTGGCACCAGCACGATCTGCCGGCGGTCGGCGGCGGCCATCCCGGGCGGCGGCCAGGGCAGCGCCACTCCGCGCGATCGAGTGACCCGAAAATCGTTGCCCATCAAGGATTTTCCGGCTGTCGCGCCGAGCGCGACGATCACGTCGGGATCAATCGTTCGCAGTTCGGCAGCCAGCCACGGTCGGCACGCGACGACCTCACGCTGATCTGGCGTCTGATGAATACGGCGCTTGCCTTCGCCGTCCTGCGTGAATTTGAAATGCTTCACTGCGTTCGTGACGTAGGTCTGCTCGCGGTCGATGCCGGCGTCGCGAAGAGCCCGGTTCAGCAGGATCCCGGCAGGCCCAACGAAGGGCAGACCGCGCCGATCTTCCTGATCGCCGGGCTGCTCGCCGACGAACACGAGCCGCGCGGTCTGCGGGCCTGACCCGAAGACCGTCTGCGTCGCGCCGACGTGCAGCGGGCAGCCCAGGCAGTGCTGCGCGGCCGCGCGAAGCGTGCTCAAGATCGGCCGCCGGCGGACACGTACGCTCGCGCACCCGGATAGCCCTGGTCGTCGTCTGCCACGGAAATCTTCCTTACCGGCGTTCCGCGTTGTCGAACGCAGGGTAGGACGTGCACCGATCCGCCGTGTGAGGCGGCTGTGCGAGTGCTGAGGAGGATTCATGAGTAGCAGCCAAGGCATTGACCCCGATTGTCCCGTTGCCGCCGGTCGACGAAGACTCCGATCTGGTCGGGGAAAACAACGAACGCGGTATCTCCGACGACGACCCGAACGGCGCACGAGGCACCGCTGCCGGGCGTCACATTGCCGAACCAAGGCGCGGGGTCATATCCGCTGCCCGGCGTGCGGCTTGCCGACGAACTCGAAGGAATCGGCGGCGAGGGGTAGACTACCGTCGCGAGCGGGTTTCCCAAGAGGTTCCACTGCCGTACGACATGTGCGCCGTGCTCAAAGCCGAGTACGGAGACACTTGCTGTGTCGAGCGCCAGGAAAGCGCCGTCGGTCGGCGGCAGTGAAAGCCATCGCGCTGCGAGCACGCGCAGGAAGTGCCCGTGCGACACCAGCGCCACGTCACCCGACCCGAGCACGTGGCAGCACGCGCGAGATGACGTGATCGGCTCGGGCGCCGACGTCCGCCGCAGTTTCGCCGGGCTCACCGTCGGCGCGATTGGTCACGCCGTCGCGCCACAACGACCACCCCGGGATGATCCGCCGGATCTCCAGCGGTCGTCATTCCTTCGTAGCCGCCGTAGTCCCACTCGACTAGGTCGGCGTCGGTCTCGAAACGCGGCAGGCCGGCAAGTTCTGCGGTCAGCTGCGCTCGGCGCAAGGGGCTCGCGAGCACTAGCGCAAACGTGCGATCGGCGATCAACGCGCCGACCCTCTCGGCCTGACGTTCACCATCCAAACTGAGCGGGACGTCGGTTCGACCCGTGTGCTTGCCGGCACTGCTCCACTGCGTCGCACCGTGTCGAAGGACGACTAACTCGCCTACGGGTTGCTCGGCGTCGGCGTCGGCGTCGGCGGGTTCGGCGCGGTTGTCTGCTCCCGGTTGGTCGCCTGTTTGTTCCATGCGCCAACCGTAGTGGCGCCGGCAACGATGCCGGCCGCAAGACCCAAGCGCGGGGAAGTGCCAGACGAAGTCGACGAGCCCGGCCGCTGCGACGCTCGCGAGTACCGGTACTGCGAGATCTCCGCGGCTCTGTGTCGAGCGCGCGCGCGACGATCACCGCGCACGTCAGCAAGCACGACCGCGCCGACGATGCCGACCGATATCGCGATCTCGACGGGCTCGTTGTGGGTGAAGTAGGCGATGCCGGGTTGGCCCGTCAGCGTGTGCGCAGCGAACGCCGGATCGGGGCCCGCCCCGAAGAACGGGTGCGCCCGGAACACACGGGCGGCACCGCGCAGGATGTCACCGCGTTCGGTCCAGCTGGCGTCGAATCCCGAGACCGCATGGTGCTGCGTCACCAGCAGCCAGCCGACCACCCCGACGGCTGGAATGGCAGCGAATCGCCACGAACCGTCGCACCACGGCGTCCGGTATGAGGGTGAGACCGAAAGCGACGACAACCGCCGCTAACACGAGCGCGTGACTGTCGTGCGCGCGCTGGCCAAGCAGCAGCAGTGGCGCGCCGATGATCGCCGCCACGACCGCGGTGCCGAGTTCGCGCCTGACGTTGCGGAAGCACAGCGCGACCGCGAGGCCGACGACAGCGCCACGGCTGTCGGTCGCGACGATCCCGAGCACGGTGACGGCGCGTGCAGACGTAACGGTTCGCGCCGCTGAGAATTCCGGTGCCGGCAATGAGCGCGATCACCAGGAAAAGGCCGACCGCGCTCGGGTAGGTGAACGGTCCGGAAAACCGCAGCGACCGTTCGTCGGGCAAAGTCCAAAGCGTCGACGCGGACGCCGACCAGTACCAATCCTGCGACAGCGAGCGCGACACCCGTGACCGCAACACCGGCCTGTACCACCCGACGCGCCGCGGGCGGCAGGCTACGCGCGCAGCCGTACCCGGCGGCCATGCACAGCCAGGCCGAGGGCAGCCGCCACGAGTCGACGCTGTGATGGGAGAGCAACGCGTCGCCGATCCACCATCCGGTGGCGACGATGCCCGCCGCGACAGCCGCGAGGTGTTGGCGACACCACGTTCGAACCTGCGGTGTCGACAGTGCGAGCGCGAGCACCAAAGCCGGCGATACGACGATGTCGGGCCGAAAGAACGCGCCCTTGCGCAAGATCGCGAGTATCAGCAGCGTGAGCAGCGGCGCCGCGAGGGCGAGCGCCTCAAGATCGACTCGCAGTGACCGAACGCGCCGCACGTCAGCGCTCAGGGGACTCACTGTCTGGCTCGCTTTGCTCTGCCGCGATACGCGGGCAGACCTGCTCTGCCGCTATAGCGGGCAGACCTGCTCTGCCGCGATACGGCAGACCTGCTCTGCCGCATATACGGGCAGACCTGCTCTGCCGCTATATACGGGCAGACCTGCTCTGCCGCCATATGGCGGCAGAGCAAAGCGTTCGGAAAAGGTAGGAGAGAGGGCGGCGTGAAACGGACAATCGCGTCGGCACGATCAGTTGTCGAGCGTCACGACCATCGACGGTGGGGTGATCACATGGTCGGAACGCAACGGCCTGACCGCGGTGCCGATCGAGAAGAACTCGGTCGTGTGCGCACCCCACGAGTGATTGCGCTGATGCAACTGCACGCCGACGATGCCTTCGGCGTGTAGCTCTTCCGCTTCCTTCTGCATGCGTTCCATCGCGAGTTCGCGCGCGTCGTACAACGCCTGCGTGAACTGGGTGAGTTCGGTATTGCGGCCGACGTTCGACAGCACGTTGCCGAGTCCGCGATGCGCAATGTGGTAGACGCAGGTGCCCATCACCATGCCGAGTGGCGCATAGCCGGTCTGCACCAGCGTCCAGAAGTCTTGGCCCGAGAGGTCGGAGGTGAACGGTAGACCCTTGTCGTTGCGCCAACTCGTGCCGTCGTCGGCTTTGACAGCTGTGCCGACCGCAAGGAATTCTGCGATGTCGGCTCCCCACTCCTTGAACTCCACTTCGAGCCGGACGCCGACGATGCCATCGGCGCCGAGCACATTCGCTTCTTGTTCCATGCGGCTCATGGCGAGTTCGCGAGCGTGGTACATCGCTTGCGACAACACGTCGAGTTCTTGGTTCTGGCTCCAGCGACCGATCTGGATCCCGACGTGGTAGATCGACGAACCGAGAACCATGCCAAGCGGCGTGAAGCCGGCTTGCTTGACGAGCAGGAACTCGTTCACGGTCAGGTCGGACGTGAAGATCGAGCCCGGCTTGCCCGGTTGCAGCTCCGACAACCTCGTCATCGCGTCCTGCGGCAGGCCGCTCGTGTGACTCAGTCGACTCCGTCATCGGGATATCCCTTCGGTCATGGTGCTCAGGCCTTGATGTCGTTGAGTCGCAGGATGGCGAGTGGACGCGGCACGTCGCGAGCGTGCCCGTGTCGCAGCGGCACCAGCGCGGTGCCGATCGCGAGAGATTCGGCGACGTGGTCGTGCCCTTCGTTCATCGAACGGCAGCCTCTGATGGAACACCCAGAGGTTGAGGTCGCGAAGAACAACGTGCTGCGCGCCGAAGCGTGCCGCATCGGCACGCAACGTGTGGCGCGCACGGTCACGCGTGCTGGTCACCAGCTGCGTGACACCGCTCACTTCGGTGTTGTTCCACGAGCCGCTCTGCCACGCGGTCGTGTAGTCGTCATGGCGGATCAATACGGCGGTGCCCATGACGAGACCAGCGGGTAACCAGCCGCTCAGCAGTAACTTGGCGAAGTCCTGCCCCGACAGATCCGAGGTGAAGGGGAACGGCGGTCGCACATCGCCGTCGGCACGCACCGCCGTCCCGATTGCTTGCACTTCGATCCCACCGGCGATGAACGGCTGCATCGTCAGCCGCACGCCCACGATCCCGTCGCCGCGCAGCCCTTCGCACTCCTGCACCATGCGGCTGACCGCGGAAAGGCGCGCCCTGTCGCAGGGCCGCTTCGACTTGGTCGGCGACGACCACCGGCGCAGCGCCCCACGCATACTGCATGCCGAATCCGTAGTAGCCACACATGCTCAGTGCGTAGGCGCCTGGATGGACGACGCACGTCCCCATGACCTGGCCGACCGGTGAGAAGCCGACCGACCTGATGGCGTGGTGCTCATCGACGCTCAGCGCTGACGTGAACGCAGCGTCGGCGCGCATCGTCGCGAGCCGCTGTTGCGCGCGCAGCGGGAGGCGCCCAGCGTCGAGTTCGGCGATGCTGCGCGCGTCGAGTTCTTCGCGACTGAGCTGCGCAAGTTGGTCGTCGAAGCCTGAGTCAGGCACTGGTCTTCATCAGCCCGTCTCAGCCTTGCATCGTCCCGCTGATTGCGAGTTGTTGAAGCGCCAGCGCCGCTGAGGAGCTGCGGCCGGCGGCATTCGACAACGCCGTCAGCAGTTCACGTACCCACGCGTCGAACTCGACGGGTGTCGTACTCATGACGATGCCGCCCGACTCATGACACACCGATGACGCCAACCCGGACGCCGTTGCCTTCAGCACGTAGCGCCGGTCACCGACGCTGATGTGGACGCCGACCACCTTGGCCTTGCGGACCAATCCACCCGAGCGTTCAACCCGCGCTAATTCGGGCGGCAACGCGCTCGCCAGGGATTCGAGCACCACCTGCCCATGCAGACGCGTGTCCTCGGCGTCGCGGCGCAGGCCGGCAGCGATCAGCTCAAGGCTCGGCTGGGCCGGCTCCTGGCCGTAGGTGCTCATCAGATCTCCCGCCCTCGCGCGCCAATTTGTGGCCGTATGCGCAGATGGTCCTCATGCTGCCATCCCGTTGTCCACCAATCATCCCTGGTTCATCACGTGTTCGGGGGTGGGACGGCGCCCAGCGGGGTAGGGACCTTCCGCTGGACGTAGTGGATCCGACGAAAGGGTGAAACGCGATGCTTCTCATCGGCCTGTTGATCGTGGTAGCGGCCGCGGCCTTCGCTGGCGCTGTGGTTTCCGAGAACTGGGGCGGGCCCACGTACACCGTCCATGGCTTTGGTCATGTGCTCGGGCACCTCACGCTCGCGCAAATCTTCTTGTCGGGGGTCGTCTTGACGGCGATCTTCTTCCTCGGACTTTGGGTCGCGAGCGTGTCGTCGCGGATCCGCCGTCGTACGTCGAACCGACGTCGTGCGGAGAACCGCGCTACCCGCGAGGAGCGCGACGCATTGCTCGCGGAACGCGACCGCCTGGCAAGCGAACTCGATGCTGAGCGCGCTGCGCGTCCGGTGGTCACGCAGGACGTTCCGACGCAGATCACGATGCCGGTCGCGGCTCGGGCCGAGTCGGTCATGGGGTCCGGCGACTATCCCTCCACACGCGCCGGCGAGTACTACCCGCCGCAGGAGGTCTCTGCCGTTGAACCGGATCCGGCATCGACGGCTGTCATGCGGTGAGGTTGACAACCGGGACGGCGTAGGGCGCGTATCCGCGGCGGGAGTTGCGGATGCGCGCCAGTCCGCACGTACCCAGGGACGGTCCGACAGGTCCGGGCTGCCTAAAAGTAATGTCGGCGGCCGCCCACGGCCCGACCGGCCGAACCGAGTAGGAACAAGACGGCTCCGACGACGACCAACACGACACCGAGCGTCCACAGGATCGGGATCCCCGCAATGAATCCGATCAGCAGCAAAACCACGCCGAGAACTATCACGAGGGTGCCTCCGAGTCGCGGCGCTCGCTGTCGATTCGGAAGCGAGTCGATTTACGAGCGGTATGTGATGGTCGTGCCCCGGTTGGAGACGGCTAACCCCTTAGCCGGTGGCCGCGCGCGCCGGATTCACGGCGAAGGGCTCTGCGAATTGCGCTAACTCGACGACGGCGGCGCTGGGGAGTCCACTCGTGAGCTCCGTGTCGGTTTCGGTCTCGGCAGCGGCACTCAGCTGCACGACCTGAACAGGCCGGACGACGGCCCGCGGAGCGTTGGTGAGGCCTTGTTCGAAATGGTCGAGCAAGGCGAGCAGGGTGAAGAAGAAGCATGGCAACCCGATGACAGTTGCCACCAAGAGGATGCCAACCTGGGCAAGGCCGCCGCCCACTGCCACCTCCGAGTCCGATGCCGTGCCGTGCTGTGCCGAGCCGGGTCACCGCCTTGTGGCCGGCCGCGTCCGACTGTACGGATCTTCGCCGTTCCGGCTCGCAGCCAAACGCATTTTGCCGCCTGGTCGGCGTGTCGCCGCGAGTGGGGGTTCCAAAGAGGGGCCGGAATGCCCGTCAGGCGTCAAAAAAGCGACCCGCTACTGATCTGTCGCGTCCCACGGTCCGTCGATGTGGCGGCAACCGTGCCCGGGCCGAGCCAACAGGGTGTGCCCGGCGCACCTGCACGGCTGGGTGTGCGCCCAGTCGACTGGCATCGTGAGCCATACCTCCTTGCCGCCGGCACGCTCGGACACGCCCCACTCGTCGGCTAACGCGTCGACGATGAGCAGACCGCGGCCGCCGGCGACGCTGCCGCTCGCGCCGACGCTCATGACGGGGTGCCGTTCGTCGATGTCGGACCGCACGCTTGGTGACGGCACCGCGTCGAGGTCGGCGAGCAGGTCGAGCCGCACCGGCCGAAGCACTGGGGGCCTGATGTCGCTGTCACCGACGCACAGCACCAGGGTGTGATCCGACACGCAAAGCTCGACGTCGATGTGCGTGCGCGCGTAGAGAACCGCGTTCGTGACCAGTTCCGACACGGCCAAGGCCAGTTCGTCGACGACCTTGCTGATGCCCCACCGGTTGCACGTGCTCGTGACGAATCGCCGGGCCTCGCCGGCGGCTTGCGGCGTGGGCTCGAGGCCTAGGAGTGCGCGGCGGCACATCGTGCGATCGCGTTGGTCGAGTTGTTCATCACTGTCGCCATGCCCGATCCGGCGGCTCGGCTAAGCCTGCCGAGGCCCTGCCGAAAGTCCCGCCGAGCTTCAGCGCGCCGCGAGGACCAACCCCACAGCGACCGGCACGAACGACCACGAGAGCACCTTCAGCGCGATCTCCAGAGGGCGCAGCAGGTCGACGGCAGTGAGGGTGATCGGCGTCCCGTCTGATGCTGTTGCTGTAAGGCGGACGTCGCGAACTGACCGTCGCAACCATCGCGCAGGAGTGCTGAGGGTGCGCTGCGCGAAGATCTGTGCGGCAGCTCCGAGAGCGACCAGAACGGCCGCGGCCGACATCGACCAGTGCTGGGCGTAGTAGCCAGTCAGGACAGGGAAAGCTGCCCACGACAGCGAAAGGCCGACCGCGTTGTGCAGGAAACCTCCGAACCACTCGAGGTTGTATCCCAGGGCGAGAAACGCGCCAACGGCGATGAAGGGCAGCAGTCGCAGGCCGCCGACCAGCCACCCGTCGACGGCCGCCGCGAGGATCGCAGCGCCGCCGACTGTCGCGAGTGCCCAACTGGCGATACCGGTACGCAGCGGGCCGCCGTGCAGTTCGTCGAAGGCGTGGGCGCCGATGCCGAGGCCGAGAAAGAAGCCGAGCAAACTCCAGCCGAGCCGATCGAGGCGAATCGGGTGCGCCAGCGCCGAGCCGATGGCGACGTACGACAGATTCCACGCGGTGTAGGGCGGGTGTAGCAGCGACAACCAGTCGCGCCAGCCGCCATCGCCGCGGCCACGACTGTAGAACGCGGGTTTGGTCGCCGCCTCAGCCACTGTCGGCCCGCGTCGCCCACATCACCAGGCCGCCGCCGAAACTCATCCGTTGCACCCGCACGTTGGCCAGGCCGGCGGCCCGCCAGTTCGCGACGTGCGCGCCGACCGGGTGCCGCAGGTAGTGATAGCTGATGTTCGGCCCGAGGAATCGTCCGACGCGATACCAAGCCCGCCCGCCGGTCAGGGCGCCCGCGGCCGGCAGCACGAAGCGGGTGTAGAACCACCACACGACCCGAGCCGGAGCCCAGGCCGGCACGTGAAATTCGAGGCTTGCGATGGTGCCACCCGGGGCAAGGCAGCGGGCAAGCTCGGCGATCGTCGTGGCCGGATCGTCGACGTAGCGCATGAGGTAGCTGAACGAAATGGCGTCGAAAGTGCCGTCAGGGAAAGGCAATTCCTCCGCGCGGGCGACCGCGAGCTTGATCTGTTCGTCCGCACCGGCGACGCGGACATTTGCCAGGCCCTGCCGCAGCATGTCTTCGGTCAGATCGATTCCGACGAGCTTGGCGTCGCACGCGTTCGCGATGGCGAGTGTCACGCCGGCTGGTCCGCACGCGACGTCGAGCACCCGCTTCGGCCGCGCGGCGGCGATGTGTTCGACCACCGCAGCCCGCCACCGCCTGTCCTGACCGAACGAAAGCAGGTAGGCCAACGTGTCATAGCGGGAAGGTAGGTCTTGGAAGAGCGAGCGCGCGAAGGTGTTCAGCTCCGTCGGCGCTCGATCTGTGGCCATACTCGCTCCAGGAGTTGCAGCGTGAGGTGTTTGAGTCGGTGAGACCGGGAGCCAGCGTACGGACCTGAGCACGGTATGAGGAGGTGGCGTGACGGCTTGGCGTGATCTTGTCGACCAAGCGGCCGGTCAACTCGGCCCGGTCTCGCCCACTCTGGCGCGCCACCTGCGCACCGAACTCGACGAGGTCGAGCACCGCGTCGGGTTCATCGAGCGGTCGGCCCCGCGGCGCTCGACGCGCGACGGGCTGCATGCCTTGGTCGCGCTTGACGAGCGCACGCCTGGCCGACGCCTGGGACCCCGGCAAGTTGAGCGACGTCGCGACGGCGGTCGAGCTCGCCTACCGTGCGTCGCTGCACCACCGCGTCGTCAGCGACGTCAGCGACGAGCCGACGTCGCCCGCCGGCACCCGCTCACCCAACACCCGGGTGGTTCTCGACGGCGACTGGTCGATCACCCAGGCCGCGGTGCTGGTGGCTGACATCGGTCCGTCGGCGTACCGGATTCTGGTGCGCGGTTACGGCGCGACCCAGGTCGGTCAGCTGTGCGGGGTCGGCGATCCGACTGGGTCTGATGCGTGCGGCGGTCGAGCTCGGGAGCGCTCGTGACCGAAGACGGTCCCGGCGACGCGGCGCAACGGCTGTGGCGCGACGCCAGCCTCTCGCCGTCCCGCCGGTCGACGCCAGGCGCCGTGCTGGCGTGGGCGGTCGCGGTTCAGTCGGCGGATGGGACGACGAATGCGCGCAAGGTCGCGGCGGCCGGACCTGCTGACGTCCCTGCTGACGTCCAGTCACGTCCAGATCGACGCACCACGAGTCCCGCCGTCGGCAGGTCGTAGCGCAGCCGCTCCGGGGTTGCGTCGTCGCCGAGCAGCAGCAAAGCGAGCTCGTGAAAGCCGGGATTGTGACCGCAGATGAGTACGGTCTCGCGCGCTGGCCGGAAGCTTGCGCACGATCTTCAACAGCCGTGCCGCGTCGGCGAGGTACATCTTGCTCTCGAGCTTCAGTCGCGCCGATGCGATCGCGGGTGCGGCGGCGGCAAGCTGCTCGACGGTTTCCCGCGTGCGCGCGGACGTCGAGCACACGACGAGATCGAGCGGCTACCCGTCGAGGATTTCTGTGATGTTGCGCGCGACTCCGGGAAGAACGGCGATCCCGCGCGGCGCGAGTCGCCGCTCGTGATCGCCGCCGCTCGCGGTCGGCGGATGGGTCACGGCCTTGGCGTGGCGCACGATGAAGAGTCGGTGCATCCGCACAGTCTGCGTCAGGTCGCGTTCAGGTGGCCTTTCAGATAGGACGTTCAGATACGAGATCGCGCGGCCGATGTACTGGTGCTGCCCGGATCGGGAGCCCGTGTCCCCGGGCCTCACCAACAGCCGTCGTGGAGGGATCGGTTCGCCGAAGCCGCGACGAGCTTCTCGCCGAGAGGCGACCGGCTCCCGATTCGGGCAGCGCCAACGCAACTCGCGCGCTGACCCAGACGGTCGTGCGGCGGTACGCCATTTGACCTAGCCAAGACGCGCATTCGGCCGCACACCCCGGGCAGCGTCGGTCGACATTCAAGACATGCGTAGTGACGGCGACAAGGGCCGCCAGACGACGGCTGCGCCGCGGCGTCGTCGGCGCGTTCCGTTGTTCGCCGTGTACGCGGCTGCATCGCTGGTGCCGGTTGCCGCACTGGGCGCCGTCCTTGCCGTGACTTACCGCGCCGACACCAACAACAGCGCGATGGCAGAGGCACGCAGTCAGGCCTCCCTGCTCGCCGACGATGTCGTCGGTCCGCAGCTCGGCGACACTCGCACTTCAGGGTTCCATCCCGGCGAGCGCCGGACCCGCGATGGCGGCGGTCTTCAGCCGAGCGTCCGGTGAGAATCGCCTGCTCAGGCTGCGGATCCGCGACATGTCAGGCGAGGTCGTCTGGGCAGACGACGGCAGCCAGCAACACAGCCGAAGCTCCTGGTGACGAAGTGCTCGAGGCGGTTCACGGCGGCGTCGTCAGCAGCCTCACCAAACTGAACTCCGATCCCGGCGACACCGGCCCGGTCGGTCCGCGGGTCGTCGAGATCTACCAGCCGATCGACGTCGGGGCTGCTCGCACCGAGGTCGGCGTGCTCGAGATGTACCTGCCGTACGCGCCCATCGAGGCCGACGTGACGGCGGGCCTGCACCGGATGTACGAGCTGGTGGGAGCAGGCCTTCTCGCGCTCTGGCTGGTGCTGGCAGGCATCTCCGCTTCGACCACCCGGCGGCTTCGCAAGCGAGCCGAGCGACTCCAATACATCGCGCATCACCACGTCGCGTCGGGATTGCTCAACGCTGAAGGATTCTCCGACCGGCTCCAGCGTCACCTGCACGTCGACGCCGATCACCCAGGGAATGCTCCTGCTGTCGCGTTGATCGACGTCTCCCGCTTCCGCGAGATCAACGAGGCGCTCGGGCGAGCCACGGGGCGATGAAGTGCTTCTCGAGCTCGGACGACGATTTGCGGCCGTCGCCGGTGAAGGTGCCCTCGTCGCACGTCTCGGTGGAGACGAGTTCGCGGTGGCGAGCATCACCGATCACGACACCGACCTGCATGACTGGGCATTGCGTCTCCAGGCTGCGGTCGCCGAGCCGGTGCAGGCTGACGGCATCCCGGTGCTGATCGAGGTGGCCGTCGGCTATTACCGCAGCGAGCCGGGCCAGCCGGTCGACGACTTGCTCGTGCACGCCGATGCCGCGCTTGGCAGGGCGAAGTCGTCGGTCGACAAGTGCGCCGGCTACGTCGATCGGCCCGATAGCGCTGCGTCGAGCGTGGCCCTGCTGCCGCGTTTCCGCCGCGCGATTTCGGCGGGCGAGCTCGAGTTGCACTACCAGCCGAAGACCAAGCTCTCCGACGGCAACTGTCGTCGCGATGGAGGCGCTGGTCCGCTGGAATCTGGACGGCGAGTTGGTGCCGCCCGGCGCGTTCCTGCCCGCGATCGAGCAGACGGCGATGATCCACCCGCTCACCGACTGGGTCGCGCGGGCGGCGCTCACCCAACTCGCGGAGTGGGGCCCCGCGACGTCGGGGCTAGAGGTCGCCATCAACGTGTCGGCGCGCAATGTGTCAGACCCGGGCTTCGCGGCGAGGTTGCTGGCCATCGTGGCCGAGTCCGGCGTCGAGCCGCACCGGTTGACGGTCGAGATCACCGAGACTGCGCTGTTCGTCGACCCCGACGCTGCGCGGCTGTGCCTCGGCACCCTGCACGACGCCGGCATCGCGTTGTCGATCGACGACTTCGGTCAGGGGCAGACGTCGCTTGCCTACCTCGCGGCGCTTCCGGTCGACGAACTGAAGATCGACCGCGCGTTCGTTTCCCGGGTCGTCGCCGATCCCACGCACGCCGCGATCGTGCGCTCGATCATCCAACTTGGCCACACCCTCGGGCTTCGGGTCGTCGCCGAGGGCATCGAGCGGGAGGCCGAGTACGCGCGTGTTCTTGCCCTCGGCGCCGACATCGCGCAGGGCTTCCTGATCGCACGGCCGATGGCGGCTGGCGCGTTCGTCGAGTGGCTCGGCACCCACGGCGCGGCGGGATCACGCGCCGCCTCGTAGCTCCCGTACGTAATTGATTACTGATGCCTTGCCGGTGCCACGCTTCTAGCGTTGTAGCAGGCTCGCGTGCGGGAGGGAACATGAGGGGAAACGCCCGTCGGCATCTCATGTCTGCGGCTGGTGTCGCGGCACTCGCAGTCTCGTTCGATGGCATTCGTGCTCGCCGGCTGCTCGAAATCCCATCACAGCGCGGCGTTGACACCGAACACGTCAGTCAACGCTGCTAATGGTTCAGCGGCGGGCGGTGGCGGTGCGGGTGCGGCGCGCGCTCGAGCGCTGGCGGAGCGTGGCGGTGCCGCGCAGTCTGCGGCGCGGCGGCGGCAACACGCTGCTCGCGAAGGGCCCGGTGTGCCAGTGGCTGACAGCAGGCGCAGGTGACGGCCGCGGCTGGCAAGCCGCTTGACCGACCTGACAGGCGACATCAGCGGCGGACCGCAGGGAGTGCTGACCTATCACTCCTGCACCTGGACTCCCGACGGCGGTACCGGGAGCGGCATCAACATCGAGGTCGGCACCTGGCCGTCTGGGTCAGCACAGCTCGCCAAGCAGAAGGCCACCGACGAGGGCAAGGCGAGCGGACTTCCGAACCCCCCAACGACGACGACAGTGAGCGTCGGTGACGGTGGCTACGAGGTGAACTACGTCGACGTCAGACCGACACCGTCACCTTCTCCAAGGGCAACAGCGTCGTCAGCGTCGAGGTCGACAACGGTGTGGCCGGAGCGGCGCTCTCGCTGGCGAAGCTCATCGAGCCGAAGGTCTAGCGCCGATTTCAGTTGCTAGACGCTGCGCCCAGTAGTCGCCGTCCGGGTAGCGGTACGTGCTGACCGACGCGTCGTGCATGCGGGCGCTGTAGCCTGGCGCGGTCGGGAGTACATACGCCGCGTTCTTCACGATGCACGGA
Source organism: uncultured Actinomycetes bacterium (assembly GCA_963809135.1). Lineage (GTDB taxonomy): Bacteria > Actinomycetota > Actinomycetes > Acidothermales > Acidothermaceae > PALSA-607. Next base: position 47,516 of record CAWEIG010000016.1, read on the forward strand.
TCTGTGAAGTGCTCGTGCAGGTGGTCGACGTACTCGGTGACCCGCCCGTCGAGGCTGCCCGACACCGCGACGTAGTCGAAGATCGACAGATGCTGCACGAGTTCGCATAGCCCGACGCCGCCTGCGTGCGGGCACACGGGCACGCCGAACTTGGCTGCCATCAACAGCACGGTGATGATCTCGTTCACGCTGGCCAGCCGGCACGAATCGATCTGGGCGTAGTTGATGGCGCCGGCCTGCAGGAACTGCTTGAACATCACCCGGTTGTGGGCGTGCTCACCTGTCGCGACCCCGATCGGGCGCGATGGCGGCGCGGATCGTGGCGTGGCCCAAGATGTCGTCGGGGCTGGTCGGTTCCTCGATCCACAGCGGCTCGAAGTCGGCGAGTGCGTTGACCCACTCGATCGCCTGGCCGACGTCCCACACCTGGTTCGCGTCGATCATCAGATGCCGGTCAGGGCCGAGGATCGTCTCTCGCGATACCGCATCGTCGGCGGTCGTCGTCGAGGTTCGCGCCGACCTTCAACTTGATGTAGGAGAAGCCCGCCGCGACCGCCTCGTGGCACAGCCGCGCCAACTTCTCGTCGGCGTAGCCGAGCCAGCCCGGCGAGGTCGTGTAACACGGGATACCCGTCCCGCTCCAGGACCGCGATGCGCTCGGCGCGCGACGGCTCGAGGGCCGCCAACATCGACTCCGCCTCGGCGCGCGTCAGCACGTCAGAGACGTACCGCAGGTCAGCCACGGCAGCGAGCTGCTTCGCGGACATGCCCGACAAGCAAGCCGCCATAGCGGGACGCCGGCCCGCCGCGCCGCGAGATCCCACGCCGCGTTCAAGCACGGCCGCCAAGGACAGATGCACGACGCCCTTCTCCGGACCCAGCCAACGCAACTGCGAGTCGGCGGTCAGGATCCGATAGACCGCGCCCATGTCGGCGGCCATGACGTCGACGTCCATGCCCACCAGCAACGCTGCCTGCTGGCGCGCCGCCGCGACGCACAGCTCGTTCCCGCGGCCGATCGTGAAGGTGAGCCCGAACCCGGCCAGTTCGGGATCGTCGGTCGAGAGCACGACATACGCCGCCGAGTAGTCGCCGTCCTGGTTCATGGCATCGGAACCGTCGCGGTCGAGCGACGTCGGGAAACCGCACGTCGACCACATCGACGGACTGAACAACAGGCACGAGAAACCCCAGAAGTGATCGGATGTAACGCGTAACGGTAGGGTTCGCGGTCCGCAAAGGTCAAACGATTCGGCCACGCCATCTGCGCAGCGAGCTACAGCCTACTGCGCTGAGGCGCGGTCACAGCTGGTACAGGCTGCCGCGACGGACCCAGGCCTGTCATTGGTCGGATGACTTCGCTAGGTCTCAGCCAGCCGTGGAGATCGATGCAGTACCGGCTCGCGATGACTCGGCCGCGCCGGATCGATCGATGCGCACATCCACCTGTGGGACCCGAGCTGTTCTCGGGTACCCCTGGCTCGACTCCGAGCCCGACCTTCGGCGTCCGTTCCTGCCGGCCGACTTGCGCGCGACGCGGCGGGCGGCGGCGAATGGGTGATGGTGCAGGCCGAGGCGGGTGGTCACCCCGGGCCAGATGCCTGCCGAGCTTGAGTGGATCGCCGGCCTCGCGGCGTCCGACCAGCGTCTGTTCGGGCATGGTCGTTCGCGCGCCGGTCGAGATCGGGCGCGCCGTCGCCGACACTGCTCGAGCAGGTCGCAGCGTATCCGCTCACCGTCGGCATCAGGCGGCTGATTCAGGATGAGCCTGTTGGCTTTGCACGACAGCCGAGCTTCATCGACGGCGTTCGCGCGGTCGGCGAGGTCGGCCTGCCGTTCGACATCTGCGTGCGGGCCGCGGAAAGAGGCGACGTCGCGCCGCTCGTCGACGCGTGTCCCGACGTCAGCTTCGTGCTCGATCACCTCGGCAAGCCCGACATCGCGGGCGGCGAGTGGGAGCCGTGGCGCGACCAGCTGGTCGAGCTTGCACGACGTCCGAACGTGGTCTGCAAGCTGTCGGGGTCGACCAGCGAAGCCGGGCCGGGTTGGCAGCGAGGATGCGGTCCGGCCGTATCTCGAGCATGCGCTGGAATCGTTCGGGCCAACCGCTGCATGTTCGGCAGCGACTGGCCGGTGGCGACTCTCACCACCGCGTACCCGCGATGGCTCGATCTCGTCACCGACGGCTCTCGCGGGTTGTTCCGACTCCGAAATCGATGCCGTGTTCGCCGGCACGGCGCAACGGGTCTACGCACTGGCGGAGGGCTGATCGTTATTGCGTGCCGCGGGCCGGAACTCGTAGGCCGAACACGCCGCCGTCGACAGCAAGTGCCGCGCCGGTCGTCGACGCAGCCGCGGGCGAGGCGAGGTAGGCGATCGCGTGGGCGACCTCGTCGGCAGTAACGAGACGACCGAGCGGCTGTCGAGTCTCGAGGGCTGCGCGCTCCGCGACGGGATCGGCGGCCGCGTCGAGCAATCGCCCGACCCATGGCGTATCGGCTGTTCCGGGGTTCACGCAGTTGACGCGGATGCCTTCGCGCACGTGGTCGGCGGCCATCGCAAGCGTCAAGGCCAGTACCGCGCCTTTGGTGGCCGAGTACAGCGCGCGTGCTGGCAAGCCGGTCCAGGCGCAGATCGAGCCGGTGTTGACGATGGCCGCGTGCGACGACGCCCGCAGGTAAGGCAGCGCTGCCCGGCTCACCCGCACCATTCCGACGACGTTCACATCGAAGGCGCGATGCCACTCGGCGTCGTCGTTAGCAGCCACGTCGCCGCGCGCACCGATGCCGGCGTTGTTGATGACGATGTCGATGCCACCGAAGCGCGACACGACCGTGTCGATGGCGGCGACGACGGATGCGTCGTCGGTGACGTCGGCGCGCACGCCGAACAGCGCGGGGTCGAGGCCGTCGATCACCAAGTCGAGACAGGCGACCTTCGCTCCTCGCGCCGCCAGCAGCTTTGCGGTCTGCAGACCGATTCCAGACGATCCACCCGTCACCACCGCGACGAGGCCCTCGAACTCAGTCGTCATCGTGAGCTCCTATGCCTGTCCGATGTATTGCCGCTGGCTGCCGAGACCGTCGATCTCGAGCTCGAGAACATCGCCGGCGCGAAGAAACGGCTTCGGCTCGGGTTGACCCTGCGCAACTCCGGCGGGCGTGCCCGTGTTGATGACGTCGCCAGGTCGCAGCACCATGAACTGACTGATGTAGTGCACGATGTGCGCCACGCCGAAAATCATGTTGGCGGTGGTGCCGTTCTGCCGCAACGTGCCGTTGACCCACAGTCGCATGCCGAGCGCCTGCGGGTCGGCGATCTCGTCGGCGGGGACGAACCACGGTCCGAGGGGATTGAAGGTCTCGCAACTCTTGCCCTTGTCCCACTGGCCACCGCGCTCGAGCTGGAACTCCCGTTCTGACACGTCGTTCGCGATCGCGTAGCCGGCGATGCAGGCGCGAGCCGCCGCTTCGTCGTCGAGGTACCTGGCAGTGCGCCCGATGATCACGGCAAGCTCGACTTCCCAGTCGGTCTTCACCGAGCGGCGCGGGACCAAGACATCGTCGTCGGGCCCGATCACCGTCGTCGGGTCCTTCATGAACAGGATCGGCTCGCTCGGAATCGCGGCATTCGTTTCGGTCGCGTGGTCGCGGTAGTTCAGGCCGACGCAGACGACCTTGCCCGGCCGCGCGACCGGTGGCCCGAACCGCTGACCCAGAGTCTCGAGTGGTCCCGCCACGGGCAGCCGACCGTCGGCCACGCGCTGCACGAACCCGCTCGATGCCCCCGCTTTCGAGGAAACTGCCGTCGATATCGGTCGTGAGTGTTTCGATGCTCGACGCGATGCCGTCGGCGACCACGAAGGGCCGCTCGCGGCCGGCTTCACCGAGGCGGGCTAGGAAGAAGCTCATGAACGGGCGCTCACACTTCTGTCGGCATCGGGGGACTGTCTAGATCGAGGGCTTCGCGGACGGCGGGGACTGGCGCATCGGCGCGCAGCAGACCCTCGCTGCGCAGATCGTCCCAGAGCTGTGCCGGGATCGGCGCACCGGAGTACTGCGAGTTCTGTTCGACCTCGTCGCGACTGCGGGCACCGATCACAACGGTCGTGATCGCCCGATGTGCGAGCGGGAACTGCAGCGCAGCAGCTCGCACGTCGACGCCGTGCTGCGCGCAGATGTCAGCGATTCGCGCAGCGCGCTCGATGACGTCGCGAGGTGCTTGCCCGTAGTCGTAGGTCGGATTGCGGTCGGGGTTGGCTAGGACGCCGCTGTTGAACACCCCGCCCAACACGACCGAGGTGCCACGTTCGATGCACGCGGGCAACAGGTCGTCGAGAGCGCGCTGATCGAGCAACGTGTACCGACCTGCGAGCAACACGACGTCCACATCGGCTTCTTGAACGAACCGCGTCAGCATCGCGCTCTGGTTCATCCCCGCACCGATCGAGCGCACGAGTCCTTCGTCGCGCATCGCGGCAAGCGTTGGCATCGCCTCGTCGATGGCTTGCCGCCAGTGATCGTCGGGGTCGTGGAGAAACAGGATGTCGACACGATCGAGTCCGAGGCGGGCGAGGCTCTCGTCGAGCGACCTGCGAATGCCGTCGGGGCTGAAGTCGAACACGCGGGTGCTGGCGTCGCCGGCAAAACCAGTCGCAGAGAGTTCGTCGGTCTGGTGCTCGCCGGCGTTGCGTAGCAGCCTGCCCACCTTCGTCGACAAGCACCCACTCGTCGCGCGGCAACGCTGCGAGGAACGATCCGATGAGGCGCTCGGACGTTCCGCCGCCGTAGTGGGGCGCCGTGTCGAAGTAGCGCATCCCGTCGTGCCACGCCTGCGCCAAACAGTCGCGCGCCTGGTCTTCGTCGACTGCCTCGAACAGGCCGCCGATCGGGGCGCCGCCGAAGCCGTACCGACCCACGTGCAGGCCGCCGCGGCCTAAGGGAGTTAGTCCGGACATCACGCGCCGCCAAGACCGGTGGCTCGATAGAAGCCTTCGATGTGCTTGGTGACGGCAATCGCTGCGGCCGCGCCGTCGTTCGCCCGCACCGCTGCGAGCACCCGCCGGTGCTCGCGCCGCAGCTTGCGCGCCATCGCGGGCCAATCGGGCAGCAGGGGCACGGCCGCCATCACGTAGCCCTGGATCGATTCACGAAGCGAGGCCATGACGGCCGCGACTAGCGCGTTGCCGGCCTGCCGGGTGAGCTCGACATGGAACTCGGCGTCGAGCGCATGGAAGCGCTCGGGCTTCAACGTGACGTCGTCCATCTCGTCGAGAAGCTCTTGGGCCGTCTCGTACTGGCCACGATCGCGCGACGCAGCGGCGACGCGGACGGCCCACGACTCGAGGAGCACGCGGGTGGCGACGATGTCGGCGATCAGCAGGTGGCTCGTCGCGAGATGCAGGCGCAACGCCGCCGTCAACGCAGCCGACGGGTCGGCGACGATGATCGCGCCGGCTTCGCTGCCCGAGCCAACCGCCGTCCGCACGATGCCCATCGCTTCGAGCACCCGGATCGCCTCGCGCACCGACGCGCGGCTCACGCCGAGATTCTCGGCCATGCCGCGCTCGCCGGGCAGCCGGTCGCCGAGGGAGACTCGGCCCTCGGACAGGTCGGCCTCGATGCGGCGCAGCACGAGTTCGTGCGTGCGCTCGCGCGGGGCAGGCATGACGACGACCGGTCCTTCCCGTCACTGCTGGGCTAGTGTGGTCTGACCACACCGCGCGACTGTACCCCGGGAGTCAAGATGCGCATCGCGTTGTTCGCGACGTGTCTTGGCGACGCGCTGTATCCCGACGTCAGCAAGGCCACGGTTCGGGTGCTCGAACGCCTTGGGCACACGGTGGGGTTTCCGGCCGGACAGACCTGTTGCGGTCAGATGCACATCAACAGCGGCTACCTCGACGAGGCGGCCCCACTCGTGCGTCACCACGTCGAGACCTTCGAAGCAGCACTGGCCGACTGTGACGCCGATCGTGGCGCCGTCCGGCTCATGTGTCGGATCGGTGCGGCATCAGCACGCGATGGTGGCCCGTGTGCGCGGCGGCGAACGGGGGGACAGCGCTCTGCTGACCGCGCCGAGGCAGTGGCCGCGAAGACCTACGAGTTGTCGGAGTTCCTGGTCGACGTGCTCGGCGTCACCGACGTCGGTGCCTACTACCCCCATCGCGTGACGTACCACCCGACCTGCCATTCGCTGCGACTCCTGCACGTCGGCGACAAGCCAGTGCAGCTTCTTCGAGCCGTACGAGGTCTCGACTTGATCGAGTTGCCAGCCGCCGACTCGTGCTGTGGCTTCGGCGGGATGTTCGCCGTGAAGAATCCCGACGTGTCGACAGCGATGCTCGCCGACAAGATGAGCAACGTGCTCTCGACGAAGGCCGAGGTATGCACCGCCGGCGACTCGTCGTGCCTGATGCACATCGGCGGCGGGCTGTCGCGACTGCGGGCCGGCGTCCGCGCGGTCCATCTCGCGGAGATCTTGGCGAGCACCGAGGAGGCGTCGTGACCTTTCTCGGTTGCCGTGCTTACCGTCGTCATACGCGCCGGAGGGCGTCGGAAATCTTCGTGGCGACGAGACATTTCCGCACGCCGCTCGGTCGGCCCTGAAGAACGCGCAACTACGACGCAATCTCGGCATCGCCACCTCGACGATTCGTTCCAAGCGGGCAGCGGTCGTCGGCGAAGTGCCCGACTGGGAACAGCTGCGCGACGCGGGCTCCGCGATCAAGACCGACGTCATGGCCCGACTGCCTTTCTTGCTTAGAACAGCTCGAGGCGGCGGTCGTTGCGCGCGGCGGCGTCGTGCACTGGGCGCGCGATGCCGACGAGGCGAACCGGATCGTCGTCGACCTCGTGCAGGCAACGGGCGCGACCGAGGTCGTGAAGGTCAAGTCGATGGCGACCCAGGAGATCGGTCTGAACGAGGCCCTCGAAGCTGCCGGCATCGGCGCGATCGAGACCGACCTCGCCGAACTCATCGTGCAACTCGGGCACGACAAGCCGAGCCACATCCTGGTGCCGGCGATCCACCGCAACAGGTCGGAGATCCGCGAGATCTTCCTTCGCGAGATGCCCGACGTCGCGCGCCGATCTCACCGACGATCCGCGCACGTTGGCGATGGCGGCGCGTGCGCACCTGCGCCGCAAGTTCCTGTCGGCCAAGGTCGGCATCAGCGGCGCGAACTTCGCCGTCGCCGAGACCGGCACGCTGGCGGTTCTCGAGTCAGAAGGCAACGGCCGGATGTGCCTCACGTTGCCCGAGACCCTCATCACCGTGATGGGGATCGAGAAGCTGGTACCGACTTGGCGCGATCTCGAGGTGTTCTTGCAGCTGCTGCCGCGCTCGTCGACCGGTGAGCGGATGAATCCGTACACCTCGATGTGGACCGGCGTGACGCCCGGCGACGGCCCGCAGGATTTTCACCTGGTGCTTCTCGACAACGGCCGGACGGCGGCACTGTCCGACGAGGTCGGTCGTGCGGCCTTGCACTGCATCAGGTGCAGTGCCTGCTTGAACGTGTGCCCGATCTATGAGCGCACCGGAGGAAACGCGTACGGCTCGGTCTACCCGGGCCCGATCGGCGCGATCTTGAGTCCGCAGCTGACCGGCATCCGTGGTCACGGCGACCCGAACTCGAGCCTGCCTTACGCATCGACGCTGTGTGGCGCGTGCTACGAGGTGTGTCCGGTGAAGATCGACATTCCGTCGATCCTGGTGCACCTGCGCGCCGAAGCCGTCGACCACGCACGTGCGGAGCGCAGGCCGAACGCGGAGTTGCTCGTCGATGAAGGCAGTCGGCTGGACGATGCGCTCACCACTCGCGATTCGCCAGGGCGGAGCGATTGCTGCGCGTCGGGCGCTTGCTCGGCTTGCGTCGCGGGCGCATCACCGCGCTGCCATGGCCAGGTTCGAATGGACGACGAGTCGCGATCTCGCGGTCCCGCCGAAGGAGACGTTTCGCGAGTGGTGGTTGCGCGAGCGCGGCCACCCCACACAACCTGTCCCACCGACCTGATCCCGCACAAGCCGATCCACCCGACCTGATGCGGGCGAGTCGTCATGAGCGCGCGCGACGACGTGCTGGCCCGGGTGCGCGCTGCTGTGTCAGGGTCGTCGGTCACCGATCGTGCCGCGCGAGTACCGCACGGTGGGCGATGCCGTTCCTGGTAGCGAGCAGGCGATCGAACTCTTCGTCGATCGGCTTGTCGACTACAAGGCAACCGTGCACCGAACAGACGGCGCAGGGCTGGACGCTGCGCTTTCTGCTGTGCTGGCATCGGATCGGTCGGTGGTTGTGCCGCCCGGTGTCTCGCCGCAGTGGCGCAGTGCGTGCGCCGCCGCCGTCCCGCTGGTGCTTGTCGATGGTGAGCCCGATCGCTTGACAGCTGCGCAACTCGACGCGACGGACGCCGTCGTCACGGCTTGCCGCGTCGCCGATCGCTGCGACCGGCACAATCGTGCTCGACGGCGAGCCCGACCAGGGCCGACGGATCCTGACTCTCGTGCCCGACCACCATGTCGTGATCGTGTTCGCTTCGCAGGTGGTCAGCAGCGTGCCCGAGTCGTTGAGCCGACTCGACCCGACGCGTCCGCTGACGTTCATCAGTGGCCCGAGCGCGACCAGCGACATCGAGTTCAAGCGAGTCGAAGGCGTTCATGGCCCTCGGGTGCTCGACGTGATCGTGGTGGTTTAGGACTTCCGCTTCGCCGGTTGATGGCTCTTTGTCGGTGCCTCTACCGACTCGGCGAGGATGCGGCGCAACGAGGCCTCGGTGGTGCAGACGTGCGTGAGGGCAACGGCCTCGGCAAGTGCGACGTCACCGGCGCGCAACGCCTCGAGGATGCGGGCGTGCTCGGAGATCGTGCGCGCAGTCGCCGCTTCGTCGATGATCCCGCGCCAAACCCGTGCGCGCAGCGTGCGGCTCGAGATGCCGTTCAACATCGAGGCAAGGGTGTCGTTGCCGGCAGCGGCGGCAACCTGGGCGTGGAAGTCGGCGTCGTGATGCACGAGCTCCGCGTGATTGGACGCACTTTCTTCCATCAGCAGCAGGGTTTTCTCAAGTTGTACCAACGCGTTCTCGTCGATGTTGGCCGCAGCAAGCGCGGTGACGGCCGGCTCGAGAATCCGGCGAACCTGCAGCAACTCAAGTGCCAAGTCGGCCTGCATCAGATCGACCGCGAATGCAATGCCCTCAAGAAGCAGTTCGGGCCGCAAGCTGGTGACGTAGGTCCCGTCACCGCGTCGAACGTCGAGCACCCGTGCGGTCGATAACGCCCGTACGGCTTCGCGGACCGTGTTGCGGGAAAGCCCGAGTTCGGCAGCGAGCTGGGGCTCAGGAGGCAGTTTCGCCCCCGACGGGTACTTGCCCGAGATGATCATCTCGCGAAGCTTGCTGGATCGCAGCTTCAGTCAGCGGTGCGCCCACGATGCCCTCGCTTGTCTCGGCGTGGGACGCAGTCTAGCCAGCGACGCGTCTGGCTATCGAGACGCCGAGACATCCGACGTCAACGCCGCTGTGCCTGCACCGCTTTCAGCCTGTCCCAGGCGACCGAGGAGCCACCTCGGGGACCGCGTGCGCCTGCCTCGGCCAGGCGCAAGCGCCGCCGAACGTGACCATCTTCTGGCGCACGAAAGTCGTCGGATCTCTGCGATCACGAAAGCGACTGCCTTGGCAAATGCGACATCGCGGCGAGTTTTGCCCAACATCCCGCCGCTACAGCGCTCAATTGCCACGCCGACTGCTTGGTAACGGTGTGGTCTCGGACGCTTTACAGCCACAACCAGAGCCGCTATAAAGACCCAAACACTGGATGTCTAATGAGTGTCTGCAGAGCTCACCAGCGCTCCGCGGCAACACAAGTGAGCATCTGTCGACTCGACACCAGAGCTGAGGTCGCTATGGCACCCACCACAGGTCGCCGTGTGTTGGCAGCGCTCCCTCCGGTGACATCCAGCGCGCTGCAGAGGCCTCAGACCTCCGACGTCTGCACGCCTGTGTGACGCCAGACGCTCCCGCTCGTCCGCACTAGGGCGGGGGTCAAGTACGCAGTGATCCACCCGCGCCCCACCGACTCGGGCACGGTTCGAACACATCAAAAGGAGAGAACGTGAGGGTGACCAAGGGGCTCCAGATCGGCGCGGTAGTCGTTGCGTCGGTGCTGCTTGCCGCAGCATGCAGTTCGAAGAAAGCCAGCACGGCCAGCCCGACGTCGAGCTCGGCTGCTGCGCCGACGACGTCGGCAGCTACGGCACCGGCCGCTTCGACGCCAGCAGCGGCTACGACGCCTGCGGCGTCGAGCGCTCCTGCGGGCGGCGGTGGAACGATCGGTCTCGACTTCCCGCGCTCCGACACCGCGTTCTGGGCCTCGTACATCAGTTACGTTCCGCAGGAAGCCACGAAGCTCAGCGCCACCCTGACCACGACCAGTTCGAACAACAGCATCCAGACATTGATCGCCAACGTTCCGATCCTCATCGCCAAGGGCGCCAAGGCAATCGTCATGGCCCCGCAGGACACTGCGGCGATCGGTCCGACGATTGCCGACCTCGACAACAAGAAGATTCCCGTCATCAGCGTCGACACTGCGACTGACACCGGGAACACCTACATGGTGGTGCGCGCCGACAACGTCGCGTACGGCAACAAGGCCTGCCAGTTCCTCGGGACGTCGCTGAAGGGCGCCGGCTCGGTCGTGGTGCTCGAAGGTGACACCGCCTCGATCAACGGCCGTGACCGTACCGACTCGTTTAACAGCTGCATGAAGAAGAACTTCCCGAAGATCGTGGTTCACGACGAGCCGTCGAAGTGGGACGGCCCGACCGCGGCCAACCAGCTCCAGACCGCGTTGACCGCTGACAAGAACATCCGCGGGGTGTACATGGAGTCCAGCTTCGCTCTCGACGGGACGATTCAGGACCTCAAGCAGGCTCACCTGACCGCGCTTGCTCCAGACCCCGCGCACGTGTACGTCGTCTCCAACGATGGTGTGCCCGAGGAGCTCAAGGACATCGCGTCCGGCGTGATCGACGCGACTGTTTCGCAGCCGGCAGATCAGTACGCGTACTGGGGCATCTTCTACGCACAGGCCGCGATTGCCGGCAAGACGTTCGCGGTCGGCCCGACGGACCACGGCAGCAACATCGTGCAGATCCGGCCGGGCGTTCTCGAGGACCAGTTGAGCTGCCCCCCTCGTGACGAAGGTGGCTGGTGACTTCGGCAATGGCGTCACGTCGATCGCTTCGACAGACGACTCGCTCTGGGGCAATCACGCCAGCTGATCCGCAACGCAAGGTAAGGAAGTAAGTGACGGAACTGTCGAATGACAGGTACTGACAGTCTCTCGGCCGGGCGGCCGGGCCCCGAAGTTGGGGTCCGGCCGCCCGTCGAGGCGATCGGCATCACCAAACGGTTTGGTTCGACAACCGCGCTCGACCACGTCGACTTGGTCGTCCGCGACGGGGGCGCGCATGCGCTGGTCGGGCGCAACGGCGCCGGGAAGTCGACGCTCGTGTCGATCATCACCGGACTCCAAGCACCCGACAGTGGCGAGGTCAAGTTTCGCGGCGAACCAGCGCCGCCACTTTACGATCGGGATTCCTGGCGCCGCCTGGTCGCGTGCGTGTACCAGAAGTCGACGATCATCCCGACCCTCACCGTGGCCGAGAATCTCTTTTTGAATCGGCAGCAGACCAACGGCCCGGTCATCAGTTGGAAAACCATGCGGGCGCAGGCACAGTCGATGGTCGACGAGTGGGGAATCTCCGTCGACGTCGCGAACCTGGCGGCGACGCTGTCGGTCGAGCAGCGTCAGATGGTCGAGATTTCGCGGGCGCTGTCGCTGGGCGCTCGGTTCGTCATCCTCGATGAGCCGACGGCACAACTTGATGCCAAAGGTGTTGCCCGGCTCTTCGGACGACTGCGCGATATTCAGGCGCAGGGTGTCAGCTTCCTCTACATCAGCCACCACCTCGAGGAAATCTACGAGATTTGCGAGACCGTCACGGTGTTTCGCGACGCACGCCACATCGTCACCGCTCCAGTCGCTGACCTCAGCAGTGATGAGCTCGTCGCCGCGATGACCGGCGAGGTGGCGATTCTTCAAGCCGATGATTACGTCACCAAGATTCGCCCCGGCACTCCGGTGTTGAAGGTCGATTCACTGACGAAGGCCGGCTCCTACTACGACATGTCGCTCGAGGTTCGCCCCGGCGAGGTCATCGGCATCACAGGTAGCGGCAGCAGCGGGCGCATCGCGCTGGCCGAAACGATCGTCGGGCTGCGCAAGGCCGACAGCGGCACGATCACGGTCAACGGCGTTCGACCAAAACCGGGGGACGTCGCGAGCGCGCTCGCGGCTGGCGTCGGGTTCGTCCCACGCGATCGCCACAGTGAGGGTCTTGTCGACCTGTTGAGCGTCGGCGAAAACCTGACAATGACCATCTCCGACAAGCTTGGCAAGTGGGGATTCATCAATCCACGTCGTCGTGATGTGGTCGCGCGCCAGGCGATGAAGGATCTCTCACTTGTTGCCAGCGGTCCCGAACAGCTTGCGGGCAGCCTGTCGGGCGGCAATCAGCAGAAGCTCGTGATGGGTCGCGCACTCGCAAGAAAGCCGGCGTTGCTCGTGCTCATGCATCCGACCGCTGGGGTGGATGTCAGATCGAAAGCGACGCTGATCTCGGTGGTCGACCAGGTGCGTTCGACCGGGACGGCGGTGGTCATCGTCTCCGATGAACTTGACGATCTCCGGCCCTGCGACCGGGTGCTCGTCATGCTTGCACGGCAAGGTGACAGTCGAATTTCCCCGTGGTTGGACCGACGCCGACGTGGTGGCGGCGACGGAAGGAATTGGGTCCTCGATATGAGTGATGACAGCGGCGTTGCGATCAAGCCCGCTCGCAAGGATCCGGGTGAGCCGCCTGAGCCTGCGCGGCGCCAACGATCGTCGGTACTGCGCATAGCGCGGTTGCGCGACCTTGCGCTGATCCCGGCGATCCTGCTCATCGGGGCTGTCGGCGTCTACGTGAGCCCGGTGTTCCTGACGCGGCAAAATCTCACGAACATCTTGCAGCAGCAATCTGAGATCTCACTGGTGGTGCTCGGCGAGGCCATGATCTTGATTGCGGGACGGCTCGACCTGTCGCTGGAATCGACGGTCGGGCTTGCTCCAGGCGTGGCGTGTTGGCTGATCCTGCCGAAGTCGCCGTATCACGGCGAGGGCCTGCTGCTTGCCGGCGGCTGGGGCGTTCCGATCACGCTGGCCGTCGGACTGCTGATCGGCTTACTGAACGGGCTGCTCATCGTGCGGTTCAAGCTGCACGGTTTCATCGTCACGCTCGGCATGCTGATAACCCTGCGAGGACTGCTGAACGGCATCTCTCAAGGTCAGACCTTCTTCGGGCTACCGAAATCGATGACCTACCTCGGCACCGCGCAATGGCTCGACTTGCCGGCGTCGGTGTGGGTCTCGCTAATCCTGTTCGCGGCGGGCATCTTCGTGCTCGGCTACACCCGGGTGGGTCGATCGCTTTACGCAATCGGCGGCAATGCCTCGGCGGCGAAGGCGGCCGGTATCCGGGTCGACCGCGTGGTGTGGTGCACGTTTATCGTCGCAAGCCTATTGGCGTCTCTCGCAGGCGTTCTGCTGGCGGGCCGACTTGGATCGGTCGCCGCGCAATCTGGAAACGGCTGGATCTTCACCGTCTTCGCGGGTTGTGTCATCGGCGGCGTCAGCATGAACGGGGGCCGCGGCACGATCTTCGGCGCGTTTACCGGGATCCTGCTGCTTTTTATCGTGCAGAACGTGCTGACGCTCGCAGGCGTCAACGCCGACTGGATCAGCTTCCTCGACGGCGTCATCATTCTCGCCGCATTGACGGTTAGCCGGATCGCGTCTGGTCAGGCGCAGGCGACGTAGGTCGCCCGTTGCCTCAATCAGGTGTATACAACGACCAGCGGCAGAATCGACTGGAGGCAACCGATGATCAGCGCAACGATGGTGGTGCCAACGCTGCCGGTGACCGATCTCGACAAGGCGAAGGCCTTCTACGGCGAGACCCTCGGCCTGGAGTTGCTCTACGAGAACCCGTTCGCTGCCAGGTATCGCTGTGGCGACAGCAGCGAACTCTCCATCTTCAAGCGCGCACCGACCATGACCGAGCACACGCTCGCGCACTTTGAGGTCACCGACCTCGTACTCGCTTGTGGCTGACCTCGAGGCCAAGGGAGTCGAGTTCCTCGACTACACCGAAGGCCCGCTTGCCACGACCGGCCACATCGCGCGGATCGGACCCGCTCGCGGTGCATGGTTCCACGACCCCGACGGCAACACACTTGGTCTGCGCGAGGCCGACGCGTAAGCACTTCAATCGACGCCGAGTGTGTGCGCTAACATCGCTCCGATGAAACGGACGACGGCAAGTGACGGAATGCCCGCACAGCGTGAGTTCCGTCGTGCCTAACGGTCCAACCGGACCCGGTGGTTACCGCGGCCCGGCGATGACCGATGTCGCCCGGCTGGCGGGCTTGTCGCATCAGACCGTGTCGCGCGTCATCAACAATCACGCAAATGTGCGGCCGACCACGCGGTTACGCGTCCTCGCGGCAATCGAAGAGCTCGGCTACCGCCGCAACAGCGCCGCGCGCACCCTGGTGACCGGCCGGTCGCAGACGCTTGGAGTGGTCAGCCTCAACAGCACGCTGTACGGACCCGCGTCGACCCTGTACGGGATCGAGCAAGCAGCCTTGGATTCGCACTACTTCATTACCGTCGCAACCTTGCGATCGACCGATCGTGCGGCGGTGCGGCAGGCCATCGGCCGACTCGTCGACCAGGGCGTCGACGGCATCGTCGTGATCGCGCCGTTGGAGTCAGTCGCGGAAGCCCTCGCCGACCTGCCCGCTGGCCTGCCGGTGGTCGCCGTCGAAGGCGACGCCGACGCCGAGATCGACACCGTCACCGTCGATCAAGAGGCCGGGCGCGCGAGCGGCCACCGAGCATCTGTTGGACAAGGGACATCAGACGGTATGGCACGTCGCCGGCCCGCAGGACTGGTTCGAGGCACGCCACCGATCGGCTGGCGTGGCAGCGCACGCTGGAGGACGCCGGAGCAGAGGTCCCGCCGCCGCTGTCAGGCGATTGGAGCCCGCGTTCGGGCTTCGAAGCCGGTCGGGTCCTTGCCCGGATGCCCGACGTCACGGCGGTTTTTGCCGCTAACGACTCGATGGCGCTCGGCGTTCTGCGCGCACTGCACGACTACGGGCGCGACGTGCCGGGCGATGTCAGCCTGATCGGCTTCGACGATCTTCCCGAGGTTGCGTATCTTACGCCGCGGTTGACCACTGTTCGGCAGGACTTTGCAGAGGTCGGCCGTCGCGGCCTCGCCCTGCTCGTCGAGCAAATCGAATCGGGCGTGAAGGAAGCGCGGCGGGTCGTCGTGGGCACGACCTTGATCGTCCGCGACAGCACCCGAGAGATCGATCGGCCGGTCAACCCGCGCCGCCGAGGTCCTGCGTCAGCGCGCGGGAAGTAGTAATGACCGTGCCGCCGCAAATGGCTGCGGGCTGGAATGTTAGCGCTAAGAGTTTCGCGCTATTGTGAGCGCTCGCGGGTGCCGAGCGGCAGCACACGACTTTGCGATGGGCGGAAATGGCACGGTGAGCAACAGCAACGCTGTGTCGTCGGGGTCGATTTCGGGACGCTGTCCGGTCGCGCCCTCGTGGTTCGCGTATCGGACGGCGCGGAGCTCGGCACCGCCGTTCATGAATACCGTCACGGGGTGCTGGAAAGCGCGCTGCCGTCTGGTCGACGACTCCCACCCGATTGGGCATTGCAACATCCGAACGACTACGTCGACGTGCTCAAGACTGCAGTGCCAGCGGCCGTCGCGGCGGCCGGACGTTTCGCCGGCCGATGTTGTCGGAATCGCCACCGACTTCACGGCCTGCACTGTGTTGCCGACCAGGGCCGACGGCACCCCGTTGTGCGCATCGCCGGAATTCGCCGACGAACCGCATGCCTGGGTCAAGTTGTGGAAGCACCACGCGGCACAGGGGCAAGCCGATCGCATCAACGAGCTCGCACGATTGCGTGGCGAACCGTGGTTACCCCGGTATGGCGGGAAGATCTCAGCAGAATGGGAATTCGCGAAGGCGTTACAGGTGCTTGAAGAGGCGCCAGCGGTGTATGCCGCGACCGATCGCTGGATCGAGGCGGCCGACTGGATCGTCTGGCAGCTGTGTGGCGTCGAGACGCGGAACGCGTGCACAGCGGGCTACAAGGGGATCTTCCAGGACGGGCAGTATCCGTCGGCCGACTACCTGGCCGAGCTCAATCCAGGATTCGCGAAGTTCGTGACTGACAAGGTCGAGTTCCCGCTGTCACCGCTGGGCGGTCGCGCTGGTTCATTGACCGAGGAAGCCGCTGCGTGGACCGGCCTGCCTGCGGGCATCGCTGTCGCCGTAGGCAATGTCGATGCCCACGTGACCGCTCCGGCGGCGCAAGCCGTGGCTGCCGGGCAAATGGTTGCCATCATGGGAACCTCGACATGTCACGTCGTCAACGCCGGATCGCTCGCAGAGGTGCCGGGCATGTGTGGCGTCGTCGATGGCGGAATCATCGACGGCTTCTTCGGATACGAGGCCGGCCAGAGCGGCGTCGGAGATATCTACGCGTGGTTCGCCGACGACATCGTGGGCGCGGACGTCGCTGACGCAGCGCGTGCCGCGGGCCAGAACGTTCACGAATACCTCAGCGCACTCGCTGCTGAGCAAGAGGTCGGCCACCACGGCCTCGTGGCGCTCGACTGGGTCAACGGCAACCGGTCGGTGCTCGTTGATGCAGAACTTTCCGGCGTCATCGTCGGCTTGACGTTGGCGACTCGACCAGAAGACATCTACCGGGCTCTCGTCGAAGCCACGGCGTACGGCACCCGGCTGATCCTGTCGACCTTTGAGAGCGCAGGCATCGCGATCTCGGAGTTCATCGCCGCCGGAGGCCTTATCAAGAACAAGTTCGTGATGCAGACCTACGCCGACGTGCTCGCGCGCCCGATCAGCGTCATCGATACAGATCAAGGCCCGGCTCTGGGCTCGGCCATTCATGCAGCCGTCGCGGCCGGGGAGTATCCAGACGTCCCGACTGCGTCGGCGGCGATGGGCAAGAAGCGCACGCACGTCTTCCTGCCGGATTTGGCCGCGGCGCAGACCTACGACGTGCTGTACGCCGAGTACGTCAGGCTGCACGACTACTTCGGCCGCGGCGAAAACGACGTCCTGCATCGCCTTCGCGCGATCAGAAATGCACACCGATGACCGGCGCCGCACCGGCAGGTGTCGACCCGGCAGCGTTCGAAGCCGTATGCCGCGAGGTCGCTGATCTGCACGCTGAGCTGATTCGTTGGGGCCTTGTCGTGTGGACCTCGGGAAACGTGTCGGCGCGCATTCCGGGAACGGACTGCATCGTCATCAAGCCAAGCGGCGTCTCGTACGCCGATATCACGCCGGAATCACTCGTCGCGTGTGACCTCGACGGGCAGCAGACCTACGGCAACGGCTCGCCGTCCAGCGATACTGCTGCGCACGCGTTCGTCTACCAGCAGCTTGCCCGACGTCGGCGGCGTCGTGCATACGCATTCGACGTATGCGACCGCGTGGGCTGCCAGGGGCGAAGCGATTCCGTGCGTGCTCACGGCGATGGCCGACGAGTTCGGCGGCGAGATACCGATTGGTCCCTTCGCTTTGATCGGTGACGATTCGATCGGTCGTGGCATCGTCGATACCTTGCGCGGACGCCGATCACCGGCCGTCTTGATGAGAAGTCACGGTGTTTTCACGATCGGGAAGACACCGCGCGACGCAGTGAAGGCCGCGGTGATGTGCGAAGACGCCGCCCGCACAGTGCACATCAGCCGCCAGCTCGGCGAACCACTTCCGATCGAAGCCGGCGACATCGACCGACTTTATGACCGTTACACGAATACCTATGGACAACACTCATGACAACCCAGGAGCAGTACGTGCCCGACAGTAACGAGAAGCTCGAGTGCTGGTTCCTCACGGGCAGTCAGGGGTTGTACGGAGCGCAGACCCTGCGACAAGTCGATCAACAGTCGAGCGAGATCGTCTCGACGCTCAACGCGGGCCCGGAGATCGGCGTCCGCCTTGTATGGAAGCCGGTGCTGACCGACGCCGATGCGATCCGGCGGGCCTGCATCGATGCGAGCGCTGACGACAACTGCATCGGCGTCGTCGCGTGGATGCATACGTTCTCACCGGCAAAAGCGTGGATCGCCGGCCTCGACGTCTTGCGCAAGCCGCTGCTTCACCTGCACACCCAGGCGAACGTCTCGCTGCCGTGGGCGAGCATTGACATGGACTTCATGAATCTGAACCAGGCCGCGCACGGCGATCGCGAGTTCGGCTATATCGAGACCCGCATGCGCATCCCGCGCAAGACAGTGGCCGGTCATGCAAGCGATCCCGCCGTGCGCTCGCGCATCGACTCCTGGGCGCGGGCTGCCGCGGGATTCCATGCTGCCCGCACGATGCGACTCGCGCGATTCGGCGACAACATGCGCGACGTCGCGGTCACCGAGGGCGACAAGGTCGAGGCGCAACTGAGGCTCGGCATTTCGGTGAATACGTATGGCGTCAATGATCTCGTGGCGGCCGTCGATGCCGCTGATGTTCGCACCATCGATGAGACGGTCGCGCAGTACGAGCACGAGTACGCGATCGCGCCCGAACTCGCGAAGACAGGCAACAGGCACGAGTCTTTGCGTTACGCCGCACGCATCGAGGTCGGCTTGCGCAGCTTCCTCGAGCAGGGCGGATTCACTGCATTCACGACCAATTTCGAGGATCTCGGTGGGCTTACGACAACTGCCCGGGATCGCGGTCCAGCGACTGATGGCCGACGGTTATGGGTTTGCCGGCGAGGGCGACTGGAAGACCGCTGCGCTGGTGCGCATCATGAAGGTGATCGCCGGCAACCGCCGGGGCGGCACGTCTTTCATGGAGGACTACACCTATCACTTCGGGCCGGGCGAGCCGAAGATCCTCGGCGCGCACATGCTCGAGGTGTGCCCGAGTATTGCGTCCGGCCGCCCCAGTTGTGAGATCCACCCGCTCGGCATCGGTGGGCGAGAAGACCCGGTGCGGCTGGTGTTCGATGCCGCCCCAGGCCCAGGTTTCGTCGTCGGCCTCATCGATTTGGGCGACCGCTTCCGGATGGTCGCGAACGACATCGAAATCGTCGCGCCCGACGAGCCGTTGCCGAAGCTGCCGGTCGCACGTGCCGTGTGGAAACCCGCGCCGACATTGAACACATCGGCAGAGTCATGGTTGACCGCCGGCGGTCCGCACCACACTGCTCTGAGCACCGCGGTAGGTACCGATGCACTCGAGGACTTTGCCGTGATGACCGACATCGAACTGGTCCGCATCGACGCCGACACCACGACGTCCCGCTTCGCGCGTGAACTGCGGTGGAACCAGGCTTACTACCGACTGGCCCAAGGCCTGTCCCGCTAGCGCCAGAGTGGATTGGATCGGGTGCGCCAGACACGGACGACATGGTCGGGGTGGCGGGATTTGAACCCACGGCCTCTGCGTCCCGAACGCAGCGCGCTGCCAAGCTGCGCTACACCCCGATGGAACCTGCACTCGACAGGAGTCTAGCCGACGCCCGGCGGGCCCGCCGACCACAGTGAAGCCGAACCTCAGTGCGTGGCCACGAGCGTGAGCAGCGTCGCCTCGGGCGGGCAGGCGAACCGAACCGGGGCTATCGGGGACGTGCCCGAGCCCGGCCGAGACGTGCAGCCAGGTGCCGTCGTAGCGCGACAGCCCCCGCGCCCGAGCCGCGGTCGAGCCGCAGTTGGTCACGAGCGCCCCGTAGAGCGGCACTCGCAGCTGCCCGCCGTGCGTGTGCCCCGCCAGGATCAGCCCGCAGCCGTCAGTCGCCATCCGCTCGAGCACCCGAGGTTCGGGCGAGTGCGTGACGCCGATCGTCAGCAGCACGCCCGGATCGGCGCTGCCGGCAACGGCGTCGTAGTCGTCCTGCCCAGATGTGCGGATCATCGACGCCGACGAGTTCGAGCTGCCGGCCGTCGGCCTTCAGGTACCCGCGCGCATTCGTCAGGTCGAGCCACCCGGCGTCCGACATCGCTTCTCGAAGTTCGCGCCACGGCAGCTCGACGCCTTTTGGGCGATCACCGTCGTCCGGGAAGAGGTATCGCGCTGGATTCTTGAACACCGGCGCGGCGAAATCGTTCGATCCGAAGACGAACGCGCCGGGCTTGTCGAGCAGCGGCGCGACGGCGTCGAGAAAGGCCGGGACCGCGTCGACGTGGGCGATGCTGTCGCCGGTGTTGATGACCAGGTCGGGTTCGTAGCGCGGCGAGGCTGCGGATCCAGTCGCGCTTCCAGGTCTGCCCCGGCGTGAGGTGCGCGTCGGAGAAATGCAGTACCCGCAGCGGACTCGAGCCCTCCGGCAGCACCGGCACTTCGAGCGTCCGCAACCGTGGCGAGCGCCGTTCGATGCCCGCGGCATATCCGACTGCGGCAGTGCCAAGGGCAAGAACGCTGAGCGGGACGGCGGTGAGTCGGCGCATAACGTCAAGTTTCGCAGACATCGCGGTGAGAGACTGCGACCATGCCCGCTGACACCTCGAGCTCAAGACTCGCCTGCACGCCGATCTGACCACCGCCATCAAGGGTCGTGACGAGCTGCGCACCGCCACGTTGCGGATGGTCCTGTCGGCCATCACGAACGAGGAGGTGTCGGGCACGGCCGCTCGGCAGCTGTCTGACGACGAGGTGTTGAAGGTGCTCGCGCGCGAGGCGAAGAAGCGGCGCGAGGCGGCAGAGGCGTTCGCGGCGGGCAACCGTCCGGAGCTGGCCGAGCGCGAGCGTGCTGAGGGCGGCGTGATCGACGCGCTACCTGCCGACGCAGCTGTCCGACGACGAGCTTCGCGCACTCGTCGCGCAGGCCGTTGCCGAGGCGGGCGCGTCGGGCCGCAGGCGATGGGCGCGGTCATGAAGGTCGTGAATCCGCTGGTCGCGGGCCGGGCGGAGGGTGGCCGGGTCGCCGCCGAGGTGAAGCGACAGCTCGCCGGCTGACCGCCGCGCACCGACGGGCTTCGCGGCGGTCAGGGCTTTCTTCGCCCCGGCTGTGCCGGTCGGGCTAGGCGTCACTGGCGTTGGCGTCCGTCGGGCTTGGCGTTCCTCCGCCGATGTTGATCGTCCCCGGCGAGCCGGGCACCTGCGAGCTCGGCGGCTCCGACGCCGGAGGCGACGACAACACCACGGCCGGTATCCCGTTGCTGACCAGGATCTTCACCAGCGCGCCGCCGTAGACCGTCGTCCCTGCGACCGGATCGGTGGCCTCGACCTTGCCAGCCGGCTCCGACGACGTCACGGGCGTGGCGACGAGCGTCGGGTACAGGCCCAGCTTGGTCAGCGCCGCGGCAGCCGCCTTCGGGTCCTGGCCCTGGAGGTTCGGGATCTTGATCGGCGGCCCGCGCAGGACTGCGTCTGGTGCGTTCGGGAAGTTCTCGATCGGCTGATTCGCGAGCGCACCCTTCATCGCCTGCTGCCAGATCGGCCCAGACAGCGTCGCGCCGAAGATCTCGGGGTACTTCTTGTTGTTCACCGTGATCGCGCGCATCGGGACCGTCGAGTCGGGGTTGCCGACCCACACCGACGCCGCGAGGTTCGGCGTGTAGCCGCTGAACCACGCGTTCTTGAAGTCGTCGTCGGTGCCGGTCTTGCCAGCAGCCGGGCGGCCGATGTCGAGACCCGTAGCCGGTGCCGCCTGGGCTTCAACACACCCTGCAGCAGCGTGGTGACGCCCTCGGCGATCGCCGGGTCGAGCACCTGCCCGCAGTTCGGCGCCGGAACCGGCCGGTTCGTCGTGACGTCGCCGACCTGCCAGGTGACCCGGGTGATCGACTGCGGCGTGCAGAACGTGCCGTTGTTCGCGAACGCCGCGAAGGCACCCGCGACGCTGAGTGGGTCGACCGGTTCTGCGCCGAGCACGAACGCCGGAACCTGGTCGAGGTCACCACCAGTTGCTTTGTGGACGCCGAGGTCCTGGGCAATCGTGATAGGCGCACAAAGACCGGTCTTCACCTCGAGCTGCGCGAAGTAGGTGTTCACCGACGCCGCGGTGGCCGTGACCATGTTGAACACGCCACCCTCGGACGCCTCGGCGTTGACCAGCTTCCACGGCGTGGTGATCGGCAGGCCGTCGCACGTGGTCTCACTGCCCGCGGGGATGGTGATCTTCCCCGGTGAGTTGATCGTCAGGCCGGTCGGTATCCCCTTCGCGAGTGCCGCTGCGAGCACGAAAATCTTGAACGTCGAACCGGCGTTGCGGCCCTGCGAACCGCCGTGGTTGACGTAGTCGGCGGCCAGGTTCACCTCGGTCTGGCCGAGCCCGGAGCCGTACGGCCGGTCGACCGCCATGGCCTTGATGGCACCCGTCTTCGGATCGACCATGTCGATCGCCGCAGCGAGCCCGGCGTTCTTGCTGGCGTCGGCCGGCACGACGTTGTTGACGGCGTCCTGCGCGGCCTTCTGCACGGCCGGGTCGAGCGTCGTCGTGACGACGAGCCCGCCGCGACGCAAGCAGGTTCGCCCGGTCGGTGACGGTGGCGCCGAACTCGGAACCGTTCAAGATGTCGTGCACCACGTAGTCGCAGAAGAACGGCGCGGTCGCCGTCGCGCAGCCGTTCGGAATTGGAAGCACGGCTCAGCCCGAGCGGCGCCTGCTCTGCGGCATGCGATCTGCGCGGAGGTGTAACTGGCGGGGTCAGTCGACCAGCATGCGCTGCAGCACGATGTTGCGGCGAGCTGTCGCGTTCTTCGGGTTCAGCATCGGGTCGAACGTGCTCGGGTTGTTGATGACCCCGGCGAGCAACGCCGATTGCGGCAACGTCAGGTCTGAGGCCGACTCGCTGAAGTAGTGCTGCGCGGCGGCCGAGATGCCATAGGCGCCGTCACCGAAGTACACGGTGTTGAGGTAGTCCTCGAGGATCTGGTCCTTGCGTCAGCTTCTGCTCGAGCGCGAGCGCGTAGCGCGCTTCGGTGAGCTTGCGCGACAGGTTCTTCGAGGTCGCAGCGGCGGCCGCGGCGGTGTTGTTGTCCTGGGCGTTGGTCTCGACCAACGCCTGCCGCACGTACTGCTGAGTGATCGTCGAGGCACCCTGCACGGCGTCGCCCGACGAGGTGTCGTTCACAACGCGCGCAGGATGCCCTTCGGGTCGACGCCGTGGTGTTCGTAGAAACGGGAGTCCTCGATCGCCACGATCGCCTGCCGCATGGTCGGGGCGACCTCGCTCAGGCTCACCGACTGGCGGTTCTCGTAGTAGAAGGTCGCGATGGTGCTGCCGTCGCTGGCCTTGATCACCGAGCGCTGCGAGAGCGGCGGCGTCTGCAGCGACGCAGGGAGGTCGGAGAAGGTGATCGTGCCGATCGCGTTGCGGGTGGCGATGCCCGAGCCCGCCCGCGGCCGGCAGCGCCAGGCCGGCGACGAGGAGTCCGACGAGAATCGACAGGACGCCGAGGGCGAGGGCGCGCCACAGGCGACCGCCGATGCCAATCCGCCCATCTCGTGCCATTCCTGCCATTACTGCAGGGTAACCGCTGGGTCGGTCGGCCGGGCGAACGCCGACGCGTGGGTGGCACCTGTGAGCGCATGCCAGGACTACGCCACGCGGCTGACCCAGATGGCCCGGGGCATGGTCCACCCGGACGACCCCGATTAAGCCGAACGGAGGCTTTTGTTCGCCTCGTCACTGTCCGTACCTTCGAAGCAGATCGAGCGGGCACCGGGGGGGTGACGTGATCGGTCTGAAATCGGCAACGAACGGGGCGCCCGATGGCTTGGACAACTGACTGGACAACTCGCGCAGGGTGCCGCGGCACCGACCCGGACGCATTGTTCGTCCAGGGCGCCGCGCAGAACCGCGCCAAGACCGTGTGCTTCGGTTGCCCGGTGCGCGCCGAGTGCCTGGCAGATGCCCTCGACAACCGGGTCGAGTTCGGCGTGTGGGGTGGCCTCACCGAGCGTGAGCGTCGCGCCCTGCTGCGCAGCCGCCCGAACGTCACGTCGTGGCAGCGCCTTCTCAGCACCGCGATGAGCGACTTCGAGCGCAGCCTCTCCGAGGGCTACTCAGCTACCGGCTGAGCGCCGACGGCATCAGGCGCCGCACAGTGCTTCACCAAGCTCGCGCAAGCCCGTCAGGTCGTGCACGTCTTGCGCCAGCGCCCGCGCCGACGCCAGCCGCACGTTCGGATGCGCTAGCGCGAAACCGTCGACCCGCCGCTGCTCGGTCGCTTGCAATCGCCATCCGCTCGGCGTGCACGCGCAGGACGCCGGCTGTAAGCGCGCCGTCGTCATCACCGGCTAGCGCGTCGCATCGAGGGCATCGGCCGCCGACAGCGCCTGCACGGCGGTGATCTGCGGCACCGTCGTGCGATGCACGCGGTTCACGACGACACCCGCCAAGCGGCATGTCTTCCTCGACCAGCCGATCGACGAAGTACGACGCCTCGCGCAGAGCGTCGGGCTCCGGGGCGGCGACGACGACGAAGATCGTGCCGGGCGCGCGCAGCAGCTTCGCGGTGGCGTCGGCTCGTTGGCGCAAGCCGCCGAACATCGTGTCCATCGCAGCGACAAATGTCTGGACGTCGGTCAGCAGCTGAGTTCCGAGCAGCTTGGTCATCGTGTTGGTGACGAGACCGAGCCCGACTTGCATGACCTTCGCGTATCCGCGACTGCCGACCTTGGCAGGCACAAGCAGCATGCGGATGAACCGGCCGTCGAGAAAGCGCGCGAGTCGTGCCGGGCGCGTCGAGAAAGTCCAGCGCCGACCGCGCGGGCGGGGTGTCGACGACGATGAGATCCCACTTGCCTGACGCGCGCAGCTGCCCGAGCTTCTCCATCGCCATGTATTCCTGCGTGCCGGCAAAACTCGACGACAGCGATTGGTAGAACGGGTTCGCCAGAATCTGCGCGGCTTTCGCGGGTGTCGCGTGCGCCTCGACGATCTCGTCGAACGTGCGCTTCATGTCGAGCATCATCGCGTGCAGCTCGCCGTCCCCGGACTTCTTCGGCGAACGCACACCCGCGACCTTGCGCGGCACGTTGTCGAGCTCTTCGAGCCCAAGTGATTGAGCCAACCGTCGAGCCGGATCGATGGTGAGGGTGACGACGCGGCGTGCCATGTTCAGCAGCGCGGACGCCGAGGGCAGCCGCCAGTGTCGTCTTGCCAACGCCCCCGGATCCGCAACACACGATGATTTTCGTGGCCGGGTCGGCAATCAGTGTCTCGATATCGAGAGATGTCACGCGGCGCCCTGCTCGACCAGTTCGGCGGCGAGGGCGTACAGGCGGCCCACGTCGGTGGAGTCGGAATCGTGGAGCTGATAGGTCGGCCGCTGCCGCCGAGCGCAGGCGCGCGCGGAGCTTGCGTTCGATCGCGAGCTGCTGTGCGTGTTCGCTCGCCTCGATCGACAGGCCTGCCGTGATGGCGTCGCTGGCCGGTAACCCGGCCGACTTGAGTCCGCGCGCGAGCGCAGTGACGTCGATGGCGCCAGTCGTCGCCGCCTTCAGCTCGCTCGTCGGCAGCAACGGTTCGTGCGTGCGGTTCACGAAGATGCCACCGACCGGCAGTTCGAACTCGCGCAGTTCGTTGATGCCGTCGAGGGTTTCCTGCACGGGCATCTCTTCGAGCATCGTCACGAGGTGGACGACGGTCTGCGGCGACCGGATCAGGCGCATGATGGATTCGGCTTGCCGGTTCACTGGCCCGACGCGTGCCAGGCTGGCGACTTCGCTGTTGACGTTGAGGAATCGCGCGATGCGCCCGGTCGGCGGTGCGTCCATGACGACGGCGTCGTAGACAAAGTCATCGGGCGCTTGCGCGACGCGGTCAGCCGACGCCGTCCGCGCGGATTTGTGTGTACGTACGTCGGCGTGTTGCTTCGTAGACCTTGCCGGTGAGCAGGACGTCGCGAACGCCCGGTGCGATCGTCGTGGCGAAGTCGATCGCGCCGAGGCGTCGCAGTGCGCGGCCGGCGCGGCCGAGGTGGTAGTACATCTCGAGGTATTCGAGCAGTGCTTCTTCGGGGTCGATCGCGAGTGCGTAGACGATGCCGCCGTCGGGTGCGACGGCCACGCGTCGCTCGGCGTAGGGCAGCGGCGGGCTGTCGAAGAGGCGCGCGAGGCCTTGGCGTCCTTCGCATTCGACGAGCAGGGTGCGCCGTCCGCCGGTTGCCAGTGCGAGCGCGAGCGCGGCCGCGACGGTGGTCTTGCCGGTGCCGCCCTTGCCGGTCACGACGTGGAGGCGCACGCCGTCCCAGTCGCGATCGTTTCCGACTCGCCGCTGCGCTCACCACCCGAGCGTAGCCGTCTGGTCACGCGGTCGATCTTGCTGGCCAACTCAGAGCTGCGTGCGTACACGGGCTAGGCTCGCGCCCATGACGAAGTGGGAGTACGCGACGGTGCCGTTGCTCGTGCACGCGACCAAGCA
Source organism: uncultured Actinomycetes bacterium (assembly GCA_963809135.1). Lineage (GTDB taxonomy): Bacteria > Actinomycetota > Actinomycetes > Acidothermales > Acidothermaceae > PALSA-607. The sequence goes on from CAWEIG010000016.1 coordinate 74,055, forward strand.
GATCCTCGACAACTGGGGCGACGACGGCTGGGAGCTCGTGAGTGTCGTGCCGGGGCCGAACTCCGAGCAGCTGGTCGCGTACATGAAGCGCGAGAAGTCGTGAGCACCCCTGAAGAGACGGCTCGCGGCGCTGGGCCTGACGCTGCCGCCGGTCGTCGACGCCGCTCGCGGCGTACGTGCCCGCCGCTTCGCTCCGGCAACTACGTCTACACCTCGGGTCAGCTGCCGACGGTTGACGGCGAGCTGGTGGCGGTGGGCAAGGTCGGCACCGGCGCGGACGCTTCGGTGACGCCCGAAGATGCGAACGCCGCCGCTCGGGTCTGCGCGCTCAACGCATTGGCGGCTCTGCGCAGCGTGGTCGGCGAGCTGTCTGCACGTCGTGCAGATCGTGAAGGTGCTCGGGTTCGTCGCGAGCACGCCGGACTTCACCGGCCAAGCGGCGGTCATCAACGGGGCGAGCGAGCTGCTGCTCGAGGTGTTCGGTGACGGCGCTGACGGCGCGGACGGCGCGCGGCGCATCGGCGCGCATGCTCGCAGCGCGGTCGGGGTCGCCGTCCTGCCCCGTGATGCGCCCGTCGAGGTCGAGCTGATCGCCGAGGTCAGGTAGCGCAGGCCTCCAGACCCGGCCCTCGCGGCCGAGGAATTCCGGGTATTCGAAACGCGGATCCTCTCGACGCTGACGAGCTACTCGAACGTATGTTCGAGTAGGCCCGAAGACGGCGCGCTGCCGACGATCTTGCACGCTGACCTCGACGCGTTCTATGCGTCGGTCGAGCAGCTGCTCGACCCGTCGCTGCGCGGGCGGCCGATCGCGGTCGGCGGCGGAGTCGTACTCGCCGCGTCCTACGAAGCGCGCGCGTTCGGCGTGAGCGGCGGCATGTCTGGGCGGCGAGCCCGTCAGCTGTGCCCGAAGCTGCAGTTCGTCGGCGGCCACTTCAACGAGTACCAGCGCCTGGGCGATCAGGTCATCGAGATCCTGCGCGATTTCACGCCGCTCATCGAACGCATCTCGATCGACGAGGCGTTCCTCGACGTCAGCGGCGCCATCAATCTGTTCGGCTCACCGATCGGGATCGCCGCCACGATCCGACGGCGGGTCAAGGACGGAGGTCGGGTTGCCCATCTCGATCGGCGTCGCCGGCACCAAGCACCTGGCGAAAATCGCGTCGCAGGTCGCGAAGCCCGACGGGCTCGTCGTGGTGCCGATCGGTGAGGAGCGCGCGTTCCTCGATCCGCTGCCGGTCGGGTTGATCTGGGGCGTGGGTCCGGTCGCCCGCGCCCGGCTTGAGGGCGTCGGTATCCGCACGATCGGGGAGCTCGCCGCGACGCCGAACCCCTACCTGCGCCACCTGCTCGGCGTCGCCGCGGGCGACAAGCTCACCTCGCTCGCCACCAACGTCGACCCGCGCCGCATTCAGACCACGAGCCGCAGCCATTCCGTCGGTGCCCAGGCCGCGCTCGGACGCCGATCGGTGACGCCCGACCTCGCTGCGCACGACGCTTGGCTACCTCGCAGATCGGATCGGCGGGCGGCTGCGAGCCGCCGGTCGGGCCGGCCGCACGATCACGGTGCGGGTGCGGTTCGCCGACCTCCGCGCGGTCACTCGCTCCGTGACCGTCCCGGGTGCCGTTTCGGCGACGCTGACCCTCACCGAAATCGCGATTGCGCTCGCCGAATCCGCGCTTGCCGACCATCCGGGTGAGCGCGAGATTTCGCTGCTCGCCATCTCGGTGTCGCAGCTGGTCGAACAGAGCGTGCTGCAGTTGGAGCTACCAGTCGGCCACGACGCTGCGCACCGCCCAGGCACACCCGCCGGCGCGGCACGATGGGTCGCCGACCGGTCGGTCGACCTGATCCGCACCCGGTTCGGCCGCGACTCGATCGGCTACGCGAGCGTCAAGTTCGGCGGCGGCGGACACGTACCTGAGGGCTTCAGGGAACTCGCCGAGCACGGTCCTGAGTAAGCGCGGGCGCAGCGCAGGTCGCGCTACGAGCAGCGGTACCTGGTCGGCTGAAGCGCGACTGAATGCGTTGGCACTCAGCACGTGGTCAAAGCGCCGGTGCGCAACGCCGACCCCAGCACTATCCAGGCGTCGCCGTAATAGGTGGACGTCTGAGCAGCCTGCGTGCGCGCGACCTCGAGAAGTCGGTCGCTGTCGGCAGCGTCGTTGGCGGCTTGCGCCGCGGCCGCTGCGGCAATCGGTGGCAATGGATTCTGGCTCGGGTTCGTTACCGTCCCGTCGAGGCTGAGCGCGATGGCCTTGGCGCGATCGTCTACCGAGAGAAGGCTCCACCAGTCGGCGGCTAACTTGATTGCGTCCGCAGTGCAGCTCGTTGCTAGCCAGACGGGGATGCGTTGTGCATCGAGTCCGTACTGAACCGGCGATCCGCCGCCGGGCGCTGCGATTGCGGTGATGCTGCCACCTTTCAGCTGCGCCCAGTCGGGCGGTAGCCGCTGGCCGTTGTTTGTCACCTGCTGCAGCAGACTGATCGCACCGGCAGCAGCTCGCGACCATCGCTGGTCACCTGTCAGCGTCGCGAGCTGGTCGTACACGCCCGGCATCCAGTACGAGGGATCGACGGTTGCGACAGACGCGACGGCCCACGGGCCGGCTGCAACCACGGGCGTGCCGTCGGGAAGTTGGCTCGTTTCATGAGCGAGGACGGCGGCGGCGAGCCGTTTGCCATCAGCGTGCAACCCGCTCTGGTTCGGGCCGTCGTAACGGAGCAACGCGAACGCGAGCAGGATGTCGGCGTCCGAGGCAGACTGCGCATCGAGTACCGACCCATCGGCGCTGGCGTGGTACGACAGCAGTCCGTCAGACCTTTGCAGGTGGTGCTGCGTCCAGGTCCAAATGCTTTGCGTGGTCGCGGTGTCTCCGGCAAGTTCAGCGATCAGCATCCCGTAGGCCTGGCCCTCACTAACGATGTCGCCGCCTTGGTCGTGACGGATCACGCGGCCGTCGCTTGTGACGTACTGAGTCAGGAACGCGTGGGCAGCGGAGTCGATGTCCGTCGATGCGCCGGAGGAGCTGGCTGCTGTCGATGGCGCGTGCGTACAGCCAGCTGTCATCAGCACCACCCCAACCGCGAGCAGCCGACCCCGCACGTGGCGGACCATCTCTTACGGGCTGCCAACGGCGGTCGGCGCACCGGCCTGCGCCGTCGATGTGGCAGTGGGCGTTGCGGTCGGTGCCGCCGTCGCTGTCGCGGTGGTCGGTGCGGTCGGCGTGGCTGCGGTCGGCGTCACGGCCGGTGCCGCGGGTGCTGCGCTTGTTGGCGCGACCGTTGAGGTTGGACTCACGGCAGGCGACGCCGGGGCGCCGCTGCTACCACTGGCCGGCGATGACACCGCCGCCGACGGTGAGGGCGTTCGGCTTCGGCTTGGCAGGGACCTTGAGAGCGACGGCATGCCCGCGAGCGGGTGCTACGAGGGGCGGGCTCACGACACCCTTGCCGCCAGGTGACGACAGCAACGCCACGACGGCGGCTGTCGACGCAGCGGCAACCACCAAGCCGCTCGACGCGACGGTGACCTTGCGTGCTGGAGAGACTCGCTGGTACTCGGTCCGGCGTCGTGCCCGTAGTTCCGGCGGGAGCGCGGCGCGTTGTGCCGCGAGACTGTTGTACGGCGCTGCGGCGAACGCCAAGGTGGGCCATAGCAGCAGCACCGCTACCAGAGGACCGCCAAGGCCACTGTGCCGCGACAGTGCTCCCGCGATACCGAGAACCCCGAGGATCGCAAGCCCTGTCTCCGCAAGGTTTCCCCGCACTGCATCCCACCAGTGGGCTTCCTCCGCGGTCTTGGGTGTCCGAACAAACATGGCGTGCTTGGCGTACAGAGCCTGAACCGAGGCGCGTGCCACCACCAACGCAGTGCACTGCCAGATCATGAAGGCGCCGAGAGCATCGCGCCACGATGAACGGGTGCTGCGACGCAGCAATGCGACTGCCCGAACCAGACCGAGCACCACCAGCAGCGGTATCGCACCAATCAAGAAGCCGGTCAACTTCCGAAACAACAGGCCGCCACCGAGAGCGATGTTGGCGCCGCCGACGATAAGGAAGAGGAAGAACACCAGCCCAAGCAGATCGCCGTACCACTGGATCGCTCCCGACAGATATGCCCAGCGCTGTCCGGCACTCATCTGGTTCTCGTCGTCGCCCCGCCACGGCATCATCCATCGCCAGTGCATGCGCAGGATTTGAATACCGCCGAAGCACCAACGAAAGCGCTGTCCCTTCAACGCTTCCAACGTCAGTGGCATAACGCCACGACCGAAACGAGCGGTCGACGTGAACACCTGACCATCCACTGCGGAGCAGGCGCAACGACAACTCGGCGTCCTCCGTGATGCACCACTCGTCCCATCCGCCTACTGCCTCGAGAGCGCGTCGACGGATGAGGCCCATCGTGCCGGCGAAGATCGCCCCGCCGCGCTCGTTGCGACTGGGCTGCGACACGGCAAAGAAGTAGAGGTATGAGAAGTAGAGCCGGCGATAGAACGGCGCGTGCTCCCAGTCGCGGTAGTCCTGCGGGGTCTGCAGGAAACCGAGCTTCTCGTCCTCGAAATACGGCGCACACATGCGCAGGAACTGCGAGTCGACCTGATAGTCCGCGTCGATGATGCCGATCAGTTCCGTTCGCGGATCGATCGCATGCCGCAACGCGTAGTTCAGTGCACCCGACTTGTAGCCAGGCCAGTCTTCGAGATGAACGAACTTGACGTCGTTGTCACGACACCAAGCCTCAAGTGGGCGCCACAAGCTTTCGTCGCCGGTGTTGTCGTCGATCGCAATGATCTCGTACGCCGGATAGTCCAGTTGCTTCAGCGACCGCAGGGTTTCGATCACCATGTCCGGCGGTTCGTAGTGTGCCGGCACGTGCAGGCTGACGAACGGAAAGTAGGTTCCGTCGTTCGGTCGGGTGCCGCTGACGCGCCGAACCCACCGCTCCCGACCGATCGCATCGCAGAGCTCCCACAAATACGCGCACCCGAGCAAGGCGGCAAAGAGTTCGAGCAGCCACAAGATGACCCCGCCGACCGTGCCACCGGCACCGAGGTGCGATGCGAATGTCCAGTCGATCATGAACACGAGATACGCCGCGAACAAGAAGGTCGTCGCCGACCAGCACACGTGTGCCCGACCGCTCCACCGGCGAGTGAACGGCAGCCACGCCACGCTGAAGATGATGAGTCCGGCCACGCCGGCGGTCACGTTGCGACTTGTTACCCCGATTGCGAAGAGCGCGCCCGCCACCACTGCGGCGAGTGCAGCGGTCAACGACACCGCGAAGACCATCCGACGCGTCGCCGGCCAGGCGCCTTCGACGGCGCCTAGCCGCGGCGTGCGCACGAACAGCGCGACGGTCGCGATCGGAACCGCGAACAGCCCAGCCAACAGCAAAGCGGCAATCAAGGTGATGTCTCCCAGCACGTCTCGACGGCGAAGCTTGGGCAGTCAGACGACGACTGAGAAATCCGGTACCCGCCGCTCCCGCGGGCCACACCTGCACACCGGGATTTACCGTCCGGATGTGGGGGCTCTAACGTCAGACGGACGGCGTGTGGCCAGCCAGAATCTGCGCGAGCATCGCGCTGTCGATGTTGCCGCCGCTCTGAACGACCGCCACTCGCCGTCCCTGCATCAAATCGCGCTCTGCGAGAAGGCCCGCTAATGCAATCGCGCCTGCAGGTTCGGCGATGTTGTGCGTGGTCGACAGCATTAACCGAACGGCGTCGGCCGAGGCATCTTCGCTCACTTGTATCACGCGAGCCGCACCTGCCACGATCGCCGCAATTGCGCCAGCGTCAGGAACTCGGCACGCCACGCCGTCCACGAAAGTGTTTGCCGTTTCGGTTGTGACCACCGAGCCGGCTGCGAACGACAGCGCAGTCGCGGGTGCAAGTTCTGACACCACTCCGATGATCTCGGTCGGTAGTCCGAGTAAGTCGCGAACGCGAATCAGTCCGCTGATGCCGGTGCCCATGCCGACGCCGACATACACCGCGTCGAAAGCAGCGGCGCGCGAACAATTCGCGCGCATACGTTGCGACACCCAACACGAGATCGTCGTGAAAAGGCGGAACGGCTTCGAGACCTCGCTCCTCACCCAGGGAGACCGAATATTCGCGCGCGGCCTGATAGTCGTGGCCGTGTTCGATGACGTCGGCGCCGAAGCCGCGCATAGCGGCGTTCTTGTCGGGACTGTTGCCGAACGGCACCACGATCGTCACTGGCAGGTCGCGCGCCCGACCGGCAAACGCGAGGCTTTGCCCGTGATTGCCGCGCGTGGCCGACACGATGCCGGCCACGTCGGGGCGTCGCGACCGCAGCCGGTCGGCGTAGACCAGACCGCCGCGCACTTTGAATGCGCCGGTCGGCGTGTGGTTCTCGTGCTTGACCCATACCTCCGCGCCGACGGCCGATCCGAGCAACGGCCACGCATATTGAGGAGTGGGCGGTACCCATCGACCGACCAACTCGGTTGAGTAGGCCAACTCATCGAGAGTGAACGACATACGCGCAGTCTGGCACCTACGCTCACCCCCATGCCGAACCCAACCCCGCGGGCCTGGCTCGTGCGGGCGAGCAATCCATCGCCGATGACCCTCGAGGGCACCAACACGTGGGTGCTTGTCGAGCCCGGGCAGCTCGAAGCGATCGTCATAGATCCTGGGCCGGACGACGAGGTGCACCGCAACGTCGTCATCGCTGCCGTCGCCCACGCCGGGGCAAGCCGGGTCGCCCTCGTGCTGCTGACCCACGGCCACCCCGACCACGCCGAAGGCGCGCCCGCGTTCGCACAAGCGGTCAACGCGCCGGTTCGCGCGGCCGCGCCCGAGCTGTGCTCGCCTGGTCAGCGACCACTCGCCGATGGTGAGCGAGTAGCTCAGCTCGACGTGATTGCGACACCCGGCCATACCGCGGACTCAGTGTGCTTCTTGGCCGGTGCATCACTACTTACTGGCGACACGATTCTTGGCCGCGGCAGCACGGTGGTCGCCCGACCCGACGGCCGGCTCGCCGACTATCTGGCTTCGCTGCGACGACTACGCGCCCTCGTCGACGAGCGCCAGCTCCTCGCCGTCCTGCCTGGGCATGGCTCTTCGCTTGATGACCCCGCTGCGACGATCGACGCCTACCTGCGCCACCGCGAAGAGCGGCTGCGGCAGGTAGCAGCAGCAGCCGCTGACGCCGACACCGTCGATGAGGTTCTGCGTGCGGTGTATGGCGACGTCGATCCAGCGCTGATGTCCGCCGCGCGCTGGTCGTTGCTCGCGCAGCTCGATTACCTGCGCGAGTCGGGAATTAGCGTGCCCGCCGACTAAGGCCCTCGATGTCGCGGATCACCACGGCACGCGACTCGATGCGCAACCAACCGCGCGCACTGAAGTCGGCGAGGGCCTTGTTGACGGTCTCGCGCGAGGCACCGACGAGTTGCGCGAGCTCTTCCTGCGTGAGGTCGTGCGCGACGTGGATGCCCTCGCTGGTCGGCTGTCCGAACCGCTCGGCTAGACCGATCAACGCCTTCGCTACGCGAGACGGCACGTCACTGAAAACCAGGTCGGCCAGGACGTCGTTCGTGCGGCGCAGCCGTTGGGCAAGAGCTTGAAGAAGTTGGACGGCGACATCCGGCCGCCCGGTGATCCATGGCCGCAATTCTTCGTGAGCGAGTGACGCGAGCACGGTGTCGGTCAGTGCAACGGCGCCGGCGGTTCGTGGCTTGGGATCGAAAAGAGAGAGCTCGCCGAACATCTCACCCGGGCCGAGCACTGCCTGCAGGTTCTCGCGACCGTCGGGCGCTGTGCGCGCGAGCTTGACCTTGCCGTCGATGACCGCGAACAGCTTGTCGCCCTCGTCGCCCTCTTCGAAGATGACGTCGCCCCGGGAGAACTGCTCGTGCCGCATGGCGACGCGCAGGGCCACGCCGGCGTCGTCGTCGAGCGCCGCGAAGAGCGGCAGCTTGCCGAGCACGTCATCCACGAGCGTGATTCTCACACGTAATTGCGGTGGCGCGGGTAGGGAGCGCTCAGCGCCTATCGGCGAGGGCGCGCCTGCTCGCGGCCTCTTTCTGGTCGGCGGGCAGCGCGAGCATGCACAGGCCTGGGTCTTCGCGGTAGCGCGCGATGAGTTCGTCGGTCGACGCGCTGATGCGGCGATGCAGCGCGGCGCGGTACGCCGACAACTGCACCTCGGCTGCAGCCAGCTCGCGCGTCAGGAGCTCGTTGTGATCAGGATCGTCGAGCACCGGCTCGCGTTCCCACAGCGCCGCGAGGTCGGGCAACGGCGGGATGTCTTCGGGGGCGCCCAGGGTCATCAGCACCCGGCGGCCGGTGTCCACGCGAGCTTCGGCCAGCACGTTGCGCAGGTTCTCGACCCGCGCGCCACCGGTCTCACCAGCGCGGACGACGTCGAGCCGGGCTTGGATGATCCGCCGCCAGTACGAGACGCGGTTCTCTTCCTCGGCGAGCGCGGTGCGGTAGATGCGCAGGTCGCCGATCGAGAGGTGGCCGTAGTCGGAGCTGCGTTCTGGCGTGCGGCGAGGCTCCGAGCGGCTCACGTTCTCGCTGCCGGCCCTCACAACGACCCCGTCTCGTTAGGCACGCTCCGGACACGTCACGTGGTCCGGCTACTAGTGGTGCGCATCGGCGGGTCTGGCGCGAGCCTTGAGGCACCTGACGCAACCGTCACCCGCCCGGAGGGGATGCGTCACCCGGTCAGGTCAGTCGGAGCCAGCCCCGACGCGTGGCGCCAGCCGTATGAGAGCCGTCAGTCGTCCCGATTAGAGTCGTCGGCGTGGCGCGACGGGTAGTGGCAGACGAAACGCAGACCTCGCGTGTCCGGCGAGCTCGCAAGATGAACAAGGTGCTGACCGAGGTCTATCCCGACGCGCACTGCGAGCTCGACTTCACCAACCCGCTGCAGCTGCTGGTCGCGACGATCCTGTCGGCCCAGTGCACCGACAAGCGGGTCAACATGGTCACGCCGGCGCTGTTCGCGAAGTACCCGACAGCGGCCGACTACGCCGCCGCGGATCGCGCCGACATCGAGAAGCTCATCGTGTCGACGGGCTTCTTTCGGGCCAAGACCACCTCGATCATCGGCATGGCCCAGGGCCTTGTGCGACCGGTTCGGCGGTGAGGTGCCGCCCCGCCTGAAGGATCTGGTCACGCTTCCCGGCGTCGGCCGCAAGACGGCCAACGTGGTGCTCGGCAACGCGTTCGGCATCCCGGGTATCACGGTCGACACGCACGTGCTGCGCCTGTCCAATCGCTTCGGCTGGACGACGTCCGCTGACCCGGTGAAGGTCGAAGCCGATATCGCGGCGCTGATCCCGCGCAAGGAATGGACGCTGCTTTCCCATCGCGTCATCTGGCACGGACGTCGGGTGTGTCACGCCCGCAAGCCCGCGTGCGGTGCGTGCGCGCTGGCGCCGTGGTGCCCGTCGTTCGGTCTCGGGCCGACCGACGAGGCCAGCGCGCTCAAGCTGGTGAAGACCGGCCCGGTGGATGCCTTGCTGTGAGGTCTGTTCGAACGCGCGCGTGGCTGACGGCGGCCGGCATCGTCGTCCTGCTGATCGCGGCCCTGTTGATCAACCGCGCGACCGCGAAGCACGCCGCGCTCGAGCCCGTTACGGGCGTCGCTCATCGCCGCGGCGAAGCTGCCCGACTGCCCGGCGGCGACGGGCGCCGGCGCAGGTCGTTGGCGGGCTGCCGTCCTTCACGTTCCCGTGCTTGGCGAATGGCCCGAAGGTCGACCTCGCCAAGCTCCGAGGCCCGCTGGTGGTCAACGTCTGGGCCGGGCCGTGCACCGAATGCAGGGTTGAGGCGCCGCAGCTACGGGCGTTCGCGGCCGCGGCGACCGGCAAGGTCGCCGTGCTCGGCATCGTCGACGGCGCCTACAACGGCACCGAGACCTGGGACGACGCCCTCGACGCCTCGCGCGGGCTCGGCATCGCCTACCCCTCGGTGTGGGACGCCGGCGGCAAGTTCGTGAACTTCCTGCGGGTGCCCGGCATCCCGGTCTCGCTGTTCGTCAAGCCCGACGGCACGGTCGCGCACGTCAAGATCGGCGTCCTGCAGCCCGGCGACCTCGAGCAGCTCACCAAGCAATACCTCGGCATCACGGTCGCGGCGACGACATGACGTCCCAACCGCCGGACTGGCTCGCGCACGCTCATCGCGGCCGCGGGCAGTCTCGAAGCGAGCGACCTGAGCCGGCTCCAGCCACCCGAAGACGGCGGGCGCGAGAGCGCGGTGCTGGTTCTGTTCGGCGAGGGCGATCGACGGTCCCGATGTGCTGCTGATCGAACGCAGTGGGCACTCCCGTCAGCACGCGGGCCAGGCCGCGTTTCCCGGCGGTGCAGTCGAGCCGGACGACGACGGGCCGGTGTCGACTGCGTTGCGCGAGGCCGCGGAAGAGACCGGCCTTGACCCGACAGGTGTCGACGTACTCGAGGTGTTGCCGGCCTTGTGGTTGCCGCCGTCGGGCTTCCTCGTCGTCCCTGTTCTTGCGTGGTGGCGCGAACCGTGCGCGGTCGAGGCCGTCGATCCCGACGAGGTGGCCGCAGTTGCGCGAGTGCCGATCGCCCGCCTGACCGATCCGGCGAACCGTTTCACCGTGCGCCACCCGAGCGGGTTCGTCGGTGACGCGTTCGAGGTCGACGACCTGCTGGTGTGGGGATTCACGGCCGGCCTGCTCTCGAGGTTGATCACGATTGCCGGCTGGTCGGTGCCGTGGAATGCGGCCGACATGCGCGAACTTGCCGTCGCGGTAGCGTGAGACGGTGTCGAGGCGTAGCGGTCATCGGTGGCCTCAGGTCAGTGGGTGTGCTGGCCGCGTTCCTGTTGACGGCGTGCTCGGCATCGAGCGGCAGGCTTCACGTCTCGGGCACCGGGGCGCCCAAACCCGATCAGGCAAGTGCGTCGGCGACCGCACAGCCCGCGGCTGACGGCGTCCAACAAATCGTCATCGACACCCTCGACGACGGTCACTTCAAGCCCGACGTCGTTTTTGCGAAGCCCGGCACGCTCCGGGTGACGATCACCAACCCGAGTGTGCTGCCGCAGGACTTCGAGGTGCCCAGTCTCGACGTGCACTCGGAGACCATCTTCGCCGGCAAGTCGACGACCGTCACGTTCGACGTCACGACCGGCGTCTACACGTTCGACTGTCATTTCCAGGAGCACGAAGGGATGACCGGCCAGCTGATCGTCAGCTGACGATCGGGGGTTCCGACTCCTGAGGGGCCGCCGCCGCCTCCCGTTAGGTTGGTCCGTGTGCACCCGGACGCCCTCGACTTGATCTTGGTCCTGCTGGTCGTCTTGTCAGCGTTTACGGGCTACCGCCAGGGCTTCGTCGTCGGGGTGCTCTCGTTCATCGGTTTGCTTGGCGGCGCGGTCATCGGTGCGCAGATCGCGCCGCTGATCGCGCGCCATTTCGCCGGCACGATCGCGCCGTTCGCAGGCGTCGCCACTGTGTTCGCGGTCGCGTCGCTCGGCCGGATCGGTGCCGGCGCGCTCGGCGCGGTCCTGCGACGGCGGTTGAGATGGCAGCACGTCCGCACCGTCGATTCGGTCGGCGGCGCGATCGTCTCCGGGCTCGCAGTCTTGCTGATCGGCTGGTTCATCGGCAGCTCGCTCGTGCAGGCCCCGTTTCCGTCCGTCGCGCGGCAGGTGAACGGGTCGCAAGTGCTCGCGGCCGTCGACCACCAGGTGCCGGTCGAGGTTCGTGGTTGGTTCGCCGACTTCCGCACGGTGGTGGCGGGCGGCGGTTTCCCGCAGGTGTTCGGTGCCCTGGGTGCCGAGCGCATCTTGCCCGTCGCACCGGTTGACCCAGCGGTCGTGCTCACGCCCGGCATCGTGCAGGCCAAGGCGAGCATCGTGAAGGTCACCGGCGACGCGAAGTCGTGCTCGCGCCGCATCGAGGGCAGCGGATTCGTCTACGCCGACGGCCGCATCATGACCAATGCGCACGTCGTCGCGGGCGTGCGCAATCCGACGGTTCAGATCGGCGGTGTCGGGCCGTCGCTACCCGCGACCGTTGTCGTCTACGACCCGCGCGTCGATGTTGCGGTGCTGCTCGTGAAGGGATTGCACGCTCCGATCCTGACGTTCAGCCAGCCGCTTGCGTCGGCTGCGAACGCGGTGGTGGCGGGGTACCCGCAGGACGGCCCGTACACGACGACGGCCGCGCGCATCCGTGGCGAGGAGCACGCGCGCGGGCCCGACATCTACCAGGACGCCGACGTCACTCGTGACATCTACGCGATCCGTGGCGTGGTCCAGCCGGGCAACTCCGGCGGACCGCTGCTCGACACCAACGGCGCCGTTGCCGGAGTCGTGTTCGGCAAGGCAGTGAACGACGCGACCACCGGATACGCGTTGACCGCGGCGCAGGTGAGCGCTGCTGCGAACCTCGGGCGGACGGCGACGCTGCCCGTCTCGACCCGCGGCTGCGACTAACGAGCCGGCCCGCCGGTTTCCGGCGGCACATGATTGCCGGGCGAACGCGCACTTCTGCCGATGAGCGGAAGGTCGGTCTGGCGGCGGGGACGCCGCTCGTAGTAGAGGTCCGTGCGATCGTCGGGATAGGTCATCGCGTAGTCAACCCCCGGCGCTGCCCCGTCAGGTGCCGCGTAGACGAGGCCGAGCCGCCTCGCGCAGTTAGCGATGCTGCGTGATTGACCCAGGAGTGAGCGCCACTGGGCGTCGATTGGAAGAAGCGCAGGCTCGACTCAAGATCGGTTACGGCGATGACGCAGTGATGAATCGCAGTGGCCATGCGCCAAGGCTACGTTCAAATGTCCAGGTACGGCTGGGCAACGAGCCACCACACCACCGCACATGCCAGGCCGTTCGTATCAACAGACCGCCAGGGTTCACCCACCTACATGCGTGGGCGACTCCGGGAACAACCATCCGCTCATGGCCGCGATGACGGGTGTGGTCAAGGTGCCGACTTGGGACTCTAAGTCGTTGGTGGGCGGTGTTTTCCATCCTGCGAGGGTAAGCGATTCGTCGAGGACGACATTCTCAACGCAGGCGCAGTCATCGGCGAACTCGCACCTGAGGCCGATCGCGCATGTGCAGCACCCGCGCCCGCATCGACGCCGAAACGGCTGCACGTTTAGGGCTCGTCGTATCACGACTGGCGCGGGCGATCCGGCAACACGGGTCCGCCGGCCTCACGCCGTTCCAGCTTTCGGCCCTCGAAGCGGCAATTACCGAGACGTTACCGCCGACCGCTGGAGTGGGGGTCGACGCATTCAACGTCTCGAAGGGACCGACCCATGTTCAGGCTGCGTTCTACGCTCGGTGTTGCTTTGGGGGTCAGCCTGGTGGCGCTGAACCTTGCGGCGTGCTCAAAGTCAGGCTCTGCGAAGGCCGGCGCGGCCAACACCAGCACGGCGTCGACCCAGGAAACGACCGCGGCCACGAGCGCGGCATCGGCGCCCGCTCAGAACGGCAGTGCGGCCGCGACGTCGGCGGCATCGGCCGCGACGTCGGCCGCGCCGGCAAGTGGCGCCGGCGAGCCACTCGCGCCGATCGGTTGCGGCGGCATCACGCCGGCAATGGTCAACGATCTGGTGACCACACCGGTCACGTCGATCACCTTCTCCTCCGGGTTCGGGGTGTACGCGGATCACCACTTCGAGTGCGATGCCGGTATGCAGGTCGACATCTATCCGCAGGATTCCAACAAGGCTCAATACACCGCCGATCTCGCCTCGGAGAACACTGCCGCGAACCCGCTTTCCGGAGTCGGGGACGTCGCTGCGTACACCCTGGCCCCCTTGGCGGGAATGCCCGACATCTACGCCCACAAGGGCACCGTGACCTGCGAGCTCAAGCCCTCGTCGACGGTTTCGGACTACAAAATCACCGTTGATCCGAGCTCGTTGACCGGAATTGCCACCAAGGACGCTCAGGCGGCGTGGGCGACGAAGGCGGCGGGTCTGTGCACCGGCGTCTTCACTGCGCTCAAAGCCTGAGCCAAAGTCGCGTGGCCATGTGGTCGGACGGCGGTCAGCTGTGGCACGTCCTTTTCGTTCCGCTGCGCCTGGCCGCCGTCGGTTCGCTGTTGGCCGCCTGCTCGTCGTCGGCCGCGCCCACAGGTCAGGTGTCGCCGACGGCTCTCGTTTCCGCTCCGGCTTGCCGGCTCTCACGGACACCGGGCGCTCCGACCGCACAGGCACGCCGCTGGAGGGCGCGTCGCTCGATGGCGCACTGTTCGACAACGTCATCGGGCGACACGAGAACTAGCACCTGACAACGCCCGCACCGCGATGACGCGCGTTCGATCGATCCTGCGGATGAGCGACAGGCGCATTGTGGCGAGTGCGATTGTGCGGTGGCAGGTCCAACCCGATCAACGTGATCGTGCGGGGTGCTCGCAGACCCCGGACAACTGATCGGAATTCAAGAGGCACTCGTTATCGGCGTCGGTAGGGTTCCGCCTCGCGACGGGCGGCGCCCACGGACAACCCTGCTCGGGTTGGGAAGGTGACTTCAATGTTGACCCCACCGTCAGATGAGGGTTGTGCAGTGATGGTGGCGCCGTGGGCGGTCGCTATGGCCCGGACGATGGATAGGCCCAGACCGTGCCCGTTGTTGCGGGCTATTCGGTGCGGGTTCAGGCGTTGGAAGGGCTGGAACAGGCGATCGATTTCATCGGGGGAAATGACTGGTCCGGTGTTGCGCACTGCGACCCAGGCGTTGCCGTCGCCACCACCTGTCGATACGTGGACGTGACCACCGTCGACGTTGTGCGTGATCGCATTGTCGACCAGGTTGGCGACCAAGGGTTCGAGGAGCCTGGGGTCGCCCTCGAGGTGCGCGGGGGCGATGGTTGTGTCGATGTGGAGCCCGAGATGGTCGGCGGCGCCACGGTCGAACAGCGCGGTGTGGGCTAGGGCGGCCAGGTCGACGGGTTCGCGGTGGTCGAGGCCGCTTTCGCCGCTGGCCAGGGTGAGTAGGGCATCGATGAGCGTTTCTTGCTCCCGGTTGGAGGCGAGCAGTTCGTGGCCGGTGGATCTCCACACCTCCGATGTGGACGGATCGCCGAGGGCTACTTGTACCAGGGTGCGTTCTCGAGTGAGGGGGGTGCGCAGTTCGTGGGAGGCGTTGGCGACGAAGTGTCGTTGCGCCTCGAAGGCGGCTTCCAGCCGGCTGAACAAGTCATCCAGGGTGTCCCCGAGTTCCTTGAGTTCGTCCTGCGGGCCGTCCAGGGCCAGGCGTTTGTGCAGGCTGGTTGAGGAGATTCTTCGTGCGGTGCGAGTGATGGTTCGGATCGGTCGCAGCATCCGGCCGGCGGCGAGCCAGCCGGCGAGCAGGGCGAGCACGGCCACGATCGCCAACGCGATCCCCGACGTGACCAACAGCTGGTGCGCGTCGGTGGCGCGTTGTGCGGCTTGGGCGCTACCCGCCTGCGCGACCTGATCCACGGCTTGGCTCAACTTGGTTGCGGCTTCTGCCAGTTGCTGCTGGCTTCGTGTCAGCTGCTGATCATCCTGCGTGAGTTGCTGCTGATCGTGGACCAGCCGCTGCTGATCGTCCACCAACTGCTGCTGAGCCTGTACCAGCTGCGGCGCCGAACCTGTCAGCTGCGGCGCACTCACCGCGAGCTGATGCCGGTCTTGCGTCAACTGATATTGGTCCAAGCTGAGGGCGGCCGCGGCCTGAGGCAGCGAAGGCAGCGAAGGCTTCGAAGGCAGCTGCAACTGCTGCAGCTGCTGCAGCTGCTGGAGTTGTTGGATGGTGGGAGTCTGGGGGATCTGCGGTAACTGTGGCTTCGCGTATACGCTCGCCCGCTGAAATAGCACGTAGGTAACGGCGACCAACACGACGCCGCACAGCAGGAAAAGGCCCCCGAACAAAGCGGTGAAGCGCAGGCGGGCGGTGCGCCGGGGCCAGCGCAGCCACGTCGGTGACCAGACACGCAGATGGGGTACGGGCATCATTCTCCTCCGATGCGATATCCGCTTTCGCGGATGGTCTCGATGATTGGCGGGTCACCGAGCTTCGCGCGCAGTCTCCGAACGGTGGTCTTGACGGTGGCGCTGAACGGATCGGTTCCGCCGTCCCACACGTGTTCGAGCAGTTCCTCGGCGGAGACTGGCTTTCCGTCGGCGGCGAGCAAGCATTCAAGTAGCGCAAGTTCCTTGCGGCTGAGGGCGAGACGCTGGCCGCCGCGCACCGCGACTCGCCGGAGTGGATCGAGACTCAGATCCCCGTAGGCGAGCTTGACCGGCGGAGTCGCAGGACGGCGACCTACCGCCCGGATGCGGGCGATCAGCTCGGCGAACTCGAAGGGCTTGGGCAGGTAATCGTCGGCCCCCAGTGCAAGCCCTTCGACGCGGTCTTTGACTGTGCTGGCCGCGGTCAGCATCAATACCCGGCTCGCCGACCCATCAGCAACCATGGCACGGCACACGTCGTCCCCATGGGTGCCGGGCAGGTCGCGGTCCAACACCACCACGTCGTAGTTGTTCACCCCAAGCTGGGCGAGGGCGTTGTCGCCATCTAGGGCGATGTCAACGGCCATGCCTTCTCGACGAAGCCCGACAGCCACCGCCTTGGCGAGCACTTCGTCGTCTTCGGCTACCAGCACTCTCATACCGATCACGACTCCCACAGCACGTGGCCATCCGATCGCTCAGGATGGCAGGTCGCAGGTGACACCCAGGTGACGAATTTTGTCACGGTGGGCTTACCGGCCGTGTCCTATAACTGGTCTCAACCCGCGACGACCGGAGACGACACATGAATGGCAACGTGGAACGTCCTCTGTTCGTGGTGGCGGCTGCGCTGGCCTTCGTGCTTACCGCGTGCACGACCGCGTCTTCCAGGGGCCCAGGAGTGGCGGCCATCCCTCCGGCGACTACAGCCCAGCCAGCATCTTCGCCCGGGTCGTCCGCACCGCGCACCCTCGGGCAAGGAACGCCGGGGAGCAGCGACAGCAGCAGCGCTGATGCCTCCGCGAGCGCGGTGGCGAAGGGGGACCCGACCCTGTTGTTGGTCGAGTGGGCAGCCTGCATGCGCAAAAGCGGCGATCCAAATCAGCCCGACCCGACGATCGACTCCAACGGGGGGATCAATATCGAGATCCCGGTTTCCGCGCAGTCGCTGTCCAACGCGGTCCACAGCGGGACCGCACCATGCAATGGGTACCTCGCCGCGGCATCGTCGGCTCTCCGCGCCGGGGCGACGGACCTGACGCCGCCGAATCAGGCGTCGCTCGTGCAGTACTCCCAGTGCATGCGGGCCAACGGCGTCCCGAATTACCCCGACCCCGGCACGAGCGGCCAGATGAACTTCAACGGCACCGGCATCGATGTAAACAGCTCGTTCTTTACCCGGGCCAACGACATCTGCGGTAAGAAGATCCACGCGCCGTCGTGGTGGATCAGCGGCGCAGGGCCACCCGGCGACATCTCCGTGCAGAGCGGCCCGATGTGCGGGAACTCGGTCTGCGCCCCGTCCGGTGCCAACCGCACGCCGCCAGGCGCGACGACGCCGACCACCGGTGGCTGACGTTCACACCAAGCCGTTGATAGCTGCCCGCGAGGGTGACTCCGACAGGCCGGACGTCAAGCGCGCCGACGACGTCATCCGTGACTCAACAAGCGTCACGAGAGCCAAATGATCGACGCGGCGATCCGGGTTGGGCTCAATCCCTGGGATGGACCGTTACAGCTGGAAGGTGCAGCGTCGGCCATCACCCGAGGCCGCTGAACGCCCGCATCTGCCGCGTGTCGGCATCAAATGACACCCGGCTTGGCCGAGGACCTACCGGCGGCGAACGCGCCCAACTCCCTTGACGCTCAACCCGGAAACGAGGCCGAGCAACGCGCCAACAATGCTGGCGGGAACTCCAAGCTCGAATACCGCAAACCACGCGGTTGGGGGGTACACGCGAAGCCCGACGACGAGTCCAACCACGGCACCGACGGCACCAGCCGACACTGTGCCGGCGAGCACGAATCTGCCAAGGGGCGAAGTCCCTGCGAGTGAGCTTGGCCCTGTCCGCATGACGCCATCATCCACCACTGTCAGCGTGCAAACTCCCCGAGCGCCCATGGGCGAAGCTGCGTCCGTCGATACGCCCGCAAGAAGCCGCGATGACGGTCGATGGTTGTGTCAGGCCGCCAACTTCACAACCGCGTTCACGTGAACGCGGTTCTGCTGCCGAGACGCGCGTTCGATCCCGCCGCAATGACGCGCGTTGGGTGGCGCCGACGAGCACGTTCAGGTGAACGCGCTCCGTGGCCGACCGCATTGACGCGCGTTCGGTCGCGCGGATGCGTTGCTGGTTACGCGGGTCGCTGCTTCGCGAGCAGGCTTGCGTCCAGTGCTTCGTTGATGAAGGCGTGTGCCCCATCGGCGCTGAGGGGGCGCGAGATGAGGTAGCCCTGGGCGCTGTCGCAATGCAGTTGGGTGAGGACCTCTTGCTGGGTTTGGTGTTCGACGCCTTCGGCGATCGTCGTCAGGTGCAGGTCGCGGGCCAGACGCAGGATCGTCTTGACGAATGCGGCGCCTTCGCTTTTGGGATCGGTGAGCGGGTCAACGAAGGATTTATCGATCTTGAGCATGTCGACGGGAAACTGCCGTAGGTAGCTCAGCGAGGAATATCCGGTTCCAAAGTCGTCCGCGGCGATGCGTATGCCAGTGGCCTTGAGGTCGGTCAGTACCCGTGTGGTGTGCGCGGGGTCGAGCATGAGCACGCTCTCGGTGATCTCCAAGATCAGGCGCGTGGGGTTTAGGCCGCTGGAGGTGAGGGCGGCCGCGACGTCTTTGATGAGGTCAGGGTGGTCGAGTTGGCGCGCCGAGAGGTTTACCGACAGCGTCAGGGGCGTCGCGTAACGGGAAGCCCACGTGGCTGCTTCTTTGCAAGCGGCCTGCAGGACCCACCGGCCTAACTGCGCGATGAACCCGGTTTCCTCAGCGAGGGGGATGAAGCGGTAGGGACCGAGGTGGCCCAGCGTGGGGTGTTGCCATCGAACCAATGCTTCGAACCCTTCGAGGGCGCCGTCGACGAGGGAGATCTGGGGTTGGTATTCGAGGAAGAACTCGTTGCGCTCCAACGAGCCGCGGAACGCGGTGGTCATCGCGATGCGGTCGATGAGCTGTGAGCGCATCTGCGACTCGAACACGATGAACCGGTCTTTGCCCAGTGCCTTCGCCTCGTACATCGCGGTATCTGCTTCGCTCAGCAGCCGTTCGGTCGTTGTTGAGGTGTCGGCGAAGGCGATGCCAACGCTGACCGTGAGGGATGTTTGCTCCCCGGCGGCCGAGACCGGTTGACGCAGCACTGAGACCACCCGCTCCGCAAGCGCGATGGCGATGTCTGGTGTGCGGATGTTGTCGAGCAGAATCGCGAACTCATCGCCTCCGAGTCTGGCGACGGTGTCGCCGCTTCGAACGATCGAGGCGAGCCGTTTCGCGGCCACCGCAAGCAGTTCGTCTCCTGCCTGGTGACCGAGGCTGTCGTTGACAGACTTGAATCCGTCAAGGTCGCAAAAGCACAACGCCACGATGCCGCCGGACCGTGGCAAAGCAGCCAGCGCGTGCTCCACCCGGTCGTGCAGGAGTGCGCGGTTGGGGAGGTCGGTCAGGCTGTCGTGAAATGCCTGGTGCCGCAGGTCATCTTGTAAGACGAGTTGAGTATCGAGGGCGGTTTGCAGAGACTGCCCGCGTTCTGCAATCAGGAGTGTCTGCTGGCGCGTGCGGCTCAGCAGCCACCAAAACCGTACGACGATCAGCGCGAACAGTGCGATCGACGTTCCAGCCAGCACCGGAACGTCGACGGACGCCCCGGCGAGGCTCCCGATGAGTAAGATCATCGGCGAGACAAACGCGGCTCCCGCGACTAGCGGCATCCAGCGCCGGCCGACCATACGAGCATCCGTTGTCGCGACCAGCGCCCGAGCCATCGACGGGTGCAAGGCCGCGGCGCCGATGAGGATGTAGTTGATCAGGAATGCGGCGTCGACTGGGTTCCCGACCGTATACGAGCCGCGCAGGACTAAGACGTCGTAGACAAAGTCGCCGATCAGCATCGCTGTTATCGCCGCGATGATGAGCTTGTCAGCGGGCCGCCGCGCGACCCCACCGAGCAGCGCGCTGACCACGATAAACACGACCCCCAGGTCCATCACCGGGTAAGCCATCGTGACAAGTTTCCCGAACGCGTCGACGGTCGAATCGTGGGCATAGGAGTGCATCAGGAACTGCCACGACAACGCCAACGCACCAATGCAGACGACTGCCGCATCGGCTCGCGCCTCCCGCGAATCACGGGAGCCTCGGGGGCGACTGACCCGAAACACTCCCGCAAACAAGAACGGGTAGCCGAATAGATACAACGCGTCCGCGACCGACGGAAACGGCGCCGATCGGTGCAACACAAGGTCGTAAAAATCCAGCACGCCGTCACCGAAAACGAAACACGCGTTCGCGGCACCCAACAGGTACCAGCCCAACCGCTCGGCTGGACGATGCCATCGCACCCCCAGCCACACAAAGATCGTGGATGAGACCCCCACCGCCGAGTACGTCAGGTCCTTCGCGGCTTCGCCTGGCACCACGAAATAGCCCACCACCACGCACAGGCCCGCGCCGAGAACGCCCTTCCACATCGAGCGCTTCACGAGGCCCCGCCCCTGCCGACCGTCGACTGCCGCCCCAACGACGTCAGGACCCCCCGCGGGGGGGCGAATGCGAGTACGCCGCGGGCGCACGACTGTCGGCCGCGGTCTGACCGCACGGGAATCACGGACCTCGTTTTCAACCACTCTCGGATCCACCAGCCACCGGATTGGCCCCTTCCTATCGCCCAGCCAGGCGCGCATATGAGGAAAAGGACGCTGACCGGCGCCGCCCGAGAAGAACTCGGATGCAGGTGGAATGACCAGCCCGGTACGGTCCGATCATGACCGCGGATCAGTTCGTGCCAGTCGGCTTCAGCCCGCCGACGTCACTTGCCACTGCCCAGTTCCGCCTTGAACCGTTGGGGCCGCAGCACAATCAGGCCGACCATGCCGCATGGACGACGAGCATTGAGCACATCCGCTCGACACCCGGCTATCCAGACGGGAACTGGCCACCTCCTGCTGGTATGACGCTCGAGAGAAACCTTGCCGACCTACGCCGCCACGCCGACGACTTCGCGCGGGGCGTCGGCTTCACCTTCACCGTCCTCGACCCGGGCGACAACGACGTCATCGGTTGCGTGTACATCTACCCCTCGGCGTCCGATGAGTGGGACGTCACCGTGCAGTCATGGGTGCGGGCCGACAGATCGGATCTCGACGCACCACTCGCGGACGCTGTCGCACGGTGGCTCGACACCGACTGGCCTTGGGAGCGTGTCGACCGCTGCGGTCGCTGAGTCGTGAGTCGCGGCTGCGGCTAGCGCAGGGTTAGCGGCCGCGGCGGCACTGTGGGTGCGTCGGCGAGGGATTCTGCCCAGCTGACCACGCCGACGACGTCGACGCCGTAGGTCTCGCCGTCGTATCCCGCGACTCGGCGCGCACCCCGTCGCAGCAAGGTCGTGGCACCGACGGCGTTGCCACGCAGTGCATGCGTCATCCCGACCGCGATCTGTGCGAGTCCCTGCCACAGGTCGCGCTCGGCGTCGGGCTGCGTCTTCCACAATGCCTCGAGTACCTCGTGCGCATGGAAAGGTCGGCCGTCGTCGAGGTACTTCTGCGCCAGCGCGACGGCATCGTCGACGCTTAGGTCGAGCTTGTCGGGCACCCGTTCGGTGCCTTCGGCAGAACCGCGCGGCAGCGGTCGGCCGAGGCCATCGCGCGGCCTCGCGTTTCGGGCGCGCCCGGCCGCGTCACGGTCGCGATCGTTCACATCAACGGCTGTGGTCGAGTTCGTCCAGCCAGTGCAGGATTTCCGCCGACACGGCCTTCGGAGACTCCTCCTGAAGGAAGTGCCCGGCGTCGTCTATCAGCCGCCACGTGTAAGGGCCACCGACGTAGCGACCCGAACCCGCCGCCGTCCGCGGAAGTACGCAGGTATCAAGGGCACCATGCAACTGCAAGGTCGGGACGCCGACGGGCTCGCGCAGTTGTTGATTGAACCGTTGCCCGTCGCGCCGCAACTGCGACCGCAGGGTCCAGCGGTAGTACTCAAGCGCAGAGTGCGCGACGTGCGGGATCTGTATCTGGTCGCGGTAGCGCCGCTCGGATTCTTCGTCCGGCCAACTCGGCGTCGACCATGCATGCAACATGCGCGCCACGGCGTCCGCGTCATCTCGCACTAACTGCCGTTCTGGAACCCACGGCCGCTGATATCCGACGAGGTGCGCACTGGCCATCAACTGGCCGCGCGGTTCGGTGAGCAGCGCGTTGCGGAATCGCAGCGGGTGCGGTGCAGCGAGCGCGACGATGCCGCGGACCGAGTTTCGGGGTGCAACACGGCGGTGCACCACGCGGCGTAGCCACCCCAGTCGTGGCCGACGATGATCGCGTCGCGTGCACCGAGTGCGCGCACCATGCCGGCGACGTCGGAGGCCAGTGTGAAGGCGTCGTAACCGCGCGGCGGTTTGTCGCTGCCGCCGTAGCCGCGAAGGTCAGGCGCGATCGCGCGGTAACCGGCGCCGGCGACCGCTTCGAGCTGATGGCGCATCGACCACCAGAACTGCGGAAAGCCGTGCAAGCAGGATGACGAGGGGGGCCTGGGTCGCGCCCATCTCGGCCGCGTGGAACCGCATGCCGTTCGCACTGATCTCGCGGTGGGTCCACGGTCCGTCGACCATGACGCCAGTGTCCGGAGCGCCCATAGGCCCAGCGTGCCACACCTGGGGCCCTTGAGCGCTGGCCTATTTGCTTTCCGGAGCCAGGCTTGCGGGCGATGGCGTGCAGGTCGGCCTTCACCGAGGTCAGTCGCGCGGTTCGACGGCTTGGCCCTGCGGAGCATCCGGACGCCGACCAGCGCGGCAATCGCGCCCAGGAACGAGGTAGCCGCCGCCCACGATCAGGAACGACCAGCCCAGGCTGATGCCGAGGGCATGGATGCCGAGCGCGGCCGCGATCGAGATGATCGGGAGGGCAAACAGCGCGAGCACGGCAGCGACGGCGAACCCTGCCGCGCCCACGGCTACCTTCTTGAGCGCCGCCACCAGGTCGGCCTTGATGAGCTCGATTTCCTGGTGCAGCAGCAGGGCAAGGTCGCGCGTCAGGGTGGCCACGAGCTCACCCAGCGAGCGCTCTCCGAGCGGTGTCGTCACCCGTCGAGTATGAAGCATGCGGTCAGACCTGCGGTCGGTCGAGGCCGAGCCTGCGGGCGACCCATGGCAGCGCACCACCTTGCACGACGATCGACGCGACGACCACGACGAACACCATCGCCAGCAGCCTCGGCGCGTCAGGCACCCCTCCACTGACGGCAAGTACGCCCAGCAGCATCGGTACCGCGCCCTTCAAGCCGGCCCACGCCACGAACGCGGTCTCGCGCCTGCTCAAGACCGCGAGCAGCGGCAGGCAAACCACCGGTCTCATCACGAACGTGAGCAGCCCGAAAACACCGAGTCCGATGAGCCACGCGTGCGCGGTCGGCAAGGTGTGCAGGTCGATGGTGATGCCCAGCATCACGAAGGCCACCAGCTCGCCCAGTCGTGGCAGGTTCAGCTGGATGCGGGCCAGCACACGGTTCGTCGGTGGCGCCGCTTCGTCGAGCACGATGCCGGCGACGAAGACGGCCAGAAATCCCGAGCCGTGCGCGAGATCGGCGATGGCGTAGAGAGCAAAGATCCCGGCGAGCGCGCTCACCGATTGTGCGGCATTGAGAGCCGGACGACGCGGGTGCAGCACCCATCGGATTCCCAGGCCCGCAATGGCGCCGAATGCGCACCCGACCGCCATCGCGATCGCGAAGGTGCCAAACATGACAGCGACTGACGCATGCGGATGCGTTGCGAGATGCACGAAACCCAACAGCAGCGCAATGCCGGCCGGGTCGTTGAATCCCGACTCGCCCTCAAGGATCGCCGGCGTGCGGCCGGCAATCGCGCGACTCGCCAGCAACGAGAACACGACCGCAGGGTCGGTGGGCGCCAACGCAGCACCGAGCACGAAGGCGAATCTCCAGTCGAGACCGAAGACAAGGTGTGCGGCAACGGCGATGAGCGCGGTCGTAGCGAGCGTGCCGGCTGCTCCGAGCGCGACAATCGGCACTGCGGCGTCGCGGAACTTGCGGCGTCCAAGATGAAGGCCGCCGTCGAACAAGATGACGATCAGCGCAGCAGTGACGACATGCTCGATGTCGTGCAGGTTGACGGCGTCGCGAACCGCGCTGATGTAGGTGGAGGTGAGTCGCTGCGGCGACGAGAACGATGGCCGGTGCCGGTACCCGAACCATCGATGCACCTCAAGTCATGGCAGGCCAAAACCTATGCCGACCAGACTTCCCGGCGCACCAGCGCGCAGCATATCGCCGACGGCCACCCCTCGACGTCCCGCCGATGGCTGTTGGGCGCGTCGCAGCTCGCGCGCTCGCGTCACAACTCTCTCGCTCGCGTCACGCTAGGCGAACCGTCACTTCAACAGGTGCGCCCACCTATTGAGGGGACCCGAGACCCCCCGAACGTGATCAACCGTCATCGAGAAACTGAGCGGACGGCGGGAGGTGGCCGCTTGCGTTACTCCTCCGTTGAGGCGGGCATCTGCGACGCGATCGAGCTCACGACCGCTGGGTCGAGCAGGGTGGTCGTGTCGCCGAGCGCTCGGTGGTCGGCGACGTCACGCAGCAGCCGACGCATGATCTTGCCCGACCGCGTCTTCGGCAGGTCGGGGGTGATCAGGATGTCGCGCGGCTTGGCGATCGCGCCGATCTCCTTGGCGACGTGGGCGCGCAGTTCTTGCACGAACGCCGCAGCTTGCTCTTCGTTCTGCACGACGCTGCCCTTGATCGTGACGAACGCGACGATGGCTTGCCCGGTGATCGGATCGTTGGCTCCGACGACGGCCGCTTCGGCGACGCTCGGGTGACCGACCAGCGCGTGCTCGACTTCGGTCGTCGAGATGCGGTGCCCCGAGATGTTCATGACGTCGTCGATGCGTCCGAGCAGCCAGAAGTCGCCGTCCTCGTCCTTCTTCGCGCCGTCGCCGGCGAAGTAAAGACCGGGGAACCGCGACCAGTACGTCTCCTTGTACCGCTCCGGATCGCCCCAGATTCCGCGCAGCATCGAGGGCCACGGCTGCGTGATGACCATGTAGCCGCCCTCGCCGTTGCCGACCGGCGTCCCGTCGTTGTCGACAACCTCGGCCGAGATGCCGGGGAATGCGTTCATCGCGGCGCCCGGCTTGGTCGACGTCACACCGGGCAGCGGGGTGATCAGGATCGAGCCGGTCTCGGTCTGCCACCAGGTGTCGACGATCGGGCAGCGATCGCCGCCGATGTTCTTGCGGTACCAGATCCAGGCCTCGGGGTTGATCGGCTCACCGACCGAACCGAGCACCCGAAGCGACGAAAGGTCATGCGCAGCAGGGAATTCCTCGCCCCACTTCATGAACGTGCGGATCGTCGTCGGCGCTGTGTAGAGGATCGAGATCTTGTACTTCTCGATCATCGACCACCAGCGATCGCGGGCCGGGGTGTCGGGCGTTCCCTCGTACATGAAGGACGTCGTTCGGTTGGCGAGTGGGCCATAGACGATGTAACTGTGGCCGGTGACCCAGCCGATGTCGGCGCCGCACCAGTAGGTGTCGGTGTCTTCGTGCAGGTCGAACACCATGCGATGGGTCGCTGACACACCGGTGAGGTAACCGCCGGTGGTGTGCAGGATCCCCTTCGGCTTCGCCGTCGTCCCGCTCGTGTACATGATGTAGAGCGGCTGCTCGGCGTCGAACGCCTCGGCCTGATGGGTCTCCGGCTGCTTCTCGACGACGTCGTGCCACCACACGTCGCGGCCCTCGTGCCACGCGACGTCGCCACCGGTGCGGCGCACGACGAGCACGGTCTCGACCTGCGGGCATTCCTTCACCGCTTCGTCGACGGCTGGCTTCAGCGGACTCGCGGATCCGCGGCGGTAGCCACCGTCGGAGGTGATGATGACCTTCGCCTGCGTGTCGTTCGTGCGGCCCGCGAGTGCCTCCGCCGAGAAGCCGCCGAACACGACCGAGTGCGGTGCACCGAGGCGAGCGCACGCCAGCATCGCCACGACGGTCTCGGGGATCATCGGCATGTAGATCATCACGCGGTCGCCGGCGCGCACGCCGAGTTCGGTAAGCGCGTTCGCAGCCTGGCAGACGAGCTTGGTCATGTCGGAGTACGTCAGCGTGCGGGTGTCGCCGGGTTCGCCTTCCCAGTAGTACGCGACCTTGTCGCCGTAGCCGGCCTCGACGTGGCGGTCGAGGCAGTTCACCGCGGCGTTGATCTTGCCGCCGACGAACCACTTCGAGAACGGCGCGTCACTCCAGTCGAGCACCTGGGTCCACGGCTGCGCCCAGGTCAGGCGGTGTGCCTGCGCTTCCCAGAACGCGAGCGGGTCGCGGGCGGCCTCGGCGTAGATCTCTTTCTTCGCGATCGCGTCCGCGGCGAGCTCCGGCGGTGGAGCGAACCGGCGGGTCTCGTGCAACAAGTTCGACAAGCCGGCTTCGGGAGCTGCTCCGGTCACGGATGCGCCAACCTTCCCTCGAGTGGTCCTTACCCGGCCCCGTTGCGCGGGCGCCGTCGAGCGTCATACCAACGAATCGGCGTCCGAGAACGTTGTCATTGATTTTGGCGCTCTTTGCGCCCAGCGCCACATCTTTGCGCCGAGCGCCGCGTTCTTTGCGCCGAGCGCCCCATCTTTGCGCCGAGCGCCCATCTTACGCCGGGTGCACAGTTGTCGCCGGTGATGCCTCATGTGCGAGCGGCGCCCCGTTGACACGGGACGCCGCCGCCCGCACGATCCTCCGGTTACCAAGCGTGCACCTGCGCTTTGTCGGCGAGCAGGCTCCTCCGAGAGAGGTGCCGCCCGACTCGACCGCCTGATTCGGCTGGTTCCGCGTGGGTGCCTGAGGTGTCGTGCGCGGATCCGGAACTTCGAGGGGAGAACCCTCGCCGTACCCGACCCGATCTTGTTTCTACGCCTATCGCCAGGTGATCGGAAGACCCTGCGACGTTCGCACTCGGGTCGATGTGACGAGCTGGGTCGGTGTGACGAGTCTCTAGCGCCGACGCGGCCTTGCTGCGTCGGCGGGCGTACCAGACCAGACCGGCAGCGGCCATGCCAGCGCCGAGGCCCGCCGCCGCGTAGACCGGACTGCGCGGCGAACCGAGACCCACCCGCGCCCGCAGTGGCACCGGATTGCTGAAGTTGAGCACCTGCCAGCCGCTGGCCATCGCCTCCTTGCGCAGGGCGCGATCGGGGTTGACGACCGACGGGAAGCCGACCAGCTCGAGCAGCGGGATGTCGGTCGAGGAGTCGCTGTAGGCGAAGGACGCCGCGAGGTCGTAGCCCTCTTCGGCGGCGAGCTCGGTGACGGCGGCGGCCTTGGCTTCGCCGTAGGCGTAGTAGTCGATGTCGCCGGTGAACTGCCCGTCTTTGACGACCATGCGGGTCGCGATGACGCGGTCGGCGCCGAGCAGCTCACCGATGGGCTCGACGACCTCGATCCCGGAGGTGCTCACGATGACCACGTCACGGCCGGCGGCGTGGTGCTCCTCGATCAGCGCGGCGGCCTCGTCGTAGATCAGCGGATCGATCAGGTCGTGCAGCGTTTCGGCGACGATCGTCTTGACCTGCTCGACGTCCCACCCCTTACACAGCTGGGAAAGATAGCTGCGCATCCGCTCGATCTGGTCGTGGTCGGCGCCGCCGACGAGGTAGACGAACTGGGCGTAGGTGCTCTTGAGCAGAGCGCGCCGGTTGATGAGCCCGCCCTGGTAGAACGGGCGCCCGAAAGCCATGACGCTCGACTTGGCGATGATCGTCTTGTCGAGGTCGAAAAAGGCCGCCGGTCGCGCCGTGCTCATGATCTGAGAATAGGACGCCGACGGTGGTCGTCCGGTTCGGCTCGCGGCGGTGTGTGCATAGGTCTTTTGTCCCGACGTTCCGTTCGTCACAGAAAGTCGCTGCGGGGAGGTGTGCCGAGCGGTGTCGAAGCGTTACGTTTGTACTGGTACGGCTCTCCCCCCAGAGTCGGACCCTTCGTGAACGGCCCCCGCTACCCCCCCGGCGGGGGCCGTTCCTTAATCCCAACGTTCGGGCGCCGGTTCGGGTGTCCCGTCGGTTGTCCCCAGGGTGTTCGGATTACGTTCGGCGATCCACAGCGGCCGTCAAGCGCATCGCCGTGTGGCTCATCGCCCCACATCGTCAATGCATGCCCATCCCTGTAGGCGGCAACCGTCCGCTACTCGTCACGGCCGACCCGATCTGCTCGACGACATCCTTCGGCTGTGCGCGGCCGCGGGGGTCGATATCGAGGTGGCGCCCGATTCGACGGCGGCGCGGCCTTCCTGGGCGCGGTCGTCCTTGGTCTTGGTCGGTGACGACGTCAGCGTCGCGATGAACCGGGCCGCGTTACGACGCCGCGCCGATGTCGTCGCTGGTCAGCCGCGATCTCGATGACGGGGACATCTGGGAGCGCGCCTGCGGCGTCGGTGCCGAGCACGTCGCGGTGCTGCCCGCCGCCGAGCCCTGGCTTGTTTCTCGACTGGCCGACGCGGTCGACGGCGGTGGTTCGCGCGGGACGACGATCGGCGTCGTCGGTGGCCGAGGTGGCGCGGGCGCGAGCACGCTCGCCGCGGCCCTCGCGGTCACGGCGATGCGGGCTGGGCGTCGCGCGATGTTGGTCGATGCCGATCCCTACGGCGGTGGCGCCGACCTGCTGTTCGGTGGCGAGCACGCGCTCGGTCTGCGGTGGCCCGATGTCGCGACCGCGAAGGGTCGCATCGGTGGTGAAGAGCTCGTCAACTCGCTACCCCGCATGGGTGAGCTCGCGGTGCTGTCGTGCGACCGGCACGATCCGCCCGAGCTGAAGGCCGAGGCGATGTCGAGCGTGCTCGAGGCGGCGGCGCGGGCGTGCAACGTCGTGGTTGTCGACCTGCCGCGCCGCATCGACGACGCGGCACAGATCGCTTTGGCGGCGGCCGACGTGGTGCTCCTTCTCGTGCCGGCGGAGATCCGCGCGGCTGCCGCGGCGGCAAGGGTCGCGAGCGAGGTTGCGAGGTTTGCCGACGACGTTCGCGTCGTCGTCCGCGGCCCTGCGCCCGGTGGGCTCGAGGCGATCGACATCGCGAGCGCCTTGGGCTCTGCCGTTGGCCGGGCAGCTCAAGGCCGAGCCCGACCTCGCCGTCGCCCTCGAACGAGGTGAGGTTCCGGCTGGTCGGGGTCGCGGTCCGCTCGCCGAGTTCTGCCGGCGGTTTCTGGCCGACTCTGACGCTGGTCCCCTGACTCGCGTGCCTTCGCTCCGAGCGGCGCCGAACCCGCGTGGTTAGACCTGTGACGGTTGGCGACGCCGCGCTCGTGGCGAGGGTGCGCGGTCGCCTTGCCGACGACGCGAGCGCACCGACGGCCGCACGGGTTGCCGCGCTCGTGCGCGAAGAGGCCGGCGTGCGAGGCACCGCGCAAGTGCTCGCCGCCATCGAAACGCTGCGCAGTGAATTGCTCGGTGCCGGGCCGCTCGAGGCGCTCTTGCACGAGCCGGAGTGACCGACGTCCTGGTCAACGGACCGCGCGAGATCTGGGTCGACCGCGGTCATGGGCTCGAGCTTGCCGACGTGCATTTCACCGACGAGCGCGAGATTCGCCGGTTGGCGGTTCGACTCGCAGCAGGGGCAGGCAGGCGTCTCGACGACGCAGTGCCGTGTGCCGACATCCGACTTCCCGACGGTGTGCGGCTGCACGCGGTGCTGCCGCCGGTGTCGCCGAGCGGTGCACGTCTGTCGTTCCGCGTTCCGCGACAACGCGCGTTCTCCCTCGAAGAGATGGTCGATGGCGAAACCATGCCGGCAGTCGCGGCCAAGCTCTTGCGCGACGTTGTCTCCTCGAGGGCTTCGTTCGTGGTGACCGGCGGTACCGGCACTGGCAAGACAACGCTGTTGTCGACGTTGCTCGGTTGCGTCGATCCGCGCGAGCGCATCGTCGTCGTCGAGGATTCAGGTGAGCTGCGTCCCGATCATCCGCACGTCGTACGGCTCGAGGCGCGGTCGGCGAACATCGAAGGCGTTGGCGCGATCGAGCTGCGGTCGTTGGTGCGGCACGCACTTCGCATGCGACCCGACCGTCTCGTCGTCGGTGAGGTGCGCGGCGCCGAATGCGTCGACCTGCTCGCGGCGCTGAACGTTGGTCAAGACGGTGGCGCCGGCACGTTGCACGCGAACTCGGTCGCCGACGTGCCTGCTCGCATCGAGGCGCTGTGCACTGCGGCCGGGTTGACGCGCGAGGCGGCGCACAGCCAACTCGCCGCCGGCGTGCAGGTCGTCGTTCAGCTCGCTCGGCGGGCCGACGGGCGACGCGTACTCGACTCGATCGGCGTCGTCGTCCAGCGCAGCGACGGCCTTGTCGATGTGCTGCCGGCGGTGCGCTTGCGGGGCTCGAGTTGGGTCGACGACGAGGGTCGCGCTGCTCTCGACGGCGTGTTGCAACGACGGGCCGCTTCGTGACGCGACGGCGTTTGCAGAGGCGTCGCAGGGCTCCGACAAACGCGCTCGGCGCGCACTCGGCGGCTCGTCGTGTGCGTCGCCGCCGCGTGCGCGATCTCGCTCGCCGTCGCCGGGCTGCTTCCTACGATCGTGATCCTTAGTGGGGGCGCGGCTGTCGCCCTGGCGATTCGTCGTCGCCGCCGTTCGCGACAAGTCATCGACATGCAGGTAGCTGTCGTCGATCTCTGCCGCTCGACCGCAGCCGAACTGCGCGCCGGCCATGCGTCGGCACAGGCATTCGCGTCGGCCGCCGATGCGGCGCCGAGCCCGTTGGCCGAGCTGTTGCGGTCAGCGATGGCGGTCGCACGTCGGGGCGACGTCGGCGACCTCGCCGACGCGGTCACCTTCGTCGGCGCGCAGCCCGGGTGCAGCGGATTGCGTCGGCTCGCTGCGTGCTGGCGAGTCGCGGCCGCTTCGGGCGCGTCCCTTGCGCCCGCGATCGATCGGGTCGCCGACGCGTTGCAGGACGAGATCGACGTCGGCCGCGACGTCACGTCGACCCTCGCCGGCCCGCGCGCCACTGTTCATCTGCTCGCCGGTCTGCCGATCCTCGGTCTCCTTCTCGGGACGGCGATTGGTGCGCGTCCGATCGACTTCCTCCTCGGATCCGGGCCGGGCGTTGGCTGCCTGTTCGCGGCCGCGGCCTTCGACACCTGCGGGGTCGTGTGGGCACGACGTATTGCGACCCGCGCAGCCAGGCTCGGATAACCCGTGGCTCAGACTGCAAGCGACGCTTCGCGGCGGCCGGTTGGCGCTGCTGGCCGCCGCCTCGCCAGCGTTCTTGGGGAGGGCGGATCGGCCACTGCTGCAAAGGCAGTTCGCCCGACGCGTGCGCCACCCGTGGTCGCCGCGGCGGCGTTCGGGTTGCTCGTGGCCGTGGCAGTCGCGTTGTCGGGCGGCGCGGTCGTTGGTTTTGCCTGTGGGTCGGCGGTCGCGTTCGGCGTGCTGCCGCGTGACGTCGTTCGTTCGCACTCACGCAAACACCGTGCCCGGCGTACCGGCCTTCCGTGGTGCCGCGTTCGGTGGACCTGTCGAATCTGTCGGGCGCCAGATTCCCGCGGCGCTCGATCTACTTGCCGCGTGCTTGTCGGCAGGTGCCGCACCTGCACACGCGTTGGCCGCGGTCGGTGAGGCATTCGATGGCGAGGTCGGCACCGTGCTGTCTGCGGTCGCACGGTTGGCGATGTTGGGCGCACCGATCGAGACGGCGTGGTCGGGTTGCCTGACCGACCGGCGGTGGGCGCCTATCGCCCGCGCCGTGATTCGCGCGCACTACTCGGGGCGGCACTGACCGACGTCCTCGTTCATCTCGCTGACGACCGTCGCCGTGCGTTGCGTGCCGATGCTCAGAGTCGCCGCACAGCGAGCGGGTGTGAAAGCGGTGCTGCCCTTGGGCGTGTGCTTCCTTCCGGCGTTCGTCCTTGTCGGTGTCGTTCCTGTGGTCGCAGGGTTCGCTCGCACGCTCTGGTCTTGATCAGGACGGCTTGAGAGTGCCACCACCGGAGAGGGTGTAGGTCAGGCCTTTGAGGGTGGGATTGTTGCTGGTGCTGTAGTACACGGTGTGCCCGTTGCCGATGACGTTCGTGATCGTCGTACCGGAAATGCCTGCGGGGTCGTCGAGCACGGTCAGGTAGGAGTCGGCGGTGACGGTCCAGGTGCTGGTCTTGTCGAGGCTGACCGTGATGCTCTTTGCCGTATGCGCGGTATCGACAGCGCCCTTCAGCGTAGAGTTGTCGGTCAGCTTGAGATCGGCGGAACTGAGATTGTCGACGACAACATTGCCGACCAGTGACTGGTTGGTCGCCTTGATCGTGACGTGCCCGCCGTTGGAGCCGGATGTGCCCCAACTAGCCGCAGCGGCGTCCAGCAGCACCCCGGACCTTGCCGACAAGCTGACACCGGTCAGGTTGATAACGCCGGTAGCGTTCGTGACAAAGAACAGCGGCCCGTCGAGAGCGGTCAGTGACCCGCCGGTTTCTGAGAAGGTGCCCGTCGAACCCTGGGCGTCACCCGAGAAACTCTGGTAGATCATCACGCCGCGGTTTTTCGTGCCCGTCAGCGAACTGTTGGTGACGGTGACCGAGTTGGAGCCCTCGACTACGACAGCCTCGGCACCCTTGGCGTCAAAGGTCGCGCCCGTCGCTGTGAGCGTGCCCGTCGAGTACAGCCCAGGCGAGTTGGCACCTGTCGTCGTGTAGGTTCCGCCGACGACTTTGATGGTGCCGCCGCCTCGGTCGGTGGCGACTGCGGCACCACTCGCCCCGGTCGTGTTGACGGTGAGGTCGGTGGCGGTGATCGAGCCACCACCGCTCGCCATGATGCCGTGCGCGTACTGACCCGTCGCGCTGATCGTGGTGTTGGCGATGAGGATGGAGGAGCCTTCGCCGTAGGCGAAAACCGCGTTGGCACCATCGCCGGTTGTTGTCACGGATCCGCCGTTTTCGTCGATCGACGAGCCAGTGAACGCGAGCACGCCGGCGTCGAGTCCGTAGAAGCTGCTGTTGTCGGACGACGAAGTCTTGCTCGTCGTCGATATTGTGACGTCCTCGAGTGTCAGCTTGCCTGCGCCCTTCACCAAGACACCAGACTGGTCAGCGGACGACGCCGTCACCGTCGTCCCGGATTTGGTCGCGCTCCCGCCGCCTAGGGTGTACGCGCCGGTCCCCATCACTGCGGTCGTGGATCCGGTGCCGCCCGGGCCGGTGCCACCGCCTGCGGTGGGTGGGTTGCCCGTGGGCTTTGCACCTGAGGGTGCGGGGGTCGCACCGATCTCGGACGGTGCAGCAGCGGATGCAGCTTCCGAAGAGGTCGCAGCCGACGCTGGGGAGACGACGGCCGAACTCGAGCTCGCCGCAGCGGTGGTGGTCGATGAGGTGCTTGCGTCGCAAGCGGACAGCGCCAGAGCCGCAAGGACGCTCGCGGTGACGGCGGAACGAGCACGCAATGATCTCCGGCTGGGCCTCATGATGATTTCCTCTATCGTGGGGATTCTGTGCGATTCACATCGACCGCACTCCCCTAGCGTGGGTCGCGAGCCTCGCGCCATCCTGGATACCGGCTGAACGTCTGCCGTGTTATTCCTGCCGTATCGCGCGCACGTCACCCGACACCCAACCGACCGACCGACGCCGGGCGACCTTGCTTGCCCACAGCCCGCGGCGAGGTCCCAGATGTGCACAGGTCGTAGTTGCTCAGCCTGGTTGTGACGGCGAACGAGCCACGCTGGTGGACGGCTCCGATCGAGCTGATCGCCCATCACAACCACTGGGAGTTCTCCATGATCCCGTTCGACCGCTTGATCGCCACGCGCACTGATGAAACGCGCGACGCCGGCATGTCGACTGCTGAGTACGCGATCGGCACGGTCGCTGCGTGCGCATTTGCGGCTGTGCTCTACAAGGTGGTGACCAGCACTCAGATCCTCGACTTGCTTAGTGGTGTCGTGTCACGGGCGCTTCATGTCCCGTTCTAACTGGCCCGTCGATCGTGGTCGCCGTCGAACGCGGAGTGACGGTGCTGACGGCGGATACGTCACCGCCGAGACAGCGATGGTGCTGCCGGTGCTGGCACTCCTGCTGGCTGTCGGCCTATGGGCGGTTGCCGTCGCGGGCGCGCAGTTGCGTTGCGTCGATGCGGCGCGTGACGCAGCACGAGCGGCGGCACGAGGTGAGTCCGATTCGATCGCGACCGCCGTCGGCGCAGCTGCTGCACCAGACGGCGCGCAGATCGAGTTGAGCCACCAAGGTGGCCTGGTGGTCGTGACCGTGACGAGCCCGGGTTGGCGGAGGACTCGGTCCGCTCGCGGCGATCCCGGCTCCGATGGTGTCGGCCACCGCGACGGCTCAATCAGAAGGCGGCCCATGACCGGCGGCGCGCGGGCGCGATGGTGGCCGACATCAGATGACGGGTCGGCGAGCCTGTGGGTGGTCGCCCTGGCGATGGTGCTGTGGATCTCGGTCGCGAGCGTGGTGCTCGTCGGCGTCGCTGTTGCCGCGCGTCATCGTGCCGCCACCGCAGCAGACCTGTCGGCGCTCGCCGCCGCGTCGGCGGTGCAACGTGCCCAACTTCAAGACGATCCGAACTCGACAGCGGAGGCATGCGCACGGCTCGAGACATCGCGGCTGCCAACAACGCAACCGTCGACAGCTGTCGGGTGAGCGGTGCTGTCGTCGACGTCGCGACGACCGTCGCGATACCAGCGCTGCGATTCCTCGGTCTCGACTCCGTCAGTGCCCGAGCGCGTGCTGGTCCGACATGACCGGCGGCAACGGAGAGAGCGCTGATGGGCACGGGCCTGCGCCCGACAGCAGCGTGTCGAGCAGTCGGATCGCGCCCGCCTTGTCGAGAGGTTCGTTGCCGTTGCCGCACTTCGGCGACTGCACGCACGACGGGCAGCCCGTCTCACACGCGCACGCGGCGATCGCGTCGCGCGTCGCAGTCAGCCAGGTCGCCGCTGCCTCGTAGCCGCGTTCGGCGAATCCCGCGCCACCCGGGATAGCCGTCGTAGACGACCACGGTGAGTCGACCGGTGTCTTCGTGGCGTGCAGTCGAGACGCCGCCGATGTCCCAACGGTCGCAGGTGGCGACCAGCGGCAGCAGGCCGATCGATGCGTGCTCGGCAGCGTGCGCCGCGCCGGGCAGATCGGCCCACGCCAAGCCGGCATCGGCGAGTTGCTCGTCGCCAACGGTCCACCACACGGCGCGCGTCGAGAGCTGGCGTTGCGGCAGGTCGAGCGGTTGCTCGCCGAGCACCTCACCGCTCATGACCCGCCGCTTCAGGTACGACACCACTTGCGTCGTGACGTCGACTGAGCCGAAGCTCATCGTCGCCGCACCCCACAGGGTCGTTCGAGAGGTCGCGGTGATCCTGATGTCGGTCACGTCGCGCGCTGTCGTGAAGTAGTCGACCTCCGTCGGATTCACCAGCGCCACCGCGTCGTCGACGGCAGAACTCGCGCACGACATACGTCTCGCCCTGGTGCACGTAGACCGCGCCCTCGTGCACCGTCATGTGCGCCGCGCCGGCGTTCGCGGTGCCGAGCAGTTGGCCGGTCGCGTCGTCGACGATGCGTACCGGGTCACCGCCGGTGCCCCTGATGTCGGCGAGGTCGGCGGCACGCTCGCGTTTGGTCCAAAACCAGCCGGTCGGCCGGGCGCGCAGCAGCCTGCGCTCGACCAGATCGCCGACCACGTCGGCCGCGGTCGGGCCAAACAGCGCGAGGTCGTCGGGTTCGAGCGGCCATTCGCTGGCCGCCGCGCACAAGTGCGGCCCGAGCACGTACGGGTTGTCGGGATCGAACACAGCTGCCTCGACCGGGCGCCCGAACAACGCCTCGGGATGGTGCACGAGATAGGTGTCGAGCGGATCGTCGCGGGCCGTCATCACGCGCGATCGACTCCTGACCGTCGCGACCGGCCCGACCCGCCTGCTGCCACATCGACGACCGGGTGCCGGGGAATCCAGCCAGCAGCACCGCGTCGAGCCCCGACACGTCGACGCCCAACTCGAGAGCTGTCGTCGCGGCCAGGCCCACGATCGAGCCCGAGCGCAGTTGGCGTTCGAGCGCCCGTCGTTCTTCCGGCAGGTAGCCCGCGCGGTAGGCGGCGACCCGCCGACCGAGGCTTGGCGACACCTCGTCGAGCGACGCGGCGCGCAGCGAGTGCAACGGCCTCGGCGCCGCGCCGCGATCGCACGAACGCCAGCGTTCGCACGCCGTCGGCCACCAGATCGGCCAGCAGGTCGGCGGTCTCGGCGACCGCGGAGCGACGCACCGGTGCGCCGCCGCCGAACTCGGCTCCACCGCCGAAGTGCATAAGAGGCGGTTCCCAGAGCACGAAGCGCGAAGCGCCCCGAGGCGACGCATCGTCGGTCACTGCCTCGACGTCCAAGCCGATGAGCCTGGACGCCGACGTGGCTGGCTCCGACACCGTCGCCGACGCGAGCACGAACACAGGAAAAGCCCCGTATCGCGCGGCCACCCTTCGCAACCGCCGTACGACCTGTGCAACGTGCGAGCCGAACACGCCGCGGTAACCGTGGCATTCGTCGATGACGACGAACGACAGGCCGCGGAAGAACGAAGCCCACTGCCGGTGCGACGGCAGCATCGAGCGATGCACCAGATCGGGGTTGGCGAGCACCAGATTGGCGTGCGTTCTGCACCCAGGCACGCTCTTCGTAGGGCGTGTCACCGTCGTAGGTCGAGGCGCGTACCCCGGCGAGTTCGAGTTCGCCCAACGCTCGCAACTGGTCGGCGGCCAGCGCCTTGGTCGGCGACAGGTAGAGGGCGGTCGTGCCAGCAGGTCCGTTGAGCAACCGGTCGAGCACCGGCAGCCCATAGGCGAGCGACTTGCCCGACGCGGTGCCCGTGGCAACCACGACGTGGCGACCAGCGTGGGCGTGCTCGGCCGCCTCGACCTGATGGGCCCACGGTTCGACAATGCCCAGCCGCGCGTACGCCTCGATCAGATCGGGATGCACCCAGGTCGGCCAGCCGGCGGTGCGGGCGGCCCGCGCCGGCACGATCTCGATGTGGGTGACCCGCTCGCGGCGGCCCGGGCGCCACCAGCAACCGCTCGAGCACGCGCTCGCTCGATCGCGTCGGCCCGGTCGGGCGGGGAGAGCGGGGAGAGGAGGTCAGGCTGGAGCCTGCGGGCAACCTGGGCGATCGAGGCGACCCAGGCGACGCGTTCGACGACAAGCTTTGCGCGGACACTGCCGCCAGTCTGCCATCGCCGAGCGACGAAATCGGCGTCCGACGAGCGCTGCACACCTATTGAGAAGGGCGTGGTTAGATGCGTGGTTACGGGGTACCCGGCTTTCAACATCGCCGTTTGCCCCGGCGTCCGAGAGTGCTGCCCGCGTGGCGTCCTGAGCTGGAGGAACGCAGTGGATCTGTCTTTGTCGACCCGATCCGTTGGCGACCACACCATTGTCGTGGTTGGCGGCGAGATCGACGTCTACACCGCACCGAAGTTGCGCGAGCAGCTCATCGACCTGGTGTCTGCCGGCAGTTACCACATCGTTGTCGACATGGAGAACGTCGAGTTTCTCGACTCGACCGGCCTCGGCGTCCTCGTCGGTGGCTTGAAGCGGGTCCGCGCGCACGACGGGTCGTTGCGCCTCGTGTGCACTCAGGAGCGCATCCTCAAGATTTTCCGGATCACCGGCCTGACGAAGGTCTTCCCCATCCACGCCTCGGTCGACGAGGCCGTCGCCGCAACGGACTGAGCGGCGCCCTACCTCGTGCCAACCGTGACGGTCTCGTTCACTCCTTTACATGAGCACGTACGAACCGCTCGCTTCATCGCGGCGTCCGTGGCCCGTCGCGCTGGCTTTACCGATGACGTGGTCGACGAGATCCGGCTCGCGGTCAGCGAGGCGTGCTCCCTTGCCGTGCGCTTTCATCAGGCCAACGCCCCCGCCGCACCTGTCGAGGTGCGCTTGATCGAATCGCCCGAGCAGTTCTCGGTCGAGGTTGCCGATGCCGTGGGTCGGCCGGCGCCTGAATCAGATGCCGACTGGACGTTCGATCTAAGTGATGAGGACGCCGGGGGAGCGGGCCTCAGTGAGCCGGTCGACCTCGGGGGTCATGAGCGCATCGGGCTGGCCGTCATCAGCGGCCTCGTCGACGACGTGTCGGTGCAGTACCTGACCGACGGATCGGTGGTCACGATGACCTGGCCGATCGACTCAGCGCGTGAGCACCTTCGAGCGCACTCAGGTACGACTGACGGAGGTCACGAGCCGACGTGACATCCGACACAGGCCCTACCCGGGGCCAGCGATGCACCATAGACTCCCGCATCCGTGTTTTGGTCGGATCTTTGTCTAGATCTGCCCTACGGAGTCCACACGTTTCCCGCCACTTCAACGATGCAGCGGCGGTATAGGAGGACACATAATGCTTGCGCCAGACCTGGTGAGCGCAGCCGGCGGAGCCACAAGCGTCACCGGCGGCAACTACACCTGGGTCTTCGTCGTCGCGATCGTCTCGCTCTTGGCGCTCGGGGTCGCCTTCGCGCTCGTACGCGAGGTGCTGTCCGCCGACCAGGGCACCGACAACATGAAGCGGATCGCTGGCGCCGTGCAAGAGGGGGCTAGCGCCTACCTGAAGCGCCAGTTCCGCACGCTCGGCGTCTTCGCGGTCATCGTCTTCTTCCTCTTGCTTCTGCTGCCGGCCGACTCCGGTACCCAGCGCATCGGCCGCTCGATCTTCTTCCTGGTCGGCGCCGGCGTTCTCTGGCGTGACCGGATACACCGGCATGTGGCTCGCCGTCCGCGCGAACTTGCGGGTTGCGGCCGCCGCCCGCAGCGGCGAATCGCGCGGCGCGATGCGGATCGCGTTTCGCACCGGCGGCGTCGCCGGCATGTTCACGGTCGGCCTGGGCCTGTTCGGCGCCTGCCTCGTCGTGCTGTTCTTCCGCGCGAACGCACCGAAGGTGCTCGAAGGATTCGGGTTCGGCGCGGCCTTGCTCGCCATGTTCATGCGTGTCGGCGGTGGCATCTTCACCAAGGCCGCCGACGTCGGTGCCGACCTCGTCGGCAAGGTCGAGCAGGGCATCCCCGAGGACGACCCGCGCAACGCCGCGACCATCGCCGACAACGTGGGCGACAACGTCGGCGACTGCGCCGGCATGGCGGCCGACCTGTTCGAGAGCTACGCCGTCACCCTCGTCGCGTCGCTGATCCTCGGCAAGGCGGCGTTCGGCAACCTCGGCCTCGTCTTCCCGTTGATCGTGCCGGCGATCGGGGTGCTGACCGCAGTGGTCGGCATCTTCGCGGTGTCGCCGCGTGCGGGCGACCGCAGCGGCATGACCGCGATCAACCGCGGCTTCTTCATCTCGGCCGCGTTCTCTGTGGTGCTGGTCGCCGTACTCGCCTTCACCGAGTTGCCGTCGAAGTTCTCGGGTCTGAAGGGCCTGACCGACTCCCAGATCGCGTCGCATTCGGGTAACCCGAGAGTGTTCGCGCTGATCGCGGTCGTGATCGGGATCGCGCTGGCCGCCATCATTCAGCAGCTGACCGGGTACTTCACCGAAACCAAGCGCACGTCCGGTCCAAGACATCGGCAAGACCTCGCTGACTGGCCCCGCGACGGTGATTCTCGGCCGGCGTGTCGGTCGGGCTCGAGTCGGCCGTCTACGCCGCCCTGATCGTGGCGGCGGCTGTCTACGGCGTGTTCCTGCTCGGCGGCGGCATCACCGTGCTGTCGCTGTTCGCTGTCGCGCTCGCAGGCACCGGTCTGCTGACGACTGTCGGCGTCATCGTCGCGATGGACACGTTCGGGCCCGTCTCCGACAACGCTCAGGGCATCGCCGAGATGTCGGGAGACGTGACCAGGCGAGGGCGCCGTCGTCCTGACCCAGCTCGACGCGATCGGCAACACCACGAAGGCCGATCACCAAGGGCATCGCGATCGCCACCGCGGTGCTGGCCGCGACCGCGCTCTTCGGATCGTTCACGTCAGCGATCAGCGACGCCCTCACGAAGGCCGGCATCTCGGCGTCCGGCCTGACCGGTATCACGGCGGCGAGCCTCGTCGACCGACGTCACCTCGCCGAACGTCATCGTCGGCGCGATCATCGGCGCGTCGGTCGTGTTCTTCTTCGCCGGCCTGCTGGTCAGCGCCGTCGCGCGGGCGGCCGGTGCGGTGGTGTACGAGGTGCGGCGTCAGTTCCGCGAGATCGTCGGGATCATGGAGGGCACTGCGCTGCCGGAGTACGGCAAGGTCGTCGACATCGTCACCCGCGACTCGCTCCGCGAACTCGCGACACCCGGACTGATGGCTGTGCTCGCACCGATCGCGACCGGCTTCGCGCTCGGCGTCGGCGCACTCGCCGGGTACCTCGTCGGCGCGATCGCCGCGGGTGCGCTGATGGCGGTGTTCCTCGCCAACTCCGGCGGCGCATGGGACAACGCGAAGAAGCTCGTCGAGGAAGGCAACTACGGCGGCAAGGGGTCGCCCGCCCACGAGGCGACGATCATCGGCGACACGGTCGGTGACCCGTTCAAGGACACCGCCGGCCCCGCGATCAACCCGCTGCTGAAGGTGATGAACCTCGTCGCGCTGCTGATCGCGCCCCTGATCGTGCGCTACAGCGTCGGAGTTCACCACAACGCGCCGCTGCGGATCATCATCGCCGTGGTCGCGTTCGCGATCATCGTGACCTCAGTCGTGATCTCCAAGCGTCGCAGCGTGGCGGTCGGCGGCGGAGGTGCCGGCGATGAGGGCGGCCGAGGCCGCGCCGTCCACCGTGGCGGTCTAGGGCGGCTAGCCCACCCCGACCCGTTGGCGGATCGGTGTCGCTCCAGCGACGCGGAAGCTCCAATGGTTCGAGCGCGGACGGCGGGGCCGGGAGGTCGGGCGGCGAGCGGGCGGCGCGCCCGGCGTAGGGGGCGCGGCCGACACCCGTCACGCGGAGCCGTTACCGTGTCCGAGGGCGCCCTGACCTGTCGTCCGTCCCGAACCCCGTGTCGATCCGTCGCCCCGCCCCGATCCGAGCCCGAACCCAGCCCGATTCGCCCCGAATCCCTCGAGGAGCACCCCGTAGTGGCCGCGCGTGCCAAGAACAGCCCAGCTGGGTCCGATGACGAGACCCGGCGTCTCGTC
Organism: uncultured Actinomycetes bacterium; assembly: GCA_963809135.1. Classification (GTDB taxonomy): domain Bacteria; phylum Actinomycetota; class Actinomycetes; order Acidothermales; family Acidothermaceae; genus PALSA-607. The sequence goes on from CAWEIG010000016.1 coordinate 115,316, forward strand.
ATCGTCGAATCCCCGGCGAAGGCGAAGACGATCGCGGGCTATCTCGGTGGCAACTACATCGTCGAGTCGAGCATCGGGCACATTCGCGACCTGCCGACCTCGGCCGCTGACATCCCGGCCAAGTACAAGAAGGAGCCGTGGTCGCGCCTCGGCGTCGACGTCGATCACGGATTCGAGCCCCTCTACGTGGTCAACGCCGACAAGCGGCAGCAGGTCGCGAAGCTGAAGGCGGCGCTCGCCGGAGTCGACGAGCTCTACCTCGCCACAGACGAGGACCGCGAAGGCGAGGCCATCGCGTGGCACCTGCTCGAGGTGCTCAACCCCAAGGTGCCGGTGCATCGGATGGTCTTCCACGAGATCACCCGCGACGCGATCCGCGAGGCGGCCCAGCATCCGCGCGAACTGAACCAGGCGCTGGTCGACGCGCAAGAAACCCGACGCATCCTCGACCGCCTGTACGGCTACGAGGTCAGCCCGGTGCTGTGGAAGAAGGTCATGCCGCGGCTGTCGGCTGGCCGGGTGCAAAGCGTCGCCACCCGCATGGTCGTCGACCGTGAGCGCGACCGCATCGCGTTTCGCAGCGCGTCGTACTGGGACATCAACGCCGTCTTCGCCACCACCCCCACGTTCGAGGCGACGCTCGCCGCGGTCGATGGCCAGCGCGTCGCGCAGGGTCGCGACTTCGACTCCCTCGGCGTGCTGAAGACCAAGAACCTGGTGCACCTCGACGAGCGGCAGGCCACCGAGCTCGCGAGCGGGTTGAGCAACACCGAGTTCGTCGTCCGCAGCGTCGAGAGCAAGCCCTACCGGCGCAGTCCGGCCGCGCCGTTCATGACGAGCACCCTTCAGCAAGAGGCCAGTCGCAAGCTGCGATTCAGCAGCCAGACCACGATGCGGATCGCCCAGCGCCTCTACGAGAACGGCCACATCACCTACATGCGGACCGACTCGACGACCCTGAGCGAGACGGCGCTGAATGCCGCCCGCAACCAGGTGCGCGAGCTGTACGGAAGTGAGTTCCTCCCCGACGTCCCGCGTAGGTATGAAAAGAAAGTCAAGAACGCGCAGGAGGCGCACGAGGCGATCCGGCCCAGCGGTGACGCTTTTGCCACGCCCGGCGAGCTCGCGGGTCAGGTCTCCGGCGACGAGTTGCGCCTCTACGAGCTGATCTGGCAGCGCACGGTCGCCTCGCAGATGACCGATGCGACGGGCCAGACCGTGACGATGCGCCTGGGCGGCACGAGCCGCACCGGTACGGACGCCGAGTTCTCGGCATCCGGCACGGTGATCGTGCACCAGGGTTTCTTGAAGGTCTACGTCGAGAGCAGCGACGAAGATTCCAGCCGACGACGCGGGCAGCGAACGCCGGCTGCCCAACCTGAGCGGAGGGCGACACTGCCCGAGCGAGTCACTCGAAGCAGTCGGGCACAGCACGAACCCGCCGTCGCGCTACACCGAGGCGAGCCTCGTGCGAGCACTCGAAGAGCGCGGGATCGGTCGCCCGAGCACGTTCGCCAGCATCATGAGCACGATCCTCGACCGCGGGTACATCTTCAAGAAGGGCACCGCGCTCGTGCCCGACGTTCCTCGCGTTCGCCGTGGTCCAGTTGCTCGAGCGCCATTTCGGCGACCTCGTCGACTACGACTTCACCGCCGAGATGGAAGAAGACCTCGACCGCATCGCCGACGGCGAGACCGCCCGCACGGCGTGGCTGACGCACTTCTACTTCGGTGGTCCGCTCGACGGCGCCGTCGCAAGCAAGGGTCCGAACGGCCACGACGACAACCCCGGCCTGAAGGCGATGGTGCACGACCGGCTCGGCGAGATCGACGCGCAGGGACGTCAGCTCGTTCCCGCTCGGCGACTCGGGCATCGTCGTGCGCGTCGGCCGTTTCGGCACCTACCTCGAGCGCGACGGCCAGCGGGCGAACATCCCCGACGGGGTCGCGCCCGACGAGGTGACGGTCGAGTACGCGCAGGCGTTGCTCGACAAGCCGAGCGGCGATCGGCCTCTGGGCATCGACCCTGTGTCGGGCCGCGAACTGGTCGCGAAGGACGGTCGCTACGGCCCGTACGTCACCGAGATCCTGCCCGAGGAGTCGAAGCTCAAGCCGCGCACCGCGAGCCTCTTCCAGTCGATGTCACTCGACACGGTGACGATCGACGACGCGCTGCGGCTGCTCACTCTGCCGCGCATTCTCGGCGCGGTCGAGGGCGAGGAGGTCGTCGCCAGCAACGGGCGCTACGGGCCCTATGTCAAGAAGGGCTCCGAGACTCGGTCGATCGAATCAGAAGAGCAGCTGCTGACCATCTCGCTTGCAGCAGGCGCTCGACGTGCTGGCCCAGCCCAAGCCGCGTGGACGCCGAGCGGCGGCCGCCGGTCCGCTGCGTGAGCTCGGTGTCGATCCGGCAAATGCGAAACCAATCGTCGTCCGCGATGGTCGTTTCGGACCCTACGTGACCGATGGCGAGACCAACGCGACCCTGCGCAAGGGTGACGACGTCGCCGCGATCACGCTCGAGCGCGCGGCCGAGTTGCTCGCCGACAAGCGGGCGCGCGGACCGGCGCCGAAGAAGACCGCAGCTCGTCGGCCGGCCAAGAAAACCGCCGGACGAAGTCTGCTGCGAAGGCTGCCTCGAAGGGTGCCGCGAAGGCGGCGACCAAGGGCACCGCGAAGAAGGCCGCTGCACGCAAGGGCGCCAAGAAGGCTCCGACCAAGCGGCCCTGAAACGACCGACGCGAGATACTCGCAGGTATCCAGCGGTACGAGCGAGCCGTGAAAGCGCCGAGTGACGCCATCGGCCGCGGCAGTCGGGAGTACGTGATTTCCGAGCCAGTCGCGGGCACGGGGCCGAACCCGGCTCCGCTGGTCGACGCTGCCCGGGTGGCTGTCGAGGTCGGCGGGTTTCGGGGTGTGCTCGCGATCAAGGCGTTCCGCAAGCTGTGGATCGCGCTGTCGCTGTCGAGCTTCGGTGACTGGCTCGGCTTCCTCGCCCAGACCGCACTTGCGGCGTCGCTCGCGACCGGCCACACCTACCTCGTCCAGAACTCCTCGGTCGGCCTCGTCGTCTTCGTGCGGTTGCTGCCCGCGGTGCTGCTCGCTCCGCTCGCCGGCGCCTTCGCCGATCGCCTCGACCGGCGACTCACGATGGTCATCGCCGACATCGGCCGGTTCTCGCTGTACGTGTCGATCCCGATCGTGCACACGCTGTGGTGGCTGTTCATCGCGACGTTCCTCATCGAGACCCTGAGCCTGTTCTGGATTCCGGCCAAGGAAGCCACGGTGCCGAACCTGGTACCGCGCGACCGGCTCGAGCAGGCCAACCAGTTGAGCCTGCTGACGACCTACGGATCCGCGCCGGTCGCCGCTCTCGTCTTCGCGTTGCTGTCGCTGTTCACCGGCGTGCTGGCACGGGCGTTTCCGTTCTTCACCACCAACCGCGTCGACCTCGCGCTGTACTTCGACGGCGCCACCTTCCTGGTCTCTGCCGCCACGATCTTCACCTTGCGCGAGGTCTCCCATCAGGGCGGACGACGACAGGCGCGCGCTTGCTCGAGTGCGGAATCCGACCGAGGCCCCGCCCGTTTCCCAACCGAGCGTCATCCGGGCGATCGCCGAGGGCTGGCAGTTCATCGGGCAGACGGCGGTCGTGCGGGGTTTGGTGATCGGCATGCTGGGCGCGTTCGCGGCCGCGGGCGTGGTGGTCGGTCTCGCGAAGCGCTACACGCTCGACCTCGGCGGCGGCGACCCCGCCTATGGCGCGATGTTCGGCTCGGTGTTCGTCGGCCTTGCCGTCGGCATGTTCCTCGGCCCGAAGTTCTTCCGGCGGTTGTCGCGGCGGCGGCTGTTCGGTGTCGCGATCACCGCGTCAGGGCTGACGCTCGCCGCGACCGCGATCGTGCACAACCTCGTGCTCGTGGTGCTCGGAGCAGCAATCATGGGTGCGTTTTCCGGCGTGGCCTGGGTCACCGGCTACACGTTGCTCGGCCTTGAGGTCGAGGACGAGAAACGCGGCCGTACCTGGGCGACGCTTGCAGTCGATGATGCAGATCGACCTGCTGGTGATGGTCGCGGCCGGTCCGTTCGTCGCAGGTGCGATCGGTGAGCACACCTTGCACATCAAGCGAGGTCGTGCTGCGCGAGAACGGCGCGGCGTTCACGCTGCTGGGCGCCGGCATCATCGCGTTGGCCGTCGGTGTGGTGGCCTACCGGCAGATGGACGATCGCGACGTGCCGCTGTGGCGCGACCTCATCGGTGCGTTGCGCGGGTGGCATCCGCTCGACGGGCGCGGCGTCGCGACCGGCCTCTTCGTCGCGTTCGAGGGCGGTGAAGGTGCCGGCAAGTCGACGCAGAGCAAGCTCCTCGCGACCTGGCTGCTCGAGCGCGGCTACGAGGTCGTGACCACGCGCGAGCCGGGCGCAACGCCGATCGGGCGGCAACTGCGGGATCTGTTGCTCGATCCCGAGAACGGCGAGCTAGCACCGCGAGCCGAGGCGCTGCTGTACGCCGCCGACCGCGCTCAGCATGTGGCGACCGTCATCAGGCCGGCGCTTGCGCGTGGCGCTGTCGTCGTCAGCGATCGCTACGTCGATTCTTCCCTTGCCTACCAGGGCGTCGGCCGCGCACTTGTCGACGGCCGAGATCGACCGGCTCTCGCAGTTCGCCACCTCGGGACTGCGCCCTGACTTGACGGTTCTCCTCGACGTCCGGGTCAGTGTTGGTCTTGCTCGAACGGTTGGGCGCGATGCGGCTCCCGACCGGTTGGAGGCCGAGTCGACGGCCTTTCACGAGCGGGTGCGCGCGGCGTTTCGCGAACTGGCCGAGGCGGGCGCCGACCGCTATCTCGTGATCGACGCGGGGTTATCCCCAGAGGCCATTCATCAGCAGATCGTGCGGCGGATCTCGGATATGGTTCCGGCGATGTCACCTGACTTGCAGCCCACCGTGCAATTGAAGGTCGGGCGCAGGTGAGTTCGTGGTGAGCGTCTTCGACGACCTCGTCGGCCAAGAGCGCGTCGTCGCGCTGCTGCGCGCGGCTGCCGTTTCTGCGGCCGAAGTTGTCTGGGCGCGCGAAGCTGGGCCTCTTCGATTCGTTGGACGACGCGCCCGCGGTGTTGCCCGACGCTGTTGCGCCTGCGGTGCCTGGTGCGGCGATGACGCACGCGTGGCTGTTCACCGGTCCGCCGGGGTCTGGGCGTTCGGTCGCGGCGCGCGCGTTCGCGGCAGCTCTGCAGTGCACGGCCGGGCTTCGCGGCGGTGACGTCGAGCCGGGTTGCGGGGTTTGCGCCGGGTGTCACACCGTGCTCGCCGGAACACATGCCGACGTCGAAGTCGTGACGCCGCAGGGGTTGTCGCTCGGCGTGCGCGAGGCACGTGAACTCGTCGCGCGCGCTGCGTTGATGCCGTCTGGTCGACACTGGCAGGTCATCTTGATCGAGGACGCCGACCGGTTGACCGAAGGCGCCGCGAACGTGCTTGTTGAAGGCGATCGAAGAGCCGTCGCCGCGCACGGTCTGGTTGTTGTGCGTGCCGTCGGCGCAGGACCTCGTCATCACGATCCGCTCGCGGTGCCGCGTCGTCGCCTTGCGCACGCCGCCTACCAGTGCGGTCGCGTCGGTGCTGGTGTCGCGCGACGGCGTTGCGCCCGATGTGGCCGACTTCGCGGCGCGGGCAGCGCAAGGTCACGTCGGGCGCGCACGACGGTTGGCCACCGACGCGGCGGCGCGCTCGCGTCGCCACGAGGTGCTGCAGCTGCCGTCTGCGTTGACCGACGTCGGTCGCTGTCTGGCTGTGGCTTCTGAGTTGGTCGATTCCGTGAAGGCCGACGCTGCCGTTGCGACGTCGCTGCTCGACGATGCCGAGACGACGTCGTACAAAGAAGCCTTCGGCGAGGGCGGGACGGCGACCGGTGTGGGTCGCGGGTCAGCCGGCGGCGCTGCGGCGCGTGGCGCGTTGCGATCGGCCGCTGCTGCGCTGAAGGAGCTGGAAGGTCGGCAGAAATCACGTGCGACGCGCACTCAGCGCGACGCGCTCGACCGCGCGCTGACCGATCTCGCCGGCTTCTACCGTGACGTGCTCGTCGTGCAACTCGGCGCCGATGTCGATATCGCCAACGTTGACGAAGTGGCCGCAATCTCTGCGCTCGCCGCGTCGTCGACCGCGGAAGCAACGGTGCGCCGGCTATCGGCGTTGCTCGCGTGCCGCACGTCGCTCGAGGCGAACGCGAATCCGTTGCTCACCGTCGAAGCGCTGACGTTGGCCCTGCGCGCCGGCTGAAGTTCAATAGCTTCACTGGATTCGGTTATCACAAACGGCCGCCGGGAGTGGCCGGCGACGCATCGGATCGCGCGAAGGATCCCGTCGACGCGCGTGCTACGAGCTCAGGCTTGAACACCACGTGTAGTGCGTCGTCTTCTGCCGGCGTCGTGCGCGGCTCGAGGAGCAGGCGCACGGCCGCCGCACCGATCGCGACATGGGGAGTGCGGATCGATGACAGCGGAACGAATGCAGACTGGTCGAAGTCGGAATCGTCGTAGCCGATGATCGCGATATCTTCAGGGATCGCCACCGCGCCGTCGACACCAAACGCCTGAAGGATGCCCATCGCGAGGGGATCGTTGGCTGCGAAGATGCCGTCTGGGCGCAGAAGCTGGTCGCGGGCGAGCAGCATTGCCCCGACCCGTCGTCCCTCGGCGACGGTGCGCTCTTCAACAGCGACCACCTCGAGCGTTGCGCCAGACACATCACGGATCGCCTCGGCGGCGCCGCGGAGACGGTTCGCTATTTGCTGGATGTTCAGCGGCCCACCTACAAAGGTGATGTGCCGTTTGCCGATGGCAAGGAGATGTCCCGTCGCGAGTCGGCCACCTTCGAGGTCGTCGACCGAAACCGATGGCTGGTCGAGCGCCACGGCGAGACGGCCAGTGATGACGCTTGGCATGCCGCGTCTGCGCATTTGCGCCAGCATTTCCTCGACATCGCCGAGAGGCGCAACGATCACGCCTCCGACGCGCTGGCGCTCGAACAGCTCGAGATATTCCTGCTCGCGCCGCGCCGATCCGAGTGAGTTGCCGATCATGACCGTATGTGCGGCATCTTGCGCCGCCCGCTCAATCGCGTCCGCGACAGCGCCGAAGTACGAGTTCGAGACTTCGAAGGCCACATAGCCGATGACTGGGTTGTTGCCGGACCGCAGTTGGCGTGCCGCGTCGCTCGGCACAAAGCCCAGCTCCGAGACGGCCGCAGCGATGCGGGCGCGGGTCGCGACCGAGAGCACCTCGGGACGGTTCAGGAAGTTCGAGACGGATGCTCGCGAAACACCCGCGTGCAGCGCCACGTCGCGGATTGCGACCCGTGCCGTCCGGCCTTCCCTCGCACGGCGGTCATCCGCGCCTATCGTCACTGGGTCATCATCGCGCGTGACTGTTCCACGCTGCGCCGGGTCATGCCGGAGGGCAACGGCTCGCGAGTGCCTGACAAATGCAATTCGCCGGTGACGCCCTGCGGCAGGCACACCTCCACCTCGATATTCGTCTCCCCATCGCGGTTCCACCGCACCGACATCGGCCCGCTGGGCGAGTTGAACTGCACGTCGGCGAACTCCACCCCAGCCAGCGGACGCGGGGACACGAGGACTTCCTGCCAGCCCACGGATTCGGGTGCCTGCGCGAGCCCGCCGATTGCCGACGTCAACCACCCATCGATTGCGCCGAGCATGAAGTGATTCTGCGACGCTTGGCCATTCGGCGCCTGTGGTCCCTGCCAGGACTCAGTGAGCGCCGTCGCACCGGAGGCGATCTGGTGGGCGTAACCTGGGCCGTCCTTGCCCCGCGCGAGGGTGTCGATCAAGTCGTCACGACCGCCGGAGCTGAGCACGCGCAACAGGGACGGCAGTGCGTTCTCTCCCACGGTGAAGCGGTCGCCGTCGGCCCGAATGACGGCGACGAGTTGCTTGAAGACATCGTCGAACTTGTCTGCGGGCACGGCGCCGACGTCGAGCGAAAGACTCAAGGAGCCTTGGCTCCCGCTTCCCCAGGTGTCGTGGGTGGAGGATGGCCCGAACTCGCGTCGGAATGCGTCGAGGACGCGCCGTGCCTCATCTCGATATCGCCCGGAGGCCGCGGTTTCACCGAGTGCAGAGCCCACTCGCGAGATGGCATCGAGAGTCTGGTGGTAGCCGAACGTCGCGAGCATGCTGCGAGGGGTGGACGTGTCAAGTGCGACCCAGTCGCCGAGCCCGAAGTCGACGATGCCGTCAACATCGCGGCTACGCAGGTATCGCGCGTAGCGCTGCATTGCGTCCCAGTTCTCGACCAGTACGGCGATGTCGCCGTAGTGCCGATAAAGCCGCCACGGCAAGATCGCGATGACCGCGCCCCAGTTCGGATCGTCGCGGAAGGCGTTCGAGTCGCCTCGCCAGCTGTCGCCGCTGAAGTCGATGAGCTCGGGCGACGTCGACGGAACCATGCCGCTGGCGAGTTGCGAGTCGCGGATGTGCACGAGTTGCTCGGCGAGGTGCCGGCTCACGTCGTACGACCGAGCAAGCACGTCGAAACAGAGGTACAGCTGCTCGCTCCAGCCGAGCTTCTCACGGTGTGGGCAGTCGGTGAACACGCTGAACATATTGCTTTGAACAGCACGGTCGATAACGCGGTGAAGGGTGTTCAGGTAGGGGTCAGACGATCGGAAAGTCCCGACGGCGGGGAGATCGGCTCGGATCACGTCGATTGACACGCCTTCGAGTTCTCGATCGTCGGCGATCCCCTCCACCTGTACGTAGCGAAATCCGTGGTACGTCAGAGTCGGAGCGAAGTGGATGGAGCCCGCGGTCGGGTAGGCGCGGTCGAAGATCGGCGATCCCGTGGACCGCTGATCGACCGTGCCGTCAGCGTGCAGCAGCTCTGATGGTCGGAACGTGATCGGTTCACCGATCCGCAGGCCGTTCAGGTTGGCGCGGAGCTGACCGGCGACGTTCGTTCCGAAGTCGAGCACGGCGGTTTCAGGTGAGAGCCTCGTAACGCTCGGGCGCTCGATACGGTCGACGACCCGAATGGGGGCGGTTGCGGTCCACCATGGACGGCCGAAGTCGTGAACAGGTCCGACCACGAAGGCAGGCACGCCGAGGTCGATCGCCACGCCCGGCAGGGTAAAGCGGAGGGGGTCCATCCGTCCGCGCTGGTCGGCGCCGCCGTACCAGTGGCTGATTAGGTCGTCCCCTTCGAACGCGATCCAAGTGGCATCGGTTCCGATCGCATCCCAGCCCGTGTCGCTGGCTAACTCGAGCTGTGCGAGCAGTCGCGGGATAGCGACGTGGCGCTCCAGCTTGGTGTAGCGGTCCGGCAGGAGATCGACCCACGAAATACCCGTCCCAAGCCGAACGGCGAGTCGGTTCGCGCCGGGTTCGAGCAACTGAGTGACATCCCATGCCTGGGCGGGGTGGCGGACACGAGGGTCGCTGTAGCCGGGTCCGAGTAACGCATCTCCGATCAGCCGGCCGTTCAAGTACGCCTCGCATACGCCGGAGGCTGTGATGTAGAACCGAGCAGCTGCGGGCAGCGTGTCGAGGGCGAAGTCCCGCACCAACACGGGGAGCGACCCTGCTGGCGTTCGGTTCTGCGACCACGCCGGATGCGTGATCCAAGCGCCTTGCCAGTCGCCCTCTTCGAGGAGTGCAACGGCGAAGCGAGCCACGGCCGACCAGTCGCCCGGTTCGTCATCGCCCCAGAAGATGCGCACACGCCACCACACCTCGCTGCGTGAACCGAGTCTGATGTCAGCTGGCCAATCGAGCCAGGGAGACAGGTAGGGCACGCGACCGCTTTGCCAGACGTCGGCTGAGTCACGGGCAAGCAGTCTCTCGGACGACGCAGCTTCGACCTCGAGTGCCCAGGGAACGCGGGATCCCTGCGGCAGCTGCCAGAAGAGGCGGCTCGGCGTGGCCCCGAGCGACGTCGGGCTCAGCGCGTGATCGACGCTGAGCGCGAAGGCGGCGCCGCTCGGCGCGTCCATACTGACTCCCTGAATTGTGAGCTGAATCGATCTACAGGCGCCGACTCTAGCGGCCGGGGTACCGGTCCATCAAACCTGCTCGCACGCCTGCTAACACAACGGTAACAATATTTGGATCGGTTCAAGTTTTTCGTTGACGGCCACCCCCGCTTCGCATATGTTCACCCCGAACCGGCGCGCCGGCCACGCATTGAGGGGCCGCGAAAGCGTGAACATCGTCGGTCGTTCGGGCCGAAGACGGCTGGTCTCAGCCACATTTCAATGACGAAAGGTTGACCAATGCCCAGAACACGCAGCATCCCAATCGCGCTCGTGGTCGTTGCCGGCCTGGGGCTGGCTGGCTGCTCCTCGAGCGGCGGATCCGCTGCCACTACCGGCGGGGCGACATCATCTGCCACGTCCAGCGCGTCAACGCCCGTCGCTGCAACCTCTGGTGCGGCGGTCTCGTCTAGTGCTGCCACCTCCGGTGCGGCGGTCGCATCGAGTGCTGCCACATCTGGCGGGGCGACGCCGAACCTTCAGGGAGTGACCCTGACACTGTGGGAAAACAACAACCCGCAGCCTGGGTATGAGGTGCTCATCAAGGGCTTCGAGGCGGCGACAGGCGCGAAGATCAACGAGGTCAAGTTCCCGGATCCGTTCGAGTCGAACCTGCTTACGAAGTGGGCTACCGGCGCGCGCCCTGACCTGCTGATCTTCCAGTCGACCAACACGTTTTTCCCCCAACTGAACCCGACCAAGAACCTCACCGACCTGACCAATCAGCCGTTCACGGCAAAGGCACTCTTCGGTATGAACAAGAACGCCAACGTCGCAGACGGAAAGTCGTATGGGCTGGCGCTTGAGGCACCTTCGGTGTTCGGCGTCTGGTACAACAAGAAGGCGACCGCGGCCGCGGGAATCACCACTGTGCCGACGAACTTCGCCGCGTTCAAGCAGGATCTCGTGCAGATCAAGACGAAGACGCCTGCCGTGAGCCCCCTGTTCGACGTCGGCGGCGACAAGTGGCCACTGCAGGTCATGCCCTTCATGCTCTGGACCGACGCCCTGAAGGACGGCCTCCTCGCGAAGCTGAACAACAACACGGCGAAGTTCACCGACCCCGGCATCGTCGACGGCCTGACCGACTACAAGGAGATGCAGACGCAGGGACTCTTCAATTCGAACCTTCTGACGGCTACCTACGCCCAGCAGGAGGCTGCGCTTCTGCAAGGCAAAGCGGCCTACATCGCGCAAGGCAATTGGGTCGTAGCTGACCTCATTAAGCAGTCCAGCCTGCAGAACGTCAACGACAACATCGGTTGGTTTCCGCTGGCGGTCAACGACGCGACCTCGCAGTGGACCACGCCGCAGTCCCTGTCGCTCCCCGTCACCGGGAACAAGACGCGCGAAGCCGCAGCTCTGGCGTTCTTTACGTACGCGAGCGGACCGGCCTACCAGGACTTCGTCAACGCGAACGATCAGGTACCGGCCCTGAGCGGATTCCAGACTCCGAGCGACATCCCGGTTCCGAATGTCACGGCGTACGCATCACTCGACGCGGGCATCCCAGACCAGTGGGCCGCCGACTATGGCGACTTTCCGACATTCATGAGCGAACTGATCACCAACCAAGCGACACCGATGCAGGTGGGTCAGGATCTGGAGAACGCGTGGGTGAAGAGCGCAACCACGTTGGGAGTTCCAGGCTTCTAGTCTGATCGAAGGGTCCGGGCAGGCGACGCCCCTGCCCGGACCCGACCTCAAATAAGGATCCAGTGACGGTGCAGATCTCCACGGTGCAGCGAGCAAAGAACGTCTCGCCGCGCGCCTCGTCCCGCCGTCCACAAACGAGGTTGGCGCGGCGATTCACCGACGCCCCGTGGCTCGCGCCGGCGGTCGGCTTTGCCACGCTGTTCTACATCGTTCCGGTCGTGCTGAACTTCGTATACGCCTTCACTAACTGGAATACCTACACCGACAAGGTTCGCTTCATCGGGTTCAGCAACTTCACGGAAATGTTCCGGGAAGGATCTCTGGGGAACTCTTTGCGCATCACGATCGTGTACGCGGTCGTCGTCGTGATCGCGCAGAACGGCGCCGGCCTCCTACTTGCGATCGCGCTCGAGAGAACGACTCGAACGAATGGCTTGTTCCGAGCCCTCTTTTTTATCCCTGTCCTGATCTCGCCACTTGCGGCGGGATACCTCTTCCGAGCAATTCTTCAGCCGGATGGCCCACTGAACCAGGCGCTCTCCGCGATCACCGGCCACACATTCGCAGTTGCGTGGCTCGGCAACGCCCGGTGGACCATCGTCATCTTGGCGCTCGTCAACGCATGGAAGTTCATGGGTATCAACATGCTGGTGTACATCGCCGGGCTAAGCACCATCCCCGAAGAGGTGATAGGTGCGGCCCGAGTGGACGGGGCGTCGTGGTGGCAAACACTGGTTCGCATCAAGCTCCCGTTCTTAGGGCCAGCCGTGACTTTCGGTGTCGTCACCACGTTGATCGGGTCGTTCAATACGTTCGACATCGTCTACTCGATGACCGGCGGCGGCCCCGGCATCGCGACGCAAGTCCTCAATGCCTTCGTCCAGCAGCAATACGCACAGGGGTACTACGGATATGCAATATCCATGTCGCTGGTGCTACTGATGCTGGTGCTCATCTTCGCGATCCCGACCCTCGTCGTGCTTCGCCGCAGGGAGGTGGAATTGTGACCCTGAGCTTTAAGGCGTCCACGGCGCGCTCGCGGCGCATTCCACTCAACGAGATCGCGCGCATCGTCGTCGTGTCCGTCGTCGCCCTGGTTCTGATTGTGGCACCGTTGTACCTGCTCTTGATCAACGCCGCCAAGGACTACACCGAGGCTCGGAACCCGAGCTTCGCGATTCCAACCAGGTGGGCGCTTTTCCACAACCTTGCTGTCGTGTTCCGAGAGGGAGACGCGGTGAGGGGCTTCCTCAATTCGGTCGTCATCGCCACCACCTCGGTGGCGATAGTGTTGCTGCTCGGCGCGATGGCTGCGTGGAGATTCGCCCGCAGCAGCAAGCGCTGGGTACGCGGTCTTTTCTATTACGCGATCTTGGGACTGCTGGTGCCCCCACCAATCGTGACTTCAGTCCTTTTGGATCGAAAGCTCGGCATCGCCGGCCGGCGTATCGCCGACATAGGAACGCTTTCGGGGGTCTACCTAGCATTGGCTGTCTTCATCCTTACGGGCTTCATCCGAACCATCCCGCGAGAGTTGGAAGAAGCCTTCCAGATCGATGGGGCGAGCAGATGGCAGACGTTTTGGCGACTGATCTTTCCGCTACTCGGCTCCGCACTGTTCTCGATCGGAATCATTCTGATCGTCTACATCTGGAACGACTTCTTCTACGCCTTCTTCCTCCTCAGCGGCAACGGGACGAATACCTTGCCTCTCGGGCTCTTCGCCGTCGTTAGCAGCAATTCGCACGACACAAACTGGAACTACGTCTTCGCGAATGTAATCGTCGTCAGTTTGCCGTTGCTCGTCGTCTTCTTCATAGGTCAGCGCCGCATTCTCAGCGGTGTGATGGCTGGAAGCCTCAAGTAGCGCCCCATGACGCCACCCTCTCGGAACGGGTGAGACCATGTCTCTGTTGTCAGCCCGACACGGCGCGATTGTTGATATTCGGCATGCTCCGTGGCCTTCGCCCGAGGTATTCCCGGAGCTCGGAACCGACGCGGCGCCCTTCGCTGACAGCGCAGTGTTTCGAGTGACCAATAGGAAGGTCGTGCAGCGCGGACGCCCGGCGATACCGGTCACCGGAGAGATGCACTTTAGTCGTGTACCGCGCGATCGTTGGCGCCGTCGACTACAGCAGATGAAGTCGGGCGGTGTCACCGCGGTGTCGAGCTACGTCATCTGGATTCATCACCAGCCCGCAGAGGATCACATCGACTTCTCGGGCAACCGCGACCTGCGCGGGTTCGTCACGCTGTGCAAAGAGGTTGGGCTCGAAGTTGTGCTGCGGATTGGGCCATGGGTGCACGGAGAGGTGCGAAACGGAGGCCTGCCGGACTGGGTGCAGAACTCCGACGCGCGCGTTCGTACGAACGACCCAGCCTATCTGCGAATGGTGACCGCGTGGTTCACGGCCATCGCGGGTGAGATCCGCGACCTGTGTCGCACAGGCAACTCAATTGTTGCATTCCAGATCGACAATGAGCTCTACGATCAACCCGAACATCTGCATGCGCTCAAAGACCTGGCTGTTCTCCTCGGGCTGCGTGCCCCGATCTACACGGCCACTGGTTGGGGCAGCGCTCAGCTACCCGCTGGAGAGCTACTTCCTGTTTTCGGCGGGTATCCGGATGGGTTCTGGCTCACCGCGGACCAGGACTGGACCGACGAATTCCGCAATCACTTCTTCTTCTCGCACCGATGGGATGACCCCGGGATTGGTGCTGACCTTCGAGCGAGCAGCGTCCCCAGCGTCAACCCGAACGAACCGCAATTCAGCGGCTTCCCACCAGCGACCTGCGAGCTGGGCGGCGGGATGGCAGCTGCGTACCATCGACGGCCGGTGTTGCAAGCATTGGACATTGCCACGGTCGCCCATAACAAGTTGGGCAGCGGGTCTGCGTGGCAGGGATATTACATGTACGCCGGCGGTCAGAACCCGCGCGACTTCGGCCCCTCGCAGGAGTCCCACGCGACGAAATACCCCAACGACCTGCCGCGCTGGGACTACGACTTCCATGCGCCGATCGGCGCCAGCGGCAGTCTCGCGGAGAGCTACGCACACTTGCGACGTCAACACAGCTTCCTGCGCGCGTTCGGCAACCGACTCGCCGTAATGTCGTCATCCCTGCCCGAGGTGACACCAAGCTCGGTACACGACGGCGAGACGCTGCGATGGGCATCTACGAAGCGATGGCGAGTCTGCATTCCTCTTCGTAAGCTGGTATCAGCCCTACGTGCCGCTCGCCGAGCATGCGTCCGGTGCAGTTTCGCATCGCGTTGGACGATCGCACCATCGTGCTGCCGCGCGAGCCCATCGAGATTCCGGTCGGTACGCTCGCCCACTGGCCGATCCGTCTCCACATCGGCGGGATCGAGCTGACGTGGGCGACGGCTTCGGCGCTCACGATTTTGCGCGGTGACGGCCCGACGCTGGTCCTGACCTCCGAGGACGGAATCAAGGCTCAACTTCAGTTTGCGGCTGGCACAGTACTTCACCCCGACTCGGACGACATCGAAATCGACGGCGCCTTCGCGGCCGTGACCGAAGGCAGCCGACCCGTGCGTCTGGTCGCGCGGCGCGATGACCACGACCTCCCTGTGGTCGTCCTTCCATTCGACTCAGGCCTGGCGTCGTGGGTCTTTGACGATCCGAAGCCTCGCCTCGTCGTCTCGGCATCACCGCTCTGGCAGCTCGACGACGGCCGCGTCGCCGGTGAGGCGTTGACCTTCCCGACCGTGGTCGGTTACGAGCCGACCTCGGGAACCTTTGCGCCTGTCACCATCGCCCCGACATCTGCAAGTACCGCCGGGACGGCCCCGGTGGGTGTGAGGACCATCGCGGACCCGCGGCCGGTAAGCACCGATTACGGCGCCCTCGACGGTCGCGCGTCAGCCCCAGACGACGGGCACTTCCTGAACGCAGCACGGTTCGAGCTGGCTGCAACGGCGGGACAGCCCGACCACGCGGCACGGCGAGAGCTCGCCATCGAGTGGGAAGGGGACGTCGCACGGCTCGTGGCCGACGGCGTTGCGGTAGCTGACCGCTTTTGGGACGGGTCCGTGTGGACCGTCGATCTCGACGTGCTGGGAGTCGATCCAGTTGCCGCGCTCGAGGTGCATGTGCTCCCGCTCGCCAAGGGCGCTCCGATCCGGCTCCCGGAGGCAGCGAGGGACCGCCTAGATCGCGCAACCGGGCCGCTGTGCGCGATTCAGTCCGTGACCGTCAGAACCTGGGCTGGCTGGGAGGAGTGCACGTGAGTACAGGAGACAACGTGGTCGGCCACTGGACTCAACTGCTCAAGGAATACATCGAGGCAAGTGCCGATCAGATGACACGCGAACCTGCCGGCGTGTTGAAGCATCCGTACACGGTGGCCTCGGCGCCGAACTCTCCGTATTACGCCGACGGTCTTTGGGATTGGGATTCCTGGTTGATCAGCGTTGCCCTCGGGCAAGTCGAACGAGACACCAAGAGTCCTGGCCGATTCCTCGCGTACGAAGAGGGCAATGTCCTCAACTTTCTCGACCACACCGACACCAACGGCATCATGCCGATCCAGTTGAATACCGAAGGCACTGTCGACTTCGGCAAACACACCACGGCGCCAGACTTCAAACAGAACATGCACAAGCCCGTCCTGGCTCAGCAGGCGGCGATGCTCACGCAGCGCCATCGCAACGCTGACTGGCTTCGCCCGCATGTCGGCACGCTGGAGTCGTTCCTGGACAGGTACTTGCAGAGCCACATTCATGCCGAGACGGGTCTGGCGTACTGGCAGACGGACCTGGCCGTCGGCGTCGACAACGACCCCTCGGTGTACTACCGGCCCGACGGATCGACCGCGTCCATCTATCTGAACAGCTTGCTCTACCGAGAGTTCCTTGCCTATGGCTACCTGCTGGAGGAGCTAGGTCGCATCGAGCAGGCCAACGTCTGGCGAGGGCGAGCACAAGACCTCGCCGATGCCATCAACACCTATTGCTGGGATGACCGCGACGGCACTTTCTACAGCGTCGATCTCGCGCTGCGCCCGATCGACACCGACGACTGGCTACATCGCGGCGCGCCCAGGCGATGGTCGTCGGTGCTACTGCGTATCGACAGCTGGTCCAGCTTCCTTCCATTGTGGGCCGCTTTCGCTTCCCAAGAGCAAGCCGACCGCATGGTCGAGCGTTACCGCGATCGACGCACGTTCTCGGCTCGCTACGGGGTCCGCACGCTGTCGCGCTTGGAGAAGATGTACGACCTCCGCGCCACCAACAATCCATCGAACTGGCTCGGGCCAATCTGGGGCATCAGCAACTACCTGGTGTTCCGGGGACTGCTTAAGTACGGGTTCGAGGACGACGCCCGTGAGCTCGCCCAGAAGACGATCGAACTGTTCGGGCGGGACCTCGAGTCGAGCGGCGGACTCCATGAGTACTACCACCCCGACAGCGGCGAGCCGATCGTCACCAAGGGTTTCCAGAACTGGAACTTCCTCGTCCTCAACATGATCGCCTATCTGGAGGGACGTCCAGTCGTGACCGAATTCTGATTCTTTCAATCCAGTCACGGCAGATGGCGTGCGCGCCCGAGGCGAGAACTCGATGCCAACGAACCAGGCTAGCTAAATCGGAAGGAGCTCCTGATGGTCCCAAGTGCGCTGCCCGCGCAACGGCGCCAAGCCATCGCGGCGTATGTGCGGATCAATCGTTGGGTGACAATCGGGCAGCTGTGCGAGCTGACTCAATCGAGTAGCTCCACCGTCCGCAGGGATCTTGTCGAGTTAAAGAGGTGCAAGTTGCTCGATCGGGTACATGGCGGCGCTGTCAGCACAAGCGAGTGGGACAGCGTGCGGCGCACCGATCGCGACACGCGTACTTCTGTCGCCTAGTCGGCTACGACCACCAACAAAGTATTAGTTCTCGCCGAATGCCGCACGCCGGGGGCGTAGTGCCTCGGGAAGGTGCAGCTGCAGCAGCTTCGACTCAAGATCGGCGGGCAGGTAGGCCGGCGTCGCGCGCGAGACGGCGACCATCGCGAAGAACGCGAGGGGCACTGTCCAGATCGCTGGCTGTCCGAGCAGGACGCCGGGCCAGCCGCGTTGTCCGACACCGACCATCGTCAAAATGATCGCCACGGATGACGTGGTACCGCCGATGACGAGACCGGCGACCGCCCCCACCCAGGTGAGGCGACGCCACCAGATTCCGAGCACGAGCAGCGGGCAGAACGTCGATGCGGCAATCGCAAAGCACCACCCGACCAGCATGTTCAGGTCGAACTTCTGCACCTGAAGGCCGGCGACGAGACCCGACCGCACCAGCGACCACCGCGCATCGCCTGAACGTGCGTACCCCTCCGCGCAACAGATCGTGCGCCATCGCGCCCGCGACACTGACGAGCAGTCCGGACGACGTCGAGAGGAATGCAGCGAACGCGCCCGCCGCGACAAGCGCGCCGAGCACTGAGCCGCCGACGCCGCCGATCAACGCGTGCGGCAGCACCAGCACGACGGAGTCTGTCTGCCCGGTGAGATAGAGCCCGGGGTCACGTAGTCGCCCAAGCACGGCGAACACCGCGGGGAAGATGTAGAAGCCGCCGAGCAGCATCAACACGATGATGGTCGTGCGGCGCGCAGAACGCCCGTCGCGATTCGTGTAGAAGCGCACGAGGATGTGCGGCAGTCCCAACGTTCCGAGAAATGTCGCGACGATCAGCGAATAGGTCGCAGCCAGCGGGTGCGCGCCTCGATGGCCGGCGTCGACAAACGGCGACACCCAGGACTTGCCGCTAAGGATCGGCAATCCCGTCGCGTGCGGTGTCGGTGAGCCTGCGGGGAAGACCAGCACCGCGCCGTCCCGCACATCGTATTTTCCTGGATTCAACGTGAGGGGCCCGTCGACCTTGACGCCTTCAATGAATCCGTGGGCGGTGATGGTGACGGGCGTGACGACGTTGATATGCGACCGAGGTCTGCACGCGAACGGTTGTCGTTTCCGAAAACACCGGCGGCACTGGTTTTGTGAGCGCGTCGCGATGCAGACCACCGACCACTGCAAGCAACACGACCGCGGGCACTGCGATGGCGACGAGCTTTATCCAGTACTGAAGAGCCTGCACGAAGGTGACGCCTTTCATGCCGCCCGCCGCGATATTGCTCGTCACGACAATGGCGAGGACGCCGACGCCGACCCAGTACGGAGTGCCGAGCAGAACGTGCAGCGTGAGGCCGGCACCTTTCAGTTGGGGCAGCAGATAGAACCAGCCGATGACGAGCACGAATACCGTCGCGACCTGACGAAGTCGCGGTTCGCCGAGGCGACCTTCGGCGAAGTCGGGAATCGTGTACGCACCGAATCGTCGCAACGGTGCTGCGACGAGAAGCAGCAGCATGAGATATCCGGCGGCGTATCCGACCGGATACCACAGCATTCCCAGGCCGTCTTTGAGAATGAGGCCCGCGACGCCGAGAAATGATGCGGCCGAAAGGTATTCGCCAGAGATGGCGGCTGCATTGCGAAACGGCGGTACGGCTCGTGCAGCGACCATGAAGTCGTCGGGAGTGCGAGCGACGCGAATACCGAGCGCTCCGACGACCATCGTGATGAGGGTGACGACGATGATCGCGGCGAGAGCGAGCGGCGCGAATGTCACCATCGCTCACAACTTCTCGACCAGATCCAAGAAGTGACGTTCGGTTCGTTCAGCGAGGCGGACGTAAGCGATCGCGATGCCGACCAGCACCGGATACACCGCGACGCCGAGCACCGCGAGTGTCAGCGGAATGCCGAATACCTGCTTGGTGGCCAACGACGGTATGAGGCTGACGACTAGCGGCAGCGAGATCAAGAGGCCGACCGCGAGTGCGATGAAACCCAATGTGAGTCCGAGCTGGGCGCGCATCAGCGAGTGCAGCAGGACGCTGCTGTATTCGGTGTGCTCGTCGAACGCCTGTGAATCGGTCTCGCGTCGTGGCGCGACCACCCCGGTCGAGCGCACGGTCGTGCGCACCGGGCGTTCAGGTGACGTCGGGACGGTCACCGCCGTCGTCCGCCTCGAGGTTTCACTGCTGTCGACCGCCGTGCTGAACGCGCAGGAGGCGGCGCTTCAACTCGGCCGCATGCCGACGGCTGACGGCGAGGTCTTGCCCCGCGACGCGAACGACGGCAGCTCCGGCGGCGCCCGTGCGAACCTCGACGACGTGGCGCAGCGCGATGAGGTAGCTGCGGTGGATGCGCACGAAACCGTGATCGGCCCAGCGCTCCTCGAACAACCCGAGCGGCAATCGCACCAGGTGCGCGCCGCCGTGCACGGTGTGCAGGCGCACGTAGTCGCCGTTCGCCTGGAGCCAGCACACGTCGGCTCGCTCGACCATCCAGGTGCGGCCGTTCGCATCGACCGGTACGGCGGGCATGTCGTTGCGCGTACTTTCGCCACCGCTAGCGGCGCTGGTCGCGAGCTATGGGCTTCTGCGATCTGCGCGACGGCGTCTGCCAGGCGGTCGGCCGACACGGGTTTGAGCAGATATCCGCGCGCGTGCGCTTGGAAAGCCGCGACGGCATGCGCCTCATATGCCGTGACGAAGATGACGATCGGCGGATCGGTGAATCGCAGCAGCAGCCGGGCCAGTTCGAGGCCATCGAGTCCGGGCATGCGGATGTCGAGGAACACGCCGTCGTAGTGCTCGCCCTGGAGCAGCCGAAGGGCTTCGGTCGCATCGGCGGCGACGTCGACGACGGACACTGCGGGTTGTTCGCGCAGCAGGAATTGAAGGTCGTCGCGCGCGGGTGCTTCGTCATCGACGACGAGCACGCGCAACCCCGCGGCGTCCGGCTGAGAGGACCAACTCGATGCTGATGCCGTCACGATGCACGCACCCCCGCCTGGTACTTGGGAATGCGCACCGTCACCTTCGTGCCGGCACCCAACGCGGTTTCGACGGTGATGCCGTGGTCGGCGCCGAACACCTGCCGCAATCTTTCGTCGACGTTGGTCAGACCGACGCCGTGATCGCGCCGACCCGACAGCTGCTGGCGGGCGACCTCGGGATCCATGCCCATGCCGTCATCTTCGACGCTCAGCACACACTCGACATCGCCGTCCTGCGCCGAAATCGTCACGTGGCCCACGCCTTCTTTGTTCTCGAGGCCGTGCCGCACCGCGTTCTCCACCAGTGGCTGGATGAGCAGGCACGGTACCGCCACCGCGAGCACCTCGGGGGCAATTCGCAGCACGACTTGGAGCCGATCGCCGAACCGCGCTCGCTCGAGTTCGAGGTAGGTGTCGACGGCCTGCAACTCGTCGGCGATGGTCGCGAACTGACCCCGACTTCTGAAGCTATAGCGGATAAAATCCGCAAAACCGAGCAGCAGATCGCGGGCCCGATCCGGGTCGGTGCGCATGAACGACGCGATCGCGGTCAGCGCGTTGTAGACGAAGTGCGGCGAGATCTGGGCGCGCAGGAAGCGCAGCTCGGCCTCGGCCGCCCGCGCCCTCGCCGTGTCGAGTTCGGCGAGCTCGAGCTGGGTCGACGCGAAGCGGGCCACCTCACCGGCCGCGCGCAACAGTCCGGCGCGGGTCGAGGGGGCGAGCGCGACGAGGGTTCCGACGACGACACCACTGCTAGTAAGCGGGACGACGACCCCTGAGCGCAGCGGGCAATCGACGCCGTCGGCACATCGCAAGTCGCGCGGGCCGAGCACGATCGCCTTGCCGTTGCCCATCACCTGGCGCGCGCCGACGAGCACCGCCGGAGCGTGGTCGATGCCAGGGCCGTCCCAGGCGAGGAGTCCGGACGCGCTCGTGATCGCCATCGCGCGGGCGGCCAGCAACTGTCTTAGGGCCGGCGCTGAGCGGGCCGCGCTCTCACGGGTGAGTCCGGCTCGCAACCCTCGCGCGGCCGACCCGGCGGTGTGCAGCACGTCGTAGGTCGTGCGCTGCAAGGGCGTGCCGAGCCCTCGGCTGCCGCGTCGCCAGAACGCCAGCGAACCGCCAAGGGCCAGAGCGATCACGCCAAGACCGATACCCAGTGCTACCGACTTCACGCGACGACATTAGGCCGCAAATGGCAACGGTTCCAGGGCCTGTCGTGACTCCTACGATTGGCGGGGCGGTGGCCCGGCGCTACCGCGCCGAACCAACTGTGGCTCAAGAAGGGTTGAGATGGGTTGATCCTGGCCGGACATGAGACCGGCGAGACGTTCGAAAGCTAGGCGCCCGAGATCCGATGCGGGGAACGCGACGGCGGATACGGCCGGGACGAGCCGCTCGGCCTGCTCGTCGGGACAAATCGCCACGATGGACATATCACCAGGCACGCGTCGGCCAAGTTGTGCGAGCCGGTCGAGGACCAATGGGAGAGCCTGCTCGTTGTAGACGATCAGGGCCGTCAGTGCAGGGTCTTGTCCGAAGAGGTTTTCGAGGCCTTGCGCGACGCCGGCGTGGTTCGCCTCCGCGGGGGTGAACACGCCGCCCAGTCCGTGAGCGGCGAGGGACTCGAGCGTTCCAGCCTTTGCGCGGACGGCGTAGCCAGCCTCGAGAGCGTATATCTCGTGCGACTGTCCGAAGATCCCGATATGACGGTGCCCCAGATCGACGAGGTGCTGGACACACATGGCTCCTGCGGCGGCAAAGTCGAAGTCGACATGCACGAGGTCTGCGGGATCTTCGGGTGTACCGATGAGTACGGCGGGCCGACCCATCGAGCGCAGCACTGGCACGCGGGGGTCGTGCACCTGAATCTCCATGACAATGACACCGTCGACCATCGCGCTGCCGACGACATTCCTGATCTCGGCGACTCCGTCTTCAGCTGTCAGTAGCAGCAGGTTCATTCCCTGGGCCCGTGCGGCCTGCAAGATTGCGAAGACAAACGGCATGAGTACTCGCGACTGTCCATCGGACATGATCGGCAACACCATGGCGATGACATTCGTTGTCTGACGGCGTATCGAACGGGCTCCCGCGTGCGGACGAAAACCAAGCTCCGCGATGCTTTCTTCGACGCGACGGCGTGTCTCAGGCGAGATCGGCCTGTTTCCGCTGAGGACATACGACACGGTGCTGGGCGCGACGCCCGCCAGCCTGGCGACATCGACGAGCTTGGCGGCCATTCGCACCTCCATCGAAGCAATTCGAGGTTGAGTTTAGGGCAAGCTACACGACCCCGATTCCGCCAAGAGTCGGCGAGGTGTCGAGAATCGGGAGCCGAGCGCCGTCCCGCAAGAAAAGTGGAATCCGCTCCAGCGGTGCGTGAACCGTGTACCTGGCACCGCCCGAGAAGTGCTCGCCGGTCCATGCGTCGGTCCACATCGCGCCCGTCGGAAGGTAGACGGAGCGGCTTCTCGCGTCTGCTTCGACAATCGGGGCTACGAGCAGGTCAGGCCCGAGGAAGAACTGGTCTGCGATCGTCCACGCCTCGGGGTCTTTGGGAAATTCCAGGAACAGTGGCCGCATTGGGGGGATACCTGCGGACGCGGCCGTCGCCATCTGCCGCTGCAGATAAGGTCGAAGCCGCTCGCGCAGGGCAAGGTAGCTGGTCATGATGGCGTAGGCGTGCTCACCATATGACCAGACCTCGTTTGGCCCGCCCGTCATGCGGCGGCCTAGTGGTGCGTGCGGTTCGCGATATCCGTGCATGCGAAACAGCGGGCTGAAGGCGCCGAACTGAAACCAGCGGATCATCAATTCCTGGTACGCGGGATCGTCGGGGTCGCCCCCGTGGAATCCGCCGATATCTGCGCACCACCACGGTATGCCGGAGAGGGCAGTGTTGAGCCCTGCAGCGATCTGGCGTTGGAACGTAGCGAAGTCGACTCCGATGTCGCCTGACCACAGGGCGGCGCCGTACCGCTGGCTGCCAGCCCAAGCCGAGCGGGCGAAGCTCATCCCGTCGTGATCGCGCTCTGCCGCCATGCCTTCCCAGAAGGCGCGTGCGTGTTCACGCGGGTAAAGGTTCGCAACCTCCATGCCGTTGCCTGCCCAGAATCGCATGTTTGCCGGCTGCAGCGGCACAATCTCCGGCTCGCATGCGTCGAGCCAGAACACGTTGACTCCCAGGTCGCCATAGTTGCGTTTGACCGTGTTCCAAATGGCTTCTCGCGCGTGCGGATTCGTCGAGTCATAGAAGGCAACTTCGGCAGGCGAATCGGACGGTGTGTCGATCCATTTCGTATGAGTCGATAGCCCGGCTTCGGTGCCAATCAGCAACTGAGCCTCGCTGAACTCCTCCCAGTTTTCGCTCACCGGGTTGACCGACGGCCAGATGGACACCATCAGCTTGACGCCGAGCGAGTCGAGCTCGGCGACCATCGCCTTGGGATCGGGCCAATCGGTCTCGTCGAACTTCCAGTCGCCCAGCGCCGGCCAATGCAGGAAATCCGCGACTATCACCGACAGGGGCAGTCCGCGCTCGTGGTATTCGCGCGCCACTTCGAGCAGTTCTTCCTGGTTGCGGTAGCGGAGTTTGGATTGCCAGAATCCGGTTGCCCACTCCGGAAGGACGGGGCTGTGACCAGTCGCGTCGGCGTATCGGCTGAGGATCTCGCTAGGGGTCGGCGCCGTGGTGAACCAGTAGTCGATCTGCTGCGCAGCATGGGCGACCCAACGCGTGCCCGTGATGCCCATTTCGACGCTGCCGATTGCGGGGTTGTTCCACAAGAGCCCGTATCCGCGGTTGGAGAGCAGAAAGGGGATGCTCACTTCGGTGTTGCGCTGAAGCAGCTCGACGATCGCACCTTTCTGGTCGAGCAGGCCGTGCTGATGCTGACCCAATCCGTAGAGTCGCTCGCCGTCGTATGCCCTGAATAGCTGTTCAATCCGATACTTGCCGTTGCCAACAGAAGTGAAGTTTCGGGCGCCCGGCCACCAGAAGTGTGCGCGCTGCTCGACGAGCAACTCCTCGCCGTCCAAGACGCCATAGTCCCGCAAGAAGCGCACCAGCCCGGCGGGTGAGATTTCGACTCGGAGTCGACCATGTCGAAGCACGGCGGGCGGACCGCTGACGGCTGAGCCGGATCCGACTGCGGCCTCAGCTGAGCGTGACACCGACGAGGCAAGCGGCAGGTCGATCGTCGGGTTAGTCGATGCGGGCCGGTCCAACAAAGCGCCCGGCAGATCCTCCAACAGCCGCCCAACACCGGAGCGAACGCGCACGGCGTCCGCGCCCCACGCTTCGACTCGAAGGAACTGGTCCGGCGAGCGCCATTCGATGCCTCCGGAGACTTCACGGAACATGCTCATGCGATGCGTCCTGACCTCTCTGTTCGTGCCCTCCAAGTCGGGCGCGGGCACCACCTGGCCTGCAGTTTAGACGAATCGTTTCGACAGTTGTCGAATTCGTAAGACCAAATTCGTAGCTCCGGTCGGTCGTCCAGCCTGCCGCAGTGCTGGATCAGATGGCGGGAGAGTGGGCGGACATGAGCAATAGCAGGAAAGTAACAGTTCCGAAACACTCCATTGACAGGTCCTCCGGGACGCGCTTTGATTCATCGAACCGTTTCGCTAACAGACTTAAGGCGGCTCGGGCAGCGTCAGAAATGGCACTCGGCGGCACACAGCCCAGCCGAAGGGCACAACGGGATGGAAGGAAGAGCGACCGATGACAGCATCGAGCACAAAACGGATGCGGCGTTACGGCCGGCTGCTGGGAGTGGCCTTGACCGCCACTCTCACGGTCACCGCGTGTAGTTCGACGAAGACATCGGCCAAGACGACGCCCTCGAGCTCCGCACCGGCGCCCAGTGCGTCGTCCGCCAGTGCTGTGACGTCTGCAGCGCCATCATCGAGTGCGCCCGCAAGCAGCGCGCCGGGCGGCGGGCGCAAAGATCTCGCTCACGGCCGAGGACTACTACACGAACGAACCCCAGCACAGCGCGATCGGGACCATTCTTTCCTCGTGCGCGGCAAGCGCCGGGGTGACAGTGACGCAAGACAGCATCGCCCCGCCGGATTTGTTGCCGAAGGTGCTTCAGCAGCTGTCGTCACACACGTTGCCCGACCTGTTGATGTTGGACAACCCGAACCTGCAGCAGATCGCGCAGACCGGCGCCCTGACGCCGCTCGCGACAGCGGGCGTCGACCTCACGGGCTACTACCCGTCGATCCTCGCCGCTGGCACCTACCAGGGCAAGGTATACGGCCTGGCTCCTGGCGTGAACGCGATCGCGCTCTTCTACAACAAGGACCTGCTGTCGGCGGCCGGGCTCCAACCCCCCACGACATGGGCTGAACTCAGCGCGGACGCCGCGAAGCTCACAACTCCGCAGCACTACGGCTTTGCGATGTCCGCCGACAACGACGGCGAGGGAGCGTGGACGTTCTTCCCGTTCTTCTGGTCGAACGGCGGTGACCTGGCTCATCTCGACGCGCCCGCGTCAGTGCAGGCTCTACAGTTCGTCACCAGCCTCGTGAAGAGCGGTTCGATGTCGAAGTCCGTGGTGACCTGGGCGCAGGCCGATGCCAACGACCAGTTCATCGCAGGCAAGGCCGCCATGATGATCAACGGGCCTTGGCAGTTCGCTTCACTGAATGCGGCGAAGGGCTTGAACTACGGCGTCGCGTCAATCCCGGTGCCGCAAGCCGGCGACAAAGTGAAGGTGGCGCTTGGCGGTGAGATGTGGGCGGTGCCGATCACGACATCGGCCAAGCAGAAGGCGGCCGGAGCTGTGCTTGCGTGCATGAACAACGCCGCGAACCAGACGACCTTTGCGACCGCGGCCGGCTACGTTCCGTCTTTGCAAACGTCAGCCGCGCAGTTCGCACAAACCACGCCGGCGTTGGCGCCGTTCGTAACCGAGGTTGCCACGGCGTTGTCACGTACCGCGGAGGTCGGCACCAAGTTCCCGACCATTGCGACCGCGATCGAGACGGCGGAGCAATCGGCGATCACAGGTGCGGCGTCACCGCAACAGGCGATGACCGCGGCACAGGCAACCGCGAGTAAAGCCTCCTCCTAGAGTTGTGGGCTGCTGGTGTCTAGCGGTACCAGCAGCCCGCACCTCCGAGGCGCGGCGCCCATGCGATTGACTGCGAAGGACCGCAAGATGACAGACGCCGAGCTGCGGCCCCCGGCGACGCTCAGCATGTCGCTTCCGGCCACGACGCCCAGGAACCGCTCGCGCACGGCGCGCAGGACAGCGCCGTCGCGAGCGTCTCGCGCGATGGGCGTTTCTCGCTCCAGCCGCTTTGTACCTGGTGGCGTTCTTCGGTTACCCGATCGTCAAGAACGTCGTGATGGGCTTCCAGAACTACACCACGGCAAGCCTCTACACCGGTCACGCTCCGTTCGCGGGGCTCGCCAACTACCGGGCCATCTTCCATTCAGGGCTTTTCGGGAAGCTGCTCCTCAATACGATCCTGTTCACTGTCGTATCGATGGTCTGTCAGTTCGTCATCGGATTGGCCTTAGCGGTCTTTTTCAGCAGCAAGTTCCCGCTCAACAGTGTGATCCGCGCACTGCTTCTGCTGCCGTGGCTGCTGCCACTGGTCGCGTCGGGCGCGGTTTGGCGGTGGATGCTTGGGCAGGACAGCGGGGCCGTGAACAAGATCCTCGAAGCCGGCCACCTCGCGCCGTCCGCCGGGGTGCCGTGGCTGTCGAACGTCCACGCGGCGCTGATCGCGGTCACGATTGTGAACATCTGGGTGGGGATCCCGTTCAATCTGGTGATCCTGTACGGCGGTCTGCAGGAGATTCCGACCGATCTGTTTGAGGCAGCCGCGATCGACGGTGCCGGCAAAGTGAGCAGGTTCCGGTTGATCACCTGGCCGCTGCTGCGGCCAGTGGTCACCGTCGTCGTGGTTCTCGGCTTCATTTACACCGTCAAGGTCATCGACATCATTCTCGTCGTCACCGGCGGCGGACCTGCCTACGCCAGCCAGACCCTGGCGGTTCGAGGCCTACCAGCTGTCGGGGCTCCCGGATTCGGTCTTAAGGCGGTCGCGATCTTGGTCGATACGGTCTCGATAGGACGGAGGCCGAGACTCGACGCGGGGAGCCAGGCGTGGCAGTGCGCCGTCCGCAGCTCCGGCGTGCACGGTCTGTGAGGCCCGCCGCGCAGGCATCGGTGCCGCTTTCGCCAGACACTGAGCGGGCCGATACCGAAGAACTTCGGCGGCTCCACGTGGCACAGCGAATCAGCCGGGTGGGGTCTTGGAACTATGACCTGACCACCCCCGCGCTGACGGTGTCGGACATGTTGTTGGAGTTGTACGGTTTGCCGCGCAGCGCCTTCGCTGGCTCCTATGACGTCATCGACGAGTGTGTCCACCCGGACGATCGCGCTTCGGTGAGCGAGGCCACTGACGAACTGACTCGCACCGGGGTCGCGATGACCATTCGGTACCGGGTGATCCGCGCGACCGATGGTGCGTTGCGTTGGCTCGACGCGCGCGGTGTCGCCGAGCGAGACGCCGCAGGCGTTCGTCATCCAGTTGGCGGGCGTCGTCGCCGACGTCACCGAACTCGTCGAGGCCGAACTGAACGCTCGCGAAGCTCACGCCGAGATTGACCAAGGCGCTGAGCCACCAGCAGGCGGTCATTTCGGCAACACCCGACGCCATTCATCTGTACGGCGTGGCGAGCAAGTCGCTGAGCCGGGCGAACCGGTCTGGCAAGCCCTTCATCGGCTTTACGCCGGAAGTCGTGCAGGTACTCGGCGGTCACGAGCTCCATGAGCTGGTTCCCGACGAGGATGTGCGCGAGCTTGAACAGGCGCTCGAGCAGACGAACAGTTGCCGGACGGCGAGGTGGTGGCCCTGCGTCATGCGCGTTCGGCACCGTGACGGCGAAATTCGCTGGCTGTCACGGCGGCTGACCCCGTTCGCGCGCGACGAGCACGGAGGCGGTCACCTCGATCCTGGTGGTGTCTCGCGACGTCACCGACGTCGTGGCGGTCGAGGAGCGTCTCCAACAGCGCGGCGTTGCACGACGAGCTGACCGGGCTGCCCAATCGCCGGCTGCTTCATGACCGGCTCGAGCAGTCCCTGCGCAGATCCGCGCGCGGCGGCTATATCGCCGTCCTCATCTGCGATCTCGACGGGTTCAAGCGGATCAACGACAACTACGGTCACGCCGTCGGCGACGACGTGCTCAACGTCGCCGCGCAACGCCTGATTGCCGCGACCCGCGGCGACGACACCGTCGCCCGGATCGGTGGCGACGAGTTCGCGATCGTCCTCGACATCCCCGAGCACCAAGAGCCGTTGGCAGCTGGCCGAGACGATCAGCGCCGCATCACCAGTCTCATCGCGGAGCCCATCTGGCGGGCGGGGTCGACCACACCCTGTCGGTCAGCATCGGGATTCGGATCGCGGACGATGGCGCGACTGCCGACACATTGCTCAGCGATGCCGACGCGGCGATGTATCACGTCAAGGCGCACGGCGGGAATGGGCACGCCTCTTCGATCTCGCTCATCGTCCAGATACCGCGACCCACGGGCGCCTCGAGCGATCGATTCGCCGGGCACTGGCCGACGACACCGTCGAGGTCTTCTACCAGCCGATCGTGAACCCGGTGACCAACGCGTCTACGGCGTCGAGGCGCTGCTGCGCTTGCGCGATGACGACGGGCGAGTGGCAGACACTGCGGCAGGTGATTGCCGTCGCCGAGCGCACCGGGCTGATCACCGCGCTGGATGAACGGGTGCTGCAGATCGCGTGCGCGCAAGCCGTGGTCTGGCGGCGCGACCCCGATCTTGCGCAGCTCGTGCTCAACGTCAACCGCAGCGCGAGGACATCGCGCGGCCCGGCTTCTACCAGCGGATCGACGACGCGCTCACCCACAGCGGGCTCGACCCGCACGGGCTGACCCTCGAGATCACCGAGACGGTGCTGCTCGACGCGACTGCGGCCGACCTGGTCGATCTGCGGGCGCTGAAGGAGCACGGCGTCGGGCTCGCGCTCGATGACTTCGGGACCGGCTACGCGTCGCTGCGCTACCTGGCCGAGCTGCCGATCACCTGCATCAAGATCGACCGCTCCTTCACCAGCCGACTGCCCGCTGATCCCACCGCGATGACCCTCGTTCGCGCCACCGTCGGCCTGGCCGAACAGCTCGCCATCAGCTGCGTCGTCGAGGGCGTCGAGACCCGCGAGCAGCTCGACGCCCTGCCCGGCTACGACCGGTTGCTCATCCAGGGCTATCTCTACGCCCGACCGCAAAACGCCATGCGGCGACCACCCGCAAGCGCGGTCCCGCAAGCAACCCCCGTCCTGCACCGCGCGTAGGGCCTGACCAGGCCGACCGCTCGGCGACCGTCTCGACCATTCGGCGCGCAAAAGGATCCGCTCGGCGCGCCGCCCCGAGACAGTGGTTGCAAATACCTGGAACCGCTCCCACGCTCTGGCCAAAGACCCATGTCTCAGATGTCGATCCGGACCCCGTTCTCATCCAGGAGGCACAGTGTCCAGTTCAGACTCCGGTCGCACCCGCACCGACCGGTATTCGGCATCGCCGATCCAGGCCCACTCGGCCTCGCCGGCTTTGCGATGACCACCTTCGTCTTGAGCACGTTCAACACGAACGTCCTCAACCCCAGCATGGAAGCGGCCGTGCTACCACTCGCGCTCTTCTACGGTGGACTGGTTCAGCTTCTCGCCGGCGTGTGGGAGTTCCGTAAGGGCAACACATTCGGTGCCACGGCGTTCGCGTCGTTCGGTGCGTTCTGGTTGGCGTTCTACTGGTTGATCACCTACGACGCCGCCCACCTCGCGCCTGCTGTTCAGCGCACAAGGCCGTCGGTCTCTTCTTGTTGTCGTGGGCAATCTTCACTGTCTACATGACCGTCGCGGCGATGCGCACAAGCGGTGCGGTGCTTGCGGTGTTCGTCGCACTATCGATCACCTTCATCCTGCTCGCCATTGGCGCGTTCTCCACCGGCAACACCGCCAAGGACTGGACGCACATCGGCGGCTGGTTCGGCTACGTCACGGCGTTACTCGCGTGGTACGCCTCGTTCGCCGGCGTCACCAACGCCACGTTCGCGAGGATCGTGCTCCCCACCTGGCCGTTGACGGCGCGCCCGGTCGCCGTCACGCGCCCCTAGCTGCTTCGCCGACGCACCTGCGGTTCAGCGCGCTGCTGAGCCGTAGGTCGGCATTGCAATTCCAGGCGGACGACGAGGCGCCGGTCTTCCACCATCGCTCGGCGGTAGTCATCCCAATCGGGATGCTCCCCTGCCACGCTGCGGTACTGGAGGATCAACTCCTCGACAGTCGCGTCGTGCGGGTCTTGCGCGACGGGGGTGAGGGTGGCAATGCCTTCGGCGACCATCCAGCTCCAGCCGTCGGGGGTCATGACGTGCAGGTTTGCCCGTGGATCACGCAGCAGATTCTTTGTCTTGGCGCGATCAGCGGTGACCGAGATCCGGACCAGTTGGGCATCGGCGTCGTAGGCGTATCCGATGTTCGACGACTGCGGGCGGCCGTCGCGCTTCAGCGTGATCAGCACCCCGAGGTGCCTGTCGGCGAGCAAGGCAAGGTCGGCGGGGTGTAGTCCGGTGCTCATGGGCGCCTTCCGTTCGAGCGGCGAGCCGTCAAAACATCATCCATGCGGCGCAGCGGGTGCGCCAGATGGGCCTCAATTGGGGTAGAACCGACGCCGACGACCATCGGTGAGGATCAACGTGGGTGCTGACGGGTGAGCGAGCCCCAACAGCCGCCGCCATGGGCCGTGCCTGGGCAGCAGTACCCCCCGCCGCCCGGCCAGCTCCCCGCCGACTCCGCCCTGGGCCGTGCCCGGTCTCTACCAGCAGCCCGATCCGCCGCCGCCTCCGCCGTGGACCGCCGGTTACCCGGTCGGACCGCCGCCGAACCCCTACGCGTACACGCCGCCGTCCCGCTATACCTATGCGCCGCCGTCCCACCGCGGGCGCAACGTGATCATCGGCTCCATCGCGACGCTCGTCATCGTGGTCGTGGTGGTGGTCGGCGCCTCGCACTCTCCGAAGACTCAGGTTTCGGCGGGCACGAGCGCACCCGCCGCCGCGCAGACCCC
>CAWEIG010000017.1:0-39632 GCA_963809135.1 uncultured Actinomycetes bacterium
ACGACACGCTCGGGCACCCGGCTGGAGACCGGCTCTTGCAGATTGTCGCCGAGCGACTGATGGCGGTCGTGCGACCCGCCGACGTCGTCGCGCGGCTCGGAGGCGACGAGTTCGTCGTGCTGCTGCACGAGGTTGCCGATCTCGCGACGGCGCGCGTGGCCGCCGTCCGCCTTCTTGATCGGGTGAACGGTCAGTGCCAGATCGACGGCACCTTGATCGAGTTGCGAGTCAGTATCGGAGTTGCGCTTGCTCCCGAGCACGGGCGCGAGTTCGACGGCCTGCTTCGGCGCGCCGACCGGGCGATGTATGTCGCGAAGGCATCCGGTTGCGGGGTTGCGATGTTCGATTCGAGCGCGGACGACGGTCGGCGCCAGAGTCGGGAGGTCGCCGGCGAGATTGCGCACCAGAGGCAGTAAGTCAACCCTCGCGCTGAACGCCGCTGCCACGATCCATGGGGTGCGGTGCCGCCAGCGGTCTTTCGGGCTTTCGTTCACCGCGGCGTAATCCACTCTGGCACTGTACGGCGGCACCCTAAGATGAGCCCGTGCCATCGATCACCCGCGCCGACGTCGCCCATCTCGCCCGGTTGTCGCGTCTCGCGCTGACCGACGACGAGCTCGACCAGATGGCGAGCCAGCTCGAGGTCATCATCAGTTCCGTCGCCCGGGTCAGCGAAGTTGCGGACGCCGACGTGCCGCCGACTTCGCACTCGGTGCCGCTGACCAACGTGTTTCGCGCCGACGTGGTGCGTGCCCTGCCTGTCACCCGAAGAGGCCCTCGCCGGCGCGCCCGCGGCAGAAGACCAGCGATTCCGGGTGCCGCGCATCCTGGACGAGGAGTAGTGCGGTGACCGATCTCACCAGGTTGACGGCTGCCCAGATTGCTGCAGTGGTCGCGTCGGGCGAGGCCTCGGCCGTCGAGGTGACGCAGGCACACCTCGATCGCATCGGCGCGGTCGATGACGTCCGTGCACGCGTTCCTGCACATCGACACCGAAGGCGCACTGGCCGCTGCCGCAGGCGTCGACGCGAAGCGAGCGGCCGGTCATCACCTTGGCCCGCTGGCCGGCGTCCCGCTCGCATTGAAAGACGTCCTCACGATGAAGGGGGTGCCGACGACCTGCGGGTCGAAGATCCTCGAAGGGTGGCGCCCGCCCTACGACTCGACCGTCGTGCGCAAGCTGCGCGAGGCCGACGTCGTCATTCTCGGCAAGACCAACATGGACGAGTTCGCGATGGGGTCATCGACCGAGAACTCCGCGTACGGCGTCGACGCGCAACCCGTGGGATCTCGAGCGGATTCCGGGCGGGTCGTCGGGCGGATCGAGTGCCGCGGTCGCGTCGTACGAGGCGCCGCTCGCGATCGGCACCGACACCGGCGGATCGATTCGCCAGCCCGCTGCCGTCACCGGCATCGTCGGCGTCAAGCCGACGTACGGGGGAGTGTCGCGCTACGGGCTGATCGCGTTCTCGTCGTCGCTCGACCAGGCCGGCCCGTTCGCGCGCAACGTCTTCGACGCGGCATTGCTGCACGCGGCGATCGCCGGTCACGACCCGATGGACTCCACGTCGATCGACGCACCAGTGCCCGACGTCGTTGCGGCCGCACTTCACGGCGATGTGCGCGGCCTTCGGATCGGCGTCGTGCGCGAGCTGAACGGCGAGGGTTACGACAACGGCGTGCGGCAGCGATTCTCTGAAGCCGTCACGTTGCTCGGCGAACTCGGCGCGTCGGTCGGTGAGGTGAGCTGCCCGCACTTCGACTACGCGATGCCGGCGTACTACCTGATCGCACCGAGCGAGTGCTCGTCGAACCTCGCGCGCTTCGATGCGATGCGATTCGGCTTGCGTATCGGCGATGATGGCACGCACAGCGCCGAAGAGGTGATGGCGTTGACCCGCGCAGCCGGCTTCGGCGCCGAGGTCAAGCGCCGCATCATGATCGGCACCTACGCGTTGTCGAGCGGCTACTACGACGCGTACTACGGCTCGGCGCAGAAAGTGCGCACGCTCATCAGCCGCGATTTTGCCGCTGCCTTCGAACAATTCGACGTGCTCATCTCACCGACGACGCCGACGACTGCGTTCCGCATCGGCGAGCGCAGCGACGACCCGCTGAAGATGTACCTCGCCGACCTCGACACGATCCCGTCGAACCTTGCGGGCAACGCGTCGATGTCCGTGCCGTGCGGACTTTCACCGGACGACGGGTTGCCGGTCGGTCTTCAGGTCATGGCGCCGGCGATGGCTGACGACCGCCTCTACCGGGTCGGTGCCGCACTCGAGGCCGCTTTGAACGAGCGCCGCGGCCACCTGCTTCTCGAGGAGGCGCCCTCGCTATGAGCACTGCCTACGACGAGGCGCTCGCGAGCTTACGAGCCGGTGTTCGGTCTCGAGACCCACGTCGAGCTCGGCACCAAGTCGAAGATGTTCTGCGGCTGCTCGACGACGTTCGGTGCTGCGCCGAACACTCACGTCTGCCCGACCTGCCTCGGCTTGCCGGGTTCGTTGCCCGTCACGAACGCGGTGGCGATCGAGTCGACGATCCGGATCGGCCTCGCGCTTGCACTGCTCGATCGCGTCGTGGTGCCGGTTCGCTCGCAAGAACTACTTCTATCCCGACATGCCGAAGAACTACCAGATCTCGCAGTACGACGAGCCTTTGTGTGTCGAGGGATATCTCGATGTCGAGGTAAACGGCGAGGTCGTGCGAGTCGGCATCGAGCGGGTGCACCTCGAAGAAGACACCGGAAAGTCGCTGCACGTCGGCGGTTCGACCGGTCGCATTCACGGTGCCACGCATTCGCTCGTCGACTACAACAGGGCAGGCATCCCGCTCGTCGAGATCGTCACGAAGCCGGTGCCCGGCACCGGCGCACTCGCGCCCGAGGTCGCTCGCGCTTACGTGACGGAGCTGCGCGAAACCCTTCGTACGCTGAATGTTTCCGACGTGCGCATGGAGGAGGGCTCGCTTCGGTGCGACGTGAACCTCTCGCTCAATCCGATCGGCGCAACCGAGTGGGGCACCCGAAGCGAGACGAAGAACGTCAACTCGCTGCGGTCGGTCGAGCGTGCGGTTCGGTCGGAGATCGAACGGCAGGCGGAGCGTGCTGCGCAGCGGCGGTCGCGTCAAGCAGGAGACACGGCACTTTCACGAAGACAGCGGCCTCTCGACGTCCGGGCGAAGCAAGGAGCAGGCCGAGGACTACCGCTACTTCCCCGAGCCCGACCTCGTGCCGATCGCGCCGGCCGACGCGTGGGTCGAGGAGTTGCGCGCGACGCTTCCCGAGCTCCCCTTCGATCGCCGGCGGCGCCTGCGCGACGAGTGGGGCATCTCGGTACTCGACATGCAGGCTGCTCTCAATGCGGGGGCGGTCGGATCGATCGAGGCCACAGTTGCCCTCGGCGTCCCGGCCCGTGATGCGTACAAGTGGTGGATGGGCGAGCTGGCGCGGCAGGCGAACGAGCGCGGGGTCGAGGTTTCCGAATTGCCGGTGACGCCTGCAGCAGGTTGCGCGCATCGTCGCGTTGGTCGACGCCGGGAAGTTGAACGACAAGCTGGCTCGGCAGGTCCTCGACGGCGTCGTTGCTGGCGAGGGCGATCCCGACGAGGTCGTCGCGGCGCGTGGTCTCGCGGTCGTGTCCGACGACTCCGCACTCGGCGCGGCCGTCGACGAGGCGATCGCTGCCGATCCCGACGCGGCACAGAAGGTGCGCGACGGCAAGGTCGCCGCGGCCGGTGCGCTGGTGGGTGCGGTCATGAAGCTGACCCGAGGTCAGGCCGACGCCGCCCGCGTGCGCGAACTCGTCCTGGAGAAGCTCGGCGCGAACGGCTGATCTCGACGTCAGCGCGCGGCGCGACCGTTGCTCGACGGTCGGCGTACCGGCCATGACGGCGACCCGAGTTCGCGCGAGATCGCTCGCGCCGCGTCTCTGACGGCGTCGCGCGCGAATGAGTCGACGGGCCAACTGCCCGACGGCACCACGACGCCGATCGCGCCGACCGCCGACCCCGATGAGTCGAACACCGGACTCGCGAGCGCGCTTTCGCCGAGCACCGCTTCGTCTTGCTCGGTGGCGATGCCGGTCTCCTCGATCTCGGCGAGCTGCTCGCGTAGCTCCTGCGGGTGAGGTGATGGTCTCGCCGGTCATGCTGCGCAAGGCAGCCGTCGACAGCACCCGATCAGCGGCGTCCTGGTCGAAGACGAGCATCGCCTTGCCGAGCGCGCTCGCGTGCGCAGGGATCACGATGCCGACCTCGGGCATCTGACGGCTGCCGTCGGGGCGCGGCTCGTGGTGGATGATCACGACCTCGTCGAGCAGCAGGACGCCGGTGCGCACCGCGGCGCCGGTGCGGCGGGCCAGGTCTTCGGCCCACGGGATGGCCTTCGACCGCAGCTCGAGGGTGTCGAGGTAGACGTTGCCGAGCAGCAGCACGGCCGGGCCCAGCTGGTAGCGGCTCGAGCCGCGCTCCTGGATGACCATGCCGTGCCCGACCAGCGTCCGGACGATGCCGTGCACCGTCGAGGGCGGCAGCTCGAGGCGGGTGGCGAGCTCGGAGAGCGTCATCCGCCGCGCGCCTTGCAGCGCGGTCAGCACCCGGATTGCCCGGTCGACCGACTGGATCACGCGCCACCTCCTCTCGGGATTCCTCGCGCGGCCGGTACCACGTACCCACGCGTCGGGCAAATCTACTGTCGAACGGGTATTGCCATGAGTGAACCATGCGTGTAACTTCCCTGTCACATTCGACAATGTCGAATGACATTCGAGCATATCCGACGCGAGGAAGGGGCACCATGCTCGACGAAACCTCTATGGCCCAGCGGCTCACGGCCGAGTTCATCGGGACGGCGTTCCTGGTGTTCATCGGCGTCGGCTCGGTCCCCGCCACGTTGATCGTGAACGGCAACGCGCCGTTCACGATGGCGGACCTCGGCATGATCTCGTTCGCCTTCGCACTGATCGTCATCGCGACGGTCTACGCGTTCGGTCACATCGGCGGCAACCACATCAACCCGGCGGTGACGCTCGGCTTGGCCGTGTCGGGCAAGTTCCCGTGGAGCCAGGTGCCCGGCCTACATCGGCGCGCAGGTCCTCGGCGCGATCGGCGGCGCCGGCGCGATCCTCGGCGTGCTCGGCCACAAGGCCAGCACGCTCGGACTCGGCGTCGCGAACTACGGGCCGAAGATCCCCGTCGCCCAGGCATTCTTCGCCGAGTTCGTCGGCACGTTCATGCTCGTCTTCATCGTCTTCGGCGTGATCCACCGCAAGGCGGCCGCGGGCTTCGCCGGCGTCGCGATCGGCTTCGTCGTCTTCGCCGTGATCATGGTTGTCGGCCCCGACGACGTCGTCGTCGATCAACCCGGCGCGCACCGTCGGACCGATGCTCGTCCAGCAGTTCGCCGGCGGCACGGTCTTGTGGCACCAACTGCCCGTGTACGTCATCGCCGAACTGCTCGGCGGCGCGCTCGCAGCCGCTCATCTACGGACTCATCAGCACCACGCCCGCCGACCGCGCAGGCGCCGGCACTGGCGTCGACCTCGCCGACCCGGCAGATGCCAAGTACGCCCACAGCACCAACTGACCGTTCACCCGCGATCGTCAGACTCAGAAAGCTGAAGGGACGCTCATGAAGAAGCTCATCAACGATCCGGCGAACGTGGTGTCAGAGGCGCTGCTCGGTATCGAGGCCGCGCACCCCGACCTGCAGGTCGACCACCAGAACAAGATCATCTACCGGGGCGACGGCCCGCACGCAAGGCAAGGTCGGCCTCATCTCCGGCGGCGGCTCGGGCCACGAGCCGCTGCACGGTGGGTTCGTCGGTCTCGGCATGCTCGACGCCGCCTGTGCGGGCGAGGTCTTCACCTCACCGGTGCCCGACCAGATGCTCGCCGCCACCAAGCTCGTCGACGGCGGCGCCGGCGTGCTGCACATCGTCAAGAACTACACCGGCGACGTCATGAACTTCGAGATGGCGGCCGAGATGGCCGCGGCCGAGACGGGCACCCGGGTCGTCTCGGTCGTGACCGACGACGACGTCGCCGTGCAGGACAGCACGTGGACGGCCGGACGGCGCGGCGTCGGCGTCACCGTGCTGCTCGAGAAGATCGCGGGTGCCGCGGCCGAGCAGGACCGGTCGCTCGACCAGGTCGCCGACGATCGCGCGAACCGTGAACGCCAACGGCCGCAGCATGGGCGTCGCGTTGACGTCGTGCACGGTTCCTGCCGCCGGCAAGCCGACGTTCGAGCTCGGCGACGACGAGATGGAGCTCGGCGTCGGCATCCACGGCGAGCCCGGTCGCAAGCGGCTGCCGCTGGCACCGGCCACGCGAGATCGCCGAGCTGCTCGTCGAGCCGATCCTGGCCGACCTGCCGTTCACCGCGGGCGACAGCGTGATCGCGTTCGTCAACGGTCTCGGCGGCACCCCGCTGATCGAGCTGTACGTGATGTACAACGAGGTCAACAAGATCCTGTCTCGGGGCACGGCATCAACATCGCGCGTTCGCTGGTCGGGTCGTACATCACCTCGCTCGACATGGCCGGCACGTCGGTCACGCTGCTCAAGGTCGACGACGAGCTGCTCGCGCTCTGGGACGCTCCTGTCAAGACGCCGGCCTGAGATGGGGTATCTGACGCAATGACTGAAGACAGTGACCACGGCGGTCCTCGACCGGTGGGTGCGGCAGTTCGCCGCACTCGTCGCCGAGCACCGCGACGTACCTGACCGAACTCGACTCCGCGATCGGCGACGCCGACCACGGGGCGAACATGGACCGAGGGACTCAAGGCCGCCGTGGCCGCGCTGGACGAAACCCACGCCGGCGACTGCCGGG
Organism: uncultured Actinomycetes bacterium; assembly: GCA_963809135.1. Lineage (GTDB taxonomy): Bacteria > Actinomycetota > Actinomycetes > Acidothermales > Acidothermaceae > PALSA-607. The sequence goes on from CAWEIG010000017.1 coordinate 6,839, forward strand.
CGCTGTGCTGAGCAAGGTCGGCATGACGCTGGTGTCGACGGTCGGCGGCGCGAGCGGCCCGCTGTACGGGACGTTCTTCCTGCGCATGGGGGCGGCGCTCGGCGACAGCGAACGCCGCCTCACGCCGGCGCAGTTGGCCGCCGCGCTGCGTGCCGGACTCGACGGCGTCGTCGCGCGCGGCAAGGCCGAGCCGGGCGACAAGACGATGTACGACGCCCTCGCGCCGGCCGTCGACGCGCTCGACGCTGCACTCGCGAGCGGGAAGTCGCTGGCGGACGCGCTGGCTGCGGCCGAGAGCGGCCGCAGAGGCTGGGCGCGACGCCACGACGCCGATGCTCGCGCGCAAGGGCCGGGCCAGCTATCTCGGCGAGCGCAGCGTCGGCCATCAGGACCCCGGCGCAACCAGCGACCGCGCTGCCTGGTCTCGGCGCTGCTCGACGACCGTGAGCGCTGGATCCGACGGTGTGATCGCGTGTGTCCAGCGAGATCGAACGTCGGCATCGTCGTGGTCTCGCACAGCCGTGCGCTCGCCCAGGCCGCGGTCGCGCTGGCCGTCGGAGATGTTGCACGGCCGGCCGGTCCGCATCGCGGTCGCCGCCGGCCTCGACGAGACCACCTTCGGCACCGACGCCGTCGCGGATCAAGGAGGCGATCGAGCAGGTCGACGGGCCCGGCCGGCGTCGTCGTCCTGATGGATCTCGGCAGCGCGGTGCTGAGCACCGAACTCGCCCTCGACCTGCTCGCCGACCCGACGGCGCGCGACCGGGTCGTGCTCTCGCCCGCCGCCGATCGTCGAAGGACTCGTCGTCGCGGCCGTTGCCGCCGCCGGTGGCGCCGCCCGGCCGAGGTCGCGGCCGAGGCGCGCGGTGCGTTGCTCGGCAAGGCCGCGCACCTGTCGGCGCCGACGGACGAGCTGACGAGCAACTGCGCGCCGATCGCCGCCGACGTCACGGCCGTGTTCACCGTGACGAATCGGCACGGGCTGCACGCCCGGCCCGCGGCGCGGCTGGTCGAGCGAGCTCCGCAGCCTCGACGCGACCGTGACGCTTGCGCAACGCGACGACCGGCACCGGTCCGGTGCCGGGGTCGAGCCTGAGCCGGGTGGCCACGCTCGGTGTTCTGTGCGGGCACAAGGTCGAGGTGGCGGCCACCGGACCGCAGGCCCACGAGGCTGTCGAGCACCTCGTCGGCGCTCGCCGCAGCGGCAATTCGACGAGCCGGACGACGACCGCGACGACGCGCCGGCCGATCCCACCGAAGTCGCGGACTCGCACGGGCCCTCGACCGGCATCACCTGGCATCGCCATCGGCCCGGCCCGGCTCGCTTCGGTCGCCGCTGCTGGCCGACGAGGTCAGCCGAGGCCGACCGCGCCGATCGACGTCGACGCGGAGTGGCGCCGGGTCGTCGAGGCGATCGCCAGCGTGCGGCGGGACGTCGAGCGGTTGCGCGGTCTCGCGGCGCGGGAGATGGGCGCGGCCGACGCCGGAATCTTCGACGCGCACCTGATGCTGCTCGGCGACACGTCTCTGTTGGCCGACGTCAAGCACGGGGTCGCCGCCGGATCGACGGCGACGGCGGCTTGGCGCTCGACGATCGCGGCCGTCGAGGCCGAATGGGCGGCGCTGCCCGACCCCTACCTGCGGGCGCGCGCAGCCGACGTGCGCGCGATCGGCGACGACGTGCTGCGAGCGATGACCGGCGCCGCCGCGGGCGACGATCACCGAGCCGGGCATCTTGGTGGCGCCCGATCTGACCCCGGCTGAGGCGGCGCAACTCGACCGCGACCTGGTGATCGGGATCGTGCTGTCGCACGGCAGCCCGAGTTCGCACGCCGCGATCCTGGCCCGGTCGCGCGGCATCCCGGCGATCGTCGGCGCCGGCGCCGGAGTGCTCGCAGTGCGCGACGGCACGCTGCTCGCTCTCGACGGGGGGTCGGGCGAGCTGGCCGTCGATCCCGACGCCGAGGCGCTCGAGCGGTTCCGCGCGCTCGCCGACGAGCAGGCGCGCGAGCGCGCACGCGACCTGTCGCGCGGCCGAGCGAGCCGGCGGTCACGCGCGACGGCGAACACGTCGAGGTGGCGGCCAACATCGGCTCGGTCGGCGACGCGCAGGTCGGCGTTCGCCGCTGGGGCCGATGCGGCCGGCCTGGTGCGCACCGAGTTCCTGTTCCTCAGCCGCGACCGAGCGCCGTCGGTGAACGAGCAGGAGGCCGAGTATCTCGCGCTGGCGGCCGCGATCGGTGGCAGGCGGATCACCTTGCGCACGCTCGACGTCGGCGGCGACAAGCCGTTGCCCTACGTCTTCGCGCCGGTCGAGCAGAACCCCTTCCTCGGACGACGCGGCATCAGGCTCGCCCTGGAGCAGCGCGAACTTCTGACAGAACAGCTCGAGGCGATCTGCCGTACCGCCCGCCAGACCCCGACCAGCGTGATGTTCCCGATGGTCTCGACCGTGCAGGAGTTGCTCGACGGCACGAGCGTCTTGCGGGCTGCGGCGGGCGCGGACGGGACGCCGCCCGACCTGCGGATCGGGATGATGGTCGAGGTGCCCGCCGCCGCGCTGAAGATCGAGACGTTCCTGCCGCACCTCGACTTCGTGAGCATCGGTACCAACGACCTGACCCAGTACACCCTCGCCGCTGAGCGCGGAAACCCAGCCGTAGCAGCACTTTCGGATGCTCTGGACCCTGGCGTCCTTCAGTTGATCGCGCAGACGTGCAACGCCGCGCGCGGGCGCGTGCCGGTCGCCGTCTGCGGCGAAGCGGCGTCCGACGCGACCGCAGTGGCGATCCTGCTCGGGCTCGGCGTGCGCGAACTGAGCGTCGCTCCGGCAGCGGTGCCCCGCATCAAGACGCTGGTCCGCGGGCTCGATCTCACGCAATGCGTGACCCTCGCGGAGAAGGCCCTCACCCTGCGCAACGCGAATGACGTGCGCCAGCTGGTGTCGGCCGAACTCGGCTTCTCGGGCTGAACTCGGTTTCTCAGGCCGAACGGCGGCGGGGGATGATGGTCCCGTGCCGCGCATCTGGGTTCCCTATGCCGAGTTCGTCGACGATATCGAATCGGTCGGCGACGACGTCCACGCTGACGTCTTTACCGGAGACAACGACCCGCCCGAATCGATCGACGAGGTCGAGTTCTACGTCGCGCCCTACTCGTTCACGCCGTACCCGCTCGAGCTCACCGCCAAGATGGGTTCGCTTCGAGTTGTCCAACTGCTGACAGCGGGGTTCGAGAACGCGCTTCCGTTCGTGCGTGACGACGTCACGTTGTGCAATGCGCGCGGTGTGCACGACGCGAGCACCGCGGAGCTTGCGGTCACCTTGATGCTCTCGTCGTTGCGCGGGATCCCTGAGTTCGTGCTGGCGCAGCAGCAACACGCAGTGGCTGCACGTCGACCGCCCGTCTCTGGCCGACAAGACCGTGCTGATCCTTGGCTACGGTTCGATCGGCGCCGCGATCGAACGACGGGTGCTGCCGTTCGAGACGCACGTCGTTCGGGTTGCAAGCAAGGCCAGGCCGGACGACGAGGTGCACGGCGTCGATGAATTGCCGGCGCTCTTGCCCCTTGCCGACATCGTCGTCGTCATCGCTCCTTTGACACCCGCTACCCGGCACCTCGTCGATGCGAAGTTCCTTGCCGCTATGCGTGACGGCGCCTTGCTGGTCAATGTCGCGCGTGGGGGCATCGTCGACACCGACGCCTTGGTCGCCGAGTTGGAGCGCGGGCGGTTGTTCGCGGCCCTCGACGTGACCGACCCCGAGCCACCGCCGGCCGATCATCCGCTGTGGTCGGCACCTGGTCTGCTGCTCTCGCCCCACGTCGGCGGCAATACGTCCGCGTTCTTGCCGCGCGCCCGCGCGTTGGTACGCGCTCAGGTTGCCAGGTTCGTCGCGGGTGAGCCGGTCGAGAACGTCGTCGCTGGACCTGCGTCGTCGGCTGCGCCGCGTTCTGACGGATCGGCTCCCGCCGCGCCCGGTGAGCGCGGCGTGAACCTCGCCGGTCTCCGTGCGTCTGTGCAGGAGACGAACCGGTCGAGGGCCCACCGCGAATGCCCTGAGCGAGAGACAATCGCAGGTGGGCGCACGCGGTTGCGAGCCGCCCTTTGGCGACTCGTTCCGATCCGGGGCAGAGGGAGCAGATGACGCGACCGGAGAGCGAATTCCGCGAGTTCGTCGGAGGCTTTGCCGATCCCCTCGCGCGACTCGCGTTCTTGCTCACCGCTGGTACCGAGATCGACCCGGCCGGCGCTCACGAACGACGCGCTTGCGCAGGTGCGGCGCCGGTGGCGGGACGCCGAGACGACCGGCGCCCCAGAGACGCAAGCCGTCGAGGCATTGCTCGCGGCGCTGCCGCGGCGGCGTAAGGTCGCGCCGAGGCCGGCCGCTCCTGATGACGCGCGAGACCTGCGCCCTTCAGCCCGACCGAAAGCCGAGCTCGTCGCTCAAGCGATCGACCCGGTCGGCTGCAGCCAGCGATACGGCTGATGCGGATGCCGACGTCGACATCGACGTGTTGCGCGACGCGATCTGGACGGCGTGGCTGACCTTGGCCCCACGGGCTCGAGTACCGATGGTTCTTGCCGATGCGTCGGTCGCTTCACGGAGATTGGCCGGGATCGACGTCCCGGAGACGTTCGGTTCTGCCCATCGCCAAGAGATGATCGCCGACGAGGCGTTGCGAAGTCTGCGGGCGCGCGTCGTGTCCGACCTGCCGGTTCGGGCCGGCGCGCAATCCTTCCCCGATGACCACCTCATCGGCCTGCTCGACGACACGTTGCGCGAGCACGCGGGTTCGGCCTCAGGGCCGATCGATCCGTATCCGCGCGTGCTCGAACACGTCGGGCGCCAGCGCCGGCGCGCGGTGAGTCTTGTCGCGGTGGTGGTGGTTGTGGTCGCGGTCGCGGTCACGGTTGCTGTGCGGGTTTCGACGCCCGACAAGGTCACGGCGACGGATGCCGCTGCGGCCGCATCGCGCAGCGGATTTCTGCCCGCGCCGCAGGTCGTGCCGTCGGCGGCCGGAGCAACAGCTTCTGGACTGTCGGCGCAGGGACCGTTCGGTCGACCGCCAGGACGCATCATCGAACCGCTGGTGGTCCCGTGGGTGCCGCGCGGAACGGCGGCGAACGATTCGGTGCTGCTCAACAACCTGACGTCGTACTTCGCGACGGTGCACACCGACGCGACTGGCCAGACCCAGGTGCTGCTCGCCACTGACACCCCGACGGGGCGAATCGCCTACGTGACATCGAACTCGCCGAACGGCGTCATCCAGTCGTGGTTCTACGGTCCGCGTGGCTCTGACAACCTGGTCGAGGGCGCCACCAGCTACGGCGGGAGCATGCTGCCCGACAGCATCATTGCTGATGGCCTGATCGACGGAAGCGGGGACGAGTATTTCGTCGTGATTGCGCCGCCCGACACGACGGACATGCAAATCGCCGACTTCGATTTCACCGCAGCCGGCCGTCACGTTGGGATTCGCGCCGCTGCCGTACCAGAACGGGATCGCGGTGAAGGACATGACGGCGGGCACCTCGGCGTCCAGCTTCGTTGTCGATGTCAGCGTCGGGACCGCGAAGTTCACGGTCAAGGACGCGCCCGACATTCAGCTCAGGCCGAACTTCATCGGTTCGATAACCAGCAACGGGCCGCCAACGGGCGCCGTTGCCGACGCCGACCGTCGAACGCGGCCACCCAGACCCGACGCTCGTGACCGAGGCGCTGCAGGTTGCCGCGACGTGGGAAAAGTCGAGCCCGGCGGTCAATGCGCACCCGGTGGTGTTGTGGGGCGGCACCGATGCTGCTGGCACCAAGGTCGTGGTGCTGCGGGTCGACACCCAGATCGTTGACCTGATCGTCCTGGAGTGGAGCGGCGACGCCCCCGGGTTGCACGGCGAAATACTTATTCATTCCACCGCACCTGAGGTTCCGGTGGCCTTCGCCTACCGCGCGCTCGACGGCACCCGGATCGGCGTCATCGGCTCGCACGGTGCCGTGCGCGCGGTCCTGCATTACAACGGCAAAGCTTCAGCTCCTGTTGCTCTTGATGACGGATTCGCCAGCTTCCGGTCACGAACCCGTCGCCCCCACCGAGCAACGACGCAGCGAGCGATCTGGAGATCGTCGGCGTCGGTGCAGTTGCTCGACGCCAGCGGCAGGGTGATCGCGACGGTGCCCGAGCCGCCGTCCGTCTGACGCTCGTCCGTTCACGTAATGTGACGCCTCATGACGACGACATCACGAACCAGATATCAAGCCACGCAGCCGCGTCGTGACCGACGGCCTCGAGGCGTCCGCGTCGCGCGGGATGCTGCGCGCGGTCGGGATGGGCGACGACGACTGGGTCAAGCCGCAGATCGGCGTCGCCAGTTCGTGGAACGAGATCACCCCCTGCAACCTCTCGCTCGACCGGCTGGCGAAGTCGGCGAAGGAGGGCGTGCACGCGGCCGGCGGATATCCCGCTCGAGTTCGGCACGATCTCGGTGTCCGACGGCATCTCGATGGGCCACGAGGGCATGCACTTCTCGCTGGTGTCGCGCGAGGTCATCGCCGACTCGGTCGAGACCGTCATGATGGCCGAGCGCCTCGACGGCTCGGTGCTGCTGGCGGGGTGCGACAAGTCGCTGCCCGGCATGTTGATGGCCGCCGCCCGCCTCGACCTCGCGTCGGTGTTCCTGTACGCCGGCACCACGTTGGCCGGCAAGATCGGCGACCGCGACAACATCACGATCATCGACGCGTTCGAGGCGGTCGGCGGGTGCGCGCGGGGGCTGGTCACCCGCGAGGAGGTCGACGCGATCGAGCGGGTGTTCTGCCAGGTCGAGGGTGCGTGTGCCGGCATGTACACGGCGAACACGATGGCCTGCGCCGCCGAGGCACTCGGCATGTCGATGCCCGGGCTCGGCCGCTCCGCCCGCGCCCGACCGCCGGCGCGACGGATTCGCGCGCTCGTCGGGCGAGGCCGTGGTCGGCCTGCTGCACAAGGGCATCACGGCCCGCGACAGATCCTCACCAAGCCGGCGTTCGAGAACGCGATCGCCGTCGTCATGGCACTCGGCGGCTCGACGAACGCCGTTCTGCACCTGCTCGCGATCGCGCACGAGGCTGACGTCGACCTCGACCTCGACGACTTCAACCGGATCGGCGACCGGGTTCCGCACCTGGCCGACGTCAAGCCGTTCGGCCGCTACGTCATGAGCGACGTCGACCACGTCGGCGGCGTTCCGGTCGTCATGAAGGCGTTGCTCGACGCCGGGCTGATCGACGGGTCGGCCCTGACGGTCACTGGCGAGACGGTCGCCGAGAATCTCGCCGAGGTCGCGCCGTCCGACCCTGACGGCAAGGTCATCCACGCGATGGCCGACCCGATCCACCGCACCGGCGGCCTGACGATCCTGCGCGGATCGTTGGCGCCCGACGGCGCCGTCGTGAAGACCGCCGGCCTCGACCGCGCCGTGTTCGAGGGCACCGCGCGGGTGTTCGACGGCGAGCGGGCGGCGATGGACGCCGTCGAGAACGGCGCGCTGCAGGCCGGCGACGTCGTGGTGATCCGCAACGAAGGACCCAAGGGCGGCCCGGGCATGCGCGAGATGCTCGCTGTCACCGGCGCGATCAAGGGCGCCGGCCTCGGCAAGGACGTGTTGTTGCTGACCGACGGCCGGTTCTCCGGCGGCACCACCGGGCTGTGCGTCGCCCATGTCGCTCCCGAGGCAGTCGACGGCGGCCCGATCGCGTTCGTCCGCGACGGCGACCGGATCAAGCTCGACGTCACGACCCGCACGCTCGATCTCCTGGTGGACGACGACGAGCTGGCGCGGCGCCGGATCGGCTGGGAACCCCTCCCGCCGAAGTACAAGACCGGGCGTGCTGTCGAAGTACCGCAAGCTGGTCGGGTCCGCCGCCTACGGCGCCGTCTGCAGCTAGGAGCACCGACCGCCCTCGCCGTCCGCCCGACTCGTCAGACGGTTGCGGGTCTAGGACCCCGTAACCGTCTGACAGTTGACGGAGACCCTGTGACCGCAAAGTAGTAGGAAGTCCTTGTATTTAAGGGATTTCGGCAGGTCGGCGCGATCTGTCGTCGGTTGACACCGGCCGATCCGTGGGTGATTCTGAACGCGTGCAGATTCTTGTAGTAGATAAGCGCGCAAGCTGACCTACCGGTCGCGCTAGCGCGCTGCCCCTCTGTGCTTCACGGCACGAGGGGCTTTTTGTTGCCCAGGTTGACAGGTTGCCGAAGGCAGTGCCGCTGAGATGGAGACCAAGATGAGTGAGCAGATAACCGGCGCCAAGTCGCTGGTGCTCGCGCTGGAGAAAGCCGGCGCCGAGATCGCCTTCGGGATCCCGGGCGGCGCGATCCTGCCGCTCTACGACCCGCTCTTCGACTCGGTGAAGCTGCGCCACATCCTGGTCCGCCACGAGCAGGGCGCCGGCCACGCCGCCGAGGGCTACGCGATGGCGACCGGCAAGGTCGGCGTGTGCATGGCGACGTCCGGCCCGGGCGCGACCAACCTCGTGACCCCGATCTCGAACGCCTACATGGACTCCACGCCGATCGTCGCGATCACCGGCCAGGTGCCGTCGTCCGCCATCGGTTCTGACGCTTTCCAAGAGGCCGACATCCGCGGCATCACGATGCCGATCACCAAGCACAACTTCCTCGTCACGAATCCCGACGAGATCGCACGCACGGTTGCGGAGGCGTTCTACATCGCGTCGACCGGCCGGCCGGGTCCGGTGCTCGTCGACGTCGCGAAGGACGCGCTCCAGGCGATGACGACCTTCGACTACCCCGACAAGGTCGACCTGCCCGGCTACCGCCCGGCCGCGAAGCCGCACAGCAAGCAGATCCGTGAGGCCGCGAAGCTCATCGTGTCGGCCAAGCGTCCGGTGCTGTACGTCGGCGGCGGCGTGCAGATCGCGCGCGCGACCAGCGAGTTGCAGCAGCTCGCCGAGCTCACCGGGATCCCGGTCGTCACCACGCTTGATGGCGCGCGGTGCGTTCCCCGACAACCACCCGCAGCACATGGGCATGCCGGGCATGCACGGCACGGTCGGCGCGGTCGGCGCGCTGCAGAAGTCCGACCTGCTGGTCGCGCTCGGCGCGCGGTTCGACGACCGCGTCACCGGCAAGCTCTCGACCTTCGCGCCCGACGCGACGATCATCCACGCCGACATCGATCCGGCCGAGATCTCGAAGAATCGGACGGCGGATGTGCCCGATCGTCGGCGACGCGCGCGAGGTGATCGCCGATCTCATCGTGGCGGTGCGCGCCGAACTCGACGCCGGCAACCAGGCCGACCTCACCGCGTGGTGGCGCCAGCTCGACTCGTGGCGCACGGTCTACCCGCTCGGGTACGACACGCCGTCCGACGGCAGCTTGTCGCCGCAGTACGTGATCGAGCGGCTCGGCAAGATCGTCGGTCCCGACGCGATCTACGTCGCGGGGGTCGGGCAGCACCAGATGTGGGCCGCGCACTACCTGCCGCACGAGAAGCCGCACACCTGGATCAACTCCGGCGGCGCGGGCACGATGGGCTTCGCCGTTCCGGCCGCGATGGGCGCGAAGTTCGGCAAGCCCGACTCGACCGTGTGGGCGATCGACGGTGACGGGTGCTTCCAGATGACCAACCAGGAGCTCGTGACCTGCGCGCTCGAAGGTGCCCCGATCAAGGTCGCGCTCATCAACAACGGCGCGCTCGGCATGGTGCGCCAGTGGCAGACGCTGTTCTACAACGCGCGCTACTCCAACACCGACCTGCACTCGCGCCGGATTCCCGACTTCGTGAAGCTGGCTGACGCGATGGGCTGCGTCGGTCTTCGGTGCGACAGCGCCGACGACGTCGACGCCACGATCGAGAAGGCGATGGGCATCAACGACGCACCGGTGGTCATCGACTTCGGCGTGCACAAGGACGCCATGGTGTGGCCGATGGTCGCCGCCGGCACGAGCAACGACGACATCAAGGTGGCTCGCGACTTGGCGCCGGCCTGGGACAAAGAGGAGCTCTAGGTCATGTCGAAGCACACACTCTCGGTGCTCGTCGAGAACAAGCCGGGCGTCCTGGCCCGCATCGCGAGCCTGTTCGCGCGGCGCGGGTTCAACATCGACTCACTCGCCGTCGGCCCGACCGAGTACCCCGACGTTTCGCGCATGACGATCGTCGTCAACGTCGAGGACAACCCGCTCGAGCAGGTCACCAAGCAGCTCAACAAGCTCATCAACGTGTTGAAGATCGTCGAGCTCGAGCCGGCGGCTTCGGTGTCGCGCGAGTTGCTGCTCGTCAAGGTGAAGGCCGACTTGCGCGACGCGCTCGCAGGTGCTCGAGATCGTGCAGCTGTTCCGCGCGAAGGTCATCGACGTCGCCGCCGACGCCGTGACGATCGAGGCCACCGGCGGTGCGGAGAAGATCGAGGCCCTGCTGCGGGTGCTCGAGCCGTTCGGCGTCAAGGAGCTCGTCCAGTCGGGCATGGTCGCGATGGGCCGCGGGTCGCGGTCGATCACCGATCGCACGCTGCGCCCGGTCGACCGGATCGCCTGAAATGTCCCTCTAGACAAAGCACAACCGAGCTAAGGAGCGCACGTCCCGTGCCTGTTGAGATCTTCTACGACGACGACACCGATCTGTCGATCATCCAGAACCGCCACGTCGCTGTGCTCGGCTACGGCAGCCAGGGGCACGCGCACGCGTTGTCGCTGCGCGACTCCGGTGTCGACGTGCGCGTCGGGCTGCTCGAGGGTTCGAAGAGCCGCGGTAAGGCCGAGGCTGAGGGCCTGCGGGTGCTCACGCCCGACGCTGCGGTCGAGGAGGCCGACCTGATCATGGTGCTGGCGCCCGACCCGGTGCAGCGCCACCTCTACAAGGAGGCCATCGAGCCCAACCTCGTCGACGGCGACGCGCTCTTCTTCGGGCATGGCCTGAACATCCGCTACGGCCTCATCACCCCGCCGTCCGGTATCGATGTCTGCATGGTGGCGCCGAAGGGACCAGGACATCTGGTGCGGCGCCAGTTCGAAGAAGGTCGTGGCGTGCCGGTGCTGCTCGCGGTCGAGCAGGACGCGACCGGCAAGGCGTGGGATCTCGTGAAGTCCTACGCCAAGGGCATCGGCGGTACGCGCGCCGGCGCGCTGAAGACGACGTTCAAGGAGGAGACCGAGACCGATCTCTTCGGCGAGCAGGTCGTGCTGTGCGGCGGGCTGTCCGAGCTCATCAAGGCCGGCTTCGAGACGCTCGTCGGTGCCGGCTACCAGCCCGAGGTCGCCTACTTCGAGTGCCTGCACGAGGTGAAGCTGATCGTCGACCTGATGTACGAGGGCGGCATCTCGAAGATGTACTGGTCGGTGTCGGAGACCGCGGAGTACGGCGGCTACACCCGCGGCCCGCGCATCGTCACCGACGCCACGAAGGCCGAGATGAAGAAGATCCTCGGCGAGATCCAGGACGGCGAGTTCGCCCGCGAGTGGATGGCCGAGTACGACGCGGGGCTGCCGAACTACAAGCGCTACTACGCCGAGACCGTCGACCACCCGATCGAGGTCACCGGTCGCGCCCTGCGCCCGATGATGAGCTGGATCACCGACGCCGAGTAGGCAGCTGCGCCCGGCGGCGCAGTCGATCACGTTAGGGGCGTATCAGGCCCCCGAGGACAGGTGCGGGTACCTGCCTCGGCTACATCTCGGCTGCCTAGGGCCGGCCGGACCGTCGAGCGGGGCTCGGCGATGACCGCGAACGAGGGCGGACGGCGATCAGCTGCGGCGCACTCGACTGCGACCGCGGTGCGCGCCGTCGAAAGGCAGCAGCCGGTCGACGTACCGCTTGCCTTCCCACAGCAGGGTCGCGGCGACCCAGAAGATGAGGGCGCCGACCAGGCCGGCCGGCTTCGACATGAAGAAGAGCAAGATCCAACCGACGCCGGCGCACAAGCAGTCCGTTGAAGAACATCAGCGTCTCGCAGCACCATCAGCGTGCGCACGCGGTTCGATCCCACCAGACCTCCTTGCGCGCGTCGCCGAGACGCCTGCTCGACCGCCAGATCGCCGACGCCTGAGGCGGCCTGACGCCGGCACGCCAGCGGCGCAGCCGCCACCCGGGCCGCGTGAAACGTGCCTGAAACCTGCGCGCTAGAATCGGGTCCCATAGGCGCGTGCTACAGCGTGGTGGCCAACGCCGACGACCCCAACATCCCGATTCGGGTCTTACGTCGGAGGATTGCCCAGCTATGAGCAAGCCCATTGTTCTGATCGCCGAAGAACTCTCCCCAGCGGGCATCGACCTGCTGAGCGGCGACTTCGAGATCCGTGAGGTCGACGGCGCCGACCGCGCAGCGCTGCTGCCCGCGCTCGCCACGGCCGACGCCGTCATCATCCGCAGCGCCACGAAGATCGACGCCGAGGCCATCGCCGCGGCACCGAACCTGAAGGTCGTCGCGCGCGCCGGCGTCGGTCTCGACAACGTCGACGTGAAGGCCGCGACCAACGCCGGCGTCATGGTGGTCAACGCGCCGCAGTCGAACATCGTCAGCGCCGCCGAGCAGGCGATCGCGCTGCTGTTCGCGGTCGCCCGCCGCACTCCGATCGCGAACGCCTCGCTGAAGTCGGGTGAGTGGAAGCGGTCGAAGTTCACCGGCGTCGAGATCCTCGACAAGACCGTCGGCGTCGTCGGCCTCGGCAAGATCGGGCAGCTCGTCGCTCAGCGGCTCGCCGCGTTCGGCACGCACCTGATCGCGTACGACCCCTACGTTCAGCCGGCCCGCGCTGCGCAGTACGGCGTGCGGCTCGTCACTCTCGAGGAGCTGCTGCGCGAGAGCCGACATCATCACGATCCACCTGCCGAAGACGCCCGAAACCATCGACCTCATCAGCGAGCGCGAGCTCGCCATGGTGAAGCCCGGCGTGATCATCGTCAACGCCGCTCGTGGCGGGCTCATCAACGAAGATGCCCTCGCCATCGCGGTGAAGGACGGCCGGGTGGGCGGTGTCGGCCTCGACGTCTTCGCGACCGAGCCCACGACGTCCAGCCCGCTGTTCGAGTTCGACAACGTCGTCGTGACTCCGCACCTGGGCGCGAGCACCGACGAGGCGCAGGAGAAGGCCGGCACCGCGGTCGCGCGCTCGGTCAAGCTCGCGCTGTCGGGCGAGTTCGTGCCCGACGCCGTCAACGTGCAGGGCGGCGCGATCGCCGAGGACGTGCGCCCGGGCTTGCCGCTGGCCGAGAAGCTCGGTCGCGTCTTCACCGCACTCGCCGGCGGCATCGCGACCCGCATCGAGGTCGAGGTTCGTGGCGAGATCGCTGCCTACGACGTCAAGGTGCTCGAGCTCGCGGTCTTGAAGGGCGTGTTCACCGACGTCGTCGAGAAGTCGGTCACCTACGTGAACGCGCCGCTGTTCGCGCAGGATCGCGGCGTCGAGGTCAGCCTCGTCGACCAGACGACGAGAGCCCCGACTTCCGCAACCTCATCACCGTGCGTGGCACCTTGCCCAACGGTCACCAGCTCTCGGTCGGCGGCACTCTCGCGCAGCCCGAAGTTCGTCGAAAAGCTCGTGAAGGTCGATGATTTCGACGTCGACCTCACGCTGACCGAGCACCTCGCGTTCTTCCGCTACGTCGACCGTCCCGGCGTCGTCGGCGTTCTCGGCCGGATCCTCGGCGAGCACGGCATCAACATCGCCGGCATGCAGGTTGCCCGCGACACGCGCGGCGGCCACGCACTCGTCGCGCTGACGGTCGACTCCGCGCTGCCGGCGGCAGTGCTCGAGACGATCATCACCGAGATCGGTGCCGAGTCGGGTCGTGCGGTCGATCTCGTCGAGGTCTGAGCGGGGCGCCCTGAGATGATCGCGGCGTGCTGATACATCCGTGGGACGCCGCGATCGACGACGCCGAGTGGCGCGACTGGATCGCCGACGGGCACGACTTCGGTCAGTTGATTGCGGCCGGCGGGCCAGAGCGGCAGTGGCCCATCGTCGTCCCGACCCATTTTGTTCTGGACGGCGCGGTTGTGGTGCTGCATCTTGCCCGGCCGAACCCGGTGTGGCGTGCGATCGAGGAGAACGCACGCGTCGTGATGAGCGTCACCGGCGACTACACGTTCATCCCCGGCTACTGGCGCGCGGCCGAAGGACTGCCGGCCGAGTACGGCGTTCCGACCACGTACTACGGCGCGGTGCAACTGTTGTGCGAGGCGACGATCATCGACGAGCCGGCCGAGAAAGCGAAGATTCTTGGCATCCAGCTCGCGCACTTCCAACCCGAAGGCGGGCATGCCGAGGTTGTGGTCGACGCGGAACCGTACGGTCGGCTGCTGTCGGGATTCGCGGCCTTCGTCTGCAGATCGTGAAGGTCAACGCGAAGTTCAAGTACGACGATCACAAACCGTTGTCGCTTCGCGAGGGGGCTAGCAGCCGGCTCGCCGAGCGCGGCACCGAGCGCGACTCGCAGGTGCGGGCTCAACAGCAGCGGCGCATCGCCGAACTCGGTGAGCGCTTCCTGCCGTGACTGAGCCCTGCCTCTAGGGCAAGAGGTTGTGGCAGGCCTTATCGGCCGCCTGATAGGTCGGGCTGTTTTGGTCGAGGCTGAGGCTGGGGGTGAAGATGAAGCCGTATCCACCGTCGGGGTGCCTGAAGGGGTCGGGGAAGTTCGTGACCCCGTGGGACCGCATGCACTCTGCGTACTCGAGCAGCTTGGCGCCCTCCTCGGCCTCTTGCGCGGGCGTTCCGTGGTTGCCGCTCATGAAGCTCTGACATGCTGCTTGTGCCCTCTTGAAGGTCGGGTTGGTTGGGTTCAGGTCGCTGTTTGGACCGCCCTGTAGCTGGAAGCCGCCGCTCACGCTGGGGTCGGGGAAGTCGGTGACCCCATGCGACCGCATGCAATGCGCGTACTCGACCTCGGCTTGCGACGGGTCCAGAGCCGCGCCCGACGAACTCGGCGAAGATCCGGGGACGCCCGTGCGAAGCTGTCGATTGGGCTGGACTGGCAGAACCGACTCTCCGACGCTTGTTGTTCCGTGGGGCGTCCTCCCGACGGCGCCGGCGAGGATGCGGGCTGGGTCGTCGTCGGACCGATCGCCGCCACTCCCGGGCCACTGCCGGGTCCCGCCCTTGCACGCGGTTACGCAACAACACCATCGCCGCAACCATCACGATCAGTCGGCCTCTTGCGTTGCCATTCATCTGCTCTTCTCCGGTCGAAGCGGTTGAGAGCAGTTATAGGACACGGTAGGTAAGCCCACCGTGACAAAATTCGTCACCTGGGTGTCACCTGCGACCTGCCATCCTTGGCGATCGGATAGCCACGTCGTGCCCGCGCAAGCCCCGGCCCGCCGGCGGATCACCGGCTGTGGGAGTGGTGATCGGTATGAGAGTGCTGGTAGCCGAGGACGACGAAGTGCTCGCCAGGGCGGTCGCTGTCGGGCTTCGTCGAGAAGGCATGGCCGTTGACATCGCCCTGGACGGCGACGACGCCCTCGCCCAGCTGGGCTTCAACAACTACGACGTGGTGGTACTCGACCGCGACTTGCCCGGCACCCACGGCGACGACGTGTGCCGGGCCCTCGTTGCTGATGGGTCGGCGAGCCGGGTACTGATGCTCACCGCAGCCAGCACGGTCAAAGACCGCGTCGAAGGGCTGGCACTTGGCGCCGACGATTACTTGCCCAAGCCGTTCGAGTTCGCCGAGCTGATCGCCCGCATCCGAGCAGTAGGTCGGCGTCCTGCGACTCCGCCGGCCAAACTGATCTACGCGGATCTGAGCCTCGATCCGCTCCGGCGAGTCGCGCTTCGCGCCGGGCAGCGTCTCGCACTCACCCGCAAGGAACTGGCGGTGCTGGAGTGTTTGCTCGCCGCGGACGGAAAGCCGGTCTCCGCCGAGGAACTGCTCGAACACGTGTGGGACGACGAGACCGATCCCTTCAGCGCCACCGTGAAGACGACCATCCGCCGGCTGCGCACGAAGCTCGGCGACCCACCAGTGATCGAAACCGTCCGCGAAACCGGATATCGCATCGGAGGGAAATGATGCCTGCACCCCATCGGCGGCTCAGGTCGCCGACTTGGCTGCGCTGGCCTCGGCGTACCGCTCGCCTGCGCTTCACCGCGCTGTTCGGCGGCCTCTTCCTCCTGTGCGGCGTCGTGTTGGTCGCCATCACCTACGTGCTTTTTCAGCGGGCGAGCGAGTACGCGAAGCCACAGTTGCCGCAGATCCCCCGGACATCCAGCGAACTCCAGCAGCTTGAGCAGCTGCAGCAGCTCCAGTTGCCTTCGCTGCCTCAGGCCGCGTCGGACCTGATCCAGGACCGGTATCAGCTCGACGCAAGACCAGCAGCAGCTCGCGCTGAAGTAGGCCGCCGTTGACAGGTCCGGCGCCCGACCTGCGAACCGGCTCAGCAGCGATTGGTAGACGATCAGCAGCGGCTGGCTCACGATCAGCAGCAGCTCACGCTGGATCAGCAGCAACTGACGCAAAGCCAGCAGCAGCTGGCGCAAGCGGCGAGCAAGTTGACGCAAGCCGTACAGCAGATCGCCCAGGCAGGGTCCGTCCAAACCGCGCAGCGCGCCACCGACGCACACCAGCTCTTGGCCAACTCAGGGATCGCTTTAGCGATCGTGGCCGTACTTGCCCTCCTCGCCGGCTGGCTCGCCGCCGGCAGGATATTGCGACCGATCCGGACCATCACTGCGACCGCTCGAAGAATCTCTTCCACTAGCCTGCACAAGCGACTGGCCCTCGATGGCCCTCAGGACGAGCTGAAGGAACTTGGCGACACCCTCGATGACTTGTTCAGTCGGCTCGAAGCCGCTTTCGAAGCACAGCGCCATTTCGTCGCGAACGCTTCGCACGAACTGCGCACCCCGCTGACTCGGGAACGCACCCTGGTACAAGTGGCCCTCGGCGATCCGTCCACCTCGGAGGTGTGGACGACCACCGGCCACCAGCTCCTCGCTTCAAATCGGGAACAAGAATCCCTGATCGACGCCCTGCTCACGCTTGCCAGCAGCGAAAGCGGCCTCGAACACCGCGAACCCGTCGATCTGGCTGTCACGGCGCACAACGTCCTGCTCGACCGCCTCGATTCAGACCGTCTCGGGCTCCGAATCGATGTGGCCATCGCCCGAGCGCACCTCGACGGCGACCCCATACTCATCGAAGCCTTGGTTGCCAACCTCGTCGACAATGCCATCACGCATAACCTCGAAGGTGGCCGCATCCACGTGGCCACGGGTGGCGGCGACGGCATCGCATGGCTCACGGTGAGCAACACAGGACCGCTGATTTCCCCTGCCGAAATCGATCGCCTCTTCCTGCCCTTCCAGCGCCTGAACCCGCACCGGATACACCGCAACAACGGGCACGGCCTGGGCCTGTCGATCGTCCGCGCCATAGCGACGGCACACGGCGCCACCATTACCGCCGAACCGTCACCCGAGGGCGGGGTCTACGTCGAAGTTAGGTTCCCGCACAGCCGAGACTGCGGAAAGGTGTGACGCCTGCATCGGGCAATATGAGTGCATGACGGCTTACTGGATCAGCATCTACCCCGAGGACGTCGACCAGGCCAAGTTCGCGGCGTACGCGAAGCTATCCAAACCTGCGCTCGAGGCGGCAGGCGGCACGTTCGTCGCACGCGGGTTCCCTGAGTTGGTGTACGAAGACGGCAAGATGACCCGCGTGGTGTTGATTGAGTTCGCCTCTGTCGAGGCGGCGCGGGCCGCGCACGAAAGTGCCGCCTACCAGGAAGCCCTAGGTGCGCTTGACGGTGGCGCGGTGCGCGACCTGCGGATCGTGCCCGGGGTCTAACGAAAGAGCCGCCCGGCTGACCTCAGCTCGCCTCGATTCCATGACCGCAAGGCAGTTACCGGGTCCCGTTTGAGGTGTGTCAGCCGGGCGTGTGCCCGCATGGCACGACGGCTGACCGCGGGCACCAGCGCGATCGAGGACTAGGACGGAATCGCACCGAGTTGCATCAGGATCCCGAGCTGGTCAAAGTTCGTCCAATGCTCGACGATCCGGTCATCAGCGACCCGAAGAAAGTGATCTCAGTCCAGGTCAACTGCTTGCCATTTGGCGGGACGCCGAGAGAGTCACCTTTGCTCGTAGCTGTTACGAAGTCATGGAACACGACTAGGTCGCCTTCGGACACCATGTCTTGCACGTGCACGTCGATATCGGGGAAAGCCTGCCGGGTCGTCTCGACGAGTTGCCTGAATCCGGCCTTTGTCCCAGGTATCCCGGGGACGGGGATGTTGTGATTCACGTAGTCGTCGGACAGCAACTCATCGAACGCCTTCATATCGCCCTGACTGAAGACCTCGCGGGCTAGTCGGTTCGCGACGGCTACCGCGATCTGATGATCCGCGAACTCGGGGTTCAGCCGACTCCTGAAACGGTGGCGGCGTTGGATTTCAGTTGTGAGGCGGGGACTGCGCAGCTAATGGGTGGGGTGGCGCGGGCTTCGGATCGGCGAGCCGAAGCGGATGATGTTGCCGTCGGGATCGATCACGACACCTTCGTGCTGTCCCCATTCGGTGTCCTCGGGAGTCCTGACGTCCGCGCCGGCCGCCGTCCAGACGCTGGCCAACTGATCGGCGTCGTCGACGAACAGATAAGCAGATGACGGTGTGGCCGTTCGATCCACGGGAACGACGCCCAGGTGAATCTCACACCCGTCAAGCCACGCGAAACCGTAGCCGCCGCCCTCATACGGACGGGTCGCGAATCCAAGCCGCGCATAGTACGCCAAGGCGACGCTGAGGTCGCGGACAGGGAATATCGGGGCGACCCGCTTGGCGGCAACCATGCAGGCGACGATAGCGAGTAGCCGGCTGGACTGACCTCATCGACGGCCGCACTCGTTCGCACAATCAGGACTTGCCGACGTCCGCCGTCAACGCACGGTGGTCGTCGTCGGCTGCACCGAGAAGGTCCCACAGATTGCCCCATGGGTCGCGGAAGACGCACACCCTCCCGTATGGCTCAGGGCGAGGTGGGCGGACGACCGCGCAGCCGGCCCTGTTCAACCGGATCAACGTCTCGTCGAAGTCGTCGACTCGGAGAAACAGGCCAACCCTGCCGGCGAACTGGTTGCCCATGGTCGTGGTCTGCTCGGGGCTGTCCGCGCGAGCAACAACGAGTCCCGGGCCGCCGTCAACAGGTCGCACCACGACCCAGCGCTTTGTTCGGCCGTCAGTCGTTGTTGCCGGAGCGTCTTCGGCGACCACGAACCTGAGCGTGTCGGTGAAGAAAGTGATCGCAGCGTCATAGTCGTCGACGATGAACGAGAAGAGTTCCAGCGGCACCCAAACACGCTATGCAATCACGGGTGGTGAGCGCCACCGAGGCCAGTGCCGCCCAGAGCGCTTCCGGCACCGGATCATCGCCAGGATCGAACCCAACACGAGTGAGAGCGAACATGGGTTCGTGGCCGCGTCTCGCATGGTGAGAAGGCTGATCGCCGGTTTTGAGACGGCCGGTACGCTGGTCCCGTGAGCAGGAGTGTGCGTCTCGCCGTGATCGCCGGGGACGGTATCGGTCCCGAGGTGGTCGACGAGGGCCTGAAGGTCCTCGACGCGGTGACGCCTGCGTACGACGTGAAGATCGAGCGCACCGAGTACGACCTTGGCGCCCGGCGCTGGCACGCGACCGGTGAGACGCTGCCCGACTCGGTGCTCGAAGAGCTGCGCGGCCATGACGCGATCCTGCTCGGCGCGGTCGGCGATCCGGGTGTGCCGAGCGGGATCCTCGAGCGCGGCCTGCTGCTGCGGCTGCGGTTCGAGCTCGACCACTTCGTGAACCTGCGCCCGGTGAAGCTCTTTCCCGGCGTGGCGAGCCCGCTCGCGGGCGTCGGCCCGGCCGATATCGATTTCGTCGTCATCCGCGAAGGCACCGAGGGTGCGTACGCCGGTGCCGGTGGGTTCCTGCGCAAGGGCACCCCACACGAGATCGCTACCGAGGAAAGCGTCAACACCGCGTTCGGCGTCGAGCGGGTGGTGCGCGACGCGTTCGCTCGCGCGGCCGCGCGCCCGCGGCACAAGCTCACGCTCGTGCACAAGAACAACGTGCTCGTGCACTCGGGCGATCTCTGGACGCGCACGGTGAAGGCCGTCGGCACCGAGTTCCCGAACGTCGACGTCGACTACTGCCACGTCGACGCCGCGACCATCTACTTCGTCACCAATCCGCAGCGGTTCGACGTGATCGTCACCGACAACCTGTTCGGCGACATCCTCACCGACCTCGGCGCTGCGATCGCCGGTGGCATCGGCCTCGCGGCGAGCGGCAACATCAACCCGGCCCGCACGACGCCGAGCATGTTCGAGCCCGTGCACGGCAGCGCCCCCGACATTGCCGGCCAGGCGATCGCCGACCCGACCGCGACCGTGCTGTCGGTCGCGATGCTTCTCGACCACCTGGGCCTGACCGAAGCAGCCGCGACAGTCGAAGCCGCCGTCGCCGCCGACCTCGCCGACCTCGATCGAGTACCCAAGCCGGTCCGCCGCGCGACCCACGAGGTCGGCGACGCACTGGCCGCCCGCGTCGCCGGCTGAATCCGGCGCTTCCGCAAGCCAGCCGGACGCGTCGCACGAACGGGAAACGCCAGCTGACCGGCGTCCGGCCCAATGATCTGTGCCCGACGAATCTGCTTGTGGCGACCTCTTGCCGGTCATCAGCCACGCGACGTAATCGCGTGGGCTAGCGTCGCAACTACATCAGCCGTGAGGATTGACCCATGACCATCGAATTCACCCGGACCGAGCCGACCCAGCCGGTGCCGGCCGAGCAGCGCGCCGAGCTTCTCACCAATCCCGGCTTCGGCCGGATCTTCACCGACCACATGGTCACGATCACGTGGACGCCGGACGCCGGCTGGCACAACGCCGGATTGCGGCCTTACGGTCCGCTCGCACTCGACCCCGCGACCGCCGTTTTCCACTACGGGCAGTCGATCTTCGAGGGCTTCAAGGCCTACGTGCAGCCGGACGGCTCGATCAAGACGTTCCGGCCCGACGCGAACGCGCGCCGGTTCCAGCGGTCGGCAGCAGCGACTCGCGCTGCCCGAGCTGCCGGTCGAGGACTTCGTCGCGGCCGCCGACCTGCTGATCGAGGCCGATCGTGCGTGGGTGCCGCCGAGGACGAGAAGAGCTTGTACGTCAGGCCGTTCATGATGGCGAGCGAGGCTTTCCTCGGCGTCCGGCCTGCAAATCACGTGACGTTCCTGGTCATCGCGTCGCCCGCCGGCGCGTATTTCGCAGGTGGCCTGCACCCGGTGTCGATCTGGCTGTCGGAGGAGTACACCCGCGCGGCACCCGGCGGCACAGGCGCGGCGAAGTGCGCGGGCAACTACGCGGCCAGCCTCGTCGCGCAGCAGGAGGCGAGCGCGAACGGGTGCGACCAGGTCGTGTTCGTCGACGCGCTCGAGAAGCGCTGGGTCGAGGAGCTCGGCGGCATGAACGTCTTCTTCGTGTTCGACGACGGATCGCTGGTGACGCCGCCGGTGTCGGGCACGATCCTCGAGGGCGTGACGCGCGACGCGATCCGACGATCGCGGCCGAGCACGGGCACGCGACCGTCGAACGGCCGATCGACATCGACGAGTGGCGCGCCGGCGTGACGTCGGGCCGCATCACCGAGGTCTTCGCCTGCGGAACGGCCGCGGTCGTCACGCCGCTCGGCCGGCTCGGCCTGGCGCGGGGGAGAGCTCACGATGGGCGACGGCGACCCCGGCAAGGTCACCCAGGACATCCGCGATTCGCTGCTCGCGCTCCAGTACGGCCACGCGCCCGACACCCACGGCTGGATGCACACCGTCTGCTGAGTCCCGGGTGGAACCGAATGCCGGGGTGGGGTGTCTTGATGGCATGTACAGCCTGACGCAGGACGCGAGTGCACCGCGGCTCGCCGAGCAACTCCCGGCCCAGCGCTGGGGTCGCAGTCGTTCGAAGAGGTGTACCGCCGGTGCCGTCCTGGGCTGGTGCGCCTCGGACACCTGCTGACCGGGTCGGCCGCGGTGGCCGAGGACGTCGTCCACGACGCCTTCGTCGGCTTCGCCCGCGCCGGGTCGAAGGTGAGCGATCCGGCCGCCTACCTGCGGCGGTCGGTCGTGAACCTGAGCATGAACGTCCATCGCCGCAGCACCCGCGAACGCCGGCACCTCGGCACCCTCACCGAGTCGGTCGTCGAACCGGCCGAGGTCGACGAGACCTGGCTGCTCGTCCAGCAGTTGCCGCCGCGCCAGCGCGCGGTGCTGGTGCTGCGGTTCTACCTCGATCTGTCCGAAGCCGAGACCGCTCGCGTGCTCGGATGCCGCCCGGGCACCGTCAAGTCGACGACCTCGCGTGCACTCGCCAAGCTCAAGGAGACGATGTCATGACCCCCAACGACGACGAAGTGTTGGCGCGCCTGCGGGCTGCTCTTCACACCGTTGCAGACCGGACGCCGATCAGTGGCGGTCGTCTCGAAGAGGTCTGGGCCGTCCCCGCAGCAGAAGAACCCGCGCCCGATGGTGACCATCGTGTCCGCCGCGGCTGCGGTTGCGGCGATCGCGGCGGTTGACCGCCGTCGTGGCGAGCACCCACTCGTCTCGGGTCGCAGAGTTCGCTGTCGGTGCGGCTGGGTTATCGGGCGTCCAATCGCCGACGCCTACGGTCAGCGTGACACCAAGCCCGGCGACTCCGCGCACGGCCACGCGTCACCGTTGTCTGCTGCCTCCGACTGCGTGCCGGAGAACTACTACGTGATCGCCTCGCCGTCCGAAGTTGCAGGGTCTCACGTACATGCTGCCCGCGACGCCCGCCGGTTACGTGCTCTACGGCGCGTGGGGCACGATCTCGCGCAACCAGTGCGCGAACAGCGTCACGTGGTACGTCGAGTACGACCCGGCGTCCGGCGCCCCTGGCGACGGCACGAATGCGATCCAGGTGACGGTGACGAAGGTTGGCGGCGATTCGACCGCGACGGCGACTTCGCCAGCGCGCGCCCGGTCGCCTCGACACCGATCACGGTCAACGGGATCGAGGGATATGTCTTCAGCAAGGACAGTGCCTACACCGCCATCGGCTGGACGGCGGGTGGCGCGCAGATCACCCTCTCGGGTCCGATCAGCAACGGCGACATCCAGTCACTCGTCACGGTCGCCGACTCATTGACGTTGCTGAGCCCGAACGACCCGCGCATCGTCGCGCCGGCCAATTGCCAGGTAGCTCCGGGCAACGTGTGCGGCGGCGACACGGCGTCCCCCAGCCCCTCGCCGCCGTCCGACCGAACCTTGCGCCCGAGTTCACAACCGTCGCGCCGACGGCCGACGCCGACCGCGATCCCGTCCACCCCCTGACGCCCGCCCGCCTTCTCAACTTGGAAGTGCGTAGACGCCCAAGAAAGCGTCGACGCACTGCCAAGTTTGGCGGCGTCGAGCGATCGGCAGGTGACCGGGCCGCACATCGTGTGGCACACTGACTCCGTGACGTCCTCGCAGCTGATTATCGCCTAGGCGCGCCGGTCAAGAGATCCTCGACCAGCGCGCCCGACCTCCCGCATCTGCGGGGGGTCTTTTTGTTGTGTCCGACCCGCTAGAGCCCAACCGGAGAGGTACCCGATGTCCCCGCAGCCCGACGCCTTTCACGTCTACGACACGACCCTGCGCGACGGCGCCCAGGGTGAGGGCATGGCCCTCACGGTCGCCGACAAACTGGCGATCGCGCAGAGCCTCGACGACCTCGGCGTCGGTTTCATCGAGGGCGGGTGGCCGGGCGCACTGCCGAAGGACACCGAGTTCTTCCGCCGCGCCCGCACCGAGTTGAAGCTCAAGAACGCCACGCTCAGTGCGTTCGGTGCGACCCGCAAGCCGAACGTGAAGGCGGCCGACGATCCGCAGGTCGCTGCGTTGCGGGACTCCGAAGCACCCGTCGTCTGCCTCGTCGCGAAGAGTCACGACCGGCACGTGCTCGAGGCGCTGAAGACCACGCTCGACGAGAACCTCGCGATGATCCGCGACACCGTCGCGCACCTGCGCGGCGAGGGACGCCGGGTGTTCGTCGACGCCGAGCACTTCTTTCGACGGCTACAAGGCGAATCCGGCGTACGCGCTCGAGGCAGTGCGGGTCGCGGCCGAGGCCGGCGCCGACGTGATCGTCTTGTGTGACACGAACGGCGGGATGCTGCCCACGCAGCTCGCCGACGTCGTCCACACTGTTTTGCAAGGCAGTGGCGCCCGCATCGGCATCCACTGTCACGACGACACCGGCTGCGCGGTGGCGAACACCCTCGCCGCGGTCGAGGCTGGCGTCACGCACGTGCAAGGCGTCGTCAACGGCTACGGCGAGCGTTGCGGTAATGCGAATCTCGTGACGGTCGTTGCAAATCTCGAACTGAAGCTCGGACGCCGGGTGCTTCCCGACGACCGAGTAGTCGAGCTCGGCCGGGTCAGCTCACCTGGTGGCTGAGATCGCGAACCAGCCGCCGCGCGCCCACCAGCCTTACGTCGGGCTTGTCCGCCTTTGCGCACAAGGGCGGGCTGCACGCGTCGGCCATCAAGGTCTCGTCGGATCTGTACCAGCACATCGATCCGGCGCTGGTCGGAAACGACATGCGCATGCTCGTTTCGGAGATGGCGGGCCGCGCGAGCGTCGAGATGAAGGGCAGGGAGCTCGGGTTCGACTTGTCGGGCGACAAGGACGTCGTCGGCCGGGTCGTCGAGCGGGTGAAGTCGCTTGAAGCCAAGGGCTACATGTTCGAGGCGGCCGACGCGTCGTTCGAACTGCTGCTGCGCGCCGAGATCAACGGCGAGCCGCTGCAGCTACTTCACGCTCGAGTCGTGGCGGGTGATCGTCGAGCAGCGCGCCGACGGTGAGGTCGTTTCCGAAGCGACCGTCAAGGTGCAGGCCAAGGGCGAGCGGATCGTTTCGACCGGCGAGGGCAACGGTCCGGTCAATGCGCTCGACCGTGCATTGCGGCTCGCGCTCGAACGCCTGTATCCGCAGCTCGCCGAGCTCGAGCTGGTCGACTACAAGGTGCGCATCCTCGACGGCGCGCACGGGACCGGCGCGATCACCCGGGTGCTGATCGAGACCAGCGACGGCAAGACCGAGTGGGACACCATCGGCGTCGACGAGAACCTCATCGCGGCGTCGTGGCAGGCGATGGAGGACGCCTACACCTACGGTCTGCTGCGCCAGCACTCGTCGTGAGCCGATAACCTCACGCTTCGTGCGAATAGCGAGATTCTCTTACGGCGACCCCGACGTCGCAGGGTTTGCGTTCGGGGCGATCGGTGGTACCCCGGGTGCCGAAGAGGTTGCCGTCATCAACGGCCACCCCTTCGGCGAGGTCACGTTCAGCGGGCTGCGGCTGCCGCTGGCCGGCGTGCGGCTGCTGCCTCCCGTGTTGCCGAGCAAGGTCGTCGCGATCGGCAAGAACTACGCCGACCACGCGCGCGAGATGGGCGGCGAGGCACCTGCCGAGCCGGTGCTGTTCCTCAAGCCCTCGACGTCCGTCATCGGGCCTGGCGCCACGATCGCTACCCGAAGCTGTCGCAGCACGGTCGACTTCGAGGGTGAGCTCGCCGTCGTGATCGGCCGGCTCTGTCGCGAGGTGCCGCTCGAGCGAGTGCCCGAGGTGATCCTCGGCTACACCTGCGCCAACGACGTCACGGCCCGCGACTTGCAGAAGTCCGACGGGCAGTGGGCGCGGGCGAAGGGCTTCGACACGTTCTGCCCGCTCGGGCCGTGGATCGACACCGAGGTCGACCCGTCCGACCTCGCGATCACGACGACGGTCAACGGTGACGTCAAGCAGAACGCGCGCACGTCGTTGCTGCTGCACGATGTCGCAGCAGCTCGTCGTGTTCGTCAGCGCCGTGATGACGTTGCTGCCCGGTGACGTGATCCTGACCGGCACGCCGGCCGGCGTCGGCCCGATCGTGCCCGGCGACGAGGTTGCCGTGACCATCGAAGGGATCGGCACGTTGACCAACACTGTCGTCAAGGCCGTCGCGATGAGCGTCAGGTTGCGCGTCGCGCCGTCACCGACCGGCGATCCGCACGTCGGCACGGCGTACATGTCGCTGTTCAACCTCGCGTTCGTCCGTCAGCAGGGTGGCAAGTTCATCCTGCGCATCGAGGACACCGACCGCGGCCGCTACGTCGAAGACAGCGAGCAGCAGATCTACGACACGCTGCACTGGCTGGGTCTCGATTGGGACGAGGGCCCCGACATCGGCGGCCCGTACGCGCCGTACCGGCAGTCGGAACGGCTCGACACCTATCGGCCATTCTTCGAGCGGCTGCTGGCCGACGGCCATGCCTACTACTGCTGGTGTTCTGCCGAGCGGCTCGACGCAGATGCGCGAAGACCAGCAGCGCCGCAAGCAGGCCACCGGCTACGACCGCCTCTGCTACGGCAAGACGCGCGACGAGCGCGCGTTGCTGCCCGGCTTCAGCGAGACGCCTGTCGTGCGCATGCTGATCCCGAGTGACGTCGAGCTCACGTTCGTCGATCTCATTCGAGGCCGGACGTCGGCCCCGCACCCAGACGACCAGGTGATCGTGAAGGGCGACGGTTTTCCGACGTACCACCTGGCTGTCGTCGTCGACGACCACTTGATGGGCATCACGCACGTCGTGCGCGGCGAGGAGTGGATCAGCTCGACGCCCAAGCACATCTTGCTCTACAAGTGGTTCGGCCTCGAGCCGCCGGCGTTCGCGCACATGCCGTTGCTGCGCAACGTCGACAAGTCGAAGATCAGCAAGCGCAAGAATCCCGCTGCTCGGCTGATGTGGTTCCGCGAGCAGGGCTACCTGCCGGAGGCGCTGCGGAATTTCCTCGCGTTGATGGGCTATTCGATGCCCGACGGCCGTGAGATCTTCAGCTTCGACGAGATGGTCGAGAGCTTCGACTGGACCCGGGTGAATCCGGTCGGCCCGGTCTTCGACATCGACAAGCTCGAACTGGCTCAACGGCCAGTACCTTCGCGCATTGTCGGTCGACGAGCTCGCGACTCGACTGTTGCCGATCCTGCAGCGCGCCGGTGTGATCGCCGACCCGCCTTCACCTGGCGATGTCGAGATGTTGCGAGCGGCGGCGCCGTTGGTGCACGAACGCATGGCGTTGCTGTCAGAGGCCGTCGGCATGCTCGGCTTTCTGTTCGTCGACGACGATTCATTCGAGCCGGACGCCGATGCGGCGGCGAAGAATCTTGGACGCCGAGGCCGTACCCGCTCTCGACGCCGCGTTGAGCGCGCTTGAGTCGCTCGCGCAGTGGCATGCCGACGAGATCAAGGAGCGCTCTCGAGGCCGCACTTGATCGGCGAGCTCGGGCTCAAGCCGCGCAACGCGTACGCGCCGCTGCGGGTCGCGATCACCGGGCGCACCGTGTCGCCGCCGCTGTTCGAGTCGATGGAAT
Source organism: uncultured Actinomycetes bacterium (assembly GCA_963809135.1). GTDB lineage: Bacteria > Actinomycetota > Actinomycetes > Acidothermales > Acidothermaceae > PALSA-607. Next base: position 34,227 of record CAWEIG010000017.1, read on the forward strand.
TGCTCGGCCGCGAACGGAGCATGTCGAGGCTGCGGCGGGCGGCGGCGTCGGTTCGTCTGGGCGCAGGTCGGAGCGCTTCCGAGCGTTTTGGGTGGGTCCTGTCGGCGTCCGATACACTCGACCAGCGATCGGGGAAGGCCTGTCCGATCAGATGGGGTATGGGGTAATTGGCAGCCCGGCTGATTCTGGTTCAGCTAGTCTAGGTTCGAGTCCTGGTACCCCAGCCAACCCGGCAGAAGTACACGCACGGCCCCGTTGTCTAGCGGCCTAGGACGCCGCCCTCTCAAGGCGGTAGCGCGGGTTCGAATCCCGTCGGGGCTACAACGAGAGCTTGACCCGCGTCACGGCCGATGCTGGCGGTAGAGCTGGATCAGCGTCTGCTTCATCTCGGGACTGAGCTGGTCGGCGTCCACCCTTCCAGTGGCAGCGATGGTGGCCTTCAGCTGCGCGATGTACTCCGGACAATGCATGCACACGCTGAGGTGGCGTTCCAGGTCGGCTCGCCGACGTGCGGGCAGCGCGTCGTCGAGGTAGTCGGTGATCAGTTCGACGGCACGACGACAGGTGATGTCGTCGCGGCGTCTGGCGAGACTCGCCGCGAGCTTCATTGTCTGGTCACCGCTTCGTTGAGGCTGCGACGGATGTACGCGCGGCCGCGATGGAGCAAGATTCGCTGGTTCGCTTCGCTGATGGACAGTACCTGGCAGACCTGCTTGCTCGACAGTCCGTCGATGTCACGCATGGTGACGACTGCGCGCTGCATCTGGGGGAGTGTGGCGATGGCTCGCCGGATCCGCGCGACCATCGCAGCGTCGTCAACGGCGTTTGCGCTCGCTTCGGGCCAGGGTGTCGGTGGGGACGTCCAGGCACCGCTGGGGGTGAACTGTTCAGCGTCGACCGCGGGTTCGATGTGCTCGACGGGCACGGTGCGGTGTTCGCGCTCGCCGATCGAACGGGCTCGATTGACGCAAATCTGGAACAGCCAAGTCCTTATCGAGGATCGGGCTTCGAACTTGTCGAGGCCGTTTAGCATCGCGAGCCACGTTTCTTGGGCGACGTCTTCGGCCAGTTCGGCACGGCTTACGAACGCACCGGCCAATCGGATCAGTTGCCCGTGATGCCGCTCGACCAGTTCAGCAAACGCGGACTCGTTTCCGGCCCGCAAGCGGATCAAGAGCTCCCGTTCCGAGCTATCAGTGCGCACAATTCTGAGGCTATGTCGTGCCGTGACGTTCAAACGCGCCTGCGGGTATTACGGATCGCGTAACGAGGTTCCGAAACCGGACCAATTCCGTAACGGCGGGTTGGTGGCGGGGACTCACACGTGTCGATCACGTGCGGTCGACCCTCACCGTTTGGGAGAACAACATGCGTAAACGCGCCTACCTTGCCGCTTGCGGAACCTTGCTGGCCGCAACGGCCAGTGTGCTGGCCAGCGCCGGTACCGCCGTAGCCAGTCCGGTCTCGCCGGTGGTCGGGCACACCTACGTCAACGACAATGCCGCCGGCGCCAACACCATCGCCGGCTTCGACCGACACGCCGACGGCTCGCTCACACCGATCACCGGTTCGCCGTTTGCGGCCGGCGGCGCGGGCCTTGGCGCCGGCCTCGGTTCGCAAGGTGCCCTTCAGGCCAGCCCGGATCGGCGGTTCCTGCTCGCGGTTGATGCCGGCAGCAACCAGATCTCGGTGTTGAGGATCGGCCGCGACGGCGTGCCGACCCCAGTAGGGGCACCCGTGTCCTCCGGCGGCGTCAAGCCGGTCAGCATCGCGATCAACCGCTTCGGACTGGTCTACGTCGCCAACGTCGGTAACGGTGGCAGCAACTACAGCGGCTTCTTCTTGACGCCTGCGGGCAAGCTGATCCCGCTGCCCTATACAACGGTTGCTGTCCCCGAAGGCTCCGGCGTCGGAGACGTCCTGTTCAACTCCACAGGTGACCGCCTCGTCGGCACCCGGGACAACACGTCGCTCATCGACAGCTTCACTGTCCGGTTTGACGGCCGGATCGTACCCGCCGTCGGATCACCATTCACGGCGCAGAGCCTTGGTCCGATCGGTGCCGAGTTCCGTCCTACCAACCCGTCGCAGCTCTACGTCTCCAATGCCCACGCCGGTGCCGGTCTCGGCACAGTCTCGGCCTTTAACGACAGTCGTCGTGGGATCCTCACGTCGATCGGCAACTCGCCGGTTCCGGATGGGCAGACCGCTCCGTGCTGGGTTGAGATCAGCCATGACGGCAGGTACCTGTTCGCTATTAACACCGGTTCGGCCAACGTGTCCAGCTACGCGATCGGTGACGACGGATCCCTCACCTTGCTCGGCACGGTGCCGTTCATCAACGGCGCCGGGGCGGTCGATGCCCGACTGTCCCCGGACGGCACGACCCTGTCGGTCACCGGAGGCCGGGGCCTCGTCGTCAGCACATTCGCCGTCAATGGCGGGACGCTGACAGAGCTTCCTAACTCACCCGTGGCATTGCCCGCGGGCACGTCTCCGATGGGGATCGTCGTCCTCTAAGGATTGCTGGTCGCGACCGGTCCCAGGCCCGCGCATCTCGGGTCTGGGACCGGTGCATCTGGCCTGGAATTCCTTCAACGAGCGGGCGTTTGCTGCAGCGCGGCTGCCGCAACCTGGGGCTGGGCCGGCGGGTGCTCCCGCACCTCGCTTAGGGTGCAGTGCGTGGAGTCTCGAACGCTCGGCCGCACGCACCGGCAGGTCTCGGTTATCGGTTTGGGTTGCTGGCAGCTCGGAGCCGATTGGGGTGCCGTCAGCGAAACTGACGCCTTGGCCGTGCTGCATGCCGCTGTCGACGCCGGGGTCACCTTCCTCGACACCGCTGATGTGTACGGCGACGGCCGCAGCGAGCAACTGGTCGGCCGGATCCTTCGCGAACGCGATGAGGCACTTACCGTGGCGACGAAGATGGGCCGCCGCGCCGACCCGCACGTCGCGCAGGCGTTCACTTTGACGGCGTTTCGGGGCTGGGTCGACCGCAGTCGTGCCAACCTCGGGGTTGACACGCTGGACCTGGTGCAGTTGCACTGCCCGCCGACGTCGGTCTACGCCGACGACCGGGTATTCGACGCGCTCGATACGCTGGTCGCAGAGGGACGCATCGGCGCGTACGGCGTGTCCGTCGAGACTTGCGACGAGGCGCTGCAGGCAATCGCGCGGCCGGGAGTTGCGACCGTGCAGATCATCCTCAATGTCTTCCGCCGCAAGCCTTTGGAGCAGGTGTTGCCGGCAGCCGCTGCTGCGGGCGTCGGAATCATCGCCCGGGTGCCGCTGGCCAGCGGGCTGCTGTCTGGGAAGTACGACGAGAGCACGCGGTTCGCTGCGGACGATCACCGCAACTACAACCGGCACGGGGAAGCGTTCGACGTCGGTGAAACCTTCAGCGGAGTGCCGTACGACGTCGGCGTCGCCGCCGCCCGCGAGGTCGCGGCGGCCTTACCCCTGCGCGGCGCCCTGACCGCACAGTTGGCTCTGCGTTGGATCGTGGACCAGCCCGGTGTCTCGACGGTGATACCGGGAGCGCGCAACGCCGAGCAAGCCCGGGCGAACGCAGCGGCTGCCGATTTGGCGCCGCTCGGCGACGACGTGCTCGATCGGCTACGGGAGATTTACGACCGAGACATTCGCGAACACGTGCACGACCGCTGGTGAGTTGTTGTTCGGTCCCGCATTCCTCGCTGCCGGGTCGCGCTGCCCGGCCGGGCGACTTCGGTGTACAAGGCCCGGCCGGGCACGAAGATCTTTGCGGTCAGCCGACGCCGGGTTGGGCGTGGGTACCGACCGGGAGTGCGTTCCCGTTGACGTCCTTCGCCGTGACTGCGCCGTAGGTCGGGTTGCCGTTCGCGCTGCCGCCGAGCCACCAGAACTTGACGTCGGGATTCACGCTCCACGCCGCGACGTGAGCGGCAGTCGGGACGCCGTCGACAACCACCGAGATCGAAGCCGCAGGCCCGACGTAGTAGCCGACGAAGTACGTTCCCGCGAATACCTTGCCGACCATACTCCGACCGCGTGGAAGCCCGGCGTTAGGTCGCTCCCGGCGAATTCATCGACTCGTACACGCCAGTCGTGTTCCCCGATGCGTCGACGGTTCCGACCATCAGGCCGAAGTGGGTGCAGGGGATCGCCGCGGCATCGATGTGAACCCCGTACAGCACGAGGTTGGTGGTCGTGCCGACGTCGGTACCGGCCTGTACCGAGGTGCCCCAGGGCGGCGCGTTGCCGTCGGGAGTCGCTGCCGGGGCGCCGATGGTCGACTGCGCCGCGGGCGAGTACGAGGCGGACGGCGAGGCGCTCGCTGTCGGCCAGGTAGGCGTGGACGCTGGCGACGCGGGCGCGGACGAGGCGCATCGGCCGACGCCGTGATCGACGCCAGCGGGATCGACGGTGCCGGCGACGACGAGGCCGGGGCGACTGCAATGCCGATCCGGTTCCTCGATCCCGTTTGCACGACCTGCGGGCCGTGATGATCGCCAGCCAAAGCCGCAACCGACGTGACGCCAAGCACCGCAACTGCAGCGGCGCGGCGATCGAAGTCTGCCGGAGTTCTGATCGCGCCGCGTCGCACGGTTGCTGCATGTCGCGCCCAGTGTCAGATGGGCGGGAGTTGCCCGAGTTCTTCGCTGAGGTTGTTCTGCTCGATGAGGTCTCCTTGCGTGCGGCGACATGCGGGCATCTTGGTGTCAGAAGATCGTGTCGGAAGGTCGGTGTAAAGAGATCGGCGAGCGCCGCAGTTTCGCCAGCGCCTTCGATGTCGTGCTTTTCACGGTGCCGATGGAGACGCCGACATGCGCGGCGACATCGGCTTCGCTCAGGTTGACGTAGTAGCGCAAGACCACGATCGTTCGTCGCGACGCGCGGGCGAGCGAGAGCGGCAGCAAGCGCCGTCGTCATCTATCGTTTTGCCGTGATCGGGGACGGGGCTGTGCTCGGGTACGTGTTCGGTCGGGCGCTCACGCCAAGGCGCTCTGCGCCACCAGTCGATATAGCTGTTCACCATGACCCGACGCGCGTAGGCCTCCGCGTCGTCGTACCGCACCCGGCGCCACGCGGCGAACGTCTTCGCGTACGCGAGCTGGGTCAGGTCTTGAGCCTGCTCCCGGGCGCGACGTGAGCAACCAGGCCGTCCGCAGCAGGCGCGCTGACGACTCGGTTACGAACCGGCGAAATTGGGCTGATGCTGCCGCCGAGCTGGTCTGCCCGGCAGCGTCGAGTTCGTCGGGCCGCTCCATAGATACCGCCACACCCCGAAGTACGGCCGGCTGCCCAGGTAGGTTGCCGTCGTCGCCCAGTGTTTCGTGCGGGAGACTGTGGCGACCAGGAGGAGATCGATGTCGGCGAACGCACAGCGCATTGCTGTCGTGACCGGCGGCGGTAGCGGCATCGGAG
>CAWEIG010000018.1:0-17398 GCA_963809135.1 uncultured Actinomycetes bacterium
CCAGGTCGAGCGCAGGGTGCGCAGCCGCATCCATTCGTAACGCAATGCGCTTTTCATGCGAGCCCCCCGGTTGTCTCGAACTCCTGCGAACCGGCGGTCGCTTCGAGGAACGCCTCCTCGAGGGTCGCCGTGCGAGTCGTCAGCTCGTGCAACGGGATCCGTTCGGCAAATGCAAGATCGCCGACCTCCTCTTGCGTCGGACCCGTCAGCGACAACCGGCCGTCTCCCTCAGGGATGACGGTCGCCCCGCGCGCGACGAGCAACTCACTTAGCCGCGCGGCCTCCGGGCTGCGCACGATGATGCTGGTGTGCGATGACCGGGCCACGAACTCGGCGATCGGCATGTCGGCCAGCAGCTTGCCGCGACCGATGACGATCAAGTGGTCGGCCATCAATTGCATCTCCGCGAGAAGGTGACTCGACGCGAGCACCGTGCGGCCCTCGGCCGCGTACACCTTCAAGAAGTCGCGGAGCCAGGTGATGCCCTGCGGGTCGAGCCCGTTGGCCGGTTCGTCGAGGAGCAAGATGTCGGGCTCCCCGAGCAGCGCTGCCGCCAGACCCAGTCGCTGACCCATGCCGAGAGAGAACGACTTGGGTTTCTTGCGCGCGACCGACTCAAGACCGACGAGCCGCAGTACTTCGTCAACCCGCTTGTCAGCTATCGAGTTCGCCGACGAGAGCATGCGCAGATGATTGCGAGCTGTCCGTGTCGGATGGAACGCCTTGGCTTCGAGCAGGACGCCGACGCGGCGCATCGGGCTCGCGATGTCGCGATAGCGCTGGCCGTCGAATCGCGTGACGCCGTCGCCGTGGTCGAGATCGAGCATGAGGCGCATCGTCGTCGACTTCCCGGCCCCGTTCGGCCCGAGGAAGCCGGTGACGACGCCGGGCTGAACCTGAAAGGTCAGGTCGTCGACCGCGCGGCGGTCACCGAATCGCTTGCCGAGCCCGACAGCTTCGATCAACGCCGCTCCCCTGTGAGTCGAACCCGGTCATGCGCAGTCTAGGGCGGGCAGGGGTGCCACCATGGCGTGATGGCACCCAGCGCAGCGCCGAAGCCGGCCGGTGAGCTCAACCCGAAGATCACGTCTGCCGCCATGCACATCGCCGTGGCGGGCGTCATCGGGGTGGTCGGCGCAGTCATCATGGGCGTTACGGGCGGCTGGGGGTTTGCCGCGCTTGTCGGGTGGGACGTCACGGCGGCGGTCTTCGTGACCTGGATCTGGCTGACGATCTGGCCACGTGACCCGCGCTCGACCGCGAGTCACGCCGTACGCGAGGACCCAGGTCGCCCGATCGTCGATCTGTTGCTGATCAGCGCAAGCGTCGCCAGCCTGGTCGGGGTTGGCTTCGTCATCGCAGCGAGCGGCAGCAGTAACGGCGCCGAAAAGGCTGCCTACGTCGGGTTCGCCGTTGTCACCGTCTTTCTTTCATGGGCTGTCGTCCACACCGCATATACGTTGCGGTACGCCAGGTTGTACTACGGAGGCAAGGCGGGCGGTCTCAACTTTCACCAGGTCCCCGATCGTGAGCCGCAATACACCGACTTCGCCTACATTTCGCTGACGGTCGGCATGACGTTTCAGGTTTCGGATCCTGAGGTGACCTCGACGGTCATGCGGGCGACGATCCTCCGGCACGCACTGCTGGCGTACCTGTTCGGCGTCGTCATCATCGGTGTTGTGATCAACCTGCTCGCCGGGTTGTCGAAATAGCGGCAAGAAATGTCAGCGGGTGACCGGGTCGCCTCCGGCGCCGAAAGCGGCCAACTCGGTGCGGGTCGGCAGGCCTTCCCAATCACCACTGACCGCGACAGCGAAGGCTCCGGCACAGTTCGCCGTCCGCAATGCTTCTGTTGTTGTTGCGCCTTCGAGCCACGACGCGAGATAGCCCGCAACGAACGCATCGCCCGCACCGACCGGGTCGGCCACGGGTACCTTCAACGCATCGCCGGAGTGCAGCTGCCCGTCGATGCACGCGACGTAGCCGAGCTCGCCGCGCTTCACGATTGCGTGTTGCGGACCGAGATCGGCCATCGCCCTCGCCGCGGCTGCCGGACTAAGCGCACCGACGAGCAGGGCGGCCTCGTGTTCGGAGGCGAAGATGAAGTCGCAACGCGACGCTACGTCGAGCAACGCCAGACGTGCGGCCTCGTCGGTCCACAACGCGTTCCGGTGGTTGATGTCGAGAGACACGCGCACGTCGTGCGATCTTGCGACATCGACAGCCGCAAGCACGCAGTCGCGCGCAGAATCGCTTAGCGCCATCGTGATTCCGGTGATGTGGAGCACCCGCGCTACCGCAATCACATCCGTGGGGAGATCGGCGCGGGTCAGCCGCGAGCCGGCACTGCCATTGCGCGAATAGATGACCTCTGACGTCGCGGTGGTGCGCCGGACCTTCAGCATGAATCCGGTTGCTGCGTCGGCATCGGTTGTTGCGTGCGACACGTCGACGCCTTCGGCGCGCAGCTCGCGGATGACGAGCCGCCCTATCGGGTCGGCTCCGACGCGGCCGGCCCACACAACCGAATGCCCGAGACGTCGCACACCGATTGCGACGTTCGACTCAGCGCCGGCGATGCCGAGCACCATCGGATGGCCGTTGCGCAACGGCCCGAATTCGTCGGTGGCAAGCACACCCATCGTCTCGCCGAACGTCACCAGTTCGACGGGCTCGGCGGTCATCGCAATCGCGCGCCGCGAGCCTGGCGCGCCTCGGCGACGACGACCAGGAACCGGCGTCCCCTAGCCGCGAGCGCCGCGAGATCGCCGCCGTCGAGCGCGTCACCGAACAGCGGGCCGCCAACTCCGATCGCGATCGCTCCGGCATCGATGTACGCGGTGACGTCATCGATCGCGATGCCGCCCGTCGGCAGCAGTGCGATGTCGGGCAGCGGCGCTCGCACGTCGCGCAGATACCGCGGTCCCCCCAACGACGCGGGAAAAAGCTTCACTGCGGCCGCACCGCTACCCCACGCGGCCACGATCTCGGTGGGGGTCAAAGCTCCAGGCATAGACGGGACGCCGCGGGCAGCCGCGAGCTCGACAACCTCGGGTACCGCACTCGGGGAGACCAAAAATGCGGCGCCGGCGTCGATACAAGCGCTCGCCTGCTCGGTGGTCAGGACCGTGCCGGCACCGATGCACGCCGAGCTGCCGTACATCGTGACGAGCGAGGCGATCGTCGCGACCGCGCCCGGTGTTGTCAGCGGCACTTCGATGCATGTGACACCCGCGCGGACGAGCGCCTCGACAGCAGCCTCTACCCTGCTCGCCGAGGCGGCCCGTGCAATCGCGACGACGCCGGTCGTGAGGAGTTCGCTCGGCAATTCGAGCCGGTCAGCCATAGCGAGCCTCAGAAGTAAGTGCGCACACAGTCGATGACCTGTCTCTCGTCGTCGAGTAACGGCATGAGCTGCCATTTGTCGTGAGTGGTACACGGATGCGAGATGCCAAGACCGACCAGGTCACCCACCTCGAGGACGTCCAAAGCATCGAGATCGAGAAACGCATGCTGGTCGTTGAGCTTGCTTACGGTCGCGTGGAAGGGCACGACACCGCCTCCTCTGACCGAGCGCCTCCACAACGCCACCGGAAGTCCAGCATCGAACGATACGTCGCGCCGACCCGCTCCCAGCAGCGCGAGCGTCGGCTCGGGTCGCGACAGCACCTGGCACCACACTTCGATGGCGGGCTGCAACTGCGAAGCCAGCGGGGACGTCGCGGCGTACAGGCCGTGGTCGTGCGTCACGTACGCGCCACTGCGCAAGACCGCTCGCACTGGTCGGGAGCACGCCAGCGGCTCCCGCAACACCGAGGTCACGACGTCCAACTGCTCGCTGCCACCGCACGTCAGCACGAAGTACGGCGAGCGGTCGTCGAGCAGGCCGTCGGCGTCGAGGTCGAGCAGCGTGCGCGCCAGCGTCTCGACGAACGCGCGCACCTCGCCCAACGTCGCGTCGTCGCGACCGTGGCCGAACACCCCCTCGAAACCCGAAGCCCCGATCAGCATCAGGGATTCGTGGGCCTGCACCGCTTTGGCAACGGCCTGCACGTCAGGGGCGGTGCGACAACCGGTGCGCCCACCGACTGGTCCGACCTCGACCAGGACGCCGAGGGGCGGGGCCTCGAGCGCGTCGAGGGTGTCGCCCAGGATCTCGACCCCCGCCACCGAGTCGACGTAGCAAAGGAACTCGAACTCCGTGTCGGCAGCCCGTTCGGCGGCGAGCCACCTGACAAACTCGGTATCGACGAGCTCATTGGCCAGCAAGATCCGCTTGATTCCACGAGCTCGATATACCCGCACCTGCCATGGAGTGGCTGCGGTGATGGCCCAAGCGCCGGCGTCGAGCTGGCGCGAGAAGAGTGCCGGCGCCATCGTGGTCTTGCCGTGCGGCGCAAGCAGGATGCCGTTGTTCTCGCACCACGCGGCGAGCACGGCGATGTTGTTGGCGACTGCCGAAGCGCGCAGCGTGGCGATCGGCCAGGTGAAGCCCGCGGTGAACAAGGACGGTCGTCCCGCCACGAACTGCGACGCCGACGTGCCGGCGGGCAATGCCGGGAACCCTTTCCATCGCCAGTCGAGCAACTCGTCAGAGGCGTCGGCGGTGTCAGGCACGATCACAGAGTAGGGGCGCGGAGACGACGCATCTGTTCGCGGTAGGCAGGCTCGGCCTCGGACACGAACATCGTGAGCACCGGCGGCGGTAGGTCCTTGGTGAACATCGCGCGCTCGTTGTCGTCGGCCTCTTCCAGGATCGCGGCGAGGCTCGACATCCCCTCGGACGGTGGCAGGCTGGCACGCGCGTGCTCACCGAGCCGGTTCCACTCCTCGACAGTCAGGTTCGTTTCTACCAGCGGCAGGATTTCGACTTCCTCTTCGCCGAGGTGTTCGTCAAGAGCCGCCGCCAGCTTCTCAACCGTCGTGGCCAGAGCGGCGCCGCGCTCAGCTGTCGGCTCGGCGGTCCACGCGGGCAGTTGGTCGCGGGCGACGGCAATGAGGGCTGCGGCGGCGTCGTGCTGGGCTTCCATCCGGTAGATCAGCGCCGACTCGACCTCAACGCGTTCGAGCAACAGCGGCCAGAGCAGCTCGTCCTCGCCGTGGTGGTGCACGTGGACGAACTCGAGCATGCTCGCGGCGTGCTGCCCGACGATTGCGGCGCGGTTCAAGTCGTCGATGGCAACACCGCGGATCAGGCCGGGGAGCAGCCGGAACTCCCTGCGGAAAACGCGGTGAATGACGACCATTTGCTGGATGAGTGGGCGGTCTGTCGGCAGATCGGTCTGCATCGGTGGCGGGACCTTTCGCGGGTGCGGTGCGCACAACGATTGACCCCGCCATCCTGCCAGGATGCTGCCATGAGCAAACGAGTCCTTGTTCTCGACGACTACCAGGGCGTCGCCCGCGAGTACGGTCCGTGGGGTGATCTCGCTGATCTCGAGCTCGACCTCGACATCCGCACAGAACATCTGAGCGACGCGGATCTCGCCGAGGCGTTGCGCGACGCCGACGTCGTCGTCGCCATGCGCGAGCGCACACCTTTCCCGCGGACCCTGCTCGGCCAGGCTCCGAACCTCAAGCTTCTCGTCACCACCGGGATGGCGAACGCTGCAATCGACCTCGACGCGTGCGGCGACCTCGGGATCGAGGTCAGGGGAACAACGGGTCTGCGCACGTCGACCGCGGAGTTGACCTGGGGCTTGGTGCTCGCCCTCGCCCGGCACATCTGCGTCGAAGACCGCGGGGTTCGCGAGGGCGGCTGGCAGCGCACTGTGGGCCTCGAGCTCGCGGGTGCACGGCTCGGCGTCGTCGGGCTCGGCAAGCTCGGCGCCGAGGTCGCGCGGATCGGGCTCGCCTTTGGCATGGACGTCGTTGCGTGGAGCCAGAACCTCCAGCCGGAGCGGGCGGCCGAGGTCGGTGTGCGGTTCGCCGACAAGCATGAGCTGTTCTCGACGTCTGACGTCGTGACGCTGCACCTCAAGCTCAGCGACCGAACGCGCGGCATCGTGGGTGCGCCCGAACTCGCCCTGATGAAGCCGACCGCATACCTCGTCAACACCTCGCGCGGACCGCTCGTCGACGAAGCCGCGCTTGTCGAGGCACTGCGCCACCACACGATTGCGGGCGCGGGGCTCGATGTGTTCGACGTCGAGCCGCTGCCCGCGGATCACCCGCTTCGCTCGATCCCAAACACTGTCGTGACGCCGCACATCGGCTACGTGACAACGGCGACGTACGCGGAATGGTGGCGGCAAGTGGTCGAGAACATCAGAGGCTGGTCGGACGGCGAGCGGCTCCGCATCTTGTAGGCGCGGGTTCTTAAGACGACAGGACGAGCTAGTCGCCCCCGCGCAGATCGTCGAGTGCCTCGGGCAGGTAACGCAATTGCGAGAACGTGACCCGGCAACCGTCGCCCGTCGGCGACTGGGCGAGGAAGCCGACGCGGACGAGGTCGTCAGCACCGGTGCCGAGATGGAAGTGGCGGATCAAGTTCCAGTGCACGCCGTCGGTGGCCGCGTGGAACGCAAAGCTGCCCGGGCTACCCGCCCCGGAATCGGAGATCCGTAACCAGGTGCTCGACCCCTCGACGTCCATGCTGTTCGCGTCGTCGGAACGATCCCGGGTGACGACCGAGACCACCATTGCCTGCCCGGCAGGTGCGTATTCGAGGCACAGCTTGGCCCACGACCGGTCGTGCGCCCACAACACCAGGACCCCGGCATCGAAGGTCGATGCGAACTCGACTTCGACGAGCGCGCTGAGCTGAAAACGATGATCCGGGACGCCGAGGAGTCGGGGCGCGTTCAGGGTGGGCTCGACGTCATCTGGTGACACGAAGAGGTCGGTGAGCGGGCCGGCCTCGATGAGCAGCCCGGATTCGCCGAGTCCCGGCGAGACGACCGGCTCCCAATGTTCGGGCGGGACCTCCCACAGCAGGTCAAACGGGACATTGGGCAGGCGGACCGGCTCGGCGTCCATCCAAGTCCTTTCGATGAGGTCTAAACCCACGGCGAAGTGGATATGAACCGCCGGTGAGGTGGTGACGAACCATCCGTGCGTGGCGCCCGTATTAGCCGTTAGGCCTGATTGCGAGCCAGGGTTCGCGGGAATCCTGCTTCTGGTTCGCGCGTTCAGGTAGTGACGCACACGGGAGTCCGGAGGAGGGAAAAGATGGCAGAACGAGCACTTCGCGGCAGCCGCCTTGGTGCGGTGAGCTACGAAAACGATAGAGGTACCGAACTGGCCGAGCGTCAGATGGTCGCCTACATATGTCCGAACCGCCACCGCATGGAAGTGCCGCTTGCGGCCGAGGCGGAAGTGCCTGCCACGTGGGAGTGCCGATTCTGCGGCGCGACTGCGACGAAGGCCCAGTCGGCAACTGCGACCGAGCCGGTCAGGGTGAAGGTCCCGAGAAGCCACTGGGACATGCTTCTCGAGCGGCGCAGCATCCCTGAGCTTGAAGCGATCCTTCAGGAGCGGCTCGACCTACTGCGGCTCGCTGGACGACGCAAGACAGCCTGACTCGGTTTATAGGTGCGCGCTTCCAGGCGCACGTGTTGCGCACTTCTAGCTTGCACGCCTACGGCGGCTGGGGAGCACCTGCCCCAGCCGCCGTTTCACGCCCCAGACCGCGACGCGGACGAACGCCTCGATCACGATGCCGCGATTCATCTTGCTAGCCCCGAGCTCACGCTCAACGAACGTGATCGGCACTTCGACGATGCGGTAGCCGCGCTCCCAGCTGCGTAGCGCGAGGTCGACCTGGAAGCAGTAGCCCTGGGACCTCACGGTCGTCAGGTCGAACGACCGCAGCACTTTGGCGCGGTAGGCGCGGTAGCCGCCGGTTGCGTCGCGCAGCGGAATCCCGAGCGCGATCCGCGCATAGGCGTTGCCGGCTCGGCTGAGGATTTCGCGTGACTTCGGCCAGTTGCTGACCTGGCCGCCCTCGACCCAGCGGGATCCGAGCACCACATCGGCAGTTGCCAGCGCGCCGAGCAGCCTCGGCAATTGTTCGGGCTGATGCGAGCCGTCGGCGTCCATCTCGACGATGACGTCATAGTCCGCCGCCAGCGCGACGGCGAAACCTGCAACATAAGCGGCGCCGAGGCCTGCCTTCGCAGGACGGTGCAAGACCTGAATGTGCTCGTCGGCGGCCGCGAGCTCGTCGGCAATCTTCCCGGTGCCGTCGGGGCTGTTGTCGTCGGCAACGAGGACGTCGGCATCGGGCACGGCCGACCGCACCCGGGCGACGATCGGTGCGATGTTGTCGCGTTCCTGGTAGGTCGGGATGATCACCACGACCCGACCGAGCGCACTTTCGGTGGTCACGGCGCGAGTTCCTTTCCGGAGCCGCGACGGGACCTGATGCGCACAATCCCCGCGACGATGGACAGCATGCCGAGTATGCCGACGACCCACTCGGGCGTCGCACCCAGGTGGTCGGCGAGCGTCAGCGAGGTACGCAGGACAACGGGCCGGTCAATGATCGCCGGAGTCAGCTCTGCCGTCTTCGCGACAACGCGACCGTCGGGTGCGATCACTGCACTGATACCGCTCGTTGCCGCCACCACGACTGAACGGCCATGTTCGACCGCGCGCAGTTGCGACATCGCCAGTTGCTGCTGGGTTTCGGCCGTGTGCATGTACGTCGCGTTGTTTGTCTGGACGACGATCAGCTGGCCGCCGTGCGTGACGCCATCACGCACCTGTTCGTCGAACGCGACCTCAAAACACATCACGTCGGCGATGGTGGCAGGACCCACTGTCAACGTGCCGACGCTGTGACCGGGCAGGAAGTTCTGCGGCACCAGCGTCGTCAGGTTGGTGAGGTGGCTGATCAGCCCGCGAAACGGGATGTACTCACCGAACGGCACCAGGTGCCGCTTCGTGTACCGCTGCCCGGGGCCTGTCACCGGATCCCACACGATGCCGGTGTTGCTCGCGTTATTCGGCCCGTCCTGGAGCACCGCACCGACGAGGATCGGCACGCCGAGGCCGGTCGCCGCCGCTTGGATCTCCGCGTAGGCCTTGTGATCCTCGAACGGGTCGACGTCCGAGGCGTTCTCTGGCCACAGCACGAGCTGCGGTTGGGCGAGCTCGCCCGACTTCACCTGCGCTGCCAACACCGCGGTCTCGGCGAGGTGGTTGTTCAAGACCTCCTCGGCCCGACCTAGGAAATGCGTGCCCGGATGCGGCACATTGCCTTGGATCACCGCGACCTGGACCGTTTTGCCACCCGTCGGCCGAGGAACGGCAAGACCAAGGAGCGGGACGCCGACGGCAGCCAGCGCGGCAACGCTCGCCATCACCCCGCCGAAACCCACCAACGTGGCCTTGCCAGCGCCGCCGCGCAGGGTGACAAACGCCAGGGCAAGCAGCCCGGCTGACAGCGCCACCGCGAACGTCACCGCGGGCGCTCCGGCAAGCGCGGCGTAGCCGGTGAACGGGGTGTTGCCCTGGCTGAACGCCAGCCGACCCCACGCGAACCCGCCTAGCGGCCATCGGTCGCGCACAAGTTCCTCACCGACCCACAAGCACGCGGTCCAGAGCGGCCAACCAGGAAGCCGGCACACCACCATCGCCAGACCACTGCCGAGCAATGCCAGATAGACGGCCTCGATGAGCGCGAGCGCGATCCAGGCGAGCGGCGTGACGACGTGCAGCCACGCGATGAGCGGCACGAACTCCCCGAGCCCAGCTGCGAATCCGACCGCGAGACCACCTCGCCATGACTGGCCCCTTGCGGCGATCAGGATCGCCGCCGTGCCCACGACGGCCAGTGGCCACCAGCCGAGCGGCGCGAACGAGGCGTACAGCGCGACCCCGCCAGCGAGTGCGAGCCCGAGGGGCAGCCAGCGCGAAGATGCGCTTCTCGTGATCGAGTGTGGCGCTCCGGCGGCGACGTCGGGTGCGGGCAAGGTGTCGACCGGCCGAGGTACGTCGCCGATCCGCCTGTTCACCGCTACTCCTCGCACCTGCGTGGCGACCCGCGCCGACGTGCCGGGCGCGGTCATTCGCGCACGCGCATTCCCTGCGCACCGTACAGCGGCGAACGGATTGGATAGCGGAAACGTGCCTGCCGGGTAAGGGCCGGGCGCCCCTCGGACCGATCGCGAACCCGCCGGCTGCGGGATCACCACCGTTGTCTACTGGGCGCCCGGACCCTCCCGGGTGTCGCACCCCCTACCGGCCGAAGCGGCGTCCTCCGCCTACCTGACACACCTGGACCTGGCACCTGGGCGGCTTGCGCAGTGCCCGCGCGAGCCGCCGACGACCCAGGAGGAATCGAGGCGGGGAAGGGTTCTCCTCGCCGGAAATCTCGGTGGACGCCGGGGACGATACCCGCTCCCCGGCGGGGTCTGTCAACCGCCGTCTGACCTGCAACGATGCGCATCGTTGCAGGTCAGAGGCCCTAGGGCCGTGGGTGCGAGGCGGGTGGCAAGGACCAAAGTCAGTGAAAGTCAGCCGAATCCGTCCGAGTCGTTCGAGCCGTCCCACGCGGGTGCGGCTGATGTGGCTCGTGTGGTTACGCGGTGGGTGGCTCGTGTGATTGCGCGGTGGGGTGGCGCGGCCAGTCACGGGCCAGTCGACGGCCTAGTTAGTCGCCGCTCGAGGCCAAGGCGGCAAAGTCGAGCAGCCGGCTGACGGGGTTGGTGCCGGTGACGGTGCCGCCCGCCCCGAGCTCGGCGGCGAAGCGCTGGGCAGCGGCAAGCGGGAGCCGGGCCAGGTCGCGGGACACGGGCCCCGCCGGCAGGGCAATCACCGGCGCGGCGACCGGCGGGCGAGCAGCAGGTACCGCGGCCTGCACCTGCGGCTTCGAAACCGGTTTGGCCACAGGAGGCGGGGTGGACGTCACGGTCGGGTGTACGACCGCGGCGGGCTTCACCGCCGCCACAGTGCCATTCGGACGGCGAAAGATCTCCGACACCCACAGCGTGCCCCTGCGGTCAAAGGCGTAGCCGACTCCGATTTGGGTGAAGCTTGACCGCAAGATGTTCGCGCGATGATCGGGTGAGGCCATGAACGCGGCGTGCAGGCGGCTGGCTGACGGACCCTCGCCGACGTTCTCGCCAAGGACCACCCAGCAACACACGGCGGTGTTGAGATTCGGGGTGTGGTACAGCAGGTCTGAGGCGGCCATGTTCTTCGCCTGGCGGGCGGCCGCGGCGCTGAGGTCGCCGCTGACCGAGAGCGCACCGACGCCCGCTGCTGCGCGGGCCTGGTTGGTTGCGGCAACCATGGCGCTGGCCGGATCGGAACTGGCCGATGCAGGTGCCGCTGCCAACACGAGAAGTGGAACGATGCCGACGACTGTGACCACCGCACCCGTGACGGCGCCGATCGCGGCCAGCAGCCTGCTGGCGCGGCGCCGCGGGTCTGGGGGCGCGGGTGGAGCCGGGGCAGTCAAGAGCACGAGCTGGTGACCTCCGAGGCGGGGGACGCGGGGGACGCGGGGACCGGGCGACTACAAGAACCACGCAATACCGGATCAGTAACTCGGGACACACCACGACACAGCTGCAACCCGAGTCACCCTGCCGGAAACCGGCGCCGATTGGAAGCGAAACCTGAGATTTGGCTGGGTTGGGGCCGACTTTTGACCGGCGCAATAGCTCGATCGGGTCATTCCCTGACTATGACCGGCTCCATAACCGTATCGGTGCCCGCATCGATGACCGCATCATGACCCGCGCAATTGTCGGCTGATCACCAGCCGTTGCACCTCGTTCGTCCCTTCGACGATCTGGAGCGCCTTGGCCTCCCGCAGGTACCGTTCGACCGGATAGTCCTCTACGTAGCCATATCCCCCGAGCACCTGCACGGCATCGGTCGTGACCCGCATCGCCGTGTCGGTGCAAAACAGCTTGGCCATCGCTGCCTGCATGGTGAAGCGCTCCCCCGCGTCGGCCCGGCGGGCGGCGGCGAGGTAGAGCGCTCGGCCTGCGGCGACACTGGTCGCCATGTCAGCGAGCATGAAGCCGAGCCCCTCGAAGTCGCCGATCGGCTGCCCGAACTGGCGCCGCTCCCCCGCGTAGTCGAGGGCGACGTCGAGGGCGGCCTGCGCAAGCCCCACCGAGCACGCCGCGATGCCGAGCCGGCCAGTGTCGAGGGCAGCTAGTGCGATCGTGAACCCCTGGTCCTCGTTGCCGATCAGCCGGTCGGATCCGGCGGCGACGTTGTCGAGGTGCAACTGGCTCGTCGGGGAACCACGCAGACCCATCTTCTTCTCGGGTGTGGCGGCCCGGATGCCTTCGGCGTCGCCTGGCAGGAGGAAGCAGCTGATGCCGCGCGAGCGGTTGTCGGACGTACGCGCCATGACGGTGTAGAAATCCGCGTGCCCGGCGTGAGTGATCCACGCCTTCGTTCCCGTCAACCGGTACCCGTCGCCCGTGTGTTCGGCGCGCGTGCGCAGCGCACCGGCGTCCGACCCTGAATCTGGTTCTGACAGGCAGTAGGCGCCGAGCAGCTCACCTCCGAGCATGCCGGGCAACCATTGGGCGCGTTGCGACTCGTTGCCGAAACGGGCGAGCGGGAAGCACGCGAGGGTATGCACGCTCACCCCGAGCCCGACGGTGAGCCAGGCTCGGCTGAGTTCCTCGACGACCTGGAGATAGACCGTGTAGGGCTGCGCGGACCCGCCGTGCTCCTCGGCGTAGGGCAGCCCGAGCAGGCTCATGCGGCCGAGCATGGTGAAGACGTCGCGCGGGAATACCGCGTCGCGTTCGGCGGCGGCTGCTCGAGGCGCCAACGCGTCGCGGGCGACCTCGCTGACAAGTTCGAGCAGCTCGCGGGCGTGCGCGGTCGGCAGCTCCCGATCGACCTTCATCGCAGGCCCGAGCGGGTGCACGATCCTCGTGGCGGGCGTCTCCATGGGCCCCAATCTAGACCGCGCAACATGCGTCGTCGCCGCCCTCGCGTGCGCGCCAGCGATCGCCATGCCAGGCTTCGGGTCATGACGTCAGGCGCCCACCGATCGCGTCGCCGCGCCGTCGCGCAGCCTGCTCCTTCTCGACACGCCGTCGCTGTACTTTCGCGCGTTCTACGGGGTGCCTGAGAGCGTCACTGCGCCCGACGGGACGCCGGTCAATGCGGTCCGCGGATTGCTCGACTTCATCGGGTTTCTGGTCGAGCGTTACCACCCGACTCATCTCGTTGCCTGCATGGACGCCGATTGGCGGCCAGCGTTTCGCGTCGCCTTGCTGCCGTCGTACAAGGCGCATCGCGTGGCACCTGCAGGTGGCGAGACCGTTCCTGATGCCCTCACGCCGCAGGTCGCCGTCATCGAGCAGGTTCTCGACGCGATCGGCCTGTGCCGTCTCGGTGTCGCGGGCTTCGAAGCAGACGACGTCATCGCCACGTTGGCTGTGCGCGCGAGCGACACGGTCGACATCGTGACCGGCGATCGCGATCTGTTTCAGCTCGTCGACGACGCAAAGCCGGTGCGGATCGTCTACATCGCCCGCGGAGTCGGCAAGGCGGAGCTTGTCGACGAGGCGGCCGTCGCAAAACGGTACGGAATCCCGGGCAGGGCGTACGCCGACTTCGCGGTCTTGCGTGGCGATCCCAGTGACGGTCTTCCTGGCGTTGCTGGGATCGGTGACAAGACCGCGGCCGCACTGGTGTCGCGGTTCGGGTCACTCGCGGCGATCCTCGCGGCGCTGGAGACCGATAGCGACGCGGGATTTCCGGCCGGCACTCGCACCAAACTGCGCGCGTCGCTTGACTACCTTCGGTCCGCAGGCGTGGTCGTCGCGACGCGAACCGACGTTGCGACCGGTGACCTCGATGACGCGCTCCCGAGCGCGATTCGCGACCAGGAAAGTTTGCTCGAGCTGATCCAGCGCTACGGCATCAGTTCGCCGGTGCAGCGAGTGCTGACCGCGCTCGGCATCGCACCCACCGGGTCTTAGCTCAGCCCACCGAGGAGTAGGCGACCACTCCCCTGCGCAGCGCGTCCATCGAATGTTCGGCGATGGGTCTGATGTCGTCGTCGGCGGCTTGCGCGATCTGCCCGAGCAAGTCGAGCAATTGTC
Source organism: uncultured Actinomycetes bacterium (assembly GCA_963809135.1). Classification (GTDB taxonomy): domain Bacteria; phylum Actinomycetota; class Actinomycetes; order Acidothermales; family Acidothermaceae; genus PALSA-607. The sequence goes on from CAWEIG010000018.1 coordinate 14,037, forward strand.
GGATCCAGCGGACGAAATCGCCCGCGGTCATCGCGTTGTCGGTGAGCACCGAATCGAGGCTTGCGCCCGATGCCCAGCGAAATGCAGCCCAGGCGAATCCGGGTGCGGGCTCGCGCAGGAATTCGAGGCGCCGATCGCGCTCGGCCTTTGCGAGCTGACCCCAGAGCTTCATCGTGTCGTCGAGCACCGCAGGAACCCGGCCGCGCGGCAGTCGCGGTGGCGCGGTCGTGGGTTCGCGCGCTTCGAACACCAGCGCGGAGACACAAGCGGCGAGTTCGGGTGGCGTCAATCCGCGCCAGGTGCCCGCGCGCAGGCATTCGGCCGCCAACAGGTCGAGCTCTCCGTACAGGCGAGCCAATCGGCGTCCGGCCTCTGTGACCTGTCTCGCCCTCGAGGTAGTCGAGGTGCTCGAGCAGATCGCACACGCGGTCGAAGACGCGCGCGATCGAGTTGGTGCGGTTCTCGACGCGGCGTCGCAGCGCATCGGTGTCGCGCCGCAGCCGCCAGTAACGCTCGGCCCACCGCGCGTGTTGCTCGCGATCGGAACATCCGTGGCACGGGTGTGCACGTAGCTGCGCGCGCAGCTGCGCAATCTGGTCGGCGACCGGATCGCTCGTTGCGTGCTTCGGCCCGTCATTGGTGTGGGCTTCGTCGAAGGCGTGATTTCTCAGCGTGATCGCCAGCTCGCGACGATCCTGGGAATTCCGGCCACTGAAGGATTTCGGGATCCGTACTCGACCAACCGGCTCGACCGGATGCGGGAAGTCGAGCACCGACAGACGCTTGACCTGTCGCTCCTCGGTCAGCACGACCGGACGCGGATCCTCAGTACCCGGCTGCAAGCCCGGGTCGAGAACGATGGCGAGCCCTGCCCGGCGTCCGCCCGGAATGCGCACGACATCACCGGGCTTCAGCTTCTCCAACGACGCGGCCGCAGCTGCCTTGCGCAATGCTGACGCCGATCGGGCCGATTCGGCCTCGACGTCGGAGAGCTTGCGACGCAACGCCGCATACTCCTCGAAGTCGCCGAGATGACATGCCATCGCTTCGCGATAGCCGTCGAGCGCCTCGTCGTTCTTCTGGATCTGGCGCGCGAGACCGACGACTGCGCGGTCAGCCTGGAATTGCGCGAACGACGACTCCAACAGCACCCGGGCGCGGTCGCGGCCAACCTGGCCGACGAGATTTACGGCCATGTTGTACGAGGGACGGAAACTCGAGCGCAGCGGATACGTGCGTGTCGATGCGAGCCCCGCGACCGATCCCGGGTCGAGGCCTTGGGTCCACAACACGACCGCATGGCCTTCGACGTCGATGCCTCGACGGCCGGCGCGACCCGTGAGCTGGGTGTACTCCCCCGGCGTCACGTCGACGTGCGCCTCGCCGTTCCATTTCACGAGCCTTTCCAGGACGACGGTGCGCGCGGGCATGTTGATGCCCAAGGCAAGTGTCTCGGTGGCGAAGACGGCCTTCACCAGGCCGCGGGTGAACAGTTCTTCGACGACTTCCTTGAAGGTGGGCAGCATGCCGGCGTGGTGCGCTGCGATGCCACGCTGAAGCGCTTCGATCCATTCGTGATAGCCGAGGATGTGCAGGTCTTCGTCGGGAATGATGGCCGTGCGCTCTTCGACGATGGCGCGCACTTCTGCGGCTTCCGAAGGCGTGTTGAGCCGGACGCCTGCGCGCAGGCACTGCACGACGGCCCCTTCGCAGCCGGCCCTGCTGAAGATGAACGTGATAGCCGGCAGCAACCCGTCGGCGTCCAATCGCTCGATGACCTCGACCCGACTCGGCGTGTCACGACGTCGCGGCCGCCGGTCGCCGCGGCCGGTGTGGTTGCGGTCAGTCGCGCGAGCGCGGCGCTCCTCCTCCCCTGTGACGCGCGCAAGTTCTGGGTTGAGCTTGAGCTCTTTGCTGCCGCCGCCGACGAACAGGTCGTACAGGCGTGGACCGACCATCATGTGCTGCCACAGCGGGATCGGCCGGTGCTCTTCGACGATGACCTTCGTCTCGCCGCGCACGGTGACCAGCCAGTCGGCGAACTCCTCGGCGTTGCTGACTGTCGCCGAAAGCGAGATGAGCCTCACCGATTCGGGGAGATGGATGATCACCTCCTCCCACACACCGCCGCGCATGCGGTCTGCGAGGTAATGCACTTCGTCCATGACGACATACCCGAGACCGGTCAACGTCGTCGACGACGCGTACAGCATGTTGCGCAGAACCTCGGTCGTCATGACGACAACGGGCGCTTCGCCGTTGATGGTGTTGTCGCCGGTCAGTAGCCCCACCCTCGCCGGGCCGTACCGCTTGACGAGGTCGGCGTACTTCTGGTTCGACAGCGCCTTGATGGGCGTGGTGTAGAAGCATTTGCGGTTCTCGGCCAGCGCGATATGCACGGCGAATTCGCCGACCAGCGTCTTGCCAGAACCTGTGGGTGCGGCGACGAGCACGCCGTGGCCCTCCTCGAGCGCCCGGCAGGCTTCGACCTGGAACGGGTCGAGGGTGAAGTCGTAGAGGGCTTGGAACGACGCAAAGGCCTCGCCAGTCACTGCCGCGGGGTTCGACTCGGCGGACACGACCACCACGCTACGCGGTCGAACCGCCTTACCTCTGATGAACGGTCGCGGTCCGCGTCACAGGGACGAGAGGTTCAGTGGCGAAGGCTCGTCGTCGGGGAGGTCTGGGAATGACTCGTCGCTCGTCGCCTCGGCCTTGGCCTTCCGCTTGTCGTGCACTCGCGCGATCTGAGTCGCTACCTCGAGAAGCGCGATCAGCGGCAGGCCCAGCGCGAGCATCGTGAACGGATCACCGGAGGGCGTAGCGACTGCCGCGAACACGAAACACAAGAAGATCGACAGTCGCCTGCTCTTCTTCAGGCGTGCGTAGCTCAGCACCCCCACCATGTTGAGCATCACAATCAGCAAGGGGACGTCGAACGAAGCACCGAAGATGAGCAGCATCGCCATCGCGTACGACAAGTAGTGGTCGATCGAGATCAGGCTGACCGTGTTACTGGGTGCGAAGTTCAACAGGAGTTGCAGACCCCTGGACATGACGAAATAGGCCAGGGTCGCGCCAGCGAGGAACAGCGGTACTGCGGCCCCGACGAAGACGAGTGAGTATCGGCGTTCCTTCTTTTGAAGGCCTGGGGTGACGAACGCCCACAGCTGGTACAGCCAGACCGGCGACGCGATGACAATGCCCGCGATCAGCGCAACCTTGAAATGCCACAGGATCGGGTCGAACACGCTGCTGAAGACCAGCGGCCCGGCACCGCACCCCTTCACCTTCACTGCGACGTCGAGGCTTTGGTGCTGGTGAACCTCGCAGTAGGGGCGCTGGAGGAATTTCCAAATCCG